>CAITIE010000040.1 GCA_903892355.1 uncultured Pirellula sp. | reverse complement strand
AGGACCGCTCCATTCCATTCCGACTTTGGCAATAAGCGTTAAACCTTCGCCGCACGATGCGGCGAAATTCCCAAGCTGGATGCTTTCACACTGCGTTAACCAAACCGAAGACGATTCCACTTACCGGTGAACCAAGACAATAGGGCGATTGCGAGTTCGAGGAAAGGCTTCGGTGTTCATGGCGATGTTACTCAAGGTAGTAGGCTGGAACATCCTTCAAGCCTCCCGCTCCAGGGCGCTAATGAGGGCCTTGATGGGCCTATTCTCTTCCCTAACGAGGTATTGCATGCGCTGTGCGATGCATCGAAGAAGCTCCAAAACCCTTCGACGCAGATCTGTTCTCACAGCGCCGATTTAACAGCAATCTCAACAATGAAAAGCCAGCAAAAACAAAGACTTTTGTCGGCTGTGTCGGCATAGCCACTGCCACAGCTGTCTACTCCGCTCGGTAATAATCTCAGGGAGGGCGAAGATCCTGCTGAGCTTTTCCTGCTTGGTCTCTTGGCTCCTTGGCGGTTCGTTCCAAGCAGTAGGACAATTCGCGGCAGAACCAATTAACCGCCAAGTTGCCAAGATCGCCAAGACATACTTCCGTCTTTTTGCACGACTGGCGTGTGGCGCTTAACTAACCTTTCGGCCCAGCGAAACATTCCGTCACTTTCTGCAGGAATTTGCCAATTTCTGCTACGGCATGCGCAAAATGCTTGACCACGGGTGCGATTTTCAGTAAAAAAATTTGAGTTAGGCCTCACCGATCGAAATGCGGTAACATCGACTTTCTTCCGTTTTTAACTTGGCCATTAGGAATTGAGTATGAACGTTGTAAGGACTCACTCAACCGCGCTGGAAAATCAATTTGAGCCGATTTCGCCAGGTCAAATCAACAATTCTGTCCCGCATCTGTTGACATCAACCTACGTTAACCTTCAGTCTTCTTTGGAACATTTGACTTGTAGGATCGGTAGCAGAGGACACGAAAAACGTGTAATCATGCCGGGTTTGATTAGTTGGGTGGTTGTTTCTTGGTTCGTATGTTTCTGGCCGCATATCTCCTTAGCGCAGGAAGGGCACGCCGTCAGTTTTGAAGAATTCCGGACTAAATGGGAAGCAACGAAAAGTGAAAGGGTTCTAAGTAGTTTCACGTTAAAAAACACTGAGGATGAGAACTTTGTTGTTGACATTGGTGATCGTCTAGCGGGAAGTGATGTGCCGATAAAGATCTCATTAACTAATGAATACGAATTTCCAATCTCCGCGAAGACCAAGCCATCCTGTGGTTGCACAGCAGGGGTGCCTGAAAAATTGGAGGTTGATTCGAAGCAGTCGAGGGATTTTCTCTTGCTGTACAAAGTTCCCAGCGCTTTAGGGAGAGTTTCGGCGTCGATCTATTGCGCTGACCGCAACGTAAGGGCACGTTTCGCCATTCATATCGCTGGACGTTCCACCGCCGACTTTCGGATTTCGAAGCCACTCATTGAATTGGAATCAGACGATGAATCCCTCGTGTACATGGATGTCTCCCCAGTGCATTCCGGGGTAGAGCTCGGCGAATTCGAACTTCGTCTGCCGCCGAATGCGAATTTTTTATCTATATCGAAATCAAATCGCAAGGCAGATCAAACGGTCTCACTTGAGATTAGCGTAGCGAAATCGGAGGGTAGATTACTGGACTATGCATTTGAAATAGTTCACGTCCCATCGCAAATTGGAGTTCCGGTAACGCTACGATATATTAATCGCGTTCAGTCTTTTCCGCGAGCAGCAGTGTTTAGAGAACATGAAGGCAAATTTACTTGCCGACTGATGCTGAGAGGCTCGCTAGTAAGAAATCTAGTCGAGCGTCCCGATCTGTATTCTGTAGTTATAGCCAAGGACGGAGCGACCGAAAAATGTTCGGTCGATGTTACGGCAGACAAGGATGCAGCTCGTTGTACATTGACCTGTGATGCAAAGAAATTCCTTGAAAATCGTGAGCTTGGCTCTGTTCAATTTCTCTCGAATGGTGAAGTCGTTTTTTCTGTTCCTTGTTTTTGGCTGGAGTGAAATATGTGTACTCGATTTGTGTTTTTTGTAATGGCGGTTTTGGTTGGTGTATCGAGTTTGAACGCACAGGGGCCTGGAGGACAAGTGCCTTGT
>CAITIE010000039.1 GCA_903892355.1 uncultured Pirellula sp. | reverse complement strand
TAACACATCCGTATCGCTTGCCAATCCAGATCCAACGAGCGTCACGGCCTGCCCCGCATTGGCCGATGCCTTGGCCGGATCTGCTGCTGTACCCGACAGCGCCGTCGATGCGATCGATGACAAGGTCCGTGTGAACGGTGCACTCGTGCCACCGGACGTCGAAGCCGTAATCGCTCCAAACGCATCCGACGATAGTGGAATCGTCATGCGAACACGACTGTTGGGTATCCAAGACCCAGTAGGTCCATACGAACCGTTGACATCCACGTTGTTGCCCGTATCAGTTATCAGAACTGAGCCTATGGCATACTTGGATATCCCAGCTTCCTGGAATCCATAGCCGAACAGCAATACGCTCATCGACTGCGAGTCCCATGAGACCCACTCAATTTCGGAATTGATGACTTTTGGTATGATCTGCAAAGGGAAAGAATCAGAGGTCTGCGATGGGTCGGTAGAGTAAAGCTCTACATCCCCCGTGACGACATCGAATGGCAGGATAAAGTAAGCCAGTCCACGATCTACATCCACTCGAGACGGCATGAGAGTGCGTGTCGAAACGTCGCCGTTCCATGAGTCAGCAACCTTAATATCCAGACGAGCCGTAAGGGCGTCGAATGCTACGCCAAGCTCTATTTCTTGTCCTGGATTTGCGGCGGGCGCAGTTGGTTCCGCTGCGAAACCAGACTCGGGCTTCACGTCGCTAGCGGAACGCACTGTAAAGCTACGCACTATGTCGGAACCAATTTGGTTTCCAGCCTCGTCGACGATGATCGAACGATCGACAGTCAGACGATAGCTTCCGGCGGTCAATGCCTGTGAAACATAGATTTTAAATGCTTGCCCATTTCGTCGGACGTCGAGCGATACTCCAGTGGGGATATCGTCCGATGTATCGAAGACTCCGTCATCACCCGGTCGAACAAGCTTGATCTTAGTTACATCGAGTTTAGTGACATCGAGAAGTTCGTTAAACGCGAGATCCACCGATCGCAGGAAAAACCTACTTTCCCCATCGACGATATTGATTGAAGCTAATTCGGGCGCAAATGTGTCGGCAACGATATCGAGGGTGATAGAATTCGATAGTGAGACGTTCCCTCCAGTATCTGTTGCGCGAACCTGAATCAATGCCTGGGAGGATCCCGAAGCAAGTAATGGAGTCCGCGTCAGCAACTCGTACGGGTAGCTAGTATCTGTCGCGACGATTAACCCATTGACGATTAATTCCAGACCTTTGATTTGGAAATCATCGAAGACCCTTGGCAAAATTGTGACGGCATGGCCTTCGATCACTTGGACCCCAGCGGTTGCTGGGTCGACATCCAAAGCATTAGCGGAAATTTCTACAGTCGGCGCGATACCATCGACATCTAGCCCTGCATAATTGACGACAACAATCCCATTGCCGTCCGCCACATAAGCCATTCCATTTGCCAGCTTAACATCTCGAGGCGCCGATGTCAGAGTGTAGCTCGTTTGCAATCGTCCCGTATTGGTTAAATCGGAAAGACTTACAACATCGACCGCAGTACGACCTCCGGAAAATCCGACCGTCACAGCGAGCCCGCTGCCGTTTAAGACAACAGAGTTCCCTGCGATAGCAGGATCATCCACGCCACTTATCAACTGTGGTGTGCCAGGATTAGAGACATCCACCGTCATCAAACCTTGGTTGAATCCGTTGTCCACACCCAAGGTCAATATACCATCAGCAGCAAAGACGCTTGCGATGTTTTGATTCGACAACTGGGAAGGCGACAGAGTGCCTCGTACAACCAGACTATTGTCCGACGCAAACGAATAGACTCGCAGCGTACTACCGGACCAACTTTGGCTTGTGGTGTAAACACCTGAAGAATCAACAGCAATGGCCGAGACTGCCGCATCTCCAGTGGTCACTGTCTGACGGATATCTCCAGTCAATGCATCCACCACAGAGATAGATCCGCCATGCGTGACATACGCCAAACCATCCCGCATGCGCACGTTCGTCACGGCACCTGGAAGGTCAACCCGCAGGAAGAGACTTGGAAACTCGCGAACAGAGACGTCGACGAGAAACAATCCTACGTCTCCAGCTACGGCTGCTATTCCACGAGAGGAATCCGCCGAAACATCTAGCAGTGTTGCTGGCAAAGCCAGTGACGCTAAAAGCTGGGGTGTCGTGGGACGTGACACATCGGCAATTACCAATCCGCTTGCTTCCGTTGCAACAAAAGCCGTGAATTCATTTATGTTTGTTGGGCTAGTGACCACATCGATGGCATTTGCGTTCCCTGGGAGTTGCAGCGATGCAACGACTCCATTCGGAAGCAATCTTCCCCCCAATGGGTCCTGGTCTAATTGAAGGGCGACGAGATCACTTAGTCCATCATTGTCGGAGTCTGCCTTCGAAACGTTCGTGCCGACGATGAACTCAGCAAGATCGTCTAAGCCGTCACCATCTGAATCCTCTGCCATTCGATTGCCCAAGGGGACTTCCGGCAATTCAAAGTCGACGCCTGAAGCGGGGGTAACGAACTCACTGACGGATGTCGTGTTGGATTCGACGTGGTAAACATATTGACGATATCTCGTATTTGGCTCGAGCATTACGCCATTGATGCACAGCGGGCTACCTGCCGTCACCCTCACCGAATCGCGCATGACGAATCCAGTATCAAGATTTTCAAACAGTATGCGATAGCGACCGCTCGTGAAATCAACATTGGAATCAGGTGTCAGGTAGTCACTCCGCCATTGCACCTTGAGGGCATTGATTGTGACGGGACGTTCTGAGGTACCTAGCACTAAGTTCAATTGTTCATCATGCACCTCAACGCGGTGAACAAGCGTGTAGTGCATCCCTCGAGATGTGCTGACGCTACCTAGTCGAGTACCTTCGATCCAGTAGTTTCCAGCCTCGCGAGAGTCCTGTTCATCACCAAAGGTTGCTACGATGTCATAGGTACCGTTGGGAACATTAACCGCGAAAATGCCCCCAGCGCTAACAACGCCGTCCCCGGTGATCGCATTGACCTGCGAGGAAGCGGGCAGCGTGTTTTGCCGATTGCCACCCTGCCAACCATAGGACAAATACGACGAGTCTTGCAAAATGGATTGAGCAGATACAGGTGTATATCCGGCGCCAATCGGTGAACCAACCGGCCCAAAGTCAAAACTGAGATTTGGTTTATTGGGAGGCACCGTCGGCTCACTGCTTCCGCCGCCCCACCAAGTAATGACTGGGGGAGGTGGGAAATTGGGACCGCCACCGCCGCCGCCACCGCCACCGCCACCGCCGCCGCCGCCGCCGCCACCACCACCACCGCCACCGCCACCGCCGCCACCACCACCGCCGCGTCTCCAAATCCTAGGTATATCGCTACGTCCGCGAGGTCCAGGGGGAGGCATGCTGTGCCAGCCTGGTGCTCGGATTCCTGAATCAGGATCAGAAACAACAGTCTTTCCATCAGGTGATACAGTACCGGTACCATTGATCACCAGCTTCCCTGTTGTGTGGTCGAAGCTCATGATGTAAAGCTTCGTGCCCGGCTCAGCGTTGAACACATTTGGGAATGTTATTTGAAGCGGCGTCGTGAACACGCTCACTCCCGGTGCTTGAATCGTTATGTCGAAACTATGCTGCGTCACTCCTGGTGGAAGCATATCGCGCACCAACTCCGGTGGAACCGTGGAGATCCCGATTTGAGGATTCTCTATAACTCGCCCCGCTTCATCACGCGCCACTCCGGCTTCGACAGAAAGAGTGAGACTCTGACGTTGCTCGAGGGTCAAGGCGGGTGCTGCCGTCGGATCTGGTACGGTGATGGTCGTCGTGCCCGTTGATGCGACAGTCTGAAGGACGCTGCTCTGCACCCGAGGTAAATAGACCTCGACGCGCCCACCGCCGTCAGGTCCGGTTGTGGAGTTCGCCAGCCTTTCTTCAACGGTTCCTTGCCCCGTCATCACTGTGTTAACGACGCCCGGCTGAAGATCAACCGCCAGCACCATCTCTGGCCAGAAAACACCGTCCGGCGAGTTGGAGGCGGTTCGACCGTCGATAGCCAATTTGACTGGACCTGCAGGGATATTGTTGAGAGTAAAATTGCCCGAACTGTCGGAATAAACGAAGTTATTCTCTTGACCGAGTATCCAAACCTTTGCACCCACTATTGGATTCAAAAACACATCGTCACCGGTATGGATGACACCATCGGGGCCACGACGAATATCGTCAAATGTCATCGGCTCGAGGTCCGCTCCAGGGTCAACGATCTTACCTACAAGCTTCGTACCTGGCACAACCGATGAACTCACCGTCGTGAATGAAAAAGTCTGGATGCCCCCACCTGTGCCATTACCATCGGCATCCAAGAATATTCCGTCTGCTAAACCGCGAATCTTAGAGCCATCGATAGTTACGGTCACTCGTGTCCCCCCAGGCATTGGGCTAGTGGGAATGAGGAAAGCATACATTCCATCGTCCGCTGTCACGATGGTCATCGGTAGCTTCGCGCCCTCCGCGTCGGTCGCATAGAAACTATCAGAAGTAACGGTCGACGGGTTCACCGCCCTACTAAAAAACAACTCTGGTCGTTGAGTAACCCCGACATCACTGGTGCCAGACACCGGCAGGAAGCTCGATATAACAAAAGGAGCTAAGGCATCGACATTCAATGACCGTGTGATTGTCGACGTATTGCCAGCTGAGTCTTCGAACGACACCAAGAGCGTGTGATTACCTACCATTAAATTGGCGGTGGGTAGCGTCGTGTTAAACGATCCTGTAACCGGGTCGAACGCGATGTAATGGGCGGGATTACCACCAAAGCTATACGAGAGACGCACCACCGCTGAGCCGGTACCTTGTACCGTGCCGATCAAACGACTCGATGCAGTGAGCTTGTCCCCATCGATGGGGCTGATCAGCTCGATAGTGGGCGATAATGTATCGAGCGTGAAGGAGATCGCATGGCCTGGATTTTCGTTGCCAGCTGCGTCTCGCGCGTAGATCGTAATCGTGTACTTTCCATCTGTCAGCGACCCAAAAGATGTAGAAGGAATGTTGAAACTGCCGTCGGTTGCGAACGAAAGGGACTGGCGTGCCCCGCCGTCAAACACATACGATGCCGATACCACTCCTACGTTGTCGAGTAACTGACCAACAATCGCGGGCGCGGAACTCACAACCGCAGGTACGGCGGCATTCACCACGGATGGAACCGAGGTGTCTCGGCTAACATCAAATCTTTGAAGCACCACATCGGCGACACTACGCCCAATTTCTTGGCCAGCCTGGTTTGAGAACTCGAAATGGATGCCGCCATAAATACGGCTACGACCAGCATCGGCTACCGCTTGGCTAAAGCTGTTGTAAGTCTTTGTTACATTCAACAGTGTCGGGCTCGATGTGGAGAAGGTCACATTGTCACCAAACTCGCTGGCGAGAATCTTGGCCGCGGCGGCACTAAATGAGGAGTGCCCCGAAACATACTCCGGGTGCGGCGGAGAGATCAGCAGCGGCCGCCACGAAGTGTCAGCAACCGTCGCGTCATTGCCATCAACGGCGGCTTGTTTTATCGCAGTCTCAGGTCGCCACGCTTCATAGGCGTACTTAGTATCCCAGCATGCGATAGCGGAGTCGGCCAATGCTACGTTAAGCTTGGCAAAGAGGAGTGCGTTCGCAGAGAGACTATTTCCCTGCAACTGGGCCACAGTTGCTGCAATCTCGTTCCAGTGGCCTGGCGGCGTATAACTTCCCTTTCCGTCAGCCCAAAATAAAGCCAACTGCGTCTGTTCAGCTGTCCGGTCTACGCTGGTCGGACTGCCTAGCCTCTTCGTCTCGTTGTAAGCGGATGCATATTCTGCGGAATCTAAGGCTGGAGGCGCAGCCGGTCGGAACTGATCAGGCGATGAAATAGCAAACGGTGTCACATCCTTCCAATGAGGCTCGTCCGGAACGTCAAACATCGGCCCGGTCTTTTGCCATTTACCAATCGTATTCGAGCCGGAGTAATCCGAAAACGCATCGGAACCATCCTTCCGACGGGCTTCGTAAACTTTGTCAGCGATCGCAACGCCAAGCAAACGAGAGTTTTCGCGGACAGACGCGTCCGCGACCGCATTCAAGTCCATCTCTAACTGTGCGTCAAGAGTTGATTTTTGCGCCGGATAGACGGTCGTCAATACACGCCACGCGGCAGCAGCCGCAGCAGCTTGTGCACTGTATGCTCCAGATGATATGTGCTTGATCAGGAACGCAGGTGTTCCGCTAATCGCGGCAAGCGTATCGTATTGCGCGATGCTCACCATCGCTAGGTTTCGTGTCGCAACCGGTGGATCGGTGACGTCCTGCTGAATTGCCCGCAATGCAACCGCGTTCCAACTGATCACGGTGTCCGTTTGAGTTTGGTCTTCGCGACTCAACGATACAGTCGTCTCAACCTGATTCCCGGCGAGGTCCTTTGCCTGTAGTCCAAACAAATTCGCCCCAAGTGTCAAAGGTACGCTCGGTATCTGAAAGCTACCCGTCGGCCCGACGAGCGTTGGGTTGTTGTTTACAACAACGTCGACCAAGGGTTCAACAGCACCAGTAAGTAAAACCTTGGATGCAGCAGTGCGCGTACCCGCAGCGTCAAGAGCATCTGCGGCAGCGATTCGCAGCGAAACGCCTGTGGGTGGTAACGTGTCCACGGTCAACGAACTTGTCGCAGCAACCGTATTTCCAGCCAAATCGGAACCGGAAATCGAAATCGCATGAACACCATCATTAAGCCCCCCCGTTTGACGAACAATACTTCCAGGGAGGGCCCCATCAAACAAAATAGCATCGTCTATTTTGATTGAATACCGATCGCCCACGGTTCCAGATAGCTGTATCCGCGGATCGGCAATTCGTGTTATACCATCATCATTCCTTGCACCGGTATCATCGTCGGCAACGAGCCCCCAAGCACTCAGGGCAGGTGGCGTCGTATCCAACGAATAGGATAGGATCGACGAACCCACCGTGCCATCACTCGCCATAACGAGCAACTTAGCGGCGTGTCCACCATCGGGTACGATGCCATTGGTACGTGGATCAAAATTAAGCTGGTTTCCGTTCCCTATCGGCATATCAAATACGGGACCGCGATCAAGTCGAGCTTTCGCCGTATAGGTCAATCCAGACTTAGCGTCGAATTGCCCCACTACGATCGGGCTATTCGTAATCCTATCCGTTACAGAGGCACCCGTATCCACGAGCAACGTGGATGATATCGAAACATTCCCGGGAGCTTGATTGATTCGGTTGATGAGCACCAATACATCCAGAGGCGATAGACTCACATCACCATCCACATCCAAATAAGGATTCATGCCAACCGGATTTCGAAAATCCAAATTCGGGTTCGCTTGATTGATCGTGTTGATCACGACCAGAACATCGAGCGGCGATAATGTCGAGTCTTCGTCAACGTCATAAGCCCAAAGTGGATTTTGCCAATCAGACACCAGCAATTCTCTTGCTTCTAAGAACTCCATCCGCAACAGACGTTTCGTCCTTGACAATCGCCTTGGTCGATCGCGTTTAGCCCCCTCTGCTCCGAGTAGACTTAGCTTGGAAGTAAAGCGTTTCAAGTGGTGTGACACGATGTGAGGCATCCTTAAAGAATGGGTTGGTCTATGAAAACGCGCTGTGCCTGCCTCAACCGAGTATAGGAACTCCGAAAAACGCCTACAAGCGATTTACTGAAATAGTGAGTAATCCTCACCAACGTTCAGGAGCAGTGAACCCAGTCACGATTTTCCACAACTGCTGCTGAGAAAATCCGATGTGAGCCCCAATCAAGACCTGCATCGAATCCGAGAGTCCTTGAACTGCGGCCTCTAGGATGCGCATGCAGTGATTCAGCAGTGCTTGTTCAATAATCGCTGTCGATTTCAAAGCACAACCAATCTGCGAACCGAAACCTTGATGATGGTTGCCCGGGATCCAACACAAAAACCTAGAAGAATAATTGAGACATCGCAGCGTTTGCACCATTATACGTGAAGCGTCCGTCGGCTGGCTCAACGGTAAAGCATTTGTCTCGGTGCGCTTTCGATTCGCGATCGAACGCTGTGAAGACATCTCGGTTATTAGCGCGTTCATGATTCAGGTTTCGGAGCAATCTCAACCTTTCCCATCTCGGTGACCGAACTCGTGAAGTATCTCCGTAACTTCCATCGAAAGAATTTCGGATTGCAGCTATCGACCTAGATATTGGAGCGGGAGGCGAGACGCATGCATCGCGTCATTCACAACGTAGTTGAGAAACGGGACCCTATGTCTAGCTCTCGCTCAGCAATCGCGATCCCTTTCGATTTTTTATCGCCTCACTGCATCGCTAGTTGCTGTGACTTTTTATGATGCGTCCAGCAGGCAACAGGATCCACGCATGGAAAATGAACCATGCGGGAACCTCGCGTGATCGCTTCATCAAGCTATAAATCTTGACCAGTTCCCCTTAGGCTACACACCCGAACAGTTCCCAACGTTCCCAATATCATCAGCCCAGAATCATCCGTAGGAATGGATAGAAGCAGCCATAATCATTGATCGACTAGCGAGAATCAATCTGGAAACGAAACCCACTCGCCCGCTGGATCATACTCTCGATTCCTTCGGCAATTTCGAATTTCCAGTGGTCGACGAAAGCTGGGTGAAAGCGTTCCTAAATGCCATTCCAACTTATCTTCATTCGGAATCGCCACCATGCTTTCAAATACTTCCCGAAGAATGCCACCGCACAATTGATATCCCGCAAATGGCAATTCCATTTTCGCCCGCGAGCAGTCCCATTTGGCGATGGAATGAGGAACCATGGCCATTCCATGTCTCCAAAGAAGCTTTTGCAGTGACAGATCTTCGGGCGATTAAGGGTGAAAAGGTCAAAGAGGCAACTCGATGGGAGGTTGACCAATGGGAGCTGTTTTCAGGTCCTGGAGATCAAGTCAATCAAGACGATTGCAGATTAGTTCCACTCGCGGTAATGCTCAGTTTCGACCACTCGCTGGAGTTGGTGACTAGCCTAGAAATTGGAAAAGGCTATTGGCGAGATAGTGAGGCCATGACTTGGAATCGCTGGAATTGGTAGCGAAATACTCCCTTCGGATTGCCTTCCTGCATCACAAAAGGTGCACTTCGGGTTTTACATTCGTGGCCGTATTGTAAATACGGCCAAGTGGGCCACTTAATTCCAATGCTCAACATCAATGCAAATAGAACGCTTGATCCTTAGTTGCCGCGTGCAGTGACTAAAAAATCTCGCCACACGAGATTTAGGGTTTTGCCTCAATAGCAAACGAAGTGCCCAAGGGAGCAAACATTTTCGCACTACCCAATAGAAGTTCATTACCGTCGGCGGTGAGCTAGTGGGATACTAAACTCGTTGCGAATGGGTTATTGTCGTCTCGATCTCTAGCTATCGGTTGTATGCCTTGGTCATATCACCATGGCAAAGGCGTTTTAACAGCCCCGCCAAAAATCGCCCCCCAGTAACCTCGCTCTTGGAGTTCGATGGCTACAAGAAAGCAAGGCATACGGCGAGCCCTACACAGAGTCGGTACTTCTCCGCGAATTGGTTTCGCCCCGCTACGAAGTTACCAATCAACTGCTATTTCGGTCCTACAGGTACTCGCTAGTATTCGAATGACTTTCTTCAAATGCTCCACCATTGCTCAATGGTGGCGATCTATTCATTGGTTGGATTAATGCATTCATTTTGTAATCCTTCTGACTAGGATTTACTTCAATAAGCTCCTCATCCCTTCCCCAGCAGATTCGCCGATGAGAAAGTAGCTCTCCGCGTTAGCGAACCAATGATGACCGTGCGTGGGACAGGGGGAGAGTTCGGCAGGTCGGGCGAAATCAGTGGTCTTAATGAATAAAGCATTCTGGATCTGTTTTGTGCCTTCTTCCTGCGCCTTCCGGAAATCAAACATCGCGCCCTCGGTCACCGGTCCACCATTGCCAAGCTGGCCGACCACCACCCGCATGTTCGGCGCCTTGAATTCCTTGCGGAGATCGCTGACCAAATTGACGAGATTCTGAGCATATTCGGGAATCGCAGGTGGGGTGCACATGTCATTCCAACCCTGCTGCCAATAAAAACCTACGATCTCGTATTTCTGGTCCCCGAGATCCGCCAGGGCGGCACGGATTTCATCAACCATTTTTGTATAGCAGGGACCAACCCGACCACCAGAACTTGGCGGCCTGAAATCCTCATAAAGACTCTTACCACCCCAAGCCGTCTTGATCAACAGCACCGGCTCTTCGTAAAAGTCGCCCAGAACAAAACCGAACGCTAATTCGGGTCCAATGTGCCTTTTCGATCCATCGGCGGCATAACCGGTGTACCCCACCGTGAGCCCACCCTTGAGGACTTGGTCACCAACCTTAAACGATATCTGCACATCATCTCGAACAACCCATTCTCCCTTCTCATTCTTAAGTATCTTCATCTTGTCGGCACTCTTCGAATGTTTCATCGACCAGACCAAATTGCCCTTGCCTCCGTTGTAATCCTTCTCCCCATTATGATCGACTGAACCTTGGCCCTCCATATTGGACTGCCCGGCGAGGATGAAGACCTTAAAAGGTCCTCGGGACTGCTTCTGGTGGGTGCCTGCGTTAGCATCTTGCCCCATCGCCGCATGCGTCAACGAGCACAACGCAAACATGAGCATCAGCGATTTTCTCATCGTAGACTTTTTTGTTTTATTTATACCTTCGTTTACCACGCGTAACCTACAACATGAATCTTCATGATTCCCTGCACGGTTAGGTTTCTCTCCATTGACGGCTCAAAACTCAACTTCTATTTCCTTAAAGACCACAAGGCCTCTGCAAACGCCTTGCCCATCTGGGCGAAGATCTTCGCACTGCCAAAATAGTGATACCCCCCATTGGAAGCGCCTTTGAGGGCCTCCCTGTCTTTGGGCGAAAGGACTTCCTCCAGGGCGAGATCGAGCCTCTCTTTGTCAGCCTTGGTAATACCCTCAATCCACACATCGACTGCAGCGTAATGTTCCGTGGAGTCTCGTTCATATTGGTCGTTCGCATAGACCGCCAATACGTTCTTCCCGATCTTCAAATGCTTGATCTGTTCCTCTCCGAGAACGATCGAACCGTATTGCGGCTTATCCTGCCACCAGATGTAGGTGTGTATTTTTTGTCCGTTTAAATAGACATGGAATCCCTGTCTCGCCAAAACCGCGATTCGATACGCATCGAAGTTGAGGCTTTCCACTTCAAAACTCGTTCGCATCAAAAGGAATTCGCCCTTTCCCCATGCTGATGGGAACTTACCCAATTTAATACCGCTATGGTCCCAGAGCCCCTTTCCGATGGGGGCTTTTCCCTCCGTCCATTTGCGATCATCGAAGTCGGGCATGTGCCAATTCTCCATCCCGGTCGGCAGCGTGATATCGCGGAATCGTCTAGCGTCATAGGTTTCCAACGTGTCCTTCTTCTCAGTGGCATCAACCGTTATGAAACGCCAGATCCGCTCCTCTGGAAGTGGCTGGCCAAGCGGCTTCCAGTAGCTTTCCCATTTCCATTCGCGGTTGAAGGTTCCATCCGCTTTCAAGGTGTGCGCTGTGCCGACGATCCTGTCATACTCGCCCCTTTTGGGCTCTGCGGTGGCAATGTCATGATCCCAGAAGGGAGCGGTGTGAACCGCAACTACATTTCCCTTGAACTCGGGCATGTCGGCCGGAGCGGCCATGGCTTTGCGGAATGATTCGTTTTCACTCTCACCGCCGACTCCCAGCACACCGATCACAAACGGCATCTTCGGGGCTGACAGGTCCTTGCGAACATCGCGAATGAAGTGTGACAACAATCGCGAGTATTCCTCGTAATTCCCATTGGGGTAAGTCTGCCCGTCGACCAAGTCGTTGAAACCTTGAAGCCATACGAATCCAGCCAACTCGTAGCCAGCCTTCTCGTCATATACCGGACAGACCCGCTCGGGATCTGCCAAGACCATTTTTACGTGGTCGACCATCATCCGGTAAAACACTCCCGACGCTGCATCCTTGTCAGCCTGCCATTTCTTGCGGTCTTCGAGTTTGGGGACACCATGGGCACCCTGGGGATACTTGTCCCACACTTCCTGTGTCTCCATGGGGAGCTTGTATGCCCCCGCACTCGGTGGACGGAATTCGGTGTTGAGTGATCTGCCGCCCCAAGCTGTCTTGATAATCAGGATGGGCTCCTGCAGTTCTTTCTCCATATAGATTCCGAAGGTGAACTCGGGACCAATCTTGCCGCTGATCTTGGTGGGTTGATTTCCACGTTCTCCAAAGCCGGCGGTCAATTTCCCAAGTCCCTCGCCATTGGCACTGCCATCATATGGGCCGGTCAAATAGGACATCCAGACGTTGTCACATACCCGTGGCGTTCCATCGGGATTGCGCATCTCCTTCAGAATAGGAGCCGTAAACGGATCCTTGCCGATATAGTCAAAAGTGCTAATCGCCGCATGTCCCTCCATGTTGGACTGGCCGGCAAGGATAAAAACCTTGAGCGGCTTTCCTTGCGCCGAGGCGGTCGTCGGTGAGAAGCAGCAGACAACGGCAAGCAATGTCAGCAATGTTAACCGTAGTTTTTCGAAGCAAGGGGCAGTCATGGATCGGTCCTTGTAGCGTTGTAGCCAGTAGTAATCCCAGCGTAATTCATATGTCATGCGCAGTGATCTTCACATCGTTGCGATAAAGCCAGTTGTCGGTCTCGATTTTCGGATAGCGATCAAATACCGAGCTTGGGAAAGGCCCGGAGGTCATTATGAATTAGGTTATTTGAATACGGCAGCAGACTCGGTCCTACAATTTTAAAAAAGAGACCAGGGCCGTCCGCGTTCCAAGACCACGCCAAGGTACCCGATTTGATGGGTTCAATGAAGAGAACCCTTCGCTTTTGTAATGATTCAGCGCCGTAGCCCCGCCAAACTCGAACCCATGTATCGAATTCGTCCTTGGGGTGTCAGTTTACCACAGAGACTCCTCGAAAGAAACCGAGTTGCGCCTCGACCGCTCAAAGTGGACACGATGGTACCAAAACCAGTGATTGGATGAGATTGAATTTTGTCGGACGGACCAATAAAGCCCACGATCGAATCACTCACGACACAGCACTGATCATGCTTTTCTTCGCCCGCTAGGGCGAGATTGCTGCAGTTAATCAACTCGCATCATGTTGACCATCGCTTTATGAGGCCGACCGAGCTCTCGAACGCGCTCTTCCAAAATGCCTTGCAGCGCTGGATTGTATATTCGGCAGTGTTGAATACTCAGAAAATACGGTCAGCTGCCTGAGCTTACTAGGCTTGTTAGATGCCGGTGTCCAAAAACGCATGTGCAGCGGCTTGTACCGTCATACGATGCAATCGAATTAGGTCGCACTGATCAAGTCGACCCCCGAGGTACCCACCTGCAATCGTAAACGCAACTGGGATACTATGAGATCGGCACCAGGAAAACACCAATTCCTCACGACGTGCCAAAGTCCTCATAGAGATTCCTTCTTTGCCACCGTTCGTGCAAAACTCAAACGGATCCATTCCGGCATTATAGATGCAAAGATCGAAACTTCGTCCCTCATCGAGCAGGTTCTCAAGCTCGTACTCAACAGTCGTCAGATAATCATATCCGTCATCAACCATGACTAGACGCGAATTATTGCTTGGTTTGTATTGATCGAATCCGTCAACCGAAATATCAAGCTGATAAATCCTTGAGTCGCCTGAGATGCAGTCTTGAGTACCTCCGCCGCAGTGAGCATCTAAATCAAGAATTAGTACTGATTGAACACCCTTGGTTAACGCTTTTTTGGCTGCAAGCGCTAGTCCGTTAATCGTACAAAATCCGCAACCGGAATCCTTTCTCGCATGATGCAAGCCGGTTGACAGCGTACCTGCCACCCCAACCTCGATCGCAGCTATCATGGCGGCAACCATACCGCCGGTGGTTGAAAGCGTCATCGGCAGTAAATACTGATCCCATGCAAACCCTTGAGACTCGGCTAATTCGATAGGCAATCCTGATTGAAGAGCAGAGATATACTCAGCGGAATGCAGCAAAAGCAAATCAGATACCAATACTGGTTCAGGCGTCGCAAATCGAATTCCGCGTATGGGGTCTTCTCTCAGCGATTCCGCTATCCATTTTGCTTTACGAGTTGTCTCGAAGTGATGTGAAGAAAGCGTATATTGAGGATCGTAGAAAACATCGATCAATTTACTTTGCGTCATCGTTTCTCGTCTATCAATAGTTCAAGCAAAAAGGCTCTCGACGGTCTCGCGGACGGGTGTAGGATAAACCAGCTGAACGATCTAAACAAGCATTGTCGCAGGTTGCTAGCCTCCTTCGCGTCTGTGCGCGAGGTTCAATCGAGCATTAACGAACAGCGATCGCGGAACCCTTCACGACAGGGACTGTCGTGCCACAATGGCTCGCAATGTAGAGCAGTTGTCCTCAACTGCTCTCGCCAGGAGCCAAAAGCGATTAAGACAATCGTTCACCACCAATCTCACCCCCTTCCCCCAAACCCCATCAC
>CAITIE010000038.1 GCA_903892355.1 uncultured Pirellula sp. | reverse complement strand
GAATACCATGATCGTTGTCGCGAGTTTGAGCGTTCTTAGCGACACCGACGGCTAGCGCCAAAGTCGCTCACGTTTGTTGCACGCTTTGCGTGCGGGGTGGAAGAACGTCACTGGTATTTGTGAGCAGCAAGGCGCTAGCGGGTGGTTTGGGGATCGTGCCGAATACCACGATCGTTGTCGCGAGTTTGAGCGTTCTTAGCGACACCGACGGCTAGCGCCAAAGTCGCTCACGTTTGTTGCACGCTTTGCGTGCGGGGTGGAAGAACGTCACTGGCATTTGTGAGCAGCAAGGCGCTAGCGGGTGGTTTGGGGATCGCGCCGAATACCATGATCGTTGTCGCGGGTTTGAGCGTTCTTAGCGACACCGACGGCTAGCGCCAAAGTCGCTCACGTTTGTTGCACGCTTTGCGTGCGGGGTGGAAGAACGTCACTGGCATTTGTGAGCAGCAAGGCGTTAGCCGGTGGTTTGGGGATCGTGCCGAATACCATGATCGTTGTCGCGAGTTTGAGCGTTCTTAGCGACACCGACGGCTAGCGCCAAAGTCGCTCACGTTTGTTGCACGCTTTGCGTGCGGGGTGGAAGAACGTCGCTGGCATTTGTGAGCAGCAAGGCGCTAGCCGGTGGTTTGGGGATCGTGCCGAATACCACGATCGTTGTCGCGAGTTTGAGCAGCAAATTAGGCTGTTCGGCTGCGGTAGGTGCGTTCGGCCAACTGCTTGACCCGCTTACCGGCAACCGCCACTGCCCGTTCAACCGATTTCAGCTTGCGGTAAACCCCGGGTCGGTTCACAAAACGGTCGAGGGAGCGGCGATACTTCAGGAAGAACATGAAGGTTTCCGCAAAGTCCTCGCTGGCGTTGGTCGTGGCGTAATCGGTGATGAACTCGCTGAGTAGATGGCCATAGAAATAACGGAGTTGCCCTCTCTCGGACCGGCATCGCTTCTTGCCCGCTTGGTACTCCGGGTTCCGTTTCAAGATCCTACGCCACGTGTTGTACGGTGTCGCGTTGCAGTTGCTGTAGGACGTGCCGAAGGTCCGAACAAACCAATCGTCCCGGAAGAAACTCGGGTCGTGAAAGAACCAAGCATGCGCGTATTCATGGCGAATGGTATCGCACAAGGTCATGCCAGGCTTGCGAGGTTGATGGGGTAAATCGCGGGGCAGATAGATCACCCCAGGCCGATATCCCCACTTCGCATAGTGGCCAACTTGTTCAAAGACATACCCCCGCTCCCCTTCGCTCTTGTCCCCCGATACAACCAGTTCAACCGCATCCAAATACAATCCATCAGAGAGCAAGCCGACTTCGGCAAGCTCTTGGCGAACATGGTTGTATGCGCGATCGACGTTGGCCATGACAGGAGACGGACTATTCTCTGGCGAGTGGAAAAACGCTGGAAAAACCGAACCTTTCAGTTCCCCAGCGGGATACTTTGCCGCGTCCCTGCTCACTTCAGTCTGCTTCGGGCTCACGAGCGCTTCAACGTGGAAAGCCGGAAAATAGACAGGTATACCCAAAAGAGGGGTGGGTGCCTTTCCCGATGTCCGAAACGCTCTGCTCGTGAGCAGCATCGGGATTCTTCCGCTTGAAATCCTCCTGGACAACACCTCCAGGAGAGGGGTTTTTGACCTAAGGGATTGGTGGTGGGCAGGTTGCGTAGATTCCCAAATCAAGCCTACGCCACCGGACACATCCCGGTCGCTCGATTTCCGTCCCAACATCACGTATACTAAACATGTCGGCGGAATCATTAGCAGTTTTGCTTATTCTGGATTGGAGGCTCCCGTGGGTGCCCATTCGCTGGTTCGGAGATCGGTATGCCGGGAAAAGTTACCAGAGCGGAGCGGGCAGACTCGTTTTCGCTGGGGGCTGGTTGCTGCGCGTGGAGCCACTTGCGCGATCTGTGCCCTTTGGGGGATCGAGGGTTGGGATCGAGCAATTCGCGCGGTCGGGTCGGATCCTCAGGAGTTGCGCAAGCAAGCCAGTTGGAGTTGGCCGGATCCAGTGAAGGTGCGTGGGCAGTTGGAGCAATGGATCGATTCTTCGACCTCTGGGGATACGCAGCGTGAAGCCCGCGAGGAAGCGGCATCGATCATCGCGCAGCGCGGAGTTCTGTTGCACGAAGCGGTCATGCAAGTCGCGGGAATGTGCGATCCTGGTATCGCTAGGTTTTCCGCAATGCTGCGATCCGATTGGAGCTCAGAGACGCTGGCTTCGCTCGAGGCTCAGTTGAGTTCGTTGATCGCGAATGGTGCAATTCCTGCGTGGGTCAAGCCTGAGTTGCAACTGGCGTATGCTCGGGCATTGATCCATCATCAGTTTGTCGACGAAGCGATGCAGCATTTGCAACCGTTATCGATCGATGCGACGAGCGATCCCTCGTCATGGCTGTTCAGTCTTGCTGTCTGCCAGCACCACTTATTGCTGAAGCAGCCTTGTGAGGAGACGCTTGCAAAACTCTTAGAACGGGAGACCGAAATCCCCACCCGATATGCGATTACCGCCCGGATGATGTTGACCGATATCGAGCCTTTGAAGGAGGATTCGCTCGACGAGATCGCTCGGATGATGAATGATGTCGAACGTCGGTTGGCCTTGGGCCGCGCAGGTAAGAAGGTACGTGATCAGGAACAAGCGATCATCGATAAGCTTGAAAAGATGATCGACCAGCTCGAGCAGCAACAACAGCAGCAACAGCAACAAAAGCAGCGTCAGAAGAACCAGAATCAAAAGAACCAGCCACAGCAGTCACAAAACCAGCCGATGGATCAGACTCAGACCGGCGGCACGCAGGGGCCGGGCGATGTGGACGAGAAGGATATCGGCGACAATTCAGGTTGGGGGAATCTCCCTCCCGCCCAACGTCAAGAAGCATTGCAGAGCATTACGAAAGATTTGCCCAGCCATTATCGCGAGGTGATCGAGGCATACTTCAAGCGGCTGGCCAATTCACCCTCTCGCCCGTAATCATTTTCTCTCGTAATACTCGCCCATAACGGGCATCGCAACTGCTTGAGGATGTCGATGACGTCGGTACCACCAACCCACAGCGATGAGCCCGGTAGGGATGAACCGAACGCCTGGTACGCGGGGGGGTTATCGTTTCAATGTACCAGCTGCGGAAATTGCTGCAGCGGACCGAGCAGCGGTTACGTCTGGGTCTCGGACCAAGAGATTGAGCGATTGGCTCGGCGATTAGGGATGGCCGACGATCTGGAACGGTTCGAGCGTCAATTCGTAAGACGCGTGGGTCACCGACAAAGCCTAGTCGAATACTCCGACGGTGACTGCATTTTTCTAGACCCTAAGACTCGTGGTTGCAGCGTTTACGAGGATCGGCCACGGCAGTGCCGAACGTGGCCATTCTGGCAAGGCAATCTAGAATCTCCCAAGCATTGGGCAAAAGCAGCTAAAGGGTGTCCGGGGTGCAATCAAGGCCGCCTCTACTCGCTCGGCGAGATCGATCGGGTCCTTCGCGAAGAGTCCGAGGCATCCGAACGAGCGAGCTCGGAAACAACGTCCGAGCGATCTACGGATTGAGAACCGAAGACGAAGAAGGCCGCACGAGGTGAATCGCGCGGCCTTGATCCATAGTTTGATGGTGCGAACTTGTTGCGTTGTTGCTTGATCTTGCTCTACTTGATTTTGCTCGCGTTGCCTGCTTGGCCGAAGGCGACCATTCTGGCGACACAGACGTCTTTCATCGCCGTTCGAGCAGGCTTGAGATAATCGCGAGGATCGAACTTTTCAGGGCTCTCAAAGAGAACCTTGCGGATGGCGCCGGTGATGGCCATACGGCAATCGGTATCGACGTTGATCTTGCGAACACCGCTCTTGATGCCACGTTGGATTTCCTCGACCGGCACACCCCATGTCTGCTTCATTTGTCCGCCGTACTTGTTGATGATGTCTTGCAACTCTTGCGGCACCGAGCTGCTGCCGTGCATGACCAAGTGGGTGTTGGGGATCTTTTTGTGGATCTCTTCGATGCGGGACATCGCGAGGACTTCACCGTCCGGTTTTCGGGTGAACTTGTACGCGCCATGGCTGGTTCCGATGGCGACGGCGAGGGCATCGACACCGGTTTCTGCGACGAAGCGGGCCGCTTCATCTGGGTCGGTAAGCAGTTGATCATGGCTGAGGACACCTTCAGCACCATGGCCGTCTTCTGCTTCGCCATGCCCGGATTCCAGCGATCCCAAGCAACCGAGTTCCCCTTCGACCGATACGCCGCGAGCGTGAGCCAAGGCTACCACCTTCTTCGTTACATCGACGTTGTATTCGTAGGATGCAGGTGTCTTGCCATCTTCTTTGAGCGAGCCGTCCATCATCACCGAGGTGAAACCATTTTCGATCGCGGACAAGCAAGTCGCGGGGGAGTTGCCGTGGTCTTGGTGCATGACCACTGGGATCTCGGGATACAGTTCGACTGCTGCCAGCATCAAGTGGCGAAGGAATGCGTCTTGAGAGTAAGTCCTAGCCCCGCGGGAAGCTTGGATGATCACCGGCGAGTTCGTCTCCTTGGCCGCCTCCATGATCGACTGGATCTGTTCCATGTTGTTGACGTTGAATGCCGCGACTCCATATCCATTTTCAGCGGCGTGGTCGAGAACTTTACGAAGAGGAACTAAGGCCATAGCAGGAAACTCCAGAACAAAATTTGGATAACGGAGAAATCGGAAGACGGCAAAAGAGTGACCGAGAACCGCAAAAGTGTGTAGGATTATCAGGGATTTCTAAACACGGGCAATGCGTAATTTATGGGATCAGCCTCGAGAGACGCCAATGGATCGAGAGAAGCCAATGGATGACGACTATTCCAAACCGATTCGGTCGGTGTCAAAACTGCAACCTGTCGACAATTACTTGAGTGGCAGCTGGGAGGCCCTGGGTGCTGGGGCACCCGTATTGGTGGCATTGGCTCAACTTTGCAGTCAAGCCATGGTGGAATTGCCTGCCGCTAATCCACCCGCTGCGGAGCAACTCGCTCCAGAAGCCAAGGCGATTTTGGTTGCGGCCCGCGATCGCGGGGTTATCGAGTTGAAAGGGGTCAACACGGCATTTGATCCCGCAGCCCGTTTGCTGGCGGTCTATGTCGAGCTCGATGGGACTCAAACCATCGCGTTTCGCGACCCAGAAAATCCAGAAGTCACCGTCTCCTTCTTGGAAGGATTTCGGCAGTTGTGTCGATTAGGTTTGGTGATGCATCACATCCATCGAGATTTTTCCCTAACACTACTTGGGTTCCAAATAGCCCGCACTATCGATCGACAGGAGGTCCAGCCGTGGCTCGACAAAGGTACCGAGTTTGGCTTGCACGATTGATCGCGGTAATGGCGGTCGCAGGGCTATTGATGTTGGCAGCGAGGACTGTTTGGAAAGAATGGTTGACCGCTGAGGGCCGAGGTAGCAAATCTGCCACCCATGTCACGATTCCTTCCGATGCCACTAACTCCGCTGCCCAAGGCACCGTTGCGTCCCATGCTCTCGACCCCGTGCTGAAACTCGCCAGAGATGCCCTAGTGCAGCATCGACAGCGCGACCGGGATTATCGCGCGATAGTCACGAAGCAAGAGCGGATATCGGGCAAGTTGGCTGCGGTGAATCGGATGGAGTTGAAGTTGCGGAATCGACCGCGAGAAGCCCATGCCGCTGGGACTGCTGGGCCTGCTGGAATAACGGTGAGCGACGCGGGTACCGCCGTCAACACGAACGCTGTAAACCCATCTCGCTTGATGGAAGTTTATCTGAAGTTCGTGGAGCCAAAGTCCCTTCAGGGGCGTGAGGTGATTTGGCGAGAGGGGGTCAACGACAACGTGATGGTCGTTCACGAAACGGGCTTTCTGAATCTCGCTCGGATCCCATTGGCACCTAAGAGCCCATTAGCAATGGCTGGAAACCGCTATCCCATCAGCGACATTGGCCTTGAGAAGCTGCTCGAAAAACTGATCGAAAAAGGAGAACGCGACCGGCTGCTGGGGGGGTGTGAGGTGGAAATCATCGATCATGTCGAAGTTGCGGGGCGCGATTGCCAACGCATCGTCGTCACCCATCCGGAACCGCAGGTCGAGTGGGAGGGGAGGAGCATTTCTCATGAGTTTTTCCGTGCCATCATCGACATCGATGTCGAAAAGAACTTGCCAATTCATTACGCAAGTTATCTTTGGCCATCAAAACCGGGTGGGGCCCCATCGCTCGACGAAGAGTATACTTATGAAGATCTTCAACTAAACTGCGAATTGTCCGATATCGATTTCGATCCTGATAACGAAAACTACGAGTACCCAAAATAGCCTCCACGTTACCAATAGCCCGAGGGCTCCCGTTGGTTCCAAATCTCAACGGGCGAACATCGGGTAGATTTTGATCCGCCTCCAGGTCATTGGATTATGCCCAACCAAATCGAATTCATGGATTGTCCCCACTGTGGCAAGCGTGTCCGCACGACCGCTGAGCGATGCCATCGGTGCGGAGAGTCCACATCGATGCGGATGAGGAGGACCGAGTCGTTTGAAGGGTTGGGGGACGTTCCTAGGGATCGAGATCGAAGCTTCGATGGTTCGGGGGTCGAGCTCGGTATTCCGTTAGAGGGTGATACCGATAATGATGGCGATACCGGCGACCGGACCAATGTCGATAAGCGGCCCCGAGGCAGTCAATCACATCATGCGGCACCGTGGGGCGGGTACGACTCCGACGAGGATGACTTTGACTATGACGAGTTCCTCGAGAAGGAGTTCGGACACTCGGATCGTCCCACGCCAAAGCCGTGGTGGTGGTACGTGGCCTGGGTCGTGTTGTTCGTGTTAGTGGTCGGCATCCTGGTGGATGTCATCACGCTCGTGTACCCTCGTCCCCGCTGAACATGCTCCCCGCGAAGCAAGCCACTAGCTTGCCAGAGCGTGCTTGATCTGGAGAACGATCTGTTCTGGAGTGATCTTGAAGTGCTTGTAGAGTTGATCTGCGGGAGCGGAAGCACCGAAGGTACTCATCCCAACGAACACTCCATCGAGCCCGATGTACTTATCCCAGCCTTGTCGGATTCCTGCTTCACACGCCAGACGCAGGGTTACCTGTGGAGGTAGGACTTGGTTCCGATACTCTTTGGATTGCTCATCGAACAATTCGAAGCACGGCATGCTGACGACTCGGACTGGGATGCCTTCTGCGGCGAGTGTCTCTTGCGCCTTTAGGCACAACGGCAACTCGGTCCCGGTTCCGATGAGGATAGCTTTGGGGGAGCCGCTGCAATCGCTCACGACGTAGCCACCTTTCTCCGCACCCGCCGTGCTGGCGATTTTGGCCGGATCCATTGTGGGAACATTTTGACGGGACAGAACCATCGCCGTTGGATGGTTGAGGAGTTGCATTGCAGCCCGATAGCAGTGGAGAACCTCGTTGGCATCTGCGGGGCGGAACACGTACAAACCTGGGATCGCACGGCATGCAGCGAGATGCTCTACGGGTTGGTGGGTGGGGCCATCTTCGCCCAGGCCGATGGAATCGTGGGTCAAGATATACAGGACCGGTTGGTGCATGATGCTGCTGAGCCGCATCGAGGGTCGCATGTAATCGGTGAACACAAAAAAGGTTGCGCCGTAGGGACGCAAACCGCACAAACTCATCCCGTTAAGGACCGATGCCATCCCATGCTCGCGGATGCCGAAGTGCATGTTTCGGCCAGCGAAGTTCAAATGGGAGAAGTCGGCTTGGCCATCGATCAATGTCATGGTGGATGGTGCCAAGTCCGCCGAACCGCCGATCAGGTTGGGGATGTGCGGAGAGAGCATGTTGAGGACTTTGCCGCTGCTGACTCGGGTCGCGAGTCCCTTCGCGTCGGCCGGGAAAGGTTTCAAGCCAGCGTCCCAACCTGCGGGTAGCTTGCGATCGATGATCGCACGCACTTCGGCTGCTTCCTTGGGGAACTCCTTTGCGTACTTGGTGAACAGGGCATCCCAAGCGGTGCTGGCGGCTTTGCCGCGAGCGCCCATGGTGCTAGAAAAGTGTTCGCGAACTCCGTCGGGCACAAGAAACTTTTCATTCTCCGGCCAGCCGTAGTTCTTCTTCGTGAGTTTGATTTCTTCATCACCTAGAGGGGCACCGTGGGCACCGTGCGAGTTGGCTTTGTTAGGCGATCCGAAACCGATCACGGAATTGACGATGATCAAGGTCGGCTTGTCAGTGGTCGCTCGGAACTCATCAAAGGCGGCTTGCAAACTCCCGAGTTCGTTGGCGTCGGTCACATGGACCGTGTGCCACCCAAGACCGCGAAAGCGTTGCGCGACGCCTTCGCTAAACGCCAAGTCCGTATGGCCTTCGATCGTGATCCCGTTGTCGTCATAGATCCAGCAGAGGTTGGAAAGCTTCATATGCCCCGCGATCGATGCCGCTTCGGCTGCGACGCCTTCCATCAAATCCCCATCGCTGCACAGTGCATACACATCGAAGTCGAACAGTTCATAACCAGGCTTGTTGTACTTTGCGCCCAGATGCTTCGATGCGATCGCCATGCCGACCGCATTCCCGACTCCTTGGCCCAGCGGCCCCGTGGTGGTCTCGATTCCAGCCGCATAGCCGAGTTCGGGGTGACCGGCGCATGGACTATGGAGTTGACGGAATTTTTTCAGATCGTCCAGCGACAACGATTCTTTGTTGGTGACATTGCCATGATGATCGACACCCCGAATCCCTGACAGGTGGATCATCGAATAAATGAGCATGGATGCGTGACCGCACGACAAAACGAATCGATCGCGGTTTGCCCAAAGGGGTTGGTGCGGGTCGTAGCAGAGGTTCTGTGTCCAGAGTTGGTAGGTGACCGGGGCCAGTGCCATCGGTGTTCCCGGGTGCCCACTGTTGGCGGCTTGAACCCCGTCCATGCTCAAAGTTCGGATGGTATTGATGGCCAATTGGCCGATGGAAGCTGCGGGAGCACTCATGGTTTTTTGATGGTTTTACGTAGTAGAACGTCGATCGAAAGCGAACTTGCTGCTCGGAGAATACCGCTTTCCCCGAAAGCTTGCAATCTGCCACGCGCGTTGCAAGGCTAAGGCAGTTCGGCGGTTAGGGCATTGTTAGGCTATTTACCACTCGCCCAGACGATGCCGCGAACCAAGGTTTTCAGGAAGACCGGGTCGGCGAAGGTGTCATTGGAGTGACCATAGGTCGTCCCAAAGACGCGTCCTTTGCCGTACTGGTTGGTCCAGAAGACCGGTTGAACGTCGCCGGTCTTCTCGCTTTTGGTCGTCGCTAGGACTTTGGTATTGGGCCAAACTTTTTCGACGATGTAGAGCTCGTCCATCGGTGTCTTGTAATCGGCAGGAAAATCCTTCATCACCGGATGGTCTTTTTCAGTAACGGCCACCGGATAATTGCTCTGATGCTCGTGATGGCGGCTAGTGACGCCTAGGAACTCTCGCCAATCATCGATTTTTGCGGATCGGTAGGTATGCATCGCGCAGTGGATGACAACGGCGTTGACCCCATCGTGGTGCGGTTTGGTAATACGACGGATGTAGTCCGCATCGTCGGTATCGGCAAAGCATTCGTTATGGATAACAACGTCATAGCCTTCGGACCAATTGGCTTTGCTGTACAAGTCGATCATCGCTTTGGTTCCTTTGCCCCCTTCGTTGACGACTGTCCATTCGATCGCGACTCCTTGGTCCTTAGCCGCCATTTGTAGTGAGCGAGTTTGGAAGTCATAGTCGTGGCAACAACCACCGGTGACGAGCAATACCCGGATAGGTTCGGCCGCATTGCATACGAATGCGTTGCAAACGAAAGTACAAACCATGAGCACTAAGAGCCTGAGGCAAGTTGCCCATGACCAACCTGGCGTCGCGGAAAATCCCCAGTCTCGCCGATTGCTAGATGAGGCATTGCATGAATCGCAAAATGGATTTCGGATGGAGGGATGTACAAGCATGAATTGCAGCGTCTTTCAAAACGTAGGGTGGGATGGATTGAGTTAGGTAGGTTGTTCCAGAAGTCTCGCGAGTCGATGGAAATCGCTGCTCGTTTCGATGAATCGGACTTTGGTGACCAGCGTATTGGGATCGACCAAGGTTTCGAAGGGTACGAAACTGACATCGAATTGGCCACCGACCGAGACCATGACACCGTTCAGATTTTGCTCGATCAATGCACGGTACGCGCCAACGCCGATTTGCGAACCGAGCATAACGTCGAAGGCTGTCGGAACGCAGCATCGAGACTCATAACCCATTTGAAGGCCATTGATCTTGCGAGTTTTCCCGGTCTTGGCTTTGTAGGCCTCAGCGAGATGCTTCGCGATCGTTTTGCCGATATCGACGCTCGAGATTGCCATGTGACCGTGATCATCCCTCGCGACCCCTTGGATGTGCGACATCGGCAGGTACTCCGCCAGCCCCTCAGCGATGACGATCACTCCATAGTTGCGACCGATCTTTTCGCGAGCGACCATCATGGCAACCATCTTTTCGATGACCGCATCGATGTTCATCACGGTCCGCGTCTTGGTGGATCCGTCGGGTTGCGTCACCGTCTCGGTGTTCTTCAGAGGCCCGACGATGTCTTCGACGCTCAACACCATGCATGCGTCACCGGCGATGGCTGCGCCATATGCCAGCCAACCGGCCGATCGACCCATCGCTTCGCACACAAAGTAAGCTTGTCCGGCAGCCGCGTCGCGATTCAGATTTCGAATCTCACCGGCGAGTGTCTCGGCCGAACTAAAGTAACCGAAGGTGAAATCGATACCGGAGTAGTCGTTGTCGATGGTCTTGGGCAAATGGATGACAGGCATCCGTTTTTCAGAAGCCGGTAGTGTGTCCTGAAAGAGCTTCATCTTGTTCGCAGTCTTAAGCGTGTCATCGCCACCGATACTCATCAATGCATCCACATTGAGGGAACGGAGTGCGTTGTAAGCTCGTCGCAGCGGTGCCGTTTTCTCGGCATCGTGGAGATCCGCCGGGCTGGTGACTACTTTACCCGGATTGCTGCGAGCCGTGCCGATACGGATCCCGGGTTCGGTCCGCATGAACTCGAGCGTCTCCAAAGTGAATTTGATGTAGTGCTTCCCCTCCTCCAACGGTTTGGATGGGTCGAAATCGATCAAGTTCGAGTAGCCATGCTTGATCCCGATCACTTCGACCCCAGCATTGATCAGCGAGAACGCAGCGGATGATATGACAGCATTGGCGGCTGGGGCTGGTCCCCCTGCAAAAAGAATGGCAACGCGTCGGATAGCACTCATGGTTATGAAACTTTCAAAAATCAAAACAGGGTGGTAAAGGGCAGTATGAAAGCCGACAGTATCGAGTCGGCTAATGCAGCCGTGCGGTAGCATTCGTTAGATAGACGAGGATTGTAGCTTTTGCCAACCAAATCTCAAACGGTGCCCTGGGTTGCTGGCAAGTTGCAGCGAGGGGCGAATTGCTGAGGGCAATGGATCGTTAAGGATCTCTTTCCTTGGATTTTGGAGGGTGCACTTGGAATTTTTTAGGGTGCCATAGGGTCTCCGTCCCGCCAAGCCCGGGAAGTGGTCGGTGGAGAGTTTTTCAAGGCTCATCGGCGGCGATGTTAAGCTGCGTTGACTCTTCTCAAGATTCGCATTGTGCGGTCGTATCGATGGCTCCCCGTTCACTAATGGGCATGATGATTGAATCGCATGTGATGGGAGTTCCGATTGTTCCATCTGTACCGGCGCGCTCTCCGGCGTGGAGTTTCTCCACCCTGCGTCGCCGTTTTCGGAGTTGTCTATGCGATTGCATCGCAGAGCGTGTTCCAAAACAACCAGGGAGATTCTCCCTAAAAAAATTGCGATTCGAGCGGTGTTGGTTGCATCGTTGGTCGGCTCGAATGCGGGAGTGTCGCTCGGCCAATCGGACCGAGATCTCGGTGCGGGGCCTGCATCTCCGTGGAGCAAGCCGTTTCCTACACCTCGATTCGCGTCTCTCCCGTCCCCGTCGAACCCATCCCCGTCGAACCCACCCCCGTCGAAGGTTGAACATTCCGTACCTCAAACGCCTGCGAGTTCTATCGCTTCCAAGCCTCGGCAATTGGCAGCGGTGTCGATGTTGGGACCCATCCCCATCGAGGTTTCCAACGAAAAGCCGACCATCGCTGTTTCTGGCGAGCGATCCCTACAGCCACCCAACCTGCAATCCGGCCAGCAATCGAACTCAATCCCTTCGCGGCACGCGTTGACCCAGCTTAGTTCCATCGATTCATCCGTCGATCGGAACCGCGTGCCCGAAGGTGGAATCATTTTAGAAACGGGCGATCAAGAGATCCTCGAAGAGCGTTCGCAGGCGCTAGCTCGTTCGGCAGTGCAACCCACATCGCCTCGACGTCGGATCGTACAGGGGTTACCCGACCGGGAACTCGCGGTTCCTGGGGTCGATTCGCACATGGTGTCCAACTCGAGTGCGGTATCCAACTCGAGTGCGTCGCGAAGTTCCGTACAGGGCTCTAACCGGCGGTCTCGCAACACGCTCGAAATTGGTGGCCCGGCGGTGGACGTCGCATTGGAACCGGTCATCGATGCCGAGGTTGATGCCAATGTCGATGCATTGAATGTCGATGCATTGAACGCTTTGGATACCCAAACGACACATCCAAACGACCATGGCACCGGGTCAGCTGTCGAACGAACGGTTGAACAGCTTGGTTCGTCCCCAAGCTATCCACACGATAGTTACTCGGAGGGATTGTTCCTCGACGATGCCAATCCTGTTGCAAAGCCATTAGTTCAGGTCCCTTCGGTCCAGCCGCAGGTACCGCCAACATCACTGCCACGCGTTGAGGTGCGTCGTCCGGGGGAATGGACATCCAGTGCTGGTGAACGTTTGGCATTGGCTCACAGAATCAGCCAAGAGACACTGTCCTCACGGGATCAGATTGGTATATCACCGGAACCTATCGAGCCACCGATAGGCTGGTCGAGCGTCGAAGTGGAGCTTCGTCGTTGCCTCGAGAACTGCGATCAACTGCTGCGGCGCAATGCTGTGTTTAGCGCCCGCGATGAAGCGATGCAGGGGTTGCGCACATTGGTCCGAGCCGTCGATACCCATCGCAAGCAGTGGACTTGTGAAAAGGCATTGCAACAAGCCATGGTTGCTGTGAAGGAATGCGCGGATTTTGAAGACTCGGTATTGCTCGATGCCAAGCAATTGCGGTTGATCATCAACAACCATACGACCCCGGTCCTGAAAGAAAAAGATATTGCAGTGATGTCCCCTACGGTCGCAGGCCAGCACTACCGGGCTTTCGCGAGGCAATCGTTCTTGATCGCCACGGATGGACATCCTTGGGGGGCTGATTTGCTCTACGCTCTCGGGAAGACATACGAACGTGAAGCCGAACAAGACGTTCCGCGCGGGATCATGTTGAGGAATCAAGCTACCGTTTGTTTCCAAGCAGCCAGCACCTTAGGGCCAGCACGCAGCCATATCTCGAACCAGCTCGGTTTCAATTTGCTGCAACTCGATCGGGTTGATGAAGCGTATCAAGCCCTAAAGAGCTCCCTTGAATCGCAACCGTCGGCCAATGCATGGCGGAACCTGGCAGAGGTGTACCGCCGCCGTGGAGCTGTCGAATCGGTGAACTATGCCGTGGCTCAAGCCGACTCGTTATCGGCAGGGGAATCCCCTGCGGGGCCTCGCACTCCAGAGATCATGGAGGTCTCCCCCGAGGAGTTCGCCCGCTACAGTCCACCGCCGATCATGGCATCGACCATGACAGCCGGTGCTGTCGCTCCGAATTCGACCGGGGCGTATGCGACGCAAGGATTCAATTCCGGGTATAGCTCCACAGCGCCAGCACCGAATGGTCCGGTTACTGTCTCGAGCAAAGGTTGGTTTCCGAAGGTGTTTCGATAGGACTAACCGATGACAAGCCAAACGCGATTTTTCATAGTGGCGGTTGTTCTGGGCGTTTCCTGGGATATGAGTCTCGCTTGCGGGCAGGAACAACTTTTCCAGCAAGCACCCCAGTACCAGCAGGCTCCCCAGTACCAGCAGGCACCCCAGTACCAGCAGGAAACCGTCGTTTGGACCGACGCAAGTCATCTCGGGATTGAGACGACGTGCGGGTGTCGCCAGCAAAGTTGCGACCGTTGTCGCGCGGAGATTCCTGAACCGTTTTTGATGTGTCCTCCGAAGCAGACGACCGGAGTTACATCCGGTGGTTATGGGCCATGCATCACCGGTGTCGACAGCGCGAATGGAAACCTGGGGCGACACCCCGGGGAGGCACGATGGTCGGACGCGACGGGATTGGATTTCGAACCTCTTAAGCACGGGGAGTATATCGGCCCCATCCGTTTGCCTGCGATGCTCCTGTATCGAGCTCGGCAGAACGATGAACTGATTTTTACGTTCATCGTCAATCGAAAGAAGACGCACGAGGAGTATCGTTTCCAAGTCGGCGACGAGATCAACATCAATTCGATTTCCGATGATACGTTGCGTCGCGAAAAGATTCCGATTCAGCCCGATGGAACCATCGCGGTTCCTTACATTGGCCAATTCCCTGCTGCCGACAAAACGGCAACGCAGCTTCGTAGGGACCTAGAAGAAGCCCTTAAGAAATACATTAAGTCCCCTGCGATCAATGTGGAACCGATACGAGTAAACACCACGCTCGAGGATCTGAGACTCGCCGTTAACCCTCAATTCGGGATCGGCGGGCAATCGCTGACGATCCTTGTGAATCCCGATGGTTACATCCAGCTTCCCCGCATCGGCAGTGTGTACGCACTCGGGATGACTCTCGAAGAGATCAAACGCGAGGTGAATCTTCGGTATGCAGATCGGATCGCAGGGATCGAGGTGGAGCCCCGGTTGAACAGGCCAGCACCTCACAACATTTTCGTCTACGGCGAAGTGAATCGACCTGGTCGGTTTGAATTGACCGCACCGACGTCGGTGACCGCGGGACTGGCTCTGGCCGAAGGCCTCAAACTGGGCGCTAACAATCGTCAGATCGTTGTATTCCGGCGGGCTGAAGATTGGCGATTGGTATCGACCATCCTCGATGTTCGCGCGGGTCATTTAGGAAAACGGCCCAGTCCATCGGATGAGATTTGGCTCCGCGATGGTGATTTGATCATCGTTCCACCACGGCCGATCAAGCTGTTCAACAATGCGACCCAGCAAATCTTTACCGACGGTTTTTATCGAATCTTGCCCCTGCAAGGGATATCGATCAATCGGTAGTTATGGGGTAGCTCGGATCTTCTGTTGATCGATGTTACGGATCGATATGTAGGATCGATATGTAGGATCGATGTGAGGATCCACTGGACATCCGTGACAACTGAGGCTTCAATCGCCATTCCTCGAGAATTCCCGGGGTTTGCTGATGGCTCAGCGACGGGATTCGTTCGGTTGCAATTGCGATTCGAGGGCTTGCAGTCGAACTTGCGTCTGTTGCAACTCTTCCTGCAGTCGCATCACTTCGTCTTGCAACAGCGCGACATACTCAGGGGTCAGCATCTCCGGAGTGATGCTGTTGCCCCCGATGTCGTTACCGGGGCGAGCGTTACCGATTCGCCGGACGGGATCGACTGGGTTGTTGGTAATGAGCGGCACTTGGGAGGTCAACCGTTGTTGCCCCCGAAAGTAGCTGATGGTGATGTTTTGCCCCGGTGCATAGTTGCGCACAATTTCCGGAACGTCTTGGGCGCGAAGGATCATGTTGCCATCGATGTCGACAATGCAATCTCCCGGCTTGATGCCGGCGAGTTCGGCCGTGGAACCGACGACAACATCGGCCACCGCAGCGCCTCGGTAGACAGGGATTCCGAATTGATTTCGAAATGCATCGGAAATGTCGGTGATCGACACGCCAAGGAATGGTGCACCACCCACTGCGTTTGGTCCGATCGGCTGGTAGGGTGTAGAAGGATTCGGTGACGATGGATTCGGTGTAGAGAGATTCGGTGTCGAGGGATAGCCATTCGAGAGATACGGGGACGGCACTGGAGGGCGAAGTGGAATTGCCGTTCCGGACGCCATGCCTTGGATCTGACCCGCCAGCGTTCGGTCTTGAAGGACCGCGGTGAGCGCGGTGTTGCGACCCCGGCGCTGAACAAGAAATTTGATCGGTGTGCCAGGCGCAAACTTCTCGATCTCCGTTGCGAATTGATCGATCGTCGTGACGGCTTGTCCTGCGACCCCAACGATGCGATCCCCAATCCGAAAGCCTCCTTTCCAAGCTGGAGACTGAGGGGTTACATCGACCACCGAAAGGCCGATCCCAACGCCAGCAACTGGTTCCAAGGTCAATCCGAGATAACCACCGGGAATGGTTTCGTAACTGTCACTTTCGGTTGCCAATTCAGTGCCGCTGTTCGCGGAACCTGGATTGGCGGTCCGTGGTTGGGACACAGCATTGGATGGAGGTGTGGCGTTCGGAAATGGGTTGGACGGTACCGGTTTCTTGCTCGGGGTAATTACCAAAGGAGCTTTCCGCGGGCTCGAACCAGGAACTGGCAGTTCCTCCGATGGGATTGGCGCATCGGGCGGTGATAGCTTGAGGTCGGACGTTTGCGTGTCGCCAGATGCGGTACCTTTGTTCCCTGCTTCGGGAGCGTTGCTCGGTTGGACAGGTGGTTGCTTGTTCCGAAGAAGATTCTCTAGTTCCTTCAGGGCTTCTTGGCCAAACACCGCCGGTGAGGCTGACAGGATCAGCGTCGAGGCACAAATGATTTGCAAGCATTTGGTTTTCATAATCCGTTCGCGATCTGTGCTGCTTTGTCGGCTGTGGTGGTGTTGGTACCAAAAGATCAAGGTAACCATGGATGCCACGTTACCACTAGAGATTGTTGCGATTCACCGTTTCGAGGCAACATCAGCTTGGAGGTTTTTGCCCGCGATAAACCCTATGGATCCGCCTCATGCGAAGGCGCGAAGGGGGATTCGAGAAGGATTCCGATCGGAAGGTAGTGGTGATCCATGGTAGCGGGCACCCTCCGAGTGCCGTCCGCGGATCGAGCGAGTAACTCGTATCATGTGGCATGCCAGGATCCGATGAACGCAAACCGCGGCTAAGGCCGACCGGCTGATGGGATGGACCTGATGCCTTCGGTCTCCGGTAATCAACCGTCGCTTAACGCGTCGTCCGTTAAAACATACCGCCCATGCCACCACCCATACCGCCCATTCCACCTCCCATGCCTCCCATGCTACCACCCATGCCGCCTGCGCTACCACTCAATACGCCAAACCCGGGTGCGTCTCCAGCTTCAATCTTTGTGATGATGTCCGAAATTTGCGGATGGATTTTGCGCTTCTGATGAATGATGAGTACGGAATAAGGTTCCAAGGTCGACGGAGTATTCTTTTCCGTGTTTCCACTTCGCACATCGCTACGGGACCGGCAAATCTGGATCGTGCCCACAGCTCCCTCGATCGCTGGATCGTGATCGGTCCAGCTTTCCTTCGCGATGAGTTTTGGGAGTAGGACTTGGAGATCCTGTGCGACCGGGGTCGGTAAGCGGTAGTACTTGGTTTCATACCCTTCCGGATCGCTCTCGGGTGCAATGCGGCGTTTCGAGTTTTTTAGCGCGGAGCGATAGTTTTCCAAGAGGGTCAAAACCTCATCGATGATCGATTCCTTTTGAGAGATGACCATGATTCCCGAAAGGGGAAAGGCGATCACGCCGATTCCACCCGCATTCGACCATCCCTCTGGATCCGCTTGTTGCTCGATGGCTCTCAGCAATCTCGAGCAATCCGCGCGGTTACTGCACAAATCGCGCACGTCAAAAACGGCCAGCTTCAACTCAACTCTCGCCTCATTCTCCGGAGTGATCCAAACGACACCATCCCGATAAAACCATCCCAAACCATGCTGCGAAGTGATGAATTGGAGGATCGTTCGAAGCGGTTGTTCGCGAATATCGATCGAGATCGGAAGCCGTTCGGAGATTCGTTCCTTGCGAAGGGCTACGCGATCCAAACGGATATTCAATTGATGCTGAGTCGTCAGCGACTGAATGGCTTGGGCGAGAGGGGTGCCTTGGAACTGAACCGATGCTTTCGTACCGAGAATCGAAGCGATGGTTTCGTGTTCTTTGGATTCATCCACCCAGGTTCGGCGCGAAGGGTGGCGAAGCGCCTCAAGGAACGCAGCAATTCTTCGGTGGGTCCTAGGGACTTGGCGGACGAACAACACATCACCGAGTAGAACAACGGTCGAAACACCACCAGCATCACCCCAGGAGTCTGGTGCGATTGTCGAGGTCAACGCGGAAAGCAAGTCGTTTGGTTTGTAGTCGAGGTCGAGCAAATCGCTGATGTTGTATTGGACATTTCGAAGGCTCGCATTAAGAGGGAGGAGGGTGACCATGTTGCCTTCCAGATTCCAATCCACACCCATCCGTTCGAGGCGATCAAGGAATTGGAAGACAGGAACATCCACCAACGATTCTGTAACCACTTCGCTTGTGGACAGGTTCTCTTCTTCGAGTGCGCGTTCGTCGAGTACGACGCTCAAGCCCGTTTGCGATTGGATCCAGTTCGCTACCTCGTTCAAGGGGACTTCTTGAAACGTATGCGTGACCTTGGCTCGAAGCGATTCTGGAACCCATCCGATCGGGTCGATGTATTTTGGTTCCTCAGCGATAGTCACGTTCCGTACTTGCTCTTGATTGGAAGCGGGCGATTGGGAAGGCGTAACATTTTGGGAAGGTGCAGCATCTTGGGCGAGCGATCGGCGAGCTTTTATGCAATCAGTCTCCACAAGAATACTCATCAGGGCGGCCGCGATCATCCAACAACGGAGGTATGGCATCATGGTTTTCCTTTTTCTTTCACGTAGATGTTGCAGAATAAAGTCTTCAAACACGCTCCCCGTGGAAGCCGTTGTGTCTGCGAACAATTGCCTAGAAAGCAAACCATGTGCCAACGAGATTTTTAGGACCAGATACCCATCGTTCGCGGCATTTTTCCGGGTAGAACCGAGTTTTTAATGCGTGATTGCCGCGATAATCCATCGCGAGGGACTAGCGACAGTTGATCTCATGAGCCGGTGAGAGCCTCAGGAGGGTACGTGTAAGCATGTTGCGATTTGCAACACCCTCCCTGTATTTCGCACATGGCCCCGGAACGGTTGGCATCAACCTTGTCAGGGTTGTTGACTTCCGTAAGTTGCAGAACTGTCGCTCACCGCTAACCGAGATGGACCAGGATGAGGCTGGAGTTCCCCGAGTGTCTACTTGAAAAGTGTGGCTGGGTCCGCGGACCACAGTTTTCGAACCGCGAGGATCCCGCTTAGGGCACACATCAGGAACGTGAGGCCAGCGACTAGCAGGATGCGCGATGGGGTCAGCCGCATGACCAACCCTGTCCACTCCGAGAGGACATAGTACAACCCCCAGCTGATGACCAGACCCGGAATGAATCCGAGCAAACTCAAGTAAAACGATTGTGCCATTACGAATCGAAAGAAGTAGGAGCCGTTGTAACCCATCGCTTTGAGGGTTGCGAACTCAGCCAAATGATCTTGGATGTCGGTGAAAAGGATCTGGTAACAAATGATTACCCCGATCAGGAGGCCCATAACGGTACCGATGGTGAAGATCACTCCGATGGGGGTGTTGGTTGCCCAGAAACCGATTTCGCGATAGATCAGCGATTGATGCGAAAGTACTTGAACGCTGATCCCAAGGTAGTCCGCCAGTTCGGTGCGAACCTTTTCCAATTGCTTGCGATCAGCGACACGGACCAAACCCAGGTCCACGGCAGCCAGTGGCGGTCGGCCTCCATTGCGCATCGGGAAAAAGTGCTCGACTCCTTCTTTGTTGATCACGAGAGTTCCATCGTAGACGAAATCAGTACCGATGGTGACCCAGTCGATGAGTTGGATCCGTTTGCCTGAAAGCTCGATCTCTTGTTTGTTGAGTATCGCAACATCATCTTTTTCAAAACCATATTTCTCTTTGCTACGACGATCGAGCAGACCCATCGCACGATCGGTGAGCGCCAGGCAGCGCCGATTCATTTCTGGATCTTTGAAGATGGGTTCCCCGTGTGGGACCCCAATCACGCGGATGGAGCGTGAGACATGGCCGATGACCCGGACTTCGGCCATTGCTCGATCGATGTAAAGCGGAGTGGCCGATTCGACACCTTCGAGGGATTTGGCCCGTTCGATCAGTCCATAGTCGAAACGTTGTTCGCTGGGCACGGTGTATCGAGCGGGGCTCAAGATCACCAGGTCGGCATCGAGCAGTCGAAGAATTTCGACAGCGCTATCGAACAATCCATTGAGGAAACCGATCTGCGTGAACATCAGCACGACCGCAAACCCGATCCCCGAGGCGCTCAGCAGCAATCGAGGTAGGTTTGAGGTGACGTTGAGCCAAGCCAGAGGTGTGCGCATTGGGTGGATCGGAATCGATTCCGAAAAAAAGCTTAAAACAAACTTGCCGGTTCCGCTTTCCAAAGTTTTAGCACTGCCAAAACGCCGGAAACAGAGCACATCGCGATCGCGAGACCTGCAACGCCGAAGACGCGGCCCCACGTCATCGCGGTCGGGATGTTGGATAGATCGGCGGTCAGTTTATAGAGAATCAGGCTGACCAGGACCGCTGGAACGTAACTAAAAGCCGCCAATAACCAGGCTTGCATGATCACGATCCGCGCGAGGAATCCCGGGGAATATCCCATGGCTTTCAACGTTGCGTACTCCGGTAATCTTGCGGTAACATCGTTCGCCAAAATCATGTAGACGATGGCCGCTCCGATGATGAACGAGAGGATCACACCCATCGTAAAAATCATACCGATGGGAGTTTCGGTCAGCCATCGAGTCCGTTCCCACTGGAGTTGCTCACCTTTGGTAAGGATCTGGATCGCAAGGAGTGCATGGGGATCCCGTTCGTTGAGCCAGCGCACCAACTCTTGCTTGAATGCGACTGGCGATGTTCCTGGTTTGAGATGGATCAATCCCAAGGAAGCGCGTTGGCGTGTGTCGATCCCGGTGCGCATGGAATATCCCACGTCGCTAAGGAGTACGGCTCCGTTGGTGGCAAGGCCGGTGCCGAGTTTGAAGTGCCCTGCGATGCGAGTTGCTCGGCCACCAAGTTCGAAGGGTGCTCCGATGTCTTTGTCGGAAAACGCGAGGCAGTTTTTCGGGCCATATTCGGCACGAGTAGCGCGATCCACCAACACCGCATTCGGATCCTTGAGCTTGTCCAATTGCGATCTGATTTCAGGAACATCGAGGACCGGCCGATCGATCTGCATCGCCATCATACCGACCGTTCGAAACGATCCATCGGGAGGTGCGCGCGAGCAATCGGAGTTGCGAGGTGGGTTTTGCCATCGCTGGAGCATGATAAAAAACGGATCGATGCGTTCGACCGCCGGATGCCCCTCGATCAATCGCAGCCAGCTTCGTTCGAACATTCGTGGTTCGTAGAGATGGACATAGTCGGTTGAACGAACGAAGAGATCCGCATCGAGTTTGCCATAGACGATATTGGCCGTGTTTCCAACAGCCCCGCGAAACCCGAGCTGCATGAAGATGAGGAGCAATGCGAACGCAACCCCGAGGATGCATGCCGTCGTACGGGCCGGTTGGGAGAGGAGATTGAGCAATGCGACGGGAGTGCGTCGCGTACCGAACCTAAACACGTAGAGCCTCGTTAGAGACGATTGGTATGGTGAGCGACCTGCTCTCGGGTCGATCAAGGACGATCAACGTCATGAAAATAGGTTCCTGTCGGAGTGGTATCCATCACGCGGTGGTATGTGTCTCGCGTCGTATCCTTGTTCGTCCTTGCCCGTATTTGTTGCGGTTTTTTTAAGTGAGGTCTTCATCATGAAGCCGCGAATCGATTTGCCGATACCTGGATTTGGGGGCATGCGGGCACGGAGTCGAGGAATGTCTTTCCGTAGGGTTTGCTGGTGGCTCGTGGATCGGTTACCAGCACGATGCCCGAGTCCGTTGCGGTCCGTATCAATCTACCAAATCCTTGACGGAACTTGATCACAGCTTCGGGAAGTTGGAAATCTCGAAACGGATTGCCACCGGCGTTGCGTATCGCTTCCAATCGGGCTTCTAGGAGTGGGTGGTCGGGGACGCTGAACGGTAGTTTCGTAATGACCACGAGCCGGAGTGCATCGCCCGGCACATCGACACCTTGCCAAAAACTCTCGGCGCCGAAGAGCACACCGCGGGGTTGCTGTTGGAATGCGCGGAGCAATTCGCTGCGAGGCATCCCGTCGGCTTGGGAGTAGGTTGCCAACCCGTGCTGGTCCATCCACGGCTTGAGGGCCGCCGCGCATTTTCGCAGCGAGTCGTACGATGTGAAGAGCACGAATGCATGGCCATCGCTCATCGCAAGATAATGCTTGAGTGTTGGCAATATCGCCGATTCGTACTCACCTCGTCCTGTCGAGGGATCTGGGACATCGGTGAGCAAATGCAATTCGGCCAATCGCTTGTAGTCGAACGGGCTGCCGACCTGCAACGTCGGCGCGCCAACGGCTCCGATCCTGCGCTGAAAAAAGCCGAATCCGCTATCGTTCTTTTTTGCCGGCGACTTCAACGGTTCGGGGGAGACGGAAGAGTTGGAGATCGCAACTGGGGAGTTTTGAGAGGGTTGGGGCGCGTTGCCTGTGGACAAGGTTGCGCTGGTCATGATGACGCTGGGAATCTTTTGAAACAGATGTTCGCGAAGATGGCTTCCCACATCGAGAGGGCTGCTGCGTAGCGTCAGCCGGGTGGAGGATCGCATGGCACCGCGGGTTTCCCGTTTCTCGAGCCAGTAAACCGAGTCGTCTTGTTTCTGAAGCAACCACTGGTCAAGTCCGTTGGCGAGTGCCATGAGTCGATTGCTTGCGGAGATCATATCCAGACGCGAGTTTGCATCCTTGAGATCCTTGCCATAGCGTTCCAGTTGCTCGGCCAGCTTTTGCAGTTTTTCTCCCAATCGCGTGGTGATCGGCAGAGGTGTTCGTACCCGACCGTTGGCAGGAGCACTCCCTTCGAGCCACTCGAGGACTCCCACGATGAAGTCATCTAAAGACTCCATGCATGCGTAGGAGTCTTTCGCTAATTGCCTTAAGCCTAGCGCTACCAAGATGCCTTTGTCGGTTCTCGGGTTAAAGAGTTTGCGCAGCGTATAATCGATTTGCGAGTTGGAAATCGACAGCCCCAGATGTTCGCCGGCGACATTTTCCATCGTGTGGCATTCATCGAAGACCACAGCGTCATAGTTTGGCAAGATACCGCCACCTAAGGCACGGATGGCGAGATCGCTAAAGAAGAGAGCGTGGTTGACGACGAGGATCTGGGAGTTCTGAACCCGTCGTCTCGCGGAATAATAGAAGCAGGATTCAAAGTGGGAGCACTTCCGTCCCATGCAGTTTCCGGAATCGCTCGCCACTTCGTCCCAGACCTGATTCGAAGGCCGGAAGGAGAGACTGCTCAAGGAACCATCGGGGCTCTCATCCGACCAACGCACGATCTTCTCGAGTTGTTCATAATCGGTCTCGTTGGCAAGCAAGCTAGTCATCCGAGACTTGGCAACATCCAACCGGCGTTTGGAAAGGTAGTTTCCTCGACCCTTGACCAAGACCGATGTGAACTCGCGAGGGATCACCGCGTTGAGCAGGGGTAGATCTTTCTGGATCAGTTGCTCCTGCAAGCTGATCGTGTGGGTGCTGATCACGATACGTCGAGTGCGCGGACCCTCGTCTCCATCGCTTCGCTCGTCATCCTCGGAGCGGTCTTGGGGCGAGACGAGGTTCGATTCGGCTTCGGTTGCGAATAGGATGGCTGGAACCAAATAACCGAAACTTTTGCCAACCCCCGTGCCCGCTTCGACGATCAAATGCTTGCGTTGGCCGAGGGCCTGAGTCACCGCGGAAGCCATCTCCATCTGTTCGCGGCGATGTTCATAGTTGGCGATCCGTCTGGCGATGCGACCACCAGGACCCAGGATCGATTCGAAATCCAATGGGTCCATGCGTTCAACCTAATTGTTGGGTGGTGTTGAACGTCGGTCCACGTACGGCGTCGTTCCAGGGGTGAGGCGGAACGAAACTATAAACCCCGCACCGAATCCCGGGGAGTAGACCGGTCTCCCTGTCGGCACCATTTTCGCTGTCGGCACCATTTTCGGGGATGATTTTCGCGATAGTTGGGAGATGCAGATCTCGTTTTTTGGCCAATGGCGGTTCCGCGCCGAGCGGGGGAATTGGTTACCATGGTGTTCGCCTTGGATGCCATACGGCTTCATCCCAGTTCATCCCAGGGCCATTTTGAAAGTCTCCGTGGTGGGGCATGGGTCGTACTTTTCACTTTTGGGGTTCTTTATGAACAGCGTGATCCGGATCGCTTGTTATTCGCTTTTGTTGGTGAGCTCAGCATGGAGCGTCGGCACCTTCTCCTCGGCCGCGAGGGGTGAGGGCCCGGCCCCAGCAACGGGTGCCCTCAAAGAGTTTATCACCGGTGTCGATCCTGAATATCGATTCGAGGTTGTTGAGCAAGGCCAAGTGGGATCGAGCCGGTTCGCGCGATTGCACATGGTTTCTCAAAAGTGGAAGGATGTGAATTGGAAACACGTCGTCTATGTGGTGATCCCGAACAAGGCGATCGAGAACCCGGACGCGAAGTCGAGCCAATCGGCGTTGCTGCTCGTGGACGGTGGTGCGTGGAAAAAGGAATGGGGCGAAAACGCTCCGACAAAGATTCAGCCAAAGGCGGAGTTTCAAGTGATCAAAGCGATCGCGGAAGCTTCGGGATCGCCAGCAGTGGTGGTCAGCCAAGTACCCTTCCAGCCGATGTTCGAAGACCTCACTGAGGATGCGCTCATCGCTGAGACGTTCAAGCGATACATCCAAGGAGAGGGAGAAGACTGGCCTCTCCTCATGCCGATGGTGCGATCGGCCGTGCGAGCGATGGATACGGCGCAGTCGTATGCCAAGTCCGAGTTCAAAATATCGATTGAAAAGTTCACGATCACGGGTGCGAGCAAGCGAGGTTGGACGACGTGGCTCACCTCCGCGGTCGATCCGCGCATCGATGCGCTGGCCCCGATGGTGATCGATATGCTCAACATGCCGGTCCAAATGAAGCATCAAATGGAGACATGGGGCGATTACTCGGAGCAAATCGGCGACTATACGTCCTTGAGCCTTCAAAAGTTTTTGCAGACCAAACAAGGTGACTCGTTGCTGCGGGTGGTCGATCCTTATCGTTATCGAGATCGGATCGAGCAACCCAAGCTTTTGATCTTTGGTACCAACGATCGTTATTGGCCGCTCGATGCGTGCAACAAGTATTGGCATGAGTTGCGCGGCGATAAGTACTTGCTCTATACCCCGAACCAAGGGCACTCGATCCGCGACATCGCACGCGTCGCCGGTTCGATCCATGCGTTGCATCGAAGCCGCTGCGGTGAGTTTGCGTTGCCCAAGTTGGAGTGGGAGAGCGGAACAGCCGATGGCAAAATCGCGTTCCGAATGAAGTGCGACTGCGAGCCCCAAGAAGCATCGATTTGGATCGCCAAGTCCCGGACCAAAGATTTCCGAGAAGCGAGTTGGTCGAGTGTCGCTGCTGAAAGCATCGATGCCTTGAACCACCGCTACTCGGTGAATCTCGATTCGGACGAGTATGTGGCCGCGTTCGGCGAATGGGTCTTTGAACTAGGGGATATGCCAGCATACTTCTCGACCAATATCGTGATTGCGGAGCCGGCACCGTAGTCCTCCCTGCCTTGATGACCTCTAGAAATATTCGGTGCCAGTGACGATGCGGCAAAGTGCTACAGATTCACTAAAAAGGAAGCAGCGGCGGTTTTCTGGAGTACGGTTCAGGCCGCGGAACTGCTAACTCCGTAGAACCGACCGGGCGTCGTGCTGTTGTCGCAACCATATGTTGTGGCAACCCGGCTGCCTACGGTTTTGACAGTGGCCACGGTGCTGTACCTTCGTGTTTGCATCGCCGCCGATTCGGGTCGCTGGCCCGAACTTCCCTCCTAACCCCCCTCCCATACTTGCAAAATCGGCTGTCGTTCCTGCCCAACTCCAGGGAATGACTATCCTCGAATCCTGCGTAAGTCTATGATTTAGCAGTACTTCGATTCAGGGTTTGGGTCGATTTTCGTCGCCCGTTCCATGCACACTTTCCTCCGGATTTTATCGGCTTTGGTCCCTCCCATTCATTTTCGATTTTGTTGCACCTGTTTTCTCGTCGCCGGGCTGGCTTTGGCCATAGGATGCGAGCCCTCGGTGGCGGTTCGGGTTTACGATGCCCCCAAATCGGACACCGAGTTCGTTTCTGGGCCGCTGGCAGGGTCTGTTTCTGGGCCGCTGGCAGGGTCTGTTTCTGGGCCGCTGGCAGGGAGCGGGGCCGTGGCCGGCGGTGCCGGTACGGGCTCGACCAAGGTAGGCAGTTCGGCCCCGACGACGGCTTCCGGCAAACGACGAATCTTGGGTGCTGTGATCCCGATGGAGTCTGGCTGCTACTTCATCAAAGCGACCGACTCCCCTGAGCGACTCGAGCCGCTCATGGGAGATTTTCATGAGATTGTTTCGCAATTTGCCATCAACGAATCTACAGGTAAACCGGAACGGAATTTCCCCGAAGGCTGGGTGATGAACTCCCGGAATGATATCGCCATGGCGGAATTTGTTTCTCCGGACTCCACTGGCAACATCAAGTTCACCGTGACCGTCCTCGGCATGCCTCCGGCGAGCGATTGGCCCGGATATTTGCTGAGCAACATCAACCGATGGCGTGGCCAACTGCAGCTTCCCGAATTGAGCACAGACTCGCTCGCAAACGAATTGGTTTCCGTCAACCGTCAAGGGTCGTTGCTGCCGGGTTTTATCTTCGATGCAACAGGCACGGGATCAGGAGCGATGGGCGGGTCTCGCCCGTTTCCACCCAGTGGAGGTCCAGGTTCACCGAGCGGTGCTCCAACTCCAGAAAAATCTCCGCCCATGCCCGCAGTCAAACCTGAAGCTACCAAACCCGAGGATCCCAAACCTCAATCTCCCGGCGCAGGTGGAAACGACGTCCCAACAGAAGGAGCGGCTCGACCTGAACTGAAGTATGAAACACCGGAGGGTTGGAAGGTAGCTCCGGGGGCTCCGTTCCGATTAGCGACATTTGCTGTCGAGGGAGCGGAAGGAACCGGTGAGGTTACAGTCTCGATGGCGGTCGACAATCCGCTTGCCAACTCCATGATGTGGTTCCAGCAAATCACGCGTGAAGGGGACCAAGACAAACTAAAAATCCTCGCAGAAGCGTCGATCACAGGTGCTGAAAAACTGGTCGTGGGTGACAAAGAAGCGGTTCTCTACACGATTCAAGACGGTGAGAACGGTGACTCTCCGGCGCTGTTGGTAGCATCGATTCCAAGCGAGCAACCTGAGCTTCATTTGTTCGTCAAGCTTCGGGGTGACAATCGCTTTGTCGCCGCGCAGCGCGACAAATTGGTTCAGTTTGTGAAGTCCCTTACCTTAAAATAAGTACGCATTCGAAATAGAACGCAATTCCTATGGCTACAGCATCCTTTCCTGATTCGTCATTGCCCAAAGCGGCTGATGCGACGGTGTCCGACATTCAGTCTGCGATTTGGACCGTCCTCAAGTACGCCGGTTCGCTGAAGATCACTTGTGCGATGTTTTTGCTCGGGGTGGTCATCCTGTTTGTCGGTACGTTGGCACAGGACGAAGAAACGATCGTCGATGTGAAGAAGGAATACTTCAACAGTTGGATCGCAGTGGTTCCATTTGATGTGTTCGTTCCGCAAACCATTTGGAACCATGCCGATAAAGTCCCCGGTCGATTCGCCATGCCAGGGGGTGCGATGATCGGCTTGATCTTGCTGATCAATCTTGTAGCGGCCAAGATGACTCGGTTCCAGATGAACGCGCGTGGCGGGCGTTTCGCAGCCGGTATGGCGTTGACAGTCATCGGATTTGTCTTGGTCGCGTTGATCGTTTTTGGGGCACACCTCGGGGACGGGTTGCAAGGCGAACCGCCGTTCAGCTACGACTCGATTTGGTATGGATGCTTAGCGACCTTGTGGCTTTCGGTGATCGGATTAGGCGTATGGGGTGCTCGTTGGGCACCGCAGCTCTCCATCCTAAAAGCCACATTATGGACTTTCTTTGCGATCCTGTTGGGGGTCGCCCTCTTTGTTGCCGCGACGGGGGATACGTATCGAATCCCTGATCCTGGTTTGCGGATTGTGTGGCAGTTGGCCAAGAGCGGTATCGTCAGCTTGGTGATGCTCGCGGGATTGATTTTGCTCTTTGGTGCCCGCGGTGGGAACGTGCTTATTCACCTCGGTGTGGGCTTGCTGATGGTCGGGCAGTTTGTGTTTGGGGACCGGCAAACCGAAGAGCGGATCAGTTTGTACGAAGGGCAACGGACCAGCGCTGCTGTGCAGACCGACATTGTGGAACTGGCGGTAACGGATACCTCAGACCCTGAGAAGGATCATGTGGTTGCGTTCGATCATCCGCTGTTGGAGCGTTCCGCGGATAGGAGTACATGGTTGACCGACGCATCGCTTCCCTTCGAGATCCGCGTTGAAAAGTGGATGGTCAACTCCGACATGGTTTCGCGTCGCTCGGATCCAAAACTGCAGCAGGAAGCCGCCGATCTCCAAGGCGTCCCGCCGGAGATCGCCTTTGTTCCTGTGCCGAAGTCAGGTGGTGCGAAGAGCGAGATGAACTTCGCGACCGCTTACCTTTCGATCCGCGAAAAATCGACCTCGAAGGAACTCGGCAAATTCGCAGTGAGTCAGTTTTTAAACGACCCAACGGTTCGCCCAAAAGCGATCGTGAATCACGTTGATTCCGATGGCCGGCATTTCGATCTAGCCCTAAGGTTTCGGCGGAACCTCAAGCCGTTTGCATTCGAACTCAAGGATGTCGTCTTGGAACAGTACACAGGTACTGCAATCCCGAAGGATTACTCCTCCTATGTCCGAATTGTGGACGACTCCGGAGCAACCCTTCAGGAAGGCCGCATTTGGATGAACAGCCCGATGCGTTTTCGCGGAGAGACCTATTATCAATCGCAGTACACCAGCGCGCAGCAATCACCTCTCGGCGTTGAGCAAACCGTATTGCAAGTGGTCACCAACGCAGGTTGGTTGATCCCTTACGTTTCCTGCGTCTTGGTCGGTTTGGGTATGCTGGCCCACTTTAGCATCACACTGACCCGTTTTGCATCGCGATACGATCGCAATGCGTTTGCGATGCCTGTAAGGCAACCGATGCTATGGGCCGCGTTGCTCGTTCCGGTGATTGGAGTGGGTGGTTATGTGCTCTCCAAAGCCCGCACCCCTTCGGTCACCTCGGACAAAATCGATTGGTACCGCATCGGAACATTGCCAGTGCAGCACGAAGGCCGGATCAAGCCGCTATCGAGTGTCGGCGCGCAGATCCTGAAGGCATTATCGAACAAACCTTATGCGCTCACTCAAGAAGGTCATAGTTACGATGGTGGCCAGACGACCGGCAAACAAGTCACCGCGGCACAGTGGCTGATGAGCGTGATGGCGCATGAAGAGTGGGTTGAAGATGCGCCTCTCATCCGCATCGATGCTCAATCGGTTCTCGATCAATTGGGTCTGAAACGTCACAAGAGCAACTGCTACTCGGTGAACGAAATCCGGGCGAAGCTCGAAACGATGCAGGAAAAGACTCGGAAGATCTTAGATCGCAAGCAAGAGGAATGGACGTTTGATGAGAAGAAATTCATGGACGTGCAGTCCAAGCTGATCGTTTTTTACGGCGTCTCGAGTGCGTACGAACCGATCGATGAAATCATGCGTCAAGCTGACACGCCTGAAAAGCTTGGGCAAGCGATGGAGCAACTGAAGAAGCTGGTCGTGTCACTCAGGTCCAAGAATCCGCCGGCGATCATTCCTCCGCGCGATGCGACGAAGAGCCTCGATCCAAAAGATCCACCACCTCGTTGGGATGCATACGTTCCCGCCTTCTATGAAATCCTCGCGAACTTTGATAGTTCCAAGCTCGACAATCCGACGTCGCAATTCCGGGAAATGACACGATTGATTCGAGGTGGCGTCAGCAAGAGCAAGGAGATCAACACGGCGGTTGCCAACTATGACAACATGCTCGCTGAAAAATACGGTGCGGTCTCTCGATCGGGCAAAGCTCGCTTTGAGGCGTGGTATGAGTACTTCAATCCGATCGGTATTTCGTACATGCTGTACATCATCGCGGGATTGACATCGCTGCTAGGGTTGGCGCTCGGCAAAGAGCACTTGCGACAAGCTGCGTTTTGGATCTGCTTGATGACCCTCTGCATGCACACGGTCGCGATCGCATGCCGTATCTACATCTCGGAACGACCGCCTGTAGTGAGCCTCTATTCCGCATCGGTGTTCATCGGATGGGCAATTGTCTTGGCGTGTGTGATTGCGGAGGCATTGTTCCCGATATCGATTTCCTTGCTCGTGGCTTCGATCGCGGGGTATCTGTCCCTTCAGGTAGCGTATGGGCTCGACATCGGGGATTCGATGCCCGTGTTGCAAGCGGTCCTCGACACTCAGTTTTGGTTATCGACGCATGTGATCAGCGTAACGTTGGGCTATAGCGCGACTTTCTTAGCCGGGTTCTTGGGGATCGGTATCATTGCACTTCTATTCGCCAAGCCGTGGATCCAATCGTCGGCGAGCGATCAGAAGGTTTCAACGTTGGTGGATACTTTGTACCGGGTCTGCTACGGCGTGGTCTGCTTTGGCATGTTCTTCAGTTTCGTGGGGACGGTGCTCGGAGGGCTTTGGGGCGATGACAGCTGGGGCCGGTTCTGGGGCTGGGATCCTAAGGAAAACGGAGCCCTCATGATCGTGCTTTGGAATGCGCTGCTGCTCCATGCCAAATGGGATCGACTAGTTGGACCGCTTGGGTTCTCGATGTTTGCCGTGGCAGGCAATATCGTTACTGCGTGGTCGATGTTCGGGACGAATATCCTCGGAATCGGTTTGCACGCGTACGGTGGCGATCCTGGTGATTCGGTTCGAAACATCGCGGTTTTCGTGTCCAGCCAGTTGCTGATCATCGCGATGGGAGCCGCTGCCTATGCCATGTCTAAGGCCAGAGAGGCGGGGGCTGCGTCAGCGGTTGCAGTGAAGTCTCGCAAGGCGTAAGCTCTAACGCATGACTCACACTTTCACATGCGACCGTGCGGCGAACGCAGTTTCGTTTATCTCTACCGAGATTCTGTCTCACAGGCTCATTGCGCGCGACACATGGCAACTGACCGTGTCGGCTCCCGAGCTTGCGCGGAGGACGGTCCCCGGCCAGTTCTTCATGGTCCGGCTCGCCCAGTGCAATGATCCCTTGATCGGAAGAGCGTTGGCGTTGTACGACGTATCTCGAAACGCGGTAGGGGAACGAGATGCGATCAGTGTGGTTTATGTCGTGAAGGGCAAGTTCACCCAATCCCTTTCGCGTCGATCCCTGGGCGACAAAGTCGAGATATGGGGGCCTTTAGGCAACCCGTTTAGTACGTTGGCCACCGATCGCTTGGTGTTGGTCGCAGGTGGTGTTGGAATCACGCCGATGCTGACGCTCGCCAGTGCGGCACTTGGCAAGGAATCGTATGGTGAGCCGGTCGCACCAAGCGGTTATGCCAAGCGAGTTACGTTGTGTTACGGAGCAAGGACGGCGGAATACCTCGCAGGGCTCGATCAGTTTGAGGCCCGCGGGGTGGATGTTCGGGTTGCGACTGAGGATGGTTCGATGGGACACCGAGGGCGAGTCACCGAGGTGCTTGAGGAATTGTTGCAGCAGTCAAACAATTCGGTACGTGTGGCATGTTGCGGCCCCGAGCCGATGATGGAAGGTGTAGGTAAGGTTGCCGCGAAATACGGTGTCCCATGCGAGGTGTCGCTCGAGACGCCGATGGCATGCGGGATCGGGATCTGCTTTACGTGCGTAGCAAAGATTCGCCAAGAGGACGGTGAGTGGGATTATCGTAGAACTTGCCTCGAAGGCCCCGTATTTCCAGCGGATAAAGTCGTCTGGTGAGCATTCGCATCACCATGAACCATCATGGCTGAGGTGAGCAGCAAGGAGCAAGCCGGCGTTAACCCTGGTTTTCATGGCCGGCCGTACGTCCAGCGTTCATAAACGCGGTTGAGGCCAACCGGCTAATTGAGTAGGAACGAGTGCCGCGCAGAAATATCCAATTGTCCGATTCAGCGGACCGTCGGTGCGTTGGCTCCCTGGATGCTCACGGTTGCGGATTTGGCTGGCGTTTCATTCGTATCAAGCGCCGAATCCATGTCGATCTCGCGTCCGAGGTTTTCATGCTCAATGGCTCGTTGCAGGTACTGCACCGTCTCATCGATCGAGTCTGCTTGCAACAGCATCAGATCACCCGCCTTGATCAACTTCAAAGCTCGATCGACGGCATTGGGCCAACCCGTAACTTCGTAGATTTCCTTGACCCGTTTGCCACCGTCCATACCTTGCTTGAAAATCGCAGCGATCTCGCCAGGTTTGCGTCCGCGTAGGTACTGATCTTCGTACAAGATGATCCGGTCGAAATGATCGGCGAGAATTTCGCCTTGTCGGATCATATCGATATCACGGCGATCACCTGCCGCCGAATAGACCACGGTCCGGTGTCCTTGGGGGAATTGGCTCAATGCGTCGATGATCGCCAGCAAACTCGATGCATTGTGGCCATAATCCGCGACGACGGTTGCCCCGTGGAACTCGAGCAAGTTAAATCGGCCTGGAACTTTATCCATATGTGCCGAGAACGATTCCAATCCGCAAGCGATCTGCGAGGTCGGCATGCCTAATCCCCAGCATGCGGCAACGGAAGCCAACACGTTTTCAACTTGGAATTGAATCCGCCCATTGTGGGTAAGAGGAATCTTGTCGAGCGTTGTTAGTCCCGTTTCGGAGTTGCCTTCGGCCATAACGATGATTCCATCGCGCACAAAGCAAACCCGCTCCCCTTTGGCACGGTGGGCCGAAAGTACGGAGTCATTCTCATCGATCGCGAAGAAAATCACGCGGCCTTTGCATCGCTCCGCCATTTCTGCGGTCATTGGATCGTTGGCTTTGAGAATCCCGAATCCTGACTTGTGAACAGCCTCGATCACGCAGCGTTTGACGCGAGCAAGTTGCTCGACGGTGTCAACATCTGCAAGCCCGAGGTGATCACCTTCGCCGATGTTAGTCACAATCCCAACATCGCAGAAATCGAACCCGAGACCTTCGCGGAGAATACCGCCTCGAGCCGTTTCGAGCACAGCAGCTTCGACAAATGGATTCATCAAGATCGATCGGCAGCTTTGGGGGCCGCTGCAATCGCCGGAATCGATCCGGCGACCACCGACGTAGATCCCGTCGGTACAAGTCATCCCGACCTTTTTGTTGGTGCTGGCGATGATGTGAGCGATGAGCCGTGTCGTGGTGGTCTTTCCATTGACCCCGGTGACACTCACGATCGGAATGCGTCCGTTGCTTTCGCCGGGGAACATCATGTCGATGATGGATTGCCCGACAGGTCTAGGGGAACCCGCCGAAGGTTCGATATGCATGCGAAGCCCAGGACCAGCGTTGACTTCGACGATAACCCCGCGTTGCCCTTGGAGAGGTTGCGAGATGTCTTGGGCGACGATATCGACCCCGGCAATATCCAAACCTATGACGCGGGCTGCTTCGACAGCGTGTCGAGCCACATCGGGGTGGACCATATCGGTCACATCGGTAGCGGTACCACCGGTGCTCAAGTTCGCATTGCGGCGGATCAAGACCTTCTTTCCAAGCGGTGGAATCGTATCGGGCGTCATCCCTTGTTCGAGCAATACGCCGAGCGCCACCGCATCGATCTTGATCATGCTGAGCGATGTGGAATGCCCGTCGCTTCGACGGGGATCTTCGTTCACTTTATCGATCAGTTGCTGCACGGTGGATTGGCCATCGCCGATCACGTGCGCAGGTTCGCGTCGAGCCGCAGCGACCAATTTGCCACCGACGACGAGCATCCGGTAATCGTCGCCGGGTGCATGCCGTTCGACCACAATCGAACGGCCTTCTTCGCGTGCGGCTTGATACGCCGCCATGACTTGTTCCTTGGACTGTAGATTGGTTGCAACGCCGCGTCCATGGTTCCCGTACTGGGGTTTGACCACTACAGGCATCCCGATATCTTCAGCGGCCTCCCAAGCATCCTCGGCGCTCTCAACTGGACGGCCTTCTGGAGTGGGGACCCCGATCGACCTCAGCAGCATTCGGGTAAGATCTTTGTCCTGAGCGATCGATTCCGCGATCGCGCTGGTCGAATCGGACTCGGCAGTACAAATGCGGCGCTGATGAACGCCATACCCGAGTTGAACCAAGCTACCGTCGTTGAGGCGTCGCCATGGAATGCCGCGAGCTTTGGCAGCATCGACAATCGAGCGGGTGCTTGGGCCTAAACAAACGTCGTAAGCGTACTCTTTTAGTTCCGTAACGACTTTTTCAATATCGTAGGGAGTGTCATGGATCGCAGCCATGATCAGCTCGAAGGCCTTATCGATGCAGACCAGACCTAGTTGCTCCTCTTTATAAGCAATGGCGACTTTGTAGATGCCGTCGACCGCGGTCTCCCGGGCACGGCCAAAACCGACAGGTGTCCCTGCGAGGCTTTGCAATTCCAAAGTTACATGCTCGAGAATATGTGCCATGTACGTGCCGCGGCGAAGGCGAACAAAAAAGCCCCCTCGCTCGCCGACACTGCAGCGGTGCTCGACCATGGTTGGCAGCCATGCCATCAGTCGCTCGTTGAACCCCGGAATCATTTCCGAGGAAGTGTCTTTCAGTTCTTCGAGGTCAACCCAAGCTTCGAGCACTGGGTAGTTCGCCCAGATGTTCGGACCTCGGAGTTTATTCACCTTGAGAATCTTCATAACTTCCTCTGTTTTGCGTTTGATAAGCAGTGTGTGGTCGGGGCATTAGGTCGCCCCTCGGGATAAGGAGTCGGAGTTAACCGCAAATCCCGCGCCAGTCGCAAATTCCTTGATTGCGGAGGAATAATTCCCGCAAAAAGCCGCAAAAGACCAAAGTGCAACCCTGTAGGTCCAAAAACCGACTGCGATCACTTCGATTACAAAGCCACATCGAATTGACGTCAAACCGATTTCAGGGATTGGGTGAGCTTCAAAGGGTGGGCCGCTGCGGCCATTTTGCAGCGTTTTTCTGCGGGGGATTTCCGATGGCTATTTCGACCACCATGGGCCGATTCGTCCAAGAATAATCGGTTGGGGCTCAAAGCACAAAAATAAACCTGAAAACGTCCAAGGCTTGAGTGATACAGCCGGCAAGGGTGCTGCCGGTTAGGCTTGGCGTTCGAACTTCTCGCGTTCCATCGTTACCTCGATGGCTGCCATGAGGGCCTTGGATTTATTGACGGTCTCCTGATATTCGCTTTCGGGATCGCTATCGGCGACCACCCCCGCTCCGGCTTGGACGTAGACCTTGCCGTTGCTCATGACCATGGTTCGAAGCGTGATGCAGGTATCCATATTTCCGCGGTAATCGAAGTATCCGACGGCACCAGCATATGGTCCTCTTCGCGTGGGTTCCATTTCGTCGATGATCTCCATCGCGCGGACTTTGGGAGCACCGCTTACGGTACCGGCTGGCAGGCACGCACGAAATGCATCCATAGCCGATAGATCCTCTCGCAATAATCCTTGGACATTCGACGAGATGTGCATCACGTGCGAGTAATGCTCGACAACCATCAAATCGGTCAATCGCACCGAACCGAATTTAGCGACTTGTCCGACGTCGTTCCTTCCTAAATCGACGAGCATGACATGCTCGGCCCGCTCCTTGGGATCCGCGAGCAATTCCTCGGCCAACCGAATATCATCATCGGCCGATTTGCCTCGAGGTCTGGTTCCTGCGAGGGGTCGGACTGTTACCACGCGATCGACGACGCGGGCCATGACTTCGGGGCTGCTGCCGACAAGCGTGCAATTTGGTGTTCGGAGCAAGAACATGAAGGGGCTGGGATTGATCACTCGCAACGATCGATAGATCTCAATCGGCTCACAGTCGCAGTCCACTTCAAAGCGTTGGCTGAGGACGACTTGGAAGATATCCCCAGCGCGGATGTACTCACGACATTTCTCGACCGATTCGATGAACCCTTCCTTCGAGATGTTCGATCGGGGTTGCAGTGTTGGAACAACACGGAGTGGGATATCGGAAACCAAATGATTGGTGAGTGGTTGTTGCAATCGCGTCACCACGTTTTCGATGCTGGCCACGGCGGCTTGGTAAGCCTGCTCGGGATCGATCGCTTTGCTATCATCACGACCGTGTGTATTTCCAGGCCGGTCACCCCGTTCGACGAGGGCTATGACCATGACTGTCTTGTTCACGTTATCGAACACGACCAAGGAATCATAAAAACCGAAGTCGAGATCGGGTAGACTTCGATCATCGGCGGGGGCGTTGGGCAGGTGTTCGACGTAACGTACGACATCGTAAGCCGCATACCCGATCGCACCACCGACGAAGGGTGGCAATTCAGGGAGTTCTGCAACCGTCCGTTTCCCCACTTTCTGGGACAAAAACTCCAGCGGATCGTCGCACTCGAGCTCGGTGACTCGGCCATTCTCATACCATTGGACTTGATTGCGATAAGCGACGACGCGAGCCCGAGGACCGATAGCGATAAAGCTGTACCGACCGATCTTCTCTCCACCCACGACACTTTCAAAAAGACCGGCGGAGCTCTGCCCATCGTCAAGCAGTCGGAATGCGCTGACAGGAGTCAAATGGTCGCTCAAAAGTCTCCGGTAGACTGGGACAAAATCGTACTGTTCGAGCAAATCTCGAAAGTTTTCAAAATTGGGAAATGCACTCATTCCAGTTTTTTCGCCCGATAGTCCCCTGTTTCATTCTCCCAACCGCATCGCCCGATTGGTCCCAGAAGCTTATACTAACAGCCCAACTTGGAACCGCGAATCGGTAAAAGATTTTTTGACGATGAAGTGCCAACACTGCGAAAAAACAGCTACGTTCCACATCACGGAACTGACCGACCCCAACGGCCCCACCATCCTCCATTTGTGCGAAGAGCACGCCCGGACCTTCTTCAATCAAGACGGCCCGCCGGACCCGGCGTCGGCGTTGACCAACATGTTGGCCAAACAGCTTAAACTGGAGAAGGCCGCGGATGACTTGGCAGCCGCCGACAAGAAACAATGCCCGATGTGTGGTATCACCTTTGCCGAGTTCCGGAAAGGTGGTCGGCTCGGTTGTCCTTACGACTACGTCGCCTTCGAGGAAGACCTCGAACCGCTCCTGGTCAATATCCACGGGGCCACTAGCCATTCCGGCAAAGTCCCGAAGAATCTGAACGGGTCCCCGGAACGTCAGTTTCGGCTCAAGCAACTCAAGGATGAGATGCGGGAGGCTATCAACAAAGAACAGTACGAAGTCGCAGGAAAACTTCGAGATAAAATCGCGGCCATCGAAACTGGCCAAAATGAAAATGGCCAAAATGAAAATGGCCAATCGGACGAGAGCAACGAAGAAAAACCTAATGACGGCCCTCCCGATGATGACTTTCAATCGTTCTCCTAGACCGCAACATTCCTTCGACCAAAGCACAAGTTACGTAAAGTGAAGCTCGACGACCTAGCCCAAAAAACTGGCGAATGGATGCGTGGCGATGGCCCCGAATCGGATATCGTCATGAGCAGCCGAATACGACTCGCAAGGAATCTTGCCGAGTTTCCATTCGTGCGCAAATGCACCGATAAAGACCGCATTGCGATCGCTGCTGCCGTTCGCCGCGCGATCGATGCACTCCCTCTATCCTCCGATACCGAGTATGTCGATGTTGCTAAACTCGGGGATCTCGATCGGCAATTCCTGATGGAACGACAACTCATCAGCCACGAGTTGAGCGAAACCGAAGGTGCCCGCGCGGTCATCCTGGACCCCCAGGAACGCTTCAGCATCATGGTCAACGAAGAAGACCACCTGCGACTCCAGGTCATGCAGAGCGGATTGGATTTGAGCTCTGCGTGGAAGCGGATGAACGAGTTGGATGATCTTCTAGAAAGCAAACTCACCTACGCGTTCACCAAAAAACTGGGTTATCTGACCGCATGCCCGACCAATGTCGGCACTGGACTGCGCGTTAGCGTCATGCTTCACCTGCCAGCTCTCGTCGCTACCAAACAGATCGATAAAGTATTTCGCGCATTTAACAAAATCAATGTCGCTGTTCGAGGACTTTTTGGCGAAGGCTCCCAGTTCATGGGAGACCTCTACCAAGTCAGCAATCAAATGACGCTGGGCAAGAGCGAAGAAACGTTGATGCAACGGGTCAGCGAAGTCATCCCGCGGCTGATCGATTATGAGAGAAAAGCGCGCGAGTTCCTGATCAACGAGAAACGCGACGACCTCAACGATGGGATCAGCCGCGCTCTTGGGATTCTAAAGACCGCAAAAAAGATCAGCAGCGAGGAAACGATGCACTACCTCAGCAAAGTGCGCATGGGTGTGAACTTGGGCTTGATCGATAACGTCCGCATACCAACCGTCAATAAACTTTTCATCCATACCCAACCTGCTCACCTCCAAAAGCTGTGCGGACAAAAACTCAGTGTCAGCGCCCGCAACACCGAACGAGCTAACTACCTCCAGCAGCATCTTTCGGACTCGGTAGACCCCAAAGCAAACTGATCCCGGCTGAATGGCATTACCGGGGCAGTTCACCCCATCGGTTGCCCGTCCAGTGGTACCATCGCATCGATCCCGTGGCGTCGATGGTGACTCGAAGCGCATGATCTCGAGCCGTCACCCATACACGCCTGTCATTTCCTGAGTAAGCCTCGATCACGCGTGGCGATGCCGCCTTGGCCGAACCGCTGATAATGACAAACTCAGGATCGCACCACTCCATCAATAGGTCGGATTTGGCCGACAACGATCCGTGATGGGGAGCCATCAGAACATCGACATCGATCGCTCCCCTCTCTACCAAGCGATGGGTGCCGGGTGGCTCCAAATCCCCGGGCAATAAAATGCTTCTTTCAGCGAATCGGAATAGGAGGCAGAGGCTCTTGGAGTTGTCCGATGATCTGCCGGTCAAAGCCATCTCTCGCGATGGATGCACCACCGTCGCTTGCCAAGGCCCATCTCCGGCGTAAATAACTCCTGTGTGCGAACGCTCGATGGCGACCCCTAATTTACCCGCCTCCCGCAATACCCCCTGGAGGGACTCACTCGCGTGCCCAACCACGGCATCCGTAGTGATAAGCACCCGAGGAAAAAATCGCTTCATCGTTCCGGGCATCGCGTTGTAATGATCAGAGTCGGCATGCGACAGCACCAATTTGTCGATGCGAGAATGCCCCATCGCCCAGAGCGCGTTTACGATCGGCTGGTAACTCCGTTCATGATCCCCCAAACGACCTGCGTCATAGACCCATACTTGGCCATCCGGCATCTCGATCAACGCACATGTCCCATGACCGACATCGACCCACGTCACTGCAAGCGAACAGTCCTGAGACCGAGCTAAACTACGCTGCCGCCATCGCACGCATGGCTCCAACATGACACCCATCGCAAACCAAAGCCCTAACGACCATAGCATCAACCGTCGCGCTGATCCTCGCTTCGTACCTCGCCACAGTGCAATTAATAATGCGATCGCGTAGAAACCGATCAGCCACCATGTCGGTGGCGGTGCTGCCCAAAAATGCCCCAACGGTATCGCATCCGCAATCCCAACCAATTGCTCCACTGCCCACAATGCCCCGCCACACAATATCCCCATGAGCCAACCCGCCGGCGGGAGCCAGCCCAGCAAAATCAATCCTAGGCCAGAAAGAAGTGCAATAAGCATCGGCAACCAGAGCAAAAGATTCAAAACGACCGCGATCGGACTGAGGATGTGGAACGAACTCCAGACCAACGGTGCTGAAAGAAAACAAACCCAAAAACTACTGCGCAACGATTCCCATACAAACTGCTTGATGTACGCCCAAACACGCTCGCCGACTGTCCACTTCGATTCGAGTAGCCGTTCTAGCGGTGAAACGCTGGTCCTCATGATTGGAAAGGTCAGGATCAGAACGGCCACCGTCAGGAACGACAACTGGGTTCCAACCTCGAACGCGATCGCCGTGCGCTGGGTCAGGATGATCAATCCCGCCAAGGCCAGGGTGTTGAGACTGCTGAACGGCCAACCCATCCACTTGGCTAAACACGCAGCAGACAACATGATGGTCGCTCTGGCCACCGGCGGATTGGCGCCGCACAATAACGCATATGCTACGCACAGCAGTACCGTTCCCAAGAGCACGGGGCCTTGTGGCAGTCTGAAAAGTACCCCCATCACCAACAATGACATGGCCACCATCTCGATGTGCATTCCGGAAATGGAAAGCATATGGATCGTTCCCGTAGAAAGCAGTTCTTCTTGAAGTTGCCAATCCGCCTGCTCGCGTTGCCCCAAAACCAAAGCCGCCGTCAATGGAGCTTGTCCAAAGATCACATACCGATCCACCGAACGAAGTGCGGACTCGGTCAGCCGAGCCAACCATCGGTCGAGCCGTAAGCTGCTACCACGCGAAACCAATTCCCATTGCGACGCCGACTCTGCCTTCATTTGTACCGTCACGCCTAATTCAGCGTAACGTTTGCGCACATCGAACTGACCCGGGTTCGATGGTTCAGGTGGCAGACGCCAATACCCATAGACTTCCATCGTATCCCCGGGATAGTAACCTTTGACTTTTTCATCAAGTACGAAACTGCCAACCAAGGAGACTGGAACCCACATCCCATCTCGACGAACTTGATGAACCGTCAACCGCGTCAATGTCTGCCATTGCTCAGTAGAATTCCCGGCGAGGTCATCCATTCCATTCGTAGCCTCCATGCTCGTTTGGCGATAGCTGCTCGAACTTCTGCGGTAGCGCAGCGATTCCTCAATGGTCGCCCGGACTACGATCGGTTGCCAAAGCGTGCTGCGTTCCGTCTCGGTATCCTCTGCGGCCTGGCTGAGTCGGTTCCATTCCGCAAGCTGCCCCGCCACGATCCCCGCGGAACGATGATGCACCATGGCGAAGGCCATGCCGATCCCGAACATCCAAAGCAACGGTAACGACAACGCGATCCAGGTTCGCGAGGGTCGCAAAACCGACGGTGCCCAACCATGAGCATCAGCCCATTTCAATCCGAACACAACCGCAGCGCTGAAACCGAAAGCCCCTAGCAAGAACCGATATCCGATTTCCGACGCATCGGTCACTCGAATGCAAAAAAGCGTCACCCCCAATAGAACCACCAAAGGATAGTAAGCAACTGCCCACATCCAACGACGTCGCCAACGGCCCAAAGACCGCCTAGTAGTCTCAGTTTCGGAGTTCGACAAACTCTCCATGATGAATACGAATCATCCTCCAAGCTCAACACGTGATCCGACGAAGGTCGGGTGGGCGATGCGGTCGGTATCATCCTTTGCCCATATCGTTCGGCCACCATCCACCGGAATGCAAACACCCGTGATGAACTCGTGCGTGGACAAAAAATATGCCGCCGTCGCCACATGCTCAGGCGTGCCCTGCTTTTTGAGCAAGCTCGACTGTCGTATGCGTTCGGCGGCCTCGACGCTGATCGAATTATCGAGCATCACCGGGCCGGGGAGGAGCCCATTCACTCGGATCGATGGGTTGCGCGTCGCCAATTCGACCGCCATGGTCCGCACCAAGGTTTCGATAGCACCTTTGCCAACAAAGTACGCGCTAAAGTCACAGTACGGACGCGAAACCGCCCAATCCCCGATCAACGTGATCGATCCGCCATTGGGCTGCTCGACCATGCGAAGACCCGCGCAGTGCGAGACAACATAGGCACCGAGCGTGTTGACTTCGAATTGGCGGCGCACATCGTCCACCGTCGTTTCCTCCAGCGGTTTCCAATCCCAAATCGCCGCGCAATGGACCAAAGCATCCAATCGTCCGAACTTGGCTTGGATCGCATCGACCGCGCGTTTCATCGCCTCCATATCGCTCACGTCGCCGACCGTTAGCAAGCTGTCTCCACCGCGGGCCTTGATCTCCTGAGCACCTTCGGCCCCCTCAGCGATCGATTGCCTCGCGTGCAACGCGATGTCGTATCCATGCTCCGCGAAATGGATCGCAACCGTTCGCCCGACACGGCGAGCACCGCTGCCGGTCACCCACACGACAGGTCGATCCCGATCCTGCGCGTTATTGCTCAGCGTTTTTCCCGGCTTATTACTCAACGTCATCGATCTCTCCCGATGCAACTCGTGAACATCACTTCAACCTGCTCCATTGCAAACCTCAGCGGCGCGTTGGATCCAAGTCCTTGGCCATTCGGCAAGCCGATTGCCACGTCTCCTCGTTGGCAAAACCTTCGCGATGAAATATCAATTTCATGCCCGCAACCCGGAATTCGATGGCGGCCTCATCGATCCTAACACGTTCGATCAAACGCGTTGGCAATTTCATCCAAAAATGAAGATCGCACGACAAGATCGTGCCTTTATTAAACCACTGTGTCAACGCAATCGATTCCCCTTGGTTCCCAACGCGGCCCATATTGCCAGCAAAATCAGCCCGCCGATAGCCAATCCCAGCTTCAGAACCAAATTGCCGATGGACACTCCATCGCGACCAAATGAATCGACCGACTTCAAGTATCCCCCAGATTGCGATCGGGACGACGACCACCATTCCGTTCCCGAAAATCGCGTAGGGTCGAGACCATAAATGGACGAACAATCCGATCACCGTCGCAATCCAAAAGGAACTTTGACTCAAACGCCATCGCCATGCGGCGTAACGATCGCTCAAGTAAAGCACTCGAGTCGGGGCCAACGCACACTCGAATGCATCCGGAGGCGGTGCTTCGATCACCAGCGGCATGAAGCGATTTCGACGGTAGTCCTGGAGCAATTCGAACCATTGGTGCTCGTAAAAGCAGGTGCTCGGCACGAGAGCAATTGGCGTCGACGAAAGGGGATAGAGAATCACCCCCTTGTAGGCTTCGTCGAAATAGATCTGGTCATTGGTCTGAATGCAAACATCGTTGTGCCAAACCGTCCATCGAGAACCGGAAACCGTACCATGTGTCGGCCCGAGCAACCACGGGCGCTTGGCCAAGCATCGTTTGAGTTTGGTACTCACCATCGAAGTAATCGTGAATGAATAGATCACAAAGACTGCGATCAAACCGAACAGGAGAGCGGCCCAACCACTGATGACAACACCGAATACCCAAGCCCAAACAATCGCGCATACGATCATCACCGTGACGATGCACCCCACTCGGACAGGATCTCGAAAGATCTTCCGAAGGCTCGCCTCATCGATCGTTCCTTGGAACGGTACGACGACCGGCGGCAACGAGGCTTCCATCCCGAGACGCCCCATCGCGTCCGAGACCGTTACGGCATACGGGTTTTGCGATTCGTTTTTCGATGGATCCATCGAATCCTTTAATCATCCTGAAATGAGATTACTCGAGCGAATGCTGATCATTCTAGCACGTTCTGCTACAAGCTATCCTTCGGCGGATCCCCCTTAGTTAACCTGTCGAAACCGTGGCCCAGGGATCCTTGCGGCATGCGCCTATCCAAGTTCGGACTACAAAAATCCTCCGGCTCTGCGATTCGAAATCGGAGTGTAGGCCTCGGTTCGCGGTGCGAATGAACCGAGGATATGCTAAAACTTAGCTCTATGAAGCAATCGTCCCAGTATCCAATCCCAGAACCGATCCAGTCGAAGCTGTCCGAACTCCGCGGCATGATCAGCCGCTTGATCGCTTGCCAAGGAATCGTCGTACTCGCAACGTGGTTGCTGCTATCCTTTTTGTTTTTCGGACTCCTCGACTATCTTCCCGCCCGTTTTGGCGCTGACGAATCGCCCAGGTTCGTCCGAATCCTCATGCTAGCGATCATGGGCGCGGGAACCCTGGCGATTCTCTACCACTTCTTTTGGAACCGATGGTTGGTCCGATGGAGTGACTCCTCGCTGGCGCTCGCCATCGAACGGCAACACCCCGAGTTTCAAAGCACTCTGATCACCACGGTACAAGCTGCTGCGAGCTCGCCGAAAGTGAAACAGACCGGACCCAAGCATGCGCCGGACCGTCGCGGTAAAGTTATCGACACGGATGTTTTGCGCGAGACCGATCATCCATCGCGAGGGGGGCTTCTGGAAATCGCCAGCGAGCAAGCGATCCAGCGGATTCGGAATATCGACATCCATTCGTTGATCCGATTCCGAACGCTGCAATGGGAACTGAGTCTATTCGCCGTTGCCGCCGCCCTCGGCAGCGTTGTTCTGCTCCTGGCTCCCGGTTGGACGTCGCAATGGGGGAAACGGCTTTTCGCGCTATCCGATACCCCATGGCCTCGAACGACGCAGTTGGGCGTGACGGGACTCGAACTGGAAGTCCCTCCCTTCACCGGAAATCCGAAGCGAGATCGATACTTGATCCCTTTCCGAGACAACACGATCCGTGTGCCCAAAGGAGTCTCGGCGAGGATGAAGGCTTGGGCCAAGCAACTGCTGCCTCCACCCTATGACGTTTGCACGTTGCAGTACAGAGACGTCGACGGCAACCGAGGCCGAGCCAGCATGCTCAGCGATTCCGACTCCGATCCGCGCGACTTCGTACTCGATGGCCCACCTCTCCAAAACATCAGCGACTCACTCTGGATGACCTTGGCCGGCGGTGACGCCAGAATCTCGAATCTGCGTCTCGAAGCCGTCGACGCTCCACTCGCGCTGTCGACAGAGATCGACGTCGAATACCCGCGCTACCTACAGAGATCCACAAAAACCTCATGGGGGAATGAACGCATCCCCTATCGGAACGGGATGCGATTACCCCAAGGCTCCAAGCTGAGTTTCTTTGTCCGTACCAATAAACCTGCACAGCGATGCGAGTGTCTGATTCTTAAGACCGGGGAACCAAGTTCGGAAGGTACCAAAGAGTTCACCATCCCTGTCGAACCTCCATCGAACGAGTTTTCGATCCCTCTCGGAGCGCTCGATGCGAATATCTTGGCGGAGATCCGCGTTTGGGATCATGAAGGACTGTGCGCGACGCGAATCCAGCAGTTCGTAGTCGCTTCGATCAACGACACGGTCCCCTCGGTCGATTTGGTCTTGGAAGGAATCGGGACGGCGATCACGGAGAATGCGGTTCTCCCGATCCGTAGCAAAATCAAGGATGATTACGATGTGGATCAAGTTTGGATCGAAACCGTCGTCGATGAACAGCCCTTGGTGAAGTCCCCACTCGCGTTGTCTTCCCAAGGAACCGCGGATCGCGATATCGATTTGAAAGCACAGCGAGAAGCCGGACTCGATACTCCCAAGGCCGGCTCGGTTCTGGCGATGATGGTCGCAGCCTCCGATTTCCTCGATGTGAATACCACGCCGCACGTCGGACGCTCGACACCGATCCAATTGAGTGTCGTTACCCCCGATCAACTTCTGATCATTTTGGAACGGCGCGAACTGGCGATGCGAGCTAGGCTTGAACAGATCCTCGCGGAACTCGGCCAACTCCGAGACCTGTTGGTCATGACCAATAAAAACCTGACCGCGGATCCTAAAGAAACAGCCTCCGCCGAAAATGCCCCCAGTGACGAAAATGCCCCCAGTACCGAAGAAGAAAAGAGCGAACCATCGAGCCAAACCGAGGAATCGTCCCCCAGGGAGCAATCTTCCGAGCAACGCCGTGCCCGTTTGCTGGTTCTTCGGGCCCAACAAGCTGCCGCTCAAGCCAGCAAATCCGAAGGGGAACTCAAAGGGGTCGGTATCGAGATCGCTCAGATCGTCGCCGAACTGATCAATAATCGAGTCGACAGCAAAGATCGACGCGAACGATTGGAACAAAAGATCAAACTCCCCTTGGCAAACTTGATGCAATCCCAGTGGACTCCCTTCGCTGCCGAAATCAATGCGCTCGAGTCGAGCGTCGCGAAAGAAACACCCTCGGAGACATCGAAGAAGCTCGAGCAGACGATCCTGAAAAACAATGAAATCATCGACGCGCTGACCACTATCCTCAATGACATGATCGATATCCAAGATTTCAATGAAGTCATCGATATGGTTCGAGACCTGCTCAACAACCAAGACAAGGTCCTCGAGAAGACCAAGCAGGAGCAGAAGAAACGCGTTTTGGATCTGCTGAAATAGAACCGACGAACTCGCTCCCGGGAGCATCCCATGACCGCTGATCGCCTTACCCATCCACGCATCGCCCACGAGCGCGATCGCTCCCCTAGCGATTTCATGTTCGACGTGTCTCGCCCAGCGATACGTTCACGTTGCGGGCGATCCGCTCGGGTGCCATTCCTAGCAATCCCGACGGTATTTGTTTTTGCGGTGTGCTTCTTCGAGGTGCTCGTCCTCGTAAGTCCGCTGGCCCTCGCCCAAAACGTACCGCCCGCTGAAGCCAAACCGGCTGAAGCCGCTCCGGCCGATTCAGGCAAAGAGCTCGAGCAGCAGCAGAAACAGTTGGCGACCCAATACGCCAAGCTCGAGGAGCTCTTCATCCGCATGAGCGAACTCGAAGCGACCACGAACCCGACTCGAGCCAGCCTGTTGATGCAAGCGGCTCAAATGAGCAAACAACTCGCAACGCAGCAACGATTGCTTCAAGCAGGAGACTTGCTCGCCAAAGGCCAATTCTCGCGCGCTATCCCCGAGCAAGAAGCCAGCCGGGAAAATTTGAAAAAGCTTCTCGAACTCCTGCAAAGCGAGAACCGTTCGTCACGCCTCAAGGATGAACGCAAGCGTCTGGAAGATGTTTTGAAAGATATCCGAAGAATCGAAAACATCCAACGCGCAACACGGGGACGTACGGAGTCTGGACAGGACCGAGAAGCAGCTGCGAACGACCAGCGAGATTTGGAACAGCAACTCGGTAATTCCGAGAAAGATCTCCAGTCCGAGGATTCGAAAGGCAACTCCTCCAAGGAAGGTAGTTCCGACGAAAGCAAGTCGACCGACAAGCCTTCGAAGTCGGGTGATTCCAAGGAAGGGGATCCTAAGAAACCGGATACCAAGGATCCAAACGCCAAAGATTCAGAATCCGAAAAACCGGATTCGCCCCAAAGTCCCGATTCGCCAGGCAAAGAGTCCAAGGACTCAGACGGCAAAGGTAGCGAGTCCAAGGGGAATGATTCCAAAGACTCACAAGGTAAAGACTCCCAGGGCAAAGGGGCTGACCCCAAGGACACTGACCCAAAAGACATGGATGCCACGAAGCCGGAATCGGGCGATTTAAAAGATGCCCAATCAAAAGATGGCGACTCCAAACCCACCGACTCCAAACCCACCGACGCCAAACCCACCGACGCCAAACCCACCGACGCCAAACCCACCGACGCCAAACCCACCGACGCCAAACAACCGGAGTCCTCGGACAATTCATCGGACGAAGGATCGGAGGAATCCGGAGAGGACTCGGACGAATCCAAGCCCTCCGCTGGCAAACCCCCATCGCGAGAAGAGCAAGCTCGCAAACGGGTTCAACGGGCTCGCAAACGGATGCAACAAGCGGAGAAGAAACTGCGTGAAGACAAGCGAAAGGATGCCATTGAGGAACAGCAAAAAGCGGAGGAGGAGCTTCAAAAGGCAATCGCTGAACTCGAACGCATCTTGACCCAATTGCGTGAAGAGGAGATCGAACGGGCATTGGTCGATTTGGAGACCCGTCTCAAGCGAATGTACGATCTCGAGAAAACGATCCGAGACCAAACCGAGAAACTGGCGAACCTTACGGGTGAGGACAAGGATCGGCAGTTGGAAATCCAAGCCAACAAGCTTTCGATCGAGCAGATGAAGGTCGTCATGGAAGGGCAACGCGCGTTGCTCTTGCTCCAAGACGAAGGGTCTAGCCAAGCCTTTCCGGAGGCGCTCGAGCAAGTCAATCGCGATGCGCAAATGGTCGCCAAGCAGTTGGTTGCAGCCGATGTTTCTTCCAACACCCAAGGGATCCAGGATGAAGTGCTAGGAGCGCTAGAGGAAATGCTCGAGTCTCTCAAGCAGGTTCAAAAGAAGCGAGAAGAGCAAAAGCAGGAGCAGCAGGGGGGTGGCCAACAAGGTGGCGGCAATCCGGAGGACCAACCTCTTGTCGATAAGCTCGCCGAACTCCGCTTGATCAAGACGCTTCAACTCAGGATCAATCGCCGAACCGATCGGCTGGCCAACGAGAGCAATAGCTCCAATGATTTGGTGGGTGAAGTCGGTGATCCTCAACTGCGAGAGCAAGTGCAAGAGCTTTCCACTCGCCAGCAAAAAATCCAAGATGTTACGCGGGAAATTTTGCTGGAGAAAGCAAAGAAAAACTGAGATCGAAATACAACGTAGCAATCTCGCTAATGCAGTAAAGTAAACTCAGTAAAACCGTGTGGTTCGTCAGCCGGGTGCTTCCATAAAAATCTCTCGAAGCGGATCGCGGTCTGTTCCCGAGTAGCCTAGATGCAGATGCTTTCTCCATCCCTCGGCGAACTTCATCAGTTTCACGACCGACGCTTCAGAATCCGCATTGGCACGACTGGCCACTTCACCGCAAAGATCCATCATGGTTTGGCAGTATGAGTTCAGCCCTTGGGTGCTCTTTAGCCAATCCTGTTGCGATCGATGTTGCTGCAGCATTTGCAATTTTTGATCCATCACCTCATCGATCGCCACGACCAAACTTGGACTTACGTAATCACCCAGCGGTGTTCGATTTCCGTGCGGTTGGGCATGGTACACAACCACATCGCCATCCCACGCGCTCTCAATAGGGTCCGATGAATAGTTGGGGACTCCGCGAGCAAATGCTGCGGTCAACGCCAATCGGCATGTCTGCATATGGTCTTCCATGTAATCCCAATGGGCATGGGTTAACACAATGCTCGGTTTCGCTCGCCGAACCACAGAGACGATCTTTGCGAGGTTCTGCTGCGAGTACTCGATCTCGAGATCGTTGCAGATGGGTGGGTAGTACTCTGCTCCCAAGAGAGCCGCCGAGTTGCGACTTTCCTGCTCCCGAATCATCGCTGTTTCCATGCGGCCCGTCGTCATCGACCCGCAGCATCCGTTGGCGACGTTCATGTAATGCACTTCCCAACCGAGATCGCGCAGACGGATCAATGTTCCTGCAGCAACAAATTCAATATCGTCAGGGTGGGCAAAAACCGCGAGCACAGAAGGCATCTGAAATTATCTCTCCAAAAAGCCAAGATCGCTTGAGTGCGATGGGGATAGCGGGTCCGCTGTTCGTACCTAACGAGAGCGGCAAGTATCGTGACCATGTCCCGTGTCAGCATGTCTGGCCGACAGTTTAGCTCACTGAAAGAAGTTCATCTAGAAGTCACCGGCGCCCAACAGCGACAGCTAACGCTTGGATACCGATCTCGTTGCGCGCATCTCATGACCTGCTGCGATTTCAGGCTGGGCTAGGCGGCGGTAGGCATCGGCAAGCTTGCGATGAATACTCGCAGGATTCGCTGCATCTTTCAGCCCCAGCTCGAGTTCGACAACCGCCTCCGATAACTTGTCCTGCTTGAGCAAAATCGTCCCGAGAGTGTCCCTATAGCTGCTGTGCGCTGGATCGAGCGAAACGGCTCGTCGGGCCAATTCAGCGGCCTGTTCTAGTTTGTTGGCGAGATCCGATTCCTCTGTCTGATTTTTCTTGGGTGGATTCGCCTCGGGTTGATTCTCTGATAGAAGCCATGCCAAGTTATTGAGTGCGGGTGGAAGATTTGGGCTCAACGCGACGACTTTCTGCAGAGTTCCGATCGCATCAGCAGTACGCCCCTCGATGATTTCCAGTGTCGAAAGGGTGAAGTAGCCGACTTCATACCCCGGGTGCTCGATCGTAATCGCACGAACAAATCGACTGATATCCTCTCTCAATTCCGGGATCGCTTCGCTTCGATAAAGGGCGATCAGTCGATCGTGTGCTTGCTCATTGCGATCATTCCATTTCAGCGCAGACCGCAACACATCGAAGCGGATCTTTGAGTCGCGATGCTCTGCGGTATCGAGATCGAATTGGAGCACGTAGAGTTCAGCAATACCATCCGAGAAATCTTTATCCTGTGTCAATCTCCATCCGGATGCCATCGTTTCGATAGCCATATCAATCCGATGGAGTTTGGCAAAGGCCAACGCGCAATAGATCCGATCATTTTTTGAGGTCGGATTCTGCGAGATTGATTTAGCATAGACGCGTGAGGCCTTTTCAAGGGATCGATGTGCGGTCTCTTCATCCCCAAAAGAGAACGCTAAATCCGCGACTCCGAAGAGTTGCTGGGGATCCGAAAGCGAGAGCTTTTCAAGCCATCGGAGGGCGCGATTGATGTCACCGACTCGCAACGAATACTCCGCCCAAGCGCGGAGCAATTCATCTCGATCGTTATGCCCTGAATGCGTCAGGTGCCAAAACGCGCTACGCAGTACCTCCGAGTCGGTAGATTGAGATATTTCCGGGGCTAACTTCATAGCCTGCTTTTGGTGAGCTCGCCAATACCCTTTGACTTGTTCGGGGGCCATTAGATCGATCATCGCCGAGGATCGCTCAGTATCCCCGATCTGTTCGTGCAACTCAGAAACTTCAAACAGGGTTTCAGGATCACTGAATCGCGAGTCGGAGATAAGGCGCTGACCGATTCGGACCGCCCGTTCAGGAGATTTATTTGCGACAGCGGTATTGAAGTCCCTGAGAATCCGTCCACGCGTGGAGGGACGGGTCGCGGTTGCGACCAAATAGCAAATGAGTGCGACCAACGCCACGCCGAGGGCAGGTAGGCCGCGCAGAAACCGTCTGCGAGCAGCAAAACCTTCAGGACTGCGAAAGAAGTAGACGCAACTATCGAGCGACCAGGTGAATAGATCCACGCATGGCTGCACGAGCCTTTTGATGAAATCCACCGCAAATCGCCACATCGCCATAACGTCCCCAGCACTGTTCCTGAGAAGATCATACTTCGTACTGTGCCAATTCAAAAACAAAAAATGAAGGTGCCCTAGCCTGTTCCTAGGGGGGATTCTCTCCCGGTCGAGCTCTGTAGAGATATAGGATGCGAAACCGATTGGCGTAACGGCGTTAACGAATATGACGCGGGATTGGTTCTACCTTAACGTCCCCACAAATCGCACAAACTCCTTGTCGAGCTTGTCCAAATCCTCACCGAAGCAGGACCGGAAATCATCGAGTCGTTGCTTTGCATCGGCTGGATTTCCAGGGAGCCGCTCACGGAGCAGCTTGAGATACTCCACGAAATTCTTAGGCTTGCGTTTGATCAAGAAGTAGGTCAGTCCCCAGCTCTCCGCATAGGCGGCCGTCGATGTCTCTCCTCGCCGCAATAAATCGTCCTGGACCAGTAGTTTCATCATCGAATCTGCGGGACGAATACGAGCATACTGCCTGAGATTGCTAAGGTTGAAGTAATTGATTTTTCCGGTGCCTCCCCATCCCGAGGAACTATTGAAGTCCGGGGATTCAAAAAAGGTCGCGATCCCTTCGCTCAACCAAAACGGATAATCGCCAAGCCTTCGCTGCAAACCGGTGTTGAATGCGATTTGATGGCACGCTTCATGCAGAATGGTCGCGACTTGACGCTCCGCCTGAGGCCTAGAAAAAATCTCGGTGATCAGTTCCTCGCGTTGGACTAGGGCCCCCGGGGGTAACATGCCTTCGATGCCGGTCAGATCAAACGTGGCTAATCGGTTGGTGGTTTGGGTGTAGTAGCCAAACGTATTTTCACCCCCTCGAAAATCCCGTTTCGAGTATTCGACGTAGTCGTCTTGATGGCTGAAGATTAGCGCGACCATCGGAAAGCGAGGGGGCTCGAGCTCAATCCCCTTTTCTTTCCAAAAACGGATCATGCCTTTGTACATCCGCTCGTAGAGATTGGCATTCCATCGAGCGTATACATCGGTCGTGTCGTAACAGACCACAAAGTGCTCAGTGACGATAAATTTTGCCCCTTGCGGCATCAAGGCCAAGCTCTTTTCGGCGAGTTCCTTAGGTGCGGTTGGTTTCATCGGCCCTTCCAACTCGACAATCGAATGGATGCCAAGGATGGAGGTGTCAGGCTCTTTCGATGGTTCTGTCGATGAATCTGAGGATTTCGAAGTGCCTTTTGGCGCTGCGGGAATCGTGATCAGTTCCCCATCTTCATTGAGAAGCAACAGTCCGTACTTAGCGTTTTGCACCACAAGTTCGCCGATGATCGGTTCGAGCTCCGACGCACGAAATCGGACTTCGATCAAACGTGGAGCGTCGTTGTTCTTTGCGGGGTCGGACTGACCCAAAGCTTTAGGCATTAACCCTAAAGGAAGCCCTAAAGGAAGCCCTAAAGGAAGCCCTAAAGGAAGCCCTAAAGGAAGCACCGTAGCCAGGAACACCAAAAATCCCGAAGACCTGAGAAGCGAAGGGATCAATTTCATCTCATTCCGCCTGTTCCTTGGTTTCCAAAACCTTCATGGATTCCAAAACACACTGGAGTTCGATCCGCGACAGAACTCAGCTTCTTGAACATTACTCCTCAGAAACCGCCCCGGAATCTATTCGTCGTCAGCTGCAGGTCCCTTTTTCCGGAAAACGGCGACGACGTCCTCGACAGGGACCACATAGAGTTGGTTGTCGGGCTCAAAGTCGACGGGAATCGCGTTTTTCGGGTGAAAGATGATCTTATCGTATTGGCGCAACGGCATGTCCTCATCGTGCTCGACTTGACGGCTGATGGTGACGATCCTGCCTGTGATCGTGGGGATCTCTGCCACATCGGGCAGGGCAATCCCTCCTTTCGTCTCCCGCTTGGGCTCATCCTTAAGCACCAATACCCGGGCACCGACCGGCTCGATGGTCTCAAATTGCGTCTTTTTTGCCATGGGAATCCGAAAGCGAGGAAATATCCGTAAACGATGAAAATCGCGCGATGCACCTAAAATGGGCCGTAAGACCAGCGACTATCAAACCAGCGGTCGCGCCCCCAATCGCCTCACCCTGTCACGCGCATGGAGCGCTCGGCTGCGACGCGGCAGAACCGCGGCGGAACCGACGCCTAGGAGCGATTCGCGGAAGGAAAGCGGGAAGACAACGGGGAGCGAGCAGTCTGATTCCTGGACGCTTTGGGGGTCAGTTTAGGTAAAATCGTCCAAAAATGAGGCTTGGGTCAAGCCTCCACCGACAACAGGATAGACCCGCCCCATAAACTAGCAAGTACATTTGCACTTGCGTCCCGGGACAAAATCGTCATACTCCGGGGCCCATTTTCGGGAAAAGATTAGAAAATCCGTTCGCCCCCGATGCGGCTTGAACAACGAATACAACTTATTTTCGGCACATAGTTTTAGATAAATCGGAATGCAGCTGGCATGATTGAGACGATTGCGGTCAAGAAGCGCGACGTGAAGGGTTCGCGGGCGATGATCAGGATTCGGGAGAGTGGATCGATCCCTGCGATTCTGTATGGACACGGGGAGGAGAACGTGTGCTTGACGGTGTCCCTCGACACGGTCAACAACTTGATCAAACACGGCACCAAATTGGTCACCTTGAGCGGTGACATCGACGACACTGCACTGCTTCGCGCGGTTCAGTGGAGCAGCATGGGTGACTACATCATCCACGTCGACTTTGCCCGGGTCTCTCAAACCGAAACCGTCGAAGTATCCGTACCGATCCATTTGCACGGCGAAGCACCTGGCGCGATGTCGTCGGCTGGCCAGCTTCGATTTGTCACGCACGAAGTCACGATTCGCTGCCCAGCGGTCAAGATTCCTGAGTTCATCGTTTGCGAAATAGGTGCGTTGCAACTCGGTCAATCGATTCACGTCAACGAACTGAAATTGCCCGAAGGAGCGACCGCTGTGACCCCTAGTTCGATTGTCATCGTCCAAGTGGCGGCGCAGTCGGGTGCCGAAGGGGCCGAAGCAACTGCTTCGCCGTCAGAACCCGAACTCATCCGCAAGGAGAAGGCAGCAGACGCTGGGGCTTAGGCCCTCCAGTTGCGATAAAACCCGTCACTCGAGCGATGATGTCGCTGGTGATTGGATGTCGCGATTGTTCCCGGTGCCCTTAGTTTGCTAGACCCTTAGTTTGTTTTACTGCACAGTGATTTTACTGCACAGTGATTTTACTGCACAGTGAGTTGAGACAGTAATCCGTCTCGCGGCAGGGATGACAGTTGCCAGTGATACAAGTTGCTAGTGATACAAGTAGCTAGTGAAGCAAGGTGTTGCGATGCAGTCTTCGCCGGCACAAAGCAAGTTGGTTGTAGGCAAATCGGAAGCACTGACCGGGCCAAAAGGGCTGTCGATTGTTGTTGGGCTAGGAAATCCCGGCGACAAGTACCGACACACAAGACATAACATAGGCTTTGACTGCCTCGACCGTCTCCATGAGTCCATGGGGCGTTCGGTGGTTCAAGCCAAATTCGAGTCACAACTTGTCAAAGGGACAATCGCGGGAAGCGATGTCTGCCTGGTGTGGCCGATGACTTTTATGAACTGCAGTGGCCGCGCGGTATCGCAGGTTGCCAAGTTCTACAAGGTTCCCGCCGAGAACATCTTAGTGGTTTGCGACGACCTGAGCTTGCCACTAGGGAAATTGCGGATGCGACGCAACGGATCCAGTGGTGGCCAGAAAGGCCTCGACGACATCCTGAAATCGCTTGGGACGCAGGATGTGCCTCGATTACGCATCGGGATTGATGCGACGCCCGAACACTGGGAAACGGCAGATTACGTGCTCAGCAAGTTCTCTGCCGGGGAACGAAAGGTGGTGAATGACGCTTTGTCAATCGCCACCGAAGCCATCAAATGCTGGCTGACCGATGGGGCTGAAACAGCCATGAATCGCTTCAATGCGACTCGCTGACGGGCAGCAAGCAACTAAAATCGCACAACGAGAACCGCACAATCTGCGAGCTTTGTGACTTGCATCCGCGGCGAAGGCTCGAAACAATCAAGAGAATACCGTTACAAGTCGAAATTGACCGAGGAGTTGGACATTGGCTAGCGCATTTTACGAATCATTGTTTCTCTTTGACAGCAACCACTACGCTCGAGACCCTGGTGGGATTGCCAGCAGCGTTCAGTCGATGATCACCGATCTCGGCGGCGAGATTTTGGTGAGCCGACTCTGGGCGGAGCAACGACTCGCCTATCCGATCGACGGTCACCAAAAGGGAACGTACTGGTTGGCTTATTTCAAGCTCGACACCCAGAAACTGAAGGAGCTGAACCGGACTTGCCAATTGAACGAAGCGCTCCTTCGTTTCCTCTTCACGCGCGTCGACCCACGTTTGGTCGATGCCTTGGTTGCTCACGCACAAGAAAAAGTGGTTGTGCCAATCGATCAACTCGAACGTCAACCTGTCGGTGCTGCTATCGGTGTGGATGACGAAGAAGAAGTGGAAGTCGAAGAGGAATAATCCTCGCCACTTCGCTGCGATGTCCCACTTCGCTGCGATAGTTCGAAGGGAAACGATCGAACGGAACGATGACTGGTGCTGATTTCGAAGGATCTCGACTCAGCCCGTGACGCGCTCGACGGATACGAAATCGGCATCCGCAACGATCTCTAGTCCTTCTCCGTAGGGTCAGAGTCACCCCTAGCGAATCCTAACCCCTAACGAACTCCAGCATCGTATCGGAACTATCGCACCGGAAATATCGCCCCGGAGCATCGCACCACCCCGTGAGGAGATCCAACCCATGGCCAGTTACAACCGCGTCGTACTCATCGGTAACCTTACCCGTGATGTCGAGATCCGCCATACATCCAACAGCCGAATGGCGGTTTGCCAAAATGCGATCGCCGTGAACGATCGGCGAAAGAACGCATCGGGAGAGTGGGTTGATGAAACAACCTTCGTCGATGTCACGTTCTTTGGACGGATGGCCGAGCTGGTGAGTGAGTACATGAGCAAAGGCTCTCCGATCTTTATCGAAGGCCGACTGAAGCTCGACACGTGGGAAAAAGATGGCCAGAAACGGTCCAAGCTTTACGTCATCGCCGAGAGAATGCAGTTCCTTTCTGGGAAGCCGGAAGGTGGTGCAGGCCCCCGTAGCAAACCCGCCGGCAGCTCGGGGAACGCCCCCGCTCGATTCGCCGATAACGGCTTCGTAGCCCAGCAAAATGGTTACCCAGCCCAACAAGAAGACATGCATACTTCCGAAATCCACGAAGAACCTCTCTATCAAGGCGAAGAAATGCCCTTCTAGCCGAGGGGATCTCAAGCTATAACATTCAACTCGAATCCCCAGTTTTTGGCTGAAATTCATTGCTATCATGACAACGACGAAAAAAAGAACCCCCCGATTTTCTCGCCTCCCTAAAGGTCCTAATGGCGGGATCCAATTGATGCTGATCCAGAATGTCGAGCACCTCGGCAAGTCGGGCGACATCGTCGAAGTCAAGCCAGGCTTTGCCAACAACTTCCTCCTCCCGGAAGGTTTGGCTATCGTTTCTAACGAGCATCACAAGCGGATGATCGAAAAGCACAAGGCAAAGCTGCTCGAGATTGAGAAGAAGCGACTGGCGACCTTGCGAGGTTTGGCGGATCAAATCGGCAAGCAATCGATCAACGTCGAAGCCAATGCGAACGAGGATGGACACCTTTACGGTAGCGTCGGTGCAACGGAAATCGTCGCCGCTCTCAAGGCCAACGGGTTCACCGTTTCCAGCGACCAAATTAAGCTTGACGGTGTGCTCAAGGAACTCGGGTTGTATACGGTCAAGGTCCTGCTCCATGCCGACATCGCCACCGAACTCAAGGTTTGGGTGGTTCCTGCAGCCGGCAACTAGCTCCGTTGGTGACCAGCTCCTCAGTGGGGTGCAAGGGTTCAGTGGAGTGCAAGGTAAACCATGGCCGAAGCTCTGCCGCGAGAAGAATACGTCGAACAGTCTTATCTGTTCGGCATTCTTTGGGAGCGGCTCGGTCAAGACATCACGCTCCAGGATCTTTTGCAGCAGTGTCGATTTGAGGTTCTCGCGACGACCAAGTTGCCGCTCGCACTCGACTTTCTAAGCAACGAGCTCAAGCACTCTGGCATTCTCGGCCCAGGGATGCGACGACTGTCGCACTACTTTACCCCCTTCCAGAGCTTTCTTATTGAACAAGCCGAAGAGGATCGAGGTCGGTTCGACTTTCGGACAGCTCTCCGAATTTTGCAGTTAGAGGCTTCGTACAAAGCGGGTGAGAGAATGGACCGGCAAGGGCTCTTCTTCTACCAGTTCGAAGCCATCTGCCGTAACCGCTTGTCCTACGATGCCGGCTTGAAAAGCATGAGCGATGATCCGGCGTACACCCCTGCATGGAAAGAGTGGCTCCTGATCGTTCGAAACCAACTCGGGCTGGTCGACCTCGCCGACCTGATCTATGGTCGCAGCGAGGACTTTGTGACCTATCGAAAAAGGCATTTGGGTGCGGATGCCGAAGCAGAATACCCGATCTTGTTCGGCGCTCGCGAAGGAAAAATCGCATTCGCAAACCGACGCAAAGAACCGCTGTTTCTCTTTGCTGCGATGCAGCGTCACCTCGGATATCCCTCCGTCCCCAAACGCGAAGTCTTCGACAATACACTAGAGTTGATTCCCCAGATGCAACGCCGGGTCGAACGACTCGAAGCGAGGATCAAGTTCCTCGAGGAAGAGCAGCGGCAAGGAATCGATATCACCAAGTTCTACGGGAAAGGAAAATTGCCCCCCGTGGATTTGGATAACCTAGAGTGAGCATGCTGCTGGCAACGATTGTACGTGGTACAATCCAGGCCTCGAGGCACCGTCTCCTCACCGATGATGCTCGCCGCCGAAACCATACATGCGTCTGAGGACATCTCCGCCGCTTTAATTTCCTTCAGCGAATCCACCAATGACCGCAGCCGCACAAGCGCAAGCCGATCTCGACCGATTGCAACGGGCACGAGATCAGATCATCGCCCAGCTATCGAAAACCATCGTCGGACAACAAGAAGTCGTCGAGCAACTGCTGATCAGCATCTTCGCCCGCGGCCATTGCTTGCTCGAAGGTGTCCCAGGGCTGGCCAAGACCCTGATGATCAGCACGTTGGCAAAGACCATGAACCTTTCGTTCAGCCGGATTCAGTTCACACCTGACTTGATGCCAGCCGACATCACCGGCACCGAGATCATCGAGGAGAACAAAACGAGCGGTGCCCGCGAACGTCGCTTCATGGAGGGTCCTCTTTTCGCGAACGTGGTCCTCGCCGACGAAATCAATCGGACGCCGCCGAAGACTCAAGCGGCACTGTTGGAAGCGATGCAAGAACGACAGATCACCGTCGGTCGCGTGCGTCATACCTTGCAAGATCCATTCTTCGTTCTGGCAACCCAAAACCCCATCGAGCAGGAAGGGACTTATCCGCTTCCGGAAGCCCAACAAGACCGCTTCATGTTCAAGGTGTGGGTCTCCTACCCGACGTTCGAGGACGAGTTTGAAGTTGCCCGTCGCACCACCGGGCGAACGAGCACGGAAACAACACCTGTACTCAGCGGTCCTGAAATCCTGAGCTTGCAAGAGTTCATCCGGGGCATCGAAGTTTCTGAAAACGTCATTCGATATGCATTGGCAATCGTGCGACAAACGCGAATCGGACAAGCCGGCGTTCCCGACTTTGTCAAAGACCAACTCGCTTGGGGGGCCGGACCGCGTGCGGTTCAATTCCTAATCCTCGGTGCCAAAGCGAAAGCAGCACTCTCGGGTCGCGCTCAGGTCGATACCGCAGATATCCAATTCTGCGCCAAACCCGTTCTGCGTCACCGTATCGTTGTTAATTTCGCCGCCGAAAGCGATGGCGTCACCAGCGATACTGTCATCGAACAACTCCTTAAGAACACACCGACAGCTCAAGACGAATTGCTGCGTGATGCCCGATTCCAAAAACTATTTGCATCCTGAAGCAATCCGACGCATATCGTCGATGGAACTCCGAGCTCGCAACATTGTTGAGGGCTTTCTCTCGGGGATGCATCGCAGTCCATACTTTGGGCAATCCGTCGAATTCGTTCAGCACCGTCAATACGTCCCAGGGGACGATCTCCGGCACATCGACTGGAAGGTTTGGGGCCGGCAGGACCGACTCTATATCAAGCAGTACGAAGAAGACACCAATTTGCGGTGCACGCTGCTCGTCGATGGTTCCGAAAGCATGAACTACGGTCGTGGCCCACTGAACAAATTCGACTATGCCGCAACCCTCGCTGCTTGCCTCGCCTACCTGACCCTCAGGCAACAGGATTCCGTCGGACTCACGTTGTTCGATCAGCAGATCCGCACAAAGCTTCCGTGGCGATCCAGCCGGAACCATTTGCAATCCATCTACCGCTCGCTACAACAGTCCAAACCGACCAATAAGACCGATTTGACCAAGGTCTTCCGAGAGATCAACGACACGTATCCCAAACGGAGCCTCATGGTACTGGCTACCGATTTCCTCGGCAGTGAAAAAGAGTCACTCCAAGGACTCGCGTCGCTACGAAAGTCAGGGCATGACATCTTGGTATTCCACATCATGGATGATGATGAACTTGATTTCCCCTTCAACGACCCCACCCGATTTGAAGGGATGGAAACGATCGATCACCTTACCTGCAACCCGAGGGCACTGCGCGAAGGATACCTCGAATCGCTCCAAAGGTTCCTCGACCGCGTCCGCCGAGCGTGCGCTAGCGCTCAAATCGATTATCAATTGATCCGCACCAGCCGCAACATCGACGCAGCCTTGAGCGCCTTCTTAAGCGCCCGAATGGCACACATGAGGAAGAGGTAAGCTGATGCAATTCCTATTCCAACCTTTGGCCTGGGGATTCTTGCTGGTCCTCGTCCCGCTGATTATCCATCTGATCAATCTGGTGCGTCATCGCCGGACCGCATGGGCCGCCATGGAGTTCTTGCTGGAAAGCTACCGCAAGAATCGAAAATGGGTGTGGCTCAAACAAGCTCTATTGATTGCATCGCGAATGCTGGCCATGGCTCTCATGGTAGCGATGCTGGCCCAATGGGTATCGGGATCCAAGTGGCTATCGTTGCTCGGCCGCTCAACGATCCATCATTACGTGGTCCTCGATGATAGCGCGTCGATGGGGGATACCGCAAACGGCAAATCGGCCTACCAAACAGCCCTCGGCGCGGTCGCATCCATCGCGAGCGCCGCCAAGCAAGACTCGCAATCCCATGTTCTCTCCCTTTTCCGTGCCTCGCGAGCCACCATCGCTGCCAGCCGCCAGAATGCGACCGCCGATGAATCCACACCGGCGCCGGACCGCCCGAACACACCGGCGCCGGACCGCCCGAACACAGCCCCCCCTGACGGTACGCAACCATCCACCTCCGGGACAACGGGCCAAAAACTCCGAGCCGATACTATCGCCGATTTGCTCGCGAGAACCATTCCCTCCGACCCCCTCGAACTGCTGACGAAAATCAATAGCACCGCCCCTACACAACTCGAGTGCTCGTTGAGCGATGCGATCGAAACCATAACGCCACTTGTCCAAGCCGACGAGAACGAAAGGGTGATCGTCTACCTAATGAGCGACTTTCGCTCCAAGGATTGGACCAACATGGTTGCGATGAAACAACGATTGCAATCGATCAAGGGAGATCGGGTTGAAATCAAACTGATCGATTGTGTTGAGAGCCGACATGAAAACCTGACTATTGCATCGATGGAACCACGGCAAGAAGTTCTCGCTGCTGGTGTGCCCACCATGATCAATGTCACCGTAAAAAACAATGGATTGACTCCTGCACGGAATGTCGCCACGCGGATCACGGCGGTCGACTACAGCCAACGCGATGGTGAACCCAAATCCACAGAACGTTTTTCCGGGGTTATCACAGAACTTCCGCCATTGGTTTTCGATCGAATCGAGCCCGGTGAGTCGGTGACTCGGAATGTTCAAGTTGTCTTTCCAAAGAGCGGTTCTCACTTAGTCCAAGCGGAATTGCCGACGGACTCTCTGCAAAGCGATAATGTTGCGAACTGCGTTCTTGATATGGCGGATGGTGTCCGAGTACTGCTCGTCGATGGCGACCCAGGTGGCAAACACTCATTCTTCTTCGAGTCGGCCTTGAACCCTGGAGGAGTTGCGAAGACGGGTTTGATCATCTCTCGAGAGGGCCCAGAGTACCTTCGAGACACCGATGCCGAAGCCCTCGACAATTACGCGTGCATCATCCTGCAATCGATCCCGAATCTCGACGCGCGAGCCCTCGGCAATCTGCACCGTTATGTCTCCAAAGGAGGTGGGCTGTCGCTTTGGTTTGGTGACGATGTATCGGCAACTGACTATCTTCGCAACTATGCAGCGTGGACCAAACCGATCCCCGGAGCGAGCAATACGATTCCTCTCCTTCCGTTCGGACTTAAGGGTGCGACCGAGTTGAGCAAAGCGGCGGGTGACACAACCCCAGACATCATCGCTGACAATCATCCTATTTTCGCCCCATTGCTGGGAATGAGCAATTCGCCGTTCCAGTTCGTTCGCATCCAACGATTCGTTGAAATCGATGCCAACTCCAACCCAACGACGACGAACGCTCAGAAATCTTGGAAATCCGTAGCAACTCTCCGAAATCAACAACCCCTTTGGGTCGATTATCCCATCGGTGCGGGGCGAGTGTTAATCTCGTTGACGTCTCTCGATCGCCGCTGGAGCAATTGGCCTCAAGATCCTACGTTCGTCGTGGCCGCGTTGAAGATGGTCGGCTATCTCTCGTCCTTTCGTTCCCCGGAAACATCCAAATTCGCTGGCTCTCCGTTGCGATGGGATTTCTCTGCCCAAGAGATGTTGCCGGAGACTCAATTGCTCTTTCCACCCGCTTCGGCTCGCAGCGTTCGCGCAACACTTCAAGTGAACGCTACCAGCGTGGGGGACAATTCACTCCGAGCATCTCTTGACCCGCGGGACAGCAATCTCAGCGAGGACGTCACCCGTTCGCTGACATCCTCAGGGGCCTTCGAATGGTGGGGAACATCGACCCAAGGCGATACGCTGGTGAAGAACCTTGCTCGCAATACACCACCCTCCGAAGGTGAAATGGAAAAAATCCCACCGGCTGATCTCATCCGAAACCTGGCGGGTGTCAAGCACGACTATCGTACCGCTTCGTCCATCGGATCGAATTTGATCAGCGCGAGTCTCACCAATCGCAACATGTTGCTGATGGCCTTCTTAGTGTTCCTTTTGCTCGCGGAACAATGGTTGGCTTGGAGCGCATCGTACCACCTGCCCAAACGTTGAAAGAAATGTTTACCATCACCCGCACTTCCATCAATTCCTCACTGGGATGGTTCCTAGCCCAGGATGACGTGCGCGTGTTCTACCAGTGGATGCGACTCGAACAGATGGATCAATGGCACCATTGGTTCCTGCTCGTCTGCTGCATCGCTGCCATATTGAGCTGGGTCATTTACTGGTACCGCAAGGACTGGGATGAGATTCCGCGGATGGTCGGATACTCTCTGCTCATTTTGCGACTGACGGCCCTGATTGGCATCCTGATTTTCTTCTTCGATCTGCAAAAGCGAAGCGAACAAAAGGTCACGCGTTCTTCCAAAGTTGCCGTGCTGGTAGATACATCGCTGAGCATGACCATGCCAGTCGAAGGTAACAACCCTGGGGATGGGAATGGGGCTCTTTCCAATTCTGCGTCCGCAATCTCCCGCATTGCGGCTGTTCAAAAATACCTCGGCCAACCTGGATTGCTTGATTCGTTGCAACAACAGCATGACACGACTGTCTATCGGTTTGACCAGTCCGCTCGACCGGCAGCCGTAGCCACCTTTTTGAAACCTAAGAACACCACCGACTCTCCTGGTAGGGACGACTCCGCAAATTGGCTCCTGCAGACGCTGCGATGGACCACGTGGCTCGGTACGATCGTCGGCATGATTTCGCTTGCGACTCTAGTCGTCGCACTGCTTGCTCGCGCCTTCGGCCAAAAATCGCTTGGATGGAGCTATTCCATCCTCGCCGGGGTCGTTGGAACCATTTGCGGATTTGTACTGATCGCTACGAGTGTGCTTCGCGCAGACTCGATCCCGTGGCAAGCCCTCTGGGGGTCTGGACCGGTGGAAAATGCGCGCGTCATCACCAACTCAAATGCCGAAAAAACGGAGCCCCAAAAAACACCCGCTGAGACACCTTGGGAAACTCTCCTAGCGGCCACAGGTACTGAATCCCGTGTTGGAGATGCCGTCAACGCCATCCTGGAGCAGGAGCAAGGCTCCACCTTGGCCGGCGTCATTTTACTTACCGATGGCCGAAGCAATGCCGGGATCGACCCAATCAATGTGGTGGCCGATGCGACGAACCAAGAAGTCAGGTTGCATCCGGTGGGTCTGGGTACCGATAAAAACCCGATCAACGTCCGACTGCTCGACGTGGAAGCCCCCAAACGGGTCTTCCCTGGAGACCGATTCCGGATAACCGCACTGCTCCAAGCATCCGGATTGCAGGGAACCCAAATCCCAATCCAACTTCGTCGCCGACCAGGTGGACAGTCCAATACCGCTCCCACCATCGAAGAAGAACGGACCATTGCACTCGGAGGCGATGACCAAATCACCAACCTAGTTTTCGACGTAGAACCCAAAGAAGTAGGCGCATGGGTCTACGAAGTTCGCGCGCTGCCCCCCACTCAAGATACCAATGCAACCGACAACTCGTTTGAAACCGAGGTCCGCGTCGTCGAACCCAACTCGACGGTATTGATCCTCGCTGGCGGGCCGACGCGCGAGTACCAGTTCGTCAGGAACCTGCTCTATCGAGACCCGACGGTGCAATCCCACGTCTATCTGCAATCCGGTGGACCGGGGGTTTCCCAAGAAGCAAAGCAACTGCTCACCGAGTTTCCTAAAACGAGAGCCGAGATGAGTCAGTACGATGCCGTGATCGCTTTCGATGCGGATTGGATGGCCCTAAATTCCGAACAAATCGAAGTCCTCGAACGCTGGATCTCTGAGCAAAGTGGAGGATTAGTGCTGATCGCAGGTTCGGTGGCAACTCCGAAATGGGCTGGGAATCAAGGCAACGGAAATACGAAAGCCGAAACGCTTCGCGGTCTGTGCCCCGTGGTGATGAACAGCCGCGGTGCTCGCCTCGTCTCCATCGGAAGGTTTGAGTCGGAAACCGCTTGGCCTCTCAGCTTTGGCAACGACGCATGGAGCAACGACTTTATCCAAGTCGGCCAGACGCTCGAGGAGAGCCAAAAGGCATGGCAGCAATTCCGAGGTGTGTATAGCTTCTTCGCATGCTACGAACCCAAACCAGCTGCCACGACCATCGCAACGTTTTCCGATCCAACAACCGTGGTCAACGGATCCGCACCGATCTATCTTGCAACTCAATTCTACGGCTCTGGCCGCGTTGCGTTCCAAGGCGGTGGAGAGTTTTGGCGATTGAGGGAGGTCGGGGAAAGCTATTTCGACACGTACTACACGAAACTCATTCGCTGGGCGGGTCAAGGCCGATTGTTGCGGGATTCCGATCGAGGCATGCTACTGGTCGATAAAGAACAAGCCGTCGTCGGTGATCAAGTCATGGTGCGAGCAGTTTTGCGAGACGCGCAATTCCAACCGATGATCCAATCCGAAGCACTCGCCAAATTGATCGAACCGGGTGGCCGTTCAGCTCCCCTCCGGTTGCTTCCACTTCCAGATCCAACCCAAGCCGGCGTGTATGTTGGTCAATTCATCACCAAGAAGACCGGTACCTACGAAGTCCAATTGCCGATTGGTTCTCTCGCCGATCAGGTTCTCTTGACCCAGCAAACGGTGGTCCGCGTCCCGGCCTTGGAAGTCCAAAGGCCTCAGCGCAACGATCCGCTTCTGAGCGAAATCGCAGCACGGACCGGCGGGAAGTATTGGATTGGTCTCGAGTCAACGCTCGGCAACAACGCCGATCCATCCACCTCGCTGGCGCGATCGATCAAACCTCGCGATCAAACCAACTTTCTCCCAGGTGCACCCGATCGCGAGTTTCAACAACGCCTGATGACACTCTTGATGGCACTGATCGCCGGTGCTCTCAGCTTGGAATGGCTAACACGACGCTTGAGCCGGTTGGCCTAAGCAACTCATCGTTTGATCGATCGAGGAGCACGGCCGCGGGCCACGAGATTCCTGTTGAGCTCCTCGAGCGCCGGGGCGTACATGCCGAGCAGCTTGACCAACTGCGTAGCGGTAACATTCAGTCGGACGGATGCCGCGGAAACCTCCCAATCGGCTTCGTGAAGCGCATCGAGGGCTTCGGACAAGACCGCTGGAAAATCCTGATTGGACTCCGAAACCCGAATTCTCCCAGCCTTGGTGTAGGAAATCCATTCCTCACTCGGCGGCATGCTGGCATCAACGGACGATGCCTGGTTACCGCGTACAGCGACCGCGAGCGCGCATCGCAACCGGTGCATCGCGACCAACCGGTTTTCACCTTGGGATCGCTTCTCGCTGGCCATGCCATGCACGAGGGTCGGTAAATGCTCGACCGTCACCGCCGTCTCCACTTTGTTCCGGTGCTGGCCACCGGGACCGCTTGCCCGGGAGAACGTCCATCGGCATTCCTTTTCCAGCACCTCGATCGGCATTCGTGATGGGTGCATAGGTTAGACAAAAATGCGTTTATTGAAGATAATCCATTCGAGCATTAACAGCCCCAGACCGATCACCAACAACCATCTCCACGTTTCTTGACGCGCCCGAATGGTTGCCCCTGTGGCAGCGACTTTTTCCGCTCCGGTATCGATCGTATCGCGGATTGCAAGGTCGCTTTCGCTGGCCGAAAAGAGATTCGAGCAGAACCGCTCGACGGCTTGTTCAAGCCCTTCCGAGTGAACTTCATAGACTCCAGGGGCATCGGTTTGGGTATAGATAAATCGTCCATCAACCCCTCGATCGATCGACGTCTTCTTTCCCTTGGGATCGATAATGTCATAGCGGTTGGATCGACTGGAGAGGGTCAGATGGATGGCGCCTCCAGGAACTACGCTCGGTGCGGAAGCCGCGGTGATGCCTCCCCCCAAATGTTCGATCGCAGCATAGACGAAAACTGGGAAGGATCTTTTGATCCCCCAATCGGAATTGATTTCGACCCCCTGCGCCGTTGGTCGGACCAACTCAAACCCGAGAATCGCATCTTGGTACGGTCCTCGAGGGGCAACGGCAAAAACGGGTCCCACATCGGAGGTCATCAGGACGGTACCCGTCGCGGGTGGCTTCACCGTTCGCATCTCAACAATACTGACCGATGCCATCTCGAGATATTCCGTGACGGGGTTGGTTCGATTGACGTCGAGGATCAATGCTGGCCCGGTAAGTTCCCCAAACTCCCATCGCGATTCCCCGTGGATGTCCTCTGGTGGCACCCCTCCCAAGAAAAGCGTATTGCCCAAAGGCATTGCCTTTGGAGTGCACGCATCATAAATGATCAAGTCGTACTGGGCGTCGGCGCTGGCTGTTGCGTACTCGGTAGTATCGAGGAACCCGATGCTTTCTACCGTCAACGAGGCCAACTGTTGTAGCTTGGTCGTCTGCAACGCTTTCTCGAGCGAGGTATTACCTGCGGTCACCAGCAAAACACTCACTTGCCGGTTGGGACGTATCGCTGCATAAGCCACGTTATCGACCATGAAGGGGTCTTGATGGTCCAGTTCCAATCGCAATTGTCCGCTATCGACCCCCGACAGCTCAAACCTTAAGCCGGCTTCTTGCCCCGCATCGATCGACACGGAACTCGCATCCACCAAATTGTTGTCCAGATACAACGATGCAGTGCAGTCGACGTGCTCGCTACCGCGATTGATGATTCTCGCAAACGTTTCAATGTTTTCCTTCTGCGACTCGTCGCGTTCGATCGCAAAACCAACGATCCCTAGATTTTCCGTCCCCGGTTTTCCGATGGGGATATACTCGATTTTGAGTTGGCCGAGATCGTCTTCACCAAGCTTTCCTATCGCCCCATCGGTCAGCATGTACACCGTCGCCGGAACCGCTTCGGCAACTTGAATATCTTTGTTTTCTTCAAAGCTCGTACGCCCTGGGTTGGCCAGACCGGATGCGGCCCGCAGCGCCTCGTTGGCATCGGTCGTGCGCGATGTCGGCTGAATGGAATCAACGGCGTCAAGCAATCGTCGCCGGTCGCTGGTAAATCCTTGACGAACATCCGCGCGGTCCGAAAAGGCAATCACCATTGCGACATCGTTGCTCGATGCATCCGAAATCAATGCCCTAGCCTTGCTCTTTGCAACTTCCAACCGAGAAGGCTGCACATCGGTGGCTTGCATGCTCGCCGAATTATCGATCACATAGATTCGCCGCTCGCCAATCCGATTGAGTCCACTCCATCCGGGGCGTAAACACGCGAGGGTTAAGAGGGCCATGAAGAGCAACTGCAGATACAACAGCAAATTCTTACGAAGCCGCTGCCAGATGCTGTTCACATGCAGATCCTCGATGGCTTTTTTCCACAACAGCGTGCTCGGTACCAACGATTCTCGCCGCTTGAGCTTCAAGAAATACAAACTCAGAATTGCAGGAGGAATTGCCGCCAGCAGCAACCACTGCATAGGCGTAAGCATATTGATCCAACTCATAGCATGTCCCTCCTCATCGCACCAGTCCGCGAGCGCGGAGGTATTCATTCAGCAATGGATCAATGTCTTGATCGCTACGCACCGATACGTACGTGATCGAACGCCGATTGCAAAACGAGCGAGCTTGCTCAATAAAACCATTTAACGTCCGCTCATAGCGCTCGAGGAGTGTCGCTGAAACCGAGACTTCTCGCATGTCTTGATCCTCGCAATCGAGCAACTTTAGATCCCCGGTAAGGGTCGGCTTAAGCTCTTCGGGACTCAAAATATGAATCAGGTAGATATCCATCTCTCGGGCAACCAGCATTTTGAGGGCCGTTTCGTAGCCCGTCTTGCTCATGAGATCGGTGATCATGACCACGATCCCTTTCCCGGTATTCTTCAAACAGAATCGCCGGACCGATTCCTCCATGGTCGGTGATGCCTCCGAGCATGGAGCATTTTGTAAAAATCCGAGCATGCGGTGTGCGCTCGAACGGCCCCGAACCACGACCGGAGAAGCAGCACTCGTGAAGGTCGATATTGAAACGCGATCTCCGCGGCACAAACCGATATATGCCAAACTAGCCGCGATCTGCTTCGCGACTTGGAACTTGCTCGGCTCACTAAAATCCATCGACATGGAATCGTCGATCAAGGTGTAGAAGTGAAGGTCCTCCTCTTCGAGGAATAGCTTCAGGTACAGTCGATCCATCCGGGCGAAGAGGTTCCAATCGATAAACCGTAGGTCGTCGCCGGCGACGTAGTTTCGGAAGTCAGCAAATTCGACGCTCTGCCCTTTGCGCTTGCTCCGCCGCTCACCTTTCATCCGACCACGGAAAATTTTCCGACTGACCAATTCCATCCGCTCGAGCTTGGCCATCATCTCTGGCGACAGAATAGCTTCGGTCGCAGAGGAACCACTTGCGATGGCGGCGTTGGTGGAGACTGCGGCGTTGGTCATTGCGACATCGGCGATCAAGGAACGAGAAGCTAAGAACTCCTTCCAATTGTAACCGAAACGCCCTCCGTCCGCCTGTTCTGCTCCGCGATCCAGATTCACGATCCAGATTCGCCCGCTATTTTGCACCGAAACAAGCGATCGTCCCTTTGTCGGTCGCCACCAAAAGCTTCCCCTCCGAAATCGATGGGGATGCGATCAACTGACCGGTCAATTGGTGGGTCCATCGCTCCTCACCCGTCTGAGCATCGAACGCATACATGTTCCCATCGAGGCCACCGACCCAGACCCGGCCATCGCAAATCACTGGTGATGCATCACACCTCTTCCGAACCACCGCTTCCCAAACCATTTTTCCATCGCGTGTGCCCAATCCCAAGACGCGCCGATTACGCGTTGTCACGACCGCAATCGTGTCACCCTCTTCGGAATTTGACACATCGCCCCCCGCTTCCAATCGCGACGCAGTCCCCGAGAATGGGACTATCGCTGGTGACGATCGGATCTCCTGAGCTCGCTCGGTATCTGAAAACGACCAGAGCTTTTCTCCCTTGAGCATGTCAAATGCGAGCACCTGTCCGGATTGAGTCGGCACAATCGCAACATTCCCATAGATTGCTGGTGTTGATCCGCTCGGTCCCTCCAACAACAGCCCATCACCTTCTGCTTTTCCGAGCTTCAAATCGATTTTGTGAAGCCGTCCATCGCAGCCACCAAGGAGCGCGTAATGCTTCCAAATCGTCGGCGCGGAACGCAACTGATCACCGGTCGAGTACTCCCATACGAGCTCGCCAGTCTCCAATCGATAGGCGAACAATTCGCCCCCTTCGCTGGTGATGAGCACCATATCCTCGACGAAATTTGCGCCGGCCGCCATGGCTTGCCGGATATCCGCTTCCCATAGGAGTTTTCCGTCATCTGCATTCAGGCAAACCACGCGGCCGTCGAAATCACCGAGAACAACACGGCCATTGCGGTATGCAGGAGACGCCACAAAACCGTTGTTAAACTTGGTTTTCCAAACCTCATTCCCAGTCGCCAACTCAAGGCAATACACATTTCCTTCGACATCACCGGCGAAGACCTTACCTGCGGCGATGACTGGCGTACCTTCGTAGCCTGATTTTTCACGCGAGAACTCCCAAAGCAATTCAGGTTCTTTCGGGAGAGTCCCCGGAGCAAAACCGGTGGAGGCGGCATCCCCGCGGCTGGTCGTCCAGTCGCTTGCTTGGAGTCGCCCCACCGAGTCCGCGGCCCCGCTAATCATGAGCAGAATTAGCCAAAAAAAGATTGGAGCACGTCGCATATCAATTCTTTCCCGGTGCTGTCCTCAAATAGATCTCGCTAGACTGCGGGTTGCTGCTGGGTGGCGCAATGGAACGCACCCAATCCCCAAATGAAATCGGAAGCGTCGATCCGCACAATGTCTCGATCCGGAAACAACTCCTGCAGTTGCCCCGCGGCACGATCATCCGTTTCACGATAGCCAAACGTTGGCACCACGACGATTCCATTTGCAAGATAAAAGTTGCAATAGCTCTCCGGAACCCGTTTACCTTGGATCATCCTCGGCGGTGGCGTGACCAACGGCACAATTTGGAACGGACGATCGTGAGCATCGGTCATCTGCTCCAGGGCCTTCCGCTGCTTTTCCAGAGGTTTGGAATTGCTGTCATCGGTGGTGAAAGACACTGCCGTGACGACAAGCCCCGGTCGGATGAATCGAACCAACTGGTCGATATGACTATCGGTATCGTCTCCCGCTAACTCGCCACCATCGACCCACAATACCTTCGTCACTCCGAGCATGCTCTTGAGTTCATCCTCCACCTGAGTGCGAGTCCAACGGAAATTGCGCGTCGAAGCCATCAAGCAACTGCTTGTGGTCAACAGGGTTCCTTCGCCATCGGTCTCCAGGCCGCCACCTTCGCAGACCATCGACGACGGGAACGACTTCATCGGTCGCTCGGGATGGTCGCGCCACACGCCATCCTCATCGAGTCCAGCGCATATGTGGCGAGACGCGGCCGCATCCCTGTCATGGGGATGGTATTTTCCGCCCCACGCATTGAAGGTCCATCGCACGGCACCTAGTTTTTTCTTTTTGTGTTGTTTCGGATCGCGACCGATCAAGAAGGTAGGTCCATAATCTCGGATCCAGCAATCATTGGTCTGGATGTCGTGGACGGTCACGTTTGGAACCGCATGGAGGGCTTGGGCGGCTTTCGCGTAGGAGTCTGCAGGACCACCGAGCACGTGCACATGTTCGACTTCGGCTATGGCTCGAATCATCTTCTCCGTCACGGGAGAAATCGCTGAAAATCGACCCGGCCATGTTGCCTCATTATGGGGCCACGAAATCCATGTCGCCTCATGGCGTTCCCACTCCGCGACCCAGCGATACCCATCGTCGATCGCTTTGCCCGCCGATCCTGATCCTGCAGATCCTGATCCCGCAAATCCTGATCCCGCCGTGGAAGCATCGAGGTTATTGCTCATGAATCAATCCAACGCTTCGTGAGGTCTGAATAAGCATCGATTCGTCGATCTCGCAAAAAAGGCCAATAGGTTCGCTGCGTGTCGATGGAATTTAAATCGCAATCGACGAGAACCAATTCTTCCTGCTGATGGCTTGCCCGGTGCATGAGATTCCCTGCGGGATCGAATGCGAACGAGCCTCCCCAGAACTCGATGGAATCTTCGAGCCCCACTCGATTCGCAGCGGCCACAAAAACTCCATTGGCGATTGAATGCGATCGCATCATTGTTTCCCATGCCTCATGCTGGCTCTTGCCGTAAACCGGTTTGTCCTCCGCGAGCCATCCGATTGCGGTGGGGTACAACAAGATCTCGGCACCTCGCAGGGAAAATAGCCGAGCTGCTTCCGGATACCATTGATCCCAACAAACCCCGACACCAATTGTACCGAACTTGGTCTTCGCAACTGTAAATCCGGTATCTCCAGGTGTGAAGTAGAACTTTTCGTAGTAATGGGGATCGTCGGGAATATGCATCTTTCGGTAAAAGCCGACTTGGGAGCCATCGGTGTCGAAGACCAATGCCGTATTGTGGTACAACCCTTGGGATCGACGTTCGAAGACAGAGCCTGTAACGACCACCCCACACTCTTTGGCAACCGCGCTCATTGCATTGCTAGTAGGCCCAGGGATACTTTCCGCCCATGCGAACCTCGCATGAGCCTCGCTCTGGCATGGGTACGGCGCGTTGAATAATTCCTGGAGACAAACGATATTCGCCCCGCGCGAAGCAGCGGTACGAACCAGCGTCATCCCCTTTTCAATATTGGCAGGAATATCGTCGGTCGTCGTCATCTGGACCAGCGCCAGTCGGACGATGCGCGATGGGTTAGGCATAGCCGTCTCCTCAAATACTCAGCGGACTATTTTACTCCGCAAAACATTCCGCGGAAAACCAACGGTTACTTGGTCCGCTGCGGAATCCAAGGAACATCCGCGACCCCTTGGACATGATTGGCGTACCTCGCCATCACAAACAGCATATCACTAAGTCGGTTCAGATAGATAACGATATGCGAAACATCGCTCACTCGGCGATCATGCCCTAACCGGACAATCTCCCGCTCGACCCGCCTACAGACGGTTCTCGCCAAGTGCAGGTGTGCCGCGTGAGGGCTACCGCCGGGCAAAATAAAGTTTCGCAAAGGTGTGAGCGTCGTTTCCATCTCGTCGATCCAGACTTCCAACTGTGCCACGTGAGGCTGCCCGTCCCACTTGAGATTATGCTCCTGAGGCTCAGGGGTCGCTAACTCCGCTCCGATGGCGAAAAGCTGATGCTGCACTTTACTCAGCATGCCATCGAGCAAGTCCGACAGGCCCGTGCTCCGGGCTGTTCCAATGAACGCATTCAGCTCATCGATCGAACCATAGGCACAAATGCGGGCATCGTCCTTGGATACCCGCGGACCACCAAAAAGGCCCGTTGTTCCAGCATCACCAGTTTTTGTATAGATTTTCATGCGTTGAACCTGTCTCCTCGATTGCTGGATTCTAGCCTCGTGGCAAGCCTATCGAAGGTGACAGAATTGTCAATCGACTTCCTGTGGGTTGCCGGTTGCATCGCTGGCTCTCGATGGTACCTTGAACTGGGTCGACACCTCCGCCAGGAAACGACGATTCCTCGTTAAGATTCCTTACTTCTCTGGTACCTTATACCGCTCCGCTACATCCCTGCTGTATTACTGCAGGCATTATTACTACGGACACTCCTTCAAACACCATTTTGACCATGACGATGGATCGCATGCCACGGGACTACCAACAGCCCCATTCCGAACGAACGCCCACTTCGGGGCAGCGACTCGATTCTTCCGCCATAGAAACCAGTTCTTCTACGGAACCAACTCGCTCGAGCGATGAACCAACCGTGTTCTCAAGCGGTTACTTGATCTTCCGCAGGCAAGGCATCTTGCAATTCCTGTTGATGAAGCATGCCGAACGATGGGATCTTCCCAAAGGGCATTTGGATCCCGGTGAAACCAAACAACAAGCAGCCCTCCGCGAATTGAAAGAAGAAACCGGTCTCGATCCCAACCAATTATGGACCGATCCTTCTTTCGCCTACAGCCATCGTTATTGGGTGGCACGACGCAGTTCGCACGGAACCCAATCCCTTAAAGAGTTGACGATTTATTTAGGATTCCTCAAGCACGATGGCGAGATCCAATGCACCGAACATCTCGGCTATCAATGGTGGAACTGGAACCCACCTCACTCGATCCAGTCACAAACCATCGATCCGTTGCTCCAAAGCATCGCTGCCTATCTTGCGAATGCACCCGAGACTCGAGCGATCCTCGGATTGGCTTGATCTCAACCCTAATGCTGCAATGCGACCCAGGTAGATCCACTGATTCAGGTCTAGTTACGCTGTCGAGCGAGTACCGGCAATATCACGAATCAGCTCCAGCCATCTCGGAGCAATCGCACTCCACTGGTAACGCGATGCCATCGTACCAGCGGCTTGTCCCATGCGCTCACGTAACGCTGCGTCGTTGAGTATCGAATCCAAAGCATTCGCTAGCGAATCGGGCTCGTGAACAACCACCCCACACGTTCCATCGCCACCGATCAATTCTTGGACTGCCTCGCCGCAGTCCCAAGCAACGGTGGGCAACCTGCAATGCATCGCCTCGATGAGCGATTGCGGAAAGCCTTCGTAGTCGCTCGGTAAGCAGTACGCGTGGGCGGCTTGGCATTCGCTCCACACGTCCTTGCTCCAAAGAGCAAACTCGACTTGGCGATCGACCTCGAGCTTCTTGACGAGTTCCCTCAATTCTTCGCGCGAGGAACCGTCCCCGACGATGCGCAAAACCCACTCGGGATGCTTGGGAGCGATCCTTCCCCACGCTTGGATCGCTCGATCGATCCGTTTTTCCGGGGACAATCGCCCGACGACCAGCAGTCGCTTTCTTTCGGATGCTCGACGTCGCTCAGCCACCTCGTCCCAATGCGAATCCCTGATACCCACGGTGGGTGGAGCGATCGACTCAGGTGGAACAATCGACTCGGGTGGAGCAATCGCCGAGGGAATCGTTTCCATCCGAACTCCGGAAACGCGATTCCCAAAACGCGCACGAAAGTAGTTGGTAACGCCACTCGTCTGGGACACGATCGCTGCCGCTCTCGGATAGGATCGATCGCGTAGATACTCCCAAGCTCGATTGAGTTTTTGACGCCGAGGGTCGCTTCGCTCGCACAGGATCAACGGTTTGATTTTCCCCAAGGCCATCCCTGCCAACACATTATTGGTATCGCAAAAACTGATGCAAACAGCGGGATCGATGCGCTGGCAAATGCGTCTTAAGGCGACGATGCGCCTTCGATTGGCGAACAGGCCTCGAATCCAACCACCTCGTTGACTGGTCAAACCTAATCCGATCCGTTGCACACGAGCATCGATCGGGTAATCGTTGGATTGCGGATACGCGAGGGTGACCAAGGTCGTTGGGTGGGTTTTGGCGAGCTCGCTCGCCAGGTAGCTCATTTGTCGTTCCGATCCTCCGCCGTGCAATCCGTGCATGAACAGCATGACTCGTTGTTGTTCAGGGTTCGGCATGGTCAGGTTCGAGCGTTATCGAAGTCGAAAATAGGAATGCACAAAAACAGGCTTGGCTATCGCAAACCCACGAGGGGTTCGCGAGAGAATCCTCAGAAAAAGCGAATCTTCTCTGGATTCTACCCCAATTACACTGGGAGTATTCTTTGAAGCGTGGCCGGTTGTCTCCCATGGTACACTTTCCCCGCGATATATTTTTAGGCAACCGTTTTGACTTTTGCGAACAGACCTCGTAGCCCCCAATCCTTCATGCGCTCGCTACCAGAAAAAAAATCCGATCATGTTCGCATCGTCATGGTCGGAGATATTGTCGGAAAGCCGGGGATGACCATCGTGGGCTCCTGCATTTCCGACCTTCGTCGAGGGGGTTGTGACCTGATCGTCGTCAATGCAGAGAATGCAGCCGATGGGGCAGGATTGACGCTCAAGCAATACGATCAGCTGGTCGCTGCTGGAGTCGATGCGATCACCTTGGGGGACCACATCTACAAAAAACGGGAGATCGCGACGGTCCTTAAAACGAAAAAGAACATCGTGAAACCCGCTAACTTTCCGGCCAAAGCACCTGGTAGGGATCATTGCATTGTAAAGACTGCGACCGGGATCCCGGTCGCAGTGATCAGCGTGCTGGGGCGGGTCTTCATGCGGCCAGTCAACTGCCCCTTCGAAGCCGTCGAACGCGTGCTTGAGGAACTTCCCAAAGACGTCCGAATCAAAATGGTGGACTTGCATGCGGAAGCCACCAGCGACAAACAAGCCATGGGTTACTTTCTCGACGGCCGCGTCAGCGCGGTCCTCGGAACGCATACCCACGTCCCAACCGCAGATGAGCACATCCTACCGGGGGGGACGGCATTCCAATGCGATGTCGGCATGACGGGCCCCTATCGAAGCGTCTTGGGCCGCGAAATCGAACCTGTTCTCAACACCACTCTCACCTTCGACCCCAATACCTTTCATGTCGCAACCGACGATGTTCGGCTCTCGGCAACATGGTTCGATGTCGATCCCAAAACAGGATTTGCCCACCGCATTGAGCGTCTGCAGTGGAAGCTAAACGACGCTTGATTCTTCTTTCGATTCGAATCGTTTCGCTCCAAATCGATAAAACAAGGCAGGGGTCACCAATTGATCCAGCAATGTGGACGAGAGCATCCCTCCAAAAACTACCAACGCGAGCGGATGCAAGATCTCTTTGCCGGTATCCCCAGCACCAAACAAGAGCGGCATCAATCCGATGAAGCTGGTCATCGCAGTCATGAGAACCGGGGTGAGTCTTTCCAAACTTCCCCGAATGATCGTTTCCTTCGAGAACGGCAACCCTTCGACCTCGATCAAATGGATGTAGTGGGACACCATCATGATACCATTGCGACTGACAATCCCGATCAGCGTGATAAAGCCTACCAAATGCGCTACGGACAACGTCGTGGACCCAATCCAAACCTCGGGCCACTCGTACCACGCTGCATTCTGCAATGATTCCCAACTCGGATGGTTCACCATCAGGAGCATTAGCACAGATCCAAAGGCAGCAAGTGGAATATTGACCATGATTTGAAAGGCGGCGGACCAAGAACCAACCGCTTGATGGAGCAAGAATAAAACGGCGACACAGCAAAAGATACTCAGGAAAATCAAGCGGCGCATCGCATCCTGTTGGGCTTCGAACTGCCCGCTCAGCCGTATGAAATAACCTTGTCGCATCGCAGCGAGTTTCGCGCGGATCGGCCGAATGGCGTTTTCGATGTCCCCAACCACTCGCGCGAGATCTCTTCCTTGCACATTGCATGAAACAATCACCCGTCGTTTCCCGTCTTCGCGGTTCAGCACATTCGGACCGGTCGTATCGATGACATCCACCAATTGCCCCAGTGTCAATCGCCGCCCGGACGGAGTCTCGATCACTGTCTCATTCACAGTGAAGGGATCTCGCCTCGATTTTTCGTCGTACCAAACGACCAGCGAAGCATAACGATCCTCCTCAAAGATCTGCGAAACTACGCGACCTTGATAGGCTGTTTCCAACCACTTCGCGATATCTCCAGGTGCCAACCCGTGGCGAGAGGCTTCTTCGCGCCGCACAACCATGCGCACCTGCGAGATTTCAACCTGCGGTTCTACTTGCAAATCGACCACCCCTTCGATGTTTCGCATGGCTTCCTGGATATCAAATCCGGCCCGTTGCAATTCTAAAAGATCGCTCCCAAACACCTTGATCGCGACTTGCGAACGGACGCCGCTCATCATGTGGTCGATACGGTGGGAAATCGGTTGCCCCACATTGACGGCCGCTGCCGGGATATATGCGATGCGTTCTCGCACATCCTCGATGATTGCGTCGACAGGTCTACCTCGGTATTCGTAGCCCCACAAATGTGCGATCGGCACGAGCCTCAGCAACATCGCCAATGCACCCGGCGTAGCGATCTTGTGCTCGATTAAGCCGACATCGATCTCGCTTGAATTGACCCCTTCGGCATGCTCATCGAGCTCCGCTCTCCCCGTTCGCCTAGCGACCGACAACACCTCCGGAATTTCGAAAAGTGTTTTCTCTACCTGACTCGCAACCCGAACGCTTTCTTCGAGCGAGGTACCCGGGTCCAATCGCAAGGATACGGTAAGCGTCCCCTCATTGAGTGTCGGCAGGAACTCCCCACCCATTCCCAAAATCGCCACGCATGAGATCACCACGCCGATAGACACCGCAATCAGCACATAGGTCGACCGTGGCAATGTCCATTCGAGAAGCCGCTTCACGAAGGATTTGGCCCATCGAGCCACTATGGGTTCGGTTTTCTGACCTATCAACCTACCATGAGGTAATAACCAATAACCCAACACCGGGGTTAGGGTCAACGAAACCAAAAGAGAACATGAGAGAGCAACCAAGTAAGACAATCCGAGCGGTGCAAACAAACGCCCCTCGAGACCCGATAGGAAGAATAGAGGGAAGATAACCAACACCACGATCGCTGTCGCATAGACGATCGAATTCCGCACCTCGCAGGATGCTTGGTAAACGACATCCCAAATGGGCTTCCGATCAGCGACGCTCTTTTGGTGATTCTCTCTCAATCGACGATAGATATTCTCGATATCCACAATCGAATCATCCACTAAATCACCGATCGCAACCGCGATACCCCCGAGGGACATGGTGTTGATGCCCAACCCGAACCAATGGAAAACAATGAAGGTCAACAAGATACTGACCGGCATTGAAACCAAGGAACTGACACTACTGCGGAAGCTTCCCAGGAGAACAAAGAGGACCACAACCACCCATATCGCTCCGTCGCGAACCGACTCCATCACGTTGTCGACAGCCGTACTGATGAATCGCGATTGCCGAAAGATATTCATGTCGACGGTGACATCAGGGGGCAGTTCCTGCTTCATTTCTTCGAGCAAAGCTGCGATCTGTCGATCCAATGAAATCGTATCCGCTTTCGGCTGCTTTTGGATCGCTAAGATCACCGCGTTGCCCCCGACAAAGGAAGCGCGTTGGAGCTCGCGTTCGGAACCCGAGGGGGCGTTGGCATCTCGCTGCCATGACGCTCCATCTCCACGCCGAATGGGGCCCCCAAAACGAACGTCAGCGACATCGCGAATACGGATCGGCACCGGCTCTCGCCATTGAACTGGACTTGACCCAATCTGATCCAGAGTCAATGACTGGCCTTGGATCCGAATCACCGATTCCCGAGGGTTCCGAAGCATCACACCACCACCGGCGAGCGCGTTGGTCTGCACAGCAGCTTCTGTCAATTGCTCCAAGGTGACATTGTGAGCTAACAACCGCTGCGGTGACGTGATGACTTGGTACTGCTTTAGCACCCCGCCCATCACGGTGACTTGAGATATCCCTTTTAGCGCCAACAATCGATTGCGCAACGTGAACTCCCCGAGGCTTCGCAGCTCCATCGCTACCGCTTGGGCTTCACTCTCATCCCGGATCTCTTTCGTCGAACGCAATCCCAACAATAGAATTTCACCCATGATGGAGGAAACCGGGGCCATCACCGGATTGAATGCCGAAGGGATCCTTGCTCGAGCTAACTGCAGTTTCTCAGCAACGATCTGACGATCGACGAGGACATCGGTTCCCCAATCGAACTCGATCCACACAATCGACAGACCGAGCGCTGAGGAGGATCGAACTCTCTGAACTCCAAGTGCTCCATTCATCACCAACTCGATGGGCCGTGTTACCAGCGACTCCACTTCCTCCGGCGCCAAACCCGGCGCCTCGGTCATGATCGTCACGGTCGGACGATTCAAATCCGGAAAAACATCCACGCTTGCGGTTCGCAAGAGACTGAGGCCGTAGACGGCAGCAACGATGGAAACCAACGCGACGAGCCACCGGTTGTGCAGCGAGAAATAGATTATCTTGTTGAGCATCTGACTGGACCTACCTCACCGACGCGTAAGCGGTTTGCAATGCGGACACGCGAGAAACCGCAACGGAGTCACCTGGCGCGACACCCCGTATCACATAAACAAAACGGTCGTCACCCGGTTCGATATCGACAATGCGTCTCTCGATCTCGCCATTAGGTTTTCGAACAAACGCAAAGCTTCGAAGGCCATCATGAACTATCGCCGTCTTTGGCAATACCGCCCGAGGCTCACTCGTTCCGATGATGATGGAGGCTCGTCCGAGCATTCGGTCGCGCAACTCCAACTCCTCGGCGCCTTGGATCGCTAACCAAACCGATTGAATCCCAGAGCGGTTGTCGATCGATGGACTTATCCCCACGACCTTCCCTTCGAATTCTTTTTCCGGGTAAGCATTCAAGCGGATCCGAGCGTTCTGCTCCACCCGGACCGAAGCAACATCTCGCGTGGCAACGTAGCCTTGGATCAAGAAATTTCGCAAATCATGGATTTGAAATAAATCCTCACCTGCTCGGGCAACCCGCCCTGGTGTCCCAAGAAAATCCACCACAACACCATCGATCGGCGAACGGAGTGGAAACGTATCCCAGATCCTGCGTTCAATCATCATCGCGCGGACAGCATCATCCTCGAACCCGATCAACTGCAATTGTCGGTATAAACTCTCCTGCCGCAGTTGTAAACTTTCGATCTTAGCCTTCAATTCGAGCAAGGTGCGTGGAGAAATAGTCCCTCCAGCCGTCTCCAGTCGACGGTAGGTATTCGACTGCATTTCCAAATCGAGTACGGTCTTTACGAATTCCAGTTGCAGCGCCACCGCCTCAAAGCTGGAAATTTCTGCCAACGCTTGCCCGGCTCGGACCTGCTCGCTTCGATCCACTAGAACTTTCCTTACCGATCCTTGCATCTGCGTTGCGACACGCGTTCGCTGCATCGGTGGCAATTCGACGATCGCATCAACATCCACCACGCGATCAATCGCTCGCTCTTCGACTCTCTGGTATTTGATCTCTAGATTCGCTGACAATGCATCATTCAAAACCAAAACCTGGCGATTCAAGAGACTCGACATTTCATGCGCCCCTTGGACCACCAAACGGTCTCCGGAAAATATTCCTCCAGCTACAAGTTCGATGTACTCGCTCTCTTCGAGGTTCTCGTTCGCGTCGAGCGTGTGGGTATGGCTGTTGGCCGAGTATGCAAACCGTTGATCGTCGACCCATACCAATCGCTTTTCGTATTCGGAACCTTGCTTTGTCGCCGCCGTCTCAACAAACACATAATGTGCGATGCCATCGCTCCAAACCGCCGATCTCGGGACGCTCAATCGCGCTGCCGATTCTCGAGTCTCAACGTACGACTGCCCATTCATCCCTGGCAATACATAGGCTTCGCGATCATTGTTTTCAATACGGCACCATGCCGAAAATTGCTGGGTTACCGAATCGATGCCGTACGAAATCTTCTCAACGCGAGTCGGGAAACTTTGCCCGGGGAATCCGTTCAAAAAGACATTGGCAGGACTTTGAACTTCGACGCGTCCAACATCTTTTTCCATCAGATGAAGTCTTGCCCATACGCTGGAGTTATCGATGATCGTGAACAAATGATTGCTCGGATCGACAAACTGACCCAGGACCGCATCCTGCTGGAGAACCGTCCCGGAAATCGGCGCTAAAACTCGAAGAATCTGAGGCTTGACCGGCGATGCCACAGCCCCGGCATTGGAAGTTGATTCCTTATTCTGGCCGGCATCGCTCCACAAGGCATTCAATGCAACAGCTTTCGACTTCAGGACCCAGAGCTCGTTTTCAACCTGCTTGATCCCACTCTCTGCTTCGAAGACTCTCAGCTCGGGAACAGCGCCGCTTCGAACCGACGGTTGCAACAATTCCAGTACACGCTGCTGGTTTTCAAGCCGCCGCAAGGCTCCTTGATAGTCGAAGTACAGCTCCTCCAGTTCTCGACTTTCGAGCTCCGCAAGAACCTGGCCCGCAGTGACATTGTCTCCCGATCGAACGTGGATCTTCACCAACCTCCCGGAAAGACGCGGCGAAGCCCAACCTTCTTGATTCCATGGAGCTTCAATCGTGGTGAATGCCAAACTGCGCTGCACATGCTGCATCTGCTTGACCGCCGACGTTCGGACGTCCAGCAAATCTCGCGATAGGGCAGCCAACTGGATCGTGCCTCGCTTTGCATCAACGGTCGCACCTTTGGTCGGCAATGGTTCATGACCCTCGTGCGCGAATACGGCCATTGCGCTCGACAACCACACGATGCCTAGCAAACCACGGGACGTTTGGCCTAGCAAACCACGGAATGTTGGGGAACGATGTATCATCGACCTTCTTCCTGCTGCGTATAGGTATCCGGATCCGGTAGCGGTGTCGTGCTATCCTTTGCATTTCGAACAAATTCATCGATGCATGGCGGACAGCAGAACGTGTACTTCTTGCCTCCGACCGTCCACTCGAATTGGGGATTTGCTTTGGTCTTAGTCACCGGACAAATCCGATCTCCAGGCTTCGGATTCCGATCATGCTTAGAGCGTATCCCACGATATTTTTGACCGGGAGTTTGGTTGCCGTTGGCCTCGATATCCGCCTCGGTATACACCCCTCCCGGACGAGTATAAAGAGCCTGCTCCTCGTCATCGGTTGCCTTCGACGGCATCTCCGCATCGGAATGGTCCGCCAAATGCGTCTGGAACGAAAGTCGAAAGCGTTCCCCATCGATTGCGATGTTAGGAATGGTGATCATAAGTTCTCGGCCGAGCATCCGATCCGGGAGGGATCCGATAAAGCACGAGGTCCTTCCCTCTGAATCGCCGGCTTGAGGCTCAGGCTGGAACTCGATCGTGTCGGCTTGAGCATCCCCCTCGAGTTGCACAAAACCCTTGAGCGTTCCAGCGGGTACGTCGATGACCCGCGTTTCATCCCGCCCGAGCATATACAGTCGAACTTTGCGGTCTGAGCCGAGGACCGCTTCTACGTGGTAACTATCCTGGCCGAGGGAGACCATAATCCCACCATGTACTCCCTGATGATGCTCGTGCTCCCCTGTCGGACTGTCACTTCCTCCTGCCGTACCAGTGGGCTTTGCATCCCCACGCTCGCCGCGCGATGCGGTACTCGCCGCTCCGTCCTCCCTGTCGCGACTAACTTGATCGCGACAGCCTAAACCGCATGTTGCCGTGAGCAACATCATGAGTTTAAAAAATTTCCAATAGATCGATCGCATGGTTAAGAACCTCATTACACCGGGAATTTGTGTGTTTGTGAATACGACATTGTCCGACCCAGCGCATCGCAATCGTCGAATGTCGAAGCGAATCGCATCGTAGGCGACTCGTAAGCAACCATCGTGGACGAAGCGTCTCAATCCACGCTCAGAATGCGCATCAAATGCGCCAAATGCAGGCGCGGGCCTGCCATGAGATCCGCATCGAAACGTCAGTTGGCGATACCCGATGATGCCGGCGCACTGAGGTTGTACCCAAATCCGGTTTCAACAAATGAGGAATCAATACCTGAGAACCCACTTCTAACGGGGACTCGATCGGGTGTACCATTGCAGAAACGCTATGCGATTGGCATTGGCACGAACTCACTCTCCCAAACGCAGGCCTTCCGCGAACAGGTTCGGACCTCCCCACCTTCTCAGATTCCAAATTGATCTGTCTGCTGACGCACTTAGGACAACGCCTTGTTGCACTCTCCCATGTTGGGTTTTGCACTGCATCAGAACGGGTACGCGTTGCGTTCGAGCTTTTTTCGATAGCACTCTTTTTGGGAGCATTGGTCCCTAACGCATTAGTACCAAAATCGCTAACGCGGCAAATCGAATCGCCGATCCAGCGGGTAGCTTCGCTAGAAAAACAGCAGCATGACCGACCACCCACGATCTGGCCTACGAGCACGGTCAGGATGAGGAGCGGTCGAATCACGGAGAATGTTTTTCGGGGGCTACAGGGGAAAACCATACTTTCAGTCTAGCCTTCGTCGCTCGGGGACACCACGTCGCTTTTCCCTACGGCGCACCATTTTCTTCGACAATGTAAACATCCACTTGCTGCCCAACTGCGGCCCCGAGCACGTTGGGATCGACCGAGTAGATGACTTGCATAACTCGTGTATCGACGCGCTCACTGACGCTGCCGGTAAGCGATCGTTTGGGAATAACCAATGGTTCAGTACGAACATATTCAATCGGCACCTGCACTTCGGGACGCCCCCTGACGCTAGCAAATGCTTTTGCAGTCGGACTGAACCTTGGTATCTCCGACTCGTCGATGTCGACCCGCAGATGGAGGGGGTCGATCACCCCCAGGGTGATCAATGGATTTGGAAGTATCGAAGCGGGGATAAACTCTCCGGCGCGGATCTTAACACTCAGTACCGTTCCCTGGCTCGGAGCGATGATCGTTCGTAGATCCAAGTTCGTCTTGGCTCGCTGAAGGTTTGCCTCGGCTTGTGCGACGGCAGCGCGCTGAACCTCGATACTCGCAGCGATGGGGCGTCCTGCGATCATGTCCAATTTGGCTTGAGCTTCGCGCACCAGCGCCTCGGACTCCTTCGATTTCGCTTGCGAGATCTCCCACTTCATTCTACGATCGTCGACTTCTTCGTCGGAGTAGGCGCTGGATTGCCGGACCGACTGCGCACGATCGTAATCCCGCTTGCTAAACTGCTCGCTCGAAACCGATTGCTGGTACGTGGCCATCGCCGCTTCCAACCGAGCTTGCAGCATCTGGTTTTGTGCCTGCAACTCCTCGAGCTTTGCTCGCTCTCCGGCCAAGTCTGCTTCGGCGACCCCAACGTCTGCTGCTGCAGCTCGCCGGTCCAATCGGAGAAGGACGGTTCCTTTCTGGACGGTCATTCCGGGGGACACGAACACTTCCTCAACCACTCCGGGCAACTGCGATCCAATAACGGTCGCTTCACCAACCGGTTCAGCGATACCAACCCCGCCGATCGACGCTTTGTCTCTCGTTCGTTTTGCCGCAAGGACTGTTCCCGGCGCGGTGGGTGGAACGTTTCGAATCTCTGTCGTGGATTCGTGTGGCGTGTTCTTTCGGATGAACGAAATCGCGACTGCGAACATCAGGATAGCCGCTAGGACGGTCGCGATCGAAACAACATTTTTTAGGATTCGATTCATCGGTGCATTCCCAAAGAGGATCGGATGATCATGACGAAGGTTCTCATCGAATCAGTTCCTCGTTAAAACTTCAAAGCGTTCAATTTTCCCATCGGACATCGTTGCGATGCAATCCGCAAACGAAAAGATACGATTGTCATGCGTAACCACTATCACCGATCGTTCGCTCGAGGAAGCAACTTCTTTGAGCAAAACCATCACATCGCGTCCTGTCTCGGCATCGAGTGATGCTGTCGGCTCATCGCAGATGACAATGTCTGGATCATGGACCAAGGAACGCGCGATCGCGATGCGCTGTTGCTGCCCACCCGACAGTTGATTCGGATACTTGTTTCGATTCGCCCCCATTCCCAATCGATCGAGCAAACGGTTGCTTTCCCGTTTCGCGCTGGCCAGCGTCCAACCTCGCACCACCAACGAGACTGCAGCATTCTCAGCCGCTGTAAGGGCTGGGATCAAGTTGAATTGCTGGAAAATAAAACCGAGATGCTTGGCTCGAAACTCGACAAGTTTAGCACCCCGCATCGTGGTAAGCTCTTCCCCTAAAATGCTGACGCGTCCCGACGTCGCCGTCAACAATCCCGCGATCACGGAAATCAAAGTCGTCTTGCCACATCCGCTCGGGCCTACCAAGAAACTCGTCGCCCCTTTCGGAAAATCGATATCGACCCCATGGAGCACCGTCACCTTCGCCTGCCCCTCCCCGAACTCCTTGACGATCCCTCGGCAGGAGATAGAAACCCTTGCGGGATCAAACTGCACAGGGTTGGTGTTCATTGCCGAGCTATTCGATGGGTGGCTATTCATGATCGGATTGCATACCGCACGGGTTAACCAATAGGAGTACAGTGTTAACCTCGGAACACAGTGTTATCCTCGGAACACAATCGCTGGGTCGACGAACAGCAATCGTCGCAGCGCGATCAATGCGGCTATCAGAATAATGATTGCCGCCACAGCGCCCGAAGCGATTGCGACTCGAAATGGCAGATAGAAACCGGTGAAGTTTGGATTGTTTTTGCCCGCGAATTCAAAGAAACAGGCGGCTCCGAATAATCCCACACTGTAGCCGACAAAGCCCACGACCATCGCCTGCAGGAACACCATCCCGATCAGTCGCGAGTTCTTCGTGCCGATGGCCTTGAGGACCGCAAACTGCTTGAGGTTCTCCAGCACGAATAAATTGAACATCAACCCTGCCACGCAGACACCGACGATAACTCCCAATCCTACGACCGTACCGAAGCTGACCGGTATCCCCGTGTTATCAATCACATACTGAATCGCTTTGTTTCGGAATTCCTCCGAGCTTAAAGCCTGCAACCCGGTACGTTCTTTAATGGTTTCGGCGACATCCTCCGGTGTTCGATCCGGCACAGATCGGGCCACAACGAAGGACATTTGATTGCGTCCGTTGTTGGTGTACTGAAGCGCATGGGAGTAGCGAGTAAAAAATGTGATGGCTGACGTGAATTTCGGGGAATCTTTCACGATCGCGACGACGATGGCACGTCGGTCGTTGAGCTCGACCGTCTTATTGAGAGCTAGCGGTTCATTCCTCCAGACCTTGGTAAACCCATCCTGGCTTACCGCCACTGCATCGGGGTGCCGCAAATCCTCGATGTCCCCCATGACGACCCTGGGCGGAACACCTATCAGCGAACTGTCATCGACGCCGATAAGAATCGAAGATTCCAAATCTCCCTTGGCTGTCCGAACCGTCGCATTGGCCTTGAACAAAGGTACCGCCCATTCGACACCAGGCACACCTCGCACACGGCCCAACTCAGTGTCGCGCAACGGAAAGATCGTATCGAGGTTCTTCACCCCGCGATCCATCACCCAAATGTTCGCTTCCGGCACGTCAGAAACGATCGCACCCGCCCTCGCGATCAACCCGAGAAAAATACCGACTTGCTGATTGATCAACAGGGTTGAGAACGCCACTCCGAGAACTAACCCCAGGTACTTTGCCCGATCATAAAACAGCATTTTCAGCGCGATGACGAACATCGTGAATCCAAATTGGGGCAAAGGGGACTGCTAGACGCGTGGGGCGGAAAGAGACTTTAGATCGACACCGGGTCGAGGTGGCAAGTGCGCTCGAGTCCGATGGATATTACTTCCACCATTGATCCAGTTCGCGAAGCAAATCGCGAGCCATCGCCGATTGCTCCTCACGTAGATTATGATTCTCGAGTGGGTCGCTGGACAGATGATATAACTCCTCACTGCTTCCCTTTTCGATCGATTCATTAGGAACGATCAACTTCCACTCCCCTCGTACAATCCATCGCCAACGGAGATTCTCCCGTGGTTCGTCGAGATTGTTGGCATTGTGCGTGAAGCACTCACCATAGATCGCGGATCGCTGGCGAGTCTGATCTTCGTCGGACAGATCGATTCCTTGCAAACCCTCCGGAATTTTGGCCCCGATGGCGGTCAGCAGGGTCGGTACCAGATCGATGCTGTGGGCTAGATCCGGGCTTTGGCGAGATGCCCAATGCCCCGGCCATCGAATCATGATCGGTGTCCGCACGCCACCATCGTATGGCGATTGTTTGGATTTAGGTGCATACCGCGTGCTTTTGGGATCTTGGATCCAACCGTTGTCGGTCACATAGACCACGATGGTGTTGTCCGACAACCCGCGCCGATCCAGACCTTCGAGCAACTGCCCGACGGTCGCATCGAACCACTCCACCATCGCCCAATACTTGGCGACATGTTCGGTTGGCGCTAATGGCCGCATGCGATCGAGATACTCTTTTGGTGGCGTGTGCGGGTCATGGGGTAGCAGAGGTGCGTACCAAACCATCCAAGGTTTCTTGTCGCTCGTCGCTTCATCGATAAAGTTCTCGATCGGTTTCAATGTCTCGCGTCCGATCTTCAAGCCATCGTCTCCATGGCGTTGACCTCGGGTCATTCCGTGCGTGAATCCACCTTCACTGTAATGACCTTGCCACCATTTCCCTGTTTGCAAGGAAACATAGCCGTGTTCCGAGAGCAGGCGTGGCAACGTCTGCACAGCACGCATATGTTCGTTCATCCGTTGTCGACCTGCGAGGAACGCATCCGACTCATAAAACGACTTGCCCGAAAGACCAGATACCAGCGGCGGATCGTTCGAGGTGATTTTGTGCTGATGCGGGTATCGGCCGGTCAGGATCGTCGCAAGGCTCGGGCAGCAGAGACTCGATGGGACATATCCCCGTCGGAACGTGATGCTCTCGCGGGCGAGCCGATCGATGTGCGGGGTCTGGATATGGGGGTGCCCCATAAAGCTATAGTCGGTCCACGCTTGATCGTCCGAAACAATCATCAGAATGTTGGGGGGCTCGGCCCCGAAACTGCGCTGCATTGACGACAATCCGGCGAGGAGGATCAGCAGGAATTTCCCGATGGCAGCGCGATGATTCATTCGATATCAGACTTGCTTTCGCATGCAGCAGTTCTTGAACTTCTTGCCAGACCCGCATGGACACGGATCATTGCGGCCGGCTTTCTCACTTCGATTGCGGATAGTGACAGGCTCTTCGGGTTCCGAAGCACCTGCGCGATCGGCCGCCTCGAGGTCTGCTTGTTTCTCCGCCAACAGTGTCTTGGTGACATCGAAGGCATCGTGACGTGCACTGGTTTCCACCCACGAACTGGCCACCAACTCGTCGTCCATCGCTTCCATTCGGAAAATAACGTCAGTGATGCGCTCGCCGAGCGAGTGCCACATCTGTTCGAACAGCCGCATCCCTTCCCGCTTGTACTCCACCTTCGGATCCATTTGACCCATGCTTCGGAAGCCCACGCTCGAACGGACGTGGTCCATCGCCAGCAAGTGATCCTTCCAAGCAGAATCGAGCGTGGTCAACAGAACGGTACGTTCCATACGACGGATCTCTGGATAGTAGCGATCGTCAAACGCCTGGCTGATCTTCGCCTTGAACTCGTCCCGAGTCCACTTCACGACTTCCTCTGGGTCTCCCGACCAACCGAGGTCACGTTGCATCCATTCGATGAGCGATTGGAACTCCCCGTTATTGGTTGCTAAGCAATCACCGAGCTTTTTCTTTTGATTCTTGCCAAAGATCGAGTCAACTTTTTCACCCACCTTCGTCCAGACCGATTGGGCGCGATCGACGCTAGCTCGGCTGATGTCGATCAATGCTTCGTACGTTTTGTCGCCGGCGGCTTGTAGCTTCTCGAGGACGTTCGCGTCGCCGAATCGGTTGGTGGCCCAATCCGCCAACGCGGCTCCGTCGATCGTAAAGGATTCAGGGGATTCCTGGTGACGGAACCGATGAAAACCGACGAGCAAGGGGTACTGCACTTCTCGCTCGATGTACGCATCTTCAGCGATCTGCAACATCCGCTTCTTCATCGCGTCGACTTCGAGTCCCTTGAGATCCTCAAGCTTCACATTCAATCCAAATTTGTTTTGCATCCAGGCGACGAGCATCTTCATGCCGTAATCTTCGGAAAGGAACACATCCCCCTCGCTCAGATCGATTCCCTCGATGTACTCGGTCGACTTCTTGATGAACTCTTCGTCCATCCGATCTCGATCCATCTTCTTGAGCATGCCGACGGTGTAGTGCGTGTTGAATCGGTTATTCAACCACTTGGCCATCGCATCCCAATTCCATTCCGACTGTTCTTCCTCGCTAGGTAGGTTTTCGTCGATCGCATCGAGGATCTGCGTTTCGGTCGCTCGCTCCGCTTGATCTTTTGCGTATGCCACAGCGACCGATGGCTCGACCGCACGGAAATCCTTGGGCTCGAGTTGCACACCCAAGCGAGGGCTGGCCCAACGCGCGTACGACTCAGCACCGAACATCGGATCACAGAATTGCTCGACATTGCTCTCGATCTGTTGTCGGAGTTGCTGCATCACCAACTCGCGGCAACTGGTCCCCTCGAGGATTTGTTGGCGGTAGGTGTAGACACGTTTGCGTTGATGATCCATAACCTCGTCGTATTCGAGGAGGTTTTTGCGTGCTTCAAAGTTTCGCTCTTCGACCTTTTTCTGAGCGCCGGATATCCGTTTGGAAACGTAGGGGCTTTCGATGGCATCCCCATTCCCCATCCCCATGCGCTGCATCATCGCACGGACCCAATCGCCGGCGAAGATCCGCATCAAATCGTCTTCGAGCGACAAGTAAAATCGGCTCGATCCCGGGTCCCCTTGCCGACCGCATCGGCCTCGCAATTGCAAGTCGATACGCCGCGACTCGTGGCGTTCCGTTCCGATCACATACAACCCGCCAAAGTCCCGAACCACGAGCCCTTGCTCGCGCATCTTTTCGGTCTCGTCGATCTCTTTAACGAGCGCATCCCATTCTTCTTTGGGAACATCGAGCCG
>CAITIE010000037.1 GCA_903892355.1 uncultured Pirellula sp. | reverse complement strand
TCCCAAGGACAGCCTTACTCTCATCAACGCAGCGGTCACTAGGGAAAGCGGGCGATGCATTCTCTCATCCCCAGTCTCTCACAGTCGTGTGGGCGAATATGCACCGGCCGTATGGGAAAAACTGGAACCGCGGCACAGCGATTTCGGATTGCAAGTCGATTCGATCACCCCCGAAGACTTATGGAACATTCTTAGCGATGTAAGCATCGATGAAGTGGATTTGCTCAAACTCGACTGTGAGGGTGCGGAGTATCTCATCGTCTCCGAGCTTTCGGCCTTGGGACTGATGGACCGGGTCGGTTGGATCCAAGGCGAATGGCATAGCCGCAAGGACAATCTGCTACTGGCAAACCTCCTGGGCCAGACACACGTCTTCAACATCGATCCGAACTATCCGCATTCGGTAGGCATGTTCGTCGCCCATCGGCTTTGACTGGACATGGAGGTTCGAGATCAAATATTCACAAAGCTTTTAACGCTTGATGCCGATTCGATTCGTAAGGAAAACTGTCTCAACGTCCGCACGCAGGCCTCAAAACGAGGATTTTTTACGGTCCGTTGGAGTGGAAATCGAGCATCGAAGGAGGAGTAAGTTAATCATCGAACCAAAGTTTGAGCCTCGCTTACCCCCTGTGAGCGGGGTGTCACGACAAGTTTCGCTCCTAGTGCCGAGTTCTCGGACACAAAAGTGCTGAATGTTGTGATGTGGAGCAATGCTGCTAGCATTTTCTTTGGCAACCCCCATGCGTATGCTGATCGATTAACATTTTGATTCATTAGCGCTGGCGGCTATCCGAAGCGGGATTTTTAAATTCTTCCTTGAATTAATTTGACTGGCGATCATTCAGTCATACAATCGCTGCTTATTCAATCTTGGTTCTTTGGTGATTACCGCAAGCGAGCCTAGGACTCGCATCCTCGGTAGGATCACTTGGACATCAATCAACAGGACGCCACCGGTGTGTTGCATGTTAGGACTCGGGATTTTACGCTCTAATCGATGTTTTGGCTATGCATCGATCTTCATTGCGATGGCGGTGAACCAGTGTTTTTCACAGGGCACCTTGAATGCGGTATGTAGTCGAGATGATGCTGCGATCAGTAAGCCAATTGCGGAAATTGTTCACGAATTTTCTCATGTTTCTTCCGGGCAGCTCATTGCGTGCCAGTTGGATGAACTGCTTATATGTGAAACTGTTGAAAACGTTGAAGACGGGCCCTGTCCAGATGAGGAAGCGTAGCACCAAACGCCATATCCCACGCTCGGCGATTGACTATTGCCATAAGGCGCTAGAGTCCCTTCTGCTGAGCTTCGGCTTGAGAAGATAGGATAAAGACATGTGTTCTCCACTGCATACCTAGGTAGAGATTTGATGAGGATACAATCATTACGGGTTTCAAGAAGCATCGCTTTCGAACCACGTCTCTGGTGGATTTACCTCGTGAGTACGTGCCAATTTTTTTGCATCGCATCGTACGGTGTTTGCCAGCGACCGACTGTCGATGAAGACGACATCGGCGTAGCCTATATATCTCAATCCATTGGTATGGAATGCTATGTGGCGAGAGTTGTTGGCGAAGAGGACGACGACGTAGGGGAGCGAGCCGCGTTTTCCCAGTTCGAAGCCATTTACTGTTATTACAAGCCTCCAAACTCCAACGTACCACAAGAGCGATTTGAACGGACCAGTGTTTGGGACACCTGGGAAGGAAAAACTCGGGATGTGAACGAACGGGTGCTAAAGGTAACGAATCATGAATGGATTGAACGCAACGGCACGATTTTCGATGCGAAAACAAAGCATCCGGAGACGGACGTCAACGATACGTTCACACCAGTTGAGCAATTCGATCCGCTTTTTTTACCAATCAGCTCAACTCTTTCCATGCGCTTCGGTTGGGCAAAAAGGGATAATTTGAGTAGCTGGATGCCTGCGGGAAAGTTGTACGATAGAACAAGGGACGATAAAGGAAATGATGTCGGGGTTTGGTATCGCGGCAAACCCAAAGTGATTGGCCTGCAAGAGATCCACTTCGATCCCAATCACGGAATGCCGGTGAAGTCCACCGAAAGGATCAAACGACGAGGACTTGTAGAATTGGATGAGAAAAGGCCCCGCAGCTCTACAGAACTTTATTCGACAACAACCACCGAGTGGAAGCAGTTCAAGGGCGGGGAATTGTGGTTACCAGTGTCCATTGAAAGCGAACAAGTGACGCGTGGGCGGTGTTCGTTCTCGGTTAAGATCGAGTGGTGGATCGATGATGAAGTCCCATTAAACATTTTTGAATTCGACGATTTCAAGCTTGCGACGATTCGAATGTCGAGATTGAACAAGTTGATTGAGGCTCGAAAACAAGGTAATATTAAAACAACTGAATAGGTAGGGCGTTTGAACCAGCGCTAATGCATCAAAATGTTAATCGATCAGCATTGCTCCGCGTCACAACATTGTGCACTTTTGTGTCTGAGAACTCGGCACTAGCAGTCGAGCTTATCTTGCCAGCTCTCTCACAGGGAGGGCAGTGGTCTCACACGTTCTAGGGATGACTGATTTGTGCCGACTTCGATGCTCGATTTCTGCTCACACTCGCTGTGAAAATAGCCATTTCGCGGCCTGTGCGCGGACGTTGAGACAGTTGTCCTTACGAATCGAATCGGTTTATGGCTTGGTCTCCAATCTTCTATCCTGTCTCGTTGGGTTTGCTTTCGATCTGTACAAGGCGATCTGTGAGTGCACACTTGAAGCAAGTTACTGTACGGTTCGCGGCTAATCTTGCTTGTCTGGCAACTGAGCGAGCATCGCTGACTTGGTTCGGAATATCACTTCCTTTACCAAAGTACATCTCATCGGGCGTCTGGCCCTTGAACGCCGAATGGGGAATGACGCGGTTGTGCTGGTCTACGTAGAAGGCTGTTTGCTTGCGCACGTCGTCGATCGAATTGAGGTTGTTCAAGTACAACCACCAGTGCTTCAGCATTCTCCACCACGATTCGATCATGCTGTTCGAGAATACGACGTC
>CAITIE010000036.1 GCA_903892355.1 uncultured Pirellula sp. | reverse complement strand
GGCGGTGATAAGGCTGGCGGTGACAAGACTGGCGGTGATAAGACTGGCGGTGATAAGGCTGGCGGTGATAAGGCTGGCGGTGATAAGGCTGGCGGTGATAAGGCTGGCAGCAAGTCTTCGCCATCGGGGCAGAAGTCACCTCAGTCGATCCGAAACCCAGATGAAAACCCAAAGGGGGTCAAGGATGCACAACCGGGGTCGGGGGATGGTGGCGAGGAGGGGGTGCCGGATGGACCACCGAAAGATGGATCGAAGCCCAGTAAAGCTGGTTCAGGGGTAAACCGAAGCGGAAAAACTCCCGAGAGCAGTGCGGGCGATGCTGGTCCGGGAACGCCTAGCGTGGCGAAGGATTTTGGCGCGGAGAAGGCCAACCTTGAGTATGCAGACAAGACGACGGACATGGTGCTCGAGTACTTAGATAGGCAGCGTGATCAGCCTGATCCCGAGCTTTTGAAGAAACTCAATTGGAGTCCAGAGGATTTGCGGAAGTTCTCGGATCGGTGGCGGGCTGCAAAAGAGCAAGCTCGAAAAACCCCCGAAAAGAAGGAAGAGCTTGATGCGGCATTGCGAGCATTGGGACTTCGTAGCCCGGATCAGAAGGTCAATCGGCTGAAGGACAAGGATGACAGTTTGCGCGGGATGCAAGAGAGCGGCGGCAGGCTTCGTCCCCCCGAGTCTATCCGTGAACAATTCGAAGCTTTTAGAAAAGCAGCGGGTAAATTGGACAAATCGCCCTAGCTTGGAATCGCGGAACTTGCTAATTCCTGAGGTATGAACACCGGGTGCCTGTAGAAGCCGATCCTGTATCGGGCTTTGGGCGCCGCGTGACTACTATGCGTGACTACCACGCGGCTCTGCCACACGGGATGTTTGGCAGAAGTGAATTGCAGAGTCAGAACGAGCAGGGATGCCACCAATGCAAATCTTCCACTCTTACTTCGGCGGTTTGGATCGAAGTCGATTAGTCAAAGCTTCGACAATGTTTATGTCTGGAGTTCTCCTTGTATCGGGCGGGTCGACGCTCCAAGCGGATCCGCCGTTATCGAACATTTTCAAACGCCAGGGCAGCAAGGAGATGCTGCACAATGCGAATGAGCTCAAGGCTGAGAATGGGCCTTGGTTGATTTTTGCGATGGCATTCGAAGGTGAATCCGCTAAAGAGAAAGCGGAAGCATTGGCATTGGATCTCCAAAACGACCATGGGCTGCAAGCCTTTATCATGCCCAAGAAATTCGACTATAGCGAACCGGTGCTCGGGTCAGGGATCCGTGAAGACGGTCGTCAGAAGGTCATGAAGTATCGCAACTCCCAAATCAAAGAGGGGTATGCGGTTTTGGTTGGGGAATTCGATTCCACCGAAAGTCCAGCTCTGAAGCCAGCGCTCGAGAATGTAAAAACCATCAAGCCAAAATCGCTAACGACTTTGAAGTCAGGCGACGTCAAGAGCGAGGACGAAACCATCAAAACGTTCAAGAGCAAGTTGCGTACGCTGACCAAAGACAAAACGCCGGGACCTCTTGAAACTGCATTCGTCACTAGAAACCCATTGCTACCGGCAGATTTTTTCCAAGCTCCGGAGATGGAGAAGTTCGTTTATGACCTGAACCGAGATCCAGGCTATAACGAATTTTCGCTTCTAGAGAACAAAGGCAAGTACACGGTACGCGTTGCAACCTTCACGGGGGATGACAAGTTTGTCTCTTGGGGACGCGCCGGAGACGTTGACAAGAAAAAGAATGGCGATGAAGTGACGGAATTGGAAAAGGCAGCCGAGCGAGCATACATCGTCGTTAAGGCGCTGCGTGCTGCAGGTTATGAAGCGTACCAATTCCACGACCGCAATCAAAGCATCGTAACCGTTGGAGGCTTCGACACGCTCGGGGCTGCTGATGCAAAGAATCAGTTTGTCTACACCCCAGGTATTCGAGAAATTATCGAGCGATTCGGGCCAACCTCGGTAGTCAAGAACACGAATGATTTCGGGGTGAACTTCGGACCCGCCGTACAACCAAGATTGCTGACAGACTTGGTAGATCAACGGAAGATTCCTGAACTGAACCAAGGCACACGCAAAGAGCAAATTGAGTATTTCACCAAGCTCGCCGTCGGTTTTGACATGCGACCCACGCCGATGGCAGTTCCCCGTTACCAGCCATCTCGATTCTATGCGGGTTCCAAAGTTGGCGGTCGATAGTACCGCTAATCGAGGTTGCTTAGGGGCACCGACGGCTAGCGCCTTGTCGCTCAAGGTGTGTCGTGCACTGGTTTAGAGATTGATGGATCCAAGGCCTTGATCGGTGAAGCCTGCACGCTCCTGTCGTCGGCTTCCCCGAAATAATCGCAGCCGATAAGTTTTTCCGATAAAGACGGACGCCGCCCGTAAGTATCTCTCTGGCCGTAAGCCTTTTCTCCAAGGGGGTTTTGAGGGCGATCTTGGATTTTCGAACTATCACTTGCCACCGCTTTCGAGCGGCTTTTTTATGGCTACACTATGGGTGCTGAGAAAATCTAACCCTTTAGCTGGCAGGAATGTTCAAAATGATGCCTTTTACCAGTCCGGTTCTCCCTCGGATTTATAGCCGCCTACCTGCGATCGCCAGGGCCCTTCGGAGCGTCGGCGACCGTGCCATGCTCGCGATTCTTTCCACGGCGGTGATGTTGCTGACAGGCTGCACCGGTGGCGAGAGCAAGAACTCGACCCCGTCGAATTCGGGCAAGCCTAGTGCTGGAGTTGAATCGGCCGCGTCTGGCAGTTCTAGTGGCAAGGTTGGTAAGGGGGGAGCGAAACGAATTATTCTCCTCAATAACACGGATTCGCCCTTCTGGGACGCTGCTCGCGCAGGGATTAAAAAGGCTCAGGATGATCTCAAGCTCACCGATGTTGGATTCACTGCGAGCATGGATTCCAACGATGGAACCGAAACGGGCCAGATTGAAAAACTTCGTCAGTACGGAACTCAAAGCGACATTGCTGCGGTGATCATATCCCCGATCTCGTCCACCAACCCAGCCATTGCGGATGAATTGAAAAAGCTCAAGGCGAAGGGGATCACGATCGGTTGTTTCGACAGCGATCTCGACAAGAAATTTATCGAGAACCGAGAGTTCTATGTGGGCACGGATAACGTCGCTGGTGGGAAAGTACTCGGGACCGCCGCGAAGATGCTCAAGCCAGACGGGGCACCCTACGTGCAATTTGTTGGTGTCGATAGCCAACAGAATGCCATCGAGCGCATGGACGGATTTACCTCTGCCGTCGGAGGGACGTTTCCTCAAAAGGATCGTAAGCTCGATGATGCCGATCGCAACCGAGCGCGAGACAATGTCCGAGACGTGATTGCCAAGTATCCCGAGCTTTCGCTGTTGGTGGGAATCTGGTCCTACAACGCTCCTGCGATTGTCGACGTGGTGAAAGAAAAGAAGGTTCGTGACAAGTTCACGATTGTGACCTTTGATGCTGAAGCGATCGCGATTCAGCAAATGGGCGAAGGAATGATCGATGCGATGGTCGTTCAGAACCCATTCGCTATGGGATACGATTCGGTGCGCTATGCGTTTGCGAAAGCGCAAGGCGACCAAGAAACACTTAAGAAGATGTTTCCGAACATGGGCCAGCCGAGCGGCGATATTCTCGATACCGGGTTGAAGGTTGTTGTTCCTCCGGGCTCTCCGCTCAAAGCTGAGATGTTTGAATCCTTCGGGCCGAGCGTTGAGTTCTTGGATCTTCCTGCCTTCCAATCTTGGCTCAAGCAATACGATCTCACGAGTTCATGAGCAACGAATCACCGAGCCTAATGGGACGCTTGTGGTCCAGCGTTGAGTTCAAGCTGATTCTGTCGTGGCTGTTGGTTGTGATAGCCACGATGGCGTTGGATACCAACCATACGTATTGGTACGCATCGGCGGATTCTGCGCAGTTGATCCTACGCCAAACCGTTTTGCTTGGTTTTTTTGCATTGGGTAGTGCCATCATCATCATCTCAGGGGGGATAGACCTCTCGAGTGGATCCGTGATTGCGATGAGCGCAACGGTGTTCGGTTCTTTGATGATCGTTCTCGACCCAGAAGGTTTCAAAGCTGGCCACGTTTCCACGATGGCTGTGATCCTTGGAATTGCTGGTACGCTTCTTGTTGGTGCCATGGTTGGAACACTTCACGCTTGGTTGATAACCAGCGTTGGACTGCCTCCCTTTGTGGCGACGCTCGCAACATTGGTTGGACTTCGGAGTTTCAGTCGAGGTTTAACGCCGACTCTCACCGGGGGGAAATCGCAAATTGACTTTCCGGATGCATCCTTGAGGGATGCACTCAAGGATGTAACGACCATCACAATTGTTTTCGTGGTCTTTGCACTTATCCTTTGGTTCTTAATGAGCCGGACAGTCATCGGCAGGCATTTGCAGGCGATGGGTGGGAATGAGCAAGCGGCAAAGCTGAGCGGTATTCGCACCGATCGGTTGAAGTGGTTGGCTTACGTGCTCGGCGCGGTATCCGCGTCGATCGTTGGCATTATCTCCTTTGCTGACAATGGATCGGCTAAACCGGACATCATGGCTCGCGGATATGAGCTCAATGCCATCGCTGCCTCCGTGATCGGTGGTTGTTCCCTTCAAGGTGGTATCGGGACCATTCCTGGTACGATCCTCGGTTGTTTGTTCCTCCGCACGATCATCGATGCCGTTCAGAAGATCGTTGGGGCCGGGGCAGATGTGTTCGAGGGAATGATTGTTGGCATTGTGGTAGTTGTTGCTGTGACCTTCAGCCAACGCGGTGGAGGTAAACTCGTCGGCAAACAGTACTTTTCCAATGAAATTGGTTGGAGTGTCATTCCGACGTTAGGGATTTTGTCCGGATTGTCCTTTTTGTTGTTCTTCGGCAAGCGTGAATGGTATGCGCCTTATCAAGCCGTCGTTTTCGGGTTGTTGGTGATTGGTGCGTTGGTGGTACGAGCCGTGCTGGAGTCCCGCACCAAGGCGAGTGGTCAGTCATGACCGCGCCGATTATTTCTATCCAGAATATTAGTAAGCACTTTGGCGGCACGCGAGCTTTGCACGAGGTTTCTTTCGATGTGATGCCTGGGGAACTCCATGCGATTTGCGGAGAGAATGGGGCTGGCAAGAGCACCCTGATGAAGATCCTCTCGGGGGTTATCACGTCCTACGATGGTGAGCTTGCCGTCGATGGAAAAACGGTCCGCTTTACCGGCACTCGCGATGCGGAATCGGTTGGGATCAGCATCATTCATCAAGAGCTGAATTTGGTGGAGCAACTCTCCATCGCTGCGAATATTTTTTTAGGTCGTGAGTTCCGCAGCGGCTATTTGTTTCGCAATGATCGCGCGATGGAAGATGCGGCTACGGAGTTGCTGCGTTCGCTCGATTGCGACATCCCCCCATACAAGCTCGCGGGTTCGTTGCGAGTGGGTGATCAGCAATTGATCGAGATCGCGAAAGCATTGAGCTTGAACAGTCGTATCCTGGTTATGGACGAGCCGACCAGCGCGTTGACCGAAGCAGAGGTAGATCGCCTCTACCGGGTGATTGCGAAGCTTCGCACCCAAGGAACGACCATTCTGTACATCTCCCACAAAATGGATGAGGTGTTTAATTTATCCGATCGCATTACAGTGCTTCGCGATGGTCAATTCATCGGGACTCGGAACACCAAAGAGACCAACGCGGCGGAGATTACCAAGTTGATGGTGGGCCGCGATATCGAATCGTTGGACTTGGGACCTCGGAATGCGCGGGGGCAAAAGATCTTGGAGGTAAAGAATTTATCTCTCGCGTGGCCTGGTCATGCGCGAGGGTACCGTCTCAAGGATGTCTCGCTGGAACTCCACCGAGGTGAAGTTCTCGGTATTGCGGGACTGATGGGAGCTGGTCGCACCGAGCTTTTGGAATGCTTGTTCGGCGCATCCGCCTTGGCTCCCACCGGTGAAATTATTCTCGATGGTCAGTCGATTGCGCCACGTCATCCATCGGAAGCAAAGAAGGCGGGTTTGGCGTTGGTCACCGAGGATCGAAAGCGGCTTGGGATCTTCAATACGATGAATGTTGGACGGAACATCACGATGTGTTCGTTGAAGGATGCTGTCCGTGGCCCGATGCTGAACCAGCGTAGCGAACGGGAGTTGAGTGAGTCGATGGTGAGTAAGCTGCGGATTAAGACTGCGGGGCTCACTCCTCCGATCGGGAGTTTGAGCGGCGGCAATCAGCAGAAGTGCATTGTCGGCCGGTGGCTATTAACCCATCCCAAGGTGCTGTTGCTCGATGACCCGACGCGGGGTGTCGATGTCGGCGCGAAAGCGGAGCTTTACCGAGTGATTCGGAGCCTATGTAGCGAGGGGCTCGGCGTGATCGTGACCAGCAGCGAGCTTCCTGAGTTGCTGACACTCAGCGATCGAATCATGGTTTTGAGCGAAGGCAGAAAGACGGCAGAGTTTGCAATCGCAGATGCCACTCAAGAAAAAATCATGGAGGCTGCAACTCAAAGTTGGCAGTCGTATCCGTCGGCTTAGGCTTTGCCCATCCAGGCCAGTAGATCGGTGTGTCGGCGACTACAGAAACAGGCGTTTTCAGCGTGGGATGTTCGACGATCAGTTGGTGGCAGTGAAGCCCGATGCCTTGGGGGAAGGGTGTCCCTGAACCGTAGAGATGGTCACCGACAATTGGGCAACCAATCGCTGCGAGTTGGCATCGTATCTGGTGCTTGCGACCAGTGATCAGCCGTACCTCGAGCAGCGACAATCCTTGGTGCACGGCCAATGTCCTGTACTCGAGGATCGCGTGTGCGGCGTGGCGATCATTTTGTGTCGAGACGCGAGTGACGTTTTCTTCTGGGTGACGGCTCAAATAGTGCTCGAGTGAGCCCGCGATTGGGCTGGGGGTGCCTTCGACGATGGCCCAGTAAACTTTGGTCGGCGTGTGCTCGCGAAACTGCTCACTAAGTCTCGCGGCAGCTTTGCTGGTCCTCGCAAAGGGGACCGCACCAGTAACTGGACCGTCGAGCCGGCTTACGACTCCAAGATAGACGTTGCCCGGCTTATCGTATTTTTGCTTGATGTACATCCGCGAGGACTCGAGCAAGCTTCGTTGGTCCGTGCTGGCACCTTGAACAATCCATTCAGCTGGTTTGTTCACGATCAGCAAATGGTTGTCCTCGTACAGGATCTGCGACGGATGCAAGTTGCTACTCCAAACCGAAGTTGTGCCAAACGAAGCCCAGTGTATCAGCGGCGGTTTCGATCAACTTCGAGACTGGGGTTCCAGCCCCATGGCCAGCGCTTGTCTCGACACGGATCAAGGTCGGGTTGGTACCGCTTTGGCAGCTTTGCAAGCGTGCTGCGAATTTGAAGGAATGGCCAGGCACGACGCGATCATCGTGGTCGGCAGTGGTGACGAGCGTTGCCGGATATTTGGTACCGGGTTTCAATCGATGCAGCGGTGAATATCGAAGCAAGTTCTCGAATTGGGTTGGGTCCTCGCTGGATCCGAATTCGCTAACCCAGGCCCATCCGATCGTAAACTTATGAAACCGGAGCATGTCCATTACGCCGACCGCCGGGAGTGCTACTGCGAATAGGTTCGGACGCTGAGTCATCGCAGCGCCGACGAGTAGTCCGCCATTGCTCCGGCCAGAGATGGCGAGCTTAGATGGCTGCGTGTACTTTTCATCGATCAAGTACTCCGCTGCGGCGATGAAATCGTTGAACACGTTTTGTTTCCGTTTGAGCATTCCTGTCTCGTGCCATTCGCGACCATACTCGCCACCGCCTCTCATGTTCGCGACGGCATAAATACCACCCATTTCCATCCATCCCAGGTTGGCTGGAGAAAAGTTGGGGGTGATCGAAATGTTGAAGCCTCCGTAGCCGTACAGGATGGTGGGTTGGTTCCCGTTTCTCGACAGTCCTTTTTTGTAGGAAATGATCATCGGGATTCGAGTTCCATCGCTGCTGCGATAGAAGACACGCTCCGTAACATAATCCTCAGGATCAAAGTCGACAGTCGGTGCTTTCCATACAGTGGTGCTGTTGTCTTTGAGAGTAAGACGTAAAACGCTGAGCGGAGTGATGTAGTTGGTAAACGTGAAGTATGTTTCTTCGGAGGATCGTTTTCCTTCAAAACCGGCAACGGTTCCGAGCGACGGTACTGGGATGTCGTCGAGGCGTTTGCCATCGGTACTGTACTGGCGTACGACGCTGGTGGCGTCCTTGAGGTAGGTGATCAAGAATCGCTCTCCCAGCAAGGTTGCGTTTTCGATCGACTCTACCGCTTCAGGCACGATTTCTCGCCATGAATCGCGTCCCGGCTTTTGTGTATCCACGGCGATGATACGTCGTCGTGCGGCTCCATCATCGGTTTCAAAATAGAATACAGGACCATCGTTTCCTAGGAATTGATAATCTGCAGTGAAACCTGCGAGCAGTTCGATGACTTGCGTTCGATCAGGCATCTTTCCATCGGCCAATGGTGCGTAGAAGATTTGATTCCTCTTTTCCGTTCCCCTCCATACGGTGATGATCAGGTATTTGCCGTCATCGGTTACCGTACCGCCGAATCCCCATTCTTTCTCGTCGTCGCGGTTGTAGACCAAACGGTCCGCCGACTGAGGGGTTCCCAGTTCGTGGTAATAAAGTTTTTGGAAGTAGTTCACACCCGTGAACTCGTTACCTTTAGGCTCATCGTATCGAGCGTAAAAAAAACCTTTTCCGTCTGCTGTCCAGGAGACGCTGCTGAATTTGACCCAGTCGATTTTGTCAGTGAGGTCCTTTCCCGTGGCGACGTCACGCACGAGCCATGTATTCCAATCGCTCCCGGCTGCGGCGATCCCATAGGCCAGGAATTTTCCGTCATCGCTCGGGACATAACCGCTCAAAGCAACGGTTCCGGATTCGCTCAACCGGTTCGGATCGAGTAGTTCTCGGCGATTACTTTCACCGGTCGGATCGAGGGAGTCTGAAACGAAGAGCACGTTTTGATTCTGCAGACCGTTGTTGTACGTGTAAAAGTAGAGATTGCCATACCGACGAGGCATTCCGTACCGTTCGAAGTTCCACAACTTCGTCAGCCGTTCCTTGATTCTGTTTCGCGCGGGAATTTGGTGAAGGTAATCAAACGTAAGTCGGTTCTGATCGATCACCCATTGCTTGGTATCCTCTGAGTCTACGTCCTCTAGCCATCGGAACGGGTCGTCGATCTTGGTTCCGTGATAGTCATCCGATTGCTCTACAGTTTTCGACTTTGGATATTCGATGGTCATCGATGTATCCGGCTGCGGAGCAAGCTTGGGCTCTTGCGCTTTGGGCTGAGCAAGGATGCGATCGGTACTTAATAGACCAACCGTGATGATTGCCAATGCGAACGAGGTAGCCCAGAAGCGGGTAGGAGAGAAAAAAGTTTCCGAGTTCGTCGTTGGCAATTCGAAGCGAGTAGTGCGAGTCAGCATAATTCCTGAGTATAAAGATTCGTGGTGAAACGAATGGCAGGAAGCAAACTACTCGCGAACGTTCATAGCTAACTTCCAACGGTTCTCATTGCGGGTGCTTTGGCATGATAACTCGAATACACCAAGTTCGGTGATGCGACTCAGAAAATTTACTGGGACAATCGATTCACTACCGTCCTTAGGAAGTTCTAATTCCATCGGAGATGTCTCGACCAATTCTCCTTCGTCCCATCCTCGGAGCAATGATCCGGGTTTGTCCTCGCGTCGAGTTGTGCTCGAAAAGAATCGAAACCTGGCTTTTTGACCAACTTTGATGCCGATGGGGCGTCCTGGAACCGAGACCTCAGTTCCTTCCTCCATGCCTTGGGCAACGACACAAAGTGCGTGCAGCGGTCGGGGCATACCCGGAACAGCCGGACCGGAACTCTCAATTCCAACATAGTAACTCCGCGCGGTGCCACCTCGGATGCGAATCCCTCCGTGCTCGATGGCCCAAGCATAGTAGCAAGCACCACACGCGACTGCTTGATCGAGATCCTCGATTCCCCCCAGGATCGTCGGCGGTGATTGGTCATCGTTCCAGGCAGCTAATGTATCCGACATTCGCTTGCGGAATGCGTCCGCGTTGAAAACACCACCGTTGAACAGTAAGTGAGTCAGTCGGCCTCGCCCGGATTCGCCGCCGACATCTTCAGCGTGGTCTTGAAGGAAGCCGGCGATGTGACGGGTGATTGCCGAATCGGATGCGAAGGGAAGCCCAATTTCTTGGAACCCACTTTCTGCGTCATCGATCGGGCGAGAGTCTCCAGGAACAATGGGGAAAAAACCATCGACCAGGGTCTCCTCGACGATCCTGCGGTCGAGTTGTGTGGAGATGGTACCACCAATGAGTTTGCTACCCCGACCGAGCAACGTAAGAGGGTAGGATTCGGGTGCAGAACGGCCTAATAGTTTCTCTTTCGCGGTTCGGCAGGAATGCCATAGGGACAGTGACTGCCACGCGTTCAGTTTTGCACCCTTTTGCTTGAACAATTCACCAGCGACATGCGCGAGGGCCAAATCCATGTTGTCGCCACCCACGAGCAAGTGATTGCCTACGGCCAGTCGGTTGAGAGATAGCCCACCGTGGTTTTCGTCGACGCTGACCAATGTTAGGTCGGTAGTTCCGCCACCGACATCGCACACCAAGAGCAGATCTCCCCGTTGAAGTTCCTTGCGCCAATGATCACCGCGAGCGTGGACCCAGTTGTACAGGGCGGCTTGAGGCTCCTCCAAAAACACGAAATCTTCAGGGAAACCGACCGATAATGCGGCTTGCCGAGTCAACTCACGGGCCGCTTCGTCGAAGGATGCCGGAACCGTAAGAACCACCTTTTGCTGTGCAAAAGGGGCATCGGGAAAGCGATTCGTCCAAGCATCGATTAAGTAGCTCAAGAATGCGGCACTTGCTGTGATGGGAGAAACCAGTTCGATCGGTGCATCCGATTGCCACGGCAGGATCGGAGATTGCCGGTCGACTTGGGTGTTGCACAACCAACTTTTCGCGGCCGCAACCACGCGCTCAGGCTGCTCCGCGGAGATGCGCCGAGCGTATTCACCAATCACCCATGTGCCTGTCCCTATCCCAGGAACCTCCAGCGATGGATCCATGGCTTGGGGGATGAATAGGAACGATGGCAAACTAAGTCGGTTCTCGACGGAACCGGGGGCTACCAATTGCGGGATGGGAAGTACTGCAATCATAGCTTCCGCGTCCTCCATCGGAGCGAATGCCAAAACCGAGTTCGTCGTTCCTAAATCGATCCCAATGCAATAACTAGCCGTCATGCCAATTTGCCCATTTGCTCTCGAGACACCAAACGCTGCTTCCTAAACGCCGATTTCCTTAAGTGACACAAAATTGTCGAAAAGCCACATTCATCGAAATCTTTTATAGAATGGTCGTTCGTTGGGAGCGTGATTAAGATCCCTTTTGTATTCGATTATGCAGAGAAGAGCAAACCCACGCGCATTCCAAATGTTCGTGGTGAATCTCCATCCTCCGCCCCTGTCACCACACGACTACCCACCACGATCGTTAGCCCTACCTCTTGGATCCAAATCCCTCCGCTTTCTAAACCTCACCGATTTTCTAAACCTCACCGATTTTCTAAACCTCACCGATCTCTACCCATCCAATCCCATGATTTCCAATCCCATGATTATTGTTTCTTTGCGCAATGTTCGAGGCCACATGTCCATGAACTCTATGATGACGTCCGGGCGTTCTGCGACCTCCGGGTACTCGAGAAACAGAGTTCCGAGATTGTGGATCGCGAGTCTAATCCTGCAACCATGTTTCCTAGTATGGTTCATCCCCAATGCGATCTCGCAATCGGACTGGCCGACGTGGAGAGGACCGAATGGAAATGGGACAGCGGTTGAGGTTGCGTCAACTGCGAAGCCTTACCCGATCCGATGGACAGACAGCGAAAACGTTCGTTGGAAGCTCGCTCTCCCAGGTCGCGGTGCCTCAACGCCCATCGACGTTGCGGGGCTATTGGTGTTGACCATGGGCATCAACGAAGAGAACGTGGTTCTCGCGGTGGAAGAGTCGGGGAAGCTTCGCTGGAAGACGCCGCTCGGAAAGGAGAAAGGAGCCAAGCATGCCAAAGCCAGCAGTGCTAATTCCTCGCCGGTCACCGACGGAGAGTTGATTTTTGCTTACTTCAAGAGTGGCGATTTCGGCTGCTTGGACAAAGAAGGCAACGTGGTCTGGAGCAAGAATATTCAATCCACCTATGGCGAAGATTCCTTGTGGTGGGACTTGGGAACCTCGCCGATCGTGACGCGTAATGCGGTGGTAGTTACCGTGATGCAAACCGGCCCGAGCTTTCTGGTGGCATTCGACAAGCAAACGGGTAACGAACTTTGGAAAGTGGATCGTTGGTTGGATGTGCGCGAGGAGGCTAACCAGTCCTACACGACCCCAACCCTCACCGAGATCGATGGACAGCAAGCGATTGTGACCCTGGGTGCCGATCACGTTACCGCCCATAGCGCGGCTGACGGAAAGCTTCTATGGAAGGTCGGTGGTTTCAATCCAGACAATGATGGCTACTTTCGTTCGATATCATCCCCCGTGGTTAGCGGAGACTTGATCCTGTGTCCCTACTCGCGCGGTTCGACCTTGACTGCGGTGAATGCCCAAAAGTCACTGGCGGAGGACAAGCGGGTTTCGTGGCGGATGGGGTTCGGAGCCGATGTGCCGACACCTGCCGTTTGGAAAGGGAACTTGTTCTTGCTGAGCGACAAAGGGGTTGTGACCTGCCTCGACCCGAAGAGCGGCGAAACTATTTGGAAAGAGAACTTGCCAAAGAGCAACAAGGCGTACAGCAGTTCCCCTTTGATCGCTGGCGGCAAGCTCTATTGCACGCGTGAGGATGCCACAACATTTGTGCTCGGGGATCTAGAGGCGAGTCAACCGAAACTATTGAGCGAGAATCCGATCGATGGCTTTGCTGTCGCCAGTCCGATTGGTATCCGTGGAAGGATCTATTTACGGACGTACGAGGCTCTATATTGCATCGACTGACGATTTGCGTCGCTGCATCCACCAAAGGATTGGGCTGTTCGGATTAGAGGAATCGTTCCACCGCTCGATTTCGAATTGGTCGGATTGGCCCGTGGTCCAGTCGGCCACAGCGTCGGCTTCGGCCCTACCCCCATCATGTCCGACGTACGCCAGGATGGTGAGAACGCCACCTGGTCGAAGCATGGTCGATGCGGTTCGGATGGCAGGTAGGGATGACTCAACCCGCGTGACGATCGATTTGTCGGATAGGGGGAGGTAGCCCAGATTAAACATCGCGCAAGCCACTCGGATGCGATGTTCCGGTTTTACAAAAGATTCGAGTTCGGCATGATCGCCGACGCACAAAGCGACTCGATCCACGAGGTTGGCTTCGGTTAATTTACCCTTCACACGTTCGATAGCCGCGGGTTGAATGTCGATCGCATAGACCAAGCCATTCGGTCCGACGGCATCGGCTAAAAAAAGAGTATCGAAACCGTTGCCTGCGGTTGCGTCGATGGTGATATCCCCGGGCGCGATCCAATCTCGAACGCGGGTTTGGGCCTCTACCGTAAAGTGCATGTACGGGTTGCCTTACGTTCGAGGGTAGGAGCCGAGCAGTTCCAAACGAATCGCTTCTCCCCGAAGTTTTTCGATCGCATCTCCTACGTTGGTTTGATCGCGGTGCCCTTCGAGTTCGACGAAAAAGAAATATTCATTGGCGATCCCTGGGACCGGAAACGATTCAATCCATGTCAGGTTCAATCCATTGTTTTTGAAGAGCACCATCACGTCGGCGAGGGCTCCCGGTTTGTGGGGGACTTGGAACATGATCGACGTTTTATCGTGGCCGGTAGGGGCCGGCCGTTCCTTGCCGATGATAACAAAGCGAGTCACGTTGTTGGGGTTGTCTTCGATGGAACGGGCGATGACGTCCAAGCCATGTTCAATGCCGGCTTCTACGCTGGCTACCGCGGCGGCACCTTCTTCTTGCGCAGCTATCTCGGCGGCCGCTGTGGTGCTGGCCACTTCGACCCAAAGGGCTCCAGGTAGATGCTCGGCGAGCCATCCTCGGCATTGCGAGAGCGCTTGGGGCTTGCTGTAGACACGTTTGATGTCGGAGCGATCGCACCGGGCTAGCAAGTTGTGATGGATCGGAAGAGGGATCTCACCGCAAATCTGAACGGGGGTACGAATGAACATGTTGAGCGTGTCGACGATCCGGCCATCGGTGGAGTTCTCGATCGGCACGACACCGTACCGTGCTTGATCGCGTGCAACTTCTTCAAAAACCGCTGGAATCGAGGAAACACCGACCATGCCCGAAGCGGGACCGAACACTTTGCAGGCGGCCAGGTAGCTATACGATTGCACTGGCCCTAAAAACGCGATCCGGGTGGGGCGGATAGCTTCCGCATAGGTTGCACCCGCGATGTAACGGATGATCGACGCCGCGAATGGCGAAGTCCCCGCAATGTCTTTGACGGCAGCTTCGTCCGCGTTGTCAACGGCTTGCTTTGCGACGTTCGCTTCCGCTTGGAGGCAGGCATCCCGAAGACTTGGGAAATCCCCTTGGGCCTGCTGCTGGTACGTTTTGAGCAATTCGCATCGCCTCAGGGCCAGCAGGACGAGTTCTCGGTCAAGTTCGCTGATCGAGTCTGTAATGGCAGGTGGTTTGCTTTGAGGATTGTTGGGTTTATGCCGGCTCATGGAATGTTCGAACGAAGGGAAGTGCTGTCAAATTGGCGTGAAATCGACCGTTGCGCTTGTTTTTCAAGGCCTTCGGGCTGTTCAATAATACCCGTAAGTCTATGCCAGGAAGGATGTTGCAGCAAAAAAACGGCGCGAAATCGGGATTGGCACAAGGATTGCTTTCCATAGAAGCCATGAATCGAGAGGCTGGCAGGAAAGCCGCCCCGAACCTCGACTATCGATCCAATCATCGTAACGGGAGAAACCAATTATGGCAGCAGGCGAAAAAATCATCGGTATCGACCTTGGAACTACCAACTCAGTAGTTGCGGTGATGGAAGGTTCGGAAGTCAAGGTGATTCCGAATGCGGAAGGCAACCGACTGACCCCGAGTGTGGTCGCTTTTACCGATAAGAGCGAAACCATTGTGGGCGAGCCAGCCCGTCGTCAAGCGGTGACCAACCCGCGACGCACGGTGTACTCGGTCAAGCGATTCATGGGACGTCGCCATTCGGAAGTCGAATCCGAAGAGAAGATTGTCCCTTATCAAGTCGTCGGAGGTGCGAATGAGTACGTGAAGGTGCAGATCGGTGATCAGCAATTCACTCCGCAAGAGATTTCGGCCAAGGTGCTTCGCAAGTTGAAGGAAGCGGCCGAAGCGTATCTCGGGCACCGCGTCTCCAAGGCGGTGATCACGGTTCCCGCCTACTTTAACGACGCCCAGCGTCAAGCGACCAAGGACGCCGGCCAAATTGCAGGCCTCGAAGTAGCTCGGATCATCAACGAGCCGACTGCAGCCGCATTGGCATACGGCTTGGATAAGAAAAAGGATCAAAAGATCGTCGTGTTCGACTTGGGTGGTGGTACGTTCGACGTGTCGGTTCTCGAAGTCGCATTGAGCGGCGATGAAGATTCCAGCAGCAAGGTCTTTGAAGTGATCAGCACCAGCGGTGACACGCACCTCGGTGGTGACGATTTTGACCAAGCACTCGTGAATCACGTCGCGAATCAGTTCCAGAAGGACAACGGTATCGATCTTCGCAAGGATCCCATGTCGCTCCAGCGGCTTCAAGAAGCTTGTGAAAAGGCCAAGAAGGAGCTAAGTTCGCTACCGCAAACCGACATTAACCTTCCGTTCATCACGGCCGATGCTACCGGTCCAAAGCACTTGCAAATGGCCGTGACTCGCAGCACCTTCGAGGGATTGATCGATTCCTTGATCGAGCGATGCCGTCAGCCGGTGCTCCAGGCGTTGAAAGATGCCAAGTTGAATCCATCGGAGATCGACGAAGTCGTTTTGGTCGGCGGTTCCACGCGGGTTCCTAAGGTTCGTCAAATCGTCAAGGACATCTTTGGCAAAGAGCCTCACCAAGGGGTCAACCCGGACGAAGTCGTCGCTGTCGGCGCTGCGATCCAGGGAAGCGTGCTGTCGGGTGAGCGCAAAGACGTTCTGTTGCTCGACGTCACCCCGTTGACGCTCGGGATCGAAACCGAAGGCGGAATCCTAACAGCTCTGATCGAACGTAATACCACCATTCCGGTCGAAAAGAAGCAAGTCTTCTCGACGGCCGCCGATGGGCAGACCGCAGTGACCGTGAGCGTATTTCAAGGGGAACGTAAAGTCGCTCAGCACAATCGCTTGCTCGGTCAGTTCAACTTGGAAGGGATCGACTCAGCTCCTCGCGGTGTGCCGCAGATCGAAGTCAAATTCGACATCGACCAGAATGGTATCTTGAACGTTTCGGCCAAGGACTTGAAATCTGGCAAACAAGCCAGCGTCAAGATCGAACAGTCGAGCGGTTTGAGTAAGGACGAAATCGAGCGAATGCGGCGCGATGCGGAAGTCCATGCCGATGAAGACCGGAAAGAAGTCGAATTGGCCGAGGCTAAGAACCGCGCTGAGAATACGATCCATGGTCTCGAAAAAGCGATCAAAGACCAAGGCGACAAGTTGAGCGCCTCGGACCGAGAACCGCTTGAGTCCGCGATGAAAAAGGTTCGCGAGGCGATCAGCTCCAACAACGCCGATACGATCAAAGCTGCTACGAGCGAACTCGAACAAGCAGCCCAAGCGTTCCGGTCGAACTTCGCAAGTCAGCCGGCTCAAGATGTGCCTGGTGGGGAAACCGCCAAGTCGTCGGGTGACGATGATGCGATCGATGCCGAGTTTGAAGTCAAGAACTAGAACCAGCCCGTTCTGATTCGCGGCGTGAGCTCTAAAAAACCGAAATCTCCTTCTCGAGACGTGTATCGGGGAGGAGATTTTTATTTTGCTTTCGTGGGGGCCACGCAGGGTGTCAGCGTTCAAACAGCAAAGACTAACAAAATCATGCTGCCCTGATGGTTATCTCTTTTGACGAAGCAAACGACCTCTAGCAGTATTTCGCTTCCCATCGCTTGCGCTCTTCGACGATCTTATCGTCGGAGCCGATCAATCCGGCCTTGCGCTTCATGTCGAATGTTGCTTCAAACCCATAGAGGTCTTCCTCGACCTGGCGTTTGTTTTCGTCGGAAAGCCGATCGATGAAAAGAACGCCGTCTAGGTGGTCTGCTTCGTGCTGGATGATCCGAGCCAAAAAACCGTCGACTTGCATATCGATCTCTTTGCCGTCGATCCCGTAGGCGTTGATATGGATTGTCTTGTTTCGTTTGACCATTCCGTTGATTCCCGGCAACGAGAGGCAGCCCTCTTCCGACTCCGAGGATCCTGTGGCGCGTTTGATCACGGGGTTGATAAAAACCAGTTCGGGGCCGGTTTCTTTTTCTCCGCTCGGATTGGCGACGAAGACGCGGATCGGTAAATTCACTTGGTTGGCTGCGAGTCCCACACCTCGGTGATGGTACATGATGTCGAACATTTCCCCAACGAGTTCCTTGAGTTGCGCGTCGACACGCACCAAGGGCTTCGATGGATATCGCAATGTTGGATGGGGATAGGTGATCAGTTGAAGCATGGATACAGCCGAAAAAATCGAGCCAGGAATGGATGGCGTCGCATCGATGTGCCAGACATACCAGTGGACGAACACGACGAACGAGTTCGGGAAAGTTCTTTGCATTGTTGCCCAGGCCCGTGGGTTCGTAAACCTCAGCCGTGTCGGAATCGACCATTCCGCCCAATGGATGCGTTCTTTTTTCGAAGGGAAGTCGATCGAAGGGCGTTGCTGCCATGGCCGCTTTGTCGATTTTTTCTGGGTTTCATCGCCAGGACTCTTGTCCGGAGTGCGCGAGTGGGCTTTCCTTCAATCCTTTGGACCCTCGGGGGGGTGTGTGCCCTCGGGGTGATGCTCGTTTGGGGGCGCCCGAGTTGCGCTCAAGAAGAACTGCCGAAGGAGACGGAAACATATCGACAGGCGGTTGAAAAATTGGGTGGACCATCGGTTGTCCGTTGGACGGAACTGGGTGGCACCAGCTTGGACCGCTGGGACGCGCGGCGAATCATCGAGATTCGCGGGGTTGTGGTGGAGTGGGATCCGAAGAAGCTGGGAGTGGTTCGACCTGATGGGGACGGGGTCACGAACTACCCCGGTGATGGTGTCATCGGCATTGAGCCGGCGTGGAAGTCGGAAGAGTTCGCGGCGGTCCACGCTCTCTTTGCACAGCAGCGTTTTGAGGAGGTGCTGACCCAGGGGCAAAATGCACTGAAGTTGACCAATATACCGCGTTGGCAGCAGCGTCTTTTGGTGGCTGAAATGGTTCAGTCGGCTGTTTCGTTAAAGAAGTGGGCGGTTGCCGGTCGAATCTTCGGGTTTCTCATCAAAGACGATCCCCCGAATCTACTTCTTTCTGCCATTCCACTGCCATGGTCGGATGAAGCGATCACCGCTTCCGCGGGTATCGCCGAGGAAGCCAGCGGGTGGATGGATATCGAAGCCCCAGCCATGCAGTTGCTCGGAGCGAGTTGGTCGCTCGGTGGGGAGCAACGCAGCAAAGGGGTTGAGATCCTTCAGGCCTTGAGCAAGTCGGATTCAGAAGTCATCGCTGGTTATGCAAAATCGCAGTTGTGGAGGACTGTACCTCCCAGCGAGATCATGGACTATCCATTGCCCCAATGGCTGAAGCTGCGAGATTCCTTGCCTTTGGCAGCGCAAGCCGGACCATCCATGCTTTTGGGGACTAGGCTCGAACAGGCGGGTCAGCACGAGTTGGCGATCGGAGAGTTCCTACGCATTGCGACATTGTTTAGCGAGCGATACCATCTGAGGCAGAAGGCGGTCGCGAATGCAATCGATATCAGCAAAGCGATTGGCGACAATGCTCAAGCAGATCGGATCAGCCGCCTTTATCCTGCTTCGGATAGTAATCGTGTTTTAGACACCAATCGCAATCGAGGTCGCAAGTGATGGTCGTGCTCAACGGTTTACGCATCGGCATCGGCGAGGCTTTCTTGTCGATGGGTATTCTGATGATGCTCGGTACTTTAGCCATCGCATTCCAGCCCCCTGCTGCTGGTGGTCCAGGTGCCGGTAACGCTCAACCCAGCGTTGCTGCCCCGGTTGTTGCTGTGCCGAATGTTTCTCCCAGTGCTGGTCCAGTGCCCTCGCCACCAAAGGACTTAGGGGCTGCCGATGATACATTTTTTGAGATCATCTTCAGCGGTGGGATTCTCGGCATCGGCATCATGTTGGCGTTGATCTTGATGTCGATCGTCGCGATGTACCTGATCGTGGATCAAATGCTTAGCCTGAAACGGAAAGATCTCCTGCCTGCAGATTTGAGCGAAAACGTGCGGCAACTCTTGGCGCAGGGCAAACTGAAGGACGCGGACCAAGCGTGCCGCGAAAGACCGTGCCCACTTTCGTTTGTTCTGATCAGCGGAATTGCAGAAATCGAGTTCGGGTGGCCTGCGGTCGAGAAAGCGTTGGAGGATTCTCTGGGGGAACAAGCCGCACGGCTTTATCGAAAACTCGAGTACCTCTCGGTCATCGGAAATTTAGCCCCGATGCTGGGGCTGCTTGGGACCGTCGCAGGGATGATCATCGCATTCCGGGAGGTGGCGCTTTCGCAAGGCACAGCCGGGGCGGGGCAGTTGGCGTCCGGTATTTATTCCGCACTTGTTACAACCGTTGCAGGGCTACTCATCGCCATCCCTTCTTTGGGGGCGTTTGCTGTTTTTCGCAACAGAATTGACGAAATAATCTCCGAAATGGCTTATTCAGCTCAGCATGTTTTCGGTCCCATTCGAAGGCGTTTACCTGGAACGGGGGCCGCCCGACCCAGTATGGTTCCGCCCCCTCGAGGTTAGCACGGGGTAGGTTGGCGAGCCGGTTCGCATCGGTGTCTGCAAAAAATAGGGGATCGAGACCCTGCTGCCCAGTGACAACTACTTTGCGGGTCCACCTCCCATGGAGTATTCTGTTCACTTCCCTGTTCGTCGAAATACTCCGATTTAAAAGTTAACGGTTGATTCTCAGTTGCCTTCCTCCACCTCGAACCCCACGCCCGAACCAGCAGAGAACGAAAGAGTCTGGAGAAGTTCGTTTGCAGCTGCGGCTGGTACCGACGTAGGAATGCGTCGCAGTGCGAACCAAGATAATTTCGCGATTGTGCTGGCTGAGAATCGGGAGCATTGGGAGCGATCTGGGCATTTGCTGATCGTTGCGGATGGTATGGGCGCTCACGCGGCAGGGGAGCTGGCCAGCCGTCTCAGTGTTGATTTGATCCCGCATCATTACGCGAAGCTCAATCGAGGGGATGCGCCGGCAGCGCTCCTTCGCTCGCTGGAAGAAGCCAACAGCGAGATCTTTCGCAAGGGGCAAGCGAACCCGGAGTTCCGCAACATGGGGACCACGACGTGTGCGTTGGCGATCCTGCCAGAGGGGGCGGTTATCGCTCATGTTGGCGACAGCCGAGTGTATCGATTGCGAGGAACCACGATCGAGCAACTCACGTTCGATCATTCACTGGTTTGGGAGATGCGAGCATCGGGTGAGGTCAGCGAGGAGGCCCTTCGCAACAATGCCATACCCAAGAATGTGATCACGCGGTCTCTCGGTCCCAGCCCGACTGTCGCGATTGATCTCGAGGGGCCATTCCCATTGCAACGAGGCGATCGTTTTCTGCTCTGCAGCGATGGGCTTAGTGGTCAATTAACGGATGAAGAGATCGGTGTGCTTCTCGGTACACTGGATCTGCAAGCGGCTGTTCAAGCCATGATCGACTTGGCGAATTTACGCGGTGGGCCAGACAACATCACCGTTGTTGTCGCTGATATTGTTGGAGATGCGATCGTCAACAAGGGGGCTGCCGCCGCTGCTGCAAACCAACCTGTCGTCCATTATCCGGTCTCGTTCGCGGTGGTTGCTGCCATCTGCGGGTTGGCTGGTGTCGTTTTGGCGATGCTCCGCCAGTTTCCCTTGGCCGCTATTGGTGCCATCATCGCGTTGGTAGCCGGTATATCAGGTTGGATTAAGACACAACTCGACTCGAGCAGTCGTTCGCGAACCGACCACCTCGGCAAAGGGCCCTATCGCAAATTTCAATGCAAACCGACTGTGGAATTTTGCAAACAGTTGCTCGGAGTGATCAACGAACTCAAGGATTGGCTGGAACAGCGTGGGCAACTATCTGACGAAGCGTTGATTCGTTCGAAGATAGACGCGGGGAATCAAGCGATGGCGACGAAGGACTATCGAACCGCCATTAAGAACTTTGTTGAGGTCATGACGGCGATCATGAAGGATATCAAGAGTCGTTCGGATGACTCGGATGCGGAATCGATCGACTATTAGATCGATCCCAAAAGGTCGCTTGCGGTCTCTGGGCGTGATTGTTCTCTACCTCGTTCGGTGAACGAGCGAACTCGATCGATCCATGAAAAAAGGGGATCCGTCTGAACAGATCCCCTTTGACTTCTTTAATGTCACAAGGCTTTCAGTGGTTCTGGAAACCTCATGGACTTAAGTGGCTTTATGCATCCCCGTATTCTCGGTTGGTGATGATGCCAGGTTGTGGAACAGGGTAGATCCCGTCGGAGTTAGCACGGACCGGAGCCTGGCTTTCGTAGGTCATGTTCTCGAGATCAGGAGCGAACTCATGCTCGCAGTTGAGCATGTCATCGTAGGTGATTTCTACGCCGGTGTGGGCCGCCATGCGTCCCATGCTGGTAACAAGGCTTGCCTTCACGCCGCGTTCGACTTCGTTGTACGGCAAGTCTTTTCGGATGGCGTTGATCAGGTCGTTCCATTCGAGTTGGTAGGGGTTCGGCTCGGATTTCGGACCTTCCCAGAGGACATTCGCCTTGGTCATGTTATGGCCGGAGAAAATTCGGCACTTGGCGGGAGCATGTCCGGATGCAGAAATGATCGCACTCCCCTTGGTGCCGTGAGCGTAGCTGGCGAATTCATTTCGGCAACCGGGAATCGTGCGGCCGTTGACGAACATCTTAGTTCCATCTCCAAACGTGTACTCGATGGAGTAGGTATCGAAGTTTTGATCGACGCAGTCATTTCGGTAGTGGCGTCCGCCAGAGGCTTGAGCCTTCACGGGCCAATCTTCCTTCATCCAGCAGCATTCATCAATGTTGTGGATCAAGAAGTCGCTAACCGCGCCTCCGCTGGCCCACAGGAATCCGTGGAAGCGTCCAATTTGATAGAGGAGTTCATTCATGTCCTCAGGCTTCTTGGTAGCAGCTGCGGACCCAGTCGGGCCGGCCATTCGGTACGCGCGAAGCATGAGTAGATCGCCGATCTCGCCGTTGCGGATTCTGTCGAGAAGCTCTTGGCGAACCACGCAGTGGCGGCACATGAGTCCAACACCGACCTTGAGGTTCCGTTCGACGGACTTCTTGCCGAGTTCGAACATCTTTTTGCTCGTCGGGCCGTCGACCGTGACTGGCTTTTCCATGAAAACGTTCAAGCCTTTTTCGATGGCGTACTTGAACATGACCCAGCGGAATGCGGGTGGTGAGGTTAGGATCGCAACGTCACCAGGACGCAAGACGTCCATGGCTTTCTTGTAGCCGTCAAAACTGACGAATTGTCGATCGGGTGGAACGTCGACTTTCTTGGGAAAGTTTTCTTTCAGTTTGGAGTAGCTGCTGCTGAGACGGTTCTCGAAAACATCGGCCATGGCGACCAATTCGATCTCACCGTTGTCGACTTGAAGTGCGTTTTCCGCCGCTCCAGTTCCACGGCCACCGCAGCCGATCAAAGCGACTCGAATTTTGTTATCTTCGGAAGCGTGTACGGATCGAGACAAAGTTGAAGTTAGGCCGGCGGCGGCTGCGAGGCTCGTTCCGGTCTTAAGAAAATCTCTGCGATTGGCAGAGCTGTTGGTGTCTGCGTTATTGTGGCCGTGGGAGGATGTCATGTTTGTAAGCTCCGGTGAGTGAAACGAGGTGGGGATGAAGTTAGAGGTAAAGATGCAATGGAAGTGATTGAGTTGGAATTGGTAAGGGCCAGTCCAAATTGGATGGCCCTCTTCCAGAGAATGAATAACGTTTAGCGTTCGAGCGGAACAGGGCGTTCTTTCTGAATGGGTTCGGAGTATTCCCAGAACGTATTTTTTTCTTCTTCGGTTGGTTCGTTCAGTGGGCGTACTACCCGAAATCCAACGTGAAGTGCGTCGGTCAGGTACCAGATACTGACCGGCGATTGTGGGTCTTGTGCAATCCAGTCTTCGGTAGAGCCTTCGCGGGAGGCGCTGCGGCACAATTCCGCGGCTTTGTCCCAGCCACCTCCGCGAACCACGCGAGGGTAGAGGGTCTTCGGTACGAGCAACGGATTGACCTTGCGAAGATCCAATGGATATCCCTCGGGAATGTGTTGATCGAGTACCCATTCAGCCACGTTCCCATGCATGTCGTGCAAACCCCATGGATTGGGTTTTTTGAGTCCAACCTTGTGGTAGCCTTCGCCAGCGTTGTCTGCAAACCATGCGTAATTTTCCAGCTCCGCTGAATCATCGCCAAACGAATAGGTGGTGGTTGTCCCTGCGCGACACGCGTATTCCCACTCCGCTTCGGTAGGCAAGCGATAGTAACGTCCAGTTTTGCGGGATAGCCATTTGCAGTACGTTCGCGCCGCATGCTGTGTCATGCATATTGCTGGGTACCCCTGTTTGCCCATACCGAAGGTCATGTCGGTGTACGGTTTGGTCGGTTGGCTCTTTTGGAACTCGTCGGCCAAATCATCGCGAACAGTTGCCTTGACTTTGTTGACTTCGCGATAAAAGACGTCCAGGTCAGACATCCAGACATCGTAGGCGTCCCAGGTGATCTCCGTTTTCGCCATCCAGAAAGGAGCGACGGTCACCTCATGGACAGGCCCCTCATCGGCGAGTCGATTTTGCTCGCTATCGGGACTGCCCATCTTAAAGGTTCCACCCGGGATAGGGATCATGTCGATCTTCGCTTGAGAATGCTCAATCTTCTCCGAGTATGACTTCATCTCTTTCTCAGACGACGCCTCAGCCTCGGGGACGCGGAGGACCGCGTCCGGGGCGTCTTGGGCGAAAATTCGCGTGCCTAGCAATGAGACTCCAAACGACGCAACGAACAACAAACGTTTCAAAGAAGTGTCCTTGTTTACGGGTAGGCTCTGCGAGAGATTTACGGGTAGGCTCTGCGGGAGAGCCAAGATGATGTAGATGGTTAAACCCCGCGAACGACCATCGCGTGCTCCCTGTGGAACAGCGATGGATGTCGCAGAGATTTTTGAACTTAGTCGATGGGTTGTCGAGAACTAGTTGCCCACTGGCTGGATCGAGATGTTGCGGAATCGCACTGGATCCGAGTGTCCCGCAAACCCGATGTGGCCGCTGGTCCGCTCCTTGCCTGGGTGCGGGGTATTGGCCATGTACTCGTTGATCGTCGACAGATCGGCATCGAGAATGCGAGTTCCGTTCAGTTCCACTTGGATCTTCGAACCCGTTACCGTGACGACTTCATGGTTCCATTGCCCTACGGGACGCAGGTAACCACGTTTCGCAGCGGCCATTCCGTAAGCACTTCCGTGGGCTTGGCGTGGATCGATTTTTTCGTAGTTCGGATGCCCATCGTCTAGGATTTGCAACTCGGTCATCCCGACATAAGCGGCGTCGCCGTGGCGGAGGTCCTTCGGAAGTTTTTCGATTTCCTCGACGCTTGGGTATCGGATAGCGAGTCCGTTATTTCCGGCAGGGGGAAGTTGGAAATCGACGCGGAACACAAAGTCGCCGTAGCTCTTTTCCGAATAGAGTACCCCACCCTTGCCTTGCATGCACTGGATGGCTCCTTCGGTGACGGTGTAATTCCCGGTCGCACCCTTCCAGCCCGACAGATCGGTCCCATTGAATAGCGTTTCGAACTTGCTGGAAGACTTGGCCAAGCCCGCTTCTTCGGATTGACTGAGTACCTTGTTCGCTTCTTCGGCCGAAAGCTCTTTGACGCTTACATTTCGGAAGCGGATCTCGGCGCCGTGCGTTTGCAGTTGGATTGGTCCGCGAGCTAGCAGGGGCATACCTGGTGCGAAGTAGTCGTGAAGCCTTGCATCGACAACGACTTCTTTGTCGTTCAGCCATACCCAGCAATGCTCTCCTACCAATCGGATTCGCATGGTGTTCCATTCGCCGATGGATTTATCAGCGCGAACGAGTGGGTCTTTACCGGCCCAACCGGCTGGGTTGTTCCAAAGGCCACCGCTCCCCTTTTCATTGCCGTTCTTGCGGTTGTTTTCCGCATCGGGGTCCCAGATTTGAACTTGTGGAATACCACGGAGGTAAATCCCTGAATCGCAGCCGGCTACAATCTTGTAATCGAGGGATAAATCAAAATCGCCGTACTCGCCGTTGGTGGTCAGATAGGCTCCTTGCCCGTCGTTGACGATTTCGTTCCCATCCACTTTCCAGTGGTCTGCGATTTCTTGATTCCATTTCGCTTTGTCGGCGTCCGGAGTCGTGCTCCACTTGCGAGGGTCCACGGTCGGTCGACCATGCCAGCCACTGAAGTCCTTGCCGTTGAACAGCATCACGGAATCGGCGGCGTTCGTCCAATCCGTGGGCAACAACACCGTAGAACAAGCCGCAACGCAGACAAGGGTTGCATGGCGAAAGGAGCGAATACAACAAGAGAGAAACATCGATCGACGCATAGGAAATATCTGTGGGGTTAGAGAACCAAACGGAGGGAGGCAAGGCGTGGTGAGTGGGTGGGAATGAACACCAAGTTCTCCGAACAACGTTCATTTTGCCCGGAGGTTGGTTTTCCCTTCAGCCCCGATTTTAACAAGAATTTTTCGCAGGTGCCTACTTTGAAAATACCTTTCCTGCTCTGAAGCGATCCTTTTCCCCACTCAGAAAGCCAAGAAACTCTTCCGATGACCGAACTGATGGGAGCCCGCAATGCTGCAACTCCGTTAAACTAGAGTACTTCAGACCTGGGATTGCTCCGTTCGAGCATTTCCCTGCCCAAATTTGGATTCATGAGGCCCCCATTGGCAGCGCCACTTGCAATCGACGTACAAAATCTCTCGAAAACCTACCGGGAAGGACTTTTATTCCCCCGGGTTCATCCCGCGCTCAAGGGAGTTTCGCTTCAGGTAGGCCAAGGCGAAGTCTTTGGGTTGCTCGGTCCGAATGGTGCCGGGAAAACCACACTCATCAAAGTCCTTCTCGGGATCCTTCATCCATCGCGAGGTTCAGCACAGGTTCTGCAATTGCCTGCCGGGAGCAAAGGTGCCCGACGCAAGATCGGTTACTTGCCTGAGAACCTGATTTTCCCGAGGCACCATACCGGTCGAAGCGCCTTGTATTTTTACGGCCGTCTCAGCGAAATGACCGACGCAGAGATTCGGAAACGCGAGGCGGAGTTGTTTGAGCTGGTCAGCCTCAGCGGTCGGCAGCACGAAGCAGTCCGCAGATACTCTAAGGGGATGCGGCAACGTTTGGGGCTCGCGCAAGCCATGTTGCACGACCCGGACCTGTTGATTCTCGATGAACCGACCGATGGATTGGATCCGATGGGACGCTCGCAAATCCGCGATGTTCTGGATCGGCTCAAGAAACGAGGCAAGACGGTTTTTCTCAACAGTCACATCCTTCAGGAAGTCGAGTTGATCTGCGATCGCGTCGCGATCATGGCTCTGGGGCAACTACGCGCCATTGGCACCATCGATGAACTGGTTCGCCAGCACACGGATGACTCCAGGAGCAGTTTAAAGATTGAAGTCATCGGAAATACGCAATCCATCGAACGCATTCTCGCTGAGGTCCCAAATCTACCAACAGCTGTACCACACTCCGTCTCCCCAATTGTGACAGAGGGTGGGCCCGAGGCGTTGACGCGGATTGGAATTGCATCGATCGATCAGCCGGGAGCGGACGCGGTCGTCGACTGCCTTCGGTCGCACCAAATCAGTATCCTGCGACTCGAGCGCGCCCGCCCGAGCTTGGAGCAGGTGTTCATGAACATGGTCAACACTGCAAACGGTGATGCCGCTTCTCGAGATCCCTATCCATCCCGCTAAAAAAGATCGGTTCGCCGCTCATACGGAACGTCATGAAGCCTTACATCGCCATCCTGTACGATAGTTTGATCGAATCGATCCAGTCTCGGGTCCTTTGGATTCTTTTGGCCGCATGGACTTTGATTCTCGTTGCGCTGTTCCCGCTCTCATTATCTGAGGGGGAAAGCTATCGCGTTCGGATGGGTGAAATCACGAACGCCAAAACGGTTCTCGATCAATTGGCAGCTGCATCCTCTGGGAAAGGAACCCGCTCCCAGAAAATGGTTTATGCGGCCATCGATCAAGAGTTCCAAAACGCATTGAGAGACCGCCAAAAGTCCGGGCGTCGGATCGCTGTCGGTAGACTGGTGACGGCCCTCAATACCGTGATGGATAAACCGGATTTGTACGATAGCGATGCATGGCCAACCGCCGAACGCAGGACGGAACTGAAGGAGTTGATCCAGAAGGAGAATAAGAGTTCTGGCGAATTGCAAAAACTCAATCGCCGGTTGCTCGATCTCGCCTTCCCTGGTTCGCTGCGGTCCTCGAGCGGTCAAGCCACTTGGATCACGTATGCGGGGATGAAATTTACTGATCCTCTTCCGTTCACCCTTCGGCAAATCCGTCCGTTCATTGAAGCCACCCTCTTTCCCTTTATCATGTGGGTCGGATTGGGGCAGATCGCGATGATGATCGCGATCGTGATCACCAGTTCGATGATTCCCGACATGTTTCAAACCGGTTCGCTGCATTTGTTGCTCAGCAAACCGCTGTCACGAAGCTTGCTTTATTTGAGTAAGTACCTCGGCGGTTGTATTTTCGTGGCCCTCAACATTTCTTTCTTGATCGTCGGCCTTTATTTCTACTCTGGGCTCCAGCTGGGGATTTGGAACCAAGGCATCCTGTGGTGCATTCCGCTGTTCATCTTTGCATTCATGGTGTTTTACAGCGTGTCGGCACTTGTCGGATTGATTTGGAAGAACCCGATCATCTGTGTCGTCGTCACGGCGCTTTTCTGGGGTGTTTGCTTCACCATCGGTACGGTCCGTAGTCTTTCGGAAACCTTTTTGAGAGGCCCACCGACATTGCAGCGAATCTTAGCGGTGGGAGATACTCCCATCGTCGCGAACCAACAAGGTCGCATTCAATTCTGGAACGACAAGGATCGCGTGTGGCAAACCGGTTTTGGAGAAGTGGACGGCCAGCGGGTGATAGGACCGATTTGGCAATCCGAGGAATCGTCGCTTTACTTCGGGCGAACCCGGTTCATCCCGTTTGGATTGGGAGGGGGCGAAACGATTCGCCTTGAGTTGGCTCGCATTCCGGAACTGGGTAAAACTCCCGACGCAGGTTCAGATTCCGAAGCGACAGGCAAGAAACTATGGGACGATTCTCGCCTCGATTCGGCGCCGGATCTTCCCGCCGATACGTTCGACTTAATCCCGTGGAAGAATGGTTTTCTCGCTGCCTCCACCGATGGGATCTATTGGTTTGATGCCGAGCGAGCCGCCAAAGCGGACCAACAAAAGATTTCTGTCCTCGGGTTTGATGTGAAGATCCCTCAAGCCAGTGAAACGTACAAGCGATTGACGGAGGCGGATTGGGGATTGCGCAAACCGATTGCGGTTGGATTTTCCAATTCGCTCGATGCGCTGATTCTAGTTTCCAGAGACAAACTTGTTGTCATGAAGCGAAACGACGAAAAGCTCGAAAAGCTTCGGGAAATGCAGCTCGATATTCCTGCCGAAGCGGTGGTGAATCTAGCGGTTTCGGATTCGCTCGCCATCGTTTGCCCCAACGCAGAAGTTCCGCTTCTCGTGAATCTCGAGACCATGGAGTTGGTCCGGGAACTTTCCGAAATTGGCAAAGCCAACATCAAGCGAACGGGGGTAGCCGGCGATGGTCGCGCTGCGTTGCTTTCGACCGATGGCGATCTCTGGATCGTTTCTCCCGATAGCTCTGAGGCGAGGGTGATCGCGAGCAAGCCATCGATCTCCGGTCAAGGCGATATCTCGACCATCCATTTTGATCCCTCCAATCGGCTTTGGGTTTGTCACAACGTCAAACAGATCGATGTGCTCAGTTCAGAAATGAAACCCACCGAGCTGTCGTTCTATCCCAAAAAGACCACGCCGGAGTGGATCTATGACTACATCATCAATCCATTCTATTTGGTAAACCCGAAGCCTGCTGCGATCAATGAGACGATTCAGTATGTTCTTCGCAACCCCGAGAACAAAGTCAACGCAATCGATCGAACGGATCTCGATATTCCCCAAATCCAACGCGATCCGTGGCAACCCATCTGGAGCAACGGGATTTTCATTCTGGTGATGCTCGCGCTCGGTTGTTGGCAACTCTATCGCCAGGATCTGTAGAAGTTATGGGGAGATATCAGCTTCCAATCGATCGGCTCCTCGCGTCTAAATGCGTGCATGTTGTCGCGGTATGGTGCGTTCGCAATAGCAACCTATGCGCTGTCTCCTGCTAGATCCTGCCCATGGCGATCGAACTCTTTCGACTTGATCGATTCCGCCGATTGATGGATAGTGCTTATTCGGCTCCAACTGAGAGGCACCTTGGATCGGCGGACGGACAGTGGTAACGATATCCCTTTATCTCATCGCGATTGTTTTGGCCAATTTGTCGTCGACCTTTTTTGGTCCGGCGGCTTCGATTGCCAACGCGTTCCTGTTTATCGGACTCGATTTGACGACTCGCGATAAACTCCATGAAGAGTGGAGGAATCGCGGGTTGGTGTGGAAGATGGGATTACTGATAGCGGCGGGTTCTGTAATTTCCTACCTGATCAATCGCAATTCCGCGCAGATTGCAATCGCTTCGACCTTGGCGTTTGCCGCAGCGGCACTGACCGATGGGGTCGTTTATCATTGGTTATCGGATCGAACCAAAATGCAAAAAGTGAACGGGAGCAACGCGGCGAGCGCGTTGGTCGATAGCGTTGTTTTTCCAACGGTAGCATTCGGATCCCTGATGCCGTTGATTGTCATCGGCCAATTTGCGGCAAAATTCTTTGGAGGTTTTCTCTGGTCGATCTTGCTGCGTTATCACAAAGAAGAGCCGACGCCAATCCTGAGATAACACCAATCCTAAGATAACACCGCTCCCAAACGAACTCTTTATCACGAGGCGGTTGCTGCCGGGCGAGGTTTGAACTTTCGCAAGCTTCCGAAGCCGATCCAGGGGAGTCCTGCAATGCGAGTCCCGTATTCGTAGTATTCTTCCCCGATGAATCGCAGCAATCGCTTGTCTTTGAAGTAACTGCCGGCGTAGATATAGGCTGTCCAGACCGCCGTGAGGATCGCGTGGTCCCATGTCATCACGGGCGTGAACCAAATCAGTCCCAAAAAGCTCATGTAGACTGGGTGCCGCATGTAGTGAAATGGACCACCTGTCACGAAGGGGCGGCGGGGAGGTTTGGACTCCGTGAACCAGTACCACCATTGGGTAAGCCCCGTTTGGTAGCCAAATCCTGTCCAGTACAAACTATATAGGAGGGCGACCCAGGAAAGATAGAAGCAACCCAGGATCGCTTGCTCGGCAATCCCTGAGGCTCTCCATAGGACTTGCTCGCTTCCTCGCCAGTAATGGAACATGACCAGGAGAGAGATGCAGGTCACGCCGCAGTGAATACAGCCGAGCATCCCAGCGGCAACCCATTGTCGCAACCACTTCTGAGTGGGTGGAGCGAGTAAAACGCTATGAGGGATGGCGAAGCCCGTTGCGAGCAGCGCGTCCATCCACCACCATCCCTGACGCAGTGATGTTCCGCCATACCTCAAAAACAAAAACAAGTAGACCACGGTGACCAGGAACAGCAACTGTGTACCGATACCAAAGGTAATGCCCGCCGTTCGCCGCAGAGTTCTTGCTGAAGCTTTCGGAGCCGTTGTTGTTCTCAACGGTGTCGTAAGCGAGGCATGTTCGGCATTCCTGATCGCCACGTTTGGGGCACTCGCAGGATTTCCGGAGGTGGGCGCGTTTGGCACATGGTCGATCGCGATATCGATCGCGTTGGGAATCAGCCTTGCAGAAGCCGTATTCATTAATCCTTTTTCTCCGCCACAAAGTATCCGTACTCCATCGCTCCTGACTTATAAGCATCGAGGATCGCTTGGAAGTGGTCTAAAAATAGAGTGTGATTCTTACCGAGGATCTTGGCCAAGTGCCGGACACCGGATCGGTTGACTCGGTCCAAGCAAATATCCCACGTCTTCTCGACGTTGCGAGTCCATATCCCCTTTTGCGTGACTTCGAGTCCCGCGTCCTCGAACCATCGGACATAGTCGGATTGCGCCCCGAGGGACGGGCAAAACATTCCTTTGCAGACGGCAACGGTTTGCTCAGTTTGCTGGTCGTTGAGTGGTAATTCCCCCGACAGCCATGCGCAGAGGGCAAAGCGACCACCTGGTTTTAACCAACCGGCTGCTTTCCGAAAGAAGGCGGGTTTGTCGAACAGGTGTTCGGTGCATTCAATGCTCCAAACCACGTCGGCTTGGCCTGCCGGGAATTCGACTTTCTCGGCATCTGCGCGAAGAAACTCGGGCCGAGGCCGTACAAAGCCGGCGCGGGCTGCGAGATCGGCGTAGGCGCGCTGCACCGGGCTAAGTGTCACCCCCGTGACGCGGCATTGTAGGTTTTTCGCTAGCCAAACACTCGAACCACCCATGCCGCAACCGATGTCGTAAACTCGGTTTCCAGATTGAATATTAGCAGCGTGAGCCAACCGCTCGGTCAGCTGGATCTGCGCACGGGACGATGTTTCATTCGATTCCCAGTATCCATGATGGATATGAGGTCCCCAGAAGAGCCGGTAGAAGAGCGTGGTGATATCGTAGTGATTGCGAATCACCCCTTTTTGTACGTTTGGAAACTCAATCATGGTGCCGGCGCTAGCCAAATATCTCCTAAGATCATCAACTCGTCTTTGATACCGACAGCCCCCAGCATCTTGGTGTATGGCTTGATGCCGTAATCGGTCTGAAGGATTTTGAATGAACCACGGACGTGGTGCCATCCATCTTTCTCTTCGAGGTCGCATCGGATCTGTAGGTGTCGCGTTGTTTTATGCAACGTAAAATCCCCTTCGAGGATGTATTCTGGAAGCTTGCGGTTGGATGTTTTTCCAGTTGCATTGACCCGAACGTTCTCGAATTTGGCTTCGGGATAGCGATTCACGTTGAGGATCTCAGGTCCCAACATGTTCTCATTGACTTTTCGTCGAGTCGCTTCATCGATGGTGCTCTCGACGTTGAGGACTTTGCGGGCGGTTTCGGTGTCCGCGATGAATGACTTCATGTCGAACACTAAACTGCCCGGATCGTTCGAGTTGATCGCCAAACGACCCGATTTGAGTTTGCCTTCAACCCCGTGAGCATGCCCCAAAGATGTTGTTCGATCGACGAAGATGAATACGCGGCTGTACTCTAAGTTTACGTCCCCAGGCTTGGTTGTGGGTTGCGTTTGCTGTGCCGTGTTTTGCTGTGCCGTGTTTTGCTGTGCCTCTGCGAACGATGGTGTGAAAATCCATAGAGCACATGCAATAAACATTCCGATCCAAGCGTCATGAACGACTGCATTTTGTTTCGAGCAGCGGGCTCTATGTGCAGGCATATGGGGGATGCGATGGCATGGACTCGGATGCATGTTCAACATGGAGTAGAGCAATGATGCATAAAAATTTCCCCGTAAATAGCTTCCCATTGCCACAGCGAAAACCCTCCTTAGTGCCTGAGCTAGCGTGTACAATTCGCAATATGGTTAACGCAATCCATAGATCGGTTCCTCTGCAATCGCCGCATGTTTTCAAAACTATACCAAGTTGGAATCGACGTTTGCTAGACGAAACAGCCTCAACGCGAAATCTAATCCTTCTGAACGCGAGTGGGTTGGTTGCATGGATTTGTGGGCAAACCGTTACCGCGTTGACTATCGGGCGTCGTAACATATCAGGAATGACAACTTTCGAATGTCTGCGGTGCGTATTTAACACATCGCGAGATGCCATAAGTCGTTTTGTCACATTGATGGGTGCTTTAACTCGGTTCAAGCGTGTTGCATTTTGCTTGGAAGCGAGGCCACTTTTCTCCCAGTCGTGCTCGGATTCCGATCGCTATCTTTCGACGAAGCGGAAGGATGCCTTGAGAGAAGCATGTGCGGGCGATAGGGAAAGTGATCGATGAAAAAGCGAGTGCTCGTCCCCGAATTGATGGATGATCCCAACCTGTGCCCACAGGAGCATGCGAAGGCGCTTCGCGGTTTGCGCCGTATCAACGCATTCTCAGGGACCGTCGATCAATTGGTCCAAGAGATTGTGAGTGTTGCCAAAAGCGATTCTCGCTTTGAATCTGACAAGCCCATCCGTATTCTCGATTTGGGATGCGCGAATGGGGAGATCGCGATGGGTGTTGCGCAGCGCTTAGTAGGGCGCATCAGCGCTGAGGTTATCGGATGGGATATGAGTTGCACGGCGATTGAGCATGCACGAGAACTTCAGCAAAAGTCTGCTGAATATCGCGGATGTAGCGTTCGGTTTGAAGTGATGAACGTATTTGATGCGGTTCAATCGATTTCTGCTCATTCGAGTATTGAGAGTCGGTCGTTGAACGGAATGGATTCGTCGCTATCTCAGTCGGACCGCAACCGCGCGGATGTGATTGTCCATGATGAGGATTTGTCTTTCGATATCGTTTACTGCACGCTATTTCTGCACCATTTTGACGATGCGTCGGCCGTCGAGGTGTTGGGTGCCATGAAGCGATTGGCTCGGCGCGCGGTAATCGTCGATGATCTGTGCAGAACATCGCTGGGTTGGTGGCTGGCGTATTTAGGATGCCATCTGTTGTCTCGTTCTCGCGTTGTTCATTTCGATGGTCCGCAATCGGTTCGAGCCGCGCTGACTCCCCACGAAGCCCAGGCATTGGCTGCAGAGGCTGGTATGCGCGATGCCGCGATCCGCCGACATTGGCCTGAGCGTTTTATGATGCGTTGGGAGCGTGCTTCGTAATGGCGTCTCAACTGTCCACCGATTCGAAAATGATTTCTCCGGGAGATGAAGTTCTCATCGGAGCCCGTGAGGTTGCCGCAACGATTACGGCGGCCGACGCGGAGCGGGTGGCCTGGGATCTCATCGTCGTTGGTGCTGGTATCGCAGGTTCGACAACGGCGATCTTGGCGGCGCGAGAAGGATTGCGAGTGCTGTTGATCGAAGCTAAGCGATTTCCGCGCGAGAAAGTGTGTGGTGGTTGCTTGAATCCGCGAGCGATTGATTATTTGAAGCGTCTGGGGGTTGCAGACGAATTGCAGCGTCAAGGGTCCGTAGTACTCAGGCAGCTTCATGTGCAGTTTGGGCGAGCTCCGCACTGTTGGCCTATCCCGAACTTGTGGAGCGTTCGCCGCTCCACCGTCGATTCGATTTTGGTTCAAAAGGCAATCGAGTCGGGAGTTCAATTTCTGCCTGAGACGGTGGGATTGCTCCCGTTGCCGTCGCGTGATTTAACGTCGCGTGATTCCTATTCGGCGAAACCTAGTGCAACGGATGATGCACGTGTTGGTAACGGTTTTCGCTCGCAACTCGAGCAGGGGAGTGTCGAGGTTCAAATTCGACCTGCCGTGGGTGGGCAGCGCTCGTCCTCGAGACGATTGGTTGCCAAAGTCGCAGTAGTCGCCTCGGGGCTGAATCGATCGCCGCTGGGGGGGACCCTCCAATGGAGTTCCTCCGTCGCCCAAGGATCTCGCATTGGGGTTCAGTGCATGCTGCATGAGTCGGAACTGAGCGAGGACAGTTTTTTGACCCAAAGTCCGATGTTTCTAGACCAACAGTCGCTCCATATGCTGGTGGCCCCGAACGGTTATGTAGGTCTGTGCAAAACCGATGGTGGCTATTACGACATCGCGGCTGCGTTGGATCCGGAGGCGGTGCATGGAAAGAATTCGATCCCGGCCACGATCGACTCGATCATCGACTACTGTGGTTATCGCCCCGATTCCGTGTGGCACACCAAGCCCTGGATGACCACTCCCCACCTGACGCGTGCCTCTGATCCTGTGGCTGTACCTCGCGTTTTTTTGGTGGGGGACTCGATCGGGTATATTGAACCCTTTACCGGGGAAGGCATGTCCTGGGCGTTGGCCAGTGGGTTTGCTGTGGTTCCATTGATCGCTGAGGCGATACGATGTAATTCGTACGAGGATTCATCGTCCAAGTGGAATCAATGGGCGATCCAGCAACGTCGTTTTTCGCAATCGGTATGTCGTTGGGTCGCCAAGCAGGCCCGCATGCCGCGTCGTGCCCAATGGGTGCTTCGTGTTTGTGATTGGTTTCCTCCAATTCGAAATTGGATTGTTCGCAAGGCAACGCAATGACAGTACCACTCAAGGAAAACACGCTGCGCGAGACGCAATATGGAGCCGTGGCGAGATTCCTCGCCACGGCGACAGCGATCCCCGAAGGGACGGTCGCACAAGACGAATCGGCGATCTTGGCTCAGCAATTGAACATCACTGAGCGTTGGCACAAACTGCTCCCGACTTTGTATCGCAAATCGGGAGTTCTGCGGCGTTCAAGTGTACTGCTGGACCCGAGTGAAGGAGATTTATTCAGTCGCCAGAGCTTCTATCAAGTCGCTTCGGCCGAGCGACCTTACGGACCAACAACGGCAGAGCGAATGCAAGCCTACAGCCAGCATGCAGGTCCATTGCTTGAGCGTGCCGCCAAAGAAGCGTTGAGCCAATCACGGCTACACGCTTCGTCGATAACCCACCTGATCACTGTTTCTTGTACTGGATTCTGCGCTCCGGGTATCGATCATCATTTGATCGATAGGCTCGGTTTGCCTATGCATACTCAACGAACTCATGTTGGGTTTATGGGGTGTCATGGCATGATCAACGGATTGCGTGTGGCTGAGGCTGTCGTGCGCTCGCACCCCGATGCCATCGCGATGGTGGGGGCTGTGGAACTGTGCAGCATCCATCAGCAGTATTGCGATGACAGTGAGCAAATCGTTGCCAACTCTCTGTTCTCCGATGGAGCTGCATGCGTGATTCTCGCCGCCGAATGCGCCGAGTCGAGCTTTGCCGACCCAACCACCGGGTCCGGTGTTACTGCACCGTGGGAAATTGTTTCAAGCTTTTCGTACAAGCTAGAAGAGACCGGGGACATGATGAGTTGGAAGATTGGCGATCATGGTTTTCAGATGACTCTTTCTCCGCGGGTTCCAAAGATCATCGAAGAGCGGTTGCGAGGGCCAATCACTCGTTGGCTTTCGGAAAGCCATGTCGACATCGACTCGGTTCAGACCTGGGCAGTTCATCCAGGTGGGCCTCGGATTTTGGATTCCGTAGCGACATGCTTGGGCCTCTCTGAAAAACAGATCGAACCATCTCGAAATGTATTGGCCCATTATGGGAACATGTCTTCCCCTACCGTACTGTTCATTCTGGAGAAACTCGTGGCCGAAACCGATCCTGGTGAATACTCAGTGATGATCGGTTTCGGCCCCGGATTGCACACCGAAGCCCTCTTATTGCGCCGAATTGCATGATATGAACTCCGTCGACCTTCTCGATCAGTTGGTTCGAATCAACAGCGTGAATGCGTTCTATCCTGGAGGGCCCGGAGAGGCTCAGTGCGCGGATCGCATCGAACAGTTTTGGAGATCGCACGGGATAGAGTGTTGGCGTCAGAACGTGCTACCCGGACGCGACAATGTGATCGCTCGCATCCCCGGGCAGGATGCGTCGAAGCGACTGGTCCTCGAGGCCCACATGGATACCGTTTCCGTGGAAGGGATGACCATTGACCCTTTCGATTCCAAAATAGTTGACGGTTGCATGTATGGGAGAGGCGCTTGCGATACCAAAGCAGGACTAGCCTCCATGATGTGTGCTGCGGTACACGCTTTCCGCGATCCAATACCGCCGCCGGCTGAGATATGGATGGCCGCTGTGGTCGATGAGGAATTCTCATGCCAAGGTGTGCTGCGACTTTGCCAAGGGCTTACCGCAACCGCAGCGGTTGTTGCTGAACCGACCGAGATGAGGCTGGTTATCGCAAGCAAAGGTGTGCTGCGATGGCGGATCGTCTCCCGTGGTCGATCCGCCCACAGTTCCAAGGTCCATCTCGGCTTCAATGCGATCCATCCCATGGCCAAGTTGCTAGTCGCGATCGAAAATGAGCACGCGCACCTCGATCGGCTCTCGCACCCACTTTTGGGGCCTTCGACAGCCAACGTCGGCATGATTTCAGGAGGGGTTCAAGTCAACTTTGTGCCTGATCAATGTGCGATCGAGATCGATCGTCGCCTGCTGCCGTATGAAAATGTTGACGAAGTGCTAGCGAGTTACCAACGTATTATCGATCGTGTCGCATCTGCGGTACCAGAGGCGCGGTTTGAGATGGAATCTCCCATGCTCATCGATCGCGGACTGGATACTTCACCTGATGCTACGATCGTTCAGACCGCTGGTCGAGTTCTCAAGCAGTTGGGTGAGAATCCTGAGCCATCCGGAGTTGCATTTGGAAGCGATGCGAGCAAACTAATGCTCGCCGGTGTCGACAGCATTCTGTTTGGACCGGGGAGTATCGATCAAGCCCATGCCGCGGTTGAATACGTAGAGATCGAGCAGGTCCTGCGCGCGGAGCAGTTTTACTACGCACTCATCAGGGAGTTTGGCAAATGAAGAAGAATCATGATTACCTTTCGATCACTCGACGGCATTGGCTGGCACTTGCATCTGCGGTTGTCGCTCGCCCCGCAAATCTTTTCGGGAACCCTTCAACCGTAGATCCCGCCGCGCCAGTACCTGCGTCGGACTCGATCATCGATGCTCACGTTCACGTTTGGCCAAAGTTTGGGACGCTGTACCCACTCGCGTCGGAGTTCAGCGAAAAAGATGTTGTGCCTGCGTCGTTCACACCGGACGAACTGTTCAGCCATTGCCGGCCGCTCCAAGTGGCACGCATTGTTTTAATCCAGATGAATTTTTTCGGATTCGACAACACGTACATGCTGGATTGCATCGAAAAGTTCCCGGGGATCTTTTCGGGTGTTGCCGTCATTGATCATGATAAGAGCGATGTGAAAGGGACCATGACCGATCTGCGAAAGCGAGGCGTTCGTGGATACCGTCTTTATGCAAACCGGGCCAACGTGATGCAATGGCAAACCTCGAAGGGAATCCATACCATGTTTGAACACGGTGCTGAGACGGGGCAAGCCATGTGCATGCTTTCGGATCCCGATGCAATTCCGGGAATCGAAAAGCTTTGCGAGCGGTATCCGAAGACGACCGTGGTCATCGATCACTTCTCGCGGATCGGAATGCGGGGTACCGTTCAAGAAGATGAATTGAATGCTTTGTGTCGGCTGGCAAAATATTCTAAGGTTTATGTAAAGACCTCCGCATTCTATGCGCTGGGTGCAAAGAAAGCACCGTATGCCGATCTGTTGCCAATGATTCGGAGGCTCAAGGATGCATATGGTGCAGAGCGACTAATGTGGGCCTCGGACTGCCCGTATCAAGTCGACGCGCCTCATACCTACGGTGCCTCGGTGGAGCTTCTTCGCGACCGAGCGGATTTTCTGAACATGAATGAAAAGAAGCTGATCCTGTCGGGCACTGCCGAAAAAGTTTTCTTTGGTCAGTAGTCGATAGAACAACGTCGCAGCGATTCCAATCGCGAATCGAATCTGAGCCACGCGTGTGAGCAAGTGTCGACTGGACGTGTGAACCCACTCTCCCCCGATGCTAGTTATGATCAGGGCCCTTGGAGCGAGCGGTTATGTCGTCCCTCCACCCGGCCCTCAAGCTTAAGGCTCCAACTTGCCCAACTCCATTTGTACCTCGGTTATGGATTCGAAAATGGATCGCGAGAGAAAATCGAGGTCGTGGTCGTTGATGCTCAGCGGCGGCAATATGGGAAGGACGTTGCCGAGAGGGCGCAGCCAAACGCCTTTGTCGAGCAATCTCTTGCAAACCTTAGCGCTGATCCGTTCGTCCCATCCGAAGGGCTCTTTGCTCTCGCGGTTCTTTACTAAGTCGACTGCTGCCATCATCCCCAGTTGCCTAACGTCGCCGACAATTTCAAGTTCGCGCAATGGCGCTAGGCAATTTTGGAAATGAGCGATCTTGGGTGTCAAATTCGCCATAGAGTACTGGGTTTGAAATAGGTCCAACACGGCGTTTCCAGCAGCGGCTGCCAAGGGGTTGCCACCGTAGGTGTGCCCGTGGAAAAACGTTTTCATCTCAGCGTGCCTACCTAGAAACGCATTCCATATCCGGGTGCTGCACAACGTTGCGCTCATGGCGAGGTAGCCACCTGTAAGGCCTTTGCCCAGGCAAAGAAAATCAGGCAGCAGCGAATGCTCGTTATGGATTCCTTCGTGCTCGATTGCGAACATGCGTCCGGTGCGTCCCATCCCAACAGCGATTTCATCGGCGATCCAAAGAACACCAAATTCTCGACATAGTTCGGCGATGCCACGGAGAAAACCTGGCGGCTGTGTGACGAAACCAGCGGCGCCTTGAATCATCGGTTCCACAATGACAGCAACGGTCTCGTCGGCATGTCGTTCGAGCAGTTTGCGGTACTCGGACAAGTACCACTGGGAGGCTTGGTTTGGATCCATGCCCGAGGGGCGTCGGAAGGAGTCGGGGCACGGGCCACGTAGAACCTCAAATAGCAGCGGTGAAAACAGCGATTGGAATCTCGATACGCCGCTCACGCTGACGGTGCCAATAGTGTCTCCGTGGTAAGCATCCCCGAATGCGATAAACTTCGTACGCTCTGGGGCGGGGGTGTCGCATTGTCGCCAATATTGAAAAGCTAATTTCATCGCAACTTCAACGGCTGATGCTCCATCGCCACTAAAGAAGACATGGTTCAGTTCACCGGGCGCTAAGTTCGCCAAACGCTGCGCTAATTGGATGGTCGCAGGATGGCTCATGCCTAAGTTGGTTACATGAGCTACACGAGTCAGCTGATTTCGAATGGCGCCATCGAGTTCGGGAACTTGGTGCCCAAAGAGGTTGCACCATAGGGCGCTGGTCCCATCGAGATAGCGTTTGCCATCGATATCGGTTAACCAGCAACCCGACGCGGAATCGATGATGAGCCCATCGTATTCCGACATCTGAGAAAACGCGTGCCATACAACGGTTTTGTCGAGATGACGCAAATCGTCGTTCGAGAGTTTCTTCGTAGGTTCCATAAGAAATGTTTTTTTCGGGATTTCAAGCGGGCGGGGTGGGGGGGCAGGCGCACGCTTCAACGATCTGTTTGGCCGATTTCAGGATCGTATCCCAGTCTTTCTTTTCCACGAGGTTGGCAGGGCAGAGCTGTCCACCGACCCCAACGGCGATCGCACCCGCGCGTAGATATTCGCCGGCGTTGGAGGCATCGACACCTCCTGTCGGCATCAATTGAATGTAGGGGAGAGGTGCGAGTACGTCTCGGATGTAACCGGGGCCGAGTACCCTGGCCGGAAATACCTTGACGATGTTAGCACCTGCATCCCAAGCAGTTGCGATTTCCGTGGGAGTCAATGCCCCTGACGCGATCGGTACCTTACGATGAACGCACTCCTCGATCACCTTTACCGAGGTGATCGGCGTTACTACAAATTGCGCCCCTGCATCAAGGACCAACTTCGCTTCTTCGACGTTCCGCACCGAACCGACTCCGAGGCATGCCTCGCCATTTTCAAATCGCTTATCTTCGGAGAGAAGTCTACGGATCCATCGCGGAGCGTCGGGGTTGGTCAGGGTGAACTCAAGGCATTGCACACCAGCCTCGAGCAGCACATTAACCAATTCCTGGGCATGGTCGAGTCGCTCCAAGCGGATGATGGCTACCAGCCGTGATTTCTTTATTAATTCAAAGGTCATTTGGTTTCGCTAGCAATTCCATCGAGGGTGTACCTGGCAAGATTTACTGATTGTATCGGTTGTTCCGGTCGATAACATCCACGAGCCAGTACCGAATCAAGCTGTGGATCCAAATGCTCGCGTTGAGTTTCAACCGGTTGAGCGATGGGATTCAGGATCGGCGCTCTTAATTTATCGAGTTCCAGCGGGTATGGCTGGCTCGCTCATGGAAGTTTCAGTTTCTCGGGGGGGAAAAATGGAAGCGTCTCTACGTTGGAGCATTGGTCTCGTTGCAGCGATTGTATGCCAAGTTGGTTGCTGTAGCGTCCAAATGAATTGTGGTGCTCCTGGTTGTCGAGTCACTCCGTGTTCTGCGACTCAAACCGGAGTGTGCGAAGGAGAGTGCGGAATGGTTGGCTTGGAGCCGCTGCTTCATGGCCATGGCCACTTGAAACAAAAGATTCACTCGTGGGCTGCGTCGACTCGATGCACTTCTGGCTGCGGAGAAGTTTATTGGGGCGAACATATCAGCGAACCACCAACGTGTGATCCGTGTGGGATGGCTGGTGACTACACCGGCGGGTGCGGTAGTTGCCGCCCATGGTATTCCCGATTGCGCGATCTTTGGGGCTATCGCTATGAACCCTCCGGTTGCTCGCAGGGGGCCGGTTGCTCGCAGGGGGCCGGTTGCTCACTGGGATCTGGTTGTTCCCATGGCGGATGTGCTTCGTGCAATCAGGGGGTTGTTTCTGAGGGTGAGGTTATGCACGAAGGTGAGTCGACGCATTCCTCGGTCCAGCATGCGAATCCAACCCCGGCCAAGCCTAAAGCTCAAGCGGCTCCGACGCCTGTACCTGATGCGAATGCCTCGCACAAACGCCGTTCAGGAATGAGTGGGACCAGCGCGGCGACCACTACCGAACGGGTTGTTCGCACGTCCCCAACCCGTATCGGGTCCGGTGTTGCACAAGCTAGTTCTGCGGATCCTCGAATCCAATTGGAGGCGAATAAACGTGTGCAGGCCCAAAATGTGAGCACAAAGGATCGGCTCGCTACCACCCGCAGGTAAGAGCTTACTAAGCTCCATCATTGTCGAAGATGGGGACCATGGTAGGTACGTCGATGACCATCAGCTTACCATCCCCCATCCGGCCGGTTTTGCACGTGTCTGCTATGGTTTTGCAGACCTCTTCCACGCGAAGGTCATCGACGAACAAACTGATCTCAACCTTGGGCAGAAATGCTTGGCTATACTCGCTCGAAGAGTAGCGATCCAAGTAGCTTTTCTGACGCCCGAACCCTTTGACCTCCGTCAGTTGCAACGCTTCGACGGGAGCAAGTCGCAATGCGTCGAGCAGTTCCTCGACGAGGAAAGGGCGGATGATCGCGATGATTTGCTTCATGTCATCAAGAAAAGTCGTAAGCGATGAGAAAAGTCGTAATCGAGGCGGTGTTCTGGCCGTGGGGTATTCTAGCAAGAACTTCGACGACCCGCAGGTCTCCGCATTTTTGCGGGGCTTTTGGGCGGACCCCGTTGTCGGTATGAGCCCGTTGTCGGTATGATCGTCTGCTCTGTTGTCGGGGGGGATGTAGGCCCTCGACCAATCCTTTTCCCGCTCTTCAACACCTCTAAACCGTGCCGCACGCGCAGATTGGCCCTATTGCAGTTCACTTCCCGTCGCATGTCGAGACCAGCGATCAGCTGAACGACGAGCATCCGGAGTGGCATGTGCCGGAGTTGGTCGAGAAAACTGGGATTAGAACTCGGTATTTGGCGGCCCCGAATGAGACGGCCGCCGATCTGGGTGTCGCCGCTTGTCAAAAGCTCTTCGCGGAGCATTCGGTGGTGCCCGAGTCGATCGACTTTCTTCTCTTCTGCACACAGACTCCGGATTATCCTCTCCCGACAACCGCTTGCTTGATACAGGATCGGCTGGGACTTCGAGTCAACTGCGGTGCGCTCGACTTCAATTTGGGGTGTTCCGGGTTCGTCTACGGGCTGGCCCTCGCTGAAGGTCTGATCGCGAGCGGGCAAGCCAAACGGGTTTTGTTGGTGACTGCAGAAACATACAGTAAGTACATCGAAAAAGACGACCGGTCGTTGCGTCCAATTTTTAGTGATGCCGCAGCAGCCACATTGATCGAAGCGGTCGATACGCCGCGATTGATCGGTTTTGAGTTTGGCACCGACGGTAAAGGTGCCGACACGCTGATCGTCAGCCAAGGAGGGGCACGGTGCTCCGAGGATGCGATTGTGCCTCGACGACGCAAACGCTGGGCGAGCCGACTCTACATGGACGGACCGAGCCTGATGGACTTTACCGTGGTCGCTATCCCACAGTTGATCCGAAACATGCTGGAGAAAGCAAAGGTTGATATGTCTCAGATTGACTTGCTGTTGATGCACCAGGCGACCCGCAAAATGCTCGAGTTGCTGCAGAAGGCGGTCGGAGTCGACGATGAGCGTCTCCCGATTCGACTCTACGACCGCGGAAACACCGTGTCGTCGACCCTTCCGATCCTCATCGATGACCTGCGGCGTGAGGGGAAAGTCTGCCCCGGATCCACCCATTTGCTCGTCGGGTTTGGTGTCGGCTGGTCCTGGGCCGGATGCGTGTGGCGAACGTAAGGCCTAGCCGCCATGATGGGAATTTTTAAAGTCTTGATCGCCGGCCAACGAGTTATCCGGCAGGTGGTTTCCGCGGTTGATAGCGCAAGGAACAAACCATGGCTATCGATACTCTTTCCACGCGAAAAGCTGCTCCAAAGCACTCGGTCAATGAGGCACCGCTTCCGATCGACGGATCCGTTGCGTCTCAGACCGCACCGGTGGGGGCTGGTTATCGTGGGAGCGGGAATGGTGGTGACAGCGGTTGGAATTTCGGGGATGGGCTCTTGAGCCGCTCGGAGAACCCCCGAGAAGGCGAGCGCGAGGAGAGCATTGGCCCGCTCTTTGTGCGAATCGGCGCGGTGGCCTACTTGAACACCAAACCGCTGATTTATTCGCTATTGGACCGGCTTGCGAAGGACGCCGATGCCGCGACTGATTCCTCGAACGACTCTCCAGCGGGTTCCTTGAGATTGGAACTGCCGAGTCGGCTTGCTGCGGAACTGGAAAACGAATCGCTTGATGTCGGTTTGATTCCGGTCGTCGAGTACTTTCAAAACCTTGACCGATACCAAGGTGTATCGGATGCGGTGATCGCGTGCCGCGGCCCGGTATGGTCGGTGAGGATTCTCTTTCGGAAGGCTCCTAGCGAGGTGCGCACTCTCGCCGTCGATGAAGGCTCCCGAACGAGCATAGCGCTCTCGAAAATCCTATTCCATTCCCGGTTCCAATTTGTTCCTGAGACTACGCCGCTGCCGATGGGGATTGCTCCTCAGTCAGTGGATGCGGATGCAGTGCTCGTGATCGGCGATCGGGCGATGAAGCCGGAACGCTTTCGCGAGGACTTTGGTTCCGATTGGGATCTCGGAGAAGAGTGGTTCCGAGAGACCGGGTTGCCATTTGTTTTCGCTCGATGGGTTGCCCGAAGCAACTCGTTTGCGACGCCCGCTTTGGAGGCCGTGCTCGAGAAGAGTCGCGACGCTGGCTGTGCGAATATCGAAGAAATTGTCCGACTGCATGCGGGTCGGTATGGGCTCTCCGAAGCCGAGTGCCGGGATTATTTGACCGAGTTTTTGAGGTTCCGATTGGGGCCGGATGAGCGTGCGGGGCTAGCGGAGTTCCACCGCCGGTGTCAAGCTTTACGTTTGGTTCCTGAAGGTGTGCTGCACTAGACGGTCGTCTGCTACTGAAACTCTCGCCTCGCCTTTTTTGACGTTATCACTATCCATGATATTCCGCACCAATTCATGCATCGGTCCGATCCTCGAGCGAACAGTACAAGGGGAGAGACTATCAACCGAAGACGCGCTGACTCTATTGGAAAGCAATGATTTGGCTGCCATAGGTCGCGCCGCAAATGAAGTGACGTTGCGACTTCATCCAGAGCCTTACCGAACCTACAACGTCGATCGGAACATCAATTACACCAACATCTGCACAGCTGTCTGCGATTTCTGTGCATTCTATCGTACGCCCAAGAGTCCCGAGGGGTATGTCTTGCCTCGCGAAGTGCTTCTTGCCAAAGTCCGCGAGACCGTGGAGTTGGGTGGGAATCAGATTTTGATGCAAGGTGGACTGCATCCAAACTTCACGTTGGAGTGGTACGAGGAGCTGTTGCGAGATATCCGGAGCCATTTTCCTTCGGTCAATATTCACGGCTTCAGCCCACCCGAATTGCATCATTTTACCAAAGTGAACAAGCTTCCTATCAAGACGGTTTTGGGCCGCTTGAAGGACGCCGGCTTGGGAAGTATCCCAGGTGGCGGCGCCGAGATCCTGGTGGATCGAGTAAGGTCTGCGATCACGCGAGGCAAAGTGATGACGGACGATTGGCTCAACGTGATGAGGGTTTGGCATAAGATGGGTGGCGTCAGCTCGGCCACGATGATGTTTGGTCACGCTGAAACACTCGCCGAACGGGTCGAGCATCTCGACCGCATTCGGCAGCTTCAGGATGAGACGGCCGGGTTTACAGCATTCATCTGCTGGACGTTCCAGCCGGACAATACCGAAATGTCTCACATCCCACCTGCTGGTTCGTTCGAGTATTTGAAAAACCAAGCTGTCTCGCGATTGTTCCTCGATAACGTACCGAACATCCAAAGCAGTTGGGTTACGCAGGGCTTAAAGATCGGTCAGTTAGCGCTTCTCTACGGGGCAAACGACATGGGATCGTTGATGCTCGAAGAAAACGTAGTTGCCGAAGCTGGGACCGTACACTTCTTGACGCTCGATCAAATTCGAAATGCAATCTCGGAGCTTGGCTACATCCCACGGCAACGGGATGTTAGGTACCAATGGGTTGGCGAGGAGTTGGAGCAGAAAGCAATCGCAGCTAATCGCGCTCGCGAAGAGCAGCCAAAATCTCCTATTGTCGAATTGGTAGTTCCGTAATCAACGGCAGAGCGATGAGCCAAAGTGCAGGATCAATCCATCGTGCGGATGCGTGATCACACGCGAGGGATTCGTCGGGCTAACGCTGTTCGCGTGCCTTGTAAGACTGGAAGAGCAACCATTATCGATGCTGCGAGCGTAAGTCCGATAAGTGCAATTCCCACCGAGTCCAATTCCGCTCGGTCTCTCCCTCGGAATGTTTGAATCAAGGAGTACGCCAGCCAAAAGGAATGGGCGAATATGGCGAACCAGATCACCCGGACCGAATCGGGGATTCTCAGCAATTGGCAGAGCCATGCTAAAACTGCGAGCGTCTGTATGGCATGCAACGTTGATCCGTGAGGGAACTTAAGCACGCCTCGCGGTGCAAATAATTCCGGAGGATATTCGTTGGCTGCGAGCCACTGCCCCATCCCTGAAATCGCGAAGCCTAAAAGGCAGGAAAT
>CAITIE010000035.1 GCA_903892355.1 uncultured Pirellula sp. | reverse complement strand
TCGGTTCCGATGCTGCTGTGTGGGCCACCGAGTTTGTCATGCATCAAACGCGGCGCATGCTCTTCATGGCTGGCAGCCACGTGGCCGAGAATCCGTATCATGCCGACTGTCTTCGGCTGATCCGAAAACTGCAGACGGCTCCAGATCGAACGTTACCACACAGTGTCTTGCTCAAGCGGATGAAGATGAACGCGAAAGCGTTTTATGAGATCATCACGACGCTCGAGCAGCAAGGCGACATTGTGCTGGTACCGGGAGCGACCCAAGGCCGAGCCGGCCGAGGGTATCGATTGATCAAGGACTGCTCGGAAGTGTAGTCGTTCGATCAGTGAGTGTGCCATGCAGATGAGAATTACATTGGGCACGAATGGATCGCGATAGCACCATTCGTGCCTGGTGGTAAAAGCAACGGCGAGAATCTGAATTCTTTTCTCATAGCGCCCAGTTATCGAAGGCATCTCTCCAGAACGTCTTGCAGCACCATAGAGTCATCTCCCCTCCGGCCAGGCCCATCGTCCCTCACCGCTCTGGCGGACTGTCGTTGACTGATGGAGCGTTAGTCTTTAGGTGAACCCGAGCAATAATCTAGCACATTGTTTCTGTTGCAAGGAGAACTACAACAATATCGACCTAATGATGATCCAGGGGCATGACTTCCTACCGGCCGTGGGCATCTTAGAGAAGTGGTTAATGGAGTACTCGCGCGAACTTGGGCGTCGTACACCTTCGGCCCACTCGGCGGGCGAGTAGGATCCGTGGCGGATAGAGTATACGGCGAGTAGAATCCACGGCGCAAAAAGACGTATGAAGTGTGATCGTTCGAATCGAGCGATCGCACTTTTTTTACGTAGATGCGGCTCGAGCGCACATAGAGTCGATCGGCTCTGGAATCGATGACCATGGTTGGTTGAAATACGACTGCAATTCAGCCAATCAGAACCTGGTCCCACGAGTGTCGACTCCGCCCGTGACATCGTACTGGTCCGCTCCAAAATTCGCAACAATTCGGCCATCACACCGAAAAAAGGTCTAAATCTCTACCGTCTCAATTCGGCCAAAAATACGACCACAATTCGGCCCGTAACAGACAACTCCCCCACAAAAGGCCTGAAAGGCCGACACAAAAACAGGAAGAACTAGGAAGAACTAGCAAGGAAGAACTAGAACATGCAATGTATCCCATGCCTGACCGCTGAACGCTAGCGAATCGACTGGCAGCAGAGGGTGCGGGGGTTCGTGTTCGCCTATCTTCCCCCAAGCGAGCTACCATTGCAAAGAGAGCATTTCCTAACCAAACAATACGCAAATGCCTGTCCTTGTTTTTCGTTTCCGCTTCAGTTCAATCGTGTTCGATAGGTTCGGGACGAGTGTCGTTTATCTCTACTACTGTTTGCTCGACGACACCAAGTCTTGAAAGTCGATTGCAGCAGTAAACCCAACACTCATCGCTCAATTGAAATATCTTTGCCCATCGTGCGTCCTTCCCGCGTATCGACTCGATAGACCGATCGGACTTCAGCAACTCAAACCATACTTCACGCAATTCCGAAATTCGCTCAGCAATTTGATTTGGGATTGTTCCATTCGCAATCAACGGCTTTATGTTAGTTTCGTGAAGATCTGAACAAACGAATAAATCGAACTGCTCGAGTAGATTGTACAAAACTTCGTCATCCGACAATCGGAGATTAGTCGAAAGTCCCCATCGAAACCCATCTCTCAAGGACTGCAACGCACTAATCACTTCAAGTTTCCAACAGGCTTAGGGGGTACTGACGGAATTATCCTTGCTTTGTCACCTGGCAATGGTTTGTAACCGGGCCCGACAACCTTGAAGTTGTATAAACCGCTTCTCACTCCACAGTACGGCCCCACATGTTTACCCCCTTCGTGGTAGTAAACTACCTTGTCGCCATTGCGGAACGCCCAGCCAGTACCAGTTCGACCATAAGGCCCTGCTGCCCAGCCGGGACCCAGAATCTCCGCAACTTCATCTGCTGATTTTCCATAGAGCGAAAGCGGATTAAGGATAATGTCATCGAATGAACCAAGAGGTGGCATTGCAGGCACGCTCAATGGCGGTCTTCCAGGAAGTTTCAGGCTTCCTCCAATGTTTGCCGATGCACCGATCCCTGCTGCCGTTCCAATCATCCCACCCGCCAAGGTCAGTATGTGCTGGTCCTCATGTGCTTGCATCATCGATTGATAGTCATCCCAGTACTGGCTACCAATGTTTACCAATCCACCCTTGCCGTCCCGTGCAAAGACATTTGTCTCGTACCATGACCTGCCGTTTGGATCAGTGTACCGCGTGCCGTATACCCAAGTATTTCCAGAGGACTCCATGAATCCGTCCTCACAGAGCTGCGTTCCATCAGTAGGGATACCTACCCTGCGATACAAGTCACCGATTGTCGGATTGATCATGTATCCCTGTTTCCGTAGGTAATCGATTGTCGACTGAGGAATACCCATCTTCCGAAGTTCTTCTTCGGTGTAATTGAGTACGCCAATACTCTGTGGATCAACCAACCCGCTCGGATCGGTCGCATAGCTCGGATGGTTGCCTACGTAGCGATACAGATTCGTATCCCCAGCCGCAAAACTCTTCGGGTCTTGGCTGATGAAGCGGGCGAGGACTAGGTCGAGGTACCGTGCGCGGTTGTATTGGAGGCCTGTCTCCTTGTCGAGTTCCCTACCCGTGTAGCCATACAGGTGCGCGATGGCAGTATCCGTTTCCGAGACAGTCTTGCCAAAGGCATCGTAGACGATGTGATTGACCACCGACGCCGTTCCCGCCGTCACTCGAGCTAGATCGCGCACCGAGCCTTGATGGTCCGTCATCGCCCACAATACGTCACGTACGCCACCTGAGCCGATGTTCTCCTCCGCGAGGACTTCGTCCACCAAAGAGCCGTGCAGGTAGCGGCTGATCACCGACCCAGTACCGTCCAACCGCAACGCGATCTCATCACCAGCATCGCCGTGGTCTTTGCGAAACCCTTGGTTAACGTAGTAGACCGTCGAGAGAATCGTGCCTGATCCGTTTTCCACCGTTTGCAGATAGCGGCGATTGAGCGCGTCGTAGCCGAAATGCACTCTTTTGGTCAGTGTGCCAGCCGAGGTTCTGTACCGAACGTCCGTCAATCGGTCTCGATGATCATAGGTGTACTCGATGTACGAATTGTCCGATTTGAGCGTCCGACGGGTCATGTTCCCGTTGGCGTCGTAGAGGAAATCCCACGTCGCATTCGATGTCAGGCGATTGTCCGCGCCAGTGACGTTTCCAGAGCCTGTCCGGTTGCCGTTCAGGTCATAGGTAAAGCTCTGATCAGGGGCGTTGGCATAGTCGATCGCGCTGAGCTGGTTGGTGGGGGTGTAGCTGTAGGTGGTCAGACCATCCGCCGACGACGTTACCGAACTTAGCCGATTTCCAGCGTCCCAGACGAAGTCGTAGCTGGCAAGGACGGTGCCCGTTGCTCGCTGGTGCTTGATCGACTGCACGGTCGACTTGAGCTGGTTTTGCGCGTTGGTGTAGGAGGAGAGGGTCTCGAATACCGGAGCCGCATACCCAACATCCGAGAATCGCTCGGTGCGGACCCGGTTTCCGGCCTGGTCGTAGCTGTAGCGGATGCTCTTGGTATCGGTCATTGGACCGGTTTGTTGGAGCGTCGCAACTTGGCCGTTGGCGGTATAGGTATACGAAACCTTCGAATCGAACGTGGCGGAAGCTCCCAGGCTGAGAGCAACTTCTCGGACTTGGCCGCCCGCGTAGATGTAATCCGACTGGGCGATGACACTCGGCGCGAGGGTTTGTTTCTCCCGCGAGAGCAATCCATCGGTATAGGTGAACTCGAGGCTGGTCGCAGAGTCACTGGCCGAGGTCATTTTGCCGACTGCGTCGTATTGGAAGTTGAGGGTCTCGATCACGTTGGTCCCAACCAACCATTCTTCCTTGGTCGGGTTCGAACCGTTCCCATAAGTATACTGGATCTTGTTCCCGTCGGGCTTGATGACCAGCGTTTTGCGATCCGCCGCATCGTAACCGAATGTTTTGGTCTGAGTCAGGGCATTGGTCTCGGTCAGAACGCGATCGTAGATATCGTAGGTCCACGAGGTCGTTTGGCCGTTCGGTGTCGTTAGAGAGATTTTCCGGCCCTTGACGTCATAGACCGTGGTTGTCACCCCCCCATCGGCATCGGTAACGCTGAGGACTCGGCTCCTTTCATCGTAGGTGTACGATGTCGACAGGGAGTTCGGATCCGTTTGCGACAAGACTTTTCCCCAAGCGTCGTAGGTCCAGGTCGTCGTTTGTCCGGCGAAATTCGTGTGGCTGATCACGCGATCGAAGGCGTCGCGAATCCAGGATTGCGTCCGTCCAAAGGCATCCGTTTCGCTGAGTAGATTGCTGTAGATGTCGTGGATATAGGTCGAGGTTCCCAGACCGGTCTCTGTCCGAGATTTGGTTCGCCCTAGGTAGTCGGAACTCATCGAAATCGAGTGCTCCGGTGTGTACGGTTTGGAGCTCTGCACCGTGGATATGCCCGTCGAGGCGTTGGTCGTTCGAATAGTTGTTGCCAGCGATTCGTCGATACTGCTAGTTTCTTTGCCTTTGTACGTTCGGATGATCGAATCGGACACGGAGTTGACCGAGATAACGAACTGCGAGGCGATGCGAGAAAGGCTATCGAAAGCCGTTCGGGTCCGCTCTTGGTCTTTGATCATCTGCACGCGATTACCAGCCGAGTCGAAGGCATTGGTAATATTTGCCTCGCCCGTTCGAATGACGCCGAGAGACATGCCGATCCCTGTTTCCGAGTCGTCGAAAGTCGAGGTGGTGGTTCGCAGGTTGGTTGTCGAGGATTCTGCACGCCCAAGTTTGTCGAGGTTGACGGTGCGGTCGACCGTATACGAACCTGTCCCGAATGCCTTTTCCGATTGAACGACGGGACCCGCTACTGAGATCTTCCGCTTCCACTTTTGAAGCTGAGGATGATTCATATTGGGGCTCTGTCCATTGCTACCCGCCACGGCAAACGTATCAATAGATTCTTCGATCCGATAGTCGCCTGCTTCATTCCATGTGTATGAATACGTGGTCAGCTTGGGGAGTGCGGCGGTGCCCGACGTAGACAATTGGCTCGGAGTCGTCACTTGCAGGAGTCGCCCCTGTGCATCGGTCTTCGTCCTTGAGATCAAGTCGTTGTGATCCGTACTGACGACGGTCAATGAATCGTCAAAATAATCGGTGTACGAAGTGCGACCTGCATAGGTCGATTGACGTTGTCGATTGAGTTGGTCGTACTCCCAGGACTGGGTTAGGTTCACACCGGTATCAACAGGAGAGCTTTGCTGCTTCAAGTTGCCCATGATGTCATATTGATAAGTGGTCGAGACTTTGCGTGGACTGATGGATTCGACGACCCGTCCGAGCGCATCGGTTCTGGTGGAGGAGGAATTGCCAACTCGGTCAGTGGTAAGGGTTAGCAGCATGTTGTTCTCGAAAGAATACTTAACCGTGCTGATTCCGACCCCTTCCTCAATTCCAAACATGGGATCTTTGGAAATGACCAGCCGACCACGCGTGTCGTACAGATTGGCGGTGACGGCGGTGACCGGTTGAGCCGCGCTCGAGCGACGTGTTTCGGTCGAAAGGAGAACTAAACCCGTCGGTCCTGTGATTTGGTAGAACGATTGACCGTAGGTTGCCTTGACATCGGAACGGTACATCAAGTTCAGCTCGTCATACGAATTGATTTGCGGTGCTGCATCCCCAATTTTTTGGTAGAGAACGTTTCCGCGATTGTCCATGCGGATCTCGGTAATGAGTTGCTGACTGCCGCTAGCGTGTGCAGCTTGGGAGCTTTCAATTCTGGTCGGTCGATCGATGCGAATGTCGCCGTACGTGAACTTCTGTAGGCCACCTTGCAGCAAGTTGTCGGTCAAATGGACTCGGCCTAGTCCATCCGTCTCGTTCATGACCACGTCGACCTGGTTCGTTGTCGGTTGGCCGCTCGCGTCAATGGCCCCGGCCACGTTGGGTGTGGTGATCCAAGAACGGGTGCCAAAGTAGCTGCCGGAACTTGAGACCAAGTTGGCGCCGTGTTGATAGTAATTGACGCTCAGAACCCTGTTGTTGATGAGGTCTTTGGTTTGCTTTAGGCTGCCATCCGAGTAATAGGTGTATTCCATGTCCTGACCAACACCTGTGTTGGCGCCGAGGTTGCGGTTGAAATACTGCAATCCGGCTGCGACCTTGGTTCCAGCCAAATTCCTGGCAGCGTTGTAACGATGCTCTGTAATGATGCCGTTGCCATCAATGGACTTGAAGAGCTTGCCGTCGGCGAAGTACTCGTACTGGGTCCTTGAAAGGACCGGCCCCTGGGGGGATATGGTTTTCTCTTCCCGCAAAAAGCCCCGCAAATCGTACGTTGTGAGCTCGGTCGAAAGAGTCTGCGATCCAACCTTGGTGATTTTGGATGTCGGAAATCCCGTGCCCGGATCATAGGTCAAAGTCGATTCAACGACATCATTTCCGTCCAGAACCTGCACCTTTTCCGGAAGGGCTCGCGAGTTGTAGGATGTGTATTTGGTCTCCAGGCCGAGCGTGTCCGTGTGCGAGAGCAAGTACTGCTTGCCATCGTATTTCCATGACTCCGTGTAGTCCGAATTCAGGTATCGATCGATCGACATACTTGCTTTTCGGCGATCGTCATTGAGGATGTAGTTTGTGGTAGTCTGTTCGAGAAGGTTCTTGTTCTTCCCTTTGTCGAAACCTTCGATTGGTGCATTGACTTTGGAAACGACCAAGGCGCCGACCGATGCGCCACGCTCGTTGTCGGTCTCGTATTCATTGACGGTATGTCCACCGGCATTCAACGTATAAACAACATTTCCACGATAGTCGGTGGGATCGTACTTGGGGGTAACATCGTCGACGGCAATCGAGTCGTTCGCAGCCAGCTTGTACGACTGCTTGATTTGGTAATCGTAAACATAGAATGTCGTTCGATATTGATTGGCACCTGGGACAAACTCTCGTTCGGACTGGACTGACCCCAAACCGTTATAGACGTATTGGGTTTCATTGATCTTGTTGCCTGCGAATTGCTCTTCGGTACCTACGTGCTGGGCTCGTTGATTGAATTGATACAGTTTGCGCCAGGTCCCAGCGCTGGACACGGAGCCGGGGCCAACGAACTTGTCGATACTAGTGATTACTTGTTTCAGTTCGGTGACTAGTTGCGAAAGACGATTCCGCGTGTTCGAGAACCCGACCGTTCCTGCGTTGTCCAACCAAAATGGGTCGAGATTGCCGACCGTTACCTTGTTTGCCATTCGGCGCCCTGTGGCGTATTCGATAGCGACCGAAGAAAGTACGTTTGTCTGAGTATCGAGCCATTTGTCTGCCGTCAATAAACCGGCAGCATTGTATTGAAACTGATGATTGGCACCCGGGGCTACAAATCCACCTGCGCTGGCATTGTTTTCCTCGATATTCACCAGTTGCTTACGATTCATGGTCGTGTCGGCCGTAGGGACTTCCTGCAAAGTGATATCGTAGATTCTCGATCCGATCACGATCTTATCGATCATGTAATCTGCATCATAAAAAAACGTTGTGTCGCTCGAGTCGCTAGCTCGCGCCAAGGTGATGACCGGATGAGGTAGGGAATCGGACGTGTTCCAAACAAAAGATAAACCACGGCGTTGCGATTCCGCTGTGGTGGCATGAACGAAATTGACACCGGGCTGCTCGATGCGATCAATGAGCAGGAACGGCTTGTTGTGCATCGTCGATTTCTTAGCCACATACTGCGTTCCATCCGCGGTTGTATAAGTGTATTCGCCGCCAGAAACGGTGAATCGACCGAATTCCAAGGGTGGCTTTTGGTAGTCAGGAAAATCGATCCCGAATCCGCTAGCTCCAACTTGGATCGGAGTCAGTTCGCCTGAATATCCGAAGTTTGCGAGCGTGACCGGACTCGCATCAAAGACCTTTGTGCCCTCGCCAGGAAAGTGCATGAGGATTCGATCGTCTTCCACATCGGTCGTTCCGCGATCGTCAAAGATGTAGCTCGGTACCCCCTGGAGCATCCAGCCAGCTCCGAACGGATTCGCGTACTCTTCGTTGAGTCCTTTGGGATTGGTGGCGCTAACGACCTCCAACTGATCGCCGACCAGGATCGGAATCTCGCCCTTGATCGAGTAGACGACTGGGGTGGTACCCGAGTTGACCGTTAACTCAAGTTCCCAAATATACAGGCCAGGATCTTTCGGCAGCGACTGGGGCTGAATCGCGAGGATGTACTTCTCACCGCTTTGAGCTGTAACGGCAACATTCGCTGTGGAGAATGGGTAACCGACCTCGACTTGATTGCGATACAGCTTGAGCTTTCCCGATAGCGAGGTGAGAGCCGTTTGGCTATTCTTCCGAGCGACAACTGCGTAGATGATAGGCGCGTTGGCGTTTCCGTCTCGAACCAAACTCGAATCATGGATGAGTCCCTGGAGGCGGAGCTCTGCTTTGCCGCCCGACTTGTCGAGAATCATGGAGTGCGACGTCTGCACATCCCCCGTGAACGTGTCGACTACGATATCTCCACCCAGATACTTCATGTTTCCATACTGGACATCTGCAGACGTAAAGGTTGAGACTTCGAAGCTATTTGCGTTCACTGGAAGCGTCTGAAGCGCCAACTCGGGGACGGTTCGAATCCAAGGTCGGCTTTCAAAATCCGGAACACCACTTGATGCTCTCCACAAGGAATTCGTCAAGTATGAGTTCTGAACTCGAAACCGCACCTCCACTTCCCATCGGTGCTCGACGGTCTTGTACGTAACATTCCCCTGTAAATCTGTTTCTTTCTCACGCTTGGTCGAGCCGTCGGAAACGACAAGCCACAATGTTGGCGAGGTGGTTCCTGCGGTCCACTGTCCATTGGTGCTTTGGATATCAGCGATCCGAACTTCATTCCGAATGTCGATCGAGTACTGATCGACCTTGGTCACGATCAAATTGCGCTTTGTTGTTGTCGACCCTAGTACGAATTGCCCGACTTCCTTTCGGATATCATTCGGATAGGGGTCGACCGTCGGCGGCGTCGCATTGGGATTGCTCGTGTCCAAGCCAAACAGCGTATCGCGGACATCGACAATCTTCAGCTTGGTGAGGTCTGTTCCATCGTCGGTAAAGATGTCGCGCAGGTCAATTCGAACGCTCTTCTCGTTATAGTAGTCTTCTTGGGCTTCGAGATAAATCGTTCCAGGCAAATACATCCGATTGTTGGAATCGACTTGGTGCCGTTGATGTCCAATGAGCGCAGGCAAATTGTTGGTGACAGCAAGCTTGATTTCCTGAGTCTCGTACTTCTTCCCGGTGGTTATACCGACATAGCTGACGCTAAACTTCTCTAGCCCGGTGAATCGAATAATGTGTCCGTCGGCGTCGAGCTCAGGTTTGAGTGCTGCCCCCGTATTTGGGACATAGGTAATGGTTCCGTCGGTATTGGCCGTTGCCGTTCCAAAACTGAGCGATCCCGGCACCTCCAATCGCACGTCCTCGTCGCGTCGGTAGTCGTGGCTTGGAATAGGCGAAAATGTCAGTGACTGACTCAATGGGACGACCCAGTCGGCATTGACGACGTCGGCTAACTCCGAAGAAATAGGGGGGAGGCTATCTTCGTCTTCTTCTCCGCATTTCTTGATGGGCAAGGATCCGGAGAGTCCGACTTGCCATTGTTGCTCTTCGATATGGACGAGTGTTTCCGTCCATCCCGCCATCGTACCGATCTGGTAGTTGTTGTACTGTGGAAGGAAGGATGTGTTGTCTATCGTGTAGGTTGTCGAGGTGACCGAGATCTTCGGCGGGAAGACTTTGTTCGCTGGCGTTGCGTAGGGTGTGGAGTTTGTATCGAGCAAACCTGGCTTCGCTCCCGGGACAGCCTTGCACGCCTGAATTGCCATTCGGGTTGGGTTGGTATCGTCGTCCAGTACTCCTCCACGTGCTGGAGCCAGTGCAATGGATTGCCCCCCCGTGCTAATCAGCGTCGGCACGACTTCAAACACCCGGTTGGGACCTGGAAGATTGTTGTCCGTAATCGGCACGGAAAGGGTGAAGGACTGCGTATTCGACGTGAAGACAAAATTCTGAGAGACTTCCGGGATCGATCCCGTCAGCGCATTTGTTGCCACTTGCACCGTAACGGGCGCCGAGATAGTCCCTTCCATTCGGACCTTGAACTGCAGGGTGGGTTGGTTCTCGAGATCGATCACGCTGTCCACGACAACCTTGGCCACAGGAGTCGACACCGGGTCATCGTTCGTGATCGATGTTGTCACGCCCGAGGGGAGTGTAATGTATGCGCTCAACGCGGGAGTCGAGTGCTGGAACGAAACTGAGTAAGTTTCGTTGGGTTCGTTGGTTGTGTCAGGGTTCGAAAAAATCGCAAAGGTACGCTTTTGTCCATTCAGGCCGTTGAAGAAAGACGCGCCGATCAACTCGTTCACCTCGTCCTGAGGGGCGAAGTCCGCTGCGTTCGTGGTGCCATGGACAACGTCGTGCAACAACCAGATGCCACCCTCGATTTCCCCTTGCATTGTCACCTCATACTTCGCACCCCTTCCCTCAGCGATGGTTGCTGGATACGAGACTGTGAAGGAGATAGAGTCGCTGTCCGGAGCGATCGTTGCGTCGATTTGCCGTACAGGGAAGTAGACGTTGCTCGGAGACAGAAGGCGAATGCGGAACTGTTCCGTGGACTCGAGAATGGAGTCATCCTTAACGGCAATCTGAACCGTCTTTGTGAGCTCTCCCGATGCAAAACTCACGGTTCCGAACGGGATCTTATTGTTGACGAAGTCCTCTGCATCTGCTGGATTGGTGCCGATACCTTCAACCGTGTATCCCACGTCCAGGGTGCCAGTCGTTACAGCACTCCGAGTAAGTAGGAAACTGTAGTAGGTCGTACCTGCGTTGGTTTCGGTGGCCGAGGTTGCGGAAGAGGCTGAAAGTGTGACGATGGGTACAAATTCGTAGGCTCCGATGTCCAGTCCCGTCAATTGGCTCGGCGTGTAGGATGCGACCCCCGTGCTTCCCGTGTTTTGGGAGTTGAAAAGTCGTGGCGCGTACCTGCCATCGGTGAGTACGACAACGTCCGTGGACAGTCCGAGACTCACAAACGGTTGATTCAGCACACCTCGGCTACCGCTCATGCTGGTGATGGTTCGTATCTCACTTGCACTCATGATCATGAAGGGAGTAGGCGGCAGCGACTCGGGATGATCAAAATCAAGCATGACAGAACTGACCGCATTCACGTGAACTTTGGGGAGGTAGTTCCCCTGCGCGGCATCGGCGGCATTGATGGCAGGGCTATTTGACTGCAAAGCCAGTACTGGCAACGACGTGGACGTGAGCGATGAGAGCGCCGAGAGCTTGGGGTCGATCGGAGATGCTACGGTTCCTGTTTGGTCATTCAGGATCCAGAATCCGTCCATTCGGATCGGTGCATTCGCTGCGTGGGCAGCAGCGGTTGAGCCATTGTAGCCCCGTAGTACCGTCCAGGTGGTGCCAGCAATCGCTGTGACTTGGAGCAACTCGGCGTCGATTTTAACCACAAATGGAAGCGCTGGCACTACGCTGGGTGCCGCGTCGATTGCCAGTGACGACTGATTACTTGTCATAACGGACGCGAGACTGCGCTCTGCGATCGGTGGAGCGCCAATGAGATTGCTTCCGAGCGACTTGAATATTCCCTTGAGATCTGGCTGTCCCGCAGAGGTATTCTTTGCGACAAGTGCATTGCCGAATTGGTTGTTGAGTCCATCCGCGACGACGCCGCCTATGATGGGTGCCGAATTGTTCGCAATCGTGGAGCTGAGGATCGTCAAATTCGCCGTCGAATTCGTATACACAGCACCAGCCGACACGGTTGCCGTGTTTCCGGAGATAGTACTTCCCGAAACCGTGACGGTGCCGCCGATGGAGTGCACGGCCCCACCACTCCCCGCGGTGGAGTTCGCGTACAGGCTCGAGTTATTGATCGTCACAGACCCGTTTAGATTCGAGATCGCACCACCGTTAGCAGCGCTACTACCGGTCAATGCAGAGCGATCGACAACGAGTGTTCCGCCATCGACGAAGACGCCTCCACCGACTCCAGAACCTGCGGCTCCGGATAGTTTGATGTTCGCAATGCGCAGTCGCCCGGAGCTTGAGACACGCATGGCCCGAGATCCGTTCGCGTGGATATAGGTGTCGGCTGCATTGATCCCCTGAATCTCAACGTTCGATGAAATGAGCAATTCACTGGTCAGGGAGTAGTCGCCCGCAGGAACAACAACCGACGAAAAACCAGGGCGAGCATTTGCTTCCATGATTGCAGCTCGAAGGCTGACGAGCCCCGAACTGGTGGTGACTTGCCCATCCCCAGGCGCAAGATCGGGGAGATCCGCCGATGTGTTCACTCGCCAGATTGATGCTTCATAGGCGCCGCGGTCGATCGTTGAATTGAGATTTCTGAAACCGCCATAGGTATCCGAAAGCAGGATGGCATTGGATTCAGCAGGGTGGCTTGCCGCAACGGTTCCGAGGATTCCACGCACGATGTTGACGAGGGTCGTGCCATCGTTATTTCGAGTGACAACCGTCGCCAGCATTTTTTCGTCTCGGATCTGAAGGGTTGAAAGGTCCGGGATCGTCGCATCGCCCTTGACAATCAGCTGGGTAGCGGCGGCTGAGATGCTCGCAGTCAGAACCAGCATCGAGCTGTTGAAGCCGGGCGACTGTTGATCGTTACCCCAAATGAAGGGTTGACCGGAGCGTTGCTCCAACGGAGTGCCATTCCACAAAGCGCGACTGACGGTCAACAAACGATGGTTGGGATCGATGCCATGAACCTGAAGCGTTTCCCGTCCAAATTGAGCTACGAAAGGAGCAGTCGAAGGAAGCTGGAAACCTGGGGATACTGTGACGAATGTGCCTCGGTCCGGCACGATCCCGAGTGGCTGCACTTGTTGGGTCGTACCCTGAGCTGCACGCGTTACCGTCATATTGTTTCTAGCGTGATCCAGCGCCGTGACGATCATCCGTTCTGCTCCATAGCGAAGCAGGAACGGTACGGCTGGTAGTGGAGTTGTATCCTCCACATTGATCTGGATCGAAGTAGCTGTGCCCGCGAGCACATCGGTACCGTAAACGGCATCGAGAACGGTCTGCTCTTTGGCTGCGGCAGCGAAATCGAATCCGCTGTTGTTCCCGATGGCCTCCAGCTTCTTGTCGTTGATTGCGACAATCAGACGCGATGCATGCGACGGACTGACCGGAATGGGGTCTGTGGCAATTCCTGCACGTATGCCATCAAATGGCAGAATCATGTCTGCGACACGCAAGTAGCCTGGATCATTCGTCGCAGGAACTGAGTTTGCGGCTGAGAAGAGAAAGCCGGTCAGTTCCGCCACGGTACCTTTTGCCGCGGCAACCGGCGCCGTGTTCTCATATCCGCGCACAACGGAAAGGAAGTGGCCATCGGCATTTGGATCGGGACGCGTGCCGCCACGGACATACATGACTTCCGTTCCGAGGCGAATCTTTCCGCCGACCATTCCTGCTAACGGAAAGGGCAGATTCGGAACGTATATGGACGTGTCGGCTACGTTGATGGCATTGCCGATCTTTGCGATCCCAACGGCTTCAATCAGTTGGACATCGATCGCACCACTGTACTGGAAATGGAGTTTCGCTGAATCAAGTCCCTCGAAGCCACCCGAAAACAAGGATCGTATCGGGTGGGATGACGCACTCGATCCAAGCATCCCGCGCGAGACCGTGATCGTCTTCGAAACGCTGTCAATGCTGTCTACACGAACGATCTCGGTTCCATGCAACAGGAAGAAGGGCGCAAGCGGAAGCCCCGCTGTGTCTTCCAAGTAGAAACGGGTGTCGGAGCCTGAGTTTGAAAGGACCTTGCCAAAGGCGATCTTCGTACCTGGCCGAATGTCGGAGTTCGATGTGTCGTAGCGAGCACGCACAACGGTGAGCTTGCGTGTGGTTGTGTTGACGGCGGTGACATCCATGAGTTCCCCGTCGACGCTGGCCACAAATGGTAAGGTAGGAAGGTTCGCAGTGCTCGCAACGGCGATCTCTGTGTCATTGAAGAATGCATAACCTTCCGTGGTCGACTCGAATGTTGTCGCGACCGACATGACGATTCGCTTGTTGATGACGTATTGGTTTGCAGCCAAATTAGAATCAATGACGGAATTCTGGCCAGAAAACCCAGTGGTAATCCCTGAGTCGAGTGCTGGACTGTCTGCCAATGGCATGACGATCGATTCGGACGATCCTACCGGCACATATCGAGTGATACGCGGGTCGATTCGTGTGTTCACCGCCCACGAGAAAAACAATGCAGATCCAGAAGCGAATGAATTGGTGGTGCTCGGTGGTCGAGCCACGGTCACTTGATAGCCACTGACCTGGGTCACCGTCACGTTCTCCGTGGTTGGCGTTGTGACCAAACTGCCGTCAGAGTTGTAGCTCGGAGGTGCGACGATTTGCGCGTTGAATGGGACCGGAGGAAATCGACTGGCATCATCGATCTGCAGGATGTTGGTCGAGGGGGTGATCGATGATGTAAGAGACACTCGTTCTCGTGAGAAGGCTTCGTAGGCGGGTAGCCCGAACTTATCGGTCGCTTTCCAAAAGCCATTGGTACTCCATGCAAACAGCGAGTCGCTTGGATGTAGCTGTACCGTTGTACCGTTCACACCCCGCTGAACCGTCAGTTCGGTGATGTTTTCTTTGTCACCCGAAACTGGGTCTCGCATTTCGGTAATGCCAGTGACGAGAACGTATTCACGGTCCCAGTTCCTGCCGTTGATGTGTCCCACTTGCGCTAGAAATGGAAGTGGAGGAAATAGGAGTGACGGAGTTTCGATTCGGACCTTGGTCTCCGTGGTCGATAGCTGATTTCGCGTGGGTATCGTTTTCACTTCTGCTTCGTCGGCCAAATTTCCACCCAAGGACTGAAAACTTCCTCGGACTGCGGGTGGTTGCTTGGATTGGACCGAGGGTTGCCCCGAGAAGATGGAGTTCTCGATGGTCATTGATGGTGAGTCATCCACCCAAGCGCCGTCGCTCAACATTGCCTCGGGTGCCAAGGGAATTCTGGAGAAACTGAACTCTGGTAGTGATTCGTAGCGGGTCCGGAATGTTCGTACGTCGGCTGTGTTTTGGAATATCTTCGCCGTGGTCTGATCTGAGAAACCCGAACCCGCGTACACCTCGGCAGGGAATCGTGAATTGTTATAAAAGGTTGCGCTTTCTAGGATCGTTGTTGGTGTATGCGGATGCACGAAATTGTAGATCGTTTCGGAACCACCCGGGTACAGCGATACTTCTGAGTGGTTGTCCGCGAAGACGGCGTTTGTGACGCTCAGCCCACCCGATACTGCCCATACCTGAAATGGGTACTGGTGCTCTGATGCACGGGTAAGGTTTCGCCCACGAATCACATGGAGGACTGCCCCCTCGATCTTCGTGACGGTCATGATCTCGTTGTCGATCAGAATGTCGAAGGGCAAGTTGTACTTTGCGAACTTGACAGGATCTCCCACCGAGATACGGTTTTGAACGTGGTCGATATAAATCTTGACAGAGGATGTCCTTGGATGCGAGACCGGTTTGGTGCGTTCGACGGTGAGCGACGTTTGAAACCGATTCAAGGCGGTGACTTTGACAACCTCATCACCGATCAATAGTCTCACAGGAAGTGGCAGCGACTCAATGGCCGCATAGCTATGGACGAAAATCTCGGTTTGGTTGGGATCAATGTCCGCAGCGATGGGCAGCACGCTCAACTCGGACTTCTCGATGAACTCATGCACTCCCAAGTTCCGAATCGCTGTCGAGGTCGCATAGAATCCTGCCGTGTTCGACGTGTATTCGATTCTCGAGCCATCGAGCTTCAGATTTCCCGACTGGTTGTAGAGAACGGGAGCCCCAGGTTCGATGCCAGGATGATTATGGTCGAAGCGAGAATTGCTGATTGCCATATCGGCATTCACGCCGCGATTGGTGATGAGCCCGCCGTTTGCGGCTGATATGGTATTGTTTTGGAATTGAACATCGTCGATTCGAACCCAACCGTTTTCATTGACTAAGCCTCCTGCGTTGGTGGCCGTCCCTCCATTGTTCGAGTAGGTGCTGTGAGAGAACGTGAGTTTTCCTGCATAGTCGTTCCGGATTACGCTCGAACCGGCCGTGTCGATGTTGTTGGATAGAACTACATTGTCGAGTGTTGCCGTTCCATTGTTGTACAGGGCACTTTCTCCATAGATTGTGTGATTCGAGAGCGTTGAGTTCCCTCGCATGGTCAGGGTGCCAAGGTTGTAGATCGCGAGTCCTTTGGTGGCGACCCCGGATGCGAGTACTTGGGAGTAACCAGCGTTGGAATCGATCTGCGACGCGCCTTGAATGGTCGTCGTTACACCCGAATTTAGGTGTAAAGATCCGCCCGCAATGTCTGCAAGATTACGGCGGATGATGCTTTGCCCATCGATCGTGATCGTGCTCGGGTTGGCATAGATCGCACCACCTCTCCCGACTGCCGAGTTGTCCTCAATAGTCGACTGCTGATCGACAAGCAATTCTCCGGATTGAACATAAATGGCACCGCCATCCACTGCAGAGTTCAAGGAAATCTTGGATCCGAAAACCTCAACGCGACCGTTCTGGGTATAGATCGCTCCTCCGCGAACCGCTGAATTCTTTCCACTCCATATCGATGAGTTGAGATAAGGGTAGAAAATCTCCGATTGCTTGAGCGTAACGGTACCACCGTCGTTGAAAATCGCACCACCATTCCCGCCATCAAGAGTCGTGCCGTCGGGACTTCGGAAGCCTGCGAGCTTTACCTTTTCAAGTGTCAACGTGGAATTCGGTCCAACTTGAAATGCCCGATCGTTCAAAGCAAAGTACTGAGGGCCCGTCTGTGAATTGGACACCATCCAATTCGCAGTGATTACCGTCGGCGTGTCGTTGCCCAAGACCCTGATGTTTCCCCAGACGTCCAAATCTCCCGTTTGCGAGTTTTGCTCGTTGTTTCCTGAGTTGCTGAGAACAACTTCTGCAATGGTCGGTTCGAAACGGACGATACCTTCCATCTTGTTCAGCGTGGACTGTTCCAAGACGCCAGTCCAGCCAGCAAGATTACTCAGTTCTTTGACCGCAGCGCGCAGCGACACCTGGGAACCGGTTGCCGTCGGATCCGTGTCGACAATTCCATCCGTGGTGGTTGGTGAGGTGTCCAGGGCGTCGTTCGTTACGTTGACGAAGTAGGTACCGAACTCGGTAGCACCGATGTCTACTTGCTTTTGCGTGTCAGACAAGCTTCCTAGATCGGGACCGTCGAGGAACCGGTCGGCTCCGCGTTGGTCGGTTGTTCTTCTGCCGTAACTGCTTCCCCGATCGATTGCGGGACTGGTTGCAACGGGCATCACCGACCGTGTGCGGCCGCCTTGATGGGAGAGCTGGCCTACCGCTCCCCACAGGACGGGCGCCAGGCTTTGCCCTCCGACTTGGTCGCGCAGGTAACTCATCGTCAACAATCCAACCGCAGATCGTGCATTTCCGATTACGTTGAAGCCATGGGAAATGAAAGTGCCGGACGTGTCGGCAATCGAACGATTGTCAACCACAAGCGAATTGCGAAGAACGAAACGACCGGACGTTAGGTTTTGGAGTGTTTCGGAGGTGTTGGTTGACGGAAGCCCGTTTCTTGCCACCGTCGAACTGAACAGCGAAACGGCACCCGTGCCGTAGTTCGAAATCGCGTCCCCTGTGAGGCTCGCGTCATTTTGCGAAAAGGTGCTATTGATGGCAGTCAGCTCGCTCGTGGACGCCAAATAGATACCTCCCCCACGGGTCGCCGTGCTATCTGAAATGGTTGAGTCCACCATGACGATGGAGCCAGTGCCTCCGGCATAGATCGCTCCACCGAGATTCGATTGGCTGTTACGGATTTCGGATCGATCCAACCACAGTTGCCCACTCACGTTGGCAGACGAGCCGTTTGCGGTGGTTGAGTAGGCACCCTGGAGTACCATATTCTCAAGCCGAAGCACACCAGTAGAAGCAACCGTGAAGAGAAGCTTCGACGACGCACTGGGATTCGGGCTGATCACGGTTAACGCTCCCGAGGCCGCACCCCGAATCGTAATGTTGCCGGTGATGCTGGGTAATCCGCTGTCCAGCAATACTGGTTGAGTGATAGTTGGTGAGAAAACAATCAGGTTGGAACCGCCTGCAGCCTGTGCATTATTGATCGCTCGCCGCAGGGACATGGTCGTCGTATTGACCACATCGGAAACGGTGTCCACCGTGTAGGTTTGGTTATAGGTTGTGGTCGGTGGAACAAGGGGAGCGAGCACGTGGAGTCGGTAACTCCCAAAAGTACTGTTGTTCACTCGGCCGGTCAGAGATGTTGGGCTGTAGCTCGCGTTCTCAGCAGACGAGATCCCGATGTAGTAGAAACCTGCAGTCGTCGCCTGAAATGAGACCGATGGATCCACTCCTCCTGACGATGCAGCGGTAAAGAGCTGCGTCCCAGTCGCATTGAAAACGCGAATGCGGGACTGAAGTGTACTGCGGTCTGAGATAAACTCCGAAGCGAGTGCTTCCGCCTGAATATCGATACTCTGGCTGGCCGCGAGATTTACTTTGTAGAAGTCAACATCCTTCTCGCCATTGGAACCATCCCCGAGGTAATTACCCACCGATGCTGGAACTCCAGGAACAAACGTGATGGTGGATGCCGTCGATATCGTTTCGTTTGACTCAGGTGCCAGAGTGCTCGTAACGCCTTCTAGCCGAATTGCGTCTGCAACTAGGTTTCCCACCGATCCGGCCAACCCACTGAGTGTAATATTGACCGCGGTTCCAGTCGATGTGAAGTTCGCAAGGCGTTTCCAGTTGATCCCAGAGGAATAGAAATCATTTGGCGCGACGCTCTGATCCACCGACACCGTCGTGCCCGCAACATTGAATTGGGCGTTGGTTGCGCCATAGTTCTGCGTTCGCCAGTGCGCAGAGACATTATAAATACCTGCCGGTACGGTGAATGTCCAAGTCGCAGTGGAGCCGCTTGCTGCTGGTACCGTCCGAACATCGGATTGCCAACCGTTTCCTGTTTGTGTCCAGGTTCCCGTCGTAGTAAATCCATCGCTTCCATCGTCGATATAGATCCCACCATACGTGTCGGTTCCGACGGACTCGAGTGCATTGAGAACCAGGACGGCGATGGATTGCGTTGTTGTAAGTGTTCCATCGCTTGCTTGGACATTCAGGTTGTAAATGTTGTTGGCACCTACGTCCGTCGGCGCTTCGAAGTCAGGTGCCGTAATGAAGGACAAGACACCGGTATTGGTGATCGCAAACTTAATCGCATCGGCACCCCCAGTGATCGTGTACGTGATCGAAGAATTGGCGTCGACGTCTGCTGCCACCACGGTCGTGACATAGGTGGTCGACTCGTAAGTGGTGACGTTGGTCTGCGAATCTCCGCCGTCGCTGATGATCGTGGGTGTATCGTTCGCGCCCTGGATGACGACGGTTATTTGGGATGACGCCGTAGCATTCGATGAATTCCGAGCTGTGTAGGAAAAGACGTCTGATACGGTCGTGGATGTGTTGCGCAACGCCTGTACGGCCGAAAGAGCGTTGTTGACCGTGTATGTAAACTGTCCGTTTGACGCGATATTAATAGAACCGTAGGCACCGGTTAACGTTGTGCCGACCCCACCGTTGGGGTTACTCACCAGCCCGGCTGCCACGCCGATGACCGTGTTGCCCGACCCGGTATCGTTGGTGAGTACATTGCCAGTCGGGTTCGTCCCTGCGGTCCCATTGTTGACACCACCAGCCTCAGTCGCAATGGCTTGGTCGACGACGGCGACGAATAGGGGTAGGATCGGCTTGTTGACCGCGAACTCCGAAGTGTTTCCTGTAGCGTTTGTCGCGGTAGCAGTCAAAGTTTCGGTTCCTACGTAAACCGTGATGTAGTCGTTCAAGTCGATATTGCCGACAAACGCACCGGACGCGTTTGCTGTGAGAAAGCCGACGTAGCGTTTTCCACTGCCATTCGTGGAACTATTGTCGCTCAAGAAGAATTCGACTCTCGCGTTTGCAAAGATCGATGCTCCGCTTGCCTGAGTCGCCCCAACATAGCCGGTGAGTGTGGCAATTCCGTTGTTCAATGAAATCGTTGAGATGACGGGGGTGTCGATCGATAGGTTGGGATTCCCTGATGTGAGCAAGTCGTCATTGGGGGTTACGCCTGAAGGAGGGTCATTTGGTGCAATGAGATCGATGCCCAGTTTGGCATTACCGTAAATCGCGTTTCCTTGAATGGCGTTTCCGATTGATGGACCTGCAATCGTGATCCCTTCATTCAAATTACTGGAGATCGTGTTCTGGCTCGCTAAGATCGTTCCTCCAATCGTATTGAAACTCGAATTCTCGATGGAAATACCTACCGAATTCCCGATGCTGACTAATCCCGATGCACTTAGTCCTATGAAATTGCCTAAGACCACGTTCGAGTTCGAGGATATTTGGAGCGAGATCCCAGCTCCAGTATTTCCTGAGACGAGGTTTCGGTCCGCTGCGGAAACACCACCGATCGTGTTGCTGCTGCCACCGATTACGCTAATGCCGACACCGTTAGGAGACGATACCGTCCCGGCGTTCGTCAATCCGATGAAGTTACCAGCGATGGTGTTGCTCGAGCTGCCAACAAAAACGCCCGATGTTCCAAATTTTTGGATTCCAAGGCCCCGGATCGAGCTCCCGCTACTTCCACTACCCAACGTCAGTCCACTCGCGCTGAGCCCAGCGCTAGTTCCATCAAGCCCAATCAAGATCGTTGCATTACTTGATGTCGTGCTCGTGTTTGCCGATGCGCCCGATTGCGAATATCCATTAATGATTACTGGGCTCGTCAAAACAGGGAGCGCACCCAGCCCGGACGATCCCACCATGATGATAGACCAAGTCGCGGATCCTCCCCCGCCTCCACCAACTCCGATGCCAACTCCGATTCCACCGCCCTCGTCCCCGCCACCGCTCGTTGGTATCGCGAAGTTGATTGTATCCAGACCAGATGTATTGTTCGCGGCTATGATTGCTTCTCGAAGGCTTACCTGCCCGTCAGGCCCCTTGTTGAACGCCAGCCAGCTAATATTGTAGGTGGGATCCGAGACTATTTCGCTGTCGTTGTTATCAGCGAATGTTGTGACACTGACCGTCGCAAGTAACCTTCGATCTTCGAGGGGCTCCAGAATAAGTTTTCGCCATTCCGATCGACGATGACGATTCTCGCGTGATTTCGCTACCATTCGATGGTTACGGCCTTGCATGGGCTACTCCTTGTGTCTTGGTTCACCGGCAAGTGAAATTTGCCATATCAAGGTTAACGCATGGTGAATGCGTCCTGCACGGGGATTTCGCCGCATCGTGCGGCGAAGGTTTATCGCATACCACCAAAGTCGGAATGGAAGGGAGCAGTCCCTTGTAGAGGGCCGCTCCGAATTCCGACTTCGGGCTTCACGACACTCGGGTTGCCATCGGTTGCGATGGTAACTGTCAGTGCCGTTTGTTATCGCGACGTGTGGACTGGCATGCGTTTGCATAGCCAACTGCGTTGCCGAGGTGGTCGAATCCAGGTATGCGTCCGGTTCCAACGTCACGTACGCACTCCGGTCTCCGACGCGGGAGTGCGCACGAGGTGTGTACTGCTGGATGATTGGAGTGATGCTGGTGACCATGGCGTCATAGTCTAAGCGATTAAACAATCCGTGTCGCGAATCGACAATCAAAAATCCGCAAGTTCCAAAATGAAACTGGGCGGGAGCAGGCGCGATCTTGCATCACAGATTTCTGCGTCCAAATTCCCCACGACCCAGGACACTGGTTTTCGAAGACAGACCTTTCCTGAGATGTTCCATCGAGCCAACCTGGGTCCAAGCTCGATGGAATCGATTTTTAGGTGAAAGGCATCCCTCAAAACCACCATCAAACGGGGAACGGAGATGGGCTCGCTAAACGGCTAAAATGAGGTGAAAAAAGAGAACGAAGTTTCAGAATAACCAGCAAATTTGTTGGCCAAAACTTCTTTCTTCTTTCACGGTAGCTCGCAGAAAAATAGTTATATATACACACTCTCTCTCTTTCACCCATATACACACGTAACACAAACACGTTCGCGTACGCGATGTAACGAAGCAGATCGACGTGCTTGCCATCGCCGATGCGATTACCAGCGCGCATCCGGTGACGATGGAGCTGTCGATCGGAGAGGACTTCGCCAAGCGGTGTTGAGTTGAGCAGCCGACATAGCTCGCTCGGTTTGAGCTTCCTTGGATCACTCGCCACGAGACATCTCCTTGAGCATCCAGGCTGCATAGGCTACGAGGCTGATCGTTCCGTCCTTGTTTTGGGGCGCACCGGAGGCAAGGTCATCTGCGATCTGCTGTTCAGGAATGCGAATCTTGGCTGCTGCCGAGAGGAGTTTTGCCGCTTGTTCGACAGAAAGTCGATTCGGGTCGATCGGACTCTTTCCGCTGCTCATGCCAGGCTCCCTTCATAAAGGTTTCGCACCGTGGCCCACACGGGCCCCACCGGTGCGACTTGTTTCGATGTTCGACCCCTTGGGCACATGCATTCTGCCCCGCACACATCGCCAACCGTTGCGTTTGTGGGGGTGCCGGAAAACATGCAGAAAGACTGGGAAAAACATGCTTTCTCGGCTGGATGTGTTTCAAACCGCAGGGCTGAATGTGTCACACGCGAACGCAACAGCGATCGCAAACGACAGAACCACCCAACCCAAACGGAGAGACAAAGATGAACGCTAACGAGATCGCCTTCGGAATCGAATTCGAGACCACCCTGCCAAACAGCGACACCACACCGATCGGACCATACCACCACGGACACCAAGTACCTTGGCTCCCCACCGGATGGCGAGCAGAACGCGACGCGAGCATCAAACCAGAAGCACCCAACCGCAAGGGATGCGAATTCGTAAGCCCCAAGCTCAAGGGATACGAAGGCCTCAAACAAATCGAAGACGCGATCGACAAGATCAACGAACACGGAGCACGGGTCAACGCAAGCTGCGGGCTGCACATAACGATCGAATGGAACGGTGATGCAGCCGCCTTGGCCAGATTGATTTCCCTGGTCGGCAACCACGAGAAAGCGATCTTCGCAAGCACCGGCAGCCGAAGACGCGAACAAACGGTCTACACCAAACGGATCAAACAATACGGGGACAAAGATGCCGCCAAGAACCGATGCGAAGCGGATCGCTACCACCTGCTGAACCTCACCCACCTTGCAGCGGGCAAGAACCGAATCGAATTCCGGGCCTTCGCCGGAACGCTCAACAAGACCAAGGTGGTCGGATACCTGATGATGGTCTTGGGGTTGGCAGAGCTCGCGATGAACACCAAACGATGCGCGGATTGGGACTACACCAAGAAAGACGGAACCAAGAGTTGCTGGGATCGACCCGGAGCCGGGTTCGGCGAGACAGAACTCAACCGCCTCTTCTACCGATTGGGTTGGACCAAAGGTTGGTACAAGGGTGAGCTTCGCAACAAGATCTTCGGCGAGATCACCGGCGAGACCAATCGCGAATGGAAGACGATCAAGAACAAACTCCTCGAGATGGCCAAGAAGTACGACCAAGCCGCCTAGAGCCGACCAGCCATAGACAACGCCGCCCGACCCTGGGCGGTGTTGTCCATTACTGGAACGATTCATGGGAACCGGTCGCGACAGTGCCCCCCAAAACGCCATTCTCGGATATCGCTTAGTAATCCCCCACGCATGCAATGCATAGCGACCGGTGCGAACGTCGTTGGTTTGGTGCGATGCAAAACAATCTCGGCAATTGCCGCTGAATGATTCGGTAATCGGCTTGATGCTTTTCCAACCGCATGGCTCCTGTGTTGGGACGTTCGTTGGACATCCATTTTCAAACAGACGGGAGAAACAAACATGACGATCGACGAATTGATTGCACGCCTCGAAGACTACCGCGACGAGATCGGTGGTGACGCTGAAGTTCGCCTGATGACCCAGCAGAATTGGCCGTTCGAAAACACCATCTGCGGTTTGGCATCGGGGGCCGAGATCAACGACTTCGATGAGGACGACGAGGATGGGGATGATGACGACGATGCGACCGATGATTCGGTTCTCTACATCGTCGAAGGCCAGCAGCTCGGGTACGGAACCAAGCGAGCTTGGGATGTCGCCGGCAACAACTAAACATGTGCATGTTCCGCGAAGCTCGCCCAGAAATGGGTGAGCTTTTTCGCATGTTTGGGAAACATGAAAACATTTTTGGAAATGAATGCGAATCCTGCTTGCTGTGTTGCAAACCGCATGGCTCATGTGTGTTAACGCCAAACGAAGCACCACCCTTTCCAACACGGAGAAACAAAGATGGCCAACAACAAGATCGACGTAACGGACCTCGACCTGGTGATCACCAAGATCGAAAAGCGAACCTCCTGCGGTGGCGCTTGGGTCCGAGGCACGATCAACGGCACGGTTCGATTCGACGCCTTGGTTTTTGCCGAACACGCCGAGAGCGAAGAGTACGAACTCGGACGCACCAAGATCTCGAAGCTTTGGATCCAAGAGATCAAGACCAAGAAGACGCTTTTCAACTTTGACCGCGGGTTGGACGTACCGGCCGC
>CAITIE010000034.1 GCA_903892355.1 uncultured Pirellula sp. | reverse complement strand
GCATCGAAGTAGGAGCAAATCAGTCATCCACACAACGTGTGAGACCAATGCCCCCCTGTGAGTGCGCTGACAAGATAAGCTCGACTGCTAGTGCCGAGTTCTCGGACTCAAAAGTGCACAATGTTGTGACTCAGAGCAGGGCTTGTTCAATCCCACCATTTCTCGAAGACCACGAACGCTAATCCCCTCTCGATAAACCGCGCCAATACCGTTCGCGTTCAATATTGATGCTGCTTGATCGAGCCCGACACCGTCTGCGGACAAGACGCCACGGTATTTGCCTAGGTTCGTAAGGTTCCTACCCGCTGCTAACTGATCTAAAACCATTCCACAGGAATTGGCAACGCAAGTTGGCCCTGATTGCTTAAGAATTGGCAGACCGGAATTCCTTGCAATCGCGCCCGGAACATCGCCAATTCCTCCAGCCGCTGTTCTACTTGGGGCATGGCGTCAGCTATGCGATTTGCTCAACCGAAGCCTTCAACAGGTCTCCAATCGTCAATCCAGTATCATCACGCGATCCAAACTCGTCTTGGATAATGGGCAAGTCTTTGTCTTTCAAATCTACGAGCAGGTCAAAACCGTCGCTGGTGACTGCGAACCGATAGTATGTTGAATCTAAGTCATAGTTGGATTCCTCTGAAGGAGCGCTAAAATACTGAACCTCGACGACAAACGGTTTGTCGTCAAAGCGAAATCTCACTGGTGCCAATCCAACCAACTTGGTGTTTCCAAGAAGGTCCATAAGCTTCGACGGTGGCGGGAACCCAAATTTGGCTCCGAATCTCTCTTGGTACAGATCGTTCATTATGGCTCCGGAAAGGCGGTGTAGAAGCGACCTAGTTGGTCAAATCGTACCGACGCCTTGTTGGTCAGTCGTATTTGAAATGGACCGCGATTTGCATAGCTTCCAAGGTTCGTGACCGAAACCCCGATCGTTCGATCGAACGCTACTGGAATATTGCCTGCGGCACCAGCAGCTTTCTGCCTGATGGCATAAGCGAGCGTTTCGTAGTGATCGCGATTCGACAGGAACATACTGGCGTTCTTTGTTTGGTTGCCTGCCGCTCCAGTCGTAGGATTGGGGAAATCAGCCTGTTGAACCCGTCGAAACTGACTCATGATACCGGTCTGAACGCCGTGTTTCTGAAACGAATGAACTCCCGGCGCACCATACGTGGATTCCAGATCTGCAATACGGCGACCGTAATTGGCTTCGCTCAACTCCGCGATGCGAGCAGCTCTTTGGTCGGGCGAAAGGTGGGCGTACTTCTGCCTTAAGTATGCTCCTCGACTCAGCGTTTCACTAACTGGGGCATAACTCGCGTTATGCACCCAAGCATCGAACTGCCAGAGTTTACCACCCACGAAGTAGGTGTGGAAGTCCGCCACGCGGAGGTTGTAGACGGTGATCAAGCGATCCGTCACGCGAATCGCGTCGATCGCGATGGGTCGGCCCTGCGAGTCGACTAGCTGGTCCTCCAGCGTCAGTTCGCCTGCGGGAACGAAACGCTCCTCCCCGGCGACGTAGAACGGATGCTCGGCCGTGGTGGTGATGACTTGCCCCCGGACCACCAACTCCATCACCGGCGCGACCCGGACGAATTTCTCCTCCACCCGCTTGAGTTCCAGCGGTCCAGCCGCGTCGAACTCGCTGCGCGCTAGGCAACAAAGTGCCACCCACGTAACTGCACTTAAACCCCCCACTGTAGAGTCAAAGGTTGCCAACCCCCCCTAGCTTTCCAATTACGTGGATGGCACTTAACTTCCTTCACTAAACTCTAGTCTCTAGCCGCGCAGCGGCTCGCTGAGTTCGCGGATGTAAAAGTACGCAATGTGCGGACTCGGAACAGGGCCTTAGCACGGAGTGGAAATGGTCGACGCGTCTAAAAGTGCGTTGTTATCCATTACTGACGAATAGAGAGGCTGAATTCACTTTGCTTCGAGTCGGCAAAAATTGACTTCCTTCCGCCGTGCGGTACAATTAACCGCCATGTATGCATTTCAGGAGGTGTTTTGTACCGTGTTTCCCCTTGCTCCCAAGACCGCTTCTACTCGTGCTACCGATCTATTTCGACAGCATGGCGGGATTATGCGAATGGTCGATATTCTGCGTGGTGGAATCACGAGAAACACTCTCTATTCGATGCGGGATTCTGGGCTCGTAATACAAATGGCACGAGGTCTCTATCGGCTAGCGGAAATGGCTCCTCCAAGCCAATCCGATCTGGTGACGGTGGCGGCAAAAGTTCCTCACGCGGTGATCTATCTTGTGTCGGCACTTTTCTTCCATGAACTGACCACCCAGATTCCTCATGAAGTTTGGATCGCGATTCCTCGAAACAGGGAACCACCAAGACTAGATTTTCCACCCATTCGCGTCTCGCGCCTGACGGATGTGGCCTTTAAAACGGGAATTGAGAAACACTCGGTCGATGGCAAAATGGTATCAGTGTACTCTCGTGAGAAAACTCTCGCGGATTGCTTCAGCCGACGTAATGAAGTGGGGCTCGACGTCGCGATCGAAGCTCTTAAGTTCTACCTGGCCCAGGGCAATGTGAAGGTCGATCTGATCATGGATTATGCGGCAAAACTAAGAGTTGCCAAAACGATGCAACCTTATCTAGAGGCGCTTCTATGACCCGCGACATTCCGGCTTCGGTGCGTGGGCAACTGGAGAATCTCGCGAAAGAGTCCAGTCGACCGCTGCAAGAGTTGATGCAGTATTTCGTCATGGAGCGATTTTTGTTCCGCCTATCGCAATCCGAACATGCAGATCGGTTTGTTCTGAAAGGCGCGCTCATGTTCGCGGTCTGGGGCTCACACCAATCGAGAGCGACTCGCGACATCGATCTTCTGGCTCGCGCCGAAAATTCTGTAGATGCTATGACGGATATGATCAAAGATGTATGCCGACTGTCTGTCAAATCCGACGGCGTGGGGTTTCTGAGCGACTCGGTGCGCGGAGCGATTATCAAGGAGAATGCCGAGTACTCGGGAGTCCGAGTAACGTTTGTGGCAAAGATTCAGAATGCGCGATTGCCCATGCAAATCGATATCGGTTTTGGTGATGTCATTTACCCAAGCGCGACCATAATTGATTATCCAACGATGCTCGATTTTGGAACACCACGTCTGAAAGGCTACCCCAAAGAGACCGTCATCGCCGAAAAGTTTGAGGCAATGGTCAAGCTCGGGCAACTGAATAGTCGCATGAAGGACTTCTACGACATCCACTTGCTATTGCGTCAGTTTGAATTTGACGGTGAAATTCTAAGCCTTGCGATTAAAAGGACATTTGAGAATCGAGGGACGAGGATCGAGTCCGAACCGTTCGTTTTCTCGCCTCTTTTCATCGCAGACTCGGTGAAGCAAACGCAGTGGAAAGCCTTTGTTCGCAAGTCAAAGCTGTCGGTAGCACCCGATTCGTTTGCGGATATATTAGGTGAGATTCAGACTTTTTTGTTGCCGTTAGTGCAAGCTGTTTCTTTGAACCAAAATTTCACTTCAAGATGGGCGTCTGGGGGGCCATGGTCCTACAATCATTCTTAAGTACTCACCTACGAAATGGGATCCTAGCTAAGGAATAACTGCAATCGCTAGCCGCTTCTCGTTCATTTCTCGTCGCTGAGAATCAATTCTTGGATACAAAACCTGAAATCTAACGTTGTCAGACGTGTCAGCAGGCGCTTTAAAAGGGACCAATTTTGGTTGGTGAGATTATCCCGGATTATCCCGGTACGCTTTGGTCCCCTTTGGAATATTTTCTTTCGTTTCAAGACGGTAACTCGGGCTCTCGCCAGCAAGCATCTCGAGGAAGTTTACTTTTCCAATGGTCGCCTTCACTCGCCGTCAGCGCGCTTACGATCATCGACTGCGCGAATGGGTACATCGTTCCGGACAGGATCCACGCGATGTCGGAATTGCGATCCCACGCTCTACCCTTCACACGTGGAAATCGCGAGCCCCTAAGCCGGTCGTCGGTCTTGTCACTTCAGACAATTCGATCGAGAAACTCGAATCCGAAGTCGCTCGATTAACCTTGCAAGT
>CAITIE010000033.1 GCA_903892355.1 uncultured Pirellula sp. | reverse complement strand
TTATCCCGGTGGGAGCAACAACTGACAGCTACACGCTTCGACGCTACGCTCTCCAATTCCTTCGCTTGGGGCTTTGTCCCAAGCGGGATGAGGGAGAGGGGGCGCGATGGGTAGCTGCCAGTCGTGGCTCCACCGGCACAAGGCCGGTGGAGGCCTGAAGAGCCGTAAGGTTTAAGCGATAAGGTCTTAGGCAGAGATGAAATCTGCGAGGCAGCGTATCGCTTTCCACCGGGCTCATCCCGGTGGGAGCACCAACTGAAAGCCACACCCGCATCCCCACCATCCCTGCCGCTTTCCACCGGGTTTATTCCGGTTGGGGCGGCAACTGGCAGCTACAGAGAATTATTTCAAGATCATGTCGTCGACGGTCTTGCCCGATGGGATCATCGGGAGCACGTGCTCTTGATAGGGCACTTCGACATCGAGGACGAATGGACCGGGGTAGTTGATCATCTCGAGCAAGGCCGCTTCGAGATCCGCTTTGCGGCGGACGGTCGCCGCCCCGCATCCGTAGCCTTTGGCGATCTGCACAAAATCGGGATACCGTTCCGTCGCGTAGGTATGAGCGATCGTGGACCCTGGACCACTTGCTTCTTCGTGATCGATTGGACCAAGGTACGTGTGCGCCCGATTAGATCCCATGAACCGGTCTTCCCACTGAACCACCATCCCAAGGTGTTGGTTGTTCAGCAGCAACACCTTGACAGGGAGTTTCTCGCAATGCAAGGTTGCGAGCTCTTGGATATTCATCTGGAACGATCCATCGCCGTCGATATCGATCACCAACGCGCCCGGGTGGGCCGCTTGGGCACCCATCGCGGCCGGAAGACCGAATCCCATAGTGCCGAGCCCGCTGCTGCTGAGCCATGTTCGAGGTCGGCGGAACTGGAAGAATTGAGCCGCCCACATTTGGTGCTGACCGACACCGACCGAAACGTATGTCTCGCGATCTTTGGTCAAATTCGAGAGGGTCCTGATGGCATGCTGTTGGAGGATCCCATCAAATTTCTCATCATAGCTAAACGGATGTTTGGCCTTGAGATCTTTGCAGTGCGCGACCCACGCCGCACAATCCTCGGGAGCTTCGACGACCTTGTTCAATTCCGCCATTGCGTATTTGATGTCGCTGCGAACCGAGATGTGAGCGACTTTGTTCTTGTTAAGCTCCGATGCGTCGATATCGATGTGAACGATTTTGGCGTTCTTAGCGAACGAAGCCAAATGACCCGTCACCCGGTCGTCGAATCGAACACCGAACGCGAGGAGCAGATCACAATCCTTGACCGCGTAATTCGCATAGGCACTGCCATGCATCCCGAGCATATCGAGCGACAGCGCTTCGTCCGCTGGATAGAGGCCCAATCCCATCACCGTCATCGTGACCGGGATCCCCGTCTTCTTCACAAGTGCCCGCAACTCTTCCGAGGCTTCGCCGTTGACCACACCGCCACCGACATAAAGGACCGGGCGTTTGCTATGCTTGATCGCAGCGGCGATTTGACGAATCTGTTCGGGCGCTGCGTTCGGGTGTTTGGAAGGTTTATAACCCGGAAGATTCATTGGGACGTCCCAATCGACCTCGCAGCTGTCGAGCTGGACGTCTTTGGGCATGTCGACCAGAACGGGACCAGGCCGACCGGTGGTCGCGATATGGAATGCTTCCTTCATCACGCGAGGCACGTCTTCGACGTTGGTTACCAAGTAATGATGCTTGGTAATGCCACGGCAGATCTCAACAATCGGGGTTTCCTGAAACGCATCGGTCCCGATCACCCCCGTGGGGACTTGGCCGGTGATCGCAATCAATGGGATGCTATCGAGTTTTGCGTCCGCAATGGCTGTCACGAGATTGGTCGCTCCCGGCCCGCTCGTCGCCATGGCGACACCTACTTTGCCGGTCGACCGCGCGATCCCTTGGGCCGCAAACGCGCCCCCTTGTTCGTGCCGAGGCAAAATCGTCCGCAGACGATCCGAGTATTTGGTGAGGGATTGGTGCATCGGCATCGAGCAGCCACCTGGGTAGGCGAACACCACCTCCACGCCATGCTCCACCAATGAGTGCACCACAATGTCCGCACCGGTCATAACCTGGGTCTTGGATTGCTTGTGGGAAGCTCCTGAAGGGACTGTCGTGGACATGAACTGCTCCTGAAAAATACTCATTAACGCGTGGTTTGGTACCCAAGTTGGCCAACTTCGACCACCGCGAAACCGCCACACACTCCAGAAATCTCCACAAACCGTTATCCAGCAACGACTTGCAGACTTCCGGACCCGTGATGCTTCGCCAAGGCCACCGAGATGGCAAAAGTATACCACGCGATCCAAAAATCGTCGAATGACTCGGGATAAACATTGAGGATTAGGTCCAACGAACTAGGTGCCCGTCGCGGAAAGAAATCCCAGGTAACCGCCGGGACATTGCTCTCACGGGCTAACGAGCAAGGCCAGAGGAAATCCTGAGACGACGCGGAGCCGTATCCTGGGAACTTGCACTTCGCGAGAAATTTGGAGGGGCTACCGCCCCAAACCACGTCACAATGTCGCACCTGCGCGACAGACGACGCCACTCTGTCGCACTCGCCAATCGAAACCGACGGCCCATTTCGCCTTCAAGGTTGAGTTTTCGCGGGGATTCGTGGCCAGTTCTTACCGATCCTGGATCTGGCATGAAATCTGCTTTGCAAACTACCCTGACGGGGGGCGTGTTGATTCCCAGACGCGTATTGCCCAAACGCGTATTGATCCTCCCCGATTGTCGAGCAAACACCACTTCCGATGAACAATTCACGAGCGGTAACTGCTTGCGAAGTTCCGAGGTCTCGCTCCGGGCTTCGAAACCCCCAACCGGTTTCGATGGCGAGGCATCATGAACCCGCAGCAGCTTACCGCTCGCGTTTTTTTGGGGGGCAGGCTGGAGGCTGGAGGCTAAAGGCTAGAGCCGAAGCTCGAATCCGCACGACCGCGCATCGCTTTCAACTGGGTTCAGCCCAGTGGGGGCAGCAACTGACAACTGACAGCTGCACGCGCATCCCCCACCACCCCTATCGCTTTCCACCGGGTTTATCCCGGTGGGAGCAGCAACTGACAGCTACCCGCTTCGACGCTCCGCTCCTCAATTCCTTCGCTTGGGGCTTTGCCCCAAGCGGGATGAGGGTAGGGGGGCGGGATGTGTAGCTGCCAGTCATGGCTCCACCGGCACAAGGCCGGCGGAGGCCCAACATTGCGCCCCGAATGCTCGAAAT
>CAITIE010000032.1 GCA_903892355.1 uncultured Pirellula sp. | reverse complement strand
CACAGTGAGGCTGATGCACAGTGAGGCTGATGCACAGTGAGGCTGATGCACAGTGAGGCTGATGCACAGTGAGGCTGATGCACAGTGAGGCTGATGCACAGTGAGGCTGATGCACAGTGAGGCTGATGCACAGTGAGGCTGATGCACAGTGATCTAAGGCCGACGGATCGCCGAACTTACGTTCAATGCATCAATTCCACTCGCAAGCGTCGGTGCAGTACACTTATGGTTAGACTTTTCGCCGTAGCGGCCGACGGATCGTTGGGCGCCTCGCCATCGAGATGAAACGGGATTGGCGAATCGCTCGCGATGGACATTCCCTCGACGCGAAACTCGGAGATCCGCGTGTCGTTTTTGGGAATGTCACCACGCAGTATACGAGGAAAGTAACGCACCACATCGACACGACGAAGCATGGAGACACGGAGTATGTCCAATAGACCATCGTCGATGCGAGCGTTCGGGGTAAGTGGATAGCTGCCTTCTCGGATACCAATAGCAGCCGATAACATCAATAAATCCACGGATTCCCTGGTAGGGGCGTTCGGCAGGATGATTTCCGATCGGAGTGATTGGAAGACGGGGCCCATGCAGCGCATCAAGGCGAGCGTGTACCGAATCCTTGCCGGCATCCGCTTCATTTGCCTTGCGAAATGCGCTACGCGACCTGGGAGTCCAATCCCTGCGACGTTGGCGAAATAGCGGCTACCTGTGGAACCAGAGTCCGACACCCAAGTTGCCAGACCGACATCGCAAAGCCTTGAGAAACGAGCCGAATCATGTGGTTGGGCACGAAGCGAGTACGCGTAATCATTGGCGGTTCCAACAGGCAGAATCCCTAAACCGCATAAGTTGTCGGGGTTGCGCATAAGCCCATTGAGAGCTTCATGGATCGTACCATCGCCACCGGCAACAATCACTGTGCCACACCCTCGGGCGCTCGCCTCCAAGGCCAATTCCTCAGCATGACCGGGATGCGCGGTTGTCACCCAACAGGCATGGGGTGGAAGACTGGCTTGATAGTGACGCTGTTTGGACTGCAACCGCCCCGCTTTGGGATTCGCGATTACTAGTATGTCATCTTCATCCCAAGGAACTGTCATTGCGAATTGAGAGCGTGGATGAACGACGATTGGGATACCATCAACAACAACTGCGAGTTTCGCCTCAAGGTTGCATCGCCTCAGTCGAAAAGCGTTAATGGGTTGACACGCGATTGCAATGGTAACCGGACCTCCGAATGCGTGCGAGCGGACTCAAAAACAGAGACGATCATTTCGGTGATCGCCGCGGCATCGCGGGCTGAGCATAATGGATCACGATCGTTCTCGATCGCATCGAATAAATCGCGAATCGCCGCGAGATGGCCATCTTCGTAGGTGCGATCGGTCCTTGTTTCGCTCTGGCCGATGCCTTGTGAGGTGATCACTTCCCATGGTTTTGACGAGCGGCCCGGGGACCAACTGCTATCGCGGAGGATGTGCGCAGGAGCAAGAAAACCGCTTTCGATTTCTATGACTCCCTTCGAACCGAAAATCTGCAACGCGAAACGGCTTGGGGATCCCGCCAATCGGCGACGGGATCCGAAGGTTCCGATAATTTCCGACTCAAACGTGAACCTAGCTTGAATATGATCCCCAGCTAGCGGACCGATGCCTTCGGCACCCTCGACAACATCACGTCGAGCGATCGGTTTGCCGTTGGATTTGACAATCGATGAACAGGTTGTGGCATTCCCGCCGGCGACGGTTCGCATCAATCCAAGGATATGGGAGCCGAGAACCCAAAGGTCCTCTCCACCGCCACGTTGATCTTCTTTGCCCCGGCCTCGCAACTCCATCAATTCCCCAATGGTTCCATCAGCGATGATGCGCTGGACAACTTGGAGAGTCGGTGAGTACTGTCCAGTGTGCGCAATGGCCAGCTTGAGGTTTTTCTTATGCAGTGCTTGGAGGACTGTATCGGATTGTTCCAATGTTGGGCAGAACGGTTTTTCCATGTAAACGTGGCATCCAGCATCGATTGCCGCAATCAGCATGTCGAAATGCTGGTCCATCCAACGTGGGCAAATGGCAACGACGTCGCATTGCACCGTGTCCAGCATCTCGCGATAGCTTGCGAAGACGCGTTCCGGTTGTAGTCGCTTCGTTGCGGCATCGCGGCCTTTGGTGTCCGCATCCGCAAGTCCCACAATGCTCGCATTGGCTAGTTTCTTGAACGCCATGTCCACTGCATGCCCGTAATCGCCCCGGCCTGTAGCGCCAACAACTCCAATTCGCCAGGTCCTCGTTTGAGGGTTCGACGCCATCGCTGGTAGGTGCGGCGTTACAACTCCTGCAGCGGCAGCAGCATTGAGTTGCAGGAACGTTCTTCGAGACGTATGCACCACGGTAACGGAACCCTTTTCGTTCAATTGGAAGGAGCGAACCGAAGCGATCCTCGCTGATCACGCTTATGGCTCAAGGATATGCTTGCCATTTTCGAATTGCTTGTGGCACGCGTTGCAGTGGGTGAGCATCTTTTCGTAGGCACCTCTCGATTTCGCGAAATCTTTCTGCTTCGCAGCGGAGTAAACTTCTGCACCAGCGTCTCGCGAAGCGATGCTATGAGCCACCCAATCTTCGCCATCCTTTTCCGGGAGACGAGTGAGGAGCAAATTGCAGCCTTCAGCAAGGATCAACGTATCCGACCGAAGCTGTTTCCAAAGAGCATTGTCGGCTGGCTCCTTGGCCATGGAAACCTTGAGCCGGCGGTAGGGGGCTTGGAACATGCCTTCCATAAAATCGTGCATGTTCACATCGAGCGGCTTAATCTGTGGGTCGGCGAGGTTAACCGGGCGCGCGAGGGTGGGTTGCGACGGGCAAAGTACCCATGGCACGGCAAGCAGCCCGAAAGTGCTTAGAGCAAATAACAAATATTTCATGAGTTTCACCAAAGGGAACATTTCGTATTCACGACGATACAAAGACGCTGCGATGAGATCGGCTTAAGCATATCGGTTCATCACATCAGATTGTAGCGGGTGGGATGCGAGCATGCCGGGGGGTGGCGGGAATGACTGGCGGGGTTGTTGAGCTCAGGGTTTTAGCGACCACCCACCCGAGCCTAGGCTTGCATCTCCGTTCAATCGTAATATTTTGTAGGTTTTGATGACTCAATGACCGAGTATATTTTAAAAGGAGTTGCAAGCAGTGGCGAATCACAAGATCCATGATGTTGAGGGAATTGGACCCGTTCGCAGGGAGAAATTTTTGGCCGTGGGTATCAAGGATACGGACGGACTTCTTAAGTCCACCAAGACACCCAAGCAACGTAAGAACTTGGCCGAGAAGACCGGGATCAGCGAGAAGTGGATACTCAAGTTTGCGAATATGGCGGATTTGTACCGAGTCAAGGGGATCAGCTCGGAGTACTCGCAGCTCCTCGAAGCGTCTGGCGTTGACACGGTCATCGAGCTAGCTACCCGCGTTCCAAAGAATCTGCAAACCAAGGTTTCTGCAGTCAACAAAGAGAAAAAGAATACGCGACAGCCACCAAGCTTGGCCGAGATCACCAGTTGGATCGAGGAGGCGAAAAAGCTGCCGCGCGTTCTCGAGTACTAAGTCCTACCCCAGGGTCTCGCGGGATGATGTAACGACAGTTTGAAGTCCACAGGGCAGATCGAATCATCGTTTTTCGATCTGCTCTGCGGTGATGGTGATCAATGAGCTACGGTTCGTCTGTTTGTCTTTCAGGACTTGGACGTAGGTCCCCACGTACGGTTCAGTCACTCGCACTTTGGCGTCGAGCGGCGCCACGATGAGCAGCTGCAGACCGAATCGATGGAATAGGTCTAGCGCGTATTCCGCATGCGCGTCATCGCTTCTCGAGAACATTTCATCGACCATAACGAATTGAAATCGACTGTTATCTTCATGCTGTGGATCCAAGTCGTATTGGTAGGCGATCGCTGCGACCAAGACAAGAAACGCCAGCTTCCCTTTCTCTCCGCCGCTTTGCCCACTTCCGCCTTCGTAATAACTTCGGGACTCTCCGGTTTCTGTGACTATCTCGCGCGCGGCAAAACGGAACCAGTTACGGACATCGACAACTTTATCTCTCCAACGTTCCGCAGCGGGATCGCGTAATTTCGCAATCAGTTTCGCAATCCTCACAAAGCTCTCTTCATTCGTCTCGGGCGAGGCGTCCAGTGTGCGGTCCAGGCAACTCGTCAGTTCCCTTCGAAACTCCTGAATTTCGCGATCCGAAACATCGTTCGCCTCCAGTCGCATATGAGTTCCAGGCTTCCATTCCAACAGCCGTAGGGCTTGATTCAATTGCTCGATCTTCTCTCGGATTTCCTGCCGATCGTTTTCCAAACTGCTGTGAAACAATCCAACTTCGTGAAGGACTTTCTCGTTGAGTCGATCTTTAAAGCGAGACTCAAAACGAGGCAAATCATCCGCTTTGAGTTTTTCGTGCAACGCTTCAAAGCTCGGAAGGGACGCGATATCGGGATCGAGATCCACACTCGCCTCTGGGAATGCGCGGAGATAGCGAGCCATGCCTGCCGTAACCTCCTTGACAAAGGGCTGCATTTTTTCGACGGCGCGATCATAGCGCTTTCGATACGTGTTATCCCATTGGGCTGTTTGAGCGTGAAGGTTTTCCAGCGACCATTGACCGCCAATCTCACGCTGGATCTCCTCTCGTAGCTTTTCTTGCTGTAATTCCTGGTTGGAAGACCGCAGCGACTCGAGTTGTTTGCGTGCTCGCTCGAGAATAGCCCTTCCATTTTTCGATTCCATGAGCACTTGTGTTCGAGTACCGAGATGCTCATCGCGCTCTTCTTGCAATTGCTTAACCTCAGCACGAAGACCTGCAATTCGCGACTGGAGCTTGGGATATGCATTCGACTCGCTTTTCGACGGAGCGATTGATTGCTGTAAGCTCTCCAGTTCCTGCTTGTGTTCAGCGAGTTGGATGGAATCGTTAGGCTCGATCATCAGCAGTTGATCGATGGCGACCATTTCCCCAACGAATCGCTCTTCCTCTGCCGTCAGTCGATCGACTTCGCGCGTGAGGTGAGCGATTTTTGTCTCTCCCTCGGCGATGCATTGAAGGAGCATCTCAATTTGATCGCTCGTGTTCCAGCCCAACACGTGGGAGCCAAGATGGCGGCCGTGCGAACCTCCGTGGGTGGATCGATCACTTTTTTCATGCCGATGGGGTCCGACCTTGAAATGCCGATTGATCGTCATCGCAGGTGGGGGAGTTTTTTGAAAATCTTCGATCGAGTCGCACGCCTTCACATTGAAACGATGATTGATCTCGGTTTGGAGCCATGGGGTCAAAGGGTGCTCGCGGAATTGGAGCTTACCGGGAAGCTGTGAAACATTCGGCTTCGTGGTGCTGGTTATAGCGACCGACGGGGAGGATGTTGAAGGTATACGTAAATAGACCATCCGTTGCCCTTGGCCCTTGGAGTCGACAAGACGGTTTTGCTCGATGTATTTGGTGACACGTTCGTAGTGGGCCTCCGGTACGAGAAGGCTTCGAGCGAAACCATGAAGCACATGTTCCACGGAATCGGCCCAAGCCTGTTGGTCGGGAGATATTGCGATCAGTTCAGCGACAAACGGTAGTTCCGAGTTGCGGATGCGCAATTTTTTGCAAAGTGCATCGCGAACGGAAATCAGTGACTCAGGAAGCTTTGATTGGCTGGTTTTTAAAAACTCAACGGAATCGCGGTCGTTACGCAATTGATGCTGAAGTGTAGAGATAGAGCGGTTGGTATCGTCCCTTTGCCTGAGCAATGAGTGACGGTTCTGGGTGATGGAGGACTTGCGTTCTGAAAGGTTCTCGCGAAGTTGTTGGGGATCCGCTTCGGAGGGTCGATGGGTAAGTAACCCGAGGCGTTGGAGCAGATCCTTCCTGCGCTGCGAATTGCTTTCAGAGGCCTCGATCCATCGATGCAGTTGCTCGATTCTGGATTGCGCGTATGCATGCGAGGGAGGGACGTTGCCCTCGAGTTGAACTTCGAGACGCGCGATTTCCCGTCTTTTCTTTTCGAGCGTATGGTCGATAAGCTCGGCATTTTCGCGAGACATTTCAATCAACTTTTCCCATTCGTCGCACATGGGAGAAAGCAATTTCACCGTCGATTCAGCGATCGCGTACGGCAACGCTTCGAGTCGATCTCGGGCGTTCGAGACATCGTGAAGTTGTTGCTGGTAGCCTGCGCCGGCCAACGCGATTGGCTCGAGCAACTCCACCTGTTGGCGAGCCCTCAAGAGATGCCGATGCGCCTCAGACAATTCATGAAAGTGAGTCAACAATTTCGCAAGTCTGTCGCTCCAGGAATGCTTTTCCAGCATGTGCTGGCGGATGAACGAGTCCAGCCTTTGAACGTCTTTGACAGCGACCGTTTGGTTGAAGATATCCATCGCTTTGGACCGGAGCCCTGTTCGACGTTGCAGCCACTGAAAGTATTGCTGGTAGCTCGTATGGATCTCAAAGCCTCGTTCCTTGAGCTGTTTCACCATCGAAGCGCCCGATTGCAAACCGTTCAGGTCCTTGCTGATGGTGCGCCTGCCGAGGCTCGTTGCATAAATTCGCTGGCAACTGTTGTCGGCATTCATGTAGAGGATTTGGGCAACTGTAAACGCATTTTCCTCGGGGGTGGTTCGTAGTGGGGCATCTGCAACGCCTTTGGAGAATACGGCAAGGAGAGCAGTGTATGTTCCGGTGCTCGGGCGCAGGTACTGTACTTGTGATTTGCCTTCGGCGCTGATCGTGCTGTCATAGGCACCGCGGCAGTAGGTGCGTTCATCGCGCTCTTGCTTGCCCGCGCCGGCGGCTACGTTGTAGTTCCGTGTCTGTGGGCGTACGAGCAGTGTTAAGAGGGCGTCGATGACTGTCGATTTCCCGGATCCGTTTTCACCGACCAATAAGGTCGCGTGGCCATCAGGTTCAATACTATAAACAGCGCCATCAAACGTTCCCCAATTGAAGATTTCCAAGAGGGACAGTCGATATCCTGGTTGCATGGAAATTTTCCGCGCTTCGGGTTCCACGGTGGAGGGAGCCCGGTTTGGCTTTTTGACAGATTTCATGGTTTCGTTATTCCTCATGGCTCAATGGGCTGAGGGAAGGACGATCGAAACTCTGTCGCATCTGTTTTTTGGAAACCTCTGCGAGCAAGGTTTTCCGGAGGTTTTCAAGCTCTTCAAGTGGCAATCGGGCTTTGAGAATGCGGCATACTTCCCAGGACGGGGGATCCTTTTCAAACTGCTTTACGAACCTGAGTTCTTCCAATTTACGCAATGTGGCATTTAGAGTCCGATTCAGTTTGACGGTATCGCTTGAATCCGGAAAAAATGCCTGCCAAACGCTGAGCAAGTTGACTTGTTGGACGATGCAGCGTTCGTTTTGCACATCGTTTTCTTCGAATTGCCGGAGTTCTTCGCGAAGTAGCACACACAGGAGCGTTTGTTCGTAGGAGAGTGGCTGTCGGCGAAAGAGTCTCGGAAGGCTAGTCTCCGCGGTGCCTTCGATCGGCTCGTCGTTCTGCCGTAGATACGCCATTGCATTAACTTCATCGACGATGACGGAAAGCCCGATCGTTGCAAAATAGTTCTTCAACTCAGCGTGGGAGTTAAGCAACGTTTCCCATGCGACGGCGTGATCATCTTGGTAGACGACTCCCTGCAGCAGCCTTACCGCCACTCCACTCCAGTCTTGGCGACCGACAATAATCGACCGTGACGATTCCGGTTCGGAAAGATTGGGGATGGTGTCCATCAACGTGGTTTCCTTGCGAATGCTCTATTTTTTGCTTTGGCCGTGAAGAGGACCTTGGGTACCCTAATTCGTTTTGGCGAGATCGGATGCTGATCTGCAGGCAGTTCGATCCATTCGTGGTGCATGAAGTCGATTTCGTGCGCGTCATCGTGAGCAATCTGCAGGTACCCGAGGACTTGGGCGATTCCGATGTCCGATGAAGAGTGTTCGATCAGTTCTTTCAATGAGCAGACGTTACCCTCGAACGTAGCCTCTCGAATATTGTTTCGGAGTTTGCGCATGTCCAAACGGACCAGCTTGCAAAACGCCGAGGCAAGGAGACTGATTTGTTCGGGGGCGATGGATTGGGGTTCGACGGGGAGGGATTGAAAGCCAGCTTCGGGGACCCAAAATGGGCGAGCAAAGGGTGATTGCAGGGAAGCGTCCGTATCGAGTTTGATCGAGATGCCGTTGGGAGGGGAATCGCGCAGCAACACGGCTGCGTCGCGGATCTCGGAAAGAACTTGGGTCAGTCGCGTGCGGTGGGCTTCTGATTTCGAATCGAGCAACCGTCTCAAAGACGAGGATAGGCGAGCTGTGGTACGCATCACTTTGTCCGCTTCGGCTAACAGAGACGGGACCATTTTTCCCAATCGATCGAGTGACTCCTTTTGGTCCGCTAATGGTGTTAATTCCTGGACTTCCTGGATTTGCTTCCTGAGGGTAGCTTGTTCCGTCGGGGAGAGGAGGAAACGAACGAATGCGTAGAAGCTGACTCCTTCATCTTCGTGCTTCAAGGCTTCCTCCGCATCGAGTGCATATCCGAGGATCGAGCTCCGATTGTCCAGGCCAGAGGCTTTTAATTGCTGGACGCGGCGGGCGATTTGTTGGAATCGATCTTCGACATTTCGAAAATCGGACTGCAATTCGCGCAGCAGGTGGATAGCTGTTTGAAACCGTTCGCGAATCTGACTTGGCTTGTAGACATGAAATCGATCCCCGGACTCAATAGCATCAATTTCGCGTTGGATGGCATCTCTTTGGGAATGAAGGGATGCCAAGCGTCTTCCAGGGTCATCGGAGGATCCACGGACGATGTCGTTCAGCGTATCGATGATTAATCGCAATCGGCTTTCGGTACCGACCAATTGCTGGCGTCGCGTGATGGAATCTTCGACATAACGAATCGCTTCTTCCGCATGGTGCGAGAGTTGGAACTGCGGTTCCAAGGAGTTCGAATCGACGAAGCGGCAGATCCATTGGGATTGCGTCCATTGGCTGAGATACCGCTCCGGCGAACCCGGCATGATGGAAGGATTTGAGGCATGGACCTCGCTCTGAAACTCTTTGAGTCGAGCTTTTAGATCCGATTGCGAAATCGAGAGGAGCGAGGAGGCTTTGAAGGTGTCGTAGAGGAATGCGATTACGCAAGCACCGAGATCGGATCGGAGCAACCGAGCGGTTGGGGAGTTGTCAAAAAACGAAAGGAGTTCTTCGCGTCTCATCGGAGCACAATTCAGGCATCAGGCGGGATTCCCTTTATGGTCGTTGAGGGTAATTTGGAAGCAAGAAAAAACAGCCTGTTCCGATAGAATGCTCGTAAAAAGAAGTGTTTCGAAGGCTAAAACCGATCAATTTGCCCTCTCTGCACCCAAGGTCTCGGATTCTTGTGAAATTCAAACGTTCAACGCACGAGTTCGAATCGATTCCGGAATCGACGACAGCCTAGGACGCTTGTTGGTTTGTCGCGAAGACGCAGGGCGAATGCACGGTTCGTAGGAGTTGTACCGCCCTTGAAATTGGGGACGCGACGTAATCCTGTTCGTTTGCGTTACCGACCTGCCTTTCAGCGATCAAACTTGAGTGCTATCACCCTTTCGCACATTCATTCCTCTGGATTTCTGGAGCGACGGGCAGATTCGGTACCACAAAGACGGACAGATCGATGGAACCTTTAAACCACGCGACGGAAACAGAATCGACCTGTTCTGGATCTAAGTTGCCCAACGATAAAGAGCATCGTATCGCGATCCGTGGTTTTGTATGTCTGTGTGCACTCGTGATCGCGATCGACACGATGCCAGCGAATATTGAGTTTTTGAATCCGATCAAGAAATCTCTTTTTCCAGTCCTTGGTTCGATTGGGCTGTCTCAAGGAGATTGGCCGCTGTTTGCGCCGAATCCGATCCTGAAAAATGGAACCATCGTCGCGGAGGTTACCGATGGCGACCGTCAGCAGGGAACTTGGAGTTCTCCCGATTGGGCACGAGCCACCGCATGGGACAAATTCTATCGCTTTCGCCACATGAACTACTACCAACGTGTTGGGCAGAATCATTACGCGTGCTCCGATTTAGCGGCCTACCTTCACCGTACGATTCCCGCCAAAGAGCATGCGGTGCCCGCGATGAGGTGGAGTGAGGCCAACGAATTGATTCCTGGTATAGATCTGGTTCCACCGATACTCGATATCAAGCTCTATCAGTATCAGCAACGCATGGTACTCAGTGGAAAAAATCCGATGCCCAAGCAGTCCGAGACAGTTTGGAGCAATCAAAATCGTTTCTTGCTTCGTCGCGAGTATTCGAAATGAGCGGATGGCTTCGTTTTTCCTCGAGATGCATGGATGCCTGGGATCGGTTCTTGTTCGAAGGCTGCGATCCTCGCATCGCTTCGCTATTCAGGATTGGGTTTGCCACCCTCATCCTTATTCAAGTTGCGGTAGTGTGGGATGATGCTGATAGGTGGTTCAGCGACACCGGCGTCATGAGTGTCAGCACGGCGAAACTTACGACGAGGCCCGTAGGATGGTCTTTGTTTTATCTGATACCTTCCACGCCCTTCGTGATTCGCGGAGCGCTCCTGGCGTTGCTACTGCATGCCACGTTGATGCTCTTCGGAGTGTTTTCACGGGTTCAGGCTGCGGCGATCTTTGTGTGGCTCATTTCGTTCCAGAATCGCAATCCATTGATCAATGATGGCGAGGATACCGTCTTCAGGATCTTTGCTTTCATGATGATTTGGTTACCACTCGATGCGTATTGGTCGATTCTTCGACGCTCCAGTGAGTCTGTCGCAAGGGCCCGGCGACACGCATCGGCTTGGGGGTTGCGGTTGATCCAAATCGAAATGGCAGCGATTTACGCTTCGGCGGCGCTAAGCAAGCTTTCGGGCGAGACATGGCAGAATGGGACTGCGATGTGGTACGTTTCCCGGATGACCGATAACTTTGGGCGGTTGGTACCCTCGGTCTACTTCGATCACTTCTGGGTCAGTGCGGGATTAACGTGGGGAGCACTCTTCATTGAAGCTACCTTGCCGGTGGCGCTATGGTTTCGTGGGACGCGAAAGCTGGCGATCTTTGCTGGGGTGTCGTTGCACATGGGTATTGAATTATCGATGAATCTATTCTTGTTCGAATGGGTGATGATGCTGGGGTTATTGGCGTTTGTAATTCCAAGCGAATGGGGAATTGCGAGTCGCAAAGGGCCCCACTCGGTACCCGCGATGGAAGGCCACGCCGATGCGATTAGAAACCGGTCGCTACCTGAAATGTCACTCAGGGGGTGGCGGTAGTAATTGAAGGATGCATTGCGCATAGACTCGGTGCCCGAAATCATTAGGGTGGTTCAGTCCGTTTCCGGTCATGTCAAAAAAATGCTTGCGTTGATTCATCCAGGTCCATACGGCGGTAACATCTGCCATGGCGATCCCCGGTCCGACGAGCTTCTTCATTTCATCGCTGTATTTTGCGAACATTTCTGGGGGTGTATGGATCCACTCGCTATTGCCTAGCATGGGCGAGACCAGCACAATCTCGGCATCCGGGGAGAGTGTGCGCACTTTTTGGGTCAGTATTTGGAGTTGGTCGTGAAACCATTTTGGATCGCGGCGGCCGACATCGTTCATCCCGTAAGCGATGATAGCGAGATCGTGTTGGTCAGCGAGCAGGTTATGCACATCATCATTCCCATTGGCAACGCTCCAACCAGGCACCGAACGGTTGTTGACCATAATTTCGCATTGGAAGTCGTTTCTGAGTTGTTGTGCGAGTAGCTCGACATAGCCTTCCTGTAGGGGATCGGCGTCGGCTGTTTTCGATGCGTCCAATCCTGTTGAGATGCTGTCCCCGCTAATCGCGATACGGACTGGCACACGATCGAGAAGACGCTGACGCGTCCTTGGTAGGTAACCAAGAATGGATTTAATGGGAGTCGCATCTTTGATTTTCTCAGCGCGGTAGGTGACTTCGATGTTTCGGTCATGGAACCAACGTCCGGGTGCGTAGAGTAACCACTGATTCTCATTGCCGATCCGATGGCGATAACTTTGCGGCGCATTCGGGGATTTATAGAGCTCTGATAGTTTGATCGTCGTGACACTCGGAGCTTGTTGCAGCAAAATGTTTTTTTCGCTCGGGTCTAGCCGGAAGTCCTTGTCCAAGGTCTTTGCGCGATCCGCGGAGCGAATGGCTAGGATTTCGAGAGCTCCGCGCGCTAGCCTAGCTCGCGGAGATGCCCCATCCTCAGCGTCAAGCAGCACACTACTTTCCCAGTAGACAACATCACTGGTCCATGCGGGATGACGCAACGCGTGCTCAGACGCATCGCGTGGAATTGAGTCTTGTGCGAATAACTGCTGCGCGGTTGTACTAATGGCGAGAATAGAAACCATCAAGACCGCGATTCGAAGTCGTCGGGCGCCCATAAGCAGAGATGCGTCGTTCATGGATCAATTTTGAATGGGTGTTCGTGCGATTGGTGGTACGAGGATTGCGGTTATTCGAGGATCGCCAAAGCCGCACGCTACTGCGCGGGATGATTACTGCTTGGGATAGGGGTCTGCAAAAGAACCGAAACCACCCAATCCACCATCGACAGCAAGGTCGGTAGCGGTGATGAATGATGCCGCACTGCTGGTGAGCCATAGTACGGCGTGCGCAATCTCTTCGGGTTGGCCGAGGCGTCCTAGCGGATGGCGATTCGCGAGTTCCTTTTCACCTCCTTGCTGTTCCAGGATCGCTTGGACCAATGGGGTGTTGATCGCTCCGGGTGAGACGCTGACGACTCGGATTCCGTCGCGCGCGTATTCAACGCCCCACTGCATCGCTTGAAGGACGTTGGCAGCTTTGATGGGCCCGTACACGGGCACGCCGCGGGAGGTTCGGTGCGCTTGACCGCTCGCGATGTTGACTAAAACTCCCGACTGTTGCTGCCGCATCGCCTTGAGCCCATACTTGGCCATGAACGCAAATCCCGTCAGGTTGATAGCAACCATGCGATTGTAATCGTCTCGGCTCACATCCTCGATCCGAACATAGGACGACGCTGGCTGGATCGCCGCGTTGTTGACCAAAACGTCGAGGCCCCCAAACTGGGATACCGTCCAGTCCACGACGGATTGGCAATCAGCTTCGAGTGCCACATCGGTTTTCCGAAAATGAATCCCTGGAGGTAAGCTCTCGGCAAGGTTCGTATCGATGTCGGCACAGACCACAGTGGCACCTGATGTTGCAAACCCGTCACAGATAGCTCTTCCGATCCCATTGCACCCACCGGTAACCAAAATGACTCGTCCCGAATGGTCGTACTGGACGGTTCCTTGTCGGCGTTTTACGGCTTGCGATGCATGTCCATGGTTCGTTGGTTGCTGACTCATAATAACTCGCAAGTATCCTTGCTGACCTCTAGTGCTGACCTCTTGTGCTGACTTTACCCAATTGCGAAGTAACGCACGAAGGAGGATGATACTGTAGCGTGAAACAAGGCGTGTTTGTAGTTGCCAAGGAACTCACTGGAAAGTGGTCAGTGCATTTGGGCGTATGGGTATCACAGGCGATGCGCTAGCGGAATATTTTATGGATCCTATTGATTTTAAAGCCCCATCAACGGAGCCCGCCAAGGTCTCTATGGATTGTGTCCATCCAAGTTATTTTTGGATCGTAATCTTCGTTGCCGTGGGCATAGTATCGGGGGTGGGGTGTGACCGATCCAAGCCACGACTGGGTACCGATTCGGTCCCTGGGGTGATCGGGGGGCGTTCAGAATCGCCCCGTTCAGAACTGTCTCTTCCCAACGCTGCGACTTCCGATGCGAGTGCCGAGGTATTTTCCTACCGTGGGGTGCATGCCTTGAAGCTCGGCATTTCCGAGAGCAACATCGGTAAACTGCAGCGGGACGACAGGCCTTATGTACGAGCGTCGTTGGAGGAATCGGGGCGGGCGATTTTTTCGACCATCGGTATCAAGTTAAAAGGAGCAGCCGGTAGTTTTCAGGGGTTCGATGGGAAACCTGGCTTTACGATCAACATGGACAAGTACGAGAAGGGAGTGCGTTTCCATTCTCTCGACAAATTCCACTTGAACAATTCAGTTCAGGATGACACGTATTTGAACGAGTGGTTGGGAAGCGAAGTCTTTCGGCGGGCCCATTATCCCGCACCTCGTGTGGCCCATGCGGTCCTTACGATCAACGACCGGCCGCCCGAATTGTATGTGCTTCGCGAGGGATACGATGAGATCCTGATCCAGCGTTTTTTTACTGAGGCAAAGGGAAATCTATACGATGGCGGATTTGTGCAGGATCTGGATGCGGAACTCGAAAAGGATGCAGGTGATGGCGTCGACGATCACAGCGATCTCCGTACGATCGCAACACGATTGGGGAGTGGAGATTTTCAGGCACGCGTAGAGGGGTTCTCGGAGCTGATCGATCTCGATCGGTTTCTGACCTTTTTCGCGTTGGAGAGGATGGTGGCGCATTGGGACGGCTATTGCAACAGCGCCAATAATTACCGGTTGTACTTGGACCCGGATTCCAATCGGGCGGTATTTCTACCCCACGGGATGGACCAGATCTTCGGCGACATTGGGATGCCTCTGTTTGATCCCAACGGGGCGTTGGTTGCACGTGTGGTAATGAGTTCCGACACCTTGAGGAACCAATACCGCGAAAAAGTGCGCGAACTGATGCCGATCTTTTACCCACCGGACGAACTTCTAGAAGCGATCGAAGAGAAATCGGTGCAATTGCAGGAAAGTATTGGAGAATTAGGCGGAGAATTTCAGGATCAACACCGGCAAAAGGTTGAGGATCTCAAGCAACGGATTCGCGAGCGAGCGGAAAACATGCTCGCGCAATTGGAAGATGAAGATCCCGTTCCAGTAGAAATACCTTTAAAAGGTTCTGTTCCGTTGGATTCGTGGTATCCAAGCACCGACGGTGACAGGATCGCGGCGACAGTCTCAGGAGAGGGGACCAGCGATGAACGTTTGGAAGTGGATTTCTTAGGAGAGCAATCGGGAATGGGAGCGTGGCGGTGCCCGATGTTGCTTTCGCGAGGCAAGTACTTTCTGCGAGGGCGGTTTCGCGTTTCGGAATTACAGCCGTTGGATGCTGAGAATCTGGAAACGATCGTTTACGGTACGCAACGCGACGAACGCTGGTTGCGTTGGGAGGGAGATGCAATGTGGCAAGAGATCGCCATGGAGATCACGGTGCTTGAGGATCGAGCGAGCGTCGAGGTTTTGGTGGGAGTCCGGGGAGCAGCAGGAAATTTGGTGATCGATAGAAAGTCAATGCGCCTCGAGCGACTAGAATAAATCGCTCTCCTCCCGATGCCGACACTATTCGGCGAAACGCTCCGTCCACAAAACTGTCGACGGTGTTCACTGAGTCTGCTTGAATAGGAAACAACGGATGCGAATCAATGGTGTTAGCGGAGCTTTTTTGACCAGAACGCTTTTGACCAAGGTGCTTTTCACTGCATGTTGGACTGGTCTCGTTCTGCAATTCGGAAACGGCGTTGCACGCGCTGAGGTGCGTTTACCGGCGATTTTCTCGGATCATATGGTTCTGCAACGGGATCGTCCTCTGCCGGTATGGGGATGGGGGGAACCTGGGGAGAAGGTACGCGTTGCGTTTGGACGGGAAACGTCGGAGGCAATCGTGTCCGAGGGTGGGCGCTGGGAATGCACGTTGGGTCCACAAGGCGTATCGCGCGAGGGGAGGGACTTGATCGTCTCCGCGAGCAATGAACTACGCATTCGAGATGTAGTGCTCGGTGATGTGTGGTTATGCAGTGGTCAGTCCAATATGGAATGGGCGTTGGGTGGATGCGACGCGGCCGAGGACATTCGCGCGTCGGACTACCCTCTGATTCGCCATTTTGGAGTCGAGTACCATTTTGCTTCGACGCCTCAAAAAGATGTGAAAGGAAGGTGGTTCGTTTCTAGGCCAGAGACATCTCACGGGTTTTCAGCGGTGGGATATTATTTCGCACGGCGGGTTCATCGAGAGACGGGGGTTCCCATAGGACTGCTTCGATCGAGTGTCGGTGGAACCAACATCGAGTGTTGGATGTCGCAAGATACCTTGATGAACACGCCAGTCCTCGAACCGTACGCAAAAATGATGCGAGATTCCCTCGCGCAGTATCAAAAGGATCTCGCAGGCGTCGTTCCTTCGGTGGAGAAATGGACGCTCGAGGCCAAGGGGGCGATGGATGAGGGACGAGAGATTCCCATGCCTCCAGCTGTCCCTGATTTTCCGTTCGGTGAAAAGATGTTCCGGCCACGTTGTGTAACGCTCCACAATGGGATGATCCATCCACTGAAGTCGTTTGCGATGCGCGGAGTATTGTGGTATCAGGGCGAGAACAACGCTGGTAGCGCTGCCGACGGCATTCAATACCTTGAGAAAAAGCGCGCCATGATTACCGATTGGAGGAATTGGTTTGGCGACCCAGAACTCCCGTTTTATTTTGTTCAGTTGGCATCATGGCAAAAACCCTCCAACGATCCAGCAAATGCGGAGGGGTGGGCGTTTTTCCGGGATGCCCAACGTCGATGCTTGAGTTTGCCCAATACGGGCATGGCGGTTGCCATCGATATCGGTGACGCAGAGGACATTCACCCAAAGAACAAATTGGACGTGGGGGAACGTTTAGCACGATGGGCGCTCGCCAATCAGTACGGGAAAAAGATCGAAGTATCCGGGCCTTTGTACCGTGGACTCAGTGTCTCAGGAAACAAAGCGGTTCTTGAATTTGATCACGTCGGCGCGGGGCTGATGGTCGGTCGCAAACATGGACGCGACGTAGCAACGTCTGCTGAGGGTGAGCCACTGAAGCGATTCGCGATCGCTGGATCGGATCGTGATTGGAAATGGGCCCAAGCCACGATCGAAGGAGATACCGTCGTGTGCAGCCACCCAGATATTGAAAACCCGGTCGCCGTCCGGTACGCATTCACCATGAACCCCGATGGCGCTAATCTTTACAATCGTGATGGACTCCCTGCATCCCCGTTTCGGACCGACGACTGGTAGTTGCACAACGCGAATGAAAGAGTCGCGACTATGCTAATACAGCTTGGACGACATTGCCTTCGACATCGGTGAGTCGATAGTCGCGGCCGCTGTGGCGGAAGGTAAGTTTTTCATGATCGAATCCCATGAGGTGTAGGATTGTGGCATGGAAGTCATGGACGTGGACCCCGTTGTTAGCGACGCGGACGCCATGTTCATCGGTTTCTCCGTAGACAGTACCGGGCTTGACTCCAGCCCCAGCTAGCCAGGAGCTGAACGCCCATGGATGATGCTCACGCCCTTTCGCTTCTGCAGTGTTGTTGAACGGAGTTCGACCGAACTCGGTCGTCCAAACAACAAGTGTGTCGTCGAGCATGCCTCGTTGCTTGAGATCCTTTAGGAGTGCGGCGATCGGTTGGTCGACATTCTTTGCCAGCGGTTCGTGGGTCATCATGTCACCATGAGCGTCCCAATTGCCTGAGGAACCAGTGTCGATCAATTCCACGAAGCGAACGCCGCGCTCGACCAGTCGCCGCGCGGCGAGGCATTGCCAACCAAATCCTGTCGTTTGTCCACGTTTTAGGCCGTAGCTTTCAAGGGTTGCGTCGCTTTCACCACTCAAATCGAACACCTCTGGAACGGCTGTCTGCATCCCGAAGGCTGTTTCGAAGGATTGCACACGGGCCGCCAAGGATCCATCCATGGGGCGGGCTGCGAGATGCTCTTGGTTGATGGCTTTCAACGCTTCGAGTTCCATCCGTTGTTTCGCGGCTGGGGTTCGGGGGGCGACGTTGCGAATCGGCTCGGAACCAGGAACGACCAGCGTGCCTTGAAAAGCTCCTGGAAGAAAATCATTCGCGTAGACCTGTGTACCGGCATACGTCTGTTTGGGAGCGATCACAATGAACCCCGGGAGATTGCGATTGATCGTTCCGAGTCCATAGGTCATCCATGAGCCTATGCTCGGTCGCGATTGAGCGAACGAGCCCGTATGCATTCCGAGTGTTGCGTTGTAGTGATTGGAGTGCGAGGTGTGCATCGATCGAATGAGAGCGATATCATCGACGCAGGTGGCAACGTGTGGAAAAAGGGTACTGACCTCTGTACCGCATTGTCCGTGCGGGGCAAATTCCCATTGAGGCTTTTTGAGGAAAATGCGTTCGTATCCCGGTCGATCCTTGATCTCAGGGTGGTCTGCTTTAATCTCTTTCCCATGATCCTTGGTGAGCGCGGGTTTGGGATCGAAAGTATCGACGTGAGAAACCCCGCCCGTCATGAACAGGAAGATGACCCGTTTCGCTTTCGCGGGAAAGTGGGGTTCTCGCGGCATCAACGGATCCGTCCCGAGTTCGCGATTGTCGGCGAGCAGTTGATCGACGATAGCAGGGAAGAGCAATGTCGAACCGACGACAGAACTTAAAATCGATCGGCGATTGGTAAGGATCGGGGGTAACATCGGGAGTTGTTCGCCTTAGTCCAGATAGAGGAATTCATTGCATGCGAGCAGGATACGCGCGGCGGCTCCCCAGTTTTCCTCAGGGCTAGCGCCATATAGCTTCACGAAATCCACCAATCGACTTTGTTCGCTCGGAGTCGGGTCTCTCAGAAGGCTTCGCTGAAAAAGATTTCGGATCCGAGTTTCGTCGTCGGGCTGCTTGAGCAAGGCGGTCGCCACTTGGGTTGCTTGAGTATGGAAGAAGGGGTCATTGAGAAAATATAACGCTTGGGTAGGGACTGTGGTGGACTGCCGTACCGGGGTGCTGGCATTGGGGTCCGCTCCATCAAAGAGTGCCAAAAATGGGTGTCGCCGTTGGCGTTGCACCATCAAGTAGGCACTTCTTTTGTTGGTATCGTACACGGCGTTGAACGGATCATGCTGCGTGAATGTCCAGCTCGCTTCGGGTGGAAATGGATGGGATTGCGATGGAGTCAGATCCAGTTGCTGGCTAACCGCCAGGAGGCTATCGCGCATTTCCTCGGCAGTGAGTCTGCGTCGATTGAAATGCGAGAGAAATTTATTTTCTGGATCTCGTTGTGCGGCTTCTTCCTTGGCTTCGCTGCTGCGGTGGTAGGCTGCAGTGTTCATGATGAGTCGGTGAAGCGATTTGATGCTGTATCCTTGCTGGACGAAATACGCTGCGAGTTGGTCGAGCAGTTCTGGATGCGAGGGAAGATCCCCTCGGGAACCAAAATCGTTTGGGGTACGCACGAGGCCTTGTCCGAAATGGAGCTGCCATACGCGGTTCACCATCACTCGGGCGGCGATGGGTTCGGAGGCGATCCAATCCCCGAGCTGCTTGCGTCCGCTACCTGCATTTTCAGGCAAGGGATCTCCGCCGAGCACAGAAATCCACCGACGCGGAATCTCTGCTCCTAGCTTTTCCGGATCACCTCGGAGGTGCACCTTCGAGTGGACCGGGGAGGCTTCCGCGACCGCATAGGCAACCGGGATCTCAGGTGCTGGCCCAGGCGATTGCAGAGGAGCCAGTTTCTCATCGGCGATCGCAAGGAGTTTTTCGCCGATGTCGGTGGACGCGAAATGCTCCAGTCGAAACGAAACTCCATCGAGGGCAGCGGGATGAGCATCCGCGACTCGACCCTCGATGCTTACCATTCCATCGATGGGGCTGGTCCAAGCGATCGCGACAGTGCGGCTTGGGCCTGGATGCACAAAGAGCGATTTCGCACTTAGCGAGGTCCATACGTTCGTTGGACCCTCTGCGGTATTCACGAAAACAGACGGTTCGCTGCCGATACTCCAGGATTGAATAGCCTCGCTACCTCCGTTCGATTTGCGTTTCTCGAGGAGCGGAGTCGGACCATCCGTTGCGTCTAACAAGAACCAAGTTGCACCGTGGGCACCTGGATGAGGGTTGGACTGCAAAAAGTCCGAAATCAACTCGGAAGTGCTCCAAACTTGGTCCGGAGCGTTTTGGGAACGTATCGTCCAGTCGACGAAGGTGGAGTCGGCACCATGATTGTCGTTTGGTAACACTGTCAATTGGAGGACTTCGCCTTTTCGAACAGAGATCGATTCGAGCGATTGAGATGAGTTCGTAGCGATCGGTACGGAAGCCCCCTCAGCGATTTTTCCGTGAGCGAGGAGATGCGTTGCGGTAGAGAGTTGCTCTTTCAACGATTTACGCGCGAGATCCGCTACTTCTTGGCGTTTCTTCTTTTCCGCCTCGAAAATCGCATTACGTTCCTTCCATGGCTGCATCAGCGACTCGACCTCCTTCGGGGCGAGAAGTGGGACCATGTCCTTCGGTTGTCCTTTAGGCTCGCAACCGGGGAACGAGAATTTCGTGCTGGCAAGGAAGCCCATCAGCCCGTAGTAGTCGTCGGCGGTAACCGGATCGTATTTATGGTCGTGGCATCGAGCGCAACCAGTGGTGATCCCGACAAAGTTTTTACCAAGATTGTCGATGATGTCTTCGTAGGTCAGGTGGATATCTTTATCGATATCATGGCCGAATCGTCGTGCAATAGCGAGATAGCCTGTTGCGATGATCCCTTCGCTGCGCTGCGTGTCCGGAGCGTTCGCGAAGAGGATATCCCCAGCGATTTGCATTTGGACAAACTGGTTGTACGGCAAGTCTCGATTGAACGCATCAAAGACCCAGTTCCGGTACCGCCAGGCGTGCACGAGTGGGCGATCGGTATTTTCTCCGGCGGTGTCGGCATACCGGACCACGTCGAGCCAATGGCGACCCCATTGCACTCCATATTGAGGCGATGCGAGGAGTCGTTCGAGGACATGGTTGTCTGAGTCCGTCGAGGAATCAGCGAGGAACGCGTCCATCTCTTCCGTTGTTGGAGGCAGGCCGGTCAGGTCGTACGTAGCGCGGCGCAACCAAGTTCGTTTATCGGCAGGAGAACTGGCGGCGATTCCGCGTTCGTCAAGGACCGCGTCGATCGCTCGATCGATCGAGTTTGAAGTGAAGTCACTGGCGACAGGTGGCAGGGGTTGAAAGGCCCACCACGATTGGGCTTGTTCGGCAGTCATGCCTCCAATCTTCGCGGGTGTGATGCGAGGGTCTGGGGCACCCATCCGCACCCATGTTTCGAGAACTTGGATCTCCTCTTCTGGGAGTTTACCCGAGGGAGGCATTTCCAAGTCTTGGTAGCGAATAGCGGCGATCAGAAGGCTTTTGTCAGGTTCCCCCGTCGTGATTGCCGAACCGGATTCACCACCTTTTTCCCATCCTGTCTTCGAATCGAGCGACAATCCCCCTTTGGTCTTTTCACCGCTATGGCATTCGTAGCAATGCTTTACCAACAGCGGGCGGACTTTGGATTCGAAGAAATCCGTCCCCTCATCGGCGTAGGCCACCATGGATCCGAGGATCCACAGCATGAGAGGTATGGCAGGAGGGAAACGCTGCATGATCGACTCCGGAGCGTTGGCAGGTAGGGAGTTTCCATTGTACTACCTGCCGCGGAGCCAGGGATAGCTAGGTTTCGAATCCGTCGGTTATTAAAAGATCGGCAATGGCCAAATCGGCGAGACGGGCTCGATCCCCTTGGCTGCGTATTCCAGGGGATTTCGAACGGATTTCCGACAGTGCTCCGGACCAACGCTCTCCTCGGGACGAGATCGTAAACGCTGCCGATGTTGTTCGAGGATGTCGCGAAGACATCGTCGAGTCGGGGCCTCTTTGGATATCACGGTTGGAAACGATTTCGGTCGACGTCGCTCCGGCCTGTACCGAGACGACGGTTCGTGAACGCGATGATGCGTCGCTTGGTTGGTTTGGCAGAGGCGCCGAAACCGATCGATGAGCGGCAGGCGATGCAGTCTCGTCGACCCACCCGGCTGCCCACGCCGGCGGAGGATCCGCGATGCCTTGAGGATTGGTGTTACCGGTTGCTAAAGCAAAGGAACTGGTCAGTGCTGCTGCGCCTGTACGTCCATTTGCGTACTTGTAGACGCGATCGGTTCCGCTATCGACAACCCAGATATCCTGAGTTGCATTCGACGGGTCCACCGTAATTCCCGTTGGACGCGAATTTGCCGAGTTCAGCGTCCAGGACGTTGCGCTACCGGTAACCAACCCGTTGGTGCCCAAAGCATACCTGTAAACGGTGTCGGTGGTCGCGTCATTGACGACCCAAAGGTACCGAATGTTATTCGTGACCCCAAAAACCACATCCTTCGGTGTCGTATTTCCTGCGGCAAGTACAAACGACGTCGCTGTCGCTGTGCCTGAAGTGCGGGCCGCAGCATTGGCGTAGTAGTAGACCCGATCCGCGCGGGAATCGACAATCCAGATGTTGGTGCCGTCCGTTGCAATCCCTTCTACGGTTGCGTTCGACGCGAGCGAGCCGGCAGTCCAAGAACCAAGAAGCGTGCCGGTATTGGTGTAGACGTAAACCTTCTTATTGTTGTCGACCACCCAAAGCTTGGTACCAGCACTGGTCGTCGCAATTCCTCGTGGCGCCGTATTGGCACTGTTGATGGCGTAGTTCCTGATAGCACCACCATTGCTGTCGTAGTGGTAGTTCCGATCCGTCGCACCATCATCGACTACAAAGAACTTGGTTGGCGGCTCAACTTCGTTGTCCAAGTTCGTGAGGGAGAAATCGGCTGGGTTGATGCCGTTGTAGAGAAGATCGGTCGATGTCGCGGCAGCGATCGCCGCGGTGTACGCAATATTGCCATCCAAAATCGTATCATCGACGCCTGTGACGGTGATGGTGACCGGCTGATTCCAGTTGGCCGCAGTGAAGACGACTTGGCTTTGGCTGACCGTTCCTTCCGTGATGTCGCTGGAGGACAGAGGTACCGTTACGCTGGCGGTAGGCTGTGAATTGAGCTTGATGGTAAACGTGACACTGGCACCTGCTTCCGAGGTTGCCGGGCCGGACAACGCACTAACTGTAATTCCAGCGGTGTCGTTGTCGGTGTTGGTGAGCGTCGTATCCGACGGATCGATTCCGTTGTAACGCGTATCGGTCGAGCTAGCGACACCAAAAAGAATGGTGTAACCCATGTTCCCGTCGTCGATGTCGTCGTTCACACCAGTGACCGTCACCGTTTGCGGTACATTCCAATTGGATGGGGTGAAGGTCACGCTACTGACATTGAGGGTTCCTTCCGCAAGATTGCTCGAAGCGACTGGAATCATAACGTCTGCGGTGGGGGGGACTAGCAAGGAGACTTGGATGGTCACGGTGCCGCCCGCTTCGGTCGTCGCAGGGGCGCTTGGGGCGGACACATTGACACCCGCGGTTCCGGCAAGGAAATCAAGGGTCCGTTTGAGAAACACGGTTTGGTTATTCGGACTTGCGGCCGTCGTGCTGATCGATTCGAAGGGTACCGACAGGAAAACCATTCCGAAACCGCCAGCGCTGTAATCACCCCGATACGATACCGCGGTGAACGGGTTGGTGGTTGTCGTGAGTCCGTGGGTCAATAAGCCAGTAGCCCCCGCTGCCGGGGACAACGCATCGATATAAAGAGATGGATAGTCAGATGGCTTCGCGATGGCCAAGCTCATCCCATTGGTGATTGCATCCCCTGCAACGCCTGCCTCCGTATGATTCGCGGTGATTGCATCATTGGTAAATGCGGTAACTTTTAGATAATTCTGGCGAAACGTTGCCGAATTTACGTCGGAACCAAAGTTGTACAAGATGTCTTGACCGGAGATAAGCATCCTGCCACCGCCATTGAGGTATCCCGCTATTTGCGATTGCTCGCTCGGTGAGAGACCGGCGGCGAGGGTTGCGGTGGAGGTCGAATAATCGTAGCCCGTATTCCAAATCACGGTTTGGTACGATGACAACTGGGTTGATGAGGGAGTGTTTCCTATTGCCGACGAATCCCACACATCGAAATCGAGGCTATTTGCAGCCAGTGCATTCTTAAAGTAAACATCGTATGCAGCTCCTAGATCGTCGTCGACGAACAAGAGCGTTGCGGGGGCAAGGGTCGCGAAGGAAAGTACCGAGGATGTGGAAGTGTTCCCCGCGGCATCCGCAGATTGGACCTGATAATAGTATGTAGTTCCCGGTTGCAACCCGATCAAAGTGGCGCTGTGAGCCGTCGAGAGAGTGGTGTTGATAGATGATTTATCGAGGTTGTTAGCGTTTGTCCCATACAAGACAACGGTGGTCGAGGATTCGTTGGTGTTCCAGTCAATTTTACTGGTCAATCGCTGGGGCGTTGCGCTGACACTCGATAGCGTTGGGGCAATCAAATCCACGGTTGCGCTGGTGGATTTACTGATGGCCGTGCAAGTCGCCGTGATGGTGTCGCCGTTGGAGACAGCCAATTGACCATCCCCTGCGGGAGAAGCCGTTAGCAACCCGAAGCTGCCCGAAAAAACCCCTGTGTTGATCCCAGTTTCCGTTAGGGTGATCGCTTCCGGAGTAAGTTCGCTGGAGCTTTGAACTGTGATTTGAATGGTGTCAGCAACGGATGCGTTCAAATTGGCAGCCGAGTAATTGACGGTCACGCTGGCGGTCGCAGGGGCTCCGTAAACACTTCTGTCGAGCGCGATGGAACTTGCCTGTTGCAAGGCTGCATAGGCGTTGAGCCGCCCACCAGTCAGTGTTTTGCCCGCGAGCGACGCAGTAGGTACCGCGCTATTCAGGATGGCCGATTTGATGCTCGATGCGCTGACACCCGCAGGCTGAACGGACGCAAAAAGTGCTACAGCACCGGTCACGTGGGGCGTGGCCATCGATGTGCCGTTGTAGCTCGCATACGTATTTGTTGGCACTGAAGAATTGATGCTCACACCTGGGGCACCGATATCCACCGTCGTGGCACCATAGCTCGAAAAACTCGCAATAGCCCCCGTATTGCTGATCGCCGCAACGGCGATGACCGAATCATAAGCTGCAGCCGTTTGGGTGGTTGTGCCTACGGCCGTGCTGTAGTTTGACGGGTAGGAAGCGGTGGTGTCGTTATTCGTCGTCGAATTTCCGGCTGCAGCCACGAAGAGGATATTGCTCTTCGCGCTTCGGATAATCGCATCGTGGAGTGATTGCGAGTACCCTCCTCCACCCCATGAATTATTCGTCGCTACGATATTGAGACCATGACGCGATTTGAGATCGGTCAAGTAATCGAGGGCTTTGACTGCGTTGGCTGTCGATCCACCGTTGGTTCCAAGGAACTTGGTTGAGATCATCGTTACATCCCAGTTGACACCTACGACACCAGCTCCGTTTCCGCCATCGCCACCGATGGTGCCAGCCACGTGCGTGCCGTGAGAGTCTCCGCCCGCGTCGTAAACCGTCTTGTCGTTGTTCACAAAGTCCCATCCATTGGTGTCATCGACATAGCCATTTCCGTCATTGTCGATGCCATCATTGGGTGTCTCGTAGGGATTAACCCAGATGTTGTTCACCAAATCGGGGTGAGTGACCTGGACGCCTTCATCGATGATTCCCACGACCACGCTCGATTTGCCAACGATATTGTCGCTCCATGCTTTCTCCGCTTGACTGCCGAACGTGTTGGTCGTTCCGGCTGGTCCGACCGCCGATGGTGTGTCGTCCCCGTACATCCCCCAAAGGGAACCATTGGTGTAGTACGTGTCGTTGCTTACGAGAGCGGGCTTGTAAAGGTAATTGGGTTCTGCGTACGCCACGAAAGGGTTGTTCGCGAGAGCCGCGATCGCTTGAGGTACGGCCACGCCGTTGCCGAGCGTCACTCTTTCCATCTGCCCGAGGCCAGCTGCCTGCATGGTCTTGGTAAAGATTTGTTCCGAGACGGAACCGTTCGTCGCTGCGCGGGCGATACCGCGTTGGGCCGCGTTTGCGCCGGGTAAGTATTGAACCAAGATTTCGTTCGGGGTGTACTCTCCTACGATCGGACGTGTAGACCAGTTCAGGTCCGCCGCCATCAACCGCCGTAGTTCAAGCTGCTCGAATCCCTGCGAGAGCCTTCGGAGCTGAAGCGAACTTCGGCCAGAGCCATTTCTCAGCGAACGACCGGTGCTTAATTTACGCTTGCTCGACATGGCCTAAGCTTCCTTGGATAGGAGGATGGTACCGACATGAAAGAGCGTGGCACACGTTCGACCCGCCGATCGATGTCCAGCTGTTTAGGACACGCACATGGAACGTGAATGTGATAGACAGATCCCCTCAATATCGGACCTGCAACACACCACGTCAATGCTGCTGCGACCCTGGTTGCAAGAAATCCTTAGACAATTCGCAAACTATAAATCCGCAACGAAACCAAGCATTATTTTGACATGCTTGATTGCGAAAAATGGAGACCTAACGAGGCATTCTCCGATGGTATTCATTTCCTACCGGCGAGCGCTCGAGGGGTAAATGGTGGAGCATGCGTTCCAGCCCGATTCGCTTGGCGACGGACTGTTGTAACGAGCAACCACCAGCTGCGTGATCGCATAGCCCCTTTACTTTTTGGGGACGGCGGTCTCATAAAACTTTAACAGATCGCTGCGCAGACTTTCGAGAGAGGGCTGATGGACATACATCATGTGTCCCCCTTCATAGAATCCGAAATTCACGTTCGCTCGCAAGCTTTCATCGAGCTGCAAATGATCGGCGGTGTACATCATCGCGAAGTGGGGTGTGGCGAGATCATAGTACCCGCATGCAAGAAAAACCTTCAGAAACGGATTTTGCGTCATGGCTTTGCGCAGCGTCTCGGTAGCGTCCACGAATCGCCCTTCGAATCGCTTGTAGCTCCAGGGCTGCACATTACCCGTCAAAATTTCATAGACACGATCATCCTGGTACTTTAGTTCGCTGCGTACGTAATCATTGAAGGTGGCGGTAAAGGGCCCGAAGATCGCAGCGCCGCTGGCATCGTATTCGTAGCCATCACCCGCGTCATCGCGATCAATCCCTTGATAGCGGCTATCGTAACGTCCCACGGTGCGACTTCGCGGTCGCAGCAATTCTTTCGCGAATCGGTCCATATCGATTCGCAGGTTGGCTTTGGTCACAAAATCTTTGGACAATCCCGTGAGGAGAGCTAGTTCGTCGGCAATTTGGTTTGCCGTTTCCGCCGAGAGCGAGGTCCCTTGGAAGAGGGCCGACGCGTAGGGGCCTTTCGCAAAAGCTTCGGCCCGTTTTACGACCTCGGCGACTGGCATCGCCAACAACTGGGGCGCGAGGGCTTTATGGTACCATGCGGTTGCTGTGTAGGTGGGTAAGAAAGCGATGTTAGGAAGATCGTTGCCGGGCCCGAATCGCAATGTTTGAAAGTTGATCGCGCCGGATACCACGACGATACCATTGAGTTCCATGAAATATCGGTCTTGCAAATGCCCAGCGAGTCCAGCAGCGCGAATTCCACCGTAGCTTTCACCGAGGAGGAGCTTGGCACTGGCCCAGCGTTGATTCCGGCTGGTCCAATCGTAGATGCACTGACCGACGCTGCGGACATCTTCTTCAAAGCCATGAAACTGCTCTTTGCCTTCACCTTCGGCGGGGCGGGAGTAACCCGTACTCACTGGGTCGATGAACACCAGATCCGTGACATCGAGGAGGCTCCATGGGTTCTCTTCGAGCGTGTAAGGAGGAGTCAATGGCTTGGCATCATCCGGGAACCGAATCCGCTTGGGACCCAACATGCCCAAGTGCAGCCAGACGCTGCTGCTGCCAGGTCCTCCGTTGAAGCAGAAGGTGACCGGTCTGTTTTTCGCGGGCACCCCGGTTCTGGTGTAGGCGACGAAGAAGACCTCGGCCTTCAATTTTCCTGCATCGTCCTTGAGCGGCATTTTCCCCGCTTCCGCGCGGTACGAGACCGACTGGCCCGCGATGGTGATCTTGTGCTCAGTGATACTGCTTTTGATTTCAGGACGATTATCCACGACCTTTTCAGCGGGAGGCGTGTCCGCCGGAGCCCCTTGCGCAGCGTCTTGGGCGGTAACTCTGGCTGGAGCGGAGACGGTACCGAGGCTCGCTAGCAACAAGCCCTTCAAAGCCAAGGATGCGATCGTGGGTTTCATCAAAGGTTGCCTTCATGAATCAAGAAGAATATGGCCACCGAAGCCACCAGTTGTGGATTTTATGATAATCGCAGTGAGACGAGACACAACGTTTCGACAGGCCTTGAGAACGCGTTTTGGGACTTTGAATCGATCGAAGTCGAGGTGCATCAATCGATGCAAATCGAATCGCTGCAAATCGAATCGATGATTCAGAATCCAAGAGTCAACGGGTGCCGGTTGCGGCCCTATCCTTGACGCAGCGAAATCCGCAGTGATTGCTCGCAGTGCGGACTTCACCTTTGCCTCGCGTGCCGACCATATAGCGGGTGCAGTAGAGATCGCTGCAGAGGAACGAGCCACCGCGGTGGACCCGTTTCTTTTGGTCTGGTTCGATTGGATCTAAAGAATCCTCGGGGCCTTTTGGATTGCGGGTGACTTTGCCGGTCGAATGAAGCCTCGCGTAATAGTCGTGCCGGTACCAATCGCTAACCCACTCCCATACGTTTCCACCCATATCGAAGAGCCCGTAGGGATTCGCTGGGTATTTTTGAATGGGCGCGATCCCGGCAAAGCCATCGAGCGCGCTATCGCCGCCCGACACGGGAAAGCGACCTTGATAGATGTTGGCTTGGTACTCGCCATCCAGCTTGATCTCATTCCCCCACGCATAGAGCTGGCCCGATTTCCCACCCCGGGCAGCGAACTCCCACTCGGCTTCGGTTGGCAAACGTTTTTTAGCCCACTTCGCGTAAGCCTCCGCGTCTTCGTAAGCGACTTGGACGACAGGGTACTCATCGCGGCCATCGATTGAACTATCGACACCGGTCGGGTGACGCCAATCAGCACCGGGTACATAACTCCACCATTGCAAGTAGTTGTCAAATTCTACCGGACCATTGGTGGGCCGAAATACCGTCGATCCAGCGATGAGGTTCTCGGGTGGGGCCGTGGGGAACTCCTCGGCGGTCGGCTTGATCTCGGCGACGGTGACATAGCCGGTGGCTTCGACAAATTCACGGAACTGCGCGTTGGTCACTTCGGTTGCATCCATCCAGAATCCATCGACGTACACACGATGAATCGGCACGGCATCATTGGTGATACCGGGGAGTCCGCACAGCGACTCGCTGCGATGGTCGCTCCCCATTGAAAACTCGCCACCGGGAATCCACACCATTCCAAGGGGTGCCGAGTCTTTGGGCCTATCGATGTTTTCCTTTGTCGGCTGAAACCCGGACAACATCGCAGCATCGACGGTTTCGGACGACGGGTTATTGAGAGCGGGGTTCGTTTGGTTCGAGACTGTTTTTTCGGTTTCCGATTTTGAACGAGCCGAGTCGGATGGACTGGTCATCGACAGCAAGAGAACTGCCAGTCCGATCGCTGCGGCGATGGCGAGCCACGGGCCCCACGTTCGCAACAGGGAGCTGGGAACGGTAGCACTCGGTGCTCCGGCGTTTGCAGCTCGCGATGATGGATTGGGTCGCGATTTCGATTGCGAAGGTTTCGGCATGGAACTCTCAAGGATACGGGATCACCGGATGGCTCGCGCCATTCCGCTACGATTTTTTGAACAGGTCGTTCGACTGTGTCTATCGGCCTTGTGCTACTCAACGTCTATCGGCCTTGTGCTACTCAACCCGCGGCTCGCGGTGCGGACGCATGCCGTTGAAAGTAGCTTTCAGGCAAGCGACTAGCGTTCTTTGAGTACTTTGACGGCGCGCATCGCACGCTCGAGGAAGTCGTGCTTGGATTCACCGCTTTCCAGAAAAATCGGAGCACCGATCGAGATGGAACTCAGCAGAGGGACCGGCATGAACTCACCTCGAGGCAGGATCCGATTCATGTTGTCCATGTACACAGGGACCAATTCAAGGTCGGGGCGTTTTTTTGCCAAGTAGTAGAGCCCGCTTTTGAACTCACCCATTTCGCCATCGACAGCCCGGCTACCTTCGGGGAAAACGATCAATGAGTAGGAGTCCCCTATCTCACGCAGCATCAGGTCGACCGGGCTCTGATGGACCTTGATTTGCTTGCGATCGATTAAAATCGCATTGAAGGATCGGGCGAGGAACCTGCGCACCGCACCTTGGCCCCAGTAATCCTCGGCTGCCACAGGTCGAGTCCATTGGCGAAGCTGGCCGGGTAGACTCGCCCAAAGAACGACCGCGTCCAGGTGGCTTGTGTGGTTCGCGAAGTAAACACGCTGGCAAATATCAGGCTCGGATCCGATCCAACGCACGGTGAATCCACTGACCAGCTTAGCCAGCAAAGCCAAGCTCTGGCCGGTCAGCTTGCACATCGGAGACTGAGCATCCAGATGGCTCGGCGATAGCTTTCGGGCGGTAAGGTTGGTTAAAACGGCCAAGCGTGCGCTCCAGCGATAGGTAAATGCCCTGAATCGCTCAGCGAGGCAATCCAAAGGCGGGAACCGTATCCAAACGGCACCTGTTTTGTAAGTTTTTCACACCGCCCGACATTATGCAACCGTCGTGCCATCAAATCAATCGGCACTTCGGTAAATCCGTTGCCGACCGAAAGGCTTGGAAAGGCGGGTTGGCAATTCCCGGGCGGACTCCAATACAGATGTTCTACGTTTGAAATTATGACGCATAGAATTGAAAAGTTGGCACATCCAAAGGGAGACCGTAGCGGGTTCGAAGGACGCCGGGGCAGAAGCTCTCTTGATGCGGCGACGGGGCAAAGCCTATAGTCCCGAGCCATGAGACGACCTTCTTCAGAACACGACACTTGCGGTTCCCAAATTCGCGGTTGCGAGCGGCTGTGCTTTCCCCACTGGCGTTGCCTCTCCCGATGCGGAGCATACCTGTCGCTGGCGTTTTTGCTCGCGTCCGAGGTTGGTTGTGTTCGGAAGCGGATGACGTTTCGAACGAATCCATCGGGCGCGATGGTGTACGTCGACAAGCAACCCGTTGGATTGACACCGGTATCGACCGGATTCACTTACTACGGAACACGCAACATCGAAGTTGTCAAAGACGGGTATAGGACAGAGAAATTCCTACGCAAAATCCATGCGCCGTGGTACCAGATACCTCCGCTCGACTTTATCTCGGATACCGTATGGCCGTTTGAACAGAGGGATGAGCGGATCATCGATGTGCAGATGACACCCGACCTGGAAGTCCCCAACGATGCACTGGTCGCCACCGGGGAACAACTGCGTTTGCAGGCGAGCCAGGGGGTCGCGGTAACGCCTCCGCCAACGGCGACACAGCCGGTACCTCCGATCTTGGTCCCGACGACCCCAGTCGTGGTTCCACCGTATGCGCCTCCTGTCGCCAGCGGGTACCCAGCTCCAGCCAGTACCCAAAGCACAAGCGGATGGCTTCGAGATCTCTTTTTCCCTTACGGAGCACCATTAAGCCTTCCATCGACCGAGGTCACGCCAGGCGGTGGCTTCCGACCACCTAGTGAGTAATTCCCTAGAACACTACTTACGGCGATCGATTCGATGCCTTTCGATTGCCGAGGCGCATAATGGAAACACAAGCAGCAGCCCATTCGCGATCGCGCAGCAATCTTCGATCAATCTGGCTGCTGGCTCTCGTTTTATTCGCAACGCTTCCAACGCTCGGTTGCCATCCGCTGTCCCCAAAGCGAATCGACATCACTCGGCAGTATGTCGCTCCTGAGTTGCTGCAAGCCAATGCGTTGCCGATCGAGCGAGGAAAACCGCGCCCCGTGATCGACACAATTGGTTGGGTGATTGGTATCCCCTCAAAACTGCTCTTTTGGAACCGCAAGATCGAGAACCACGCTATCTCAGCCGAGACCGAGCAGGTTCTCGCGGGGTACCTCGAAGAGAACCACTTGCAGCACGTGAAGGTTCGGCTGAATCAGTATCGCCCCTTCGATGATTTTCGCCGGCTCAGCAAGAATCGAAGCGTCGCTTGGCCATGGCGATACACGTTTGGAACATTCAGCGTTCTGGGCGAAGCGATCGTGCCTGGGCGACTGTTTGGTGGCGACCACTTCAATCCCTTCACCAACACCGTCCATTTGTACAGCGATGTGCCGGCGATTGCGTTGCATGAAGCCGCGCATGCCAAGGATTTCTCGAGGCGTTGTTTTCAAGGGACTTATGCTGCGCTGTACGCCTTGCCTGTTGTTCCGTTGTACCACGAATCGATCGCGACCTCCGACGTGATGGATTACGGGGAGACGAGCCTTCACGATCCGGAACTCCAACGTCAGGCCTACAACGTTCTCTATCCAGCTTATGGGACGTATGTGGGTGGCGCTGCAGGGACAATCTTCCCACCGATTTCCTTTCCTGCATACTACGGCAGCGTGGCCGCAGGTCACCTCGCAGGAAGGCTTCAATCCCGTAGAATAGGTAATGATTGGGAAGGAAGACACGACGAGCCCCAGCTCGAAGTTGAGCAATCAACCCTTGGGAACGAGGACGGAAACATCTCCGACGACGAACGGCTAGAGTATCAAGTCCGCGAATAGTCCGGAGGTTTTTGAGATAGTCCGGAGGTTTTTGAGATATGACTGCGGCTCAAAGTAGTTCCAGACCATCCCTCAAATGGTCCCCGTGAATTACCTGCAAAAGCAAATTACCCGTAAAACAGACACCCAACATAAAACCACCCATTCACGCAATCCTCCGCACGACTACCCAACAACCACACGATGCCAAACTATCAAGTTACCCCGGTGGAGAGCCGCAAAGATCGACGTGAGTTCATGGAGCTCATTTGGCGACTCTATCGAAACGACCCAAACTGGATTCCTCCTTTGCGGATGAACCAAGAGGAACTGGTCGGCTTCAGAAAGCATGCTTTCTACGAGACCAACAAATGCCGCGCTTTCCTCGTGCGCAAGGACGACCAAGTCGTCGGACGGATCGTCGGCATTATCAACTACGGGCACATCAAACGGTACGATGAGCAGCGTGGGTTCTTTGGGTTCTTCGAATGCATCGACGACCAGCAGGCAGCCAACGCCCTGTTTAAGGCTGCCGGAGAATACCTGAAGTCCGAAGGAATGACCGACGCACGTGGGCCTTGCAACCCTTCGCTGAATTACGAGATCGGAACGTTGGTCGAAGGGTTTACGACCCCACCAACCTTCATGATGACCTACAACCCGCCCTACCATGACAAACTGATCACCAACTTTGGGTTTACCAAAGTCCAAGACCTGTACGCGTTCGATGGAAATATCGAGATGCTCAAGACTCTCGACCCGAAAATTGGACAAGTCGTTCAGCAGGTTCAGGAGCGATTCAATGTGACCGTGCGACCTGCGAACCGCAAGCGATTCTCCGAAGAGGTTCAGCTCTTTCTCAACATTTACAACCAAGCCCTCCAGGGGACCTGGGGATTCGTCCCCTTGAGCGACGCCGAGTCCAAATCGCTCGGGGCCTCTCTTAAGCTCCTGATCGATCCGGCGGTAACGAGCATCATCGAGGTAAACGGCGAGCCTGTCGGCGTCGGCATCGGACTGCCAGATTATAATCCGATCATCAAAAAGATCGACGGAAAGCTATTCCCCTTCGGTTTCCTAAGGATTTTGTTCGATCGCAAGAAAATCAAAAAGATCCGCGTGATGAGCACCAACGTTGTCCCGGAATGGCAGCGTTGGGGGCTGGGGTTGGTCCTCCTCAACCGGATGCTCCCGGACTGTTTAGCCCAGGGAATTACCGACGCCGAGTTCTCATGGGTTTTAGAAAGCAATCACCTTTCCCGCGGGTCGCTGGAACGGGGTGGGCTGGACCGAACGAAAACTTATCGACTCTACGACCGGACTCTATCGGATCTTTGATTCGATATTCGGCAGGCTAACTGTCGATAGCTAAAATATGCTACAATCCGGCTAAGGTGCGCATCTGGCTATTAAGGCCAGATTAGAGGAGCCCGAGCCTCCGTCAAAGCACCCATTGGGTTTTAGGAAAACCCGCACGGCAAGAAATAGAACGAGGAGCGACATGAACGACACACTGGCGGTGATACTTGCAGGCGGCAGGGGAACGCGTTTGGAACCGTTGACTCGGGATCGGGCAAAGCCGGCTGTCCCGTTCGGCGGCAACTACCGAATCATCGACTTTGTTCTTTCGAATTGCCTTAACAGCGGCATGCGAAAGATGCTGTTGCTGACCCAGTACAAGGCGATGAGTCTCGATCGCCATGTCGATTTGGGCTGGAGGGATTTCTTCAGCCGCGAACTGGGGGAGTTCATCGACATTTTACCCCCTCAGCAACGGATTGACGAAAACTGGTACCAAGGAACCGCGGACGCGGTCTACCAGAACATCTATTCCATCGAACGGGAACGGCCAGCGTACACGGTCATCTTGGCTGGCGACCACATCTACAAAATGAACTACCGTGCGATGGTGGATTATCACAAAGCGATGAACGCCGATCTAACGATCGGTGCGTTGCGAGTACCTCGCGCCGACGCGAAGGAGTTCGGCGTCATGCAGATCGATTCCGACCAGCGGATTATCGGATTCCAAGAGAAGCCTGCTGATCCACAGCCGATCCCAAGCGATCCGAATCATGCGTTGGCATCGATGGGCATCTACGTGTTCAATACGCGGTTCCTATTCGAACAACTATGCGCGGACGCAAACGACCCGAAGAGCCATCATGATTTTGGCAAAAACATCATCCCAGCCAACATTCACAAAGCCCGCGTCTTTGCGTTTCCATTCAAAGATGAGAATCGCAAGCAGGACGCTTATTGGCGGGACGTCGGCACACTCGATGCCTACTTCGAAGCCAATATGGATTTGATCACCATCGACCCGCAACTCAACCTCTATGACGATGCGTGGCCGATCCGAACCCACCAACCCAATCTACCACCCCCGAAATTCGTTTTCGGCTCCAATGGCGATGCTGACCGCATGGGTATCGCAATCGATTCAATCGTTTGCAACGGCACAATCGTTAGCGGCGGAAAAGTCCAACGCAGTGTGCTTGGTCCAAGTGTGCGAGTTAACTCCTATGCGCACGTTTCAGATAGTATCCTGTTCGAGGGAGTACAAGTCGGTCGGCATGCCAAGATCCGGCGGGCTATCATCGACAAGTACGTAGAAATCCCTCCCGGAATTGAAATTGGATACGATTTGGAAGAGGATCGCGCACGGGGGTTCACCATATCCCCGAACGGCATCGTAACGGTCGCCAAAACCGAAGACTTGTCGGGAATTGAACCATCCAGTCCTGGTGCTCGCGCGGAATCCAATGCACATTCACCATACTTTTCTCGGGTTGCCAAGAATCGCTCTTCGAGCGATATCACCTAGCCAAGACTCTTCAACCGCCCGACAACCCGAGCCCCAAAAGTGAACTCGCAGCCAGTCCTCTATCTCATGACGGGTCTCCTTTTCGGAACAACCCTTCTCTCGCTCGGCGTCGCACTTGGGTTCTGGATGGGCCGACGAACTGCGGCCCCATCGTCGCCTGGTCCTTCGTCCCCAACGATGGACCCTCAGCAATTTCTGACACTGGTCCGCTCGATGGCAAATTGGACCAGTGACGTCGCTGGCGATGTCTCCAAATACCAATCGCAATTAACCACTCTGACCGAGCAAGCCCAAAAGAACTCGATCGATGGTAACAACGAAGAGTTCCAGCGGGTGCTTGATCAAATCCTGTCAGCCAACCGCCAATTGCAGTCTCGCCTCGAGGCCGCCGAGCAAAAGCTTGAATCGCAAACCAACCAACTCGAAGGCTTCCTCACCGAGGCGCGCACCGATCCGTTGACGGGATTGTCCAATCGTCGTGTTTTCGACCAACGGATGGATGAGCAATTCGCAAAATTCAAATCGACTCAGCAGCCGTTTACACTCGCGTTGCTGGACATCGACCACTTTAAGAAAATCAATGATACGTATGGTCATGCCAGCGGCGACGAAGTTCTTCGCGAGGTTGGCTCGCGCCTGCGGGAGATCTCCGATCAATGCAATTTGATCGCACGCTATGGCGGCGAAGAATTCGCCGTCGTGTTCAATGCATCACTCGCCCACGCTGCAACCATCATGGACCAGTTGAGAGCGAGTGTTGCAGCCAAGCCAGTGATGGCCGAGAGCAAGTCAATCCGCGTCACGTTCAGTTGTGGTGTCGCACAACTGCATACCGGAGATCGTGTCGGCAATCTTTTTCGGTACACGGATGAAGCACTCTACTGCGCAAAACAAAACGGCCGCAACATGGTGGTAACCCGGTCTGCAAATGGCTATGAATCGAATGGCAAGTCATTGCAATTGAAAATGAACAATACCCCTGCAAGCGTCGCGGTCGGTCACACGGCAGGCGCTTCGAATAGCGCTGAGCCGAGCAGCGCGACGCTCGAGGCCAGCCCCACCATCGATGAACTCGAAGTCCGCATCCTGAAACGACTTGACCATCTCGTCAACGAAGAAGCCAAACGGCTCGATTAGCTCGATTGAATTGTGCCGCAGGTGATTGCCGAAGTTGGCCTCCGGGCATCGCTTAACCAACACAGTACCAACGTTGGAGACCACTCAATGACACGCTTGTTCGCTGGTACACCGTTTGACATCCCGCCTCAATGCGACCATTGCGGGAAACTCGAGTCGGACTGCAAGTGCCCATCCAATATCAAATCGCGGCTCGCTCCTGAACGGCAGACCGCAAAGCTACATCTTGAGAAGCGTAAAAAAGGGAAGATGGTAACGGTGATCACTGGTTTGACCGCCGCAGCCAACGACTTACCGGCGCTCCTCACACAGCTAAAAAATGCCTGTGGAGCTGGAGGGTGCGTTGCGGACGATTCGGTTGAAATCCAAGGCGAACACCTGGAGCGAGCGTCGGAGCTTCTGCGTAAAATCGGGTACAAGATCCGTTAGGCTCCATAGACACGGGCGACATCTCCGCCGATGGCCTAGCCAGATCCAATTCTGTTCGGGATGGAAACTCCTTGGCATTTTCTGCCGTTTCGCTACGATGTCTGCGGTGAAAACTATGAAGACAGCCACCGCCGCCAATGCGAATTCGATGGAGCCCACTCCGTTCCAGCAGCCTATCTCTGCGGCGAAAAATGTCGCATGGAAGCGATCCTTGAGCACAGCGTGGATGCTGGCACATCGGGAGTGGATCCGATTTTTTCGGCAACCCTTCCGAGTCATCGCCGCGTTGGGCCAGCCGATCCTTTTCTGGATCTTGTTCGGTACAGGGTTGCATGGCGCCTTTCGGGGTGCGACGCCTGGCGAAGACTTCATGACGTTCTTTCTACCGGGTACTACAGCGCTCATCCTTTTGTTCACAGCCATCTTTGCGACCATTTCGATCATCGAAGATCGCAAGGAGGGATTCCTTCAAGGAGTGCTGGTGGCACCACCCGCCCGCTGGTCCATCGTGGTCGGTAAAGCACTCGGTGGGGCAGCCATCGCATGGGCACAAGCTATGGTGTTTCTAGGTTTGGCGTTGGCCGTCGGAACTGTATCCCTGAACAGCCAATGGTTTCTTCTCGTTCTGTTCTTGTTCCTTTCCGCCACCGCAATCACATCGCTCGGCGTCTGTTTCGCTTGGCCGATGGATAGCACTCAAGGCTACCATGCAGCGATGAACTTGGTGCTACTACCGATGTGGTTATTGAGCGGTGCGTTTTTCCCTATCCCGTTGGTTACTGCAAACCAACCCTTCGGACAATGGATATTTCACTGGCTGATGCGTTGCAATCCGATGACCTACATCGTCGGCGGCATTCGACACTTGCTCCATGGTGCAGCCAAATCGACAGAGATCAATGCGATGAACTCTACGAACATCGCTCCGAACACCAACCTGGTACCCGAAGGAATCGCGAATACCGCTTGGGTGCCTGAACTCAGCACCTGCGTTGGCGTGACGTGCTTGTTTGCGATTGTCGCGATCGCGATCGCGACGTGGATGGTGCAAAAACGTCAGAAAGGTGAAACACTATGAAGCTCAAAGGGATTCGAATCCTCGGCATCCTTATGGGATTACTGCTGGGAACTATCCTCGCAATGGTATCGATCGCGATCCAACGCGGTCGCAACTCCGACGCTCGCAACGGCGGGGGAACGGATGGCGTGGCTGCAGGTTTGGGAGATCGCGTCAAGGAAGGGGAAGAGTCGGACCTGGAACAAGTCGCACCGCCGGATCCGGGGCGTCGAAATCAGTTGAGGGAATTGATTTCGGCCACGCAGAGCGAACCCAACTGGACCCGTCGTTTCGAACTGACGGAACGAAGTGGGAAAACAGTCCGCTCAGAGGAGCTTTTGGGCCAGCCCTATGTGGTCTGCTTCTTTTTTTCAACCTGCCCGGGAACATGCAAGCGGCAGAGCGGGGAAATGCGGTTGCTCCAATCTAAGTTCAAAGGGAAGCCGATCAAGTTGGTCAGTATTTCAGTCGATCCCGATATCGATACTCCCGAGGTCCTTAAAGAATACGCCGAAGGATTCGGAGCCGACCCTGATCAATGGCTATTCCTGACCGGGGAGCTCGAGAATATTATCAAGGTCGGAAGTGAAATGTTCTACCTACCGGGCGTCGAGAGACGTGGGCACCCGGATCGATTCTGCTTGGTGGACGCCAAAGGGACCCTGGTCGGCTCGTACATTTGGCTCGATCCTGACGAGCGCGACCAGCTAGTAGCGCACATCGAAGAGATCCTCGGCAGCAATGAATAATATGCCGAAAGGAAACAGCCACCGATGATCAAGGAAAATCCGCGCGGTGACTTGGTCGTACAATCCCGCTAAGGGGAGAGTCGTTCGACGATGTCTTCGGCCACCAGGATCGGCAGGGGTGGCTGGAAAGAAACAGCGACAGCGATCGCATCCGAGGGGCGAGCGTCCACATCGATCGTTTGCTCGTCCCGCTTGAGCCGCAAAATCGCGTAGTAGACCTCGTCCTTCAGCTCGGCAACAACGACCGATTCGATCGTCGCACCGAGGGATTGAGCGACACCGACGATCAGATCATGAGTCAAGGGCCTCGCCGGGCGCTCGGCGTGAGTTACCCGTAAATCGATGCTGGTAGCTTCGAAGTAGCCGATCAGGATCGGAAATTGCCTCTCCCCATCGACTTCCTTGAGGTAAATAACTTGATTCTCACTGATGTCGCTTTTGATGATCCTCGCAAGCTGCATCGGGACGAGATTAGGCATAATAACTTCGAAATGAGGAACGGGTCGGGAACTCGGGTTGCCGCTGTAGTATACACGACAATCCCGAGCGCTCGAGTCGAGTTCAGCTTACTTGCCGTTCTTCAGGGAATCTCGGATTTCACGAAGCAACAAAACATCCTCGGGCGTCGCAGCTGCAGGTGCTTCGGCGCTCGCCTTATCGAATTTAGCCTTCGCCGTATTGATGGCCTTGACCACCAGGAAAATCGCTGCAGCAACCAAAAGGAAATCGACCACAGATTGGATAAAAGGTCCGTAGTTGAGGATCGGATAATCCTGCAACACCATCACCGGCTTACCATCCACCAACTCCATGGTGCCGTCCGGCTTGAGTTTGGGAGATTCGGTTTTAATTTTCCACGCTAGCTCCGTGAAGTTGACCCCGTACTTGGATGTCAAGAGATTCAACGGTGGCATGATTATGTTCGAAACCATGGAGCTGATGATTTTGCCGAATGCCCCTCCAATCACCACACCGACGGCCAAGTCGATGACGTTGCCCCGCATCGCAAACTCTTTGAACTCTTGGATCAACCCCATTTCATAACCTCCTATTTAATCCTGCCAGAGCCTGATACCCATTCGCGCGAATGCTAGCATCACCCGAGCCCGCAGCCACCTTGCGCGGGAGCGACCCGTCGCGCGATGGAAAACAAAAAACGACGGTTGGCGAACTTCGAAAGCCTTAAGGTTCCGACAGCCAACCAAGTAGATCATTGTGGTATATCAAATCGCGACATCCCGCACCATAAGGATAATTACTTACCCACAAGTCGGATTGCCCTCGATCGACCTGTTTTGATACGTTTACTAGAGACTATTTCCTCCTTGCAAATCCAGCGGAACCAAGACCGGTTGGAGAGTGAGGGCACCGAGTTTTTGCGCACGGCCACGATGCGATTATCACCAGCGAAAAAGCTATTCGCGATGCACGAATCGACCAAGCGACTGCTTTGCCGATGCGTGTGGGTTTTGGCTGCGCTCACGCCACTCGTGTGCGTGGTGATCGCGTCGATCGTTATCACCACGCCGTGGTACCAGTCCTGGCAACGGGGAACTTGGGAGGCGAGGATCAGCGAGAACCTTGGTGTGACCGTGCGCACGAAGGTGTTCAAGCTGACGGCTCCGCACCAGTTCTATGCAGAGGGTGTCGAATTGCGACACCCGGAGACCGATGTGATCCTGGCTCGAATCGCCCGGCTCAATGGACTGATGCGGGATAAAGGCTGGTCGATCTTGCTGGAAACGCCAGAGCTCGATGCAGGGCAACTCGAGAGCGGACTGCAGGTTTTGCATGATTCGTTCCTCTGCCGTCCGCAGAAGTCCTCCCATTTGCTCGCCATTGGCATACCGCAAGGCCTTACGATGCATAGCCCATCGGGGGTGTCTGAAATTGAAAGGATGGAAATTCTGCTCCGGCCAGCCGAACGCACTTCGACCATCCAAGCCAAAATGATTTTGAAAGACCAACCCTTTGGTGAGGTGGCGATTCAAGTATCTCGGGATCACAATCCGGAGACTACGGCGACTTCGGTAACATTATCATCCCCCAAAACCTGGTTACCATGCGATGTGCTCAGCGATCGCTTTACCGTCCTCAAGAACCTGGGGCGCGAATCCCGTTTTCGGGGGGAACTCCAATGCAATGTCCTTAGCCAACAGTGGGACGTATCCTTAAACGGGGAATTCGATCGCGTGGATTGGGGAGCGATGAGCGCTTCGCTTGGCTCACCAGTTCGGAGTTCGGGCCTGCTGAGCCTGGCGCAGCTCAACATTCGCGATGGCAAGATCCTCCGAGCGATCGGGCAAGCTCGATGCGAGGGGGGAGTCGCAAGTAAGTCTTGGATGGAGCGGACCAGCCAACAACTGCAATTGCCAGCTCAATTCTCTACGCCGTCGCCCGAATCGATCGCGATCGATACCATCGATTTCGGATTCATACTAGACAGCACAGGTTTGCGACTCGCCGGTGCGTTGCCCGGGCCCTCCAATTGGCCACCCGTCGCCGCAAAGCTCCAGGATTCGACGATCTGCACATCGGTAGCGCCGGAGAACTTAAGTTCACTCAATGCGATCGTTGCTGCATTGCGAGCGACTCCGCTCGGAGATTCCCCGAACTTGCCCTCGGTCGATTTGAACACCGTCTATCTGACTTCGGTTCTGCCATGGCCGAATCTAACGTCGACGACCTCACCCACACCGATGAGGTCTCGAATCTCCAAGAGTCTGGAGCAGCGACAGCTGCGCTAAATTCTTTCGCATCCGCATCAGAAACGATGGCGCGTTCCAATCGTTACATCCGGTAGAAACAGCAGCAGCAGCCTGGATGAAACGTTGAATTGTTTGCACTCCGAGAGGTTGCGTCAGCCAGGAAAACCTAGGGTCCAATACGCGTTCTTGTTGAACCGGCAGTTCCCCGCTCCTGGACCGCATGACGACAAACCCTATGAGCCAAGACCCTACCACCCCCATTCGCTTGCCTCTCTCCGAAACGAGCGCCGAGCCCAAGGTACGTATGGCAGAACTACCGGGCGGAACGCCCCCTGATTCAAACTCCTTCGCTTCTCCGACCTTTCCAAGTTCCAAGCCGGTGATCGAACTTCCGGCTTGGGTGCGAAAGGAAAGCGAGTTCTTCAACGGAGTCCTATCGGATTCCGAGTTGTTGCAAGGGGACGCTGACAAAGGCGACTCGCCGTCCTCGAAAAGAAACAATCCCGTGGTGCTACCGCAATTAAAGGCATCGCGTGTTTGGGGAATCGACTATCACGCCGTCGATATGCAAGAAGCCTTGCTCTATCTCGAAGCGTGGATTCGCCGTCGGATTCCAGGCTATGCCATCACCTCGAACCTGAACTATTCGATGCTCTGCCGAAAAGAATCAAGGCTGTCGAAGTTCACCGAACGCGCGGCTTTGGTTCTATGCGACGGGATGCCGATTCTATGGCGAAGTTTTGCAAACGCTCAGAAACTACCTGACCGGGTCGCTGGATCGGATTTGATCTACCGTTTGGCGGAACTATGCCAAGCCAACGGGTTCCGATTGTATTTGTACGGCGCTGCACCCGGAATCGCAGACAAGGCAGCAGAAGTTTTGCTGCGGAAATATCCGAAATTGCAAATAGCCGGGGTGCAGTGCCCACCGTTTCGCGCTACTAGTTCCGCTGAAATCCAAGCATCGTTGCAAAAGATTAAAGCGGCGAAACCGGATGTGCTGCTGGTCGCATTAGGACAACCCAAAGGAGAGTATTGGATCGAGGAGCATTACCAAGAATTAGGGATCCCAATGTCGATCCAAGTTGGAGCCTCGTTTGATTTCGTGGCTGGCAAAGCGAAACGAGCTCCCGTAGTATTCCAAAAAATCGGGCTTGAGTGGCTCTACCGAGCTTGCCACGATCCCCGCCGCTTGGTTCCGAGATACACAAAGAACCTGCTGTATCTCATCCGCGTCATCCGACGGGATCTGATCGATCTATTGGCCTAGCTACCAATTGGCATAGCTACCAATCAGCCCAGCAACGAGCTGCACACAACATCCAATCGGAAAAAGAAGCTAACGGATCGTTTGGCTATCGATGAACACGGTTTGTAAAACCTGATACCATAGGAACTGGACGGATCCATTTGCAAACTATCCCCTGCGCACCTCGCGCAAAACCTCGTTGCTGATTCTCGAAACGATGAAACTGATCCCGATGCTACCGGTTCGATCCGTGGAAGATAGCCTCACGTTCTATCAACAACTAGGGTTCTCGGTCGATCAGTTTCGAAAAGAATGGGGATGGGCCATGCTCCGGTTCGACGACTGCCGTATCATGCTCGACCAATCCATCCATCACCCCCACCCACTCCCGAAACTACAGGTCCTTTATCTCTATCCGGACGACATCGCAGAGTACCATCAAGCGGTCAAATCGCGAGGGCTAGAGCTCCCGGATCTCGAGAAAACTTTCTATGGTATGATCGAATTTCGAATCGACGACCCCGACGGGAATCGATTCTGGATCGGGCAACCAATCGACACGATTGCCAACGACTCATTGCAATAAGAAGTCTCGTTAAAATAGATCGGCAGTCTCATTGAATCGAACGTCGCTTGGCACGGCGCCTTCTTTTTCGTGGTCCGTTTCTTTCCGCTTCGCCTGCTGATAAACTGATGGCCGAAATGCTCACCAGTCGCCAGTCGTGATTGGTCGTTCCTCAATCCCTAATCCCCTCCCCTTTCTTACGCCACCCACAAATCATGCAGCGCAACCCTACTCTAAGCTCCTTGGACCGGCGACAATTCCTTGCGACCGCAACCGCATGCACAGCAACCCTAGCAACAGATCGCTTGGCCCGAGCTTGTTCGGCCAATGATAAGTTCAACATTGCCTTTGTCGGTGTGGGTGGGCGTGGGGGCGGAAACCTTGAAGAGATGATCAAGGATCCGGGAGTCAACGTCGCCGCTATCTGCGATGTCAACAAAGGGACCCTCGATCGAGTCTCTGAACGATTTCCGAAAGCTCGCAAGTACGTAGACCTTCGACGACTCTGCGATGCGTTAAAGGATATCGATGCGGTGGTGGTTAGCTCCACAGAACATACGCACGCATTCGCAACGTTACCATCGCTCCAACAACGAAAACCTGTCTATTGTGAAAAACCACTGACATACAACATCCAAGAAGCCAAGCGGATCATGGACGAGGCAGCGATTGCCAAGGTCCCAACGCAGATGGGCACACAGATCCATGCGACGGCGAACTATCGACGCGTGGTGGAATTGATCCAATCGGGAGCCATCGGTCCCGTCTCCGAAGCGCACGTATGGACGTCGCGGGCATGGGGCTTGCAAAGCGAAGAAGACTCAAAGAAAAATGGGGATATCGTCTACGTAACCGATCGCCCGACCCAGGAAATGCCACCGCCCAAAGAGGTGGATTGGGATCTATGGATCGGTCCCGCACCAGCGCGGCCATTCCATGATGTTTATCTGCCAGGGCCTAAATGGTACCGATGGTGGGACTTTGCCAACGGTACGATGTCCGATCTTGGGAGCCATTTCAACGACCTTCCGTTTTGGGCGCTCAAGCTTGATCATCCACGCACGGTGGAAGCGTTCGGGCCACCGCCACATAAAGAACTTGCGCCAGCATCGATGACCGCTCTCTACGAGTACGGCCCCAGAGGTGATCTGCCCTCATGTCGCGTGGCTTGGTACCAAGGAGCCGACAAGCCGCAGATTTGGAAGGAGAAAGGAATCCCGGCGTGGGAGAACGGTATTTTGTTCATCGGTCGCGACGGGATGCTCCTCTCCGACTATGGACGCCATCTGCTGTTGCCCGAGTCAAAGTTCCAATCGTTCGAAGGACCGAAACCGTTCCTCCGCGAATCGCCTGGACACCAGCAAGAATGGCTCGACGCGATTCGCAATGGTACTCCTACCGGCAGCCCGTTCGATTATGCTGGCTTGCTGACCATTGCAAACCACTTAGGAAACGTTGCTTACCGCGCCGGCCAAAAGCTCGAATGGGATCCCGTATCCCTCCGCGCCACGAACTGTCCGGCGGCGACGGAGTTCATCGAACGAGCACCGCGGGCTGGTTGGTCGTTGGCCTGATCGCTTTAGATCCGATCCGATATCGTTTACCTTACGGTGAGTCCTATGAAGTCCTTTCGAAATCCACTTACGGCCTTGAGTTTGGCCGCGTTGTTGGCCTCCTCTTTCTGCGTGGCGCAAGAAGCTCCAGTCCTTCCTGGGAACGAGCCCGCCTCGAGCGATCGCAAGGAATGGATCTCGGTCGACAACGGCCCGATCGGCGATCTCACGGCAGGTGTGATCGACAATCGTCGCATCTATGATGCCTTCGTCAATCGAGGGAAGGAGCTTCTACACGATGACCGGATCGTGACCGATCAAGAAATGTTTGAACTGCTCAAAACAGCTCCGGAACATATCTCTGTATCGATCGGCGATGTACCGCCCGTTGCTCCCAACGAAGTCCTCGAGCGGATGACTCAAGCCTCGCTCATGGTTGGGACTCTCTACGATTGCGGTCGATGCAGCAACATTCATGGGAATATCTCGGGAGGTGTTGTCATCTCCAGCGACGGACTCGCCTTGACCAACTACCACGTCCTTTCTCGAAACGATTCTGCCGTGAAAGGGCTCGCGGCGATGAACCACATGGGGCAGTGCTTCGCTATTTCCGAGGTACTCGCCACGTCGAAGAAAGACGATGTCGCCCTGATTCGACTCGTATCGGACACTCCGTTCAAGCCCGTCCCCATCGCGCCCGCTTCCCCCAAGGCGCTCGATCGCGTGTTGGTGCTCAGTCACCCCCATAACGAGTTCTATGTCTTGTCAACGGGCATCGCTAGTCGGCTCGCCAAACCAACCATGTCGGGTGACTCTGCCACGTGGTTGGAAATCACGGCGGAGTTCTCTGGGGGATCCAGCGGTTCCGGTGTGTTCAACGAACGTGGAGAGTTGGTCGCTCTAGTGTCTCGCATCCACACCCTGTTTAGAACCGACAATGTTCCTGGTGACGCTCGACGCAACGGGCCTAACGGTGACAACAAAGGAACCTTTGCGGAACAGATTTTGAGACGATGCGTCCCGGTCGAAGCTATCCGCTCATTGCTCGAAATCGCCCCGTGATTCGAGCCGCGTTTTCGGCAGAGTTTAGAGCCGATTCAAAGCTTCTTAGGAGTTGATCATGCAAGGCCGAACCTCGCGAGATAATGTCATGCAGCCCGCGATCCGCTCGGGATCCAAGACTATGTATTGGCTCGGGTTTGCGATCGTTTTCGTCGCGATGAGCAGCATCAACGGCATCGCGGCGGGGCCCCTCGTGGCAGGTATTGCGAAAGTCGACATCACGAAACGTGAGGCGGGGCCGGTCAATGACCCGCTCTACGTCAAGATTCTCGTGCTCAAGGACGACGATTCGACGGTGGTTCTGGGAACCGTAGACGCGGTCGCTATCGGCGAAATCGGCCATATCAAGAACAGCTATTTGCCAAACGTACGCGCACGACTCCAAAGCGAACACCAAATCCCAGCCGAGTCATTTATCGTTAATGCGAGCCATTGCCACGGCGTCGTTTGCGATGATATCGAAGACCGAACCATCGAGGCTGTCCAACTAGCCCTCGCAACGTTGACGCCGGTTACGGTCGGCGCGGGAGCAGGTCACGAAAATCGGATCATGGAGAATCGACGATTGCGTCTGAAAAATGGACGCGAACTCGATGTTAGGCACGCGTACTCCTTACCCCCTGACGATGAGGTCGCAAGCGTGGGGCCGATCGATCCACAAATTGGTGTTCTGCGCATCAATCGGCTTTCCGGTGAGACCTTGGCCGTCGTTTACAACTTTGCTTGCCATCCCATCCAAGGAGTCCCGAATGGTGGTAATACCGCCGACCTGGTGGGGTTCGCTTCGAAGGTGATCGAAGACAACCTCTCCCCAGGCGCGATGGCGTTATTCATACAAGGCTGCGGCGGAGACATTAATCCAGTCCTCTACAAAGATGTCAACCATCCTCGAGACGCGGAGCCGCACGGTACCAAGCTGGGGTTGAGCACGTTGCAAGCAGTCCGATCCATCGATTGCAAAACGAACGAAGGGATGCGATTGACGACCGAGTTTATAGAACTTCCGCGCGCGAACCTCGCGGAACGGATCCTAGAACTCGAAACCGAACAAAAGCGACTTGTAACATCCCTCCAAGGAACCAGCCTAAATTTAAAGACGTTTCTGCCGCTCGTCGCGAAGTACCGTATGGACCCAGAACACCCCGCCTATTACTCCCATCGTTACCTTCAAGAGCAAGCCATCGGTAAAGAAGATCTCCGTCGCATGGATGCCGAAAACATCAAGAACATGAACGCCTATATCCAAAATATCCTCACGATGGAAAATCTTTCGCGAGTCCAAACGAATTTGGAACTGCTGCGCATGCACGAGCGTCAGAACGCGGCGGCGGGCCGAACGATCCGCGTCGAAATCTCCGCACTACGCATTGGTGATTTTCGATGGATCACCTTCCCGGGGGAACTGACCGTACAGATCGGATTGAATATCAAATCCCAGGCACCCTACCCGAACACTTTTGTCTCAGGTTACACCAATGGTTACATCTACTACGCCCCAACCGCCGATCAACTTCGGAATCTCGGTGGAGCTCAAGAAGATAGCGACTGTATCCTCGCCCCGGAATGGCAAGAAATTTTCGAAACAAAAGCGATATCGATGCTCAACGAACTGCGTTGAAAACGCATTGCAATACGAGTACGTTTGGTTCCACTGTGAATCGATGTCACTCAAGATATTGCTGGCAGGAAGTCATAGAGGATAGTCGGCCTCAACCTTAAAAGTGGATGATAGATTATGAAGTGCTACCCGTTCACCTACACCCTGGTTGTGATCGGTATCACAGCATCTGCATGGGCCCAGGAAGCAGCCAAATCGACGGTTGCTAGTCCAGCAAAAGATGCTCTTCAGGCGAACGACCACACACGCGTCGGGTACTTCGTCGACACCCATGGAACAGCAAAGCCGATTGCAACTCTGGAGGACTGGCGTGTACGACGCGATGCTATTTTGGCGAACGTCCAAACGGTGATGGGCTCGCTCCCCAATCGCGATAATTTAAACCCTGTCACGATGCAAGTTCTCGACGAGCGAGTCCTCGACAGTGGGATTCAACAAAAGGAAATTCGGTTCCTTTCGGATGGCGATGACTGGGTACATGCCTACGTGATGATCCCCAAGCTAGTCGGCCAGGAGCCACGTGGCCTTAACCTTTCGAAGAAAGGTGTTCTCTGTTTGCACCAAACGATCCCCATTGGCAAAGAGGAGCCAACAGGACTCGGGGGGAGTCCGAATCTGCATTACGCAAAGGAACTTGCCGAACGGGGTATGGTTACGCTTGCTCCCGATTATCCATCTTTCGGAGACCATCCCTATGATTTCTCGAAGCACCCCGAGTGGAAAAGTGGCTCGATGAAGGCGATCTGGGATAACATGCGAGCCATCGATTTGATGCTGCAACTCGGTTGGGTCGATGAAGGAAAAATTGGCTGCATCGGTCACTCGCTCGGCGGTCACAATGCGATCTTTACGTCCTTGTTCGACCAACGGATTCGCGCGGTGGTTTCCAGTTGTGGATTCACGCGGTTTCACAAATACTACAACGGCGAATTGAAGGGATGGACGAGCGATCGATACATGCCTCGCATCAGCAGCGAGTATGCCAATGACCCGAATCGCGTTCCGTTCGATTTTCCAGAGTTGATAGCGGGGATCGCCCCGCGGGGGTTCTTTACAAGTTCACCGGTGCGCGACGACAACTTCGATGCCGATGGGGTTCGAGATACGATGAAGGAAGCGGAGTTTGTTTATAAGCTGTTCAATGCGGATGGACGCTTGCAAGCAATCTATCCGGACAGCGCTCACGATTTCCCACCTGCAGCTCGCGACCTCGCCTATCGGTTTTTAGACGATCAATTGCAATAGACAATCCGTGTCCCCGGAGCAGCGATTCCCCGCCTCCCCCAGGTGCCTCCAATCCGCCTACCCCCCCTCGCGTTCCAATCGGTTTCACCGATAAAAAGGGGGCCAAAAGCCCCCAGCAACACCGGGCTTCTAGCCCCCAGCATCACCGGGCTTCTAGCCCCCAGCATCACCGTTGGTATTCAACGGCGAAACCGCGGTTCGGGCGAGTTGTCCGTGCCGATCGATCCCAAAAAATTTCGAAATCTGCTCTAATAAATCCAGCGATGGAACGTCTAAGGATACAGCGGGCTCCACCCTCGCTCCTTGCTTCTCAAAACTCCTCCTCGGACAGGAAACAGAAACATGCTTCGCAGCATTCGTCCCACGGCGATATCGTTGCTCGCCCGCAACGCCCTCCTTGCGATCCTCTTGATCGGCCTCGTAGCTTTGGCGGCAAAGGCACCCGCTTTCCTTTCGTACCAAACCCCCTCAGCCCAAGAACGAGCGGCCATGTGGAAAAAAGTTGACGAAGCCTTGAACAAAGGGCTACCAAAGTCCGCCCTCGAGGAGATCAAGCCGATTTTGGCGGGCGCTCTTCACGACAAAGAATATGCAGAGGCGATCAAGGCGATTGCGAAACGGATTGCGATTGAAAGCGACATCGAAGGAGGAAGTCCCGCAGAGCGCATCACACGCATGAAGAAGGAGCTCGAGACGGCCCCGCCAGAAATGAAATCGGCTATGCATGCGTTGATGGGGTACTGGTATTGGGGCTACTTCCAAGAAAACCGGTGGCGGTTTGCGAATCGATCCGCTACCGAATCGGCTCCCAGTGACGATTTCACGACTTGGGATTTGAAAAGGCTCTTTGCGGAGATCGACAAGCACTACACAGCAGCGCTCGAGGACGAAGCCGGCCTGCAAAAGACTCCGATCGAGGTGTACGATGCGCTGCTACAGAAGGGAAATTTACCTGACACGTATCGGCCTACGCTTTATGATTTTCTCGCCTTCGTCGCGATCGATTTTTACGCATCGGGCGAACAAGCTGGCGCAAAGCGTGAGGATGCATTTGAGCTGGATGCCGCGAGCCCGATCCTGGGCACCGTGGATGATTTCCTCGCGTGGGATCCGAAGACCACGGATTCGGATTCTCCCAAACTGAAGGCGATCCGACTTTTTCAGAAACTTCTTCGATTCCACCAGCCCGATACAGATCGAAGTGCATGGCTCGATGCAGAGTTAGGGCGATTGCAGTTCGGATATGCCAACGCCCAAGGGGACGAAGGGAAGAGTCGTACCAAAGCTGCCTTGAAGGCGTTCGCGAACAAGTATTCCAACCATGAGTTGTCGGCTCTGGCACTGCATCGCCTCGCCGAGATCCTGCAATCAGAAAGCGATCTCGTCGGAGCGCGTGAAGTTGCCCAGCAAGGGGCTAACGCATTCCCGGAGAGCGCGGGTGGCAAGCTTTGCTTCAACTTGATCCAGAGCATTGAAGCCAAATCGGTGTCGGTCCAGACGGAGCGAGTCTGGAACAAGCCATCCTCATCGATCCGAGTTAGCTACCGCAATATTGACAAAGTCTATTTCCGAGCAGTGCGGGCAGACTGGATGGGGCGATTTGCGCGTGATCGTTGGCAATCGGAACAATTCAATCAGGACGATATGGGGGAACTGGTGACCAAACCCTCGGCTCGCAATTGGTCCGCCGACCTGGAACCCACCGACGACTTCCACGAGGATTCGAAAGACTTCGCAGCACCAGCCGATCTGCCAAGTGGCTACTATTTGATCCTTTACAGTGCTCGCGAGGATTTCAGAGAGAACGACAACGTGGTCGGCGCCTGCGAGGTTTGGGTTACCGATCTCGCGTTGGTCGTGCGTCAAGTTTCCAATGGCTCGCTGATCTCTGGATTTGTTCTCAACAATCAAACTGGCGAACCACTTGCCGATGCCTCGGTGCGTGCATTCACCCGTGATGAAAATACCTACAAGCTGAAGCTTGAAAAGACGCTCAGCACCGATAGCAATGGGATGTTTGAGTTCTCATCGCAGAATCGCGGGATGATTTTGCTCGCGAGTCACCATGGGCAAGAACTGGCCACGGGCCAAGAGTACGCGACTTACACTCAACCCAATATCGAGCCCGGAATCAATGTTGCTCTGTTTACCGACCGATCGATTTATCGGCCTGGTCAAATGGTCCACGTAAAGGGTGTCGCTATGATCGCGAGCACCAAAACGAACAAGTACGAAGTGGTTCCCTCGCGAGCTTTTCGAGTCCAATTTCGGGACATGAACGGCAAGGAAATCGAAACGCTCGATGTTCGAAGCAATGATTTCGGATCATTTAGCGGAACCTTCACCGCCCCTCGCGATCGAGGGACGGGTCCGATGAGCATCTCTGTACTGGACGTTCAAAATTCTTACCAAGTTGTTCGCGTCGAGGAATACAAACGCCCCAAATTCCAGGTAACCATCGACCCCATGCGGGATGTCGCCAAACTCGACCAACCGGTGCATGTTACTGGCAAAGCCATCGCCTACACCGGGGCACCGATCCAAGCTGGCCGCGTCCGGTATCGGGTGACTCGCCAAGTTCGATGGCCCGATTGGTTCATGTTCTGCTACTCATGGCGAATCGCGCCTAACCTGGGGCAAGCACAAGAAATAGCCCATGGTTGGACCGATACCTCGGACGATGGTTCGTTCTCGATCGATTTTGTGGCGAAGCCAGACCGATCGGTTCCCGAGTCGGATCAACCTATCTTTACGTACACAATCACCGCTGACGTCACGGACGGTACCGGTGAGACTCGGACCGGAAACACATCGGTTTCGGTCGGGTACACCACCCTTCAAGCATCCTTGGCTGCGGACGAATGGCAATCGGTCGGTAAAGAGATCAAAGTACGCGTGAATACGTCGAACTTAAGTGGTGCCTCCATGCCCGCCGAGGGAAAGATCAAAGTGCACCGACTCAAGGAGCCTGCAACCATCGAACGGCCAAATCTGTTCGGCCCAGCGATGGTACGTCCAACGCGAGGCAAAGGGGGCGCACGAAATCGTCAGGGAGCAGGCGGCCTAAAACCTATCCCTCCCATCGGCGCACCAGACCCGGCCGATTTCAGAAATTGGCCACTCGCAGACATGGTCTTCGATTCCACGTTTAAGACCGATCCGGACGGCAAATCCGAGTTTGGTCTCCAGCTTCCACGCGGAACCTATCGTATTCTGCTCGAGTCGCAAGACGCATTCGGCAAGCCGGTCAAATCGGAACTCAATCTCAAGGTCATCGAAGACGACGCGAAAACACTCGGGCTCAAACTTCCCTACCTGTTTTTAGCTCAGCCTAAAGCCGTTGAGCCTGGTACATCATGGAAAGGAATCTGGGGTTCAGGCTACGATAAAGCGAGGGCATTCGTCGAGGTGCTTCATCGAGGCAACGTCCTGCAGAAATACTGGACACCTGCCGATGCTACCCAAGCCGCGATCGAACAGCAAATCGATGAGTCGATGCGCGGTGGTGTTTCGGTCCGTGTAACGATGGTGCATGAGAATCGCGCCTATTCCACCAACCATCATGTGGATGTTCCGTGGACGAATAAATCGCTCAAGCTGCGTTGGGAGAAGTTCCGTTCAAAACTCGAGCCAGGTGCGAAGGAGTCTTGGAGCCTAAAAATCTCCGGGCCTGACGCGACCCTTGCCGCGGCTGAATTCGCTGCAGCCATGTATGACTCGTCCCTCGATGCGTTTTCACCCCATTCTTGGATCAGCCAGTTCAATGTGTTTTATTCCGAATACGATTCGTCGTACCTTGCGTTTCAGAATTATGCAAAGCCCTTCAGCCACTTGCGAGGTAACTTCAATGCGCAGTACAAAACCGTGATGCTGTCGTATCGGCAATTCCCGGAGGATCTCCGGATGATGCCGATGGCCTATTTTGGGATGAGGCAACGGCGAGGTATGCCCGGAGCCGGTGGTCTCGGAGCCGGTGGTGGAGGACTCATGCCCGAGATGGCCATGGCCCCAGCCGCCGCGATGTTAGCGGACGATGCACCGATGCGGAAGAATGCTGCAGGTGCCGATGCGGAGGCGGCGCCAGGCCGTTTTCAAGTTGGAGTGGCCGTCACCGCGGATCTTGGATTGGCGGGTACCGCTGAAACGGTACCACCCGGCGGAGATTCCGGAGCAGCCTCCCTTGCCAAAGTCGCTCCTCGCAAAAATCTAAACGAAACAGCATTTTTCTTCCCTCAATTGACCACCGATCGCGACGGTGTAGTGAAACTAGAGTTCACGATGCCCGAAGCCTTGACCACGTGGCGGTTCCTCGGATTTGCGCACGATAAGGAATTGCGAAGCGGCGGGTTGTTCGACCAAGTCATCTCGGCCAAGGACTTGATGGTTCAACCAAACCCACCTCGATTCCTGCGAGAGGGGGATGTGATCGAGTTCTCTGCCAAGGTAACAAACCAATCCGAATCCGCTCAGTCGGGACGTGTCGCGCTCAAGTTGACCGATGCGATCACCGAAGCGAGCGTCGATGGGGCGTACGGCAATGAAACCAATGAACAGCCATTTGAACTCGCTCCGAAACAATCGAAGAGTTTCCGATGGAAGCTGAGTGTCCCTGATGGGGCCAAGCCCATCATCTACACCACGATTGCGGCTACCGAGAAGATGTCGGATGGCGAACAAGGCATGCTGCCTGTGCTTTCTAACCGAGTCTTGGTTACCGAGTCGATCCCGCTCCCGATCCGCGGAAACTCCAAGAAGGAATTCGAGCTGAAAAAGTTGCTCGAGTCAGGAGATTCCAAAACGATTCGCAATCAGTCGCTCACCGTGCAGATGACCTCGCAGCCTGCATGGTATGCGGTCCTCGCACTGCCGTACCTTATGGAGTACCCCTACGATTGCAGCGAACAAACATTCAACCGTCTCTACGCGAATAGCCTTGCACGGCATATCGCCCAAAGCGATCCAAAAATCCAGCGAGTCTTCGATGTTTGGAGACAAGTGCAACCCGATGCACTGAAGTCACCTTTAGAAAAGAACGAGGATCTTAAGAGTGTCATGATCGAGGAGACGCCTTGGCTGCGCGATGCGATGAAGGAATCCCAGTCGCGACGCAATGTCGGCATCCTCTTCGATAACAATCGGCTGGACGCCGAAGTGAACTCCGCCATCACCAAACTCGCTCAAATGCAACGGCAAAACGGCATGTGGCCATGGTTCCCGGGTGGACCAGATAACGAATACCTATCGCTTTACATCGTGACCGGATTTGGTCGCCTCCGTCACTTGGGTGTGCGCATCGATGAGTCGATGGCGATCCGTGCCTTGGAAAGACTCGATGCCTGGATGCACGAATGGTACGATCGGATTCCGGCAGTCGATCGGACCGTCGAGAAAAACCATCTCTCGAGCACCATCGCCTTGTACTTGTACGGACGAAGCTTCTTCCTCGGCGATCGCGCCGTTGCCGAAGAACATTCCGTTCCGTTTCGGTTTTGGCAAGACCAAGCCCGCAAGCATTGGCTGCAGCTCAATCGCCAATCCCAAGCCCACATCGCGGTCGCCTTGAAGCGGATGGGGGACAAAGAAGTCCCTGCAGCGATTGTAAAGAGTCTCGATGAACGTTCGGTTTCCAACGAGGAGATGGGAATGTTTTGGCGAGATACCGAGCGATCATGGTGGTGGTACCATGCACCGATCGAAACGCAAGCCATGATGGTCGAAGCATTCGACGAAGTATCTGACGATCAACGGGCCGTCGAAGAGTGCAAGGTTTGGCTCCTCAAGCAAAAGCAGACTCAGAATTGGAAGACGACTAAGGCAACCGCGGACGCCGTGTACGCGCTGCTCAGGCGAGGCAATAACTGGCTGTCCTCCGATGCTTTGGTTGCCGTCCAAGTTGCCGACATGACTATCGTCCCCGAGGATGTCGAGGCCGGCACCGGTTTCTACGAGCACAAGTTCACCGGAAGTGAGATCAAGCCGGAGATGGGACGCGTAACGGTGAGCAAGCCAGATGCCGGCGTGAGTTGGGGAAGCTTGCATTGGCAATACCTCGAATCGATCGACAAGATCACGCCGACCGAAGGGAACCCGCTCAAGCTCGAAAAGAAACTTTATAAGCGGATTCTCAAGGAGACCGGACCCGTCCTCGTCGAAGTCGATGGCAAAGATCCCGATGGAACGGTTTCCGTGGGGGAGGAGCTCGTTTGTCGCGTTGTTCTCCGAACCGACCGCGACATGGAATATGTGCATCTGAAAGACTACCGTGGCAGTGGTACCGAACCGGTGAACGTACTCAGTAGCTACAAGTTCCAAGACGGGCTGTTCTACTACGAGAGCACCCGCGATACCGCGACCCACTTCTTTATCGATTACCTCCGTAAAGGGACATACGTGTTCGAGTATGCATTGCGTGTTCAGCACGCGGGGGATTATCCGATGGGGTATGCATCGATTCAATGCATGTATGCGCCGGAGTTCAATAGCCACTCCGAGAGCATCCAACTCCGAGCGAAGTAACACGTTCTGCTTTAGCTCATCCACTAGGTCTAATAGTTCCAAAATCGGTGGCGTCGCGTTTCTAGCGCTGCCACCGATTTTTTTCGCCGCTACAAACGACCCACTGGAACAACTGCGAATGGATTAGCGGTATCGGAGCGACCTCGAGATTTGGGTCTGAAGGGCGTCTAGCTCAGGTTGGTTCCAAGGATCGATTCCAGCCCACTCCCCTTCGACGACAGCGCACAACATCATCATTTGCAATAGCTGCCCCAGATGCAACTCATCGAGGCAGGGGACGTGCAGCGTCGTGGTGGGACGACCGCATGTGTGCAGCGATTGATTCGTCAGCTCCATGGAAGTGCGCATCAACTCCGGCAATGCCATTTCAGAGATGCTATTTAAACCATCTGTGTTTTCTGAACGCAAACCGATGGGTAATGCGTCGAAGCGATACTCGTCGAGGATCACGTTGTTGATGAGCTTGTTTGCCAGTCCGCATGCATGCTGCTGATGACGGGTGTACAAATCACCGGAATTGATCGCGGTGATCGGAGTGGCACCACGACCGTCCTTGCCCAAACTCTCGGACCAAAGATGGTCGTTCCATCGTCCAAAAGACGCGAGCGAATTGCTCCACGCACTTAGTACGCGTTGATCGATGCCATGCTTCGTTGCGAGCAGATGGTTGACTGAGACGTATTGAAGGACGAGGTTTTCATGGGCGGGTGCCGTAAAGAAGTGGTCTGTCATCCATGCGGCACCTTGGAGCAACTCGATCACATTGACTCCGATGAGCGCTGCCGGAAGCAGACCCACCGAGGAAAAGACCGAAAATCGTTCACCGATCCCCGTTGGGATTGGTAGATGGTCTTTGGCACCCGCACTTTCGGCCATCGCGTGGAGCGAACTGCCTTCTTGGGTTACCGACACGATCAAATCGGCAAGTTGGGATCGCTCTCCACCAACGCTTTTTTCTAAGGCGTTTAGGAATTGCCGGAAGGCCACGGAGGTTTCAAGCGCCTCGCCATTCTTGCTGATAGCGACGAGTCCCCAACGCTCGATTTCGTCGGTGGCGATGTGATCCCGATGCGCGCCGAGCAAATACAGGAGTGACTGAGTCGCATCATTGTCGAAGCTGTCACCCGCGAAGTACATCCGAGGCTTACTGCCACGGTCACCGCGCGAGAGTTCATTCCAGTAGGGTTGGCAGCACGCATCCATGATGGCGCGCGCACCGAACGTCGAGCCCCCCGCCCCGAGTACAACCACACGATCTGCAAACGATTGCATATGATTCGCGCGACGAAAAATCCGTCCCAAGTCGCTCGATTGGCGGTCCTCGAGGTACTCTCGCAGCAATCGTTCCGGCAAGCCGATAAATCCACCATCCGCGGATCCGGCCGCGGTTCCGGCCACCCTCGCGCCCAGTTCTTGGCGAACCGCTTCGAGCTCCGGGATCGCCGCAGCGATGTCTCGTTCCTCAAGCCCAAACGCTGCGTCGATCGCTCCGGAACGATCGAATCGAAGTGGCTTCAAGCTGTTCTTGCGCAGTTTCATGGAGCAGATCTACAGGGTGATTCACCAAAGGGCGTCCACCAAAGGGGGTATCCACCGACCGGGATCGGGGTTTAGATAGCTTTTGCCGAAGCAGCATCGTAGAAAATACCTCGTTTTGTCGGTAGCCCCAGTTCGTTTTTCATGGGGTCCGTCGGGCATGGTCGCCGAGGATGACCTAGACGGCAGTGAACCCAAAAGGCTACCATCGCGCCGCTCTCTTGAGGCAGTCACCAGGACCGGAATCCAAACCATGGGTCATTCTTTCGACAAAAGCGCCAGCCATCGTTACGACGGCAACCACCTTTCCGCCCACCCCTCCACGACGAAACGCGATCACTTGGATTTAGGCAGGGAGTTTGCCTGGACCCGCGCCTCGGCCCGCGCAGAAATGGGGCTCGGCCACGCCGAATCGTGGATCGGAGTTTCCGCCACCTTTTCCGGTGCCGATCCAGACTCCGATCAGCAGAACCACCAAACCGTACACCATCTGCTCGCGTTGCATCGAGAACTGTCATGGCAGATCCCTCGCACCAAACTTGGGATCATCGCTCATCTGCCCAACGGCACAAGGGCGCCCATTTCCAAGCTATGTGCAACCTTTGATAGCGTCGAGGTTGTCGAGGCCGAGACACAGCTGTTCGAATCCCTTTGCGCAGCGGATTCCTGGATCCTCATCGAAACACCCTCCTGCCCTGAAAGCATTGTCCTAGCAGAAGCGTTGATCGATGTTGCTGACGCGATTCGTCTCCCAACCTTTGCCAGCCAAATTCCTGCCAGCCAAATACCGGTAAGCCGCAAAGTGGTGAAGCCGCTCAGTGCACGCCGATTACCACGATTTTCATCCGGCAACAACACAGAGCTAGCATTCGCGATTGCCGATGCACTCGCTCGCCGAAATGAAACCATGAGCAGTTTGTCTATGGTCGCATCGGTGGGTAGCGAAGCAAAGGATCCGGAGTGGGCGCATGAGCGGCTACGGATGGCTTTGGGAATCGACAACCGAGGGCAAAAAACGGGCGTACCCAGCGACGCCATGCCCACCGCTAGCATTTCACTTGGTCGCCGTGCCGCATGATAGGCTGCCGCATGCATTCCTTGTGCAGTTCGGATTGTAACGGTGGCAAACCTTTTATTTATTTAAGATTCTCGAAACGATCGATGAACAGATCGATAACGCGAAAATGGGGCATGATGGAATCGCAACACGCGTATCGGTCTGAGGGTAATGGAGTACGAGATCAATGAGTCGAGCCGGACAAACAAAGTGGCGTTCAGCATTTTTAGGACTGGGACTCCTCACCGTGTCTGGTTCGGGAGTTTTGGCACAGCAGTCTGCGCCACCAGCGCCAGGAACTCCTGCGGCCCAAACACCCCCTGCCGGTAGTAACCTCTCCGAACCCGTGTTTCGGGTTTCTAAGAACGACGCTTCGCCAGCGACCCCGGTGTCAGCTCCCGTAGCCGCACCCCATCCACTCGATCCTGCGTTGGCGTTGGCACGGCAGTCCCTCGCCTTGATGCAATCAGAAATTCGCGACTACACCGCGGTTCTGGTCAAACGGGAACGGATTGGCGACGATCTTGGTGAGAACGAATTTATGTTCGTCAAGGTTCGGAATCGCAAGAAGCAAGACAACCAAATCACCGTCCCATTCTCAGTCTACTTGGCGTTCCTGAAACCGGCTTCGGTGAAGGGGCGTGAGGTGCTTTACATTGAAAATCAGAACGAAGGCAAGCTGGTCGCCCACGAGGGTGGCATGAAGCGGATGCTCGGGACCCACTTCCTCGAGCCGAACGGTTACCTCGCGATGGCAGGTCAAAAGTATCCAATGACCGACATCGGACTTGAGAACTTAGTTGTCAAGTTGATCGAAAAAGGGGAACGCGATAAAGGCTACGGTCATTGCCAAGTCGACCTGATTCCAGGTGCCAAGGTTGGCGGAAGAGACTGCTCGATCCTTCAAGTCACCCACCCTGAACAAAAGCCTCATTACGAGTTCCATATCGCTCAGATCTTCATGGATGACGAGTGGAAGATTCCTGTTCGATACGCCGCTTATTGGTGGCCAAAGTCGAAGGACGAAGCTCCTGAAGTCATCGAAGAGTACACCTATCAAAACATCAAGATCAACGTTGGGTTGACCGAGAAGGATTTTGATATGGCTAACTCCGACTACAACTTCCACAAGCGATAGTCGGCTCGACCGCATTCGCGAGATAGACCTCAATACAAAAAGGCCGCTGGGTAGCACCAAGCGGCCTTGTTCGTTTTCCACATGCATGTTCTGCCATGCATGGAAGCACAAGTCGTTGTCCCCGAATAGACACTTGTTGCTCCTGTGCGGCTTCTAATTCCACCTCGCTTTGTCGCGGTCACCCAATGGAAACCCACTTGCTAGAAACACATCGTGCCCGATGCGGTGCACAAGAGACTGCCAAAGATTATCCTGATCGCTGAAAACCTCATCGGCTGAGATGGGTGATACGATCCAACTTCCTGTGGCGATCTCATTCTCGAGTTGCCCAGGCCCCCAACCCGAAAAGCCATCGAACAACTTAAGAGTTGTTTCCTTGGAGGCTAAGATATCCAAGACACGTTCTCGATCTGAGGTCAAGTAGACGCCGCTTTGGCATTCAAAGTCCCCGAGCGGCTTGAAGTTGTGCAACAAGATCAAGGGGCCGTCGACGGGTCCACCACGATACATCGGTTCGGCCCGATGGAACTCCCGTTCGGTGATCGACTCCATGACCTTGGAGATATCGAACTCCGTCGGGCGATTGATCACTAGTCCAAACGCGTCGTCAGGCGTATGACGAACCATATAAACGACGGTGCGGTGAAAATTGGGATCCTCCATGGTGGGGCATGCGAGCACTACTTTTCCTTGCAAGCTACCGAAGTCGTTACTCATCGCAGTAATTGGCTATGGGGTTCTCGGTTTGTAAGCGGACCATCTGTTGATAAATTCCTGGACAGTCCAGCAACTCGGCATGCGTACCGACTTGGACGATCCTACCCGCGTCCATCACCAAAATCTTATCTGCGTTTTTGATGGTGCTCAGTCGATGGGCGATGACGAAGGCAGTCCGATTCTTGAGGAGCCGGGCCAAGCTTTGCTGGATCAACTGCTCGCTCTCGCTGTCGAGATTGCTGGTGGCTTCGTCCAAGATTAATATCCTCGGGTCGGCGAGCAAGGCCCTGGCGATTGCGATCCGTTGCCTTTGGCCTCCGCTGAGTTTAAATCCGCGTTCCCCGATGCGGGTCTGGTATCCCTTGGGCGATTGCAAAATAAAGTCATGAGCTGCAGCGGCGATCGCCGCTTCTTCGATTTCTGCGTTGCTGGCGTGACGTCGGCCGTAGGAGATATTTTCTGCAATCGTTCCATCGAAGAGGAAGACCTCTTGTTCAACCATGCCTAGGCAGCGCCGGTAAGATTCTAGATCAATACGAGCAAGGGGATTCCCGTCGAGGGAAATGATGCCTTGTTCCGGCTCGAAAAACCTAGCTACCAAATTGCAAAGGGTCGTTTTCCCGGCCCCGCTTCGCCCGACGATGGCCACTGTAGAACCGGGCGATGCCACAAAGCTCACGTCGTTCACGACCCAGTTGTCGGATTCGGGGTATCGAAAGCCGACCTTCTCGAAACGGATTTCACCTCGAACCTGATTTCGGTTCAGTTGGATCAATGGTTCGTCGGTCGTACGATCCTTTGCCATGGATTGCGTCTCCGTGGGCGTCGCCAGTAGATCCAGCGTACGGTCCAATCCCGCAAGATTGTTTTGGAACTGAACAGCGCTACCGGTAAGGGTAGCTATCGGGCCCAGCAGCATCGCGAGATACACCAGGAACATCATGAGATCACCGAGCGTTAATTCTCCCTGCAGGATCTGCCAACCGCCATAGAGAAGCAGCATCGTCGATGACAGCGGAATGAGGACTTCCCAGATGACTTCGATCAATCGCGTTCGCCACCATACGAGCAGCGTTTGCCTCACCGAGAAATGGTTACCACCCACGTACCGTTTTGTCTCGCTTCGCTGCCGCGCGAATGTCCGCACGACTCGGATCCCAGAAAACGTTTCGGTTGCGTTCGAATCGATCCGCTGCCGGGTCGATCGCAGATCGCGATAGAGTGGCCGAATCGAATAGATCCACGTTCGGTGGGTTAGGTACACAATCGGCAAGAGCAGCACCCCTGCCGCGAGCAATCGCCAATCCACGAACACCAACACCACAAAACTACCCAGCAGTTGCACGATCGCTTGCCAAGGATTGTAGATCATGCTGAAAATCAGATCCGCAATGCCGCCCGCATCTTCTCGCAGCAAGCTCGCGGAGCCTCCGCTTTTGAGCTGCTGAACTTTATGCAGCGGCATCTGCAGCATGTGCTCAAATACTCGCTTTCGAATCGATGTCTGGACTTGGTTCACCGCTTTTGTGCACGCCCAGCGTCCCCAGAGATGGAAGACGGTACGGACCAATGTGACCGCCGCGACTCCCACCGCAACCCAGACCAGCAAGTAAAACGGGCTCGACGATCCGAGAGAAGTCACCATCAACTCCGGAAGTGGTTTCGGGGGTTCCGTGAGGGCGTAGTCGATAGCGAGTTTGGTCCCCAATGGCGGAACTAAATTCAACAGCGTGGAAATGGTCAGTGTTGCAAGTCCAAGGTAGATCGAGCCGCGATGGCCGGCCAGCAACCCCCAAAACTCTCGGAACAAGACCCAAAAAGAACGGTGGCTGCGCGAGACAAGGGCATCTTTCTCGCGACTGCTCATGGTGGAGTGGAACGAATCGTACTCCGGCTTCTTTTTCTGCTTGCTCGCCGCTCGTTGCTCGTGCAGGTAATCGCGAAACTGAAATCGGCTGGTCGGCATGATGGGCTTTTCAAGTCCTTGGGGAGCTTGTCCTGGATACGGCGAAGACCTCACGATTTTAGCGAACTCTGCTTCATTGGCCGCCCCAAATGCGACTTCCTGCGAAATCGCGTACAATCTCCTCAACAAAGGGGGCGATTCGAGCCAATCTTTTTGATGGCTAGTTTGACACATTCGGGACGCCATCCCGTGCTTCCAAACCGCCCACCCTCCGACTTGCACCCTCCAACTTCCAACCTCCCTTAGCAGACAACCATGCAACGCAGGCGTTTTCTCCACAGCACCACGGCCGCAGCACTTTCCCCCTCAGTCACTCGCGCAGCCGAAGGATTGGTTGCTCCAGAGCAATCGGACCTGCAATCGGCCCCGCCGCTCGTCGTTGGAATCATGGGTTTCAGCCGTGGCCGGGATTTGGCGGACGAGGCGTTGAAGATCCCTGGGGTCAAAATCAAGTACATCTGCGAAACCGACAAGAAGCGAGGGGAGGCGGGTGTCAAACGCGTTGCCGAAGCAGGTGGCTCCGCCATCGCCGTTCAGGATTTGCGACGCATGCTCGATGATCCCGAGTTAGACGCATTCTTTTGCGCTGCTCCTAATCATTGGCATGGCCCGGCGGCCATCCTGGGATGCAAAGCGGGCAAGCATGTCTATGTGGAGAAGCCGGCGTGCCACAATCCACAAGAAGGGGAATGGATGGTTGCTGCGGCCGATAAATACAACCGCTGCGTCCAAATCGGAAACCAACGCCGCAGCAGCAAAGGATTCCAAGCAGCGATCGCCAAGCTCCATGCGGGAGCGATCGGTAAACCGTACTTTGCGCGCGCTTTTTTCGCTCGGATGCGAGGTCCCACGGGAGTCAAGCAAGACTCGGCACCCCCGGAACATTTGGACTATGATCTGTGGCAAGGCCCCGCGCCGCGTCGACCATTTCGCGAGAATGTGGTCCACTACAACTGGCACTGGTTCTGGAACTGGGGGAATGGAGAACTCGGCAACAACGGTGTGCACTCGCTGGACGTTTGTCGCTGGGGATTGCAAGCGGATTACCCGATTCGAACAGCATCGATCGCCGGCCGATTTCGATATCTCGACGATCAACAAACCCCGGACACGCAAAATGTAGCATGGGAGTTTCCTGGGGGTAAGCAGATTTCCTACGAAGGCCTCTCCTGCGTGAAGCGGCCCAATGGTCCCTTTGTCTCGTTCTACGGGTATGACGGTTACATGGATATCGATGCCGACGGAGGCTTCGATATCTATGATGCGGATGACAAGAAGGTCGAATCTTCACCCAAAACAGGGTGGGGCCAATCCGAGCACGTCGCCAATTTCATCGACGCAGCCCGTCATAATGATCCGTCGCGATTGAACCAACCGGTACTCAGCGGCCACAAAAGCACCTTGCTGTGCCATCTCGGTAACATCGCTTCCAGGACGGACCGCATGATTCATTCTCGACCGGAGGATGGACACATCACCGATCCCGATCTGCCCGCAGGGCTTTGGCGGCGTGAATACGATCCAGCCTGGGAGGGCTTGATCAGTACCCTATAGTTCCCTGCCCTCTAGCTCTCTGCCGTATAGATCCATGCAAAGTGTTCCCGGCAAAGAAAACTGTTCCCTTGCACTGAACGTTCCGTCCGGAATGGACGGATCGCTTCTCGAACCAAACTCCAACGAATCTTACCATTCCATGTCTTCTGCGAATCCACAACCTGCGGGCAGCGCTCCAGGCAATGCTCCTCCGGTAGCCACTGTTCCCGCCGCCCCCCTAGGCCCCTTGCCACCACTCGCGGATGTGCCGATCGATGCGATCCTTTTCGTTTCCTTCGGCGGCCCCGAAGGCCCCGAGGACGTTATGCCGTTCCTCGAAAATGTGCTTCGCGGAAAAAATGTCCCGAGGGAGCGGATGTTGGAAGTCGCCGAGCACTACCAGCATTTCGGGGGCGTCAGCCCGATCAATGGCCAGTGCAGAGATTTGATCGCTGCGGTTCAGAGGGAATGCGACGCCAGGGGGCTAGATCTCCCCATCTATTGGGGGAACCGTAATTGGAAACCGATGCTGACCGATACCCTTCGCGAAATGGCCAACGATGGCCGAAAACGCGCGATTGCGTTTTTCACCTCCATGTTCAGCTGTTACAGCGGATGTCGCCAATACCGAGAAAACCTCGCCGCTGCCATGAACGACGTCGGCGAAACGGCGCCACTGGTCGAGAAAGTTCGAATGGGGTTCAATCACCCTGGCTTTATCAATGCCCAAAGAGATTGCTTGTTGGAGGCACTTGGTAAAGTACCCGCGGAAGAGCGGGCGAAGACCAAAGTGCTCTTCTGCGCTCATAGCATCCCCAAGACGATGGCTGACAATTCGCGGTACGAAGAACAGCTTCGCGAGGCATCGCGGTTGGTCTGCGAAGCGGCAGGGCACGGCAACTGGGAATTGGTGTTTCAGAGTCGGTCAGGCCCACCGCAACAACCGTGGCTCGAGCCGGATGTTTGCGATCGAATCGACCAACTCGCACAGGCCGGCGATGCCCCCCCCGTCATCGTGCAACCCATCGGCTTTATCTCCGACCATATGGAAGTGCTGTACGATCTAGACCATGAAGCGGCAGAAGCCTGCCAATCGCATGGAATCTTTTTCGTACGGGCAGCTACCGTAGGCACTCACCCGCAATTCGTTTCCATGATTGTCGATTTGATCGTCGAACGGCTTAGCACTGATACTCCGCGACCGTCGGTAGGGACGTACGGACCAAGCCACGATTTGTGTCCGGCGAATTGCTGCCTCTATCCGCAACCAGCAAGGCCTGGGCGCCCGGCGTAACGCGAACCGTAACGCCGACTCATTACGGGATCATCTGCGAAGTAGGTTCGAAACTTACTTCGCCAATGCGATCTCCGCAGGGCTTGCGGTCGATCCCTTGGGGATCAACAAAACCGCCTTGTCCGATTCCGTGCTCATCGTGATGGAATCCGAAAGGATTCCGCTCGAATCGAGCGAGGGATCGATAGTACCATTCACCGTGATCTTGGTGAACCATCCGTGCAATTGAAGCGTCAGAACTCCGGACCCTTTGCCCATCTCCAACGTCGCCCGCGAAAGAGCCGGAAACCCACGGTAGGGTTTGGCGAGAAACACAGATGCGTGTTGGCTCGAAGGGTTGGCTCTGGAGGAATCACCACCGCTCCCCAACACGTTCCTTAGGATCGGTTTCAACACCAAATCGCGGTAGTATCGCAATCGACGAGTCACTTTCATAAAGACTATCGCACAGGCGATGAAAATCAACAGATCCAAAACCAAGGCCAGCCATGGGCTCCATGCGTAAATCCCGAGAAGCAATGCGCAGAGAGACTTTCCGATCAGATCCAGCACGATGTCGATCGCGGGAAACGGTGTTATCCAAATCAAAACGTCGATGAAGAGCTTGATCGTATTCACCACGATCATGTTGAGTGCGATCGCGAGAGCCAACAAGATATCGAGAGGCAACGTCGTAAAGCCGGCCTGAAGCACGGGATTGTGAATCTCGTTGCCGGGCGATAACACCGCGATGCCGGTAGACGCTGCCGAGAAATCGACCGTCAGACGCATCACCACCAAAATGATAATGGCCGAATAGGCCTCCAGCTTTTCAATGGCGAGCGAAATCGGTTTGGTGAACTTGGTCCAGCGTGGGAGCGTGGTGATGATGGCTAACGCGGCCATACTCCAGAACAGTGCAGGGTTATTCATGGGCCCCGTGATACCTAGCAGCGAGCTATGCTCCCGTAAAAAGCTAGGGCCATAGGTCGCGATCCCTGACAAACATGCTAAGCCGAAAAACGGGGACAAGGCGATCGCCGAAACGGGACCGAGCCAGTCTTGAGCAGCCACAATCCGAGAGATGCGCTCGGCCCCTTGTTTGGGGACAGCGGAGAAGGTTGGCTCGTCGATACCCTCGGTGGAACCTACACGGCTCGTCGATTCAGACTGCGCAGACCCTTGGATGCCTGGAGAGAGAATAGCCACGAAAACAAGCAACCCAAGGATGCGAAGTGGAGGCACACGGCCAAGTCGGATCATGTCGGAGTTTCCTCGAGTCTAAATAGTTCGATGCATAGCGATGCTGCCTCTGGATCGTACGCAACCAATCGGCTGATTTCCACGTCGACGATCCCCTCGGCTGCTGCATCATGGATCGTTTGGATCGTATCGCACGGGCACTGCTTCGCAATCCGTAAGCGACTAGCCCCAATGCGCTTTGCGAGCAACCACGCGAGCGCATCGGTGGTGGTTTTCCACCCGACCGCTGGAATCCAGTTGCTTTCGACGCTTGGGTCGTCTTCGATCCCTTGGTCGTAAAAGCCTCGAACTCGAACGAGATACATTCGACCTCCGGGCTCACTTCGGCTCGCCTGAATCTCATCCCATGATTCCAGTGGCTCGCACTCGGGCATCAGTTCGCAGGCGACTTGCCATGTCGCATCGAGTAACTCCACGCAACGCCAATGCATGTCCTGTTCCGAAAGATTGGGGTAAACCGAGTGGAGCAACCGCATCGATTCGACGGTTTCCCCACCACCGATAATGACATAGATCCGTTCGTTCGACGACGCATGAATGACGGAGCGGAGAGTGCGAACGGGCCCGTGGAAGAGGGTGGAGCCACCGATCTTGAGAACGATGTTGGAGGTTCCGGAGTGCAACTTACTTTCGGGGTGTGCGATCGATTCCCCGCCCCTAGATTCCCTGCTCATCGTGGTACCGCTACCTGGAGGTTTACCGGTTCGAAAGAACGGCGATGAGGATCGCGATGAACAGAAGCAGTGTGATGCACCCTGCGATGATCAGGAGCAACTGATTGGATTTACGTTTCGGAACGGCTGGTGTGTTTTTGGCGGGCGACGAGGGCTTCGCAGGGGCAGCAGGTCCCTTTGCCGCAGCTGGGTTGGGGGCTTTCCCGGAATTGTCGATCGGCTTTACCAAAGGCGAGGCGCCACTGCGGCTGACTGCGGAATCACCGGTGGCAGTCGCGATGGCATTCGCTTTTGATCGCTTTGGGTTGGGTTGGTTCGAATCTTGGACCAGATCGATGTGGCTGTCGACCGACGAGCCATCCGATTTGGCGATCGCGCGGAGAACTCCGCTATCGGATGCGGACAATTTCATCACGCCGCTTCCAACCTCGGCGTTCCCATCCATCGTTTTCGCACTTCGATTATTGACGGTTTCAGTCATTGCATTGCTGCGCGACTTGGTCTCCTCGAGCAACTCATCGATCGACATCCCTTTGGCGGGCTTGATGGCAACCTCTGGGTGCTCTTTGCGGTACTTGGCAAGCCAGACTTCGAGCACTTCGGCGACTTGAGCGCAATTTGCGTAACGGTACTTCGGATCCTTCTGCATCATCTTCACGCAGATACCATCTAATTCACCCGGGCAATCTGGACGATCCGATCGGATGTCGGGAGGCATGGTGTTTTGGTGCTTGACGATACGGCTGGCGATGCTGCCGTCTGGGAACGGAGGATGGCCGGTCAGCAGGAAGTACATCGTGCACCCCAACCCGTAAATATCAGCGCGATTGTCGACCGTATGGCTGTTGAGAGCTTGTTCCGGAGCCAGATAGTCCGCGGTCCCGAGGACTTTGTCGTTGTATTCCATCGTCAGCGACGCGTCCCCTTGGTCCTGGAATAACGCCAATCCCAGGTCGAGGACTTTGATCAAGCCATCTTTGTTGATGAGCAGATTAGCGGGCTTTACGTCGCGATGGATCAAGCCATGGTCGTGGGCATGTTGCAATCCTCGGGCGCCTTGTGCGATGTAATCCGCGACAATCCCGTAGGGCAGCGGCCCATGCTTTTTCACCAAAATCTGCAAGTCGGCACCTTCGACGTATTCCATAACGATGTAATGAGTGTCCTTCTCATTATCGATATCGTAGGCCCGGACGATGTTCGGGTGGTTGAGACTGGCGATCGCTTTGGCTTCTCGCTGGAAGCGTTCGAGGTAAGAAGAATTGCCAAGCTTGGATTTCGGCAACACTTTAATCGCGCGTCGGTGTTTCATCACCGTGTGTTCCGCAAGATACACACTGCTCATTCCGCCAGTCCCAATGTGACCGAGCAGCTTGTGCTTACCGAGGAAGAACCCCTTGTATTTACCCTGAAGGATCTTCTCGCACTGCCAGCGAGTGAGAACCCCCGCAGCCTCCAACTCTTTGCAAAGTACGACTGGGTCCTCGGGAAGTTCGCCCGCATGTGCAGCACGAATTTCATCGAACTTGGCTGAGAGCGTACCCGCCTCAACAAGCCGACTTTTTTCGATGAGTTCGAATACTCGTTCCGCTGTTATTTGCGTCATGCCGACAATATTCCGCGTCTAAACTGGTGTTTTTTTCGCGTGGTTGATAGGTTCCCGCAAACTCTCAGGACTTATGGAATCCCGTGGTTGTCGCGGCTTCTCCCGAGTCGTTTCGGGGGAAATGTGTGTGTAAACCAACCTCCAGTGTAATGGAATTCTACGGGGAGAATATCGAGTACCCGAACCAGTCCCGATCTTTTCCTCATATTTTTGGCACCAAAAAGTCCCCGCCAATTCTAGACCGTTACTTTCGGAAAAATCGTTACGGGACATCGAGATTTCCGACGAGCGTAGGAGCCCTTAGACCAACCGCCGATCACCGAACGAACCTCGCCGTCGGAAAGGGTTAGATCACTGCCGCACGACCGAAAGTTGACCCTCCCGCGGAATCTGCGACTCGTTAAACTAGCGTCGTCGAATTTTAAGGGCGCGGATTTGGCCGCGATCTCTCTAGCCGTTTCACTCGTAAAAAAGTTACTTGAGGACTCGATGAGTTACTTTCCTGACATCTCCAAAATCCAATACGAAGGCCCCCAGTCGAGGAATCCGATGGCATTTCGGTGGTACAACCCGGACGAGGTGATCGAGGGACGCACCATGCGAGACCACCTTCGTTTCAGTGTTGTCTACTGGCACACGATGCGGGGAGCCGGGTCGGACCCATTCGGACCAGGAACAGCTGTGCGGCCTTGGGATGACGGGAGCGACAGTCTGGACAACGCGCTCCGTCGCGTCGAAGTGGCCTTCGAAATTTTCGAAAAGCTAGGTGCGCCCTACTACGCGTTCCATGACCGCGATGTGGCTCCTGAAGGAAAGACCATTTCAGAGTCCCACAAGAATCTTCAGAAGATTGCGGAGTCGCTCAAAGCCCATCAGAAGAAGACGGGTATCAAGCTGCTTTGGGGCACCGCAAACATGTTTAGCAACCCGCGATTCATGCACGGTGCTTCCACCTCGTGCAATGCCGATGTATTCGCTTACTCGGCCTCACAAGTCAAAAACGCATTGGACGTGACGAAAGAACTCGATGGTGAAAACTACGTTTTTTGGGGTGGCCGCGAAGGCTACATGAGCTTGCTCAACACCGACATGAAACGTGAAATCGATCACCTCGGATTGTTCCTCCACATGGCGGTTGATTACGCGAAGAAGATCGGGTTCACCGGCCCGTTTTTGATCGAGCCAAAGCCCAAGGAGCCGACCAAGCATCAATACGACAGTGACGCGGCGGCATGCATCAACTTCCTTCGTGCGTACGACTTGCTCCCCTACTTCAAGCTCAACATCGAAACCAACCACGCTACTTTGGCAGGGCATACGATGATGCATGAACTGGACTATGCGGGCATGCAAGGAGCCTTGGGTTCCATCGATGCCAATACCGGAGACTTGCTCCTGGGCTGGGACACCGACCAGTTCCCAACGGACTTCTATCTAACCGCGCAGTGCATGCTGATGATCTTGAAGTACGGTGGGTTCACGACCGGAGGTGTTAACTTCGACGCGAAGGTTCGCCGCGAGAGCTTCGAGCCAATCGATTTGTTCCACGCCCACATCGGTGGAATGGATGCATTCGCCCGCGGCCTGCGTATCGCTGCCGAAATCCGCAAGGACGGCGTTATCGGGGACTTTGTCAAAAACCGGTACCGAAGTTGGGATTCTGGTATCGGTGCCGAGATTGAATCGGGCAAGTCGAATTTTGAATCGCTCGATGCATACATTACCGCTAAAGGCGAAGTCGCTCCGAACGAAAGTGGTCGGCAAGAGATGCTTGAAAACATCTTCAATCGCTATTTATAGGATCAACTTCTACGAAGCATTCGAAAAAGTCAGCTTCGCTCGTCCCCCCGTCGCTTGAGTTTTGGCGGCGTGGGGATTTGGACAGTGGCTCTGACCAAATTGTGATCCGCATTCAGCGGCATCATGTGGATTGCGGCAAGTACATGGTGTCTTGATGTCCCTCAACACCACAACCGAGGCATCGCTAGAAAACGGGGCGGAACGAAGTGTTAGCCCAGATCTCGTTCCTCTTGATGTATTCCGAGCAGGCAGTTCCGACGCCTCAGACAAGAGCAACATCACTACTGCATGGTTCGCGCTATCCATGCAATTTTAATTCGTTGAAAACCAAGTCAACGGAGCTCACATCGCTTTGCCTTTTCAAACACAAGCGATGACTTCTATTTTTCACCTGCAGCAGCACTGGGATCCGATACCAGCCCCACCGTGTTCACGGCTCGAACGCGATACACGGCGCGGACGTTACTCAGCTGAGTTTTATCCGTAAAGACCATTTCAGCCAAAGGCTGGGGTGGTGTGTCGCTATACTGTAAGTTCTGAAAGAGAGGTCGGCCGAACGGGTTTCCTGGTTTTTCCGGCCACTTCCCAACCTCTTGACCATCTCGTTCGATGATAAAGTGCGATAAGCCGCTTTGCAGATCGGCTCGAGCTCGCCAGCGAACTAAATTCCCTTCGACGTGCACTTCGGTCGGTGTCGGTGGAGGTGTTTGATCGCTAACAGCGGAATCTACCACATATTGCATCCAATGCTGGGCGATTGCTTCGTTCGGTAACCAGCAAGACTCCTCCTTGTTACCTGGGTAACTCGATAAGCGATACGCTTTGGTCCCAGTGGGTTCTCCAAGCCATGCCGAATCGCTGGTCATGTTTCGTAGCGCTGCACCTACTTCCGATGGCAATCGCGAGGAGAGGCAAGCATCCAACCACGGAATCGCCAAGTACCTTTGGTTCCCGCATTCGTGACTTGTAAGCGGATCTACGGCCACTCCCACCAGTCCACCACGGCCTCGCAGATTCAAGAAGAACTTCTCATTCGCGGGCCAAACGCCAGAGAACCGATCATCCTTGACCGTCACCCCTTCCTTGGTCCCCAGATTGCACATCAATGGTACAGAGAGTGCGAGATCTGGAAGTCCATGTGACCGAATGCCGGGTTTGTCGGGCTCAGGAGATACCAGCGGTACTCCCGAGCGAAGCCAAGCCGCCACGACGCGCTCGGGATGGAGCATGACCATGCCCCCTGCCCAATGCCCACCACCGCTATGTCCCCACAACGCCCATGGCACTTTCGGTAACTCACTGTGGCCGGTCAGAGCTGCAAAATCGTCTAAGCATTTTTGGAATGCGCGGTCCGAACCGTTCCTCGGATCGCACCACATTTGGCAATCCGCTTTCTCCGGCTGCTCGTACGCAGGCGAAAGCAACGCACACTGATGCTTACTCGCGAGAGCTTGCCAATGCAGATCATACGCACCCGTCAAACCCGATTTGCACGACCCTTCGCCACATCCATGCTGGTGCACGATGATCCCTCGCAGTTGCGGAGCGTCCGGTGGTATCCACAGCGTGAAATTGACTCCAAAAATCAATCCACCTTCTTCCGTGGAGGGCTCGTACCTCACTCGATAATACGGTGCATCCGCTGCTGGGTACACATCATAGGGAGGTGGTTGGCCCGAGGAATCTCCTGACCAAATACCGAGAAAACAGATGCATACAAACCAAATACGATGGAATTTCATCGGATCGGAATCACCTAGAAATATGCTTGGAAGGAACGCCACCTCGAATGGTTGTATTCAAGGTGAGGCCGGAATGTACGTCGCCATAGTCTAATCGATCTCGAAACGGCGATCATCTCGATTCTTTGCTTGGGTTACGCCTGGATTGCTCTAGACGCTGGGTCTAGCCGAATAAGAGTGTTTCGAGGAAACTATGCGGGTATCCGATCCGAATTTCGCCGATCGCAACCCAGTCCATGAATGAACCCAATCGATGAATGAAGAGGACGCATACGCTTTTGCGCTCAAGGCCACGGCGTACCACGAAGCTGGCCACGCGGTTATGGCGTTGTTCCTCGGCCGTCCCATCGATAAAGTCACAATTTCGCCTGGCAAGTCCGCGATAGGTGTTGAACGATTAGGGGCGTGCCATATCAAAAAAGGGCGAGGCAAAGGCTCAAAGGATTGGCTTGAGGATGAGGTCATGATCCTGCTAGCGGGGATGGTCGCAGAATCACAAATTACAGGTCAGTACTGCGCTGCGGGGGCGGCTCAAGATCTTCGGTTTGTTCGTCGTTTCTTGCAATCAAGGGCTGTAGGAGAACGCCAAGTCGAGCGGCTAGAACGAAGATTGTTGAGCAAAACGGAGAACCACTTGAGCGATCGCGCACTCTGGTCAGCCATCGAGAAGATCGCGGCTGAGTTGCTCAAAAACCAGACGATCAGCGGCCGAGCCGCCCGCCATCTCTTCGACGAAGCGAACGTGGCGAAGAGTCAACGCTGAGGGCTCTGATGTGTTCGCTTTGCGAACGCAAATCCGCGCTTTGCGAACGCCATTCCGAGCCACGCGTGTGAGCAAGTGGCAACTGGACGCTCGAACCCGCCATCCTCCGATACTGGTTGTGAGCAAAACATCCGCACTAGCGACTCCAATGTCCCTCCACCCGGCGCTCACGCTGAGGGCTCCGATGTGTTCGCTTTGCGAACGCAAATCCGCGCTCCGCGAACGCAAATCCATGCTTTGCGAACTCAAATCCGCGCTCCGCGAACGCTAATCTGCGCTTTGCGAACGCCATTCCGAGCCGCGCGTGTGAGCAAGTGGCAACTGGACGCTTGAACCGGCCATCCTCCGAAACTGGTTGTGAGCAAAACATCCGCACTCGCGACTCCAATGTCCCACCACCCGGCGCTCACGCTGAGGGCTCCGATGTGTTCGCTTCGCGAACTCAGATCCGCGCTTTGCGAACGCCATTCCGAGCCACGCGTGTCGCCTAACAAGCTTCCTGGCACGGCTAAACCTCCGCTAACTTGTTTCCTTGTCGCCAGCCGTTCCTTTGATCGGAAACTGTAATGGCTTCCTCAATGGTCTCTCTCACGACCTTCAATCTCAGCAATTCTTTCCTTCAGTCGAGTCAGTTCACTTTTAAGGGATTCATTGGAATCGGATGAGATGCTCGGTGCACTCGGTTCACGCTGCAACGAATCCTGAACATGCCTCTCGTTCTCGACACTCGGCTCGTCGCGCGACATCGCAGCCAAACCGGCGCCGACCACGGCTCCGACAACCCCACCGATTGCGGCGAAAAATAATCCAAAAACGATTCCGAAAAAAAAATCCAGCAGTCCGAGTATTGGAGCAAAGGGTGTGCCCTCCGGGCCATTTGGAGCCCGCTCGATGCTATAGAGCATCGACAAGTACCCACTGATGACTATGCCGATTAGGAAACCTCCAATGCCCCCGCATAAGCTTCCTAGGATCGCTTTGCTCAGTCTGTTAGCCACGGACTACCCCTCAATAAAAGTTTTAAAAAAATTGAGTCGCTACTTGCAAGCCTTGGGAAAACGGGACAGATCGATATCCAATTTTAATGCCTAGAAAAACTACATATTCACCAACATTGAACATTTCGACTCCACAGCCATACTGTTCCTTCTAGAACCCAAAAGTTATCGATAGGCAACTGTTCGACGACGGCGGAGCGTCGTGCCACGATGAACCTCAGAAAGTGCGTTTACGCAGCTATTAATGGCTAGTCTCTAGCGATTGGCCATGGGGCTACGGAGGTGCGCGCTGCGTAGGCTTCGTAGAGTTTCGTCAATTCAGCAACCATTTCGGGATTAGTCTTCGCAAGATCGTTTCGCTCGGTGCGATCCTTCGATAGGTCGTAAAGTTCCCATGGCCCCTTATGCTTGGCCACGAGCTTCCAGTCCCCACGACGCACGGCCCTATTCCCCTCGTGCTCCCAATAAATTGCTTCTCGCTCGATCGCTCGATCGGAAAATGCAGGGACGAGACTTTTCCCTTCGAGCGGGATTGAATCGCCGGGGTAGGTGGCTTTACCCAAATCCACCAACGTCGCTGCGATATCGATCAGATGGCTCGGCTGGCGTCTAAGCTCCCCTCGTTGCGAGATCCCTTGCGGCCAGTGGACGATCAGCGGTGTGCTGATTCCACCCTCATGCACCCAGTGTTTGTATTCCCGCAACGGAGTGTTCGAAACATTCGCCCAGCCTTGTCCGTAGGCAACATAAGTATCCTCACCGCCCGGCATGACTTTGGGCCCCATGCGAACAGGAAATCCGTCGCGGGTTTGGCTCGGGGTGCTCCCTGCTGTAGCGAAATCGGTTGGCTTCATCGCTGGAAGTGTCGGTGCATCGGGCCGTAGGATATTGGGATGACTCTTGTTCCCCGTTCTACCGGTTCCCTCGGCGCATCCTCCGTTGTCTTGCATGTACATCACCACTGTGTTCTCAAAACACCCCGACCTTTTCAATTCCCCGATCACGTTGCCGATGCCTTGATCCATGCGGTCCACCATAGCCGCGTACACCTCCATGCAGGCCGACTCCCATTCTTTGTTATCGACCTTGTCCCAATTCCCTACACCCGTAGGCAACGGCTCCGATGGATCAATAATTCCTAACGAAACCGCTTTTTCATAACGTGCCTTGCGGATCGGGTCGTATCCGGAATCGTATCTCCCATCGTATTTAGCAATATCCTCGGGAAGAGCGTGCATCGGCCAGTGTGCGGCCGTGTATGCAACGTAAAGCAAGAAGGGGCGATTAGGCTCCTCCGTGCGGTGCTCCCGAATGAATCGCACGGCATGATCGGAGATGGCGTCGGTGTAGTAATACGTGTCGGGGGTGTACTCGGGATCCGCGAACGGAGAGATCATCGTGTTGTCGCGAACGAGTGAGGAGGGATCGAAAAAGCTACCCGCTCCATGGATCGTGCCATAGTAACGGTCGAACCCTCGCTGGCATGGCCAATTATGCTTGGGACCATCCGCACTTGCGTGACGCGTGACGTGCCATTTACCAGTCGCATAGCTGCGATAACCGGCTGGTTTGAGCATCTCAGCAAGGGTTGTGCACGAGTTGTTCAAATTGCCACGATAGCCGGGAACTCCCTTGTCCTCCATCATGTGTCCTACGCCCGTTTGATGAGGGTAGAGACCGGTCAAGAGGCTCGCCCGCGTTGGGCAGCAGCGAGCGGTGTTGTAAAACTGAGTGAATCGTAGACCGTTCGCGGCCAATGCGTCCAAATTGGGTGTATGGATTTCGCCCCCGTAGCAACCGAGGTCGGAAAACCCCATATCGTCGCTGAGGATGACGACGAAGTTTGGACTTGAGGGCTCGTTGAAACCGTATGCTGCAACCCCGGATAAAAACGCATACGCAGCCACGAACAGGTAACTCGGTCTACAAAGCATCTCAGTTGCCTTCCCCGTCAATGGTGTTTAAAAAAGTATCCAGTTCATGGATCGATTCGGCATCGAGTTGATACTCGAGTGCGCCCGCGATTCCGGCGACTTGTTCGGGAGAGCGTATCCCAACGATTGCAGCGGTCACCGCCGGGTTCTTGAGGACCCATCCAATCGCAACTTCACCGGGTGACCGGCCGACGTGGGCCGCAATCTGCGTTACTTTGTCCACGATCTTCAGATTGCGACTCAACAAGGGCTCTTGAAAGAACGCGCTCCGAGTTCTCCAGTCGTCGCTTGGAAGGTTAGCCACGCGTTCACGTGTCATGCTGCCGGTCAGCATCCCAGAACCCATCGGCGAATAAGCGATCACACCGATCCCGTTGGCATGCACATAAGGTAGTGTCTCCGCTTCGACCTCACGCCGAATCATGGAATAGGGAGGTTGCAGCGAAGTGATCGGCGCGATCGCTGCGGCTCGCTTCATCTGCGATGCATTGAAGTTCGAGACACCGATCCACCTAACTTTGCCTTGCCGTTGGAGTTCCGCAAGCGCTCCCCACCCCTCTTCGATATCTTCGTCGGGTTCCGGCCAATGGATTTGATACAGATCGATCGTGTCGACTTGCAGTCGCCGCAAGCTATCCTCGCACTCGCGAAAGATCGAATCGCGTTTGAGAACCTTGATAATTTGTCGATCGGCCGTCCATGCGCGTTCGCACTTCGTGAAGACGTAAGGCTTATTTCCAGGGTAGGTTTTGATCGCCTCGGCGACCACTTCTTCGGAATGCCCAAGCCCGTACACAGCCGCGGTATCGATCCAGTTCATACCAGCATCGAGGGCTGCATGGATCGACCGAATGCTCACTTGGTCGTCTTGATCGCTCCAAGAAAACGCCCAGCCTCCTCCTCCAATCGCCCACGCGCCGATACCGATCGGAGAGAGTTTGAGGTCTGATTGTCCTAGTGTCTTCAAATCCATAGAATCTCCAAAGTCTGCAGGTGAAAAAGCCATCAAATCGTACACTTTTTGAACAGAATTTGAATCTGGCTTCCGACGCGAAAAGGGGTACAAAATGACGGTGAACCAACAAACGCTCTGGAGAATCGGAGGCGATGCTCTGATTTCCCTCTTTCGATCTAGCCCTCGTTTTTACGCGGAATTGTCCAACGCGGGGACTCTTTCGCTGAGCGGCGAGCAAGCAGCAGACCTCAATTTCGCGATTATCAAGGATGGACCGAACGCTGCTCGATGCTTAAGGAAGTTCTTCCAATCCTCGGTGGAAATGGATTGTCCTTGCATGTTTCTTCTGGAGCATGGCGGATCCGAGGAATTGGCTGCAGTCGCAAAGGAGATTGGATTGACCTTTGCAGCGACTGTCCCATTGATGGCATGTGAACGGCCTCAGTATCACGTATCGAATCAAGACTTGACGATTCGGCGAGTAACCAATTCCGACGATTTACTGGCTTCTCAAACGATTATTGCCAAGACCTTTTCTCTTGCCCAATTCGCTGTAGAAAACGTTTTTTCTGAAAAATTCGCCGAACAACACGATGTCGATGTTTTTGTTGCGTATGAAGGGGATGTTTCGGTTTGCACGGTACAAGCAACCCACCATGGTTCCGAGGTGGGCATTTGGTGCATGGCGACCGACCCAGAGCATCAACGACGCGGCTTTGGACGAGCAACGCTCGAATACGCATTGAAGGACCTTATGGATCGAGGTGCAACCTGCTTCTACCTGTTTGCTACCCAGGCGGGACGGCCTCTCTATGAGTCTGTTGGGTTTGAGCAAATGGATATCGGGGCGATCTGGCTGAGTGGAACGTCATCCCAAGTCGGGTAAGTCGATGTCCGCTTGAGCATCTTCATAGACCGTCAGCGATTAAGCGAATCCGACGATTGCGAGATAAGTTCCCGCGGCCAATGCGGCGCCTAGCAATGGACCAACCACGGGTACCCAAGCGTATCCCCAATCGCTGTCCCGCTTCCCAGGTATTGGGAGGATTGCATGGACAATGCGAGGCCCGAGATCGCGAACGGGATTGATCGCATAGCCAGTCGTACCTCCCAGGGATAAACCAATGCCAAATACCAAAAGGCCTACCGGAAGGAGTCCAAGCGTCCCAAGTCCTATTTTGGTCTCTGGCATTCCAATGATCATCAACTTACCCTCCGGAATCATGGGAGACGTTTCCAAGCTTGGAGCCACCATTAGGAAGATCGGAAGGATCAATGCGTACGTCCCGATCGCTTCGCAGATCATTGATTGCGTGTGATTCCGGATGTTGGCACCTGTGCAGAAGCAAGCCAATTTGTCATCGCTACTCTCGGTTGCTACGAAATGCTGACAATAAAAGATATAGACTAAGAAGGCTCCGAAGATGGCGCCGAGGAATTGTGCAATTGCATATCCTAACGCTGCGATTGCGCCAGTTTTCCCCGCAATCAGCATCGCCAATGTTACGGCCGGGTTGAGGTGAGCGCCGCTATATTTCTCAGCGCAAAACGCACCGACGAATACCGCGATTCCCCAGCCTGCGGAGATCACGATCCAACCGCTGCCGTGCCCTTTGGTCTTTGCGAGCAACACGTTGGCGACAACCCCGTTTCCAAACAAAATCAATAACGTCGTTCCGATAAACTCTGCAAGATATGGGGACATGGCTCCACCTCGATTCCTCTTTTTAGATGCGATACGATTCGAGTAGTTTTTGAAAGTCTTGTAGTTGCTGTTCAACCCAATCCGATCCTCGATGCAATTCCCTAGCCATAATCCTCGCCACCGCAGGTGCGGCGATTTCGGCTTGATCGGTATCTAACAAGAGCAGACGGCACCTTCGTGCGAGAACGTCTTCGATGGTGCGCGCCATCTCGTGGCGTACTGCCCAGACGACTTCGGCTTCTCGCAGATTGTACCCATCGTCGAGAATCGGCTTTCCAAACTGTGGATTGGAAGCAGCGAGTGTCTCGAGCGCGATTCGATCGCTTCCGTAGACATCCATAGGCAATTCATGCCCATCGGGCCGATCGTTTGGTAGGTAGCCATGGAGACGAAGCGTCGAGGTAATGCATGGAGAATAACGAAACTTTGCGAGCGACGCGGCACGATTCACGCAGTCCTCAGCCATATGTCGTGCAGTTGTCCATTTACCACCCGTGATCGTGATCATGCCCGAGGGCGTGATCTCGATCGTATGGTCTCGTGAAAGTTTCGATGTGTTGCGCCCTTTTCCCTTTTGGCTTACTAAAGGACGGATGCCGGTGAAGAGGCTTCGAATGTCGGCTAGGGTCGGTTTACGAATCAAGTACTGCCCTGCTGTCGAGAGCAGAAACTCGATCTCTTCTCTCAACGCGCGCGGCTCTTCGACCGGTCGTTCGATCGGTGTGTCCGTGGTACCCACCACGACATGATCATGCCATGGAATCAGAAAAATTACCCGGCCGTCCGAAGTCTTTGGGACAATCACTGCGGTATTTCCTCGGAGAAAATCCCGCGAAAGAACGATGTGGACACCTTGGCTGGCCGACACCATCGGCTCATTGGTGGTGGAATCCAATCGCCTTACCTCGTCGACAAACGGCCCTGTTGCATTGACCAAACATCGCGACTTCAACGGGTGTGTAATTCCGGTTTCCAAGTCGCGAACGAGGACTCCATCGATTTTTCCATTGGCATCCTTAGAAATCGATTCGACATTCGCATAGTTTAAGACTGCGGCGCCGTGCTCGGTGGCGGTTTGTAAAATGTTGATCAGCAGCCGAGCGTCATCGAATTGTCCATCGGAGTACAGGACACCGCCGCGGGCTTTTTGGGGAGATAGGCCAGGAGCCAGCTTCATGCATTCCGAGGGTGTTAGTCCGCGTGCTCGATGGAAACCACTTGCGCCGGCAAGAAAGTCGTACACGAAAAATCCGATTCGGTACCAGCATTTCTCAAAGATGTTTTTACACGGTACAACGAACGACAATTCGTGAACAACATGCGGAGCGTTTTGTCGGAGGAGGGTCCGTTCGCGTAGAGCTTCGCGAACGAGGCTGATGTTGCCTTGGGCCAAGTACCTCACCCCACCATGGACGAGTTTCGTTGACCGGCTTGATGTCCCTTTCCCGAAGTCCGACCTCTCGAGCAACGCGACGCTGTATCCGCGGCTGGCAGCATCTAATGCGACACTCGCTCCTGTCGCACCACCCCCGACGATCACCATGTCCCAAAGAAACTCAGGATCCGCTTTCATGCGATGCAGAGATCTCGCGCGGTCCATTACACCGTGGCTACCGTGCGTCACGCGTGCTTCTCCCAGTCTCGCGATCGACTGAGCGCGTCGAGCCAACGCGAACGTTTCTCGAAGGCTAACGCTTCATCCATCTGGGGCTCGAAAATCCGGTCGGCCTTCCAGATCGACTGGATCTCATTCTCATCTTTCCAGAATCCGACTGCGAGCCCCGCGAAATATGCGGCACCTAGGGCTGTCGTTTCGATGACTTGAGGCCGGACAACCGGGCATCGCAAAATGTCCGCTTGGAACTGCATCATAAGATCGTTAATGCATGCTCCGCCATCGACTCGCAGTTCTTGGATTCTAAGTCCACTATCCTTTTCCATCGCTGTTAACACATCGGCCACTTGGTAGGCGATGCCATCGAGTGCGGCCCGCGCCAGATGCGCAGCGGTCGTGCCACGGGTGATACCGACGATGGTTCCCCGAGCATAGGCATCCCAATGAGGTGCGCCCAATCCCGCAAAGGCAGGGACGAGATAAACGCCATCGCTATCGGGCACCTGGGCAGCTAGTCGTTCAACATCCGACGAGGATTGAATAATTCCAAGTCCGTCGCGCAGCCACTGCACCGTGGCACCGGCGATAAATACACTTCCTTCGAGTGCATAACAGGCCCTCTGGTTCGCGGTCCGCCATGCAATACTAGTGAGAAGTTTCTGTTTTGATGCTTGAGGCTGATCGCCGATGTTCATCAGCATAAAGCAACCAGTCCCATAGGTGTTCTTTGCCATCCCATGCTTGGTGCAATTCTGACCAAAGAGAGCGGATTGCTGATCCCCGGCGGCACCGCCGAGTACGATCGGTCCACCGAAAAGTTTCGGATCGGTGGTTCCATAGTGTTCGCTTGTCGGTCGGATCTCAGGCAGGATGGACCGAGGGATGTTCAACAACTGCAATAATTCTTCGTCCCACTGCTCCGTGCGCAGATTCATCAGCATCGTGCGCGATGCATTGCTGACGTCGGTGATGTGAAGGGTGCCACCGCTGAGGTTCCAAAGGAGCCAGCTATCGATCGTACCAAAAGCCAGTTCGCCTCGATCGGCTCGCTCGCGTGCACCTGGGACATTGTCGAGCAACCAACGAATCTTGGTACCGGAGAAGTAAGCGTCGACGACCAAGCCTGTTTTTTCCGCGATGCGGTCGGCATGTCCTGCTTGGCGAAGTTGATCGCACAACCCAGCAGTTCGTCGATCTTGCCAAACGATCGCATGGGCAATCGGTTGTCCGGTGCCTCGATCCCAAATCACCGTGGTTTCTCGTTGGTTCGTGATCCCGATGGCAGCGATATCACGTGCCTTCAAATTTGTCTGGGACAGGACCGCTTGTGCGACATCGAGTTGGCTGGTCCATATTTCGTTTGCGTCGTGCTCTACCCAACCACCTTGTGGGTAGTACTGTCGGAATTCTTTTTGCGAGACACCGAGGATTTTTCCCGAGTGGTCAAAAACGATGGCGCGGGAACTCGTGGTGCCTTGATCGAGAGCGAGGATAGCGCGCATGGTGCCGGCTTTCTCGAGAAGTAGATAAGATCGATGGGAGAGAGATCGAACTGTGATGGTAGCGTACGCGATACCCCGCGCCCACACGGGGCGACCGAAGAGGTGCAACCGCCGATATGAAGACTAGACCGATATGAAGACTAGACCTATACGGAGTCTAGGCCGATAGGGACTAGGTTGAAGCCATGTTGGCAATCAGTCCGGCGATGTAGCCACCCTTGAACCCTGCGTCGATATTGACGACGGTGACGTTGGCGGCACAGCTGTTGAGCATGCTGAGCAAGGCTGCGATTCCCCCCATGTTGGCGCCGTACCCGACGCTGGTTGGGACCGCGATGACCGGACACGCGACGTGGCCAGCAAGGGCGCTGGGCAATGCGGCTTCCATCCCTGCTACGCAGACGACCACGGTGCTGGCCCGAAGTTCTGGGACACGGGCCAACAAGCGATACGGGCCCGCCACCCCGACGTCTTGGATGATTCGTGAGGCGACACCCATCCATGCCAACGTTTCGCATGCTTCCATCGCAACCGGTTCATCGGTGGTGCCAGCGGTAACGACCGAAACGACGGCCTTCGACTCGACGAGGAAAGGATCGACGGGCATTGCGGTGTTAGCAATCCGAAGGGTACGAGCGATATGGTTCCATCGGCACCAAGGAAACGCTTCGGAGACCACACGGGCTTGTTCGGGTGAGACCCGAGTGACCAGAATCTGCTCTGTCGTGCGGAGCAACGCTTCAGCAACCGCGAGGATAGCACCAGGAGACTTGCCCGCGCCGTAGATGACTTCTGGGTACCCCGTACGAGTCCGTCGGTCGAGGTCGGGCGTGATGTTCCCATCGCTAGCGATCGATGCGAGAAGAATTTTCTGTCCCAGCTCCAGCGAGGACAATTCACCCGATTCGTAGCGATGAATAAGCTGTTCGATCGCGTTTGGGTCACTCACGGGCGCAGTAGTCCTGGTGGGGAAAGCGGTGATGGTTTGCGAAAGCTGCAGAGGGAACGAAAGGGCGATGGGTCCCTCTTTGTGGCGCGACGCTTTATCTCGCGAGACGGTTTTCTAAAGCACCAGGTTTTCTTAAGCACCCGGTGCCTCGTGAACCGATGGGCCGCACCGTTCGGCTAGAACGGTGCACGAACACGAGGCAAACCGTCCAAAAAGAAATAAAACTCGCGCACTCTGGAGGGAGTTACTTCGCGATATCGTACGCGTAGATCAATTCCTGATCGCGAATGAAGAGCTTTTGGTTGGCGATGACAGGGTGAGCCCAGATCGCACCGCGACCGCGATCGGTCGAGGTTTGTTCGGGAAGCTTGACTTTGCCTGCTTCTTCCCAACCCTCCTTCGAAGGCTTGACCAGATACAACGTTCCGTCGGAATCGTCGTAGCAGTAGAGCATTCCATCGGCGAGGGCGATGGAGCCGGATCGGGCCCCACCAACCTTTTTCGTCCAAAGGTTCGCTCCTGTCTTGAGGTCTTGCGCCAGCCATGAGCCTCGCAGTTCGTTGGTGAATCCGTAGATCACGCCATTGTCGAGGACATAGCCACCGTGGTGGTTTTGCATACTCTCCCTGTCGAAGTGGTAGACTTCCTTCATCTCCACCTTGCCATTATTTGCGGTAAGGGAAAGCAGCGTATTTCCGGCTTTGTAAGCTGAGGAGTGGTACACATCGCTGCCAGCGATAACAGGGGTCGGGATAACCGCAACACCATTCCCAGTGGTTGGGCTCTTGAACTGCAGTTCCCCGGTTTCTGCATGGAACGCGACCAGACCAGGCTTGGCCGCGGTGATGTAGATTGGAATCCCGGAGACCGAGGTCTTCATGATCGAAACGTACTGGGCACCGTCGGTGAACCCTTTTGATGTATAGACTCGATCACCGGTCTTCTTGTTGAAGGCGACCATGAAATTATCCCCGCCAGGTGTGCAAACGGCACGGTCACCATCGATAAGAATGGATTCGCTGTAGCCCCATTGCGGGATCTTGCCACCGAGATCCTTGACCAGGTTCACGCTCCAGACCTTGCTCCCATCGCCCGTCTTCAAGCAGGCGAGTTCCCCGAGGTCGCTCAAGCAATACAGGTGATCGCCGTCGATGGTGGGGCTACTGCGTGGGCCGCCGCCCCATTCGGTGAGGTAATCCCCTTTTTCGGTGCCGCGATCGATCCGCTGCGCCCAGATCTCGTTGCCGGTTTTGGCATCAAGGCAAATCGCCACGCACTCCGCGCCGCGTTGTCCCAACGTGTACAATCGGCCGTTGCTAACCGATACAGCAGAGTATCCAAGGCCTGTGGCTTTGGTGCTCCAAAGAAGTTTTGGTCCGGTTTCGGGCCACGACTTCAACAGGGACTGAGGTGCAGCGCGGCCATCGCGTGCAGGACCTCGCCATTGGGCCCAATCGGTATCATCGGCGTAGCCATGGAACGCTAGGCTGCTGGCCAAGATAGCCGCCGAGGCGAACGGAACCTTGATACGAGCGATTTGACGCGAAATAGCACTCACAACAATTTGGCTTGAAATTCTCATTATGGATCCTGTAACAGGCAACAACAGGCGAAACTCGGATGCATCGTGCAACGCTCGATATTGTAGCGAAACCCTGGGCACCCGCAGCGCCTCTAGCTCGCAATTTCGCCTTCGTCTGACATCGATCCACCGGATAATTGCCAAGGCAACGCACTTTACATTTTCGGTAACTCCGTTGGGCTTGAAACTCGCCCTCTGGAGCTACTTCGCTTTTGCTTGCGGGTGGGCAATAGCACAGGATTCCCCGAGCCATTCGGAACCAGCGGGCCAATCGTTTACGCAAGGATCGTGGTGGATTGAAACGGTTGCGGGTACGGGTGAGCCGGGAGGGGCAGGGGACGAAGGGCCTGCGACGCTCGCTCAACTCAACAATCCATTTGGCGTTGTACGGGGGCCGGATGGTGCGCTTTGGTTTTGCGAGTACGGAGGTCACAAAATCCGCAGGATCGGACTCGATGGTGTTTTGACAACGTATGCCGGTTCAGGTTTTCCAGGGCGTTCCCCGGACGGTACCCTCGCCAGCGATTGTTCCCTGAACCTTCCTCATGAGATTCGCTTCGATCCGGCTGGGAATCTTGTAGTCGTCGATACTGGCAATCATTGGGTTCGTCGCTTTGATCGTTCGACGGGTAGAGTCACCACGGTTGCAGGAACGGGCACAGCGGGTTACCAAGGCGATGGAGGGCCAGCCACGGAGGCGCAGTTGCAATCCCCTCACAGCATACAGTTCAATAGCCTGGGCGATCTTGTTATTTGCGACATAGGGAACCACGTCGTGCGCAAGGTGGACGCTCGATCCGGAACGATTTCCACGATCGCGGGGATTGGCAAGCCGGGACCGACGCAGGACGATCGGCTGGCGAGCGAGTCGCCACTCCATGGGCCACGGACAATCGATTTCGATACGCGGGGTGATTGGTGGTTAGCAACTCGAGAAGGCAACCAGTTGTTCCAAGTGGATGGAACGACGAACAGGATATATCGGCGAGCGGGGACGGGAAAAAAGGGGATGCCGCTCGATGCCATGCCCGGACTCGATAGTCCGATGAATGGGCCAAAAGGGATTACGGTCGATCGTGACAATAACGTTTGGTTAGCAGATACCGAGAGCCATACGATTTTGCGCTACGCATCAACGACGGGTGTGTTGGAACGCATCGCTGGTACCCTAAAATCGGGCGATGGCCCCGATGGCCCGGCTCGCGAATGCAGCTTGGCTCGCCCGCATGGTATCTTTGCGGACGCCGACGGAGCCGTTTACATCGGCGATAGCGAGTCGCATCGGATTCGCAAGTTATCGTTCAAGCCATCGCAAACTCCCGAACCACCCACTCTAAAACGAAAAAAACCATGAGCACTTTGAGAATCGATCCGCCCCGCTTGCGAGAAACACAACCTTGGGAATCGGGTGGGCTGCTGTGCACGGGAGTTGACGCTCACGTGCGTTGCTGCGCGACACTGCGTCTCGCGATGCAAACGTTCTTTGGGATGGCTGTACTCTTCGGATTGGCGGGCACGGTTTGGGCGCAAGACAAAGAGGCCGGCAACGCACTGCAGCAGACGCTGCGCGTCGGGTTTGGCAAATCGGATATCACTCCAGTGCGACCAACACCGATGGCCGGTTATTACGGAGTGCGTTACTCCACCGACATGCATGACCCACTCTGGTCCAAAGCGACCATGCTCGATGACGGAAAGACCAAAGTCGTTTTGATCTCCGTGGACCTCATCGCAACGACGCCTTGGATGGTCGCAGAAACTCGCGAATTGATTCGAGAAAAATTCGGCATTCCCCCTGAGTGTGTGATGATTAGCGCAACCCATTCCCACACGGGTCCGATGCTTTACGAACCGGACGAAAAACTACCGGCGCGATTTGGCAATCAGACCGACGAAGCCAAGCAATACATGCTGTCGCTGCCGAGCCGAATCCTTGAGAGTGTCGTGGCCGCCGAATCGTTCTTGGGCCAAGCTTCGTTGCACCATGGGATCGGCGACGAATCGAGGCTTGCGTTCAACCGTCGGTTTTTCATGACCGATGGGACGGTGGGCTGGAACCCTGGAAAGCTGAATCCGAAGATTGTTCGTGAAGCGGGGCCGACCGATGATGGGCTTCCCATGATTATCGTTCACGATGATAAGTCAACACCGATTGGAGTATTGAGCAGCTTTGCCATTCACTTGGACACGGTCGGGGGCACCGAATGGAGCGCGGATATGCCGTTTACCCTCGAGCGGTGCCTCGGCAGTGTATTCGGAACCGATCGGCATTTTCAGTATGCGACCGGTTGCTGCGGCGATGTGAACCATATCGATGTCCGTTCGGCGAGTCGCCAAGGGGGCCATCAAGAAGCAGCGCGGATCGGCACGCGTTTGTCCGGTGCCATTCTGAGGAATCTCAATGCATTGCAACGAGCAGCGACGACTGACATCCAAGCGTCCCGAGAAATCGTAATGCTTCCGAAAGCTCCCCACACGGAGGAGCGTTCCCGATGGGCTAAGGACGTGTTGTCAAAAATCAGCAGTACGCCCGCCCCTCCGTTCATGGACATGGTAGAAGCGTATCGAATCGCCGACGTAGAGGCTCGTGGCGAGTCTCTGATTGAAGCCGAGGTTCAAGTCATCACCGTCGGACGCGAGATCGCTTGGGTAGCCCTGCCGGGGGAAATCTTTGTGCAACTCGGGATGTCCATCAAGGCCGGATCTCCCTTTGCCACGACTTCGATCCACGAATTAGCCAATGGCTCGATTGGGTATGTTCCGACTCAGCAGGCGTATGCTCAAGGCAATTACGAAGTTATCTCAGCACGTTGCGCCGAAGGAAGCGGCGAATTGCTCGTTGCGTCCGCGCTGAAGCAGTTGCGTGCGCAGTTCAATGCGAAGCAGCAATAAAGGGCGGGAAGCCAATCTGATACCACGTTCGATGATCCACTTCACGTTATTCGCGTTATTCGCGGCTTCGCGTGAGTTTTAAGATGGGCTAAGTGGCAATTTGGGGGGTTACGTGGTGACGGGCGGACGGCACTCGGAGATTGCCTGCCACGGTTCGCGGATGCAACAGGCGTCTATGAAGGCAAGAACAATGGGCGCATGTGCCTGAGGTAAATATTGTCCGACACGTTCTTCGCGACGATATCGCGGTTGGCCTTGAGCAAGTCAGTGAATCGGGTTCCTTCTTTGGCTGCGAGCTTGAACGACACGTGCAGCAATTGACGTAGGCTCGCGTTGAAGTCGGGGTGGTTTGGGACGTGCCGCAAGGCATCAGCCCATTGCTTGCCAGTCCAACCCCTCGCCGATTGCTTGGTGGGTAACTTGATCGGATCGATGTCGATCACGCTGGCGTAGGGTGCGCTCAGCGCATCGATCTGGTCTAATGCTACTGCGTAGATGTCATTGACCAATTGCAGTCCATCGCCACCGGCCTCGGACAATCCGATGAGTTCTTCGAGCCACGTTGTACCTGCGGTTTTGATATGCAATCCGGCGTGAGTGTCCGCGAGTGCACGTCGAATGATCGGGTAGATCGAAAACTTGTCGCTTCCGCTGTGAACGCTCAGTTTGAGGTTTGAGGGGAGTCCATACTGATTCACGCAATGGGCGATGACCGACAGATCGTCGCGAAACTCTTTTTCGAATTGCGTGAGATCCCCGACGTAATCCACACCTTTATTGAACCGCCCGGTGAACTTGGGAGCGATGGTCTGCAATTGGACTCCTTGATCTGCCAGTGCCGCGAGAATAACGAACAACTCCTGCGGGGTTTGTGGTGAGTCGGTTTCGTCCATCGATACTTCGGCGATGAATCCGGCCGTCCCCTTTTTGCTCTCGATATGCCGGTAAATTGTTCCCGCTTCCTGAGCCGCGGCAAAATACTTGCCGACGATTTGCGAGACTTTCTCGCGGGTTAGCTCAAGAGGTTGTTCGATACCATCGATGGTGATCCGCCCGATCAGTTCAGGGTGTCGTTGGAGAAATGCCGCTGCGTCCGATTCGCTGGCTTGAACTCCGATCGAGTCGGCAACATCGATCGTGAAGAAATCGGAGGAGTCGAGAAACCGATCCACAGTTTCCAAGCGGATGTGATCCGCATCGACGTGCCACGCGTGTTTCCAGCCCAACTCCTCGATCGCTCGAATGGCTGCTCGTCGGACGCTCGATGGCTCGGAGCCGATGAAGGAGTGTTCACGGTTGGATTTGTTCCAAACCGGAATAGCGACTACCCCGTCCCGTTCGAGTTTCTGAAAAGCGCTGAGTTGCGCGGAGGCTTGATGGGCGAATCGATCGCCAACGCCAAACGAAAATCGATCCAGTCTGAGCATCATGGGAAACGAGGTAGTTGGGTGTTAGAGGCGGGAATGCTAGGGGGGCTAGGCGTCATCGGCGAGCGGGATGCCGCAAGCGAGAGTTCGGATCCTACTTGACTCGCTCGAATTTGACCAGAATATCTCCCGTGCCCGATTTCGAGACCAATTCTTTGGGACGGGGTTTGCCGAGAAGAAATGCAAGAGAAAAGCTTGGGAATTGGCACTTCCCAAGATGTAGTGTGTTGCGTCGCTTGAAGAGTTCCGAATAAACTGATAGTTAGCGTTCGCGGGGATTGGTGCGGGGGGTGTCCCGCATGTTCACACATGCCAGATTTCGTGTGTGTTGCGAGTCCCTCCGAGGTTGGCTGAGACCTAGTGCATGCAAATGGAACCGGTGTCGCTTGAAGGTGAATCCGTGTTGGGAATCAGTTTGGATCGAGCCTAGTTGCGTTCCTCGGGCGCTGTTGGCATCCCAATGGTCGTGGACCCGCTCCACCTGCAGTTCCCCGCGCACGCTCGATCTGGAGAGCCCATGAGTAAGGACGACCCAAAAGAACTGAATCGCTTACCAGACAAACCTGCTGCCACGGTCACGTCTGCCTCATTCTTAGAGTCGTTTGCAGAGGCGAACATTCTCCCGCAGTCCGAAGTCACTCAGTTCTCCACGAGCTTGCCAAAATCGATCCGGGATGCGGGTGCGGTTGAAATCGCCAAAGAAGCGATTCGGCAAGGGAGGCTGACCAAGTTTCAAGCGCAGGTACTGTTGAATGGCCGTGGAAAAGCGTTGACGTTGGGCGCCTATCTGGTTTTGGACCAAATCGGCCAAGGAGGCATGGGGCAAGTTTATCGAGCGCGGCATCGACGGATGCAACGCGTGGTGGCTTTGAAGGTGATATCGACCACCAAGGTGCAGTCCGAAGCCGCGATCCGGCGGTTTCATAAGGAGACCGAAGCCGCAGCGAAATTGATCCACCCGAATATTGTGACTGCGTACGATGCGGGTGAAGATCGCGGAGTGAATTACCTAGTGATGGAATTTGTCGACGGCAAGGACTTGAAGTCGACGCTGCGAGCCTACGGACCTTTGCCTGTTGCGAATGCAGTCGATTATGTCTTGCAAGCCGCCGAGGGCTTGAAGTATGCCCATCAGCAGAACGTGATCCATCGGGACATCAAGCCCGCGAATCTTTTGGTCAACAAGGAAGGGGTTGTTAAGATCCTGGATATGGGGCTGGCCCGAATCGAAGAGCAGGAGCTTCCCGATGCCGATTCGATCGATGGTTTGACAGGGGACGGTGACATCTTAGGGACGTTGGATTACATGTCTCCGGAGCAAGGTGTCGATACACGCAAAGCGGATGCGCGAAGCGACATTTATAGCTTGGGATGCACCCTTTACACATTGCTTACCGGCAAACCGATCCACCCGGGTTCGTCCATGGTCGAAAAGATCCTCGCCCACCGGGAGAACCCAATTCCCAGTGTACGCGACATTCGCGACGATGTCCCGGAAGAGCTGGACCAAATCATCCACAAGATGGTGGCTAAGAAACCCGACGATCGGTATGCGTCCGCGGGAGAATTGATCGCCGCCCTGCAAAAAGTTGCGGCCATGGGACTCAAGTCGGCCAATATCCTTAACGATGACATTTCGGTCGAGTCGGCCAATGCGGAGACCGTCGCAATCCAAATGCTGAGCAATGATACGTCGTCGATCAACTCGAAACGCGAGGTGGTCGCGGCGTTGTCGAAAAGCAACTCCCGTTCCACCGTTAAAGCGGGATCGAGAAAATCGAGACAGCAACGCAACGAAATGTTGATGATGTTCGGAGCTGTTGCTCTGTTGCTCGGTTTCGGAGCGATTTACTACCTGTTTTTTGCAAACCCATCGGCTCGTCTTGAGATTACCATCAACGAGCCGGGGGCTGAATTGCTGATTCGGGATCAAGCAAGGAAAACCGTTATCGAGGGGAGGAGGATGGCCGAGAAGGAGACTATCCGAGTCAAGCCAGGCAAGTACTTCCTTGAGATCAACAAGGAAGGGTTTGTGAAATATTCGCACCTGCAGCAACTGCGAGCCGGTGTTAACGATCCACTCTCGGTGGAACTCAAGCCCGCAGGGGCAAAAACCTCCCTATCCTTGCCCGGGATTTTTCGCTTGGAGTTCAGCCCTCGCGATTCCTTGGTAGAGATCTTTGCCAGCGACGGTAAAGCGATACCGCTCAAAGCAGGACTCGCTTCGCCTTTGGAACTGAATCTCGTTCCTGGTGAGTATCGATATGAAATCAGTAAGGAAGGATTTGAATCGGAAAAGGGGCAGTTTGTGATCGCTTCCAAAGAGCAGACTCGTGAATCGATCAATTTGAAGCAGGCAAAATCCGAGGAGCCATCGCAGCCTAAGTCCAGCGATACCCAAGCTTCGAATGCGGAGAAGCTGAACGGCAAGAAACCGGATATGCCCTCAGGCAATTCGGTGGCTTCGAGCAAAAAATCTGAGCCGTCCACGCCGCTCAAACCAGCGGGAAATCCGGAAGGAGCAACGTCGCCGCAACCGCTCAATGCATCGGAATCGAAGCCGGGATCCCCAGACAATAAAAAAGCAGCAGAAGAGATGATGGCTAGCGAAGCCTCAACAGCGAAGCAGATACCAAAGGATAAGCCGCCCGAAGAGAACAAGCCCGAAGAGAACAAGCCCGACGAAAACAACTGGTACGGATGGCCTTTAGCGAAAAATTTCCCCGGACCGGCGACCGTTCCTTTTAACCCTAAGGCTGCTGGAGAGCATCAGCGTCGATGGGCGAGGTACTTGGACGTGGAGCCTCTGTTCGTCAACTCAGCAGGAATCGAGTTTGCCCTAATCCCGCCAGGCGAATTTGAGATGGGGGCGACACCCGAGGAGATCCTCCAGTACGCGAAAGCCTCGGAGGGACTTGCGAATCCTGATGCACTTCGAAATGCTGGTCCGCGAAGGTCGGTTGTGATTTCACAGCCGTTCTACATGTCGAGAACGGAGATCACCCGCGAGCAAATGGTTCTGGTGACTGGGGTGCAACCACCCAAGTCGCAAATCGAATTGACGTTGCCCGCCAGTTTCACATTTTTGCAAGCGGTCGACTTTTGCGTGGCGATGGCAACAAGGGACAACCTCCCTCCGATGTACCTTCGTTCCAATAATGATGTCGCAGACCGTGAAGGCCCTGGTTATCGCTTGCCAACAGAGGCGGAATGGGAGTTTGCAGCTCGTGCAGGATCGAGTGGGCGGTTCTGGTGTCCCGATAATCTCTTGCTAGGCTGTGAGTGGTTGCTGGCAAATTCGCAAGGCTCCTCGCATCCGGTTGCACGACTGGAGGCCAATCCTTTCGGCCTTTTCGATATGCTTGGCAATCTTCAGGAATATACCCAAGATGGATTTGATCCAACGCGTTTTGAAGGCAAGGAATCTGGGCCGGAGGTCAATCCGAGGATCCAAAACCCAAGGGATAAACGAGCTTACCGCGGAAATTCGTACTCCACGAATCCAATGCAGGCCCACATCGCATCGCGCGCTGGCGTCAGTCTCGACAATTCCATCGGCAACACCTTGGGGTTGCGACTGGTCCTAGAAGTCGACGCAGTACGGAAGAATAAGAACCCACGAAAGCGACTGAAAAACTAAGTAGGGCTCGGATAAAAATCGCGATTTTCTCGGGGCTTGGACCAAACGTGTCTCACCACCGTCTGATACTGGTGGTGTCGAAATGCGGAAGATAGAAACACATCTTCGGCTTTCCACGGAAAAGATAACCCGGCAGTCCATCTTCCGGCAGTTCATCGAGCCGCACTAGTACGGATCATGCGAGTGCCACTCACGCTCGTATAGCTCGTCAAAAACAGTCCTTTCGTTCCGCATGCACTGGAGTTTGTCATGATGACCAGCACCGAAAAAATGATGATTCGCAAAGCACTTCTGGCACCGGAGTCATTCGTGCTCCGCATGGTCTATTCCGACAAATCGGGGGCTCGAACGGAGCGGGTGGTCAGCCCGATTCGGATCCTCGAGGGCAAAGCGATGCTTGCACTGTGCCTTTGCCGCGAGGATTGTCGACGATTTGAACTGGAGCGTTGCACTGCTGTGGAACTGCTCGATGCCAACGATGTCTTGATGCCAGTCGAACTAAAGGTCCTAGCAGGAAGTTTGTCGAACTGATGGCACTGCATTCCCTTGGCGGCACGACGCAAGACGAACGTTGGAGCGAGGTTGAGAGACACCGGAGGGCTAGCGCTCGCTGCTCACGGCAGCAGTGGAGACGCAAGCGCCGGAATGGTTTTTTGAGGAGTGATTGCAGTTACCTGCGATTCCACCTGATCAGGACAAGTTGGTAACCTCAAATCCTTTGCGGTAGTTTCTTCTCAGCAGCGAGTTCGCTTGTTGGTGGTTCGGAATGCTGAGCGCTGTCGGATTCCATACCAATTCTTCTCCAGGGAATCGATTCGCCAGCGTTCCGAGCAAGACGGCTTCGGTCAATGGCCCGGCATAACCGAAGTGCGCCGTTGTTGGTGCACCACCCAAACATGCATCGACGAACAAGTGATAGTGATTACCATCCGGAGCCGCTTCGATTTTGGTTTCCGCGAATTGATTGAGCGGCAACAACACAGGCATCGCGACGTGCGGGAGGAGTATGGCACCTTTTTCTCCCAGGAACATGGAGCCTTGATCGGGCAAGCCGAGCGGCTTTCCTTCCGGACCGCCTTCGAGTGGCCATGAAGACGTATCGGGCATCTTTCCACCGTCGCTCCAGGTTAGCAAGAAATCAGGCGTCGTGAACTCGGAAGCGGGGAAGGTGTATCGCGTATGGTTCTGCATACCGAACGAGTACTTCGGTGCCGCGGAACTGCTAGAAATGATTTTCATAGGAGCACCGAGCTTCAGGGCAGAAAAAACAGGGTCCAGGATATGGATCGCCATGTCTCCCATGGTCCCACATCCGTAGTCGTACCATCGCCTCCAATTCCCAGGATGGAAATGGCCTTGCGAGTAAGGTCGCTCAGCTGCCGTACCGAGCCACAAATCCCAATTCAGCGATTCGGGAATTGGCGTCGGTTCCGGATTGGGGCCTTCGTACCCCCACGTCTTGTTGCTCCAAGAGTGGGTTTCACGAATCTTTCCAATGATCCCGCTTTGGACCAACTTCACCGCGGTCCGATAAGGGCTTGCGGAATGGATTTGCGTCCCCATCTGTGTTACGAGTTTTGTCTTTTCCGCGACCAATCTGAGTTGTCGCGATTCGTAGACATCGTGCGTCAAAGGCTTTTGGCAATAAACGTGCTTGCCATGGTTCATCGCGGTCATGGCAGCTGCCGCATGCGTATGATCCGGTGTGGAAACATGAACCGCATCGATTTGGTCGGCCATCTCATCAAACATCTTGCGAAAGTCCGAGAACCGCTTCGCCTTGGGATGCTTTTCACCGGCAGCAGCCAAATTGTTTGCATCCACATCGCAGAGCGCGACGACTTCGACTTTGGCGTGGGAACTGAGGGACCCTAAATCAGCGCCTCCCATTCCTCCCACCCCGATACCAGCCAATCGCAGTGTATCCGAGGGGGACGTCAGCGTTCGGGCGATGCCCGTCGTCGCGTTGGAAAGCGCTAGTGCTCCGGCGCTGGTGTAAAGGAAATCGCGGCGACTGGGACGGTGTAAAGCCATGGATGGGGGTCCTTGTGGTGGGGCACTATGATGCCTTATTGGGAGGGTAATACTCGGTCGGGCAAGGAGCACTAGCGGTCGAAGCAATGCGAATGCTCTCACCGAAAACGGTCCTTCAACCTAGTGTTAGTTTAACTAAAACGGGAGCCGATTAACAATCAGCCTCACCGTTCGCTAAAATAAGCTGCGTTAAATCGTACACTTTGGCCATTGGGGTTTACGCGCTGAACCGCAAATACCAGCTTCTCTCGATGATTCTTTTCGGGTTTTTTATCATGCAGCCAATCAACGGTAATCCCGTTTTCAATCGATGTCTCGTTCGTGACTTGTCTGTCCGAATCGCGGTTGCCATCGCGATGCTTGGGGCGTGTGCGCACGTGCCGGGCCAAGACTCGAAGGCAAATCTGCCGACAATACTGTCTGAGTTCATCTACGACCAAGCGAGTTTTCCCAGCTGTCACGCATCGACCATCGAGGAGTCCCAAGGCCATCTAGTGGCTGCTTGGTTCGGTGGTACCCACGAAAAGCACCCCGACGTAGGCATCTGGGTTGCGAGAAAAATCGACGGGAAGTGGACAGATCCGGTAGAGGTCGCCAACGGTGTGGTCAAGAGCATCGAGGGTGACCAAAAGTTTGATGGCGATCGCAACTCGCCGCAGAACCTCACCCAACGCCACCCGACGTGGAACCCGGTGTTGTTTCAACCCAAGCAATCTGCCGATGGAAATGAGCAGCCGTTATTCCTGTTTTACAAAGTCGGTCCGTCGCCGCAGAGTTGGTGGGGGATGATGACCACCAGCAACGACGGAGGAATGACATGGAGCACCCCGACACGATTGCCTTCAGGGATTCTAGGCCCAATAAAAAACAAGCCAGTGGAACTCAGCGATGGGACTTGGTTGTGCCCCTCCAGTACCGAATCGGACGAAGAGGAAAGCAAGTGGTCTGTGCATTTCGAATGGACTGAGGATCAAGGAAAGACGTGGCACCGAACCAATGCTTTGAATGATGGCGTGGGAGTACAAGCGATCCAGCCTAGTTTGCTCAAACTGGGCGAAAAGCACTGGATGGCAATCGGCCGGTCGAGACAAGACAAGATATTTGAACTGGAAACAAAAGATGATGGGCGGACATGGTCCGCATTGCGTCTGGGTAGTTTGCCGAACAACAACTCCGGTATCGATGCGGTTACGTTGGCGGACTCCCGTCATTTGATTGTCTACAATCACGTCCAAGGGACGCCGGGGGAGTGGGGTGGGAAGCGAACACCGCTGAATGTCGCCATTTCGAAGAACGGCTCTCGTTGGGATTCGTCATTAGTTCTCGAGTCTGAACCGGGCGAATTCAGTTACCCTGCTGTGATCCAAACATCCGACGGATTGGTCCACATCACCTACACATGGAACCGCAAGAAAATCAAACACGTCGTCCTCGATCCCCGAAAATTATAAATCTTACTCGTAATCGCCCGTTCGCTATTCTTAGCGGCAACGCTTGAGAGCCCCGGTGCAAAGGCTAGCGGCGCCACGCACTCGTCCCCTCTCCGCGTTGCACATCCCTCGACGAGCCCCAAACTTTTTGCGGTGCTATGGACCTCGATGTTTTCTAAAACGGCCAATACAGACACCGGCGATTCGTGGTGAACAAACGCCATCAACCTCAGTCGTATCCATCCCGATCGACGTCCTTTTGATGTCTCTTCGTTTTGGTACAATCACGATTCGCCGATAGCAGGAACCGCTTGATTCTGTTGGAGATTTCCAACGCAATGGATCCCGATTGATTTTTCAAATCGCTGAAAAGAACAGTAAGAAATTCGCCATGGTAAAAACAGCCAGTACGATGTTGCCGTTAGGAACTTTAGCTCCCGACTTTAGACTTCCAAATGTGGATGGTTCGATCGTCTCCCTCCATGATGTCGCCGATGGGAAGGCATTGGTGGTTGTGTTCATGTGCAATCACTGCCCCTTTGTGAAGCATGTTGCGGAGGAGTTGGTGCGATTGTCTCGCGATTATGCAAGCCAGGGTGTGAAGTTGGTCGGGATCAGTTCGAACGATGTTTCGACCTATCCAGATGACTCGCCGGAGGCGATGAAGGAAGAAGCCAAGGTGCAGGGGTATGATTTTCCGTATTTGTACGACGAGACCCAGGACGTGGCACAAGCGTACAGGGCGGCATGCACCCCCGACTTTTTTGTTTTCGATGCGCATCGAAAACTCGTATACCGTGGTCAGTTGGACGATTCGAGACCGAAGAATGGCCTCCCTGTTACCGGCAAAGACCTACGCAACGCCCTCGATTTGATTTTGTCAGGACAGAGCGCACCCGCCGAGCAGCGGCCTAGTATCGGCTGTAACATTAAATGGCATGCAGGCAAAGAGCCTTCCTATTTCAATCCATCCGGAGTTCAGTAGTCTTCGCATCTACGAAGGCCAGTACCGCTCGAAGGCAATCATTCAAGGAATCATGCCATGGAGACGTTAAAGCGATTGCGCGTTGGGCTTGGGTTCGATTCTCACAGGATTGAATCGGGAGGCCCCATGGTCTTGGGAGGCATTCGGCTCGATGTCGATTTGCATTTTGTTGGTCATTCGGATGCAGATGTTTTGCTGCATGCGATCACCGATGCAGTCCTTAGTGGGGCTGGGCTCCCTGACATTGGCCAGTTGTTCCCCAATACCGATGAAGCCAATCGCGGGCGGGACTCGGCAGAGATGCTCTCGCAAGCGATGCAGGCAGTGCGCGATGCGGGTTGGGAGTTGATCAATCTCGATGCAGTGGTGCAAATCGAACAGCCCAAACTCGCACATCATAAACTCGCCATGAGGCAACGCATCGCGACGATTCTCGACGTTACGGTGGACGAGGTATCGCTGAAAGGAAAGACGGGGGAGGGGATTGGCGAGATCGGGCGTGGAGAATTGGCGACTGCACACTGCGTTGCCTTGCTCTATAAAACCCTACAGTAAAAGAACCTACTAAAAAAACCTACTGTAAAAATCCAGAGCAAAGCACCCTTGTGATCCTACCCGCCCATCTCGATCCGGCGTGACGATTTTGAATGGCCGGCTCTATTCGACCTTTTGGGTTTCAATGGCCCGCAACAGGGTTTGTCTCAAGGTGTACAGTCGCGTTGGTTCGCTGACTTTCTTGCCGTCGACATCGGTCACATAAAATACGTCGACCACTTGGTCGAGATGCGTACTGACTTTGGCGATTTGCAAGTCCAACTGCAGATCGAACAAGGTTTTTGAAATATCGTACAGCAAGCCGGTTCGGTCATACGCAAAGACGGTAATGATGGTAAAGTCATCCGAGGTGCTGTTGTCGAATCGGATCTGAGTGGGTTGGGTTCGAGCGGCAGAGGCCTCGACCGTAGATTTTGTTTTCCAAACCCGGCGGAACGACGGTGGGGCTGTTTCAGTTGCCAGAATGGAATCAACGATCGTTTTGCAGACTTCTGCGATGCGATGGGGCGGCGAGGATCCACCGTAGTCTGGGTCGTCGACGACAAACCTGTCCCAAGCAAAGGGGCCTGGCTGCGTATGGATTTCCGCGGATAGGATGCTGAGACCTTGGCTGGTCAACGCACCGGTGACGCGATGAAATATGCCCGACGCGCGTTCCGGGTGCACAGCCACCACGTACTCGGTCGCATTGCGGGTAGGGATGTACTGCCCCCAAGCTTGAGCCGGTTGCTCCGATGAGAGGCGTTTGATCCTGCGCAACTCTTCGAAAAGATCCTTCGGTTTGACTTGGACGAGGTAGGTCGCTGGGATAGCAGCGATTTGCTCTGCCCACCATGGGTCGTCCCGTTCGTGAGACGTTCGCTGGGCGAGCAAGGTTGTTCGCAACGCTGCATGGGTGCTGGATTCTTTGTCCGGGTTGTTGCCCGAAGTGAGCTGTGTTTCGGTTGCGTCGTAAAGCTGATGGATCAGGTTGAGTTTCCAGTCGTTGAGCGCGCCAGGGCCAACCGCGGCGAGATCGGCACAGGATAACAAGGTCAACAACTGCAGACGTTCGAGGCTGCCGACCTGTTGGGCAAATCGGACGATGGTGGAACTTTGGGTCAAATCAAATCGGAACGCTGCGTGGGTCATCAAGAGGTGTTGATGGACCAGAAAGACAATCAGCTCGCGATCGGCATCGGAGAGTTTGAGCATCCTCGCCGTTTCCTCAGCGATTACTTGACCGACTTCGCTGTGATCCTCGATGAAGCCTTTTCCTAAGTCGTGGAGGAGGAGCGTCAAGTGGAGGAGCATTTTATTCTTGAGGCCACGGTAGAGCGTGCCCAAAAAATCATCCCGCTTGATGAACTCTTCGGCGCATTCGACCGAGCGGATGCAGTGCGCATCGACCGTATACTTGTGGTACTCATTGAACTGCAACAAGCAGCGGGCATGCCGCATGGCGGGGATAATTTGCTCGAGCACTCTCAGTTCGTGAAGTCGTCGCAGGATTTCACCCAATCGGCCTGGTTTGCTGATCAGGTCCAGGAAGCGGTCGATGGTCTCGAATCCCATTTGTCCGCCGACACGTCGCAACATTCCTTGGCGGATCGTCCGCCAAGTGCGGTGCTCAATGCGTCGATTGAAGCGATTAGAGATTTGCATCAACTCCAAAACCTTGGCAGGATCCGATTGCAATTGCGAGAGTCCCCTGCGTGTGGACCAGACCTCCTTGAATCCAAGCCTTAGGTTTTTGCCGACCGGGATACAGAGAAATTGCAGCAAAAAGCCGAAGGGGGATAGCCGTGATCGCGCCATGCCGACGAAGTTCGCCGAGCTGTATCGGACTTCGCTGGTCCGCTCGAAAAACTGCTGCATGAACTCTTCGACAGGGAGGACACCATCGGTACCTTGGAACCCAAGCCACTTCGCCATCTCAACTTGTTTGGCTCTATCCAGGGAATCCTGAGCGCGTCCCGAAGTGAAATGAAGTTGGTTTCGGAGGTGGAGCAGGTACTGGTACCCGTCTCGGATTGCCGTGAAGTCCTCAGGAGCGAGCAATCCCATATCGACCAACTGCTCAGGGCTCTTTTCTCCGAAGCAAACGAAACCTATCCAGCGGACGATCTGCACATCGCGCAGACACCCTCGAGATCGTTTGACGTTGGGGTGGAGCAGGAACTCTGTCTCACCATATTTTTGCCTCTCGGCAATGCGTTCCTTTTCGATCATCGCGGAGAGGGATCGCCAACGACGTTTGGCCCCGGTCCGAATCGAGTTTTCGAAATGGTCGTAAAGGGACTGTGAACCGTGCAGCAATCGCATTTCAACGAGCGCCGTCAATGCGGTTGCATCGGTCCAAGCAATCTGCCGACACTGGTACGGTGTACGAACGGAGAACCCCAGTTGGAATCCCGCATCGACTATCATCTGGGACACTTTGCGAGCCAGAAGAGAAATATCTTTCTCTTTGACTCCGCGGTGCAACAGCATCAAGTCGATATCGGAAAACGGCGCAAGGTCTCTGCGTCCGTAGCCACCCAGTGCAATCAATGAATAGGCAGACGGATCGGCCTCGGAGCCTTCGCTCGCGGCTTCAATCAGCCGACGAATAATCGCGTCGACAGAATCGGCCCAAGCGAGACAAACCTGAGGCCCCGTGACACCTGAGGCATGGAGATTTGAAGCCTTCAGACGCGCTTCCGCAAGTTGCGTACGCGCTTCAATGACCTGGGGATGAAGAGAGGACAAGTCAGGCTAACCGCGCTTGCAATAAATTACAGCGCGTCTTCTCCTTGTTCACCGGTTCGGATTCGGACTGCGTTCTGAAGCTCAGAAACGAAAATCTTACCGTCGCCGATTTGGCCCGTCTGCGCTGTCTTGACAATCGTATCGATCACCGATTGCAGATTGCTATCAGCGCATACCACTTCAATCTTCACTTTTGGAACAAAGTCAACGGCGTACTCGGTGCCGCGATAGATTTCGGTATGACCCTTTTGCCGGCCATAACCTCGAACTTCGCTCACGGTCATTCCATGAATGCCCTTTTCAGTCAACGCGTTTTTGACGTCTTCCAGTTTGAAGTGGCGAACAACAGCTTCAACTTTCTTCATTCGACAAACTCCAGAAATATCTGTGCCGCGCCGAACCATCGGTCGGCAATTGCAAAAAAACGCGGGACCGCCTGTGCGTTACTCGCACTCCCTCGGGAGATGGTTCGCATCTACCCTCACTTGTAGTGTACCGCTAAAGATTCGACCGGAACAAGGGTATCTCGAGGATTCCTCAAATCTGTTCATGCCAGGAACCGGTATCGGTTTGCCTAATGAAGCGGCTCCGCACATTACCAAAACGCGACTGCACGCGTGAGGTGGGACTGAGATAGGCCCCGCAATCAGGCGAGTTTGAGCACTTCTTTGAGATCGAGCCGCCCCTCGTACAGGGCTCGGCCAATGATGGCACCGTGCGTCTTTTGGCGGATCAAGTCTTCGATATCCTTCAGGGTCGTGACTCCCCCGGAGGCAATCACCGGGAACGGGCTGCACGCCTGCACCTCCGCGAGGGATTCGAGGTTCGGGCCTTCGAGCATCCCATCCCGGGAGATATCGGTGTACACAACCGCAACGCAGGCTTGGGTGTGTTCTCCGATCCTTTCGACCAGCTCGGTAGCGGGCGTCTTCGACGTCTCCAGCCAGCCCTCGGTGGCGACCATTCCGTTCCTTGCGTCGACCCCCAAAACCATATGTCCTGGGAATCGTTCGCACATGGATGCGAACCATTTCGGATCTTTGAGGGCTGCGGTTCCGACCACGAGTCGCTTTAGGCCCAAACCAAGCAAGCGTTCGATGGTCGCTTCGTCCCGGACGCCGCCGCCGAGCTGCACCGGTTTGCCTCGGGAGGCAGCCACGATCTGCCGGATGGCGGGTTCGTTGACGATACTCCCGGTTTTAGCGCCGTCCAGATCAACGCAGTGAAGCAGTTGGGATCCCGCATCAAACCAACGGGAGGCAATTTCTCCCGGCTGGTCACTGAAGATTGTGTCGCGAGCGTAGTCCCCTTGTTGGAGACGCACGCATTTCCCACCGAGCAAATCGATCGCTGGCCAAATTTCCACTTGGATCGTTTCCTTTGCGTTTGTTCGTCGTATTCCACCGATTGGATCCCACCAATTGGATCCCACCAATTGGATCCCACCACTTGGATCCCACCGCACGGAAAAGCTTAACAGGATCACCTCGGTTTGCTACGCCAATCAGCTCGCTACGCCAATCAGCCATCCTAAACCATCCAGTCGAACCATGCGTTGCAACCGGTCCCCTTGTGGCCGAATCCCTCCGCTCGCGTGGGATGCCTTCCCGCGGCCGCTTTGAAGGGGATCGCCGGAGCGTTACAATTCCGCCGAAAATCCTTTCGGGCTCCCGCCGTTCATGGGACGACCAGAATGAAATCGGATATGTTTTCCTTTTTGCAATTTGCCCTCCCAAAAACCAATCATGACCTCGATCTCCGAACGATACAACCAAGCCGAAAAACTCAAGGACTCTGGCCAGTCCGATCAAGCCGAGCAACTCTTGGTCGCTTTGCTGGCTGACGAGCCGGGGCACGCTCTTTCTCACATGACGCTAGCTCGTATTTACACGGCTGCCGGCAAGCACGAATCGGCGGTTGCTCATGCTGAAAAGGCATGCGAGCTGGAACCTTCGGAGTCCTTTAATTTTACTCTCCTTAGCGTGACCTATCAGCGGGCTTATGCAGGGACGGGGGACCAACGTTACATCCGAATGGCAGAAGACGCGATGGCCCGATCGCGCATGCTTTGATCTCTACCCCACCAACCTTCCTTTCCCACATCCCACCACGAAAGGCTTTTTTCAATGGCTCTCTCCCCTTGGTCCATTGGTGTATTCACGAGCATCGACGCAGGGCTTGGTGTTCATCTCGATGTGGCTCGAGCACTCGGAGTACCTTCGATCCAACTGCATACGCCGCATGCGGCAGGTCGAACCCCCGCCGCGGCCGAAGCGTTTCTGAAGAAGCTCGATCAATACGGCATCGAACTGACCTGCGTTTTCGGTGGCTTTGACGGAGAAAGCTACGCCGATATCCCGACGGTCGAGAAAACCATCGGATTGGTCCCCGCCGATACCCGGGCCGCCCGGCTGAAAGAGATGAAGGAGATCGCCGACTTTGCGAGACTCCTCGGATGCGACGTGGTCGGTTTGCATCTCGGAGTTGTCCCGCACGACATCAAGAGCAAAGAGTACCTCGATGTGGTTGAAGTGACTCGACAATTATGCGATCACGCGGCAAAAAACGAACAAGCGATCCACTTGGAAACGGGTCAAGAAACAGCGGATTCACTGCTGCAATTCATTTCCGACACTCAGCGTCCAAATCTTTTCATCAATTTTGATCCCGCCAACATGATTCTCTACGGCATGGGGGAACCGATCGAAGCCCTTCGCAAGGTTGGCAAGTATGTTCGCAGTGTCCACTGCAAAGACGCAACCTGGAGCGATCAACCCGGGAAGACGTGGGGAGCCGAAGTCCCACTCGGTAAAGGACAAGTCGATATCGCGTTGTATTTGAAGACGCTCAAAGATATCGGGTACACAGGTCCTCTCACGATCGAGCGAGAGATCCCTCAAGAGCCTGAACGTCAAAAGGCCGAAATCCAGCACGCGGTTGACTTGCTGACCAATCTTAAGGCGTCACTCGGCACCAAGTAGCAATATCGCAATTAAGATTTTAGCCGTTACGTTTTTCGCAACCATCAGCGACCATCGATGCGTGTTCGAATCGGCGACGTCCTTTGGTTGCGTACGACTAGAAGGCACGGGAATGTCACATCCTCGTCTTCCCCAAGACGCTTATGGCTGGCCGGAAATCGCCTCCTGAAGTTTGCATACGGCCAGCTGCAACTGAGTGTCGTCTTTGAGGCTCGGATCGAGTGAGTCGCTATCGGTTTTCGCCTCCGTCGATCGAGGGATCATGCCGTTGGCCGACGGGTCGCTCCTTTGTCGAAATCTTGCAATTGTTTTGGCAAGCTCCTCTTCCGTCAGATCGATCTCACAGCCCTCGGTAGGGTCGACTCCCCATGCATCCGTCGGTTGGTTTTCCCTGCGATGGATGCGATGGCCGCTGGGTGGGTAATAGTACGCAGTCGTCAGACGCAATGCCGCCCTCCCTCCCTCGAGCGGGATCACGTTCTGAACGCTCCCTTTGCCGAAGGAGCGGACACCGACGACCAAACAACGATTTCTATCCTTAAGACACGCCGCCACAATCTCGCTCGCGCTGGCCGAGTTCTCATTGACGATGACCGCGATCGGTACCGAGTTCGGTACAACCGTACCCACGTTGGCATCGATCTCTTCATCGATCTTTTGGTCCCGGCCTCGTGTGGTTACGATCTGCCCATCGTCCAGAAACAGGTCGCAAATATCAGTAGCCGAGAGCAAAAGACCACCGCTGTTGTCTCTCAAGTCGATGACGAGCGCTCGCGCGGTGTCTTTGCAACTCTCGATTGCTTTCTGAAGTTCCTTTGCCGTCTTTTCACCGAAAAGTTCAATGCGAAAGTAAGCGATACGTGGGTCGTATTGCATGGTGTAGTCCCACGTCCCATCGCCGCGTCGACGATCGCCGATCACGCTTTCGACATCGATCTTCTCCCGCACAATGGTTTTGCTGAAAAGACTTCCGGCTCGCTCGATCTCAAGCGTAACCGAAGTTCCTTCCTTGCCCCGAAGCTTGCTCGATACTTGGTCCACCATGTTGTGTCGGACTTCCTCGTCATCAATTTTCGCGATCACATCTCCCGGGAGTAATCCGGCACGGAAAGCAGGTGAGTTGAACAAGGTCGTGACCACAGTCAGGTGCGGGCGCCTGGGAGGACCGTCTAGGCTGACCCCGAGCCCCCCAAACTGCTGCTCAAAATAAGATTGAAACGATGGAAGTGAGTCAGCAGCGATATAGCTGGAATGTGGGTCGAGTGACTTCATCATTCCGTTCATGGCCGAACGGTACAGATCCTTAGGATCCGCTGGCTCAACGTACACCTGTCCGATGATGTCCATGGCGAGTGCGAGATCTCGCGTCGAGCGAAAACGAATCGCGTTGGCATAGCAAATGAAGCAGGCAATGATCGAGATGCAAAGGATACGGATGTTCTTGAACGTCACTTGCGATCTCCGCTGTTTACGGCGAAGGCTCTTTCGGTTTTTGGGCCAATACCAAATACTGGGCTCCGAACGGAAGTTTGCAAAGCCACCTTTCGAAAGGTCGCATCCATTTTACAGCTCTTGGAAAGTAAAAGCGGGTGTCGATGGAAAGAACACGAAACTTATTGTCGACAATCAGTTGTTTCGCATTCGGGATCGATAACGTGATGGCGTCACGGTCAAAAGGAATTCGACTCATGACGTAGCGAGTACCTGGATTCCATGGATTGTTCTCCCAAAACGCAAACCATCCGCCTTGCCGCAACGAACTATGGATCACCTCAAACGCCTTGGGCCTAGCTTCGATGGGGATGTGATGGAATACGCCATTGCAAAAGACAATGTCCAAATCCCCGGACGGACGGAAGGCAAACGGATTTGCAAACGAAAAATTGCTTTGGCTGTACCGCCGTCGAGCCTGGTGCAAGGATTCCTCGGAGGTGTCCAACCCGACAATATTGGTTAGCCCGAGAATATTCGATAAATGGCAGATGCTATTACCGGTCCCACACCCAAAATCCATACCAGACTTCAGTTCTTCAGAAGGGTTTCTACAGCCGATCCGATACCGGAGCCACTCCATACGGCCCTTCGCAAAATAATCGGAATCCTCCCCGGACACCCGCAACCCACTCTGAAGCGCTTCTTCGTAACTCCCAGCATATCGGTCGAATTCCGATTTCGAATCCGGTTCAAGTCGATTCACGCAACGTTTCTCCGCAGGCTAGCGAATTTGTGATACGATCTCTGGATTGATATCAAAAACTTCATTTACCAACCGCCGTCATTGGGTTACGGTCCAGAAGTAATTGGGCTAACAATTGCCGTCTTCCGATCCTCCAACCGCAAATCTTTCCACCACCAAGTCGGGACCAGTTAACTCTACCGCATGTTTGGACCGAGACGGTCTGGCGACGGAGTATTTTGAGCGATTGCTCTACCCTCCGTATCCCGTCCAAGAAGAATCGTTGTTGGCTTGGTTCACGGCGGAGCATGGTGTTTTGGTTTGTGCCCCTACCGGGACAGGAAAAACGTTGATCGCTGAAGGGGCCATTTATGAAGCCCTCAGGACGGGAAAACGGTGCTACTACACCACCCCTCTCATCGCACTGACCGACCAAAAACTTCAGGAAATCCAACAAGCTGCCTTGCGGTGGGGATTCCCTGCCTCTTCCGTTGGTTTGGTTACGGGGAACCGTCGCGTGAATCCGGACGCGCCGGTTTTGGTTGTGGTTGCGGAGATTTTGCTCAACCGCCTTTTGCAGCCCGATGGCGTTTCGATGGACGACGTAGCATCGGTGGTGATGGACGAGTTTCACAGCTTCAACGACCCGGAGAGAGGTATCGTTTGGGAATTGACCATCGGTCTGCTTCCACGTCACATCCGTCTGATGCTATTGTCGGCCACCATCGGGAATTCGGTCGAGTTTTGTAGTTGGCTGTTGAGGTCTCACGGTCGGAATATCGAACTCGTTCAAAGCTCGGACCGTAAAGTACCTTTGCAATTTGAGTGGGTTGACGATGCTTATTTGGATGAACATCTAGAGCGAATCGCCGAAGGAGACGACGCGCGCCGCAGAACGCCGGGTCTCGTCTTTTGTTTCAACCGTGATCAATGCTGGCAAGTCGCAGAATTGCTCAAGGGAAAGAAGCTGATCGATAAAGAACGTCAGGCGATCATCACGAAACGGATCGAGCAATTCAATTTTTCCGAAGGGGCTGGGCCTAAACTTAAGCAAATACTGATACGGGGAGTCGGTGTCCACCATGCGGGGATTTTGCCCAAGTATCGACGGATGGTGGAGATGCTGTTTCAAGAAAAACTGCTGAGCGTCTGTGTGTGTACAGAGACGCTCTCAGCTGGCATCAACCTTCCTGCCCGCAGCGTTATTTTGCCGAGCTTGGTCAAAGGCCCATTCGGCAAAAAGAAGATCATCGAAGCGAGCACAGCGCAGCAGATTTTTGGCCGCGCGGGACGGCCGCAATTTGATCGGGAGGGGTTCGTGTATGCGCTCGCCCACGAAGATGATGTCAAGTACAACCGATGGCGATTGCAATACGACCAAATTCCCGAAGACACACGGGATCCCAATTTGATCAAGGCGAAAAAGCAACTCAAGAAGAAGATGCCAACTCGGCGCGCCGGCGAAACGTATTGGTCGAAGGAGCAATTCGAGAAACTGCGTACGGCCCCCGCAGCACGACTCGCCAGCCGAGGCCCTCTCCCCTGGCGTCTCCTCGCATTCATGTTGCAGCAAAACCCAAGTATCCAACCCCTCAGGGATCTCGTAGGGAAACGCTTGCTTCCCCCTGCCGATATTCCACGCGCTCAGAGGGAGTTGAACCAGATGCTCGTGACCCTTTGGACCGCCGGGTTTTTGGAATTGGTTCCAAAACCACAACCCAAAGGGCCGGTCGCTCCCGCGAAAGCGCCCAGCAAAGAGGGCTTGATCTCGAAGCCTTGGTTGAATATCCCCGCACTGTCTCCATCCAATCCGGACGTGCCTCTGGAGTCCGATGATGATGAGCCCGATCCGACAACCGTTGCATCCGATGCAAAGTCAACCGAAGACGCTGCATCGCGGGGTTATGAACTGGATGAGTATCGACCGGATCATGTCGAGTTCACTCCTCGACTCGAACTGCTAACCGAGATCCGAAGCTTGAACCCAATCTACGGACTCTTTCTCATCAGCCACCTGCAGTTCGCGGATATGAAAGAAAAGATCCAAGCGCTCGAGAGCGTTTTGGAACTCCCCGCGAATATTGCCAAACTGGTTCCTGTCCCGCCTCCGGAGGAATTGCCGTTCGGTCCTTTAGCCACAGAAATTCTCCACCCAAAGCTCTTGGAACTCGGACTGGTTGGCGTTTCTGAATTGTTGGGCCGGTGGGATGAAGATGACGAAGATGATGATTCCCAAAAGCGTCGCGATGACGATCGCGGCTTCCGCCCCCCGCCCCCGAAACCACTGGCGCTCGGCGAAAAGCTAAGACGGCTTTTCCAATACGATTTCCCAGGCGTTCACGACGTCTACACACGTGGTGTATGGGTCGTCGGCGAGTTGCTCGAGTTCCAATGCGACTTCAATAAATACATTGTCGCCCGAGGATTTCAAAAACAGGAAGGGATGCTTTTTAGGCATGTGCTGCGGTTTGTGTTGCTCTTGAACGAAATAAGCAGCATCGCACCAGAAAATACCACTCCCGAAGAATGGGAAGACCCTCTCGACTCGCTGAATAGCCAGTTGATTGAATGCTGTCGGCGGGTAGATCCAGAAAGCACGGATGAAGCCCTCCAGGAAATGACCGACCGCAAAGCGACCCCTGGTAAAGGGCGTCGGGCATGAACGGTTGGTGGTCGACGCTGCTCGAGGATTGGGGGAGTATGGCTCCATCGTCGTGGCTGCTGCTCGGTATCGCGGCTTTGGGAATAGGTATCACCAAAAGTGGCTTTTCAGGGGTTAGCTTGGTGCATGTTCTTGTCTTTGCCTATGTGTTCGGCGCGAGAACATCAACCGGCATCGTATTGCCGATGCTAATCGCCGGCGACGTGATGGCCATGCTTATCTATGGCAAAGATGCCGATTGGCGTTACGTTCGCAAAATGATGCCTCCCGCGATTCTCGGTGTCATCTGCGGATGGCTACTGATGGACAAACTCGACGAATCGTACTACCGCCCTTTGATTGGGGTTATCATCTTGCTGCTCGCTGCCATGCAAATCCTCCGGATGACGAAGGAGAGCTGGTTCACCCACATCCCTCATTCGATCTGGTTTGCATGGGGCATGGGGATTTTGGTCGGAGTAACCACCATGCTGGCGAATGCAGCAGGGCCCGTCTTTGGATTGTTCCTGCTTGCAATCGGGCTACCCAAGAAAGAGTTCGTCGGGACGGCTGCATGGTTCTTTCTCCTGCTCAACGTGTTGAAAATTCCGTTTAGCTGGAACCTTGGGTTGATTCGCCCTCAAACGCTTTTGCTCAATGCAATCTTTTTGCCATTGATTGTACTCGGACTGTGGGTTGGTCGGTTGATCATTCATCGAATCCCGCAACGGTCGTTTGATATCGTGATCCTGGGATTCTCGGGTTTGGCAGCGATCCACATGCTCATTACCGGTTGGTACGCCTTGCGATAGCCTCCGTTTCCGACCTGCGAATGCGAACTGCAGCGGTGGCGCGATTCCTACGGACGTGACGCGGGAATGCTACCTAGAGTTTTGAATCTGAGGAAGTTCTGGGTTGGCGAATGACGTTGGACGGATCAGGAACACGGATTTGCGGCGGAGCGGATCCTGTCGCAGGGGCGAGACGATTGTCACGCGGTGGCTCCAACTCTTCGACTTCCTTGGTTCGAATACGATTGCTCGAAAAAGCCATCACCCGATCTCGCTCAGCCGAATTGCTGTTAGCGATAAATCCAGGAGCCGCCATTTTGACCAATGGGTCTCGCCCATGGCTAGAGATCGACGTTGCCCCCTCGGTTCTGGATTGGTTGCCGGATGCCAGCTGTCCTCGATCGGAGCGAAACAATGTTCCACCCTGCGATGGATGGAAGCCTTCGTCGGGCCACTTCTTCGATTCCGCAAGAAATGGTGCTGGAGCCGAGGCTGTTGCAGCCGGGTTTGTTGCAGTCAGGTTTGTTACAGCAAGGTTTGTCGCGCTGCGTGGAGGGATTCGAAATGGGCTCGGAGCGTCCAAATCTGCCGTGTTGGTCGCCAATTGGGAGATTGGCAATGATGCATCGATGGGTTGGCTAGCGATGAGATCAGAACGGTTGCCAGATAGATCGTCACCATCAACCCAAAGAGGCGGCTTGACCGGAGGACCACGATGCAATGGCGGCATCACTGGGATTATTGGCAACGGTTCTCCTGCGACGCGATCCTTCAGTGGAGTATCGAGGCGTTGGTAAGGGGTTAATTGCAACTCTTGGTCGCCGACGAGATCTCCCGGCAAATCCCCGGCACCAGATCCAACTGCGACTACGTTAGTGCCTGCACCGCCACGATCGTTTTTATCAGGACTGGCCTTGGAGAAAAACGAGGGGAACACGAGTCCCTCCAACCCCCATAGCGATTTAGGGGGAGCGTCCTCTTTTGAAGCCATGTCCCCTGCCGATGCGACGCTTACCAAGCCATTCGCAACGTTCTTCGCATCCTTTGGCAATGGTCGGTACCAACACCAAGTACTGATCGCACCTCCTACGAGCACCATGACTCCTAGCAGCTTTGGCTGCCGGGACGATGTGCCTTCCGGCGTTGTGCTACTCGATCGATTCTTTGATTGTTTGGACATGGGAAAACCCGCAAAAGATCTGAGAATATCCAGGCGCCACGTCCATGCGACCGTCATCGAGCGCACATCGACCCTTCTCCTTGGAAACTTCAGTCGAGCGAATGAGATTCGGGTTTTTCGATTTGTGCCGTTTGTGCGGGAATCACCTAAAACTCTTTAGAAAACGATGTGGCCACTCGAGGTCGCCCAGTCCTTAGAAAACCGTTGAGAACGAGCAAATTGAGCGTCATCGGCCTGCTGATATACCGACGAGAGGTCATCGCCTCAAATCGGTTCGCTCCAACGAAAAAGTGGCCTGCTGCGGTCCGCAATCGTAAGATTGAAGGATGCTTCGACGAGGACTCGCTCCAAACTTTGTCTTCGCCTGAATAATTCCGCAGCATTCCCACCCCCGATTCCATTGTCGTGTCCCGTGTCCGTGGAGATCCATAGTATGAGAGCTATTGCAATCGCGGCGCTTCTGTGCGCCGCGTGGGCTCCTGCCGTTTTCGGCAACCAGTTCAATCAGATGTTTCGGTCTACGAGCCATGATTTTGGCACCGTAGCAAAGGCCGCGAAAACCGAATACCGGTTCCAGTTCGAAAATCCGTATAGCCAACCCATTCACGTCCGTAGCGTTCGCACGTCTTGCGGGTGCACCACGCCGATCATCGAAACGGAAACCATTGCTCCCGGTGGTCAAGGGAGTATCTTGGCCCGGTTCAACACCGGAACCCATTCCGGGGCTCGCGCTGCAACAGTGACCGTCACGTTTGATAAACCATCGTTTGGCGAAGTCCAATTGCATGTCAAGGGATACATCCGCACCGACGTTGTATTCCAACCAGGCGAAGCGTCGCTCGGCACGGTCTCTCAAGGAACAGGCAAGTCCATCCAAATCGTGGTCGACTACGCTGGCAAGCCAACTTGGCAAATCACCGGCGTTCGCTGCGATGAGAAATGCATCACCGTCGAACGTGAAGAGAAAATTCGTCAAAATGGTCGCATCCAGTACGCGATGACGGTAAGTATCAATGGTGACGCTCCCGCCGGCCCTCTTCAAAGCGAGATCGTCCTGCAAACCAATGACCGTAATCTGACCACGGTTCCAATCCGGTTGACCGCAAACGTTCTTCCCGAAGTTTCGATCACTCCAAATCTTCTATCGCTCGGCGATATCAACCGCGAGGAATCGATCAAGCAGTTGCTGATCCTCAAAGCCCAGCAACCCTTCCGAGTTCTCGGGGTCGAAAGCGAAGCTTTTGCAATCGAGATCAACAACCGTAACGAAGAGGCAAAGACGCTGCACACGTTGCCCCTCTCGCTCCGAGCCATCGGGAACACCGCGTCCGGCGATGCCCGAGGAAAGATCAAGGTGTTGACCGATATCGAAGACAAGCCGAGCCTTGAGATCGACGTTGTTTACCGACTAAAAACGGAGCTCCCCGCTAGCACAGCGTTGACACCGGGATCGTCGGAATCGATCGATTCGGAAATCGATTCGTTCTACAATCCTCTCCGCGAGTAACCGCGGATAGAAATTCTGAGGGTTCATACGAAAACCACAGGGTCGGTGGCGCTCCCATCGATCCAACGTGGCACAGCCAACCCACTGCGGTAGTGGTACCAAATAACAAGAAAGCCGGCGGGATGAGATCCCGCCGGCTTTCTTCGTTTCAAATACAGATCTTGGGGCTTTGCGAAAACCTGAAAACTGCAGCATTCAACGCTAAATGCGTCGACGTAGTTTTCCGTTCCCACGCTGGCCGGAACCGTCAACCCAGTTGGCGATTGTCGAGTCGTCATCGCTCCAACCGTACGAGGCGAACACCGAATCCGCGGCGGTGCTGGATACAGGGGGTGTCGATGCTGCGATTGCTGCAGGTGCAACTCCTTCCCCTTCCCCGCCACCTCCAGAGGCATTCGAGTTCAGTTTGTTCACCACGAAGAGGACATCGAGTGGGGTCGAGAACCCATCGCCATCCACGTCAACGAACGGAGGTACATCGGGTGAGTTCAATGGCAACTGGCCATTTCCTGGGTGAGCGTTGATGTAGTTCACGATCGCCAGTGGGTCCAGCGGCGTGACTAGCGTGTCTCCGTCCACATCCAAGTTGTTCACTTGATTCTGGAATGCGGAATAGAACGTAATCACCACGTTGCCCAAGTTACTCGTCACCCCGTTTTCGTCCTTCACATCATATTGCAACACCAATTGCGTGGATGTGGCTACGCTATGGGTGTACTCGATGCTCCCGTCCGGTCGAACCGTCGCCGTACCGACCGCTGGCGGTGTCAGGATTCGCACGGTTGACGGGTCTAGAGGTGAACTGACCCCATTGTCGTTCGCCAACACCTTCATCGTAATCGGACGCCCATACGAGGTCCGGTAGTTGTCGCTAACTGCGACGGGTGGCAATTCCGAAAGGTTGTTGATGGTTACGATAAACGCCTTCTCATAGGTTAATCCACCAGCATCCGTAACACGCACCCTCACTGAATAACTGTCGCGAAGCTCATAGTTGAACTTAACATTGGTCTCCAGTCGGTTGCCGTTGATACGGAATTGGCTGTTGTCAAAACCGCCTGAACCGGAAACAAGTGCGTAACTTGCGGTATCCGGCGAGTCGACATCTTCGGCCGAAAATAGGCCAACCAAAGATCCAATCGGCTTGTTTTCGTCGACTGCTTGGTTGCTCAATCGAATGTTCGTGGGACGCTCGTTCACGTTGGCGATAGCGATGACGATTTGCGTTGCAAACGTCGCACCGGCCTTGTCGGTGACCACGATCGATTCGGTATACGATGTCGCCGACTCATAATCGAAAGACTGGAGTGCCACGAGGCTGTTTCCGACGATCGCAAAACGGGAACTAGGGGACGTCGTAGCACCCGATGCAAAAGTGAACACGAAGGTATCCCCTGCGTCTTGGTCAACGGCGTTGAGAGAGCCGACGGCGCTGTTGGCGGGTGAGTTCTCTGGGATGAACGAGGGCGTTAATGTCACACTGGTCGGCGAATCATTCACATCGGTAACTTGGATGATAAACGGTGCGATAACCGAGTGGTTGGCCGAGTCAATTCCTTCGATGCGAACCCGGTACGAGGACTTGGTTTCGTAGTCCCACGGCGTCTTTGCGTAGAGCTTGTCGCTGACGATAACAAACTGCAAATTGTCATCGGCTCCGGCACCTGGAACGAGCCGATAGAAGACGGTTTCGCTCTGGTCCGGATCATTGGTGGAGAGGATTCCCACCAGCAGGTTCGAGGAGTTTTCCGGCATCACGGTGTTGCTCAATTGAATGGAGTTTGCCGCTTCGTTCACATCGTCGACCAGAACGGTAAAGCTCTTGTCTGTGAACGTGCCCGCAACATCGGTTGCGCGGATGAGAACCGTGTAGCTTGAACGGGACTCATAATTGAAGATCGCGTTCGAAAGCAGCTGCGTTCCGGAGACTTGGAACATCGCGTTATCGACAGCACCCGGTACCAACGAGAAGGATACTTGTCCCGCCAAATCGGGATCGATCGCTAAAAGAGTCCCAATGGGGCTTCCGGGAGGAAACCCTTCGGGAATGGTGTTGCCGACCAATTGAAGATCGATTGGAGCTTCTTCGACATTATCGACGTTTACCGTGATCTCTCGGTCAGCCGACAACCCACCCAAGTCCGTGGACCGTACCATGATCACGAAGCTCGATTGCTCTTCGAAATTGAAGGGACGCGTCGTTCGGAGTTGGTTTCCGTTGATCAAGAACGCGAGATGATCGAAGCTGCCTTGTTGCGGGACTATTTGGTAGCTAAAGGAATCCCCAGCATCGACATCTGACGTGCCGAGTAGACCGACCAAAGAGTTCGCAGGTTGATTCTCGAGGATACTGCTGGGGCTGAGCACCACGTTGCTCGGTGCTTCGTTCTCGTTGAGAACAGAGATAGCGAACTCGCGTTCGATACGTGCTCCCTGGGAGTCGGTGGATGCAATGCGAACCGAATAGGATTTCTTGGTTTCGAAATCGAAAACAGCATTCGTTTTAAGTGAGTTGTTAACGATCGAGAACGCACTGTTATCCGTGTCGCCAGATCCGCTGACCAACGCATAAGTGTGGGTATCCCCCGCGTCCTCGTCGGTCGTTGTCAAACTTCCTACGTTCGTTCCGATGGGGCGGTTTTCGAAGATAGTTGTCCCGGCCAACATCAGTTGCGATGGAGTATCATTCCCATTCAAGACCGAAATCACAAAGACATCCTCTCGCGACAAGCCGCTACTATCACGCGTTCGAACTCGAATGGAAAGGCTTGGCGTGGATTCGAAGTTAAGCGATTGGGACGCTTGCAAGGAGCTTCCAACGATCGAAAACAGGCCGTTGTTGCTGCTGCCGGTGCCACTCACCAGACTGTACGTCCAGCTGTCTCCCGCATCCGGGTCGGACGTTGAGAAAGTACCCACAGTTGTTCCTACCGAACTGTTTTCCGGAATCGACGATGGGGTTAGCGAGGTTGAGATCGGTGTCTCGTTCACGTTGATGACCGTTACGACGAACGTGGATTCCGTCGATAGGCCTTGGGCATCGGTTGAGCGGATTCGGATTTGATAGGAGCTCTTCGATTCAAAATCGAATACCTGTGACGTCTTCAGTGCATTACCCGTAATCGCAAAGGCACTGTTGTCATCGCTTCCCGTACCGCTTACCAAGGAATAGGTAAACGAATCGCCGGCATCAACGTCCGTGCTTGAAAGCGTGCCAACCGTGGTTCCAATGACCGAATTTTCGGAAATGGTCAGTCCGCTTAGACCGATCGACGTCGGCGCTTCATTCACATCGACAACGGTGATGACAAATGCTTTTTCGAGTGCCAATCCGCCAGCATCGACCGTTCTGATCCGAACCTGCTGGAATTTGGTCTGTTCGAAATTGATGGCAGCGTTCGAGACGAGTTGGTTGCCGTTGATTAGCCAGTTCGCATTATTGGCATCGCCAGCTCCGGTCACCAAACTGTAGGTGAACGTATCGAAGTCGTCCGCATCAGTAGTGCTCAAAGCTCCCAAAACAGTTCCGAGGGGAACGTTTTCCTGGATGGAGTTCGATGACAGGATAATGTTGGTTGGTGGGTCATTCACGTTGATGACTAAGATCACCAATGGGATCTCCGTACTCAACCCACCGGCATCGGTGGTTCGCACGCGGATGCTGTAGGACGATTTGACGTCGAAATCGAACACCGCAGACGATCGGACTTGTGACCCGACAATCATAAAATTAGCGTTGTCCGAATCGCCATCACCGGAAACCAGCGAGTACGAGAACGTATCCGCGTTGTCTGGATCGACGGTCGAAAGTGTTCCGACGGAAGTACCAATCGCCATTCCCTCAAAAATCGTATTCGGCGAAAGCGAAACGAGGACAGGCTGCTCATTGACATTAAGAATCGAGATAACGAAGGACTTCTCGACAGAGAGCCCATATTGGTCGCTTACACGGGCACGAATCGAATACGCAGACTTGTTCTCGAAATTGATGGCCGTGTTGGTGAAAAGTTTGTCACCAACGAGCGTAAAGCTGCCGTTATCTTCGGAACCGGTCCCATCAACGAAGGCGTAGGAAAGCACAGAGCCGGCATCCGGGTCCGAACCCACCAGCGTGCCAACTACGGTTCCAATCGGAGAGTTTTCTGAGATGTGTCCCCCGACGAGTGTCAAGCTATTTGGTGCTTCGTTGACATCGACGACGGTGATTACTCGAACCGACTCGACGAATGCGCCGATTCGGTCAGTGGCACGGATTCGAACGGTGTAGCTGCTCTTCGCTTCGAAGTTGAAGGGTTGGAAAGCCAGGAGTTGATCGCCGTTGATGGTGAACAAGGCGTTGTCTGTGCTCCCTGCACCTGGTTCGAGCGAGTAAGTATGCGTGTCCCCGAAATCAGGATCATCGTTGGACAGAACACCGACGATTGTCCCGATTGGCTGGTTTTCATCGATGGATGAGTTGGACAGATTCACGACGGTAGGTGCTTCGTTCACATTCGTGACACTCACGGCGAAAAGTTCTTCGGTGAATAGACCACCTAAATCGGTGCTTCGGACACGGATGCTCAGCGCGTTCTTCTGTTCGAAGTTCAGCGAGCCTATCAAAACGATTTGATTCCCATTGACAGCGAACACTCCGTTGTCTGAGTCGCCGCTGCCATTGACGAGACTGTATGCGAATACGGTGTCGGTGAGCGAATCCGTATCGGTCGTCGAAAGCGTTCCAAGAACCGTGTTGGCGGGTGAGTTTTCAGGGATGGTGCGTTTCGACAAACGGATCGTCAGAGGCACCTCATTCACGTTCGTCACGTTGATCGTGAACGGCTTCTCAATCAACAAACCACCGGAATCCCTCGAACGCACCCTAACACTGAACACGCTTCGAGCTTCGAAATTGAATACGTTGTTGGTGAGGAGTTGATTTCCGCTGACCGTAAAGAGCGTGTTATCCGCATCGCCCGTTCCTGGGACCAACGAATAGGTAAAGGTATCGGTATCGTCGGCATCGATGGTGGTGAATGAACCGACCATGGTTCCCAACGGGCTATTTTCGGCAACTGATGGATTGGACAAGGAGATGTTGGTTGGGGGATCGTTGATGTTCGAGACATGGACAGCAACGGCTCGTTCGACCGAGAGTCCACCCAAGTCGGTGGTGCGAATTCGCACGGTGTAATCCCGTTTGACGTCATAGTCAAATACCGCGAGTGTCCTCAGTTCGTCGCCGACGATCGAGAAGAGGGCGTTGTCGTCTGCCCCTGCGCCATTTGCGAACTCGTATCGGAACACGTTGTCATTATCCAGATCTTTTGTCGTCAGTTTCCCAACTGTTGTTCCGATCGGTTGCGATTCGGGAACGGTGTCCGGAGTGACCGAAATATCCGTGGGGGATTCGTTGACATTGAGTACCGAGATGACCAACGTAGATTCGAAGGTTAAGCCTTGACTGTCGGTGGCTCGAACTCGGATCTTCTGAGTATTTTGCGACTCGAAATCAAACACGGCTGCGGTGGAGAGTGAGGTACCGACCAGCGTGAACTTCGCATTATCATCCCCGCCGATGCCTGGGACCAAACTGAGCGTATAGCTGTCACCCGCATCGACATCTAGCGCGGACAAGTCGCCGACGAATGTATCGACTGGCATGTTTTCGAGAACACGATCAGCGGTGATCGAAATGGAGATCGGTGCTTCATTCACATCCGTGACGGTAATGACAAACGGCTGTTCAGTGAATAATCCAGCACGGTCTGTTGCTCGCACTCGCAGCATGTACTGCGATCGGGCTTCGAAGTCGAAGGTCACCGCCGATTGCAGTTTGTCGCCGACGATTGCAAACATGATGTTGTCACCATCGCCCGATCCGGAAACCAGCGAATACGCTACGGAGTCACCGGCGTCGGGATCGTTGTTAGAGAGCGTGCCGATTTCGTAGCCAGGCAACTCATTCTCTGGGAGCATGTTGTTCGAAAGTGTGATTACGGTTGCTCCCTCGTTCACGTCGATGGCTGACACAGAGAGTATCTTCTCCACCCACAATCCGCCAGCGTCGGTGCTTCGTACGCGAATACTAAAGACGTTTTGTGTTTCGAAGTCGATAGGTCCGTTCACGACCAATTTATCGCCCGCGATAGCAAAGGTTCCGTTATCTGCAGAACCAGTACCCGAAACGAGTCCGTAAGTGAACACAAAATCGGTCAACACATCGGTGTCCGTTGTGTTTAATGTCCCAACCACCGCACCGTTCGGAGAGTTCTCCAGTACGGAAGACGGATTCAATGCAATATCCAAAGGTACTTCGTTTACATTGAGCACGGATATCGTGAAGACTTGGTCCAAGAAGAGCCCACCTTCATCGGTGGTCCTGATTTGGATCTTCAGCAATTGGTCTTGTTCGTAGTCAAAGGATTCATTCGTCCAAAGTTCGTCGCCGATAATTTGGAACCGAGTGTTATCAGGGTTCGCCGGGGTGTTGGAGAAGCTATAGATGAACGAGTCACCGCGATTTGGATCCGTGGATGACAATTTACCTACTAAGGTTGAAGCGGGCGAGTTTTCGACGACCGAAGATTTTGAAAGGGACAGTCGGGTCGGAGCAACATTAGGCAGCCTCGCTCCATATAGTCGATCATAGATGGGGCTTCCATCGGTTGTGATCGTATGCGTTCCGTTGGATGGGACTGTGTACTGGTAAGCACCTTGAAGTTGTAGAACAGCATTTGAAGTGCCGGCCGGCATATCAACCAATGCATAACCGTTAGCATCGGAGACTGCACCCAATTCCCGAGAGATTTGCATGGTCCAATCGAGGATCACACCGGTATCGGCGGCGACAGTATCTTCTACTTTCAATTGCCATAGTCCAGTGAGCGTTTTGTAATTCATCGCGGCGAGCGGCTGGGCCGGAATAAACGTACCGGTGAATGGGGGGGCACCTGAACCGATTGCTACCGTCGCGGAATCGTCAAAAACCGTGTTGGTGAAGTTGTCTCCATCAAGGCCGACACCACCTGCGAGCAGCACCTCTGTTCCGTCGGGAGCGATGAGCGAGATGTTGAGATCGGAGTCCCACGTGTGCGTAATATTGACTCGCACATTGATATCGGTGATCACGCCACCAGACGTTACTAGGATTGAGGAATAAGCGGTACCAGCATCGATGATGTCTACTGGGCCGGTGCTATTCCAGGTGACTACATCGGAGCCTGTGGAAACGATAAAACCTTGAAGAGGTAAATCGAGCCCATCGATGGCGCCATCCCCCTTGAGATCCTCAAAAACCCTTGAGTACAACCGATCAGCCAGAGAGTAACCAAAGTTGTTTCCGATCGAGTAGTCAGTCCCACCCGCCAAGGTAATGGTATATAAACTGGTAGCAGGTGATGTTTGGATCCAACCTGGGAGAACCGCTCCTATGGTGTACGTGCCGGCAGGTAGGGACGCAAACGTGTATCCGCCTTGCGCATTGACAATCGCTTGCGTATCCCCCGGTGTATAGCTTCCACTGCTATCGCGGTCGATATACGCAAATGCCGTCGTGCCGATGCCACGTTCGAAGGATTCGTAAAGTCCGTCACCGTCGTAATCCTCGAAAATAGTGCCGCCGATGGATGGGGCTGTCGACGTGCCTGTCAATCGCAGTTGGAAGTTGGGGGTATCCGGATCATTAGATTGGATGGTCAACAGCTCGTTGTAGCTGCCAGGAGCCGCGGGTGAAAATCGAACCACAAAGGTTGTTGCTTCTCCGATCGCCAATTGGATTGGAGAGAAACCAACAACAGAAAATGGCGCCGCGACGTTCATGCTGGGAATGTCGAGAAGCTCCGTACCCTGATTGCGGATGCGCAGGGTCTTCTCAACGAATTGCCCGCTGAGCACAGCACCCATCGGCAATGTGGCTAAATCGGCGAATTCTTTGAGTTCATCGACAACGGAAATTTCTGCAGAACCAATCCCCTTGACCAAGGTCCTTGCATTGATTCTTCCAAAACCATATTGAAGATTTTTGCCCGTGTTGATGTTGTAGGTCACGCCGCCGATCAGGTCCGTCGCATTTCGAATGAGCGACCTGAAATTACTCGGAGAAAGGGAAATCCCCTTGAGTTCGGCCTGGGCCAACGCCAAAGCCCCAATACCCGCCGCCAGAGGCGAAGCGGAGGAAGTGCCGCCGAAGCCAGTCGCTCCAGTTCCCGTGTAATCACCTGTGGCATAACCATCGGCGCCCGTGCGGTCCGTGGTATCGATCGCTAACGATCCACCATTGCTAGGAGAAACGATATCAAGGGCAGCACCATACTGGCTGTAGCTGGAACGGACATCGGAGTTCGTCGATGCGCCGATTGCGATAACACCAGGCGTAAACGCTGACTGTCCCGCTGGCTCTCCGAGAACGCCAGATCCATTGTTACCTGAGGAGAAAAAGTAAGTCGCTCCCAGCCCACCACGACCTTGCACGGTTCCGACTGCGAGCGCCGCGTTCATGCTCGGAAAAGGCCCACCGCCACCCCAGGAATTATTCACGAGATCCCCGGCTCGCCACGTCCCGCTTCCATCGGCTTTCATCCCCCCTGCGTAAAGCAGTGCCGATGCGAAATCATCGAGTGCTCCCGCTCCATCATTGTGGAAAACCTTGATCGATATTACGGGCGATTTGTAGGCTGCACCCGCAACTCCCAAACCATTGTTCCCTTTCGCGGCCGCGACACCAGCGACCGCTGTTCCGTGTGCATCAGTACCAATAGGTTCGGAGGCATTCGTGCCCGTGACAAAGTTCCAACCGTTGACGTCGTCGGTCCAGCCATTATTGTCATTGTCGATCCCGTCCCCGGCGATTTCACCAGGGTTGCTCCATACGTTGAGGTCTGGGTGACCCGATTGAACGCCGTCATCAATCACCGCAATCACAATCGAACTCGATCCGCCTTGATTGATATCCCACGCTAAATCGACATCCGCGTCCGCATCCGCAACTCCACCGCTTGCACCAAGGTTCCGCAAATGCCATTGGTTCCCGAATCTCGGGTCATTGGGAATGAAATGCTTCTCAAAGTTCACATAAAAATTAGGGTGTACCCACTCCGTCGATGCATCCGAGAGAAGTCGGTTCGAAAGATCGATCGCGGCGCGTCCGCCGTTCTGTGCTAGTTTGCCAACGTACTGGTTCTGGGTTCCCAATACCCTTTGGAAAGATTCAAAGCCCGAATGACGAGCAAAAAACTCCGAGGCATTCTCATTAGGCTTGAATCCCACGATGATCTCATCGAGGACCGACATGTCTGTACCGGATGCCATGTCTACATACACCGGACTAACCTCAATCACCCCAGCCAACGATGAAAGTTCCGCCAAATAAGCTGGGGTAAGCTCTGTTGAGGTTTGATAAACCACCGACTCGGTCCCCATGCCCCATAGTCGAGTAAGTCCTTCAGGTAGTGCAACTGTCGAGTTCGCGGTGGAAATGGCAACTCGATTCAGACTCAATTGCAATCCAACGTTTCCTCGCCCACCCCAATAGAATGCATCAGCCCCCTTCACGACCGAGCTGTCATCAGGAGCATCGGGTGATGCGTCCCAGTTCGGGTTATTCCACACAACGTCGCTTGCCAACATTGTTCGCAACTCGAGTCGCTCAATACGAAATGCACGACGCCCGAAACGCCCTCGGCTCTTTGCCATGAGAGTAGTCCTTCGATCTTTGTGTGTGAGGTTCAGTCTTCCGATAAATAGGAAAAGTAGGAGATGGTTCGGAAAACCGGATTATGCCGATTGTGATGAGAATTTCTCCTGCGCCCAAAATCAATATGACAACTCCTACACGCTCGAAAATTCCCTGGAAAAATGGGATTACCCAAAGCCCGCTCTTGGACGCGGTTCGAACGATTGCGCCCCCGTCTCGAACCAAAAACGATCGCCTTTCCCATTATTTTCCATTGATGAATGGGAGTGTGATCTAAAAGAAAGTTAGTCCTGGTGCACTAGCGATCCCCTCAAGAGAGGGGGCGAAAGACGGGTGGTAGTTGTCGCTGGCGGAACCATTGGGCTAGATCTTTGCATCCTGCCCGATCCGTTCCGTTGGCCACCAGACATACAAATCGCTTTCCAAGAAATCCGACTGCAAGCTTCATCATCGTGTTCCATTTCCGCAGCAACGAACCATCGACGATCGAACCAGGCTCGAGACTCCCGTCCTCGCGGCTGCTCGACAAGCCATTGGCGGTCGTTGGCGTGTGGTTCGCGCTATGCGCCCTCACGCTTTTCGGTTCCCCCAATTTCGAGTGGGGCAACGAACTGGGAAGCACTCCGTACGGAGCAGACTTCCTCCAAGAGTGGGTCGGTGCACGAATGATCCTAACTGGGCATTCGAGCGAACTCTACCATTCAGACGTCTTTCAAGCTTGGCAGCACGATCCGACGATTGTTGGATTTGCGTGGGATGTGGATCAATACTACCCCGCGGTCTATCCGCCAATCCACTACGCGTTCTACGCGCTGTTGGCTTGCATCCCTTACCGCATTGCGACCATGGTTTGGGTCGGTGTACTGTGGGGAGCGGTTCTCGCCTCGGCCAAACTGATCACCGACATCGCAGCGAACGCCTTTTCACCCGATCCAACGGATCAGCAGAGCGTCCGCGATCGAATGCGACACATTTGGATCGCACTGGTATTCTTTCCACCCGTACATTTTTCGATCATCCTTGGACAGAAAAGCGTGCTCTGGCTTCTGGTCCTTTGCATCGTTTGCCGATTGCTCCAAATGCGACGGGAGCTTACCGCCGGATGCATTTTCGCGCTCCTGGCGGTGAAGCCGACATTGTTTTTCTTAATCCCTTTGCTCATGTTTCGCCAAGGAAGATACCGATTTTGCTCCGGTATCGCTCTGGGGATCATTTGCTTGTTCGGATTGGGCGCTCTGACGATTCCAACGGCCACGTGGCTCGAGTATTTCCGCTCGATCGGTGACCCGACGACCTACGCCAACAATTCCGGTTACCGTCTGGATTGGTCCTGCAATATCATCGCTCTGGCGAATGCACTGCCACATGGCTGGGTTGCTTGGGGCAAGTTTGCTCTTTGCGTTCCGCTAGCCGTCTATGTGGGGCTCTGTGTTTTCCAGCATCGACTCAACCCAACCAGTCCCGATTTCTTCCTGGTAGCTATCGCCGGTACTGCGTTATTGAGCCCCCACACCTACCACTACGATATGTGCTTGTTCATGCTGCCCGTTCTCTGGGCGTTTGCCGACCGGCCCCAAACATCGATCGCCTATTACGCATTGCTCTCGGTCGCGATCGCAGCCTCGCCAAACGTAGTGGATTTCCTAGGAATACCCATCGTTGCGATTCTGCTCATCGGTATTCTTTCGGAGTTCAGGCTTAGAAATTGGGCCGCCAATCAACTGGAAACTCCGTTTTGCCAACACGAAGTGAATGTAAGCCCGTTAGCGCATAAGCTATACTCGTCCCATATCGACGCGTAGCTCCAGCGAACGGCAACCCATGGACTCTCCGAAAATTGACGAGCTTTCTCGTCCCATTCAAAATCGTCCGAATCGAAATCTTTTTCGAACCATCGCATGGTCGGTGCTCGGGCTCCTGTTGATCCTAACGGCATTCGTTGCCAGCCTTCCCTCCATCGTCGGTTCGCGTTGGTTCTATCAAAAGCTCGTCGACAAGCTCGCCGTCGAAGGCTTTCGACTCGAGATCGGATCGGCGGATATCAGCTGGATTCGGCCGATCGCACTTCGCGATATCCGCATCGAGCAGTTGGATGCTCCCACATCCGACGATCCGCCTGAGTCTTCTGCCGATCCCGCTGTAGTTATTGCTGCATCTCCTGAGCCGCGAAATGCATCGCGAAAACTGAGTCTGCTATCGGTCGAGGCCATCGAATCGAATCGCTCGCTTCTCGGGTACCTCGTGGGCGGCAGGAACTTGGGCAAGATCACGATCGTCAAACCCAAGGTCGACATCGAGTTGCTCGAGAACTCATCGAATCTAGAGAAGCTGGTCCGATCGATCGAGAACACGCAGGCAGGGGCGAATGAGCCCAAGGCCAAAAACCCCCCGAGGATCGATCTCGAAATCGCTCTGACCGATGCCTCGGTCGCGGTTGTCTCAGAGAAACGCGAAGAAGAACTGTTGGTAGTCCCGCCCTTCAGTGTCGACGTCCAATACAAAAGCCTCGACGGGAACTCCCGGCTCCTCATCGCGCCGTCACGCATCCTTAACCAAGTCGACATCAGTCAAGAATTGGTTCGACTAGGACTCGGTCGCGCGATCCCTCTGCTTGCAAAATCAGCGTGGTTCGATGGAAAAGTTTCCTTGGATATCGATGCGATCGAGATCCCACTCGATCATGCGGAACGGTCCACGGGTAGAACGCAACTGTCGCTGCACCAAGTTCGCAGCGGTCCATCGGAACCGGTAGTGATCAATATTCTCGAGATGATCGCGAGGTTCCGAAACAAGGAGGTCGTCAACGAACTCGTCTTTGTCGATGGGTCGCTCATCGAAATCACGCTTGGCGATGAACGGGTTTTCCATAAAGGCGTCCAAGTCGGCTTGCCGAAACTGGATCCTCGTTTGCAAATCACCAGCAGCGGTAGCGTCGGACTGGTGGACAAATCGCTCGATGTGCAACTCGGGATCCCTGTGCCAGTCGAAATCTTCGCAAAACGGGATGCCGTAAAGCAGATAGGTATTCCGCAAGTACTATTGCCAGTGCGCGGTACCTTGGAATCTCCCTCCGTGGATTGGACGGCTATGCGGCATGACTCTGCCGACCTGCTGACTGTTATCTCTGCTGCTTTAGGCAATGAAGCACCCGGAACCGCGGCGGCGGTCGATGCATTGAGTGGCTTGGCAGGTGGGGATGCGGACCAAGCCATCGGGGCAGCCGTCGATGTCCTGAAGGAACTTCGACGACGCCGTCAGGAACGGGCCAAGCAGGCAGAATCCGTCGCACCGTCGGATACTCGTCGAGCGAACGAGGATGCCTCTCAACCCCCTGCACGCAGGCCCTTCCGAGACGCACTAAAAAACATCCTCAACGGCCCGCCGAAAGATTCCGGATCCCGAGATTCTGGTAACGGCAAATAGAAGCCTTGGACCCGATAACGGATCTCCGAGCCAATACGCCACGGGAGAACCAGCCCTCACGAAAGGGTCTAGGTTTTTGCCGTCGGGACAAAGGTCAAGACCCATCAACGCTCTGGCCGGTTATGCCCTACAGATTACCGACCGAGTCGTATACTTTTCCGGGATCCGTTAGCGTTGGGGTTTCCTTATCGCTGCGCTCACGTATACTGCTAGCGTGCTTGAGAGGGGCTCTCGCGAGGGGGAAGCGTGAACCGGGTCAGGACTTAAGTGGAGCAGCCATAAGCGTCGTACTCTTGTGCGAGGGCCTCTCCCAAGCACCTTCTTTCTCACGGCCAAAAATCTTACGGCCAAAATCCCACTGGCAAAATCGAGCTTCTCTCGCCGTAACCGCGGCTCGTTCCTCGAAAACTTTCGCGGGCCAACAGCGACCGCACGCTATAGCATCACCGCACCCTAGCATCACCGAAACGGTGCTGATATCGACCGCGAAATGCAGATGCAATTCAAGTCGCTGCAAACCATCCAGGACGCTAAACCAATCCGCCTTGAATTGCGATTGCGATCGCACGATTGGCTTTCAAGTTCTCGATCCGTACGGTTCGGCGGTTGGGATCCGTCGGATGGACCTCGAGATGTAGCCACAAGCAATCTGCTGGCATGCATCCAGGGAACCGATCTGCCCATTCAACGACGCTGATCGATGATTCAGAGAACAATTCCTCAACCCCCAACTCTAAAAACTCGTCTTCATCACCTACACGGTATGCGTCCAAGTGATAAACCGTCGGGGTCGTTCCGTAACGTTGCACCAGCACGAACGTTGGGCTGGATATCTCCTCTGGGTGAGCCCCCAGTTTCATCGCAAAGAAACGGGTCCACTGAGTCTTTCCCGCGCCGAGGGTTCCAACCAACGCGATCGTCTTTGGGGCCGTTATCGTTGTAGCAATGAACTCAGCGAGTTTTCTGCAGTCGTCGAGCCCATCAAGGTGCACGTGGCAACGGTCGGCATCGAGCGAGATGACGTCCATGCTGTCACTCCGCCGCTTCAAGCTGTTCTTGAAGTTCGGACCATTTGGTTTCCGCTGCCTCCAAATCGGAGGAGACTTTCGTCAGCTCCTCGTGCAATCGTATCGCCTCGTTGGGGTCCGTCGCTTGCATCATTTGATCATTGAGTTGTTTCCGCTGCGCGTCGAGTTTGGCGATCGCCTTCTCAGTATTGCCGATTTGCTTACGAAGTTGGCGTTCATCCAATTGGGATGGTGCGGCGGATTTTGATGCAGGCTTGCTGGTTGATTTGGAACTGGTCTTTGGTTTGGCTTCGTTCCGTCGACCTTCTTCGTCGTCGATTTCCTTTTGGACCATGTACAAATATGCATCGTAGTTACCGCGGTAGTGGGTCACGCCACCATCTTTGACCTCGATAAAGGCAGTCGCAACACGCTTGAGAAAATGCCGATCGTGCGAAGTGAAAATTACCGTTCCCTTATAGTCGATCAACGCATCGGCGAGCGCTTCGACAGTTTCCACGTCCAAGTGGTTACCCGGCTCGTCGAGAATCAATATGTTGGCCTTGCCTAGGAGCAGCGACGCCATGCACAGCCTCGCCCGTTCACCACCGCTGAGGACCGCAATGCGTTTATTCACGGCGGTTCCCTTGAAGAGCATCGCGCCGGCCATGTCCAAAATGGTTTGCGTTTTGGTGCCGGGGATCGACTCGTACTCGAGATACTCTAAGACCGTTTTGTTCTCGGGTAGACTTGTGTAGACATGCTGTGCGTAGGTTCCCAATTCGCATCCATAACCCCATTTCACGTCTCCCGCGAGCGGGTTCAGCGACTGGACCAACGTCCGCAACAATGTGGTTTTGCCTTGGCCGTTGTCCCCAACAATCGCAGCTCTCATGCCATGATCGATCTCGAGCGTGATCTCCGAAGCGATGACGCGATCGCCATACCCGATCGAAAGGTCGCGGCAACGTACGGCTGGACCTTGTCGAGGGTCGACTTGCGGGGCACGGATGATCGCCCGCGACTGATCGCTGACGACGTTTTTCATCTCGAGCCGGTCGAGCATTTTGCTTTTGGACTTCGCCCGAGTCGCCGTGCTGGCGCGGGCGCGATTCCGATCGATGAACTCTTGCAATTGCTTACGCTTAGCAGCGATCGATGCATTGGTGCGCTGATCGTGCTCGTTCAGCTCCTGCTGGTACTCGAGAAACGCATCCACTTTGCCGGGAAATAACGTCAGCTCCCCCATCGAAAGGTCAAGCGTCGAATCGCAGGTGGCATTGAGAAAGGCGCGATCGTGGGAAACGATCAAGCATGCTTCGTTGAAGGACCTCAGGAAATGCTCAAGCAAGATCTGCGTGCGCAAGTCCAAGAAGTTGGTCGGCTCGTCGAGGAGAAGCAAGTTCGGCTCATGGAGCAAAAGCGCTGAAAGCTTGACACGCGTTTGCCAACCTCCTGATAGGGACTGCAGGGGGGCCTCCAGGTACTTTCCTTTGATCTCAAATTCGCCTGCGACTTCTCCGCATTTCCAATCAGGCTGGCCGCTATCTCGCATCAAAAACTCTAGCGCTGTTTCACCTGGCAGGAACGGATCGTGCTGACGCAAGTATCCAATCTTCAATTTCGGATGCCGGATGATCTCCCCCGTGTCCAACTCGTCGTCCCCGAGGATACATTTGAGCAACGTCGACTTTCCTGCGCCGTTGCGTCCGATAAACCCGACCTTGGTGTCGCTGGTGAGCGTGCATTCGGCTCCGTCGAGTAGGATTTGATCCCCATACCTTTTATGGGCGTTTCGTATCTGTAGCAAAACAGTCATGGGGACAACGGGCTATCGGACGAGCAATGATGGTGACGGACTTTCGAAACTAGCGTGGCGAATCACGCAACGTTTGCTATGTTAACAGCAACGCGAATGAATCGTAAGGAGAAACGTGGCTTCATGGCTGAGATCTCGCAGTCGGTAACCGAATTGGTTGATCAATTGGGCAAACTGCCCGGCATCGGAAAAAAAACAGCCGAACGCTTGGCGTATCATTTGCTGCGCGTCCACGTTTCGGAAGCCCTCGCCCTCTCCGACGCCATCCGCCGTGTCCGGGAAAATGTCCGGTATTGCTCCGTTTGTTTCAACCTTTCCGAATCGGATCGCTGCGGCATCTGCGAGGATGCCCGACGAGACCAAGCACTCTTGTGCATCGTCGAACAGCCTCGCGATTTGATCGCGCTCGAGCAAGCCGGCGTATTTCGGGGCTTGTACCACGTTCTGCTAGGCCGAATCGCACCCTTGGACGGTATTGGGCCGGATCAATTGACCATTGAACACCTTGTGGATCGCGTGCGGACGGGAAACTTCAAGGAGGTGATCATGGCAACCAACCCAAACGTCGAAGGAGACGGAACGGCCTTGTTTATCTCCAACCGCCTTGCGGATTTCCCGGTCCGGCTGACGCGATTGGCCCGCGGAGTAACCAGCGGCAGTGTTCTCGAGTTCACCAACAAGGAAATCCTGGCCGACGCCTTGAAAGGGCGACAGCTTCTGTAGGCTTCATCCTGCACCATCCCGCTTGTCGCATCCCGGTTACTCCCCAAATCTTTCGGATTTATCGGGTGATTTGAGTACGTTAAAATCCTTAAAACTCTAAGAGATGGGAGTCCTCCCAGATCCTCATTCCGGAATTGTCGGCAATTCGCCCGTGCCAAACCGCAGGGAAGTTTTGGCCAGGCTCTTTCCACCGCGCCGAGTCTCAGTGAAAATAGAACCGGTCCGGTTCGATGTGGGCTCTTCGGCTGGTCCCTGAACCATTACTTCAGCAAGGGTGAACGCGTGGCTCGCTTTCTTCGACCGTCTATTCCGTCCGTCACGTTCCGCCGGCCTCCGGCCCAGTCCACAAACCGGGTCATAACCAGCCTGCGCTCGGGCTTCTCGCGGATCTCACTGGCCGGATTGGCCGTTGCCATTCTGTGGTGCGGCGCCTCGCTCGCAGAGGATCCCACACCCCCGAAAAACATCGATGACGCCAAAGAGCAACTGAAAAAGGCCGGGCAGCTGTTCAAGGATAAAAAGTTCGGGGAAAGCTCGGCGCTCGTCGAAGCCTGCACGCGAGCGTTCGTGCCAATGGTGCTCGATTCCGACAAGAAAAACTTGCCAGAGTGGGAGAGGATCCACAAGCAGCTATTGAAAGCGTCCGAAGCCCTCTCGATCGAAGGCGCTGAGTTCTCGCCCCTCCCGGAATGGAGTGAGATCGCCACCATGGTTCGGAATGCAAAGTCCGATAAAGGAAAACCTCAGACAACCCCATCGGCTCCAACCCCATCGGCGTCAACCCCGCCAAAATCGGATCCGAACGTCGTGAGCTTTGCCAAAGATGTCGCACCGTGGATCGTCGCATCATGCGGTCGCTGCCACGTGGATAAAGAAAGTGGCGGTTTCCAAATGGCGAACTACGAACAACTCATGAAAGGCTCCAAAGCAGGCGCTGTCCTCTTCGCCGGTGACCCAGATGGTAGCCAACTCCTCAGTGTGATCGAGACCGGCACGATGCCCCCCAACGGATCCAAAGTAGCCCCCGAGAACCTCGCCAAATTGAAGCAATGGATCCAACAAGGGGCAAAATTCGATGGGGAAGATCCCAAAGCATCGCTAAAGACCCTCGCGGGGAATGGCAATCCAACCATGCCCGCCAACGACAAACCTGTCGACGTGAAGCAAAGCACCGGCAAAGAAACGGTCAGCTTTGCCAATGACATCGCACCAATCTTGGTGGCTAATTGCAACGGTTGCCATTACGGCGGCACCCGCCCCTCCGGCGGTTTCGCATTCAATAACTTTACTGGACTGCTCAAAGGTGGAACCAGCGGCCCCGCTCTCGACCCAGGCAAAGGAGACGATAGCCTCATCGTTAAGAAGCTGCTCGGAACCGCTGGGCAACGTATGCCCGCTGGTGGGCGACCCGCTCTCAACGATGAGCAAATCAAACTTGTGAAAACATGGATCGATGAAGGTGCCACGTACGATGGGGACAGCCGTGAAAGCCAACTCGAATCGGTAATCGCCAAGTCGTGGGCGGCCAAAGCAAGCCATTCGGAACTGATGGCAAAGCGAATGGAGCGGGCCAAATCGCGTTGGCAACGGGTTGCACCTAAGTCGACTCCTGATGAAGCCAGCGACGATGAGTTTCATATCGTGGGAAACATCGGAGAAGGGGGAGCCAAACAACTCCTCGCTCAAGCGAACAACGCCGCGAAAAACCTTAAGAAACAATTGAAGATCAGTCCCAAAGATCCTCTGATCAAAGGAGGCATCACGATCTATGCCCTAAAATCGCGATACGACTACAGCGAACTAGGCAACATGCTCGAAAAACGAAGCTTGCCTCCCGAATGGTCCGGGCACTGGCGCAAAGACGTCCTCGATCTCTATATCGCGATGGTGTACGACAAATCCGATAGCAAGCTGAATGAGACGTCGCTGCTCCAGCAACTTACGAGCGTTTGGGTGGCATCTCACGAGGGTGTTCCCAAATGGTTCGCCGACGGCGCTGGCCGGAATGCGATGGCAAACGCCGTCGGACAAAATGATGCCCGTGTCCAACCATGGTTCCGCCGATTCCCAGAAGTACTCCAAGATCTAAAAACGATCAAGCCTCTGACGGATGGAAAGATGAATGACGAAGACGAAGCCATTATCGGATTCGGACTTATCCGGAATATGCAAGTCTCCGAAATGAAAAAGCAATACGATCTGGTGCTCAAGAATCTTGCTTCCGGCACCAAATTCGACGATGCATTCACCAAGAGCCTTGGACCTGTGGATGTTTTCCTCACCCGCTCTCTCGGCAAAGGGAAATAGCCGCCCGCCTGATTCCTGAAGTTCAGTTCCATGGCTCGCTTCAAACACGGAGCCGTTGGTGGCCTGCGATGCAATCGTAGATAGATTGAGCGACTTTGGTGCTTACCGGCCAACCATAGGTTGAGCGTACCCCGGTGGCATCGCTGCACCTGTGGCTGGGTAACCCGTCCCTGGGATCGGTTGGCCATACACCGGAGCCGTCACGCCAGCCATCGGAACTCCAGCTGGCATCGCGCCGCCCGCAGGCATAGCCCCGGCTGGCATTGCCCCGACAGGCATCGCAGCTCCCGCGGGAACCGTAGCCCCCGGAGCACCATAACCTGGATAGCTCGCTGGGTAAGCTGGATACGCTGGGTATCCAGGTTGCGGTGCGCAGGTCTGTGGGCTCGAGCATCCCAATGCATGCCCCATAATTCCCAATGCTATGCAAACCGCTGCGTCCCTGAGACGAGTTTTCAAAACGCGGCTTTCCGCTCGAGTGCTGCTGGGATTTTTAAGCGCGTTCAACATAGGTGCCGTCCTCAGGAAATCAATAAAGTGGTTCAGGGGAATCCAACCAAACGTTGCTCCAACTCCAAGGCCTCGCTTGCAACCTCCTGAGCTGTCCTGATGGATAGTCCGAATTTCCTGTGCCGGTGTCCATGCCAATCTGCAGTCGCCATTGCCCAAAGGCCGATATTTTTGCTACTAACGAGAAATGCTAAGCCATGTAGGTACTTTCGAACCAACTCGACTCCGGCACCCTAGGGATTGATCATGCAAATCTCAATGAGAATGCTTTTTTCCCTTTGGCCAGGAACGCTCGCCGCATGGCGGCTCGGCGACCCTCGGTCCCTTCTCATCGCGATCGCCTTTGGGCTCATCGCTTGCACCGCATGGATCGGAACCACCATTTGGCCGATGTGGCTCGATTCATGGAAAATATGGGGATTGTGGTGCGTGGTAGTCGCCGGATCGCTGGTCTCTTGCGCTCACAATGCAATGATAGGACTACTGGCTCGCCCTAAACTCAATATCGGTTGCCCCCTCGATCAATGGATGCTCGCTCAAGAACACTATTTGCAAGCAAACTATTTCGAGGCTGAACGCATTCTGCAACCATTCGCATTTGGAAAAAATACTGACGTCGAAGCTGCATTGCTCCTTTCTTCGATCATGCGCAGGACCGAACGCTACCATCAATCCATGGAACTCTTGGACCAATTGGCACTCCTCGACGATGCGTGGCGATGGCACGACGAGATCGCAAAAGAAAAGCGCTTGGTACTCCAGCAAAAAGTTCGATCGCACACGGAAAGCCTCTGATTCCATGCGGTTACGGTGATTCTCTCGAATCTGACGTAACGCATTGCCTAACTGTCTCCTGAAAAGTTGGGCAATGCTTCGTTTGAACCCTGAGTTGCAGCCATCCAACCTGTGGTTGCACCATGTTGCAATGAAGAAATTTTGACGGTCCTGCTTCCGGAACGCGTTTTGCTGTATATATGTTCCATGCCCTCCGAACGGCCAATTGCACGGGGAGTTTTGTGATAACCACATTCTCTACTTACGCAATGTTCGATAGGCACTACGCAACGATTTGGACTCCAGCCCGCTTTGGCGTTAAACGCACCCAGTATTCACGGCGCTCAACGCACCCAGCGTTTGCAACGCTGAACTTGAAAGGAAGGATTGAGATGTACGAACGATTTACGGACCGCGCTCGCAAAGTCATGCAGCTGGCCAACCAAGAGGCTCAGCGGTTCAACCACGAATACATTGGTACCGAACATATCCTTCTCGGACTCGTCAAGGAAGGAAGCGGAGTTGCCGCCAACGTTCTCAAAAATCTCGATATCGATTTG
>CAITIE010000031.1 GCA_903892355.1 uncultured Pirellula sp. | reverse complement strand
GGAGACGCTTGGGGTTTCGTGCCATGGTACTCAATCCGACTGCCATTTCGCTAATCGTTTGCGAAGGCCGTTCGACGCTCACCACAACACCACAGTCCGGAGTGATAATGTCGGACGCCCCTTGATGGCCCACCCCGATAATCGGAGTGCCGGCGGCCAACGCATCTAACAATCCCGTTCCGGAGGTGTCGCGCAAGCTCGTAAACGCGAAAACATCAGCCCAGCGATAATGTTCAAAGCCAATTCGATAGCAGCTACTCTCAATCCACTCGATTTGTTGTTCGATCTTCAATCGTTTAGCAAGCGTCATCCAACGAGTCTTACTGCAACCAGCCCCGAGCACTCGGAGTTCGAAGGGTATTCGATCGGACTGAAGCTTCGCCAAGGCGTACAAAAGCAACGGCAAACCTTTCCACTCTCGAAGCCGCCCTGACCATAAGATTTTCAAGGGTTGCCCATGTTCGCGAATCGACTCCTTTGCAGGCATTTCGTAATCTAAACCGGTCTCCAAATCGACCTCCACATCGACCCCGAGGTGCACCATGAAATCATCGCGAGCTTTTTCCGTCGCAGCGATCACGGCCGAACTGCGTGCGAACGCGTCTCGTACCCTTTGCCGATGTTTCAAGTGCCACCAGTTGAGTTTGGAACGCACCCACTCACGGAACTTGCTTGCATGGGAAATCATGCTGTAAAATTCGATTGGAAGGTCTTGGGTACCACCGATTGGCCCCCAAACATGCGGTATGCCTAACTTCCATAGAACCCCAGGCTCTCGAAAGCCGCATAGGGTCGCCGTATGCGCAAGATCGAACGCAACGTCGCAGTGGAGTTTTTGAGCGACCGCAAAAGCTTCACTGTGCCATCGGCGGTAACCACGATAAAAGGTGAGTTCTCGATTCAGCAAGAAATTGGTAAAGCGACTCGGCGGTAATTCTATGAATCGAAGCCGTTTTGAAATGGGCAACTCGCGAAGCTTCGATGCGAACAAACCTCGACCAGGAAGGGGGCGATAGATAACGGTGGTATCGAACTGATCTGCCGCGATCAACGCACGGTGCCACCCATTCCGCTCCTCCATGGTTCCATCCGGGTCGAGACAGTATGCAATCATCACCAACCGAGGAAGAATTTCTTCCGAGGTTTCGGGAATGTTGGATTCTGTTATGCCCGTAAACGAAGCGGCCATCGATTTTCCGGAATTTACCTAAAGCGTAAAGCGGTTGTGCTAAACGGGACCACCCCGGGAGTCCATCCTAATCAAGTGATGGTTCCATTCAACAAACCCCGCCGATCTAGGCACATGCAATCAACGATTCCCCTCGCGGGGGTGCGATTATTCCGTTCATTCCGTTAGATCCGAAGAAACTGGTTAAACGTAGCGTGCAAAACATCGCGTGATTTACTTCTACAAGTACTGTTACCTATAGGTCCACCGACCAACAGAAGATTAAGCCGAACGTTGTTCAATCGCCGGCAATTCCAAGAAAACAGGAGTTTGAATAAGATATAGTGGCTTGGTTGTCTCCTCCCCTAGCCTTCTACACCATCCACCGATGTCATTCCAACGCATTCCTTGGTCGCTAGGGGTATTGCCCATTGCTTGCGTTGCAATCGCTGCTGTCGTTCTATGGTGGGTCGATCGGCACAACGAAAACCTTTGGAACCAGATACAGGTCCAGGTCGCATCGGATGAACTGCAGTTCTACAAGTCCATTGTGGAAAATTCATCGGTCGACCTCAATGCATTCGGCGGTCAAGTCGGCGATTCCCGCACAGGTAATCTGTCTATTCTCGAAGAGCAGCAACTGACACAGACAGAGATTAAAAGGCTTGAAAATTCGTCGAAGGAGACCAGCCTCGAGCCAGGCGGATACACACGGGTTCGTCTCATCGAGAAACTTAAACCAACTGTTTCCAACGAAAGTGATCCAATCAAAGACGAGACGCCTCCCAGGCGTTGGATCGCGTACACCAAGCGACTTCCTCCCTTCAACGCGAACCATAAGCGCTGGACACCATGGTGGTTTGCAGGAGCGTTCGTTGCGGGACTTGCTTCCGCAATTGCTCTACGTTCATTGACTGAGTCTCGACAAACCTATACTCGAACCCTCCAACAGATCCGATCTCAAGCGTCGAAAAGTCGACCACCTCACGAGATGCGCAACGTGTTTTCTGGAGGTTTCTTTTTTAGCGATATCAACCGCGAGTTAGTTGCGTTGATCGAGGCATATCAGAGCCAAATCATCGCCGTCAAGACGGGGGCTGAACAAGCGGAAACGGTCTTATCTGCGATGCCGGTAGGAATCCTTGCCTTCACGTCCGATCTTCAACTTTGGTTCGCTAACCGGGCTGGGATCGACCTTCTTGATCTTTCGGACCGGATTCGTGATCGAACTCGTTTAATCGAGTTGATTCGGCAACCGCGGGTTCTCGAATTGATCACAGAGTCCCAAAAATCGGGCCAAACCCTGGACTGTGAACTTGATGGCACGACGAAATCCATAGTTCTGCGATTGCGGGCGCATCCGTTACAGCACGACTCCCCTCAATCGGATCCATCCAGCCTGCCACCGATGCTATTGGTGATCACTGATGAAACCAGACTCAAGCAACTGGAAAATGTGCGACGCGATTTTACGGCCAACGTGTCGCACGAACTGAAAACCCCGCTTGCTGCGATTAAAGCCTACGCGGAAACTCTGCTCATGGGAGCCCTCGACGACCCGGATGCTTGCGAGTTATTCATCACGCGAATCAGCGAACAAGCGGACCGACTTGATCGGCTTATCTTCGACCTGCTCCAATTAACCAGGATACAATCCCTCCCTGAAAAACTACCACTCATCGCTTTACCACTCCAAGATTTCGCACGCACCTGCATTGAGGATCATCAAGCGATCGCGAAAACGAAAAACATCACTATCTACAACGAAATCGCGGAATCGACGCCACGTATCCTCGCGGACCACGAATCCCTTCGAACCATCTTGGGAAACCTGCTCAGCAACGCCGTGCGTTACTCGAAACCCGACGGATACATTCGCGTATCCTCGAAGGTTTCAGGATCCGACGTCGAACTGTCGGTGATCGACTACGGGATAGGGATCCCCGAAGAAGATATCGACCGGATCTTCGAAAGGTTCTATCGAGTCGAGAAAGCTCGCAGCCAAGACGCCGGGGGAACTGGATTGGGGCTTGCGATCGTCAAGCATCTCACCCAAGCGCTAGGCGGGTCGGTATCCGTTCGCAGCACTCTTGGTAAAGGAAGCCAATTCACGGTCCGACTCAAAATAGCGTCCGAGTCAGAACTCTCTGTATCAGAAGTTGCCCAACCTCCTGAAAGCCTGGCCTGACTTCCTACAGCTTGCCTGCCTCATCGACTGCCATGCATAGCGTAGTCATCGTATCTGGGGATAGCCCAGCCACATTGATCCGACCCGTCCCTACAATGTAGATAGCCCGCTCCTGCTTGAGCCAATCCGCTTGCATGGCGTTCAAGCCAGTGTAGGAAAACATCCCTTTCTGCGTCGCTAAGAAATCGAAGTTACGGCCCATGGAACGCATGCCCCGAATGAACGAATCCCGCATGCTTGATATCCGTGTACGCATTGCGTCGACTTCGCTTCGCCACAAAGCGGACAAATCGTTATCGCCGAGAATGGTTGCGACGATCGCTTCACCGTGCCGAGGTGGATTGCTGTAATTGCAGCGGATCGACGCTCGGACTTGACTCATTAACGCCTCGGTTCCAGAGCCATCGGCTCCAATCATCAGCAATGCGCCAACCCGTTCGGAATATAGGCCAAAGTTCTTAGAAAACGAACTGCAAACAACCACTTCAGGATTTTTCCGCAGAACGATGTGCAGCGGTTTCGTATCCTCAACGATTCCGTCACCGAAACCCTGATACGCGAAATCTAGGAACGGGATCATCTTCTTTTCAGCCATCAAACTCGAGATGCGTTCCCACTGCTCCAGAGTCGGATCGATTCCCGTCGGATTGTGGCAGCAGGCGTGGAGTAGAACCACATCCCTCGGACGCCCCTTCGATTCCAGATCCTGGATCATCCCATCAAAGTCTAAACCCGTCTTTGCGCCGTTGAGGTACGTGTAGACCAACGTTTCCATACCTGCAGCTTGAAATACGGAGCCATGATTGGCCCACGTCGGATTGCTGAGCCAAACTCGCAAGCCAGGAAAGTTGCGTGCCAGAGTGTCCGCTCCGGCACGCAGAGCTCCTGTACCGCCTGGCGTATGAGCTGCTGCAACTCGACTGAAATCGAAATCCTCGCCGAGGACAAGCCGGCCGACACTTTTTGTGAACTCAGGAGCCCCCTCGATCGGAAGATAGCTCTTCGTCTTTTGCGTTTTAAAAATGCGTTCTTCCGCTTGTCTAACCGACTCCAAAATCGGTGTCCTGCCCTGTTCGTCCTTGAAAACCCCAACGGTCAAGTTGATCTTTCCCGGCCGGGGATCTTTCTCGAAAGCAGCAGCCAGACCGAGGATGGAATCAGGAGGAGCAAGCGGGAACGACTCGAACATCAGACTGCAAACCGTTTTACGCAAGAGAAAAATTATGCTCCGCACCATCGCAGAGCGAGTGAACTGCAATTATCCCGACGTCACCAACTTTTGCCAGAGGAAACATCGGAACACAACCCAAGGCATCAACCACCAAGGAAATCATTGAAAATCGTCGCCGATGCCACAAGAAACGCAAAGCCCAGCGATCACAACTACCCTTGCCAACCTCCCCAAGGGTCCACAAGACCGCTGGCAGACTGGGCGAAGACACCCGATCGCAGTGGGTGTCCGGACTCTGCTCCATCCGATGCGGCTCCGCCCACGGATGGCGTCGCACTTGCTTCTTCTTCAATTGGAATCGATATGTAGACTGCGCTTTCGACGTTCCTTGCGTCGCACATCGTCGATCAGCACGCTCACCTTCTCAACATCATCGATCCCTCGCAGCAACAGCCGCGGATGGCTCGCGTCCTGACTGGTCAATTGAATCGTTCCGACATTCAGAAGTCTCTGCACCAATCCTTGGGTGAAAGCGACGTCATCGATGTCAATGACGTCGATGCGATCCGTTGTACGAACGAGAAGCCCCGAGGAATGGATAAACCTCTGGCTGGTCAGTTCGTAGTACACGCCCCACCGACGATAATAGTAAATCCCAACCGCAATCGACCACCAAGCGACCAAAGCGAGAAAACTACATAGCCATAGGGCCTTGGCCGATTCCACGGTCATCCCCGCGATGGTTGCGACGATCAATCCTAGGATTACTGCTAGAGATATCACCGACGAGATCAACCACGCACCGTACATGGCCTTCGGTGAAAATCCTCCCTCCCACAACTTCGTCTCCGGTTCCACCGGACCGACACTTCGCGGTTGAAATTCCGATTGATTGTTCGATCCGGATTCGCGTTCCGACATAGCGTCGAGTTCCTTTAATCCCATTGTTTACCAAATGCACTCATCGCTTTAAGCTTCTCGCTCCGAGTCATCGCGACCGTCGCCAACGATTGCGTCCCTAACGTTCGGACCCACCAACCCTGCTGAGAAGCTGACCAAATGGTTGGTCTAAGAATCAGCCAAGATAGGCGCAAAAACGACAGAAAACAAGAACGAAAGCAAGGTTGTCAGCGATCGCAAGCCGTTCGAGGGGCTATTCCTGACCCGCCTCTATGCTCGACCGGTGGATCCGAGTCTCACGTTGCCGCAGCAGGAGCCATGCGGTCCCCAGGACCACTGTCATTGCAACGCTCGCCAAGATGTCCGACAAGTAATGAGCTCCTGACATCAAGCGTTGAAAGGATGCCAATAGCGCCATGAAGAAGAACATGTACCTTCCACGGGGGTATACGTACGACAAGCCGATCGCCATCGCGACGGCTGTTGCCGTGTGCCCAGACGGAAAACTTCTCAATGTCTCATCGAACCACGACTCAGTAAACGGCGTCCCCCATGTCTCCCAACTCGAAGGGAGAGGGGCTTCATCCAGGGTGTAGGGGCGACGCCGCGGAATCAAGTACTTGGCAGCATTCGATAAAATCCCGCACAGCAGCACAAACCCTGATGCCAACCAAAGCTTCCTGCGGTTGTGTTCGTCTACCCAAATCAAAGTCCCGAGAATCAGCACGCACCCCAGCCCATGGGCAAACAACTCCATCAGCGAAATCAATTTCCGCAAATCCCCTGGCAATCGAAGACCACGCACCCCTTCGGAAAGCTCAATGTCCCAAGGCAAAACCACAACCGAAAGTATCAGGCATGCGGCTAAAATGAGTACCGCGCTGATCAAGGAACGCTTTGTAGATCGATCGATACTCTTCACTGAACACTCTTCACTGCATACTCGCCACTCACCCACACATGATTCTTTGACAGTTGGGTTAATTTTCCAGTGGGCTTTCGATCGCGACACCCCAAAATGGTGTGGTTTCCCCCCATCGTAAAGTAGCCTAGCCAAAGGCGATTTCGGTGGGACTCCTCATGGCATAAGCCGGAAATCGATGACGACTTTACCATAGGATACGACCGTTACAAGCCGACCGAAGGGGCTTCTACATTGGCGTTCGGGGTCCGCCAGACGTTTCAACAAACACGTTCCAATGTGGTAAACTACGTCCATGGCTCTCAACAACTCGCATTCTATCCGCCGCATCCCCCACATCACCCTTTGGTTGGCCGTCGTCGCTATCCTCGCGTTTCCGGTCGGCAACGTGCCGGCGCAACCCCCCAATGGACCTGCTCAGCGCGGGATCAATGCCAGCGCCGTCCAAGAAGCCATCGACCAATTCACGAGCTATTTTCGTAGAACCCAGAACCGAGGTGCCAAAGGGGAGAAGATCGGTGCGTGGCAAGGGCATGAAGACCAAGGGACCGGTTTGACGAGCTTGATCGTCCTCTCGTTGCTCAGCTCCGGTCGAAAACCAGCCGATCCAGAAATTGTCAAGGCGATGGAATACATCCGCCGCGATCGGCCTCAAAAGGTTTACGAAGCCTCGTTGCAAGCGATGGCGCTGTGCGCTGCCGATCCGGGCCGTGATCGTGATCTCATCGAACGCAACATCCGTTGGCTTTTGAAAGCCCAGCAGCGCGACGGCGGTTGGTCGTACGATCAAGGTGCAGGAAGGCCGGACGAATCGAACTCTCAATTTGCTGTGCTTGCACTTTGGGAGGCGAGCAAACTCGGTATCGAAATCCCCGAGGATAAACTTCAGCTCAGCCGTAAGTACTGGATGAGCCGAATGAGTCCTCGCGGAACGTGGGGCTACGGCGGCGAACCCAACCCTCGCGGAAGCATGACATGCGCTGGAATCGCTTCTCTTATCATCCTCGAGGACACCTCATCCAGCCTTGATGCATCCGTCGACGGCGACAGGATTTCCTGCTGTGGTGGTAATAATGCCGATCGCGGATACGATCCTCAGGTCTCGTTGGAATGGTTGGCCAATAACTTCAGCGTGAACGACAACCCTGGCTTTGGGGAATGGTACATGTACTACATGTATGCATTAGAACGTGTGGGCCGGCTTACCGGACAACGCTTTATCGGCGATCACGACTGGTATCGCGAGGGTGCCGAAGCCATACTGCGTCGCCGAAATGCGGTAGGAGGCAACATGCCATCCACGCCCGCTGAGACAGAGCCAGCCGCGACAGCCATGGCATTGCTCTTTCTAAGCAAGGGGAAGCGTCAAGTCGTCATCGGGCACTTGCAACATTCCTCCGAACCCCAAAACCGCGATTGGAATCGCCATCGACGTGCGGTCCAACACCTGACCGGGCACGTTGAATCGGTCTGGAAACGTGATCTGGCTTGGCAATCGGTCCGGATCCAACGCGCGTCACTACCAGACCTTCTCGAAACCCCAGTCCTCTTCATCAGCGGCTCCGAAGAGTTCATCCTGGCTCCGCAACACCGAAAACTCTTGAAAGATTATGTCGAGCAAGGTGGCTTCATCTTCGGGGAAGCGTGTAACGGCAATGGATGCAAAGGAGACGCCTTTGAGGAATCCTTCCGACGGGAGATGGAGTTGATCTTTGACAAGCCACTTCAAAAACTCCCCCCCAACCATCCCATTTGGGCTGCTGAAACGAAGGTCGCACCCGACGCATTGCCAGAGGGATTCTGGCTCTACGGTATCGATGCTTGCTGTCGAACCAGCGTCGTATTCAGCCCCATCAGCTTGTCGTGTCGTTGGGAATTAGCAAAACCATATGGCGCGAAACCCACATACTCCAAGCGAGTTGCCGCCGAACTCGACAACGCGGTCAAAATCGGCCTGAACGTCGTGGCTTACGCCACCGGTCGCGAGCTCAAGGACAAACTGGACGCCGTGCAAATCGTGCAATCCGATTCCAACCGCCAATCGCTGGAACGAGGGTCATTGACCCTTCCAAAGATCATGCATAGCGGCGGGGGCGATGAAACTCCAAAATCGCTGCCAAACCTCCTTGAAATGTATCGCCGGGAAACCAAGGCACTGGTCGAAGCCAAAACACCCAAGTTATCCGCCAGCAGCGACGAACTGGAGAAATATCCTATCGCCTATATCCAAGGACGCAGCCGCTTCGCCTTCAATGATACCGAACGAAGTGGGATGCGCCGCCACTTTGAGAACGGTGGGGTCATCCTCGGAGATGCGATTTGCGGCTCCACCGATTTTGCAACTAGTCTCAAGGCTGAGTTTTCTAAAGTTCTTCCGGATGCAACGTGGAAAACCCTTCCGCCTGACCACCCGTTCATGCTCAAAGAGGGACCTGGAGGATTCGACCTTCGGAATGTCGCATTGGTCGACCCTGAGATCGGCACTAACAATCTTTCTGCATCCCGCCGCGAGGGGCCCGCGGAAATCGAGGCTCTGGAGTGGCAAGGCCGAATCGTCATGCTCTTCTCGCCCAACGATCTTAGCTGCGCCATGGAGAGCAAACACTCGCTCCAGTGCCGCGGGTACACGCGCGACGATGCGTTTCGCATCGGCATCAACATGATTCTCTACTCCCAATTGCAGTAGGCAGCGTTACCTCCTTCGCTTACACGATCCATCACTCACGCGATCCTCGGCCCAATGCTTCCCGTTGTTCCTCATCGTCTTCGTCTTCCACGACCGTGATCGCCCACTCCGGATAAGGAGTTTCGCTCCCCTTCATTGCATGCCACAAGACGCGATTGAGACGATCCTCAGGCGCACGATCCACTTCCAGAAAATTCATTTCTTCGGACCATTCCGCCAATTGCTTGAGCAGCGGATCCAGTACCGCAACCGACCCTGGGTTCATCTGATCCAGTGGTATACTTACGGGAACCGATTCAAAGGGAGTCAGATCAGGTTCGTCCTGGAAGCAATCGAACATCGGAGTGGCACTCGCGTCGAATTGGTTCATCGGGGGCAAACCTAGAATCTGTTCCATCGTTCGTAGAATGCTCGTCGTGTTGTATTGCGTACCAACCACCACCTTACGTTTGGCATACGGACTGATGCAATACGCCGTAGTGCGATAACCACTGACATGGTCCCATCCCGCTTGAGGATCATCCTCGATGGAAAAGATTGCCATTTTAGGCCAGAAGCGAGATCGGCTTAATCCCTCAACAATTCGACCCATTGCCAAATCACCATCCGCCATGCATGCAGCGGGAGTTGGACAGTTCTTTGACGTTCCACTCGTGTGATCGTTGGGTAAGCAAATGATTACCAGTCGCGGGTACTCACCCTTTTTCTCGAACTCGGCGAGTTCCTTCAAGATAAAATCGGCGCGATATTGATCGGGGACCGACATATTCCAACCCACATAATCGGTCGGCGAAAATTCGCGAATACTCTCGATTCCCGGTTTCGACTCAAAAATGACCAGATCCTCGACCCCCTTCCATGTTTTGTAACAGGAAAGGAAATCCACAGCGCCGCGTTTGCTTGGATCCCGCCATCTCACCGCAGGCATCATGAACTCGCCGTAATTGCGTATGCTGATTCCGTGCTTGACTGCGTTATCCCAAAGAAACCCAGCGGGTGAATACGCAAGGGCATCGATATCGCTCTCTTCCATACCATCGGGATAGCTTCTCGGAAACGATGCAAAGCTCTTTTCCAAGTAATCGGTGGCGATCGCGGTGGTACTCCATTGATGCCCGTCAGCGCTCAGGATCCCACAGCAGTAGGCATTGTCGAGCAGCACAAACTCCTCTACCAACTTGTGCTGATTGGGGGTTATGTCTCTACCAAAAATGCAAAGGTCACGATTCCCTCGCCCTTGCGGTAGATCCCCGAACACCTGGTCGTAGGTTCGATTCTCCTTGATGATGTAAACCACATGTTCGATGGCGCTCGGTTCGCCGATACGCTCGGGTATCGGGCGCAAAGGTTGATTGGGGCGAGCTGCTTTCCGAGACGCTACTACCGCGTCATAGCGCATGTTTCTAGCCACTTGTTCCGACAATGCGCCAAGAATCGCATCATCATCAGGGATGGGGACCAGCGAGACACTCCCCTGGTACTGATGGGAGTTGAATCCCTCCCCCTCGCCTTGTTTGCGCTTTTCACCCGGTAACCCCTTGATATTTGCAACCAACAAAGTCTTTTCAGCGGGGTTTATCGCTATAGCTCCAGGAAACCAACCCACCGGAATCATGCCGATCATCTTGGTCTCGCCCCGATCGTCTGCGTCAATATCGAAAACTGCGATCGCATTTTGCGTACCATTGGCTACATACAAACGGTCTCCAGTGGGATCAAAGACGAGGGCATTGGGCGTTGCACCAAACAAATCCGCCGGGCTGTGCTTTGCCCACACCGTCTCGAGCACCTGTCGAGCCGCAATATCGATTAAACTCAGTTGATCGCTAGCCGCATTCGCACACACCACCACTTTTCGGTTGGGAGTCACCGCCAACCCCGAGGGATGCAATCCAACAATTACCTCCGAAGTTGCTCCACTCGCCAAATCGATGAATGACACGGACCCTTCATTTGCGGTATGGCGAACCGAATCCACTCTTACGACCGTCCCCTTGCCTGCAGGTCCGACCAAGTCGCCCGCTTCCGGCCTGCGCCCTCCCCAATTGCTGACAATTGCCGTCCCGCCGACAACCTTGACGTCGTACGGGGCAACTCCAACGTCGAACGACCGTACGACATTCCCGCTGCTCACATCGACCTCATGCAAACGATTCGAAAGATTCCCACAGACGTAAAGTTTCTCGCCATCCTCCGAGAACGCTAATCCGCTCGGGATTTCCTGCTTCCGTTTGGGGGCATTGGCACTTGGTAACGCGATCACATGGGAAGGCGTAACCTTGCCACCATCATCGACTCGAAAAACCTTGATCGATCCTTGGACATTGCTCAAGTAAAGACTCTTACCATTGGCAGAGAAAACGAGACCCGTGAAACTGGCCAGTGCCGTTGTATCCGGTTTCAGATTGTTAGCGGCGGGATCCGAAGCACCTAGGACTTGAGCCTCGTTGGGGAAATCAACACGCTCCAGGATCTCACCCGTCGTGGGATGAATCACCAGCAACTTGCTCGTTTTGCCTGATGTCACCGCAATCTTGCCGTTCGGCGACAGAGCGATCACTTGTGGCCGCATTCCCGGGAGCTCGATCGTTTTCCCATACGGGGTCAGTCGCTGATTGACCGGCGTCACCATAGCCCCGGATGGACCTCGATGCACCATCTCTTCGTCACGTATGGAAAGAAGTGGATCCGAGGGTGGCGTGTCCCTCGATGCATCTTGTGCCAATGTTGTTTCGCAAACGAGCGTCAAAATACTCACGACGAGAATCGCGAGGAACAAACCCATCCTCATAGTGCGATTGATCGAACGCATATCCAATGCCTCTCTAAACGGATGACGGACTAGCAGCAACAGAAATGCTATCGTAGCAGTTCCAACCGAACCGTGCCGCATCCACCTCGGCCTCCACCTCCATGTGCGAGCTAGCCCCCAAAATCGATAGACGCCTCGAAAAACGCAACTCCTAACGTCTGGTTGGCGGTGCACTCAAGGGATCGTCTGGCCAGGAGTGCTTGGGATAACGTCGTTTTAACTCTTTCTTAACTTCTGGGTAACCATTTTTCCAGAACGAAGCCAAGTCATCCGTGATCTGCTGGGCTCTCATACTTGGTGCGAGCAAATGCACAAGGAGTGGGATACGTCCTCCCGCGATCTTGGGAGTCTGCATCCATGAAAACACCTCTTGGATCTTCACGGCCAATACCGGTGGCTTTCCTTCTTGATACTCAATTCGAATCAAGCTTCCCGAAGGGACCACGATTCGTGATGGGGCTTCCTTTTCCAACGCGGACCGCTGGGCAGGAATGAGCTCCCCACCAAGCCAATCGATCCATGCCCCGTCCCGAACGTCGCTCAAAGATCGTTTGTTTCGACACAGTTCCTTAGCGACACTCATCAATCGCTCACGATCCATCGCCGGAAACTCTAATTCCGGCATCCATTCCCTCAAGCAATTCACTCTTGCAATCCATTGCGTCAACTCGACGTTATCTTTCGGGAATACCTGCTCCCAATTGGATCGAACCGCTTGCCACAATACCTCCTGGCATTGCGACTCATCAGAAATGCTCGTGGGCGTTTCCTGCAACACCAAATCGATCCAAACCGTTCTTCGTCGCGCGACCACCTGTTTCTGCGTAGGATGAAAAAACAAATCCTCACGTTCCTGAAGATTGCTTCCCTCGAGCCATCCAGGATCGACTCGACTCGCTTGTCTTACCAACGCATCACCGGAACCTGCTTCGATATCCAAGCAAAGAAACAACTCTGGGTCGTGAACTCCGGATTGGGCCGCAAGGACAACGCCTTTTCCTCCCACCATGACGGCTTGGTTTTTCCCAGAGCCCCGTCTCTTCGCCAGCCGATCGGGAAATCCACTCAACAAGACCCGCATCATTACATCATCTCGCGTTGTACTGTTCCCACCAGGAGTACCGGTATCGCGAGGAACAGTCTGATTCTTTACACAGTCTCGATCCGTGCCTCCTTCGGCCATGGGTGCGCACAGCGAGCGTATTTGTTCGGATACTTGGCGAATAGTTCGTGCTCCACCGCGTGTCAGCATTCCGAAAGGTGTCTCGCCATCTTCTGAGTGGGTATTGCCTCGATGCGGTTTTTCTCGCAAAAAATGGACGCGCTCGACGAGATCGCTGTCCCAGCGACGGGACGATTGCGTGCGGATGGATCGAACTCCTGTTTGACCCGCACGGCGATCAAACGGGTCTCGCTCGGAGAGCAATGCAACAGCTATGCTCGTGTCATCTAGACACCCCGATCGGATCGCTTCAAGACAAATCCGCGAGAGTCTCGGATGCAAGGGAAGTCTGGACATTGTTTCCCCTAAGGGTGTGATTCGTCCATTATCGATGGCACCTAACAAGCTCAGCAGTCGTTTTCCCGATTCGATAGCATCGTGGCGCGGTGCCTCCAACCATGGGAAATCGCAGCTCTCCCCCTCTCCCCACGCGATTAACTGTAACAGTGTCCCCGCCAAATCGACGCGTCGAATCTCCGGCTCGAGATGAGCCGCTCGCGACCGATCAGAGACCTCGGACCACAAACGATAGCAAACACCAGGTGCCGTCCGTCCTGCTCGTCCAGCACGCTGCGCTGCTGAGGCACTGCTTATATTCTCCAATCCTAAACGGTCGATGCCCACTTCGGGCGAAAACCGAAGCACTCTCGCCAAGCCACTATCCACAACCACGGTGACGCCCGGGATGGTGATCGATGTCTCCGCGACATTCGTGGCGACGACGATCCGGCGTCGCGTCCCCTGCTCAATGGCGCGCATTTGTTCTTCCATCGAAAGCGCGCCGTAGAGCGGGATTAGTTCAAACTCTCGATCAAGCCGTTTGGCCCTCAGGGCATCCACGCAACGATGAATTTCGCCAGCACCGGGCAGGAACGCAAGAACATCGCCATCCGTAGAATCCACGACATCGATGATCGTCGCCGCGGTATGTTCCGCAATCCCGAGATTTGGTGGCGCAGGACGATAACGGATCGCTACTGGAAAACAACTCGACGGAACTTGGATCGTCGGTATCTTTCCCAACGCCTGTACGAGTAAGGTTGAGTCGAGTGTCGCGGACATTATCACGATACGCAGGTCTGCACGAATCGTCTGCTGAACGCGTCTTAGCATGGCCAGCAATAGATCCGCATCGATGGATCGCTCATGGAACTCATCCAGCACCACCACCGAGATATCCTCGATCGCTGGATCGGATTGCAAACGACGGATCAAAATCCCCTCGGTCGCGACCACCAGTCGGGTATGTTTTGATACCCGATGATCAAATCGCACCGAGTAACCGATTTCCTCTCGGGTTCCGGTTTCTCCTCGGGTTCCGATTTCCTCTCGGACTTGCTCGACTAATTCGCCAGTCGCACTCGCATCATCCCGTGGACTGGCAATCCGTTCGCTGGCAATCCGTTCCGCTACCGAGCGAGCAGCCAATCGGCGTGGTTGCAGCAAGTAGACTTTACCTACCCGTTGGGCAGCTCCACCGTGAGAACCTGCTCCGTCCGATCCCAATTCCGCACGGCGAAACGCATCCATTAACGCCGGCGCAACGCGGGTCGTCTTGCCGGACCCAGGTGGTGCCTCAACGACGGTGATTGGATTCTCACGAACTCGCTCTACGATCTCATCGATCCACGGATCAATCGGTAATGGCTGCATGGTGAACTTATCGTCGCGTGTTCGCGGAGCGGGGGGGCCGGTTCCTTAATTGGAGGACCGACGACGGAAGGTATCCCCATTGCTGGTATTGTTGACCTTCGGCTTGGTGAAGATTAGCCGATGGCTATTCATGCCCAGTAGATCGTCGAGCCGCTGCCTCAATTCCGCGCTGATAGCCACGCGCTGCTTGCCCGCCTTGATGTGAACGGTATCTCCATTCCCGATGCGAACTGCGAACATGACATCCCTTTCTCCGGGATAGCCGCGCAAAACTTCACCGATCTTTGGCAACAATTCTTGATCATGTTTGTTTTGATCAAATAGGATATGAATGCCCGTGGTGAATTTTTCGTCGACTTCACGGATTGGAAGGATCTCATCGACGATAAAGTTGATTTCCTCCTCACCTCGCTTATCGATTCGACCTCGGATCAGCACAATCGAGTCGGGTTGGATCATCTCACCGAATTGATCGAAAGTATTCGGCCACGCGATCGAACGAGTGATGCCGTCGAGATCTTCCAAATCGAAATTCGCGTACTTGGACGACTGTCCAGGTTTTGGATTGCGGGTGTGAGCAAGTTTGATCGACGAGATAATCCCACCCATCCAAACCTCAGTCCGATTTTTGAGCGTTTTGGCGGTTACGGCGTTATGGGTACAGAATGACTTGAGAATCCTCTCGTATTCCGCCAGCGGGTGGGAAGACAAGTAGTAGCCGAGCACCTCTTTCTCCATCGCCAAGCGTTCTTTCTCAGGGAACTCCGGCATATCTGGCAGCATCTGCTTGGGCGCTGCCTCATCCTCGTCAACATCTCCGAAGAGGCTCAATTGGCCACTTCGCTTATCCTTCGCCGCAGCAGCCCCGCCCTGCAACGCCTTCTCGAGAACCGCGATGTGCTGCGAACGGTGGGCACCAAAGCAGTCGAGCGCACCTGCGCGGATCAGAGCTTCAAGTGAGGATTTGTTGCATTGCGTGGAATCGACCCGATTGCAAAGATCGAACATGTCTTTGTAAGGGCCATGGGCATCGCGTTCGCGAGCAATCGCTTCCGCGGCCGAAGCGCTACAACCTTTAATGGCGCTCAAACCAAAGTGGATCCGCCCGCTCGCTACGCTGAACTCGCCTCGCGACGAATTCACGCTCGGCTGTTCCACTACCACGTTCATCCGCTGGCAATCTTCCAAATGTTCGACCAGCGAGTCCTTGCGTTTGAAGTTACGGTTGGGGATATCTCCCGTTAGGAGCGCCGCCATGAACTCGACCGGATAATGGGTCTTGAGATACGCAGTTTGGTAGGCGACCAGCGCGTACGCAGTCGAGTGACTCTTGTTAAAGCCATAGCCTGCGAACTTCAGGATCATGTTCCAAAAATCTTCTGCGTCTTTTTTCGCCAAGCCTAGCGAAACGGCGCCTTGAAGGAACTTCTCCGCATTGGCGGCGATGATCGATTCTTTCTTCTTGCTGATTGCCTTGATGCACGTGTAGGCTTTCGCCAACTCGATCCCACCGAGGCGGTTCAAGATCCGCATTACCTGTTCTTGGTAAACCATCACTCCGTTGGTCTCTTCGAGAATCTCGCGAAGGACCGGGTGCAAGTAATTCGCTTCCTTCTTTTTTAGTTTCACGGCGATGTAATCATCGACCATACCACCTTCAAGAGGACCTGGGCGGTAGAGCGCGTTGGTGGCGATAATATCGCGGAAGTGGTCCGGCTTCATGCGTTGGAGCAAATCGCGGATCCCGCCGCTTTCTAGCTGAAACACTCCTTTCGTCTCACCGCGACGAAGCAAATCAAAGGTAGCTTCGTCTTCCAGCGGAAATTTCAACGGATCGATACGCTCGCCACGCGTCTGTTCGATGATATCGACCGCCTTCGAGAGGATGGTCAAGTTACGCAGCCCAAGAAAATCCATCTTGAGCAATCCAGCGGCTTCGACATCACCCATGGACCACTGCGTGATCACGTCATCTTTTCCGGAGCCTCGCATCAAAGGCACGTACTCGGTCAAGGGCTTGTCAGCGATCACCACCGCCGCGGCGTGTGTACCGATGCTGCGTGCCATCCCCTCGACTCGCGTGGCTAGCCCGATCAGCTCCTTGTAGGCCATGTCCGACTCGACGGCCTTACGCAAATCCTCGCTTTCTGCAAGCGCGTCCTTGATCGTGATCTTCGGATCGTCGGGGACCAGTTCACTCAATTCCGCGACACGACTGAGTGGAAGATTGATAGTGCGTCCGACGTCCTTGATCGCGCCGCGAGCCTTCAGGGTGCCGAAGGTTCCGATTTGGGCAACATTCGAGTCACCGTATTTTTCCTTGACATACCGAATAATCTCAATGCGTCGTTCCTGGCAAAAATCGATATCGATATCGGGTGCCTCGATCCGGCTCTCATCCAAAAACCGTTCAAAGAGCAAGTCGTATTTGATGGGGCACACGTGGGACAGGTACAATGCGTAACACACAATCGCACCAACACCGCTTCCGCGCGCGGTGGCTGGAACATCGATCTCGCGAGCATAGCGAACGAAGTCCCAAACGATCAAAAAGTAGTTCGAAAATCCCAACTTTCGGATGACAGCTAATTCCCGATCCAAACGATCGAGTACGACTTGGGTCAACTCCCCATTGGGACACATTTCGTCGTTATCGGCATACCGTTCTAAAAGTCCTTGCATGCACAAGTGCCGCAGGTAGTCATCCGACGTTGGAATCTCTTTAGGGATCTCGAACGAAGGAAAATTCCGACTTCCCAACTCGAGATTGATATCGACGGAATCAGCGATTTGTTGCGAGCGAGCAACGGCGTCCTCGAGACCAGGAAAATTCTGGTACATCTCTTCCTGGGAGCGAAGATAGAACTGGTCATTTTCCATCTTCATACGGTTGGTGTCCGTTCGGAATTTGCCCGTGCTGATGCACAGCAGTACATCCTGGACATCCGCATCCTCACGATCTACATAGTGCGCGTCGCTGGTCGCAACCAAGGGCAACCCCATGCGGTTTGCCACATCCACGGCACCGAGCAGTTGCTCACGCTGGATCTTGAGATGATTGTTCATGATCTCAATGAAGAATCGATCCTGAAAAGTCTTCGAGAACCAAGAGGCAACCTTCTCAGCCTCGTCTAAAGCACTAGCGGTGTCGTAACCTTTCAAAACCGCGCGCGAGAACTCACTCGACACGCAACCGCTCAAACAGATGATCCCTTCGTTGTATTTCTCAAGCAGTTCCTTATCGATACGAGGCTTGAAGTAAAACCCTTCCAAGCTCGCCGCTGATGCTAGTCGCACCAGGTTCTTGAAACCTTCGCGGTTTTTCGCAAGCAAAGTCAAGTGGTATGCCGCTTCCTTCGACGATGCGGCATCGCGTTCGAATCGACTTCCCGGAGCCACATAGGCCTCGTATCCGATGATCGGATTGATCCCCGAGTCGTTTGCCTTCTTGTAAAACTCTAGTGCCCCATGCAAATTCCCGTGGTCGGTCAACGCGAGCGCTGTCATGCCATGTGACTTGGCACGCCCGATCAGTTTGCCAATCGATCCCGCGCCGTCCAAAAGGCTGTAGTGGCTGTGGCAATGCAAATGCACAAAGGGGCGAGGGGGCGAAGCGTTTGATTCCGTGGCCAAAGACTCACTCATGAAGTTCCGACTTTTAAGGTGGTTCGAAGTTCAGCGCATTGGTGAATGCAGCAATCCATCCGTCCAGAAGCCGCTCCGTGTCGATTTCATGGAACGGGCATTGAAGAAGCAAGGGGCGCGTCTACAAAAATCCTTTGCCGCCGCTCCGCGTGCAGCGAAACCCCCACGAGTCCGCGGGGGGCTCTGATCTTAGGTCTGCCAATAAAGTCTCCCTGCGAGAGGGAGATTAATTGGAAACGGATTCGGCCTCAAAACCAGCGCGAGATATCGCTTTGAAGGTCGATTCGAGATCGAGTTTGCCTTTGTACTTCACGAAGACGATTGGATTGTCGATGACATCCTTTTCCTTTTGAGGGGCCAGCTCGACGTCGACAACCCCTTTTTGCTTTGCGATCGCCGATTTCACGGTCGGGTAGCAACCGCTGGGGCAGGTCATCCCGTCGACCTTGAACGAGACCGTTTTTGTTTCTTCTGATTCGTTGGACACAACGGGATTACGAGCTAATCGCTCCGAGGGAAGCTGGCTCTTTGGGTCGTTGCAGCCAACCAAACCCGAGAGGAGCCCCGCGGCAACAAGCGTCAATGCACTAGTCAATGCACTAAAAGTACGTTTCTTCATCCCAATCACTCCCTATGTTATCGAATGAGGTAGGTCCATTATCAACTCGCGCCGGAAACGCTGTATCTTCCGATCGGGTTTGATGCTCCGTCCAGGCTTGCGCTGCGCCAACACCCCCCCGCAGGTCGCTTCCACCTGCTGCTGGGCGAACGTTCCCAAACAACAGCTGTCGACGGGGGATTCTAATCAGCCTCGTCGCCCCCATTGTACCAATTCCCGTGGCCGATTCCATGCTCGGTTTCTTGATCGCGCTGGCTCGGGCCCTTTGGAAGGAACGAGGCCGATGAGGGACTTCAGGGAATGCGCCATGCGTCAGCCGAAAAGGGGGCATCAACACGGGTCCGTAACGACGAATCCTGAATTGCCGTAATTTTACCCATGCTTTCTGGCCTATTCGGGCTCGCCTGGAGAGGATTTTTGAAAGGTTATTCAGGTTTTTCCGTTTTTAACGGCCGCTGCTATCCCAGTTGCTCAATATCACCGGGCTCGAGTGTTGCGGGCCTCCGCTTCGACCTAAGTTTTAGGGGTGAAGAGCACGTTCTCGAGGGCTCTATGCCTAACCCGCGTACCGCGAGAAGTGACTTTTTGAAGCCTCAACGATCGAAAGGGGACGTTCCCAGGTGGATTCCCCTGCCGCCCAATGCACTTGAATCCAGCCCGAAGGATACTCCTGCCTGAAGGACACTGGGGGAAAGCTAATGAAAGACTCTGACGCCGAGGATCAAAAACCAATGTTTTCCCGCATACTTCGAATTTTTTTCTCGGAGGATGGAGCCACTTCCATCGAGTATGCGGTGATGCTGTCGTTGATTGCAGGAGCGGTAATTGCCAGCGTTGGAACTCTTTCGAGTCGCATGAAAGCTTCGTTCAACGCTTCCGGCGACGTCATCAATCCAGCTTTAAGCCCTTGATTGAAAGCGACTTAGCTATTCCAAGCATGGGTCGATTTCCAAGGCTTCAAGATCTTTAAGTTAGGCAATGGCTGTCTTTTCCAACGGTTGCCTCATTTCCTAGGGCGTTTGATTCCACCGTTTTCGAGCAAGCTGGTTCAAGATCGACCGACGTAAAGTTCAATCGGTCCACACTGAATTTCCCCCACCTTCTTGGGGGCCAACCTCCAGTCCTTGGCGATTTTTACTATACTTCATCGAAGCATTTCCAATTCCGCTCTCGAAGAGGTAGATGATCGCATGCGTAGGAACTTTGCCAAACGAAGTTTGTTATTGGCACTCATGGGCTTGGTAACCGCAGCCCCGATGACTTTGGCTCAGCAGACGTACGATGCAACCGCAGTTGCATCGCAAGGCATCGGCAAGCTCAAGGTGAAGCCGACGGATTGGCCGCAGTGGGGTGGGTCTCCAGAACGGAACAACGTTCCTGATACCGGGCCAATGCCGGTCAAGTTCGACGTGAAAACAGGCAAGAACATCCGTTGGTCCATGCCTTTGGGTTCGGAAACCTACGGCAATCCAGTCGTTGCCAACGGCAAAGCTTATGTCGGCACCAACAACGGCTCGGGCTATGTAAAACGGTACCCAGCAACCGTGGATTTAGGTGTTCTCGTTTGCTTCAACGATGAAGATGGCAAATTCCTTTGGCAGCACAGCAGTGAAAAGCTTGCCACGGGACGTGTCCACGACTGGCCGAACCAAGGCATCTGCTGTGCACCGATGATCGACGGAGATCGGCTTTGGTACGTGACCAGTCGCGGCGAGGTTGCATGCCTCGATACCGAGGGCTTCCATGATGGTGAGAATGATGGTCCGTTCACCAAGGAGCCCAACGAGAACAAAGATGAAGCTGACGTGATTTGGAAAGTCGACATGATGAACCAACTCGGCGTTTCGCAGCACAACATGTGCAGTTGCTCTGTAACCTGCGTAGGCGACCTTCTTTTCGTCAATACCTCCAATGGTGTCGACGACGGGCACATTACCGTTCCCGAAGAAAAAGCCCCGAGCTTTATATGCCTGAACAGATTCACTGGTGAAGTCCTATGGACTGACAATACCCCTGGGGCCAACATCCTTCACGGGCAGTGGTCTTCACCCGCATACGGTGTGCTGGGTGGGGTCGAACAAGTCATTTTCGGAGGTGGGGATGGTTGGCTGTACAGTTTCGACGCCCGCGGCGACGGTGGTAAAGCGAAGCTCCTTTGGAAATTCGATTGCAATCCAAAGGATTCGGTTTACAAGCTGAACGGCGCAACACGCAATCATGTGATCGCGACGCCGGTAATCTACGATGGAAACATCTTTGTTGCTGTCGGCGAAGATCCTGAGCACGGCGAAGGGGGCGGGCACCTTTGGTGCATCGACCCAACCAAGCGCGGTGATGTCAGCCCAACTTTGGTTTACAACACCAAGGATCCAACCGTGGTTATTCCTCCCAAACGCAAGCAAGCTTTGGTTGCAGCCGAAGGGGACCTCGAACGGGACAATCCCAATTCAGCCGCAGTGTGGCATTATGTAGGTAGCGATCCGAAGAAATTCGAACAAACGATGCACCGAACATGCGGCACCGTGGCCATCAAAAACGACCTGCTGTTTGTCGCCGACTTCTCGGGGGTGATCCATTGTTTAGACTCAAAGACCGGCACAGCGCACTGGACCAGCGACATGCTCGCTGCCTCGTGGGCATCGCCGTTGATCGCGGATAACAAGGTTTACATTGGAGACGAAGATGGAGACATCTCGATCTTTGAATTGTCAGCCGAAATGAACATGGTCGACGAGATCAACGTTGGTTCCGCTGTCTACACCACGCCAATTGCAGCCAACGGCCGAATCTATATCGCCAATCGAAACCGACTCTTCTGCATCGAAGAGGGGACCTCCTCTGAAGGGGTTAAGTAGTCAAGAGTCGATTCATGCCTTGAAGTTTGAACAAAAAAACGGCTCGGGTTTCCCCCGAGCCGTTTTTCGTTCCGTGTTTTGCCAAGAGGCCAGCGAGCCCTACGCGTTCAGTTTGACACTTGCATCGTCGGCGATATTCACCCATACGTGCACGTGAGGATACCCACGGAAGTACCATACAAAACTAGGGCCCTCCAAACGCCAGTTATCCCATACTTTGTCATCGCCGACATCTTCGTCGGTATAGAACGCAAGCGACAACTTCTCGATCCCGCCTTGCTTCTTGAGGCAGTTCTCGATTTCCTCTCGATCGCTGGAACGGAATGGCTCGATGAGTTTTGCTAAGACCCTTTTTAGCTCAGTCTTTTGGTCCTTGGAAAACTCGCTCACGGGTACACCGGGGAAGAGCCCATCGGCGCGGAACGAGACAGCTTCTTCATCAGGACTGGTTGAAACCTCGGCCATCTTTCGATGCTTGCTGTCGAGTATCTTGTAAACGCTGTTGGCAGCGACAGCCTGCTCCCAGAATACGTTGCCGGGGTGCGTTGCTTCTTCATCGTCCCTGCCAGCCGCGTGCCCATAAAAAACAGGACCACCCAGCGCCACGTGGTCCTGGGTGTTACCGTCGCAGCGCAAGGTGGTATGCCGACCGGTCAGAACAAACTCGAACTTATCGCTCCCGGGCGTCCCAAAGATTGCCAAACTCTGACCTTTGCCAAACCCACCCATGTCATCCTGAAACTGCTTGTCGAACCGAGCATGCCATGAAGGGTCGATGATCCCTTGAAAAATCTCACGAACCAAAGCCCTTTGCTCGGGCGTGTAAAAATCGCTCAGGATGGTAGGTTTGGTGATTTTCCAGTTGTTCGCGACGCGAGTCCGTAGCAATCCCAAACTGGGATCCATGTGATCCCAATCAAAACAAACAGCCTGCTTTTGCGTAGGACTCAAGGTTTGGTACAGCGTCTTCACGAGGGTCTCAGGGGCTTTGGCAATCTGATCCTCAATCAACTGCGCTCGCGCCGCCAAGCCTAAAAACCCTGCCGCAAATGCACCGCCGCCAACCGCGACGAAGTCCCTACGATTCACGGTCCATTGATTCCGGGAGCGATTCCCGCTGCTTTGCTCGCGTTCCATGGTCAAACTCCAATCATTCGGCTTAAGGCACAATCGCAATCCACACTGAGACCACGATAAACTACGCGACGGTCTGGCCGCAATAGGCCGTCAGCATCTCGAGAAAAATGCATTGGAACCGCTCACCCCCACTGCGACGAAATCATCGACGAGTCCCCCGTTACCGGAGGGATGCAGGCCAATTGTGAGCAACCAGGCCAATTGTGAGCAACCAGGCCAATTGTGAGCAACCAGGCCAATTGTGAGCAACCAGGCCAATTGTGAGCAACCAGGCCAATTGTGAGCAACCAGGCCAATTGTGAGCAATCAGGCCAATTGTGAGCAATCAGGATGCGGTTCGACCGGTTCCAACGCGTAGGATGTTCGCGTAAAATAGAGGTACGCGTAAAATATCGGAGTAGATTTGTGGCTTTGAGAACAGAGCCCGGGATCTTGCTGGTGGTGTCCGCCACTGATGGAACGAATAATCCGATGCCGTTTTATGCTGGCTTCGTTTTACACTGGCTTCGTTTTACACTGGCTTCGTTTTACACTGGCTTCGTTTTACACTGGCTTCGTTTTACACTGGCTTCGTTTTACACTGGCTTCGTTTTACACTGGCTTCG
>CAITIE010000030.1 GCA_903892355.1 uncultured Pirellula sp. | reverse complement strand
CGTTGAGATTCCGGACTTCCATCGAGCGGAACCGATTCATCGATATACCATTTTCTTTGAGTGGCTAAGTATCCTCCGACGTCTACCATCTCGTTCTTTTCAGATCCCAAGTCTAGGTACCACATCGCCAGTCCATCACGGCAACAAAGTGCCACCCACGTAACTGCACTTAAATCCCCCACTGTAGAGTCAAAGGTTGCCAAAACCCCCTAGCTTTCCAGATACGTGGGTGGCACTTAACTTCCTCCCCTGAAGCCTGATACATGATTTGCCGCTTCGTGTCCGTATCGTATCCGACTGGCTTCCTTGCCATCCCGCCCGTCTTTCGCTCGACGTCCATGTCTCGCTAGCTCAGTTCATTCCGATCTGATTTGCGAGAACGCCTCTAGCGGTTCAAACTGGGAACGCTTCCAACCGAACTGGTTTGCATCAACGGCCAATCGACTGCAAGCGGGGAACGCATCCTGCTAAGACATTGCGATGGCATCGTGCCATCGCCTCTCAGTTCCAACATCATCGACAACGAAACGGCCAACGCACTTCAAGCCGAGAGCATTGGAACGTTCATCGACATTCCGCCGGACTCGAAGCGTTACTACTTCGGTCACGTTTATTGTCCGGCGGTTTCAACGGACTTTCTGTGCTGTAAGCTCGCGAAGCACTCGCACACATAGTGCATCCAAACGATACTTGTATTCAATCTCGCCATCAAACACACCTTCCTCGAGACTCTCAAAAGTTGATTCTGAATCATCAGAGAACGGCTTCAATAATCCATCCGAAATGCTCATGTACTTCGAACAATCTCTAGGGCTCAATAGTGCCTCCATAGCATCCTTCAAGGGATAAGTACGGCCGTTTCGCAATGTCCTCAAGAGCACTTGTTTAAGCTTCGCGAACGGCTCTAAGTCCCACGTTACCTCAGCCTTAAGCTCAAGGTCATATTCACCAGGACCTAATTGAAGAATTGCTTCAGTTGGAATCCACTGAATGCCTCCGTTGCGAATCAAACAACACTCTCCAGTTCGGTCATTCCGCGACACGAAAACATCATCGACTACTTGGAGAGTTGGTAGTTTGCGAATTTTCTGCAGATTACTCAATTGCCGATCCGTCCAAACAGTTCGCCAATTTGACTCGCTCAAGCAAGAGAGGTGAGCGTCGCCGAAGCATCCTTCCGCGATCACTTGCCGATCAGCATCATCGTCAGCCAAAAAGACGCTATCAAGAAACACATCGCACCCAGGTATTTCAAGTACTACTTCTTTGCAGAGACAACAAGTCTTCATTCCCTATCTCCTGTAAACATAGCCATAGTTATTGATCGGCGAGACGCTCGGTGAAGTCACAATTCCAGATCGGTTGAAGTGTGTGACGCTACCACTCCAATCGACAACAGCCTCAACGAATTCGTCAGCATTCGCGATGTCGGTCGCAAAGTGAGTTGGCTTAGTTCGAAAAACGGGATGCGTATGAACCAAAGGTCGATCAGAACCGCGGAACCGAACCTGGGTTCCACTGCCTCGCACTACAACAAGGCGAGATTGCGAATCCATTGCAACTCCAAGCTCGCGATTCAAGTACATGGATGCTTGCTGAAGGTCATCAACATGTACGCCGCTTCCTGACTTAATCCTAACCCGAGATTTGCTCGACAGTTGCCGTACCAATCTTGCTGCCCCGGACGATAGATCCTTAAACTGTACCGTTGCAGCAAGCCCAGTTTCAATATCTTGTGCTACGCCAACCGAAGTCCTGGAAAGCTGCCTCACTCCACTACTTGGGGCATTACTACCCCTCGCGATCACTCTACCACCGTCTACTCCAACGTCAATCACGTCGTCGAGGTGCTTTATCAAAAACCTTGAACTTCGGGCTAATGTCGCGGCCCCAGGCGGGATCAATCGCCCAGTCACCG
>CAITIE010000029.1 GCA_903892355.1 uncultured Pirellula sp. | reverse complement strand
GGTCCCGGTGGCCCTGGTGGACCCGGCGGCCCAGAAGGTCGTGGTCCAGGCGCTGGTGGACAAGGCCGAGGTCCCGGTGGCCCTGGTGGACCCGGCGGCCCAGAAGGTCGTGGCCCTGGTGCTGGTGGACAAGGTCGAGGGCCAGGTGGGCCAGGTGGACCCGGCGGCCCAGAAGGACGTGGTCCAGGCGCTGGTGGACAAGGCCGAGGACCCGGTGGGCCCGGCGGTCCTGGCGGTCCAGAAGGTCGTGGTCCAGAAGGTCGTGGCCCTGAGGGACAAGGTCACGATCCGATGCGCATGGTCGATCATGCGATGGAGTTCGATGCCGATAAGGATGGCAAGCTTGATCGGAACGAACTGCTCGAGTTCGCTCGGCACATGCCTCGTCCTGGTGATCAAGGCCCCGGTGGACCCGGTGGACCTGGCGGTGGCCCTGACGGTCGAGGTGCAGGCGGACCCGGTGGTCGTCGCGGTGGACCAGGCGGTCCCGAAGGTGGCCCAGAAGGTGGTCGCCCACAACGACCGCAACGCCCCGAATAAGCTCACCACGGACAATCATGTCTATGCCATGAGTTTCCCAGTGCAAGAGAAACTCGAACGCAGGATGAAACAAAAAAGCCGCTAGGAAACTAGCGGCTTTTCTTTTTGATAGGTCGCTAGTTCTTGATCGTGACCGTCTTCAAATTATCCGCAGGGACGCGATCGATCAGCAAATTCCGCGGATCGATGCCAGCCTGATGCGGTAATTCATCGACCAAAAATTCGAGTTCGTGCTCTCCACCAGCTAATTGCACACGCTCGCGATGCAACAGCTTGCCATACCGTTTTCCTGACTCCGCTTTCGCGAACGCCCCGATCTCGATGAAGTCGTTCATCTCGACGCTGGTCTCCTCGCCCCGATCATCCGCCTTGAACTTCTCGCAATGGACCTTGATCTTCACGCGATACTTGCCGTCCTCAGTCTTCTCCGCGGTCGCTTCCAGTGTCCTATTCCCAAACAACGTGATGTCTTCAAACAAATCCTTGATCAAGTACTGAAGCTCGGGTGGGGTTTGCTCTCGCAATCGATCGACCAAGGCATACGAGTTTGGGTACGGTGGGCCTTGATAGGCATACTTGTCCACAATGTCCTTGAGGGCTGCGTTGATCCGCTTTTCACCGATCATTTCGGTGAGGTAGTACAAAGCCAATCCTCCCTTTTGGTAGTGGATGTAACCTTGGCTCGGTTCCACGGAAATCAGTGGCCGCTCCTTGAGTTGCTCCGTGCCGCGCGACCTTAGGTACCGATCCATCTCAAACCGAAAGAACTTGTGCATCATGTCGTCGCCGTATTTTTTTCGCATGATCATCAAGGCCGTGTATTGCGCTAGCGATTCCGACAGAAGTGTCGCTCCCTGCATCTTTGCCCCGACGACTTGATGGGCCCACCATTGGTGCCCCATTTCGTGTGCGACCACGTACGAAACCATGTCGATGTCGTCCGGCTTCTCGAGATTCGCGATGAACCCGATCGACTCCGAATAAGGCATCGTGCCCGGGAACGCTTGGGCGAACTGAGCAACCCGTGGGAACTCAATGATGCGAGCTTGCTTGTGTTTGTATGGCCCAAACTCGGCATTGCAATAAGCAAGTGTTTCTTGGATCGCTTCGGACATTCGGGAAACATTCCACGGATGGTCTTTGTGGTAATAGACTTCGGTGTCGACATCCCCGACCTTGCCGCGTTCCACTTCGTACTTCGCTGAAATGAACGAGTAAAAGTTGAGCGAGGGGTGATCGACTTTGTACCGGAAGTAGTTCCGTCCACTCTCCGACCACTTCTCGACCAACGTTCCCGGCGCGACCGCGGTCTGGTCAGCGGAGGTGCTGATGACCGTCTCCACCGTGACCCAGTCAGAGTCATCGGCGATGTAATGGACTTTGCAAGCATCGCCACATTCCCTGGCAAGCTCCGGAAACGGTTCGATAGGTTGCAGCCCAAACGCCTTTCGGCGCCGAGGCAGCACGACACGCCGCTCCGCGGAGAAACCGAACGCAGGAGCCACGCCGTTATTGAAAAAGGTCCCGTTCTGCACGAGCTGAGCATTGGAGACGCTGTTTTCGATTCCACGAGTATTGCTCGTGACGGTGTACTTCATTTCGAGCGTCTGTCCCGGCTCGATCGGTTCCTCCATGCGATAGGTTCGCATCAATAACTTCGTGTCATCTTTTTCAAGAATCGCACCAGGGATCTCGATGGTGGTCTCTAGAAACGGTGCCACATTGACATAGAGCGTATCGATCGGGGCGTCCGATCGATTGGCGATGGTTTGAACCGCGCTCATCCGAATATTGCGGGTCTCGGGAAAAATGTCGATCGTATAATTCACGGAAAGGATTTTGGGTTGCGGGATCGAGACGACCGACTGGTAGGTCTTTTCATATTCGACTTGACGGCGCTCTTGCTCCGAACTCCCGATCATCGTGTTGAGTACCATCGTGTTGTAGGCCAGGTAGCACCCCATCAGTACCGCGGTAACCATTGCGAACGAAGGCAGTATCCAACCGCGCGGAGGGATCGATGTCAGCCCCTCTCGCAAACGGGTCACCCATGATCGCGCAACACCTCGGTGCATCAACACCGAACACAACCACAGTACCACGGCAGAGACACAGATCCAGTAAATGCCGAAACCGATGAGCCCAGGTAAGTACGGTTGGATGCCGAACATGTCTGAGTAAACATACCCCGGCATGGCTCCAAATCGGAACAGCAACGTCTCCCAACGCAACCATCGCCATACCTGGCCGTTAATAACAATGAACAAAATGAACAGTACGTAGCCAATGTACTTGTTGGGTGCCAACGTATGCGCTACAAATCCAACCACCGCAAAAAACGCTAATCGTGTTCCCGTGATAGCGATCATCTCCATGAAGTAAACATCGAGTTGGTATCGGGTATATCCGTGCACCCACTGATAAAAGCAGCCGATGGCGATGCCTACTAGCAAGATGGCGTACAGGATGACCAGCATCGTCACCAGTCTGGAAAGAGTAAACACGCCGTTCGGGGTCGGCGTCGCTCCCAGGATCTCGTGGATCCGACTGTCCCGATCCCGCCAAACCAAGACACCGGTGAAGTAGGTGATGATCGCTAGGGGGAAAACTAGCAAGGAACCCGAGATTTGCTCAACCATGTTGTAGGTCACAGGAAAAGACGACCCACCATACATCCCGCTGTTGCCGAGGAACAAGCCAACCGTGGTGTTCAGTAGTGCAAAACACATGATCACGATAAAGGTCGTGCTGCCCACGACAGATCGCATGTCGGATGCGAGGGTCGACGCAAACTGCGTCCACCAGGACGGTGCCGGTTGCCGCTTGGGGATCGCAGCGCTTTGGTTCAGGACCAAATTGGCGTTGTACTCTTCTTCCTTCGGAGCGCTCGATGCCTTGCGCCGCCGGCCGCTCGATTGGATCTCGAATCGGAAGTAATGCCCCGCAATCGCGAAGATCGCAAACGCAACCGTCAACCAAATCAATCGGTTGGCAATCAAGAGGGGTGTGATCGGAATCAGCAGCGAATTGCGCTCGCTCACCGTCCAGTACTTCGTTGCCGTACTAAAAGGTGCAGATCCAAAGGGGTCGATGAGGCCAGCAAGGTTTTCATACTCGAGCCATTCGGTCAACGACTGGGTGACCGCATAAACCACCAGTAGCAACAGTAGCGCCATGAACGAGTAGAGGGTATTGCGAGTGACACTCGCCACCGCGAAGACGATCGAGCCGAAAAGCAACGTATTGGGCACGACGAAAATCAAAAACGGCATCCAATGATGTGCGAATGCCGTCTCTCCCCATTGCTCCGACTCCGAACCCGCAAACAATCGAGCCCCGAGAATGCCGATCGAAATGCCGATCGCAGGTATCAAAGCAATCACGGTCGCTCCAAAGAAGCGACCGCATAGGAATCCCCACTTGCTGAGAGGCTTGCTGAAAAGAATATCGGACATCTTGCTGCTGAAATCGCGAGATGCCGACGAATCGTAGATCGCGGCGGCCATGAAGCAGGTCAAGACGCTGGAGGCGGCGTACCAAAGCGCGATCATGTACGGCGCGTTCTTGTGGGTGTTGCCCGCAGGGCCACCCACCTGCACAAAATCAGAGCCCGCGGCCAGTCCAAACAAAACGGCCAGCGCGGCGACGAAGATGTAGACCATCCAGCCTCGAAGCCAGTACGACAGTTCGAATTTGAAAAATTCACGAAACATAATGATCTATTTTCCGTCGAATGGATGAAAAGTAGTGGTCTGAAAGACACTGACCGCTAGCGCCCAGTCGCTCACGCAATGCGCGAGCCTGTTCCTGTGAGCAGCAAGGCGCTAGCCGCTGGTAATGGTGCTCGTTACTTAGATGATGCTCGTTGTCGCAGATAAACGTTATCGAAAGACACCGACCGCTAGCGCCCAGTCGCTCACGCAACGCGCGAGCCTGCTCCTGTGAGCAGCAAGGCGCTAGCCGCTGGTAATGGTGCTCGTTACTTAGATGATGCTCATTGTCGCAGATAGAAGGTATCGAAAGACACCGACCGCTAGCCCCCAGTCGCTCACGCAATGCGCGAGCCTGTTCCTGTGAGCAGCAAGGCGCTAGCCGCTGGTAATGGTGCTCGTTACTTGGAAGATGCTCATTGTCGCAGATAGACGTTATCGAAAGACACCGACGGCTAGCGCCCAGTCGCTCACGCAATGCGCGGGCCTGCTCCTGTGAGCAGCAAGGCGCTAGCCGCTGGTAATGGTGCTCGTTACTTAGATGATGCTCGTTGTCGCAGATAGAAGATATCGAAAGACACCGACGGCTAGCGCCCAGTCGCTCACGCAATGCGCGAGCCTGTTCCTGTGAGCAGCAAGGCGCTAGCCGCTGGTAACTACGATAGTTTCTAAACCGCATGTTAGTTGCCGTTAATGGTATCGATGCCGTGTCGTGTTCCACTGACCATTAACTGGCTTTGGATCGATTCAAGTACGAGAAAAACACATCTTCTAAATCAGGTTCCGCGCGCGAAAAACCATGACCTGGGTCCTCTTCGCTATAGATGCGAACCAATGGGCTCCCCGCCACTAACTTTGTCGATAGGACTGGATAGTCCCAACTCTTATCGCTCAGCTCCCGCTTGCTCATCGATTTGGACCACACGTAGCCTCGCAGCGATTCCTCGGCGTCGGACGGCGAGCCGCTCTTGAGCAACCTCCCATGGTGGATGATCGCCATATTGGTGCACAACTCTTTGACGTCTTGAACAATGTGGGTCGACAGAATCACGATGATGCTCTCGCCAACCTCGGCTAGCAGATTGTAAAAACGGTTCCGCTCACCCGGATCCAATCCAGCAGTCGGTTCATCGACGATCAGCAATTGCGGGTCACCCAGCAACGCCTGCGCGATCCCGAATCGTTGCCGCATCCCACCGGAATACGTCGCTACCGGTTTGTGGCGTACATCGCTTAAATTGACCCGCTCCAACAGCGATTCAACCACGGCCAATCGGTCCCGGCTATTTGCACCGACCCCTTTCAAGGCTGCCAGATGTCCGAGCAACTTGACGGCGCTTGTCCGCGGATAAACGCCGAACTCTTGCGGTAGGTACCCTAATATCTCGCGGACCCGAGTTTTCTCGTTTAAGACATCGATATCCCCCAACCGTGCCGTTCCCGAGTCGGCGTTTTGGAGCGTTGCCAAGGTCCGCATCAGGGTCGATTTACCGGCCCCATTCGGTCCTAGCAAGCCAAACATCCCCTTGGGAATGACCAGTGAAACACCATCGAGCGCTCGCACGCCACCAGGGTAGGTTTTGCTTAGATTTTCGATAACGAGCTGCATAAAGGAACACCTTGGAATGGCCGAAATGAGATCTCGAACTTAGGAGACTAAGGGGTTTTATCAGAAGTTTTCCCCAGTGCGAGAGACCGTACAGCAGGTTCGCACAAGATTTTGACTTCTTGGCTTTTAAACCCATAGCCTCTCGATTTTTTCCTTAGCGGGATGCAGTCGGACAAACTACCGATGGCGGCTTGCCCCAATCGTGAGTGGCAATAACGCAAACGGCAGTACCGCAAGAGCTGCAACAGCGAGGGTCAGTGGGTAAGCCACAACAGGGGGATCGATCGGCCTCAAGAAAACAGCAGCACCGATGATCGCTAACACGATTGCTAAGCAGAGCATCTGCGTCTGAGCTGTCAGTTGATGGACTCGACGGCTTCGATCGAAAACCCAAAACGTCAGAATTACGATCACGATCGAAATGGCGGAGCTAGTCACCACCAATAACTGAACGAGCACATCACTGGCAAATTGGATTCTGGCTACCAGGAGCAAGATGCCAACGACTCCTAAGCCGCCCAAGAGGTATGTCGCTCCTCGATGGCCAATGAACGCAAATGATGCTGCATTGGCCATGCAAATCCATGGGCTGATCAACAATAACGGCAACCACCACGCGCCGAGTCCAGGAAGCGTCAGTAACGCAGGCATGCGATTCGCGAGCCCAATCGCGAGCAATACTGGTACCACAGGAAATAACATGCTGGCAGTGCTCTTTGCAATCGTCCATAAAATGACTTTCGAGATCATCCTGTTTTCGATGGGGCGTACCGCGAGAAAACTGCCCATCGATTCTAGCGTTATTGGATCAAAAATATCACCTAAACCTTTATCGCGCTTCTCACCAGCATTCGAGCTGTCTTCAATTGCAAAGAGGAACCCCCATACTAGAGGAAATAGGGATGCCCACGTCAGCAAGGCAGGGATGACCGCACTGATTTCGTTGCCTTCCTCTATATTCCAATCGCGAGTGATAGCGCCTGTGGTAATCGCGAGTATCACGAAAGACGTCACTATCGACGAAATGAAGGGCAACACCCAACCCCTGAGTTTATACTCGTACCAATCCTGGGCATCGGCAGCAGATCGAAAATTCGATCGAATCGAACTTCCAAAGGTAAGCGATTCCCAACGCCGCTTCAGCCATTCGCTAAAACCGAACTGCGGTAGTTGCTCGCCAGGTCTGGAAATACGCACGCCAGCCAATGCCATTCCATAACAGATCGCTGCGATCATCACGAGCATCAGTATGTCGCCCGTAGTTGCATGCCAATAATGCGTGGGGGGCGAAAGAAAAGACCCGTAGCGGGATGCAAGCCACAAAACAAGTAGAAGCAGAGGACTGCTCCAGAGGAATATTCCTGATAGAGATGCCTGTATACGAATGAACTGCAAAATTAGGATCGCGGTCCATAAGACACCCCCAAAAAGCATCGGCCCGACGATGGGCCACTCGGCGTGAAATAGCCAGTTGTACAACGAAGCTGCCAACGCCGTTTCCGCCGCCAATAACATGCCCCCGGAAATCGCGTGCCAAGCAACGATCGCATTCGACGAGATCGGCCATGCAAAAAGTCGCAGCATGGGGCCTTGAGCGATCGCAATCCCGATTGCGAATTGCAAAATAATCAATGGCAAGAAGGAAAACTGTAAAACAATACAGGGAAGCGATTGGGCAGCCAAGCTGACGCCGAATCTGGAGAGAGCCCCGTACACCAAAAGTGGGATTGCATTTCCCAGTAAGAACAGTCCAGGCACGGACCAGCGTCCGCGAACAAGCATTTCCCACAGGAGCGCTTTGGGTATCGATCGCATGGTCTTTCTCCCTAATGCTGAGTGACAAAAATACTAAGAAACGCGGGTGAGGAAGATTTCGTCGAGCGATAAAGCAGCATCGCTTACAACCGTAGCACCTAAAGCCCTGGCGGCTTGACGCAGTTGATCCGATTCGCCATTGCAGACATACGTCCACTCGTACCCTTGGCCGTCGCATGCAAGTGTGCCGACGAACTTAGGTGCTTGTGCCAAAGGCTGCTCGAATCGCAAGGTCAACCGACGATGGCTATCTTTGATCTCGTCCATCGATGCGGCCAGCATGATCTGGCCTTCGTGAATGATGGCGACGCGGTCTGCAACCCTTTCGACTTCGTCCAGGAGATGGGAGGAAAAGAGTACGGTCCGCCCTTCCTCGCCTATCGTCCGAATGATTGCCCCCAGGATGTCGCGACGCACCACGGGATCGAGTCCGGAAGATGGTTCGTCGAGAACCAACAACTCAGGCCGATGCGCCAATGCCACCAACAAGCCCGCTCTCGCACGCTGACCGCGTGATAGGTTGCGGACGAGTGCATTCGGATCCAAGTCGAATGTTTCTCGCAACTCTTCGGCATAACGATCGTCCCATGAGGGGTAGAATGCCGCCGAGTATCGCATCAATTCACGCACCTTCATCCAATTGGGAAGGTTGCGATCCTCGGACATATAGCCTGTCTTACCCAAAACACCGACCGGATTCGCGACAGGATCGAGGCCGAACACCCTGACCGAACCGGTCTGTGCTTTGAGCATCCCTAGGATGTGCCGCAGGAGAGTCGTTTTGCCCGCGCCATTCCCTCCGATCAATCCAAAAACCCCGCCTCGCGGGATCGACAATGAGACATTATGAAGCGCTATCTTTTTGTCAAAGTGGCGCGTCAGCCTCTCGATAGCAACGATCGGAGGTGCGGCTGAAGAAAAGGTTTCAGACATCGTTTGCATCCTTTAATCGAGAATTTTGGATCACGGAAAAGCGCTGCTCTAGCAACTTGATCACGTCCTCTAACGACACGTCCATATGCCCCGCCTCCGCCAACAACTGATCGATCCGATCCGAAAGGATCTTCGTCCGTTCGCGTCGCGCCAGCGGTGACCCTTGGTCGGTGACGTAAGTCCCCGCGGTCCGACGCTTTTCGACAATCCCCGATACCTCCAACTCGCGGTACGCGCGAGCGATCGTGTTCGGATTGACGACCAGCTTCTCCGCCAAGGTCCGAATGGGGGGCAATTCCTCGCCCGCCTTCAACCTGCCAGCTGCCACCAGATACTTGACCTGATTGACAACTTGCAGGTAGATCGGAACCCCGTCGCTGGTAGTGATGTGGATTTGCATGCATGCTCTCCTTGTACGTTTGTATTACCTAATTGATACAATCGAGGCGATTGCAGTCAAGAAGCATCCACGGAAATGCCGATATTTTTTTGGCGCTCTGTGGTTGAGTTACGCCCCAAATCCAACGCACAATAATCGATCACTCCGTAGCCGACCTCCGCAGAGCCAGAGTCGCGGGTGCCCCCTTGTCCGTTTCCTAAAATTCTTTGGCAGAGTTTTCAGGTGGATTTCGCACTGTTGGTTGGCGGCAAACCCTGTTGGGGGCGTAAGTGGAACACTTACCCGTCCAGAATTCCTTGTTCAATTTCAGTCTTCAGGCGGAGAATGTGATCCGAAATGAACTTTTCTAAGCTTTCCAAATCGCGGGCTCGCTCCCGAAAACTGGTTTACGAATCGCTCGAGTTGCGGCAACTCATGGCGTCCGATCTGGTCGCGATGAACAACTTTATGATGCCCGAAGATGCGGACATGAGTGGCTCCATCACGCCCATCGACGCTTTGGTCGTCATCAACGAGCTCAACACGCGAATGGGAGGTAGCCAACGAGATGGCGTTACCGATAAATCGATGGCTGTAGATGTCGACGCCGATGGAACTCTGTCGCCTTTGGACGCGTTGACCGTTATCAATTACATCAATAAGGATTCGGTAGATGGAACGGGTGTACTCCCGAGTTCCGTAAGTTTGGAAAATCGAATTTCACGACTTGAGCAAGCCATCGCGACTGGCGAAATTCCGGAAACCACGGACGCAGCCAAAGCTGCAGAAGTACTAGCTATCCTCAATGCGGGCGGTTACCCAGAACTCGGTGACAAACTCGTCAATGGGGTTTTGACGAACGAAAACGATCTGGTCAACGTAACCATTCCCTCCGACGCGAAATCATTCCCTGATGTGGTCATCGATGCCTTGGCGAATGACACAGGGACTGGGTTGCGGATCGTGGAGGTCGGCGTCCCTGCCACCGGAACGGCAACCATCGAGCAGGATCCTGCGAATCCTGGTCGCGATGTCGTTCGATACACGCCTGCGGAACAAGCTGCAAAGTACGATCGATTTTCTTACACCACCGAGGACGCTAATGGGAACCGCTCTACGTCGTTCATCTCGGTGAACTACGAGCAGGATCCAGCGGGATTTGGTCCCTTCGGCGTCGATGTTCCCGAAAACGTCATAGCCTCACCTGGCAGCTCGACAGGTTTCCGCGGCGCGAATGGAACCCCGTTGATCCGAGTGAATTACAATGGCAACCAACCTGCCAAAGTTGGGATTCTGCTGAACTGGGCATTCCCTGAGGGCTATTTTGCAGGGGACCGATTCGCGGGAACGCTTAAAACATCAGCAAATGTGGATGACGCTACGTTCTATCCACAACCGTCCGGAGCGGTATGGATATACGGCACTATCCCGGGAGTCAACCAGATCCTCGCCGACCTGGAATACGATCCGGCGCCCGGATTTGCCGCACCGGAAGGCATTCGTTTGAACCTTCATGCATTTCTGTATGGTGTTGTCAACGTCGATACGGTTTTGACTGGTTTTGACATCACGGTTCCTAGGGCCGCGCAATCCCCGGTCGCAGTCGATGACTTTTTCAAAGTCGCATCGCTGGATGGACCGTTCGAGCTGGATGTTCTGATCAACGACATCGCAAATAACACGCCATCAGGAACCGGACTTCAAATCACCCGCATCTCTCAACCCTTCAATTCCGATGCTCGGATAACATTTGACAATGCGACGGGCAAGGTCACGTACACGGGCAGGGAGTACAATTTCCTCGGGTTCGATCAGTTTGCATACACGATCAAAAATAAATCGGGAGTCGAATCACAAGGGATCGTAACGATCGCGCTGAGATAGCGCATTCGAGCATGGATTTGATGAACACCGAAAAGTACTCGTGCTCAGACCGATTGCGTCTGAGCACGAGACTTCATTTCATGACTCTTCCAATGCGTCTGTCTCGTCCTCGATGAAAGCTCGCAGGAATGCTTTGGCGTAGGTCCATTGGCGATGTGCTGTTCGCACAGAGATTGAGAGAGCTGCAGCAGCTTCCTCCATGGTCAACCCTGCGAAAAAACGGAGTTCAACTAGCTTTGCGATGTCCCTGTGTGTCGACTCCAAGTGCGTTAAGGCGCGATCTACGGGCAGCGTCCATGGATTGTCCGAGGATAGGCTCACATGCTCCAAATCAACATCCTGTCTCTGAAGCATACCGCCACGCTTTTGCGACATTTTCTGCCGAGCACCTTCGACGAGAATTCGTCGCATGGCTTCTGCCGCGGCGCCAAAGAAGTGCCCTCGACCGTTCCAGTCCTGATCTTCCGATCCGACGACAAGACGGAGGTAGGCTTCATGCACCAATGCGGTTGGTTGCAACGTTTGACCTGGACGTTCGAGAGCAAGCTTTGCGGCAGCAAGTTTTCGGAGTTCTTCGTAAACCAACGGCAACAACAAACGACTTGCCTGTTGATCCCCTCGTTGAACGTCAAATAGCAGTTGGGTAATGTCGCCCATGGCACCTTAAACTTTGTACTTTGGATTGCATCTTAGAATTCGCCCAACGGATGCGTTACCTGTCAATCTGTGTGATTTGGATAGATATTCTTCGGATTCAGTTCCGTCGATCTAGAATAGGATACACCGAATGCGCCATCACACATGTCTCTCGCGATTTTCCATGAGACTCCCATGAACGAAGCTGACCTGTTTCTACTGGCATTCGAAATTGAGGATTCGAACGCGAGAGATTCGTTTTTGAGTCAGCGTTGCGGGACCGATTTGAAACTCAGGCAGAGGATCGAGCGACTGCTTCGCGCCGCGGTGACGGACGACGCTTTCCTGGAAACACCTGTGCTGGAAAAAAACTCGGCCTCCCACGAGCAAAACACGACGCGTCAAATTTCCGTTGGCGATTCGATTGGCCCGTACATGCTTGTGGACTCGCTCGGCGAAGGAGGCATGGGGACGGTCTTTCTCGCCGATCAGACGGCACCGATCCATCGCAAGGTGGCCATCAAAGTCATTAAACCGGGCATGGATAGCGAACAAGTCCTCGGGAGGTTTGACACGGAACGCCAGGCGATTTCGATGATGAATCATCCAAACATCGCCCAAGCGTTTGAGGTCGGGACGACCGATCAAGGACGACCCTACTTTGTGATGGAAATCGTAGATGGAATACCGATCTCGCGTTATTGCGACGATCATTCATTGAGTATTGACCAGAGATTGGAACTTTTTATCCCCGTCTGCGAAGCGGTCCAACACGCGCATCAAAAGGGAATCATTCATCGCGATTTGAAACCCTCAAACGTACTTGTTTCGGAAATTGAAAATCGAAGTGTTCCAAAAATCATCGACTTCGGCATCGCGAAAGCGGTGAACGAACCATCCAATTCGCAGCCGAACTTAACCCAGTTTGGACAAATCGTCGGAACCATGGAATACATGAGTCCCGAACAGTCTCGTTTTAATCCTCACGATGTTGACACTCGCAGCGATATCTACTCCCTCGGTGCGCTGCTCTATGAACTAGTCGCAGGCAGTACCCCAATCCAAGCTCATCGTCTCAAGGATCTCGCATGGGACGACTTAGCTCGGTGGATTCGAGAGGAAGAACCCGTCGCACCGAGCGTCCGAATCACCGCAGATCCGAATCAAAAAGGTATTTGCGACCTGAGACGAGCAACTCCAACTCAATTGCAGCGAGACGTTCGAGGAGAACTAGATTGGATTATCTTAAAAGCTCTCGCGAAGGATCGATCGCGACGCTATCAGTCGGCCTCCGACATGGCCAAGGATATTCAGAGATATCTCCGTAATGAACCTGTCGAGGCATCGCCACCATCTACGGTTTATCGCATCAAGAAATACCTACAGCGAAATAGACTCGCTGTCGGTTCGTTCGCTATGGTCACCTCCGCACTATTGCTCGGCCTCGCTGGGACGACGTGGCAAGCTCGCGAGGCTAGTCAAGCTCGGGCGATCGCTGAATTGCAGCGGGATATTGCACGAGCTGAGAGCCAGAAAGCGAGAGAAGCGGAGTCCTCTGCGGCCAGAGAAGCGGAAAACGCTATGAAGCAATCGCTATATTCTCGCGCTATCGCGAATTTCGTAAACCATAATCTTCTCGAGTTCACCGATCCGGACGTAGAGCCGGACCGAAACATTTTGTTGCGAACAGTGCTCGATCGCGCCGCAATTTCGATTCAGGAACTGAATGGCGCTCCGGAAACTCAAGCTGCAATACGGCATACTCTCGCCAAAAGCTACTTGAGCCTTGGGGAGTATCCCGCAGCTCGTGCGCACGCTCAGGCAGCCATAGACTTGCAAAAGTCCGCCCTTGGCGAAACGCACCTTGAGAGTTTGGCTACGCTGATTCTCCGAGCCGAAATACAGCTTCGCTGCTGTGAGTATCGAGACGCCGACCAGACGTTTGCTCGCGCTATCGATCTGTGCCGGAACAGCTTAGGTAACGAACACATACTGACACTCCAAGCCATTCGAGGCCAAGGGATTTCATGGGCGAAGCTGGGGCGATTGCGGGCGGCTCGCGAGATTTTTCAAGAATTGCAGCAAACTCAATCTGCAACGCTCGGCGAGAATCATCGCGACTCACTCGAAACACGTCGTGAACTTGCGGAAGTTTCCGCTGCGCTGGGAAGACATCATGAGGCGATCGATGCCTTCGTTGCCATCCGTGATGTCGCCCGAGAAAAACTGGGTGATGCACATCCGCTGACTCTAAAGGTTGAGTCAGGCATTGCCGCGTCTAAAATTGAACTCGGGCAATATGAGGCGGCCAGAAAGATCCTCCAAGCGATCATCGATGCAACCACCGAAAGCTTGGGAGATTCACACCCTGAAACAATCCTTAGGAAATCGACACTAGCTGCAATCTCTATGAAGCAAGGCCAATTGGATGAGTCGGCATCGCTGCAGCGAAAACTTCTCGCCATGGCCGAAGATCGCCTCGGTCGAAAACATCTGATTACAATGCAAATCGCAACTTCTCTCGCTGATGTTTTACACGAACAAGGGGAAATAAAAGAGGCGAAATCCCTTTATGAAAATGCGCTCTCGGTCGCTGAACAATTGCTCGAACCAAATAGCCTCCAATCTCTAAAACTACGTTCCCAATCTGCAGGTAACTTGGCTTTCGAAGGGAACTATGACGAAGCGCTGCGGCAGTGGAATGAAGTCCTCGAAGTGCAGAAGCGTTTGTACGGATTGAGCCATCCCGATACTCTGAAAAATCTTTCTGCCATGGCCGGTCTCTGGGTAGTACAAGGACGCTACACGGAGGCAAAAGCCGCGTTGAACGAAATCACAGCAACAGCTCGCGAGTCCTTCGGGGAAAACCATCCTCTGGAACTGCGGTCGCAATCAAAACTTGCAACCATTGCTGGATTGGAGGGGAAATTTGAAGAGTGCAAGAAACGTTTTCGATCGACGTCTGATGCATGCAAAAAAGCATATGGAGCCAAATCGCCCATCACCATCGAAGCCTTGATCGAATACTCTGAATCACTTTCAAATTTGGGTTTTCATAAAGAGGCAATACAGCTTCATGACAAACTTCTCTCGGCTGTCCAAGAAGTATTCGGATTCAACCACAACGCAACTCATAGGGTCTTGGCTTGCATGGCAACGAGCTTGAATGCACTCGGAAGACACGAAGAAGGGGTAAAGCTCAGCCGGCGGGTGCTCGAAGTACGAAGCAAGAACTTGGGAAAGCATCATCCGCTGACCCTTTCCAGTGCCAATGTTTTGGGATGTTGCTTGTTGAACGCAGGCAACGTGAGCGAAGCCGAAAGCATTCTTCGCGAAGCGGCAGAGGCGAGCCGGGAACATTTTGGAGAGGATTCTCCTGCGACATTACAGTACACCCAAAACCTCGCTAGTCTCTTGAGCATGCGGAAGAAAAGTGATGAACCGATCGAAATGTTTCGCGATCTCATCGCCAGAATGACCCGAACTTTGCCTCCGGAGCACGCTGAAGTGCTCGCCGCAAAAGCTCGCTATGCGGCGGCGCTCTCGTTTCAGAAACGATTTCATGAGTCCAAAAAAGAACACGAACAACTGCTCGATCAATACCGTCAAATTCTCGGCGATGACCACCCCTATACCCTGATATGCATGGATAATCTAGCAAGTGCTCATGGCGCGATTGGGGAATACGAGCAAGCCATTCGCCTCGGTGAGAATATCGTCGCCAGTTCGGTTCACAAGTATCCTGAGATGCCGTTCACCCTAAAAGCCGTTCACGGGCTCATTGAGTATCGAATTCTTGCAGGACAACCACTCGCTTCCGCCGGGGAGTTGAAAAATGCGATCGCACTCCGCAACGTGAATAACCTCAGCCTTGATTGGATGATCAAGGATTCGAATCATATGGCAATCGTCTACCTGGCAGAAAATGAGCTGAGTGAATCCGTTCGACTCATGCGTGACATCGTCCAAATATGCGACTCGCAACTGGGCCCAGAGAACGTCAATTCGTTGGTGCAAAAAGTACGCCTCGCGGAACTGCTCAAGCGACAACAGGATGTGAGCGGAGCTCAAGAACTCATCGAATTCGCGAAATCCTCGCTCGCAGCAAAAGCGGGTAAGGCGCAGGATCCTGGAGCATTTAATTCCGGCCTCGAACAGCTTAAAGCTTCGCTCTCAAACAACCCCAAAGAGGTCGAAGTCATCGCGAACTCCTTCGCCGCTAGGAAGCAATGGTTGATCGCTGCAAAACTGTACACGCAGTGCGCAACGTTAGTCCCATCGATACAGGATGCACCGACCAGCGAAGAACCCGGTTCCACTCTCTCTGACGAAACAGTCGGTTTTACCAGCCAAGCGATTGCGATGCTTCGACGCGCCGTTGAAACTCGAGTTGTCTCCAATCGACGAGTTCTGCAGTGGCTCGAATTGTCGCCCGACTACGAGCCGCTTCGATCAACGTATGAGTTCCAAAAGATTCTGAATCAAATCGATCGCCAGTTGCAATACGATCTGTCAACCCAAGTGGCATGGAGTCTAGCCCGGGCAGGTGAGCATGCCAGAGCTCGCATCATGGCAGAAAATCTCCTTTCGCCGCCTTGGGAGGAAATAGAAGGACCTCGAATACGCTACAACCAAGCATGCATCTACGCCCGTTGCTATGAATCCGCGAGGCGGTCTGATGATTATCAGATCGAATACCTGAGTTTATCCATCGATTGCCTCAACGAGTGTGCGAGACTGCACTATTTTGATACCGATGGTATGTCGCGATTGCAGGCAGAAACCGATTTGGATCCCATACGTCAAACCGAAGAGTTTCAAGTCTTCCTCGGAAACTTGAAGACACCATAAACTCTTTTCGCCCCCAACAAGAAAACAATCCTGGAATGAAATGCGAATGGAACGCGGTTCGGATACCGATCATGGTCTTGGTTATCTTAATGCAATTCCTCGGTTGGCAAGGATTGCACGCTCAGGATGCCTCTCAAAAGCAGCCGCCGTTGCGTATCGGGAAACTCCAAATCAACAAGCTGCTGATTTTGGGCAATAGTGTTGCCCTTCATGGCTCTGCTCCCCAAATAGGTTGGACTGGAAATTGGGGGATGGCTGCCAGCAGCCGAGACAAGGACTTTGCGCACGTTCTTCATTCCCAGCTGTGCAAGACTTCGCAAGGCGAACCGAAAATGTTAGTCCGGAACATCGCTGACTTCGAACGGAAACAGACCGACTTCGATTTCGATGTGGGCTTGAAAGAGTCGCTGGAATTCGAAGCCGACATCGTCATCGTCGCCATCGGAGCCAATGCGCCGGCACTCGAAACGGAAGACGCCAAACAACGTTATCGTACCGCTTTCGAACGACTGCTCAGCCGACTCCAAGAAAAGAAACCGACGGCACTCATCGTCCGCGGTGAATTTTGGCCCGATCCTGAAAAAGAAAAGATCATGCGCGAGGTTTGCGAAAAAGCCGGAGGGACGTATGTCCCGCTTCCTAATCTGAACAACGATCCAGCCAACCTCGGTAGCGCCGATCAGAAATTCGAAAATGCCGCAGTCGCAGGGCATCCCGGAGATCATGGCATGCGGCTGATCGCTGACGAACTTTGGAAAACCATCGAACGGCTTTCTAAGTAACGCTGAGTCTTTTCAACGCTGAGAGCCCTCGAATTTCTTCCAGCGAACGCCTTGCCACGGTGACAGCTTGGGGCGATGGAATATGATGGCGACTTCGCGGAAGCGGGTAGTCGCAACCGCCTCCGGGGAACCCCCGTCCAATACCCATGTGGGAAAGCTATGGCAAAGAAGCGAAACGGAAAAGCCAAAAAGAATATCTGGAAACGCCGCAGCAAGCCCGGTGATGCTCCAGGGACCCTGGTCGTGGATCCAAATGCGTCCCCTACCTTGATCCGTGTCATCGGATTTGGTGGCTCCGATATCATCGAAAAGGAAATAAAAGATCTTCAGGAGTTGCGGTCGTTGATCGCGACAACTCCTCGCTTATGGGTCGATATCGTTGGACTGGGAAGCGACGCAACACTGCGCGAAATCGCATCGCTGCTCCAATTGCACCCTCTAGCCATGGAAGATGTGGTCAATGTTTACCAACGCGCGAAAGTCGAAGACTTTGATCACACACTGTTTGTGATCGCTCGCATGATCGATGGTAACGACGCCGGACTGACCGAGCAGCTTTCCTTCTTCTTAAAAAGCAATGTCTTGGTCACCTTCCAAGAGCGCCACGGAGACTGCTGGGATCCATTGCGTCAACGAATCCGACAACGCCGCGGCAAAGTCGCCGAAGCCGATTTGGATTATCTCCTGTACAGCATGATCGACGCGGTCATCGACAGCTACTTCCCGGTGATCGAGCATATCGTCGAACAAGTCGACGCGCTTGAGGCGGATATTATCGAAGAAGTTCGCAATGAGCAAATGCATCGCATCCACGAACTTCGCGGACAACTATTGGCCGTGCGGCGTGCGATTCGGCCTCACCGTGAAATGGTCAACGAACTGGTTCGCGATACGATCCCCAGCATCCGACCCGAGACCCGCGTCCACCTTCGCGATTGCTATGACCACGTTATCCAAGTCATCGATACGGTTGATACCTACCGCGAACTCACCTCAGACTTGCGAGATTTTTATCTCTCGAGTGTCAGCAACAGCATGAACGAAGTGATGAAACTGCTGACCATCATCTCGACGATCTTTATTCCTTTGTCGTTCATCGCCGGTGTCTATGGGATGAACTTCAGCGATGAGTCACCATGGAACATGCCGGAGCTGAAATGGGAGTACGGGTACATTTTCTCGCTGGCCCTTATGGGGCTGGTCGCGAGCGTACTACTCGTTTACTTCCGGCGTCGACGTTGGATTTGAACTCGATTCCAATCGGCGAATGCGAATACGGTTCCCTGCTGCCTGCGGTGTCGCTTCGTATTTGTACTGCTCGATGGCACCTGCGGTATCACTGATCTGCTCCATGTTACGGCCGAGCAAATAGTGAGCTTGGGCATGCCAACGCTCGGTCCCCTTCAAATCGAGCAATCGCTTGGTCAGCCAGTCGATGGCCGTCTCTGGTTTGTTCAAATCCATGTTCGCCATCGCCAAAAAGATTCCGATGTCGAACTTAGAGCGGCGGAAAAACATTTGCGCCATCTGAACCCGAGCTTGGAATGCTTCCATGGACTCCGTCGGCCGTTTCACGACCCCGAGCGACTTTTGGATCTCGCGGTCATACTGCAACTCACGCAAAGTCTCTTCGTCGACCCGGAAATCCATGTAGGTTCGGAGGGCGCCGGCGGCTTCGATGGTGCTTTCGAATTGCCCTTTAAAGTGCAAAATCCGTGCGCGGCTGATCGGCGTGTCGGTGACGAAGATACCAAATCGCTCCATGTATTGGATGGAAAACGGGGACATGTCATCCAGTCGTGTGCGCACCGATAAATTATAGGCATGGGCAAGCCATGGCGCATTCCACAATCGGACTTGAAGTTGCGGGTCGATTTTGGTCAATCGGGTTTCAAACGCATCCGCATCCATACTGAGCCGCTGCCGATTCTCGCCCGTGAGCGATCGCTCGAGCGTGAACATCGTTCGACCAACCGCGAACGGTTCCACATCGACCAGAGCGATCACGGACTTCAAATCCTTGCTCTCGATCGGATAATCGAACCGGCCAGGAAGTTTCGCTCGACGCAATACATTCGGATCCAATTTGGCTTGGCCTAACGTCGCGATCCCCGGGCCATTCGGATTCGGGAACGGCAATCCCCATCGAGGTTCGAACAGGTAGATTTCGTTTCCGATCGGTACCCCAACACACCACAGCCGCAGCGCTGAGTTCTCGGTCGCTCCGGTCAGGCTAGGAATCGCGAGCGCCACCGAGTCGATCCCTTGGGCAAAGCACAATTGCGTGAATAGTCGAGCCCGTTCCCACGCATCCCCGCGTGCAAACATCAACGTCTGCCAGGGGAGTTGTCGGTAGACAGGAGCACTGTCACTCAACGGCAAATCAGGATTGCTGATCAATCGTTCCACATCCTCGGGACTACCCTCCGTGGCTACGTTGCAAACGCTCCAATCGAAGAGCTTCAGCGCGGTCTCCAGTTTGGCCCAATCGTCCTCACCCAGCTTCCCTTTCTGCTCATCGAGCCACCCCTGAAACAATTTGTCGTGATACGGTCGCTCCAGGACCCACTGACCGATCTGCTTCATCATCTGGCACTGAAGCATGTACTCGCACTCGGGCTCTCCGAACTCGAGTTTCGTCAGCCGCTCGGAGAAGTTCACGACGCGAAGCGATGCAGGAACACTGTCCAGCAAACCCGATGGCTTCCAGTCCGGCGGATTGCTGACACTCTTTGACCACGCGTTCAACTGATAGTTGATCTCTTGCATCGCCGCTGTTCGATCCAGCCGGATCAACTGAGGCAAATAATGAAACGCTTGACGCAGTGAATCCCGCTTTTCCTTGGAGACCGTGGAGTTGCTTTGGATGGTTTCGAAATCCCGTTGGCTGGGGTCCACGCACCCACCGCTCACCACCGCGGCGCACGCCAAAACACCGAGGAGGAATCTGCCGTATTGCCGTACTGGCCGCCACCCTGGAATCGACGGAATCGACGGAATGAAAAGCATTGCTGGTCTCGACGGCATTGCTGGTCTCGACGGCATTGCTGGTCTCGACGGCATAGCTGGTCTCGACGGCGGCATCGGATGAGGCGATGGCTGGCTGGCGTAGCGTTGGTTCATGTCGGCCTCTATCTCGTTTGGCGGCACGGATTGCTCGTCGGATCGTTTTGGTGCGGATTGCTGGCCCCAGTGGATCGGGTGGCCCCAGTGGATCGGGTGGACCCAGTGGATCGGCCCCGGGCGACTTCGATCGGAAGCCGTCCCCAGGGGGGAAATCAGCCAGCAACGAAATTCGCCCCCTACCAATGGAAACGCCGCAGGCGGTGGGACCAGCCTACGGCGTAAGGGGTTCGGAATGTCTGGAAGAATCTACGAACGCCAAGCCGCCACGGTTCGCCAAATCTCATGCACCCGGCGTAAAACGTTGGGGAAATCAGCTAAGGGGACCATATTCGGCCCGTCGCTGGGGCTCTGGTCCGGGTTCGGATGGGTCTCGAAAAACATCCCGTCCACCCCCACTGCCGCCGCCGCTCTCGCCAGCGGCTCCACCATCGCTCGATTGCCTCCCGTCGCCCCTCCCAACCCGCCAGGTTGCTGCACGCTGTGCGTGGCATCAAAAATCACAGGAACCCCAAACCCGCGCATGATGGGCAAACCGGACATGTCGTTGACCAACCTCCCATACCCAAAAAACGTCCCTCGCTCGCAGAGCATCACACCCCCAGCTCCAGCATCACCAGTCCCCAAACCAGCCCCCGGCAACTCAGCCCGCGTGGCTCGTACTTTATCGACCACGTACCTCATGTCGGTCGGGGCCATGAACTGGCCTTTCTTGACGTTGAGAGGTTTCCCGGTCGCCGCGCACGCCACCAACAAATCGGTCTGCCGTGCCAGGAACGCCGGGATCTGAAGCAGATCGCAAACTTCAGCCGCACTCTCCGCTTGCTCGGGCATATGGATATCGGTCGTGACTGGACATCCGATCGCTTCGTGAACGCGTCGTAAAACATCGAGTCCCTCATCGAGCCCCGGCCCCCGGTACGCCCCGCCACTCGTCCGGTTGGCCTTGTCAAACGATGCCTTGAACACGTACTGGATCCCCAACGCCTCGCACGTCGCAGCCACCGAAGTTGCGATTTGCAAGCACAAGTTGAGCGACTCTATGACGCATGGTCCTGCGATGAGCACCATCGGCTGGTTACCACCACACGCTAGACTGCCGATACGGACCGGCGCAACCTCCACGGAGCCTGCGCTCCCATGCGCATTGGCACTGGATGGGGACGGGCTGCTGGAGGATGAGGGGTTCGGTGAAGCCATCGCAGGTGGTTTGTTGGTGGTGTCGCGGAGCGTCGAGTCGTCGATCGATCAGCCAGTCATCCCGCCATCGACCGTGAGGACTTGGCCGGTGACATAGCTCGCTGCCGTGCTAGCCAAAAAGAGAACGCATGCCGCGACATCATCGGGAGTCCCGAGTCGGTTGGCTGGCACACGCTTCTTCACTTCATCGACCACCGCATCCCCGAGGGCTTTGGTCATATCGCTCTCGATGAAGCCTGGAGCGACCGCGTTGACGGTGATCTTTCGCTTTGCCAACTCGCGAGAAAGGGAACGGGTGAACCCGATCATCCCTGCCTTGGTCGCGGAGTAATTCGTTTGCCCTGGGTTTCCGATCAATCCGGAGACGCTGGACATGTTGATGATCCGTCCGTAACGCTGACCCATCATGATGCGTGTTGCTGCGCGGCAGCAAAGGAAACAGCTGGTCAAGTTCGCCGCGATGATCTCATCCCAGTGCGCATCGGTCATCCGAGGCAGCAACGTGTCACGGGTGATCCCCGCGTTGTTGACCAAAATATCCAATCGCTTGTATTCGTTCTCGACGGTCTCGAAAAGCTTCTCAACCGCGGCGCGATCGGTCATGTCGCAACCCATGGCAACCGCATCACCCCCCGCAGCCTTGATCGTCGCCACCGTCTCCGCCAATTTTTGCTCGTTGCGAGCCACGCAAAGGACCTTGGCGCCGTTCTCTCCCAAACGGATAGCGATCGCTTGACCCAACCCTTGCGAGGCCCCCGTGACCAATGCGACTTGACCTTGAAGTTGTGCTGTTATACCGAGTGGATTGGACATCGAATGAACTCGTGTTGTGAAAGGGTAAATGGTAGTGGTGAACGTTGTATCAGAAAAATCATGGATCGTGAACAAATCATGGTTGGTGAACCGGTAGGACAGGGTACCAAGATCAGCGCCAAGCGACTTCTGGAACACGAAAAACCGTGAGCCGCACGGCGCTAACGGCGGGTTCCGTTGCACCAACCAGCCACCATCGTATCGCCGCTCATCAATCCTCCAAAGCGTACCGTATCGCTTAGTCCTTATTCCTTATTCCTTATTCCTTATTCCTTATTCCTTATTCCTTATTCCTGACGCCTGAAGCCTGACGCCTTTCCCCCCCCTCAGTCCCCGTACGCCTCGCACGGGATCTTGCGATCGGTGCGTTTCATCGTACCGGTCAGCACGCGGCCAGCACCGATCTCATAGAACTGCTCGATCCCTTGCGAGATCAGTTGCCGCAGGGAGCTCTCCCATTGGACCGGGGAAACGATTTGTTTTGCGAGCAAGCTGGCAAATTCCGACGCGGCGGTGTGGGATTCGGCGTCGACGTTGGAGACCAGCGGAATCCGCGAGTCGCTTATGCGGACGTGCTGCAATACCGATCGCAACGTGTCGACCGCCGGAAGCATGATGTCGGTATGGAACGCGCCGGCAACACTCAATCGAATGAATTTCGCACCCGCTTCGGCTGCGGCTCCTTCACATCGATCGAGGGAGCTCCTATGCCCTGAGATGGCGATGTTGCCAGGGCACAATAAATTGGCGACTTGCAAGATCTCGCCGGGCTGCCTCGCTCCATCGCATAGCTGATCGACCTGGGCTCGCTCCAACCCGAGAACACTCGCCATGCCGCTCGGAACCGCCGAAGCGGCCTCCTGCATCGCAGCGCCTCGCGCTGCTACCAATCGAACACCATCTTCAAAGGAGATAGCGCCGGCCGCATAGAGTGCGCTGTACTCGCCCAAACTCAATCCGGCGACTGCAACGACCTCGGCGGAGACTTCAGGCCGTTTGTCAAAGAAATCGGCCAAGCTCGCAACGGAATGGACAAACAGTGCCGGCTGGCTGTAACTGGTTAAATTGAGCTCCGTATCGGGGCCCGATTTGCAGAGGGCTGCGAGATCGTACCCGAGGATCTGCGACGCGGTCGTGAACAGCTCCCGAGCCTTCTCGCTGCGCTCGAGCAACCCGGCACCCATACCGACAAATTGAGCCCCTTGGCCAGGAAATAAAAGCGCTGTTTTCGGCACGGCGTTTAGGCCCTTTGTTCAAATCACCACTGGAAAAGCAAAGCTGGAAAACCCATGCTAGGAATTCTTAGCCAGGAAAAATGCTGCGGCAGGTGACGAACACCCCGCACTCATATCCAAAAGGGTAAGGACTTCTCAAAGAATCGCAACGTCACACTCCCGCTTCTTCGGGGTCCCAATCCACGTTATCCCTGGCCTGTCCACATCCCAGAATCTCGGTCCGTATCCCAGGAGGTTACGTGCGCGTGCTCCATGAAATGGTGCTCGTAATCGATTCGGCTTCCTAAAGCACGATGACGCGCAGGAGCAGGAAGAACAGAAGCACGAAGAAATTCAGCGTCAGCAACGATAAAACGTATCGAGCCGAACCGATCCGCGCAGCAGACGCGGGAGTGCTGCGTCTCATAAAATCAAAAGCCGCGGCAAAAACTGTCGCGGCAGTCGAAGAAAAACCATCGAATAAAAATGGCCAAATAAAGCTGTCGGTTGCCAAGCAATCGAATCGCTAGCGTTGGAATCAACGCGGCGAACTACTCTTGAACTTCACCCATGTCGACAACAACACGACCCATGTAGTAACCGCACTTTGGGCAAACGCAGTGGGTTGGGACGACGGTGCTACAACGGCTGCATACTTGCAACTGCTTGGGTTTCTTGTGATGGTGTGCTCGACGCTTGCCGGAACGAGCGTTGGAGTGTCTTCTCTTGGGAACTGCCATTTTGCAATCTCACGAAATAAATGGCCGCGGACGCGGCCCTACGATTCTTCGGCCCAGAAATCCCTGGCCAATTCAAAATTTGGACAGGGAAAGTTAAAGGGGAGGCGGGTTTCTGTCAAGTCGAAACCGGATTCGGCTTGGATTGGACTGGCTGAATCGAGCTGGGAAGCAAAGGTTGAGACCGTTTTTGCCCAAAAAAGCCCCAGGTCGCCATCATTTTGGCGTATTTCGTTCGCATTGCGGCATTCTCTAGAATGCCCCCAGTGAGCCGCAAGGCGCTAGCCGCGGGTTTCATCCAACTAGCGCAATCGATCAGCCCGAGGTGACTTTGCGGATCAGCACGCCGCACGCTTGGCCTTGGGATGAATACGCAAGCTGCAGGAACGAATCGCCGGGAGCTTCGTTTCCGGTAGAAACCCGGATCGGGCACTTCGGATCGACGTTGCGCGTGTTGAGGACAGGAAAGAGTTGGCCTTTATCCATGGCGAGGCAGCTGGCCACAATCTCGATCGCGCCGCAACCGGCACCGAGGTTGCCGAAGTAACTCTTCGCCGCGGTGACAGGTGCGTCGAGATCTCCGAGGGCATCGCGGATCCCGGCCGCTTCGGACGCATCCCCTTCGACTTCGCTCTTGCCGCAACCGTGGATGTGCCAATTCCCTGGCGAGAAATCAACACCCGCCTGGGTTCCGCGTTCGAGGAGTGTCTTCGTGACGTTGCCGATCGCGATTCGGATATTGTCGCGCTCTGTGGAGATCGAGTTGACGGCGGAGCTTGCTCCGGCGATGACTTCGCCCCAGATCTTCGCACCGCGAGCGATCGCTCGTTCCATCGATTCCAAGACGACGGCCCCGGCCCCTTCGCCGATGAGCGTACCATCGCGGGTGATGTCGTAAGGTCGCGACATTTCCGCCGGGTTTTCACGTTGGCTGGCGAGAGGCTCCGAGGCGATAAAGTGAAGTGCTCGGAGCGGTTCGAGACGGGATCCGGTTGCGCCGGCGAGCATGCAGTCGGCGGCTCCGCGGCGGATCGCTGAGACCGCTTCGATGATCGATGCCCCGCTGCTGGCTTCGCGGATGGTGAGGGAATTGCTGGGCCCTCGCAAGTCATTGTAGATGGCGACGTGGCTTGCGGGCATGTTGGGCAGATACTTCAGCAGCCAGAGCGGGTTGACTTGCGGACGTCCGATGGTGGGCCATTTGGAGGCATCGAAGTCGTGGTTGGCGTCGAGGCACGCGGTCACGCCGTCGGCGTATTCTTCAGGGCGCGTGAGGATATAGTCGCTGCCGTAAACGATCCCGAATCGATCAGGGTTTCGAAGTTCCGGATCGCCGAGTCCGGAATGATGGAGCGCCAGCTGACAAGCGGCCACGCCCATCTCGATTTCGCGGCACATCACCTTTTGGTTCTTTTTGATCGACCGTTGCAGGTTCTTCTCGAGCGGTCCAAAGTCACCGATATCGCCGGTAAAGCATTTGGCTTGTCCGCCGAAACGAGCGGGGAGGGATTCGAGGGGCAAGCAATCGAGCTGCGTGACGCCGCTTCGCCGGGCGGACAAATTCTCCCAAAGGGTATCGAGGTCACGTCCGATGGGAGCGACGACACCGAGGCCGGTAATTACAACTCTTTGGCTTAGGTTGGACATGAAGCTGGGGCAAACGGGGGGAGCTGGGGCAAAAGGGGACTGGACCTGGATGAGTTTGGGTCAGGAGCGAGGTTGGTTCAGGTCGGATCCTTGCCGTGTCTAAAGGTGAAAATCATTGAGGAAAAGGGGTACCGGCAGTGCGGGACCGCGATTCGACATGAAATTCAATAAAACGCTAGGGGAAAGCATACACATGACGCCCCACTTGGGCAACCAATCTCCCATCGCCCCGGCCGTTCAGGACTTGACATTTGCCACCTTTGATCGAGAATCGGAGTCCCGAACAGAGGGCGGTTAGCTCAGTTGGTTAGAGCGCAACGTTGACATCGTTGAGGTCGTTGGTTCGAACCCAATATCGCCCACTTGAATAGAAAAGCCAAGCGAAGACAACGCTTGACAAATCGAGACAAACCCAAGGGATTCCTTGGGTTTTTTCGTATCGTGATCCGAAGGCCTTGAGTCAGCAAAGGACCGATCCGGATCCGGACCGCAAGAGTCGTCGAAGTGGGCGATATTGTGGGAAATGAATCTCGGTCGAAAACCGATACGATCGCATCGCAGCTGATCTTTCCCCATCGTACTCGTACTCGTACTCAGCGCAGCGGTACTCGTACTCGACGGCTGCTACCGGCTGTTCTGGCTTTCTCGCTCCCCTCGCTTCTTCCCTCCGCGCAATGTCCGGCCTCCACCCGGCCTCGTGCCGGTGGAGCCACGACTGAAGGCTACCCAACCGTGTCCCACTCCCCACGCTTGTTCGTTGGGGCGAAGCCCCAACGAATAGAGGCAACCTAATAGATGAGGGGCTAAAGTAGCTGTCAGTTGTTGCTTCCACCGGGGTAAACCCGGCGGAAAGCGAGGACCACCAATCGTGATCCTAGCGCTGAACATTATCATGGTATCGTAGGAACAGCGATTACGAGTACGAGTACCGTCCGCAGAAGCGGACTGATTACGAAATAAAACCGAAGCATCGCAGCTGATCTTTCCCCATCGTACTCCTGCTCGTGCTCAGCGGAGCGGTGCTCGTGCTCGACGGCTGCTCTCGGCTGTTCCCGCTCTCTCGCTTCTTCCCTCCGCGCAATGTCCGGCCTCGCTCCTCAGTGCTTCAATCCCGGTTCGGATAAACCTGTTTCCCCCCAACGAACGTCTGCAGAACTTGTATCTCCTTCACCTGATCCATGGGGCAGTGCAGGATATCTGTCTCCAGCACGATCAGATCCGCAAGCTTCCCCGGCTCGATCGACCCCTTTTTGTCTTCCTCAAACGAAAGCCACGCATTGTTCATCGTGTACAGCCGGATCGCTTGTTCGCGCGTGATCGATTGCTCGGGGCGAAGGGTACGGTCGTCAGAACGTGGTTGCCGCTTCATCGCAATCCACATCCCTAGAAAAGGATTGTAAGGATTCACCGATCGCATACTTCCAATCTTCTGCATGTGGTCGGAACCGCCACCTACGATGACTTGTTTCTCGAATAGCGTGCGATAAGGCTGAAAGAACTCCATTCGCTCCTCGCCGAACTGCTTGCGAAGTGTCTTGCCATCAAGCCACAACCACGCGGGTTGTAGGTCCGCGACAATGCCGAGCCGTGACATGGTATCGATGACTTCCGCAGACATAAAATTGCAATGCGTGACACAAGGCCGTTTGCCCGCGATGGAGAAATCGTCGCGATCGATAGTCTCGTACGTTTTCACCAACAACGTAACCGCCGCATCGCCGACCGAATGCGCCGTCATTTGCAATTCGCTCGACAAGGCGAGTTTGCTGATCGCGTACAGCTTTTCAGGTTCGATGTACTGAACCCCGCGATATTCGGGATCGTTGATCCCATAAATGCTGCTCACACCCCAAGGTTTCTGCATGTAGGCGCTCCCTGTCAGCATCCCCCCATCGAGAAAGACTTTGACACCTCGCAACCACAAGCGATCGTTGTACGCGTGCAATGGGGATTCCGCGGCCGTTCGAATCGTCTGTTGGATCGTATCCATCGAGTCGGCCGCATTGATCGCGTAGTACAAATAGACACGGCAATGGAGTTCCTCGCTCTGTTGCAGCGACCGGTACAGTTCGATGGCGTCGTCGCTGGCGTTGCGATCGGAAATGCTGGTGATGCCGACCGAGTTGTAATCGGCGATCATTTGCTTCAAACGTGATTTGCGATCGGCGGGGCTTGGCGTGGAGCCGGTGTTCGGCACGGCTAAGAATTTCTCAGCACTTCGGATGATGCCCGTCAATTCTCCAGTCGTCGGATCCAATTCGACACGGCCACGGATCCCTTCCGGGAACTTGAAATCTTTATCGATGCCGCTCAGTTTCAACGCCATGGAATTGAGGGCGGCATCGGGACCGGTGCGAAAGAAGACGGGATTGTTCGGTGCGACACTGTCCAGTTCCTTTCGGGTTGGAAAGCGTTGGTCATCGAGCCGCGTTATGAACACTTGGCTAACCGTGATCCATTGGCCATCGTCGACGGCATCGACGCGGCTTTTGATATACGCAAGCACATCATCGATAGTTTGCATGGTAGGAATCGTATGGTCGAACTCATGCGTCGACGCGGCGGTTGCGTGCACATGGGAATCGATCAGGCCGGGTAGAATCGTCTTGCCCTGCAAATCGATGCGTTGCGTCGCAGGCCCTGCCAGTTTGAGCATGTCGTCATTGTTACCGACGGCAAGTATTTTCTCGCCGGTTACCGCGACTGCTTGGTGCACTGAGAACGCCTGGTCCACCGTGATGACTTGTGCGTTGTAGAACACGAGATCGGGAGCGTTACTCTCTTGGCATGCGATCGCCGGATATGGGAGCATGAGAGCGAGCAAAGCGATCAGGGTAGTTCGTGCACAGGGTAAGCTCATGGTATCTCCAAAACATCGACATCGAACGCAGCAGAGGCCCTAGCCTACCGCGTGCGTCAGTGATTTCAATTCCCAAAGCGAGATCCCAGCCAATCCATCGAAACACGTTGGCTCTCTATCCGATCGCTTGGACTAGCCTGCCACCGATTAGTGAAGATTAGTGCCAATTAGTGTTCCCAAACCTACGAAACACTAATCTTCACTAATCGACACTAATCAATTGGAACGATCAACGACTGGAGGTCAAAACTCTCCGCGGCTCCGCGTGACAATTCTCTTGGCTGTTCGATCTCAATCCAGACAATCCATCGAAACACGTTGACTCTCTATCCGATCCCTTGGACCAGACTTTCACCGATTAGTGAAGATTAGTGCCAATTAGTGTTCCCAAACCTACGAAACACTAATCTTCACTAATCGACG
>CAITIE010000028.1 GCA_903892355.1 uncultured Pirellula sp. | reverse complement strand
GCTATCCTAAAACCGACTGCTAGCGCATTGACGCTCACAAAAACCAATTCATGCAACCGGCCCGCTAACGCGTTGCCGCTTACATAAACCTTTTAAATGAAACCGGCCGCTAGCGCATTGCCGCTCACGATGCCGTTAAATTTCTTCCTCCCGCCCTCAGCCTATCCTCAAAACCGACTGCTAGCGCATTGACGCTCACATAAACCAATTCATGCAACCGGCCCGCTAGTGCGTTGCCGCTTACATAAACCTCTTAAATGCAACCGGTCGCAAGCGCGTTGCCGCTCATGCGGACGGTTTGAATCGTCATTCTGTCGCCTTCCATCGGGTTAAACCCGGTGGAGGCAACAATTGGTAGCTACTGCCGCCAATTTTCTCTCGTATCGCCTCCTAGATTGAGGCAAAGCCTCAATATAGGAGGGGGGAGATGGGGATCTCCTGGTAGCTGTCAGTCGTCGCTCCACCGGCACAAGGCCGATGGAGGCGGAACAGCCAGCCAAGGGTACATTCGTTCCGGCCTCGTGAGCCGCAGGGCGCTAGCCGCGGGTTTCGGCTATCCTCAAAACCGACTGCTAGCGCATTGACGCTCACAAAAACCAATTCATGCAACCGGCCCGCTAGTGCGTTGACGCTTACATAAACCTTTTAAATGCAACCGGCCGCTAGCGCGTTGCCGCTCACGATGCCGTTAAATTTCTTCCTCCCGCCCTCAGCCTATCCTAAAACCGACTGCTAGCGCATTGACGCTCACGATGATGATTGGATCTCTTGCTTGGGCCTAAGGCCTAATGCCTGTCCACACCTTCACTAAAGGGTTGCTGCCTCGAATTTCGCCAATTCCGATTGGTCATCCGGGGTCAACAATGTTTTTCTCAGCTCCTCAACCTTGATCTTCGCTCGAATCCGCGCTGCCTCTTGCTCGCGACCTGCTCGACTCAAGGCGATGTACAAATGGAATGTCAATCTCGGATCGGGGCTCGATGCTGCCGCAATCTCGAAAATCGGAATCGCCTCCTCGACGCGATTACCGATCATCAAGATGACACCCTTCGTATCCAGCAACAGTGGTTGCCGACCCGCAATGCGGATCGCTTGATCGATGTGCTGGATCGCTTCATCCGTCCCCCCAGGTTGCTCCGCGAGCAGATTGGCGAGGTTATTCAACCCAACGACATCATTGGGCCGGATCTTAATGATTCTTCGATACGTATCGATGGCTTGTACCGCTTTGTTTTGCGATAGCCAAAGATCCGCGATCGCGAGCAACAGCTCTGCATCCGATTCGTTGGCAGACTCGATCTCCAAAAGCACTGCCTCTCCTTGCTCAAAGATTTCCGGATCGATTTGCCCAACAGACAGCAATCCCGCAAGCAACTTCGCAGTGTCGGTCGAACGATCCTGCTTCACTCGATTGACCAGAAACTCAATCGCCTTGCGACGCGCCACGGAATCTTCGGACCGTGCCAGATTACGTACATAGTCCAAACCGGCTCGGCTATCGAGGTCAAACGCCTCGCGCAGCAGTCGCTCCGCTTCGACATCTGCCTTCAACGTAGTCAGCGCTTGGCCGGCTTGTGCCAGCAACTGCGCCAACTGCGCGGGCTCGTAATTCGCTGGCAATGACGATCGTCTCGCTTCGAGCCACGTTAGTATCGTCTTCTTCGCTTGCTCCCCTTTGTCATCCGCCTTCTGCAATCGGGCCTTCAACAGTGCACTGGCAAACGAATCTGGCGCTGCTAGCAGCAAACGCTCGGACTGCTCAAGTGCTTCCGCATACTTGTTTTGCTCGAGCAGGAAATCACCGTACGCATAGATGTACTCCGGTGGCGCCTGACTCCCCTGAGACGCAGCCTTCAATTGACGACCGGCTGCCTCCAACAATTGCCGAGCAGGGGCGCTGTCCGCCTCTTGCAAGTTCAAAAGCTTCGCATTCCTTACATAAACCGAAGCCAGACGGAACCGATCTTCGTCGGTTCGATTGGTCGGATCCTCCACCAAACCTTCGAGAAGGAATTGAGCTTGTCCCAGATCCGAAGGAGTCCCACGCTGGGCGAGTAGCTCCGCCTGCAATCTCCGATCATCAGGGGTGTTCGTCTCGCGCGATCCAGCGAGCAGCTTATTGACCTTCTCCCAATCTTGGTCGGATCCACGCGAGGCGAGCAGTGTCGCGAGCGATCGTCGCGTGGTACTGTCATTAGGGTTTGCGTTGAGCACTTTTTCGAGTTGTTCAATCGCTTCCGTTTGCTTGCCCTGAGCAAGGAATAACTGCGCGATTCGATTGCCGATATCAACTTGATTCGCACCTGCACGCGAGGCCTCCTCGTAGGAAGATAATGCATCGTCCATCCGTCCGAGATTTTGGTAGATCTGAGCCAATGTCACCCATCGAAGCGAAAGATCAATGGCATCCGCATCCCGAATACGTTTGATGGTTTCCTCGATCTTGTCTTGCTGATCGGTGATTTGGTAATAATTGAATTCGGCCGTGAGCACGCGAACGTCCTTATCTCCAGCCAGTTCATTCGCTTTATCAAATGCCTTTTGGGCTTCCTCAAGCTGTAGCTTGCGCTCCGCCTCCGGAGTTCCTCGCGAACTCACTTCGACCACTTGCCCAAACCAAACCCATGCCATCGGATCCCTTGGACGGGAGACGGTCCCGGATTTCGCAACGGTCATCATTTCCTGTTGGCTGTTGCTGGACAATCCGAGCGCCAGCGAGGACAAACGTCGAGAACGGTTGGAACGATCACCGAGGCGATCGATTAGTGCACTCGCTTCGGTAAGCATCCCCTGTCGATACAACAACTCTGCCAGTCGCTCGTAGATTTGGATATCTTGCTCGCCCAACTGGATCGCCCGAGTGTACTCACGAATGGCACGGTTGGCGTTGTCTTGGCGTTCGGCGATGTTGCCGAGCAAAACGTGGGTCGATGTCCATGATGGGCGTTGCCGGTCGAGATACCCTCCAATCTCGACGACTTCAGACATGTCTGTCCCTTTGTCGAGGCTCGTTGATGCCAATAAGCGTTTCGCTCGGATGAATCTCCATTCAGTCCCGGTATCTCCCTCCAACTCCCTCAGTTCATTTTCATACTTCAAAACATTGTCATTCCATTCCTTGAGCTTGGTCCGCACCAGTGCTTCATCCTGAAGATCGTTTTGGTTCGAAACCACGGGTGCTTGCAACGCCAATTCGCAGAGCTCACGAGTTTTGAGCAAGCTCTTGCCGGTCATACGGGACATCTCATCCATGGCGAGACCCCACTGCCCGCGTGCAGCGCTCAACTGGACGATCGCTTGCTTCAAAGCGTCATTCTCTGGATCCAATGCCAATCGAGTTTCCAAAACACGTCTCGCATCGTCTGCCATCCCTTCTTGGGCGAGCACCTCCGCTTGGGCGAGTGTCGCTTCGGTGCTGTCGGGAGCGCGTTGGCGCAATTGCTCCAACAATTTCCCGGCCATCTCGGCTTGCCCCCACGCTCTCATGCGCGACACCGAGCGGCGCCATAGATCGTCAGCCTTCGGGTACTGTTCGCACAGTTCCATCAGTCGCTCCGAGGAGGTCTGATACAGCGTCGAACGGACTCGGGGATCCGCACGGAGCAGAACCGCATCCATTCCAATCAAATCGAGCACCCACGGTTTATCCGAGAGCAAAACATCCCCTTCCACCATCCGACGCGCGGCGATCATGGCCGTATCGAACTGAGTCCACAAACCTGGTTCCGGCCTTTGACGACGCTGCAGGTCGAGGATCACTTCTCCCACTTGAATCCAGTCGCTTCCCGACTTAGGATCGATTGCTTGCAATTGCTTTAACGCTTCGTTGAATCGCTGCGCTGCATACCACGCGCTAGCGGCACCGCGGTGATATTGAGCCACCGTCGGTTGCAAAGCGACCGCTTGTTCAAAGGCGGTCGCCGCGCGGTCCCATTGCCCCATTTGGAAGTAAGCCGACCCGAGGAAATTGAACACTTCCGCTTGATTGGACGCATCCAGTTCCCGGTTACCGGATACGACTTGTTCCAACGTGGTCGTAGCCGCGCGGTAATCGCCCATGGCCACGTAATAAGTAGACCACTGCTGCTTGGCGACACGAGAGATCGTACTTTGGAAATTTCTTGGTAGCTGAGGACCTTCGCGGCGAATTGACTCGTCCATGGACTGCAAAGCCACGAGTGCGTCCTCCAACTTTTTCTCTCGGATAAAGTTATCCACGATTCGGAAATGGAGGCTCGCCGTCGGTGGAACGGCAACGCGTGTACCGTCTTGCCAAACGGCGATCGCCTCGTCAATTTTCCCTTGTTCGGCGAGAACATCGCCTAGTCCCACGATCAACTCAGGGTCGCGTGTTCCGGTTTTATCACGGACTTTGCGGAAATACTCTTCCGATTGAGCAAGCCATGGTTCCCGCTGTTGGCGTTCCGCCACACCCACCGCATTTCGTGCACGGTTCAGGTAGTGATTCCCTGCCTCTTTGAGGACACGAGTGTCTTCCGGTGCGAGGGACAATGCCTGTCGGATATCCGACTCCGCAGCGATTCGGTCGAGTTGCGATGAAATCTTATAGTGGGAGAGCCATGCCATCGGGTCCTCGCGATGGGCAGCCAACATCCGGTCAGCGATGACCAAAGCGCGCGCTCTCAAATCTTGTGGCGAATCTCCTGCGATTTGGGAATTGCGCAGGATCTCCGGATCGCCGAGGCAGGCTTGGGCCAGAGCCATGCTGATTTCCATATTCCCTGGGCTATCGATAATCGTCTTGAGTAGCAGATCGACGACATGCATCGATTCGATCGATGCCAACCACTCGGGCAATTGGGACTGCGAAGCGGTCGACAGGCGGTGCGTTCGCTTCTCGAAAGCCAATTGGTAACGGCAAAGCGCCAACCAACGTTCGAGTTCCAGGTCCACTTGAGGCGTGGCGACTTTGGCGATTTGGTCCATCGCATCTTCTTGGCGGCCGATCTCCATCAATCGCTCGATCATGCGGCGACGAATCACGGGGGCCTGCGACTCGAGGGATTTGTCCGCTTCGCATGCGCCGATGGCGATGGACTGCAGCGTGATCAGTCGCTGAATTTCAGGAATCGATTTGGCGGATTTATCGTAGAGTTCCGCGAGATCGATCTTTCGTTTGCCGTCGATAGGCTTGAGTAGCAGGTAGCGTTCGACGTAGTTAGCCGCTTTCGCCCATTCTTCTTTTGACTTGGCTTCGTCTGCTTTTGCAAGGATCGAGTTCGCGACGTTCCCCATTTGGAGGGAATGGACCAAGATGATCACGGGGACAGCGATCGCGATGACGAGCAAGGTGATGACGAGTAGTGGCCAATTAAAGATTTGCCGCTGTCGTGTTTCCGGTGTGGAGCGTTTATGGATCTTCATACCAACGGATTTTGCTTCTGTTTTTTCGGGTCGTAAAAAACGTCTATCAGCCCAGTGGCGTTAGCCGGGGTTTGCGTCCTTCCGCGAATTGCGCGGACGAACAATTGTCTACGTACACGATCGCTTGCCGGCCGCCCGGATACCATACCGGACAGCAAAAACCAAACGTTTTCGCGTCCCGGTTGCCGGTACAAACCGCATAATCGATCGCACTGAATTGTTTGAATTTCACACCGGCACGAGGCCGATGGAGGCCTAGGGCAGTCTTCAGGCTTCAGACAAAGAGCTGGAATCCGAACGACCGCGCATCGCTTTCCACCGGGTTTATCCCGGTGGGAGCAACAATTGGCAGCTACCTATCCCCCCACCGAAAAGGTTCTCCCCCCTCCGTTGGGGCTTCGC
>CAITIE010000027.1 GCA_903892355.1 uncultured Pirellula sp. | reverse complement strand
CCCCTGGCAAGCCTCAGTCGGCGCTGGCGTGGATGAATTCGAGTTCGTCAAGGAAGGGCAAAAGGTCACCGTCAACGGAACGCAGTACAGCGGTCCGGTGAACGTGGTTCGCAAGTCCTCGCTTGGTGAAATCAGTTTCGTAGACCTTGGTGCCGACGGAGCAACGAGCGCGAGTGTCGCAGCTCAGGCATCTTCAACCCCTGGAGAACCAGACATGGATGATTCGCAAACACCAACTCAAGACGATCCCAACGCAACTCAGACTCCAACGACCACTCCGGTCGCAGCACCAGTGGCAACCCCCGAGCCGGTAACGACCCAGCCGGAGGTCAATGCCGCGATCGAAGCAATGCGCAGTGCCCATGCGACCGAACTGGATCGCATCGCCGGGATTCGTCGCATTTACAACGGTGCACTTCCAAGTTTGGAGGCTCGTGCGATCCGCGAAGGATGGAATCTTGAAAAAGCAGAACTCGAGAAGATCCGAGCCACTCGCCCAGCGGTTCCAGCCATTCATGTGCAAAACAACACGATCAACGCGTCGGTTCTTGAGGCGGCTTGCTTCATGGCAGCCAATCTTTCAAACGTCGAGGAAGTTGCCGACGAGCAATCGCTCGAACTAGCAGCCCGACGGTTCCGAGGTGGAATCGGTTTGCAAGAGCTGATTCTCGAAGCCGCTTGGGCCAATGGATACTCCGGACGCAACTTCCGCGATCACCGATCCGTGATGCGAGCCGCCTTCGGTAACTCCATCGAAGCCAGTTCCGCGAGCAACATCGACATCGGAGGGATTCTCTCGAACGTTGCCAATAAGTTTCTATTGGATGGGTTCTACAGCGTCGAGCGAGTCTGGCGAAACATCTGTGCGGTCCGCAATGTCTCGGACTTCAAGACGGTTACCAGCTACCGGCTCATCGGTAAGGACCAGTACGAATTGGTCGCTCCTGGAGGTGAACTCAAGCACGGCAACCTTGGGAACGAAAGTTACACCAACCGAGCCGACACCTACGGCTTGATGATGGCCGTCGATCGACGCGACATCATCAACGATGACCTTGGCGCGATCACCACGGTACCGAGGAAACTTGGTCGCGGCTCAGGCCTGAAGATCAACGATGTGTTCTGGACGATTTTCCTCAACAACGCCGCATTTTTCACGGCAGGAAACAAGAACTTCCTGTCGGGGACCGATACGGTGCTCTCGATCGATGGATTGACCAAGGCCGAAGTTGCCTACTACGACCTAGTCGATTCCGATGGCAAACCGATCGGTACAATGCCTGCCATCATGCTCGTGCCAACCGCATTGTCGGCGATCGGCTCGCAGCTGTACAAGTCGCTGGAAATGCGTGATGGCACCGCCAATGCTCGTGTTCCGATCACCAACCCACACGTGGGCAAGTTCCGCGTCGAAGTCAGCCGGTACCTCGCCAACGCCCTCTACACGGGCAACTCTTCCAAGGCCTGGTACCTAATCACCGACCCGAACGATCTGCCACTGATCGAGGTCGCGTTCCTCAACGGCCAAGAAGCTCCAACGATCGAAACCGCCGATGCGGACTTCAATGTCCTCGGTGTTCAGATGCGTGGT
>CAITIE010000026.1 GCA_903892355.1 uncultured Pirellula sp. | reverse complement strand
GGATTTCGGCTCTGCCTAAGACCTTATCGCTTAAACCTTACGGCTCTCTTGGCCTCCATCGGCCTTGTGCCGGTGGAGCCGCGACTGGCAGCTACCCATCGCGCCCCCGCCCTACTCTCCGCTTGGGGCTTTGCCCCAAGCGAAAGGCTCGCCGTGAGCGCAGCGAAGCGTGTAGCTGCCAGTTGTTGCTCCCACCGGGATAAACCCGGTGGAAAGCGGTGTGCGGGGTGGGGAGGGTCGCGAGTAGCTATCAGTTGTTGCCTCCACCGGGGTGAACCCGGTGGAAGGCGATAGGGGGTGGTGGTGAGGGGCGTGTGTAGCTGCCAGTTGTTGCCTCCACCGGGGTGAACCCGGTGGAAGGCGATGCGCGGTCCTAAGGATTTCATCTCTGCCTAAGACCTTATCGCTTAAACCTTACGGCTCTTCTGGCCTCCATCGGCCTTGTGCCGGTGGAGCCGCGACTGGCAGCTACCCATCGCGCCCCCGCCCTGATCTCCGCTTGGGGCTTTGCCCCAAGCGAAAGGCTGTCATTGAGCGCAGCGAAGCGTGTAGCTGTCAGTTGTTGCCTCCACCGGGATGAACCCGGTGGAAGGCGGCAGCGGTGGTGGGGTAAGCTGTAGCTGCCAGTTGTTGCTCCCACCGGGGTGAACCCGGTGGAAGGCGATGCGCGGTCAAGCGGATTTCAGCTACGCCTTAAGCCTTTAGTCTTTAGTCTTTAGTCTTACCCTTACTCCTTCACCCTTCCCTACCTCCGGACTCGCGAACACAACCAGCCGCAATCTTGCGATTTCCCCCCTTGTGGTCTATAGTTAGGTGATGCGAGCGGCCTTGATGGTCGCTCGTCCTGCCTACCATAATCCCTCCGCCCGATTGTTCCCTTCCTAAACCCAAAGCCGCCCCGCATCGGTTGCATGATTGCAGCACCTCGGCGTCTGTTTGCCTATGGAGGATCCTATGGCTACCCAACCCCGGAACAGCTTACGTCCTGCGACCGCTCGCCCAATCCCATCCACCACCGCTGCTGCTCATTCCGCAGATCCGTCGAAGCGATCGATGTCTCGACGCGATATCCTCCAAGCCGGCGTCGCGGGACTCACAATCTCCAGCTTCCTCGACCCCACTCGGTTGCTCGCCAACGGCGGTCAAGCAGACTCCGAGATCAACTGCATTTTCATCTGGACCCAAGGTGGCACCAGCCACCACGATACCCTCGACCCAAAACCCCTCGCATCCGACGGCGTGCGTGGACCTCTCGGGGTGATCGAAACCGCCGTTCCCGGTGTCCACTTCACCGAACTCTGTCCGCGGATGGCGAAAGAACTCAACCGGTTCTCGGTCATGCGCAGTTGGAACCCAAAGAACGCAGGACACGGTGTTGCTGACCACTGGTGCATGTCCGGCCGCAATGTGAACCCCAGCCTCGTGTATCCATGCGTCGGCTCGGTCGTCTCGCACCAAAAAGGATTCAAATCGGCTCTTCCCCCGTTCATCCAACTCGGCGCCCACGTCGATCGCTCCTTCCAAGGGGGCTTGCCAGGCGTCCTCGGTCTCGAGCACGCGGGCTTCGAAATCCATGCCGAAGCCAACGTGGACAAGTTCTCGGTCCGCGATATCACCCCTCCCTTGAACATGGAACTGACTCGGATCGACCGACGCCGCGAGATCTTGACCAAGATCGACCGGATGCAACGCACTGCGGATCTCCAACCCGCCGCGTTCGACGCACTCGACGAACACTATAAGACCGCGTTCAAGATGATCACGGCCCCGGAGACGCGACAAGCGTTCGATATCGCCAGCGAAGACCCTAAACTGCGCGATGATTACGGACGCACTCCGTTCGGACAACGGATGCTCCTCGCTCGCCGACTCGTCCAATCCGGCGTCCGATTCGTCACCGTCAGCGACCCAGGCTGGGACCACCATCAAGACTGCTTCAATGGTCTCAAGCAACATCGCATGCCGCAGGTCGACCAAGCTCTCCCGGCATTGCTGATCGATCTCGAGCAACAAGGCCTCCTCGATTCGACCCTCGTCGTGTGGATGACGGACTTCGGACGCACTCCAAAAATCAATCCGGCCATCGGCCGAGATCACTGGGCTTCGGCAGGCTTTGTAGTCATGGCCGGCGCAGGTGTCCCAGGCGGCTTGGTCCTCGGCGAAACCGACGCCGAAGGTGGCGTTCCCAAGTCGAACGAGTACTTCACCGAAAACATCGTCGCGACGATGTACCACAAACTGGGCTTGCCCCTGGACCTTACCGTCACCGCAAACGATGGTCGTCCCATTCGACTCATCGAAGGGGAACCGGTCAAAGAATGGATCTAAACTCCTCTCCTCGATTCCGTTTGCCCACAATATTCCGTATGCCAACATTATGGCTCGACACCCATCGAGCGGGCGATCGATCTAATCTGGCCGCATTGCTTGGCTGTCTCGTGGCAGTGCTACTCAGCATGGCCCACAGCATCGCGGGCGAATTGGACGTAGCGCCCGCTCGCATCACCCTCAAGGGGAATTTCGCCCAATCCCAGTTAGTCGTGCGGGAACTCGCCGAGGATGGTGGACTCAGCGACCGAAGTCCCGATCGAACCTCGGCTGCGACCTATCGTAGCGAAAACCCATCGGTTGCATCGGTGGACAGCACCGGCTGTGTCTCCGCGGTTTCCAATGGTACCGCTTCGATCACGATCCAATTCGAGGGCAAAACCAAGTCGATCGAAGTCGATGTTCAGGAGGTATCTCCGAACCCGATTGTCGACTTCCATCGGGATATCCTCCCTGTGCTCACCCGCGCCGGGTGCAATGCCGGCGCGTGCCATGCCAGCCAATACGGCAAAGGTGGCTTGGTCCTGTCGGTGATGGCATTCGACCCGCTCCTCGACTATCAATCCCTCGCGGTTGCTGCCCGAGGACGACGACTCAACCTGAACAATCCTTCTCAAAGCCTCATCCTGCAAAAAGGGACCAATCTCATCCCGCACGGCGGTGGAGCTCGGTTTTCTCCCGATTCGAACGATGTGCGCATTCTTACGACGTGGATCGCAAACGGTGCGCCTCGGCCCAGCAATGAGCCGGCCAAAGTAACCTCGCTCGCGATCTATCCGAAGAAGCGAATTGACCACATCGGTGCCCAGCAGCAATTGCAAGCCATCGCGACGTACGCGGATGGCACCACGCGCGATGTCACCAGTTGGACTCGCTTCGATGCGATGGACGAAGGTGTCGTCAAGGTCAGTAAGTCCGGCGTCGCGATGACACAAGGCAAAGGCCAAGGTGCCGTGATGGCACGCTTTGCGAACCAAGCCGAGATCGCAACCTTTGTGGTCCCGTTCTCGGACAAGGCCGAGCTGGCACAGTGGCAATCCAACAATGCGATCGATGATTTGGCACGAGCGAAATTTGAGGAGCTCGGGCTGACTCCGTCCGCTGTTTGCGACGACGCAACATTCCTGCGGCGGGCATTCCTGGACACGATCGGTGGATTACCGACGGTCGAGGAATCGCGAGCCTTCCTCGCATCCACCGATCCGGACAAACGCAATCAATGGATCGATCGCTTGCTCGGGTTGACAGGCGACCCCGCAAAAGACACGTACAATGACCGATTCGCAGCCTATTGGACATTGAAGTGGGCGGATCTGATCCGGAACAACAGCACGGTGGTCGGCGAGAGCGGGATGTGGTCGCTCCATAATTGGCTGCGAGAATCGTTTCGGACCAACAAGCCCATGAGTCAGTTCGTATCGGAGCTGATCACCGCCAAAGGCTCCATCTTTTCGAACGGGCCAGCCAATTACTTTCGCATCGCGAACAATCCGAGCGACCTTGCCGAGTCCACCGCCCAACTGTTTTTAGGGACGCGGCTTGCGTGCGCAAAATGCCATCACCATCCTTATGAGCGAATAAGCCAAGCGGACTACTATGGGTTCGCGGCGTTCTTTTCACGAGTGGCCAGCAAGAATAGTTCGGAGTTTGGCATCTTTGGTGGTGAGACAGTCGTGATGGTCACTTCGGGGGGCGAGGTCAGTCATCCCAAGACCGGAGCGGTGATGAAGCCGACGCCGCTCGAGGGTGAGCCGATCGAAGACCCCAACGACCGTCGGATCGGGTTGGCCAACTGGTTAACCCAACCGAGCAACCCGTGGTTTGCACGGAACATGGTGAACCGATACACGGCCTACTTGCTCGGCCGAGGATTGGTAGAGCCGATCGATGATCTACGGTCGACCAATCCCCCGTCGAATCCAGCCATGATGGATGCCTTGGTTGCCGAGTTCAAGGGCTCGGGGTTCAACGTTCGGCAATTGATGCGAACGATCATGCGTTCGCGGTTGTACCAGTTAGACTCGCAACCCAATGTTACCAACGAAGGGGACGAACGGTTCTATAGCCACTACCGAGTGAAGCGAGTGGCAGCCGAAGCGCTGCTCGACTGCATCGATGATGCGACGATGGTCAAAACCAAGCATCCGAGTTTGCCGTTAGGGACTCGGGCGATCGAGTTGCCGGACGCGGCGGCTGGGAATACCAATCCATTCTTGGTGACGTTTGGCAAACCCAAGCGTGCCAGTGTCTGCGAATGCGAGCGGACGCCGGATGAGAATTTGGCGCAAGCGTTGCATACGCTCAACGGAGATATTTTGGCTGGAAAAATCGCGGATGGGAACGGCCGGGTGGCCAAGCTGGTGGCATCGGGCAAGGCGGTTGATGAGTGCTTGGAAGAGTTGTATTTAGCGACGCTGTGCCGTTTCCCAACGACGCAAGAGATGGCCGAGAGCCGACAGTTCGTTGCATCGTGTCCCAGTCCCGCCGAGGGCTACCAAGACTTGATCTGGGCGCTGATCAACTCCAAGCAATTCATGTTTGTAAGATAAGTGGGGCTGTAGGCTGTAGGCTGTAGGCTAAAGGCTTAAGGCTTAAGTTGTTGGGGTCTGGGGAGGGGAACTGCTTGACCGCGCATCGCTTTCCACCGGGTTCATCCCGGTGGGAGCAACAACTGACAGCTACCCACACAACCCACCAACCCTATCGCTTTCCATCGGGTTTATCCCGGTGGGAGCACAACTGACAGCTACCTACGCCCCCGAACATTAAGCGGCCTCTTCTCCGTTGTGGCTCCGCCACAACGAAGAAGAGAGCGGATTGGGGTATTCCTGGTAGCTGCCAGTCGCGGCTCCACCGGCACAAGGCCGGCGGAGGCCCAACATTGCGCAGTTAATTTCGCACTACCACCCCCTATCGCTTTCCACCGGGTTTATCCCGGTGGGAGCAACAACTGACAGCTACCCACACATCTCACCAACCCAATCGCTTACCACCGGGTTCATCCCAGAACAGTACCTAGTAGCTATTCGCTAGACAAAAAACAAACGCCCACTTGCTCTTCTTAGTACCATTTTCCATTCTCCATTCTCCATTTTTCCCTTCTCCCTTTCTCCCTCACCCCGCACCCTTCGCCCCTGATTTCCCCCAAGAACCAAGCACGAAGCACTAAGAACGAAGAACGAATCCCCATGCTCCTCTCTCATCTCCCTCGCTACATCATTCCTTTTTTCGGAGCCGCGGTTCTTTTCTTATCGCTCGCTGGCTCAGCCTACAGCCAAACCAACAATTCCTACCCGATGCTCATGAGCATCCGTCCGGCCGCGGCTTGTATCGGCACCTCCACCGATCACGAATTGAGCGCTCGTTACAATTTGGCTGGCGCATCCTCCGTCATCGTCTCCGGTACCGGCGTCACGGCCGAGCTCCTACCGAACGAAGCCGAGAAGCCCGAGGACAAGGACCGGAACGATGTAATGAGTTCCAAATGCAAATTGCGTTTCACCTGCGTGCCCGAAGCGGTTCCTGGCATCCGAGACTTTCGGGTCATGACGCCGCATGGTGTCAGCACCATCGGTCAAATCGTGGTCGCACGCGAGCCCATCGTCAGCGAAGCTACCGACAATGACGTGCTCGAAAAATCGCAAACAATCACACTGCCCGCAACGTTGTGCGGCGCCATCGAGAAAGGAGAAGATCTCGACTTCTTCAAATTCCACGTCGATCAACCCGTTGCGATCACCTTTCATATGGTGTCCCAGCGATTGCAAAACCGTTTGCATGACATGCAAACACGCGTGGACCCAATGATCACGCTTCGGAACGACATGGGATCCACACTAGCCTCCAGCGACAATCATTACGCCGGCGATCCGCTGCTCCACTACCAAATCGATCGTCCAGGCGATTATGTCCTCGAGGTCCGCGATGTTCGCTATCAAGGCAACGCGGATTGGACCTACAGCATCGAGTGCAGCACTCGGCCGTTCGTGACCATGGTCCGACCCCTGGTGCTCGCAGCCAATGGTGCCCCCAGTACCGTTCAACTACTAGGTTTTGGGGTGCCTGCCAATTCGCAACAGGCGATGCAATTACCCGCCGACTCAGATGGTCGAATTGTTCGAGTCTCGACGGAGTTGCCAAGCCAACCCTTGCAAAGTGTTTCCGTCGTCGGGACTTCAAGTCCCATTGTTCCCGAGATTACTGCACCCGTTGGAACTCCAACCGCAACGGACGGTACGAACCCAGCATTAACCACGAGTGCAACACCGTTCACGGTCCCAGCGGTATTGTCAGGAGCCATTGATAAGCCGTCGGAAGTGGATCTATTTCAGTTCGAAGCCAAAGCGCAAGAGAAGTTCACGTTTGAGGTGTTGGCGCGCCGCCTGGGTTCCAGTTTGGATCCGAAGCTTCGGGTGTTGAACGAACCAGGGGCCGCGCTTAGCGAGGTGGACGACATGACCTTCGATCGCGTCATGTCGTCGGATGGGATGTTAGAGAATTGGGTAGCGCCTGCGGATGGCAAGTACACCGTTGAGATCAAGGATCTGCATGGTCGGGGCGGGATCGATTTCCCGTACGCAGTGCGGGTGACCCGTGCCGAGCCTTATTTTTTGGTCGAGGCGGATACGGACAAGACCGAATTGGCACCGGCGATAGCGAGTGTGATCTATGTGAAAGCGTTGCGCCGGAATGGATTTGCGGGTGAGATACAGTTGGCCATCGATGGGTTGCCTCCCGGGGTAACCGCGGTTGCGGGCCGCATTTTGAGTGGACGGCCGGACGGTGCGATATGGCTTAGTGCATCCCCCGATGCAGCGATCGGCGTGTCGAATGTGAAGATTACCGGGACGTCGATGCTCGACCAAGCGGACGGGAGCAAGAAGCCGCTGGTGGCGATGGCGAGCACCATGCAAGAGGTCTACATGCCGGGCGGTGGCCGGGGGCATTATCCGGTGGAGATGCACACGGTATCGATCGCCAAGCCGATGGATGTGCGCAAGATTTCATTGAGCACGACGCAGATCGAATTGAAGCCGGGTGCATCTCAGCGAATCGATATCACGGTGGAGCGAGCACCCGATTACAAAGGCAACGTAACGCTGGACGTGATGTTGCAGCATTTAGAGCAACCGTACGGCAATCCGTTGCCGACGGGGGTTACGGTCGATGTGGGAGCGAGTAAGACGTTGTTGACCGGTACGGAGAGCGCGGGGTATATCACCTTGAAAGCGGCCGCGGAAGCGCCGCTGGTGGACAAGCATTTGGTACCGATTACGGTCCACGTATCGATCAACTTCGTGATGAAGCACACGTTTACCGGCGACCCCGTCTACGTGACGGTCAAGTAGAGGCGTGAGGCTAAAGGCTAAAGGCTAAAGGCTAAAGCCTTATCGCTTATCGCTTATGGAAAAGCTGCAATCCACACGACCGCGCATAGCTTTCCACCGGGTTTACCCCGGTGGGAGCTACAACTGACAGCTACCCACTCGCCCCACCATCCTGCCACTTTCCACCGGGTTTAGCCCGGTGGGATCAACAACTGGCAGCTACACGCTTCGCTGCGCTCAATGACAGACTTTCGCTTGGGGCAAAGCCCCAAGCGGAGGGTGGGGAGGGGGGCGCGATGGGTAGCTGCCAGTCGTGGCTCCACCGGCACAAGGCCGGTGGAGGCCAGGAGAGCCGTATGGTTTAAGCGATAAGGTCTTAGGCAGACATGAAATCTGCGAGGCAGCGCATCGCTTTCCACCGGGTTTACCCCGGTGGGAGCAATAATTGACAGCTACCCACTCGCCCCACCATCCCTGAAGCTTTCCACCGGGTTTACCCCGGT
>CAITIE010000025.1 GCA_903892355.1 uncultured Pirellula sp. | reverse complement strand
TTGCACTTTCAAACTGGATGTTTCTTACGTCCTTTTTCGAGTTTCGCTCCTATGTGCTTTCTCATCAATTGTCAGCGCTTGCAGATCTCGGAAAAGCGGCGTTTTCTGAAGGAGGGACGCTGATTTCCACTGCGTGCTATGTTATCAGGAACTTGGAGGGGCGCGATTTAAACTCTGTAGCGATTCGACCAATGAGTCCACAGGAAGTTCGTAGAGATACCGAACAACCACGACGCGCCGAGTCTTCGCTCTTGATGCACCGGGGACGATATAACTTCAATCCGAATGCGTTAAGGGTCGTGCCGGAATGGCCATTAGTATATTGGTGGAGTGCTAAGTTTTTGCTTGACTACGAGAAAGCTGGGATCATAGGTGCTACGACACCAGCAAGTAAAGGCGTATGCACGTCAAACAATTCCCGCTACATACGACGACCTTGGGAGGTGTCGCCGGCCGATGGACCTAAGCTGGACATGAAAAGCGGTAGGGAGCCACACAATTGGGCGCCCTACGTGATGGGTGCTTCCGGTCGCGCGTGGATAGAACCGATCTCGTATGTCTTAGAATGGTCTAAGCACGGCTTAAATGTCAAAACATTGAACGAGCATATTTATGGAAGCTTCTCCCGAACAATTCAAAATCAAAACCTCTATTTCCGGCGTGGCGTAGCGTTCACTACCATAGGAGCCTCCTTTGCAGGGCGTGCATTTCGGACTAACTCGATTTTCGACACTACGGGGTGTAGCGTTTTCGGGGCTGATATCGAAAGTACAACTTGCTTATTCAATTCGCGGCGAGCGAAGGATGTACTCGAGAGTCTGAACCCAACGATACACTTTACCAATGGTGATGTTAATCGTCTTCCGCTCTTTGAAATCAGCAATTCAAAGGAGATATTCAGCTTGGTAGAGCGCGCGTTCGCGATCCATGAATCACATCGTGAACCATCTGTAGAATTTACAGAACCGGGCCATTCGTCCTGGATGTGTATCCAGACGTGGGCACAGATGGCTGTTGATCGAGCTGAAGGCGAGCCATTGCCCGAATATGTTGAGCAGTTCGATCCGGAACCGCCGACCGACCATTTGAGTTTTGCCCTTGGGGTAGTACTTGGTCGCTTTGGCCCAAATGGGCAGGGGGTTTTGGATCCGAATTCAGGACTGGTAAAAAGAGCTCTTCCCAACGGCATTCTATTCCTCGATGGCTCGTTAGATGAAAACGATGATCGTGATAGTCTGGCTCAGACGGCGGCCGAACTACTTCGTACGGCTTGGACAAAGTATGGATCAGCTATCGATGCAAAACGAGACTTGCGGACCTGGTTGCGGCTAAACTTCTTCGCCGATGTGCATAAAACAATGTATGAGAACCGCCCAATCCATTGGCCGCTGTCGTCTCGTAACAAAACGTTTGTCGCGTGGATCAATATCCATCGGTGGAACTCCAATACTCTACGATCGCTCTTGGCCGATCACTTACAAGGAAACGCCTTGCCTCGAATTGACGGTGAACTCGAGGATCTTCGCAAAGCTCGTGCTGAAGGAGCAAAAGGCTCGGACGCTCGATTCCTGCAAGTTCAAAAGTGGAAAGATGAACTTGATGAGTTCATCGCTCTCGTTAAGGAATGTTCGGAGAAAGGCCCTCCGCCCACGGACGATAAGTGCCCGAAGCGAGAAATTGATGCACGATACGATCCAAACCTCGATGACGGTGTAATGATCAACAGCACCGCTCTCTGGCCATTGCTTGAACCGCAATGGAAAGATCCAAAGAAGTGGTGGAAGGAATTCGCGGTAGCAAGCTCAAAGGGCAACAAGGATTACGACTGGTCGCATCTTGCAATGCGTTACTTCCCCAAACGAGTTGATGAAAAGTGCAAGAAGGATCCTTCACTCGGTGTCGCTCACGGCTGCTTCTGGAAATACCATCCTGCGAAAGCCTGGGCTTGGGAGCTACGACTGCAGGACGAGATTGGTCCCGATTTCAGGATTGAAGAATCTTCGTACCGTGGCGACGGTGGAGACGTCGAACATCGAGCAGCCTATCTTCGCGACCATGCGCTCGAGGCAATTGCTGCGATCGAGAAGGAAGTACTTCGCCGCCGCAAAGATGCGCCGGGCAAGATCATTCAAGAAATGACTATTCTTGAGTCAGGGCTGTGGTCAGCGGAACCTGAAGCCTGCTGGGACATGGAGACCCGTATCATCAAGAAGCAAGAGTTCGGCTTTCGCCTGATCGCTCCCGACGAAGCAGAGGCTCGAGCTAAATTGATCGCCGAGACTCCGCAGAAAGAAATTGGACGCCGACGGATGCTCGAAGGCAAGGGTGGCTCAGCAACCTATCTTGCTGGTTGGGAGGAGGCTGTGGAAAACTCGTGATCCCAACGCCAATAAGAGCCGCTTTATCAGGCATCGTCTCCAAAGCTCTCGAATCAGAAGTTCGTTCGTTGATTCAGCAGAGGGGGATTGTCGTTTGGCTCGACGCCGGCGGCGCATATACCGACTTTGTCGATGCGTTAATGGAGCTCCATGCCGCTGGTGAATTGCCCTATGCCGTGAAAGCCTTTCGCGGTAGCCATCTTCAGTTGATGTTCGACTTGCAAATGCTCAGCAGCGGTTCCAGCCGTCATCCTCTTATGGTCCACATGCCAGGCTACAACAGCGACAGTATCAAGCAGACGCCGATGCTCGAGATGTATTTGGCGGGCAGGCGATTTGAAAAGCGGCTGTCTACGCTAGTCACAGAGTCAGCAACTGGTCGTGTGCCTCCCGAGCAGATTCGAACATTTCTTTCGGCGGGCGAACCGACGCTCGCTGATGCTGACAACTGGCTGGCTGACATACTCAGAAGTGGCGGTAGCTCTATGTTGACGGAGTTACAAGCAATGACTCCGCAAGCACTGCTTGATGATCTCGCCAGCACGACGCGCGGGCCTGGCTCGATCGCTGCGAGAGTGAATGAAGGTCAATCTGCGGGGCCAATCTGGAATCGCATTGCAGCAATGCTAGGGATGCCAGACGTCTGGCGTATCGATCTGCTTGGAGAAAACACCGCGCTTCGAAGTGATGATGTCGCGATCGCGATCGCGGGGTGGGCAATGGCCGTTGAATACGTCCATGACCTGCAACGCAAACCAAATGATCCTCACCTGTCAGTCGCAGTGAACCTCGCAAAACCACTTAAAGAAGCCTGTTGCGAATTGCTAGATCACCTTCGCGGGAAGCACCCGAAGTTCTATGCGAACGCCGCTGATGAAATCGAGAACTTCCTAGATGCTGAACGCGATAGCGCCACAGCCGAAGATCTAGGCAAGATCGACACGTTCCGATTCGAGGAAGAGCGCATCCTCGATGGAACTTTGGCGGCACTAGAAAAAGAACAATGGGAGTTAGCTGCGACATGGGCAGAAAGACGCATCGAAGGTAAATCGTTTTGGCTGCACGACCAGCCGGAACGTCGCAGCGTTTGGCAGTTGTTGCTATCTGCAGCGAAGGTGGGTTGTGCTATTGGTGATGCTGGTTCATCGATCGGCCCGGTTCACGGCCACGAAGACGTTATCGACGCGTATGTCGCTCGTGGAGCCGCCGTTGATCGCGCCCACCGGCACCTAGAACAGCAGCGACGCAGCTTGCTGTATCCAAGTCTCCCAAAATTCGATCAAGTGCGAGAACGACTGAATCGCGTACGCGAGATTTGGCGAGACTGGGCTGATGCCTGGGCATTGGAGTTTGGCGCTGTTTGCAAGTCCCACGGCTTCCTGCCACCTCCAAAGTATCGACAGCGAGACTTCTTTGACCAAGTTGTCGTACCGCTCTGCCAAGGCGACGAGAGCGTTGCCATCTTTGCCGTTGATGCATTTCGATTTGAAATGGCAGCCGAGTTGTTTGGCGAGATCGAGTCTTCTCGTGCAACGACAGCGCACTTGAATGCTCGCCTCGCGGAATTGCCAACCATCACTTCAGTCGGCATGAATGCTCTCGCACCTGTCAATCATGGTGGCAAGATGCGTCCAAATATTAGCGGCTCTCGGATTCAAGGCTTTCACACAGGTCAATTCCTAGTGAAGGATCCGGAGAGCCGAAAGCGTGCTATGCACGAACGCGTTGGTGGCCGCACATGTCCAATTCTTACGTTGGAAGAGATCGGCGGACTGGATTCAAAGCAGCTTCGTCGCAAAATTGCGGGAGCAAAGATCGTCTATGTTCACAGTCAGGTGATCGACAACGCCGGCGAAAAGGACCTTGGGCCTGTCGTCTTCGACTATGCGATGCAGAATATCCGAGCTGGTTGGCAGCTACTGCGTGAAGCTGGGATCAAGCAATTTGTGATAACGGCGGATCACGGTTTCTTGCTCAAAGATGGTGTTGGCGAAGTTCAAGCTCACGGACGCAAGGTCGATCCGAGCCGACGACATATTCTGCGACCGCCATCGGCGGAACATAAAGGCGAGCAGCATGTGCCACTAGCAGATCTCGGATACGAGGGTTGCGACGAACATCTCATGTTTCCGGAGACGACTGCGGCGTTCGACATTGGCGACAAATCGCTGAACTATCTGCATGGTGGCAACTCGTTGCAGGAGCGATTGATCCCCGTAATCACCATTAGCCACCGCATCGCTCTTGGCGGACAAAATCTCAAGTTTCAGTTTTCCAATGTCCAGCGTCTGGATCCAGTTGGAGGCTGGCACTGTGTTAGTGCAACTTTGAAACTAGCAAGCGAGCACAACAGTCTAGGTTTCGAGGAAGACCTTTTGGTGGAAGTTGGATTGAGAGTTGTCGAAGAAGATGATGTGACTCTTGAACTTTGCCAGGTTCGAGGTGAAGCACAGTTAAAGTCTCGATCTGTGATCGCGAAAGTGGGATCGCCCTTTGAGCTATTCTTCCGACTGTCAGGTAATAAGGATACGCGCTCACGCGTCGAGTTCTATCATCCCGCTGCTGAAGCCGATGTTCAGCCCGTCATCGTCGCCGATCGGTTCACGGTAACTGTGGTTGGGCACTCATCGCCTGCACAAAAATCAGAAGTCAAGAAAGAGCCTGTCGCCGTTGAAATTGCAGCGGATTCGTGGGTCAACGAATTTGAGGACGAAGGGGTAAAGAGGTTCTTCAATCACCTCGAGAAACACGGTACTGTGACAGACGAAGAGGCTCAAAACCTACTTGGTGGCCCTCGCAAGGCTCGTCGCTTTGCCACACAGTTCGAATCCTATGCGGCTCGTGCGCCGTTTGAGGCGAGGATCGATGTCGTTGGCAATATCAAGCGATACGTCCGCGAGCAAAGGGCTGATTACAAGACAACAAAGGATTCGGATTAATCATGACAACGATGACTCATAGGGATATACAACACATCTTTGAATCGCTGCGTAAGGGGCTGGTGCCCGAACGTGGTATCGACGCATTTGCAGTCGGCATTGAAAAGCTCCGTGGCGAAATGGATCGCCAGCTAGAGCTTGCTCACAACGGTGAGGGGACGATCAAATTCCTTCGCGGCGGATATGGTTGCGGCAAGACTTTCATGGCAAGGCTCACTCTACTGGATGCCCAGGAGAAAGGCTTTGTGACCAGCTTTGTTGTCGTATCTGACAACGACCTACGCTTCCATCGTTTTGATGATGTGTATCGCAAAGTGATGATCGAGCTGGGAACCAACGTCTGTCCTCGAGGTGCGATGGGCGACATTCTCGATCGCTGGATTGCGAAAGTCGAAGATGCATTGATTGCCGGCGGAGAAGACGAAGAAGCGGACGATTTCGACCAGAAGGTCCGCAAACGCATTGATGAGGATTTGGCTTCGATGACTGGCGGCAAAGCGCCGCAGGATTTCGTTCGCGTCATCCAATCGATCTTCGATCTGAAGCAAGAGGGCAATCTAGCTGATGCAGGCTCACTGATTTCTTGGCTTTGCGGAAGCGGCAATGTGGCTGCAAACGCGAAGAAGCTTGCTGGAATCAAAGGTGACATAACCAGTCGCGATGCGCTCGACTATCTGCGTGGTGTTTTGGCGATCGTTAAGGCGGCTGGCTACAAAGGACTGACGATTGCCATCGATGAGGCAGAGACGATTCTTCGGATGCGTAAGGATTCGCGGCATAAGTCTCTGAATGGGATTCGCCAGATTGCGGATGCTGCTGGTTCCTATCCAGGACTGCTCTGGGTCTTCACTGGCACCCCGGAGTTTTTTGACACACGCCAGGGCGTCGCTGGTCTCGCTCCGCTTCATGAGAGAATCCAGTTCATGAAGCAAGGACGTTTCGCCAGCCTTCGGCAAGCGCAGCTGGAGCTAACTCCATTTGATGAGCCGCGATTGCGAAGCGTGGCGATCAAGCTGCGTGAACTCTATCCGGCGCAAGACCGGAGCAAAATCGAATCGAAGGTGAGCGTCGAGTTTATCGATCGATTGGTGGCCGAGGTCACGAAGGGCTTCAAGGGTGATGTGGGTGTCGTTCCTCGGCAGTTCCTTCGGCAGTTCGTTACGCAACTGGACTTGGTTGACGAGAACGACGATTACGACCCCATGACCGAATATGGCTTTGAGCCGCAAGAACTGACGGCAGAAGAGCAGTACGCGATCACAGGCTCTCCGAAACTAATCGACGATGACGACTCGCTTGCAGTTGTGGAGGATACCTGGTGAGCGTGTTTGCCTCGTTTGCGCCTCGATTACAAGAAGCCATTGTCGCCCGACTTGGTTGGACTAGCCTGCGTCCCGTGCAAGAGCTGACCGGCGAGGCAATTCTCGCAGGTAAGAACGCCGTCGTGCTTGCGCCTACTGCGGGAGGGAAAACTGAGGCCTCGATCTTTCCAACACTTTCGAAGCTTGTTGAGCAGCAGGTTATTCATGGTGTCGGTGCGATTTACATTGCTCCAATCAAAGCGTTGCTGAACAACCAAGCCCACCGACTTGATCTGTACACAGAGATGGTCGGCCTTCGAGGATTCGTTTGGCACGGCGATACGCAGGCCAACGAGCGGAAGAAGTTCCTGAAGGATCCTGCGGAGCTTCTAATGACAACTCCCGAGTCGTTAGAAGTGATGTTGGTTTCGCAGTCGGTACCAGCAGAGAAGTTGTTCAGCGATCTTCGATTCGTAATCATCGACGAAGTGCACGCGATTGCTGGCAGCGACCGCGGCGCTCACCTCATGAGCGTCATGGAGCGGATTCGTCGCTACTCAAGTCACGATGTTCAGCGTATCGGCCTAAGCGCAACGGTTGGCAATCCAGAGGCAATCTTGACTTGGCTACGAGGTTCGTCGCAGCGAGAGGGCGTAGTTGTGGATCCGCCCAAGAAGCCAGCGAAGCGTCAACTACAAATTCTGCATCGACCTGGACTCGTGTCTATCGCAGAGGAAGCATCACAGAAGGCACGTGGTGCGAAGAGCTTGTTCTTCTGCCAGTCGAGGTCAACCTCCGAGGCCGTCGCCGAGCAAATGCGGCGTCAAGGAACTGAAGTTTTCGTGCATCACAGTGCCGTGTCTCGGGAAGAGCGCCAGCACGCAGAAGAACAGTTCCATCAAGGTACCGACGCGTGTATTGTCTGCACCTCAACGCTTGAGCTTGGCATCGATGTAGGCGATCTTGACTACGTTCTTCAGGCCGAAGCGCCGGACACCGTCAGTTCATTTATGCAACGCATGGGACGCACCGGCAGGCGGGGAGATCGACCAGCGAATACGACGTTCTATTGCGAATCCAGCGATGGTGTTCTCCAGGCAATAGCAATCATTGAGTTAGCGAAGTCAGGTTGGGTCGAAAGCATCAAAGTCAATGATCGTTGCTGGCCTGTCTTGATCCATCAGTTGCTCGCCATGGCTTTGGCAAGCAACGGCGTTCGTCCTGAAGACGTTTGGAATCATCTGTCACGCTTACCGGACTTTAGTGGCATTGCCCGAGATGAGTTCGATCGATTGATTAGCTGGATGATTGAAGACGAATCGTTGGTGCTCTCCAGTGGCCTTCTTTCGCTTGGCCCAAAGGCCGAGCGTCGCTTCGGGCGTCGCAACTTCATGGAGTTGTTCGCGGTATTTTCGACGCCCAAGTCATACGCTGTGATGACAACAACCAGCCAGCCGGTCGGATCATTGACCCAAGAGTTTGTGGATAGCCTCGTCGAGAGCGTGTCAAGCTTCCTACTAGGCGGGCGGGCATGGGCCGTCCAGCATATCAACCATGACGATCGACGTGTGTTCGTTATTCCAGCACCAGTCGGCAAGCAACCTTCCTGGGGCGGATTCCTTCCGCAGTTCCTCGGCTACGACCTCTGTCGGCAAATCCTCAAGGTTCTGACCTCGGCCGACCACTACGGCTACCTCGAAGACCAAGCTCGCACAGTGCTCGCCGAAGAGCGTGAGAAGCTCGGTCGCTTCTTAGACGCCGAACGAGGCGGAATCGATGGAGACACACATGAGCTTCGCTGGTGGACCTTTGCCGGCGGCCGCATCAACTCGACGCTACGATACGCACTCGCCTTCATCGAGCCAGGTTGGACGTTCATTCCCGACAATTTTGCGATTCGAATCCGCGGCGAGAGCCCAACGTCAGCTTGGCTCGGAGACGCAATCCGTCAAATCACTCAGGAAGATTTCTGGTCAAACGACGAGCTGCTCGCTTCGATTTCCGGCTCCCTGCCAAACTATCGCCTAACCAAGTTTCAGCCCCTGATGCCAGATTGGGTCGAGCGAGAGATCCTGCAAAATCATTTGCTGGATATGCCAGGGGTGAGTTTGGTGCTCCCTACCTTTCAGAGCGTCAGCAAGATGAGATAAATCATGGCCAAAGAGGTAGCGACTCCTAAGCAGACATCAGGTAGTGGATTCACTTTTGAGGAAAAGGTTGGTGCAAACTATTTGTTGAAGATGCTCGCCAAGCAACCTCCGCTAAGCTCAGCAGATGGACTGTTAGAAAACGTTCACTTTCAAACGAGAGTTGACGGATGGTACTTGGATGATTTAGTCCTGGATCTGGTTGATTCAAAGCAGAAAGAGCATCAGCTTGCGATCTCCATAAAGAGTAACGTCCAGATCGACGAAGGCGGGTTTCCGAAAGACTTTGCCACAGCGATTTGGGAGCTTTGGCTTCATAAAAACACACCCAAATTCAATGCAGAGTCTGACTATCTAGCGTTGGTAACGGTGCCGATTGAAGTTTCAGTAAGCAGAGCATGGCAATCATTACTTACCAAAGCAGTTGCGGCCGATGCGAACCTCTTCCCAGGCAGACTTGCCACGCCAAAATATGCCAATGCCACTAAAAAATCGATTTTCGCTAGTTTGCATTGCCCCGACTCCGTAGACTCGACTCAGACCCATACAGAAACGGTAAAACTGATCAGGCGGCTACGTCATCTTGAGTTTGATTTCGAAAACTCCCCGTCGAATAGCGAGATCAGCTGCATCTTTCTCTGCAAGTACTTGCTTCAAGACCCTGATGAACCAACGGCAGAATCATTGTGGATACACATTCTGCATGTCGCACGCGAAATCTCAAACGCTGGTGGAGCAATCAACCGCCAATCACTGATCGACCGGCTACTCGTTCAGTTTAATTTCAAGGAGTACCCCGACTATGAAGGGGATTGGCTGCGAATTGAGGAGGAAACCGAATCACGATTGGGACGTGTCCGAGGTGATCTTGATGGAAGAATTAAGCTAGAATTGAGTGTTCCTCAAGTCTCAGGGCTGAGAGCTCTTGTTGGAACTAGTGGATCGGGCAAGACTGCAATCGCGAAAGAAGTTGCACTAGAGACCAAACGAACGGGGAGGGTTGTTTGGTTTGAGCCGCGCGATCTCAATCGTCCAGGAATTGCTGCGGTCTTGCGCGATCTCGGAATGCGACACTCTTTGTCTAGGTTACTTTCACAGTCATTGACTTCGTCCGGTCTACTCGTTTTCGACGCAGTTGAAAAACTAGATTCTGATGGCGTTAAAAACCTTGGCGAATTGTTACGCAAATCGGTGATGCACGGAAATGGCAACTCCTGGTCAGTACTATTTACGAGCGTAGTCGATGGGTGGGAGCGCTTCTTCGGGGCTCTCAGCCGTGAGGTCCCCAACCTCCCCTCGATCACGGTTGATACGATCGAGTTTTCATTCGCCAAGCATCGTGAGGCGGTTATCGACGAGTTTCCAGAAATCCGGAAACTCTTGGTTCAAAAGCATCTTAGCCTGCTATTTTCGAATCTGAAGCTACTTGATCTGATCACGAGCAATGCACGCTCCACCACATCGTTTGATTCGTGGATCGGAGAAACGAACGTCATAGATTGGTTCTGGGATGAGTACGTGGCAAATGGGGCAAACGGGCAAGCCAGGTCTAGACTGCTTCAGAATCTTGGCAAACAAGAAGCAGACGACTTTCGAGCAGGCTTGCCGATTGACATGCTTGAAAGCGATGAGTCACGGTTGCTGCATGATTTGCAGCATGATCAGATCCTTGCTTGCCATGACGAACAAGTCAGCTTTCAACATGATTTACTTGGGGATTGGGCACGATCAAGATTTCTGCTCGGACGACGACACGAGTTTCCGAGTTTAGTAGTGGAAAAGTCGGTCAATCCCAGATGGCACCGAGCCATTCGACTTTTTGGATTACGCCACCTTGAAAGCCGATCGTTAGGAACTGCCGCTTGGATGCAGACCGTCCAAGATCTTTCGTCTGATGGCAAGCCTAAGGTAGAACTCGACCTAATCCTCGAATCTGTACTATTCGCCGCCAACATTACAGATCGGCTTGAAGAGATTTGGGAGCATTTGCTGGTTAATGAATGCCTCTTACTGAATCGCTTCTTGAGTCGCTTCTTGTACACGGGAACTCTGCCGGACCCGCGTTATCAGGCAGAAGGGTACGACGCAAATTGCGCTTCTTTTTTTCGAATCCCTTATTGGCCTATGTGGCTGCCATTTTTGGAAGTGCTTCATCGAAAGCGATCAGATTGTTTTCCGCATTCTATCGAAAACGCAACGAAAATTGCAGCGATGTGGATCGAGAATAGTAATGATAGTTGGCCACTTCGCGACGAGTGCGCACAAATTCTGATTGACGCGACACTTCAAGTAGTTGAATACATGCGTGTCGATAGGTGGGGCCTGTCTTCGGATGCGAGCAAATCTGTTTTTCAGCGACTCTTGATCGCAGCAGATGTCCGGCCTGACGAAGTGGCTGACATTGCACTCAGATTGTGTGAGAGACGCGAAGAATCATTTTTCACTGTAGATGTTGTTAATGATCAGAAAGATGATGAGCCGGATGACCCGGTCTTAGGAATGTCTCTTCCGACAGAGGAAATGCTGTTCGGCCCTCGCGGCCCACTCGCAGATCCATGGCCAGAGGGCCCTTTGCGAAGTATTGGCTACCGAGTTCAAGATGGCTTTCTAGCCACTGACAATTCGCTGAAATATCTCTTCGCCAAACGTCCAGATGAAGCGATCGATGTTTTGCTTGCGTGTTTGATCAGAGAGCCGTTGCCAACATTAAGACATGGGCAAGGTACAGAGCTGCACGAGTTTCTTCATGTCGAAGACATGCACGAATGGTCGCCGGCGATGTACTTCCGCGGCCCTTTTTTTAGCTTCCTACAAGTCAACTGGCAAAAAGGGATCGAAGCCATCGTACGACTGACCAACTTCATCACAGATCGTTGGCTGGACAATAGGAATGGTCAGTCGGAGGCTGTCTTAGCGGTTGTTGAAGGCGTTGAAGTCAAATACTTCGGCTCGCAAGACGCATACTTCTGGTTTCGGGATTTTGTCCGCACTCCGGATGCAGTAGGTAGTGCGTTGATGGCTATGGAGCGATGGCTGTACCTCATGGTTGATGAAGGCAAATCCGTCGCCGAACCAATCACGCAGATTCTCTCGACCTCGAGAAGTACCGCATTACTCGGATTGCTTTCAGCTCTTGCAAATAAGAAGCCAGAACTATTGAAAGCTGAGCTGCTGCCCTTAGCGTCAATTTGGCAACTTCAGGTGTGGGAGGAAAGCCATCGAATTCAGGGGCATGACAAGCTCTGGGGGATGACAATGATGGAGTGGACGCGGTGGGGCGAATCGATGTTCAATACCGTCAGAGACTGGCATACTCTGTCACACAGGAATACGACCATCGGTCAAACGATGCTCATGCTTTTTTTCAACGACTCCGATTTCCGCGCTCAAATGGAAGCCATTCAGCGGAATTGGCAGGTTGCTTTGCTTGCCCATGTTGACACGGAGCATTTTAATGGTTTCGAAAAGATCGTCATTCAATTCGATCCTCATAATTGGACTGCGACATCAACAACGAGCGGGATACAGCTCGAACTCGTCGAACCGCCCGAACGAACTGCCCGACTAACGGAGCCACGAGCAAAACGGGACAAGAACATGAGTGTTCTTCAGTTTCCCTGGGAATGCAGGAGTGTTATTGATAAGCGAACTGTGATGACGACGGAACAACTGGATGTGTTCTGGGAGCGACTTGAGGCTATCGGTGACGACGCAGCGAGTGCTCGTGAGCGAGGCGAGGAGCCAGAGCACTCGATTCTGGGTGGAATTGCGGTTCTGTGCATGTTGCATGAGGATTGGTTGAACTCAGACGCACAAAAACTTGAATGGTGTGAAAAGCAATTTGCCGAAATCCTCGAATCCCCACCGCCTCGGCCGCAATTTGATGTTGCGAATTCGATAAGCAATACGTTTTGGCGGAATTTTGCAGCAATGATTGCGATTAAGGAACTTGCCAAGGATCAGAGAAACCTAGGCATACG
>CAITIE010000024.1 GCA_903892355.1 uncultured Pirellula sp. | reverse complement strand
CGCTGCGATTCAAGATGTGCTTGTTGTTTCCGGTGGCATGATTCGGGAAACGGATCACGAATTGAAATCCAAACTGGTTCGAATTGTCGCGATGTTGACTCGGATGGCGATGAAATTCGATGGTGTCTCGGAATCATTAAGCGAGTACAATCAGTCAGCCGATTACGAGCACGAGCACCGCGAAGCGCCAGAACCAAGCGATGCAGACGAAGGCCTCGATCGGCCGTTTTTGACTTGTGTTGAGTCAACTCCTCGGCCTCGCTGATCGCCAGCGTTCTGCCATTGAGGCCTGACACTTGAATGCCTGATACAGAGAAGGTGCAATGTGAATCTTGCGGCGTAACGATCCTCGCGACAACTGCGGAATCGTACGACGGATACTGTGCGCCTTGTTACAAGAAATTTAATGAAAAGCCGCCGACCACGTACACTCCACCAAAACAATCGCCGCTTGACGCGATACTTGGCTTTCTGATTCCAATTGGAATCATCGCGTTGGTGTTTCTTGGTATTCCGTTTGGATACAAGGTTGTGCTTGGGGGCCGAACATCGAGCATCAAATCAGGAACGATTCAGAACGTGACTTTGATTAATACGATACCGAATGTGGAACTTGCCAATCGGCCTGCCCGAATTGTCCAGGACTACCTTATCGTTGAGCTTCAGTCTGGCCGTTCGCTATGGATTCCCGAGGAGAACGTTGCCGGCATCGAATTCAAAACCGAATGAAGGCAGAACAAAGCGTTGGACGCGGAGCCGCCGATCGCGTCGTTTGTGAAGTCAATGTTGATTGGCGGCGGCCCGGTCAACGGCAACGTTCTGGCATGGAGTAACATATCGTGCTCGTGCTCAGTGAAACGGTGCTCGTGCTCGTAATCGAAATGGGGCAAGCATGACAGAACACTTCTTCGACCACAATCGGCTTGACGTTTATCGCCTTTCGATCGAATACGTCGCCGCTGCATATGCTTCTTCGCGGTCGTTGGAGGGACTTCATCGGCATGCTCGTGATCAGTGGTTGCGTCGGATGGCGATTAAATTCGATGGTGTTTCGGAAACATTGAGCGAGTACAATCAGTCAGGCGAGCACGAGCACGAGCACGAGCACGAGCACGACGAAGAGCCAGAACCAAGCGATGCAGACGAAGCACTCGATCGTCGGATTTGACTTGCGTTGGGTCAATTCCTCGGCCTCGCTGATCGCTGCCGACTATGAAGTCCTTGGTTTGCAAGTGACGGTCGCCACTGTTTGATGATTTTTGTTTGGGCCTACATTTTTCTTCGTCCGTGTCCTAGGTGCCGACTGCGGAAACGATCGTTGTTCGCTCACCTAACGTGGCGAACAACGACTCGGTGTAGCGGTTGGCACCTGTGATGATGGTTAGTTAACTTCGCGAGAGAGATCGCTTCTGGCGAAACGCAATTTCTTGAGTCAAGGATGGTTGATTAGGCGACTATTCGAGGTGTGGATGCATTTCACTCTTTTGGGCCCGCGTTTGCAGGTTGCATCCCCTCAGTTATCCATGCACGGTTCAAACATCTTGATCGATGGTGAGTCCGCTTGTGGCTGTGGCTTGCGTGGAGCTTCGATGAGCTGCAAGCCACCTTCCTATTCACGCTGGCACATTCTTTAGGGCGACGCGTCTGATGTTTCAAGGATCGCTTAGGCGATCGGTCCATGCGAAACGTCAGTGTCAACTGGTAACGGTGCTTGGCGCGGTTGGGTTGGTCTTGTCCTTGGCTAAGTCATTGTGTTTGGCGGCGAATCCTCCTGGGAAGTCGGTCAGTGGTATGGGGTAAGGAGTAAGGTTTGAGGTATAAGTGGCTACGAGGTCCGATTCGTTCTCCGATGTTTGGGCATCAGACTAAAATGCTGGTTGTCCTCGTAGCCGTGCGTTTTAAAAGGGCGAGCAAGGCTTATTCGTTCGTCGATGTTATGAGGATTGAAGCTCAATGCATCAGACGGCGGATACTAGCTTTCCTGCTCGCCGTGGTTTAGGTTTCGGTTTGAGGTTGGTTCTTGTAGTTGGTTTCGGCGTTGCTCGTTTGGATGTGTTGGTTGGTGGAGTGGCGGTGGGTACGACAGTTGTTTTCGAGCGGGACCTCCTGGCTGTGGCCGTCCTTACGCTTCGCTTGGGACGTTCAGCGACGGCTTTGGCTTCTCGGGCTTCCCTGCGTAGTCGACTCTTGCGCTGGTCGCTATTCTCTTTGGGTTTCATCGACTGAAGAGATTGTTTGAGTTCTCGTTTCATCTTCCCGAAAGACTCAGTGACCTGAATCATGTGTTTAGGCTCCCAGTCTTTTTCATCACGGAGCATGGCCCAGGCGAGCACTGCGATCTTTCGAGCTAGTGCAACAGCTGCTTTCTTTTTGCGAGTCTTTTGTTTGCCGCAGATGCGGTCGTAGACTCCCTTGGCCCATTCGTTGTATCGGAGGGATGCCCAAGCACACTCGACAAGTATCGTTCTTGCCAATGGGTTGCCCCGTTTGGTGATTCGTCCGTTGCGGTCGGTTTCGCCGGATTGATACCGACGAGGTACGAGTCCGAAATAGGCTGAGACCTGGCGTCCGGTGGTGAAGCGATGCGGATCATCGATGCAGGCAACGAGGATCTCAGCCGTTCGAGGCCCAACGCCAGGGATAGTTCGAATCCGTTGGATGCGAGGATCGGTCTTGCCTAAGGCTTCGAGTTTCTTGACCACGCTCTCGAGCTGTAGGGTGAGGGCGTCAAACTGCGTTAGTTCAAGATCGAGTTCCCCTTTCCAGAGTTCATCGGGTTGGCATTCAATGAGCGGTTTTCGGAAGGAGTTGATGCGTTCACGACCGGAGTGCCACGCCTTTTCACCGGTATCGATCTCGATTCCATGATTGACGAACCAAGCACGAATGGTGCATTTCATCTTGTTAATGCGATGATCGAGTGTCTTGCGGTACTTCACCAGGGATCGGAACTCGCGATGTGTTTCGGAAGGCATGTGAACGGCTTTGAGTTCATTCATTGCAGCCATACGGGCGAGCTTGAGAGCATCGTCTTTGTCGGTTTTGCGTTTGACGTTACTCCACTTCCAAGCGTCTTCGTTGGTGGAGCAGACGAGAGTTTTCAGGCCGTGGCTGATGGCCAGGTCGTTGATCCAGCCTGAGGGTCCGCACGCTTCCATGACGACGAGATCGATTTTGTGTTTCTTGAAGAGGGTGTTGAGGTAATTTCGTTCGGTGGGAGCGTTCAGAAACGAGTGCTTTCGGGTTTTGGTGTCGAAAAAGCAGCACATGGTATTGAACTTACCGAGATCCAGAGCGAGAATTTTCAAGGTATGAGTCTCCTTGGGTTTGGGGGTGGAATTTTGTGACGTTTCTGCGTTGCAATCGCAGAACAAGATCACGGGTCAGAGTCGCCAGATTTTATTCGAATGGCTCCCACCCCAAACCCAGGACTTACATGGATTCTTTCTGCCACTGAAGCATCGTGCCGATTACTTGGTATCCCCCCTCATGTTTATCAATCCAATGTGGGATCACGAATCCCAGCGAATCGGCAAACAGAGGTGTACGCCGACCGGATACACGCTTCACGGCATTTCAGATTTGATTGGCTTCATCGCGATCATCTGCCTGTTTGGCATTCCAATCTATCTCGTGTGCGCAGGCATTCGCGGTCACTTCACATGGGGCATGCTCTGGCTGCTTGCAGCACCATTCGTAATCGCAATCGTTGGAAACATCATGCACAGCTACTCGTGGCATTTGGCTGAGAAACGACAATTCAAATACGACTATGAAAAATGCGTTTCTACGTGGGTCGACGAATTGGGCAATCAACAGTCCTACAAATACGGTGTCGATGCGGGAAAATCCGATCAGTCTGCGGTACAATAGACGTCTCGTGTAATCGTGGCAGAACCAAAGCGGTGAACAGAAGCCGCCGATGTCGCGGGTTTTGAAATCATAGTCTATTGGCGGCGGCCCCGTTACCGCTGTCGTTATGGCTTTGAAATCTTGCGAACAGGTCTGAAATAAACGCAATTCATGCTAACGGATGGTCATCGCAACAAAACAAGACGGTTAAGAATCAACATGACTCTAGGGCAACTCATTCGATCAATTGCAACAATTGAAGATGAACTGACAATTTTTGTTGGACACGGTGAAATCACAGAGCATTCCGAGATCGCATTGGTCGATCTCGATACGGGCCAAGAGCCAAATGAAATGCGGGAATTGATTGACGTGTGGCATGCTCGTGAGATACTGAACGGTGTTTCCACCCTGAACCCAGAACTGAAGGACAAGACTGCGGAGGGGAAACTCATTGATCGCTTTATTGAATACTTGCGGAACGACGCGTGATGCCATAACAATCGCATGCACCGGAGTCGCGGATCGGCTGTTGTTTTCAAATCAGCATCACCTACCGCGACCGCGGTGATGCCAAACGTTCGTGCCTTGGAGAACAAATGGCGTTTCCTGACGCTGAAAAATCGATCGTCACCAAGGAAAAACTCTGCGACTACCTCCTCAATCCAGCGCATCCGGTTGGTGGAACGAAGGCCGCTTGGTTTGCTTCTGTCGGCTATACTCGTCAAAACTGGGAAGAACTTCGCGATAATCTTCTTACTATCGCCACTTCCTGTAAGAACTTCATTGCCAAACCTTCTCCGTACGGTGTAAAATACGAAACAGTGGGCGAGATTGGGACTGACGATCGTCGTCCCGGTACGGTTGTTGCTGTTTGGATCGTAGAAGAGAATTCGCCACCTCGATTGGTTACCGCTTACCCTGGGGATACTTGATGATCGCTGAACACTCAATGGTTGTTTTGACATCGGATAGACCCATGTCTGGTCTGTTTGCGGGGGATGTTGGTGCTGTCGTTCATGCCTATGCAAATGGCTCCGCGTATGAGG
>CAITIE010000023.1 GCA_903892355.1 uncultured Pirellula sp. | reverse complement strand
TACCAGCGCCTATAGGGCTCCCTCCAACGATGCCTTGCATCCCCGCCCCGCGCACATCGCGCACACTCCGATCGACGGGGGTGTTGTTGGCGAAGGCATAAATGTTGTACGTGCCCGAAGCCATCGAACCGGCCGTCAAGTATCGCCCGGCAGCAGGGTCGTACTGACGACCACCTTCGAGGTAAAGCAACGTCTCGGGATCGAAGTCCATCCCCAAATAGGCAGCAGACACCGCATCCCTCAAACTGACGTCGTTGCCAACGTCCGTACTCCGCGTTAACCGACCGAACGAGTCGTACGATTGCGATAGAAATCGAGTGGGTGACGCGTACAAGTTCGAAACCGAACCCTGGTAATCCGGAAGGGTCCAGATGCGCTCCGAATTCGAGACCGTTTGGCTCGTACCTCCGTAATCCAAGTCGTTGATCGCCAGCAGATCGCTGGAACCCATCGCGTAAAACCGCTCCCGCTCTAAGCGATCGAGTTTGTCGTATTCGAACAGCACTTTGCCGTTTTCAAATACAAAGGAGCGGTCTTCGACTTTTTCGCCATTGATGTCGTAGGCGGTTAGTCCAATTCGGTTGCCAAAGGCATCATAGGCATAGTAGATTTTTGAGAGAAACTGCGTCGGTACGATCGCAGCACTGTTCGCTGGATCCATCGTGAACTGGCACGCAGACGTGAGCCGGTTCGCATTGTCGTACGTGTACTGGGAATAGGTACCGTAGGCTTCTAGTGCGCAGGATCCAGAAATCGCCCATGGTGCCGTAGTGGATGTGGACGGCCGGTCCAACCGTATCTTCATCGTCAGACTGTACTGATAATTGCTGTTGGGAATGTAAACATCCCAAGAGTTTTGGACGGGCAAGACCCAACCATCCTTGCCATCCGATACCAGATCCGCTTCGATCGTCTTGGTGATCGTGGTGAATATGCTGCTATAACCTAACGCGCCGTTGTTGATCTTGAGGGTCAGATCAATTGTCGCGTGGGTCCAAGTATCCTTGCTTTCTACTCGCAATGGCTCCAGTCGAAGCTGATGCCAGCCTTTCGTTGCGGCGAAGGTAAGTGTTCGGTCCGCAGACACGCGCGTGGCAGATTCCGTGACGTTTTGCAAACTTGCTTTATTGAGGATGATAGTGCTTTGCGGGCGTTCATCGATTCTCCATTGCTTGACGACGTTGCCTTCGGCATCGTATTGGTAGCGGCTACTGCTGTCCTGAGTCACACGGCCGTACGAGGGTGCATTGTTTGCACCTTGGCCATCCACACCGAAAACGGTGCTGGAGACGGTGACAATCTTTGGTTGAGTTCGCTCCGTGAGCACTTCTCCCGTTTGATCTCGGGATATTGATTGGCCATTGATTGAGATGACTCGGTCAAATCGGTCGTACTGGACGGCACTCTCTAGCGACGGGATGCTAGATGAAATCCCATTTGCGGAATGGGTGATCGACGCGATTTTACGATTGCTCGCATACTGGTACTTCGTATTGGAGAT
>CAITIE010000022.1 GCA_903892355.1 uncultured Pirellula sp. | reverse complement strand
TTTTTTTTCGTGGGTAACAGCCTTCAGGCGAATCCCGCGACCAATGCCAGACCTGTTTCCTAGCGGCTTCCCTTGCGCAAATGCTCATGCACGGGGGGAAAGGTGGCTTTTATAGGGGGCATAACGGGCTGAAAAGCACTTCCGCGATCGGGCACCTGGACTTACGATAACGCCCAATAATTCCCCAGGTGAGGGCCCCAGTGACCATCGAAATCTCAGAGACTGCAAAAGAAGAGGATCTTTGCCAAGTCCTCGGCTATCTGAACTTCTCGTCAGGGAAGCCCGATGCCAAGTTCCTGGGGGCTATGAACCGCCTGTATCAGCAGGTTCTCGCTGGAGTGCCGGGCCAAGCTACTCCTTATGCGGGACTCCCTCCCTGGTTGGTCATCCAGCAGTGGCTTCAAGACCGACTGGATCGGCTTCGCGAAGAGAAACCCATTTTTCGAGAGAGCGAGCAAGCAAGCCACGTGCTGCAGTTGGTCCGCTTGTCTCTGCTCCCCGATTATCTCGACTACCACAGCGATCTTTTATTCCATCAAGAACCCGAAGGTCTGTTCAATGGATTGTTTTTGGGTCGCGCGATCGAGGCGGTGCTTCGACAAGGCCCACCGTGGAATGAGATCGACCGCGTTGTGTTGGGTGCCATCGATAACCTCAACGACTATGTAGGCTATCGACCAGTAGCCGTCCTCGAAGGGCGACGCCTGGAACCATACCCGCATGAATGGCTGCGCCCAATCCCGCTCTACATCAAAGATGTCGGAGTAGCGTATGGCCCCTATCATGAATTGATCGATCGCGCACTGAAGATCCTGCGGAATACATCCCCGCAAATCCTACGCGATGCTCAGTACGATCCCGATCATCTCGATGAACTGGCCCTCGACCCGCGCGCCTACGATTTCGACCACCCCGTCAACAAACGACCGAACTATTACTTTGGACTTTGGGATCCTCACTGGATCGACGGGTCGGGCTATTACCGGCGATTCGTCCTTCAACAAGTAACCGTCGATGCCTTGCTCTCCCGCGTGAAGAACAGTAAGGATTTGCCCTACGACCAAGTCCTCACCGAAGCGGCCGCGGTACTAGCAGGAACGATGCTGATGGCGTCCGGCATCTCGGGTGGAAGCGCCAACGCCTTCTCGTCCAACACAACCTTGGTGGGACTCCTAGGCCAAATCGCCAATTACCGCGACGCTTTCTATGCAGAGTTCCTAGAATCAATCGATGGTCCTCATCGCGAACGATTGGAACAGGAAGCATCGATTCGACGTCAACCTCTAGGTGGAGCAAGGCAGGAACTCAATACTACCCTCGCCCGGTTGAGAGCCGCTCAAGTCGAACGGGTGCAGGTGGCACGTATTTTCGCGCGCATGGGAAACGCGACGGCAGCTAAAGACGAATCGGATGATGTCCAAGTCCCTTCGGCTCGAATCCTTTGCCGAATCGATTGCTTGCTCACTATCGGAAATCAACTTCTGCGACGCGGCGAACTGTCCAAGGCATCCGAGATCCCCGAGCAGATCTTCGACTTGATCCAACGCGGCATCGAATGCGGGGCCTTGGTCGATCCCTGGAACATCCTCGGTTTCGCCGGCAATTTCCCTCGGTTCATAGGTACCGACTCCACAGTCCTCGATGAACGTGTGGGGGAACTCGTTCAAATCATGGAGCAAACATTCTCGCTCCTATCCCGATTGTGGCGCGAGGCTGCTGCACGTGACGACGATGAACTTTGCAAAAATACCGAAGCACGCTTTCGAAGCATCGCCAACTGGTGGCGAAAATACGCCGCTCATGAAGTAAGTGACGTGCATGCGACCGACCCGCAGGTCGCACTAGAGTCGTCACAGCTGGTCGCGAGAGCGCTCCGGTTGTGGAATCGCGGTGGAGCTGCAGCTGGGGATCTCAAGTTCTGGGCACCGCACGCTGAGATCTTCGATTCCCCGAAGGCCTACGCATTGGTGATCGAAGCTCTTCTCGATCGCGGTGATTTTGTCAGCTGCATGGCGTTGCTGGTGCATTGGTTGAGCCAAGCCACCCATGTGGGTCTGCAAAGCGGCAACACGTCCTACTCAGACCTGGCTCGCATGTGGCTGGAAAAACTATTCGAACATGTGGCTGGACAAGAAAGCGATACCGAGAAATTAGTCCAAGACTGGGGGCTCGTCGAAAAGTTTTTCGATTACCTCGAAGCCAACGGCGAATCGTTCTGGCTCGTCCCCGAGTTTCAGTTAGGTACCAAACGACGTCCTCCGCGTCGTGATAGAGGGTCCGAGCTGCAAGGTCCCAACTCGCAGGACCGAGACGTTGAACCCTCCGAGGACGAGGGTGGTGAAAAACTCTTCGGAGCCGCGTACGAAGGTGTCACCTACGAAGACAGCACCGATGATGGGGTCGAAGGCCCGATCTATGAACAGGACGAAGGAACCAACGAAGAGCTATTGGCCGAGTCCAAACGGATCGGAGAACACCTGACATTTTTAGCGGCCCTAGGGCAAATGTGGAAATTGGTAGCCCAGTCCACACTGACGCTGGAGACTTCTCCCGATTGCCCCAAATTGCAGCAACAGAAAAAGAAGGTCCTTTCAGCGATCCATCGATGGACCGAGCAGTCTCTGGTCAATCGCAACGGCCTGATCGAGTTGCTAAACCAAGTCCGCGAGTTCTCGATCGCGCGAGGCGGTACCGATACCGATTCGATGACGCGGTATGACCGACAACGGGTCATCAAAGAATCCCTGATGGAACGAGTGCTATCGGCGGCAGTAGAAACCTCGGATGCAGGACGAATGCTGCTCGGTTCCCTCCTCGCCCATTGCGGCAGCCGTGACTCCATGCAATCGCTTTTGGATTCATTGCCTCGTGACGAGTTGCTCGCGGTAGAACTCTACGGGGATTTGATGGCATCCCGTCGCGAGGCCGTCGACGGATCCTTCGTTCGATTCCTTTCCGCGATTCGCAACGAACGGCTGCTGTACGTATCGCTAGCCAGAGGTGGCGACCCCCGCGATATCTTGGTTGCTCGAGTGCGACGCCGAACGCTGACCCACTTGTTAACTTGGCTACCCCGTCAAGGCTTCTACCATCATGCTTGCAGAATTGTCGACACCGCTCGGCACATGGAACACCAGCATCCGGTGGGACACGGAGCAGTCACCGAGTTTGACGATCTCTTTCAAAACGCATTCAAATCCCTCGTGCGAGGATTGATTCGAAATGCGTACCAATGGCAAACCGAGGCCAAGCCGACTGATCGCAAACGTCTGGGATTCCGGTCTCAGGAGACGTCGGTACCGATCGATCCGAATACCATGAAGCGATTGGAACTCGACGAGATCGTGGACTTGAATCCACCCGAGCCCGACAGCGACTTGCTCGTCCCGATGCTCGAGCAATTGACCGAAGTTCTTTTGGGAAGCTGGCTTTCGCACTCCAGGACACTTCGGCTCAGCATTCTTGAAACCGTCGAAGGGACCGCGACATGGAGCCAGCTCGCGACCTTCATCCAGAAATACGGCAAAGGGCTTTTTACCCAAGGCTTCCTGCGATTGTCCAACGTACGGGCGATTCTGCACCAAGGTGTCGGGAATTGGCTGGAAAATGCCATCATCAACCAAGACAGCGATGAAATCCAACCCCTCCTCCAAGCCATTGAAGACGGAGCGATCAGCATCGAGGAGTCCCAGCGTTGGCTCGCGGTCGTCTTCGAAGCGGTAATCGACCATTTTACGGAATACAAGGACTACAACAGCACCACCACCCAATCCGACCGTGGTGAGATGCTGTACATGCTCCTCGACTTCCTTCGTTTGCGTGTTCGCTACGATCGAGTCTGTTGGAATCTCAAGCCCGTCTTTTGGGCGCATGAAGTGCTCGTTCACAATGGTTGCCAACAATCGGCCCAGCAATGGCGACGAGCCCTCGCCGAACGCGTGTCGCGCGAAGCCGATCAGTACCTGGAGAAACTCTCGAAGCTTCAAGAAGCCTACGCGATGAAAATGCCGACCGTCGCAGATCGACTCAATGAGCGATTTATAAAGCCGATGACGATCGATCGAATGAGGGCCTTGATTCGCCCAGCCATGCGTCAACTGCGATCAAACGACTCCGAAGAAAGCCGAGCCTTTGAGCTACTCGTTCAAGAAGCTCATCTCATGATGAGGGAGCCCACCGGTGTTGGCTTAGAGATCCCAGCGTGGCTGGTCATGCTCGAGGAAGAAGTCGACCGAGTGCTGCATCATCATCTCCAGGTTCCTCAGATGCAGCGTTTGGAAAAAGCGGTGCCTTTAGTGCTGGTCTCCCAAGCGGAAATCCAGCAGCAGTTCAAAGACGCGCATCACCCAAGCCGTAGTTTGCGAGGCCCCAACGACAAGTCTTCTTAGTTGCGACTAACGGGTAGCGATCCGCTTCTAGCAATGCATGTCGGTTTGCCAATCGCATCCTTCGAAACTCTTCTTCCAACGCTTTATCGGCGAGCGATATCAGAATTCTCCGACGGGGCATGAGGTCTCGAAGCCGTATTCGATCGGGCATCAACGAGCAGATCCTTCGATCCCGAAAGAGCCTCGAGCCGCTGCTTGTGATCGATGTAATTCATGATCGCGACTCGTACATCCACCGGTAAGGGAGAAAGCTTGGACAGATGGTATCCTGTGCCGGGCCGATAGACCAACGCATCGAACCAACCTCGCGGGATCTCCGGTTCATAGATATCGAGCTTCGCCCCCAACTTGTGAAAGGGGGTTGGGTAGTTGCGTTGCTCGATCATGCGAGCATACGACTTTGCATAAATCGCCAGATTCGATTGTTGCTTGATGTAGTTCGCTGCAATTCTCGCCGCCGCGTCATCGCGATCTTGAAATACTGCAACCACGAACGGTTGGCTCGTCAGTACCGTCGTTTTCCGGGAACTTGCCGACTCTAACCCAACCGCATCGATCGTCACGTCGAGCAAGTCCGCACGCCACGATTCAGGAACCTCGAAGACGATCCGGAAAGGGCGAGTCCCCTCGAGCGTGGTTTGGCTCGATTGATGCATTTTGAAATAGACACCTCGTTGCCTGGCCAGTGTCCCTGCTGCGGTCAACGGTTCCATCGCTGGCTTCTTTGCAAAGTGTACCGTTTGATGCCCAGAGTCCGACTGGTAAGCAAATCCCGAAGCATTTCCAATCATCGGATACCCAGCAACTCCTTGAATCCCCATCTCTCGCAAGCGATCCTCCTCGACCGAAATCTGCATAGGCCCGAAGACATCCGTTTGCAACTCGGTTCGAGGTGAAAAATCGGCAACGAGTACATCATCGTGGCGGCTCATCACGCGAATCATCGTCTCAGTAACTCGCACTGTAGAACCAGTTTGGAATAACGCCGATGATTCCAACTGCACTTCGACAAACCGAGAATTTGGTAGTCGCGGCAGCAATCCATACTGGGACGCATCCCGGGCCGGAGCCATCGCATTGACGTCAAACGCGACTTGCGAAAACCCCGTGGTTGGGAATAGCAACGTCACGACCAAGGCGACCGGAGCAATAGAACGCCGAATCGCGAAGTCACCACCCACGCTGAACCAACGATCAAAGTTACGAGCACGTCCACCGTGGTAACAACGGGAGAAAATATAACAACAGAGTATGGTCAACATCATGTTTATCGGACTCCTCAGCAATCCCCAAAGACCGATGGGACCTCGGCTCTGGGATTTCGAATCGAAACCGGGATACGTGTACCCGAACCATCCGCCCCTGTGCATGGTTCACGGCTCAATCCTTGCATCTTCGATGGCTTGTTTTTCGCGAGCTTGTTACTCGCGATCGTCGCATCGTCCAAGCCGGAATCTCAGGGCAAATAGCATGCCAATCAAAATGCTGCTATTTGCAAACTTGGGATTGCGGTGAATTGCACGAAATAAATGCCATCGTTCCATCATGGAAAGAAGACTCCTTCGAAGGCTTTTTTTAACAAGCCCATCGACACTAAACCGAATTTACGGTTCCCGAAGAGTTCATGAATGACAGCAACGTGCTACTCTCGACTCGTCGGTTTTGTAAAGAGGTTCTATTGCTTTGTAATCCTAACAATGAACTTGCAAGAGGCAAGTTTTTTGAAGCGGATCGCGGATCACCCGGGAAGCCGCAGATCGATCTCATCAAAGCTTCTGATGGTCGGTCGAGCGTAGTCGTCAGGCAATGGGGCATTGTTGGGGCGAACGCACGTGATGACTTGCAGGCCGACCGCGGTTGCTGCATCCACTTCGGGAACTACATCGGTAAGAAATACAATATCGGCGGGACGGATTTGAACCGCGTCTGCGATTCGCGCATAGCTGCTCGCTTCCCGCTTGGATCCGATGGTGGTGTCGAAGTGCTCCGTGAACAAGGGGGTCAAGTCACCCTGGGTCGTATGTCCGAAGAAGAGTTTTTGGGCGAGGATACTCCCGGACGAGTAGATCTTGAGATCGACCCCAGCCTGCTTCCATCGTTGAAGTGAGGGCAGGACATCGGAAAAAATCTCGGCTCGCAGTGAACCGGAGCGAAATCCGGATTCCCAGATGAGCCCTTGCAACGCTTTTAGACCGGTGGTTTTGCTATCCGAATCCATCAATCGATTCACATGCGACGCAATATCCTCGATCGGATGCCCCGCATCCGATTCCAAAGTAGCGATCGCTTGCCGCACGCTCGGCGAATCCTGAAACCGGTTTAAGAATGATTGCAACTGCGATCGGACAAACGGAAACATCACGTCGTAGACAAAACGAATATCGGCTACGGTTCCCTCAATGTCCAGCAGCGCGCATCGTGCGATAACTGGGACAGGACGATCATGCATGGGGTGAAACCCGTTATTTCAAGGTCCAACAAATAAACAGGACCGGATTACGTCCGAAGGATCGGGTCTGCAGATGGTTCTTTCGAGAGGAATTTTGGACCAAAGCACATCGGGCTGTAATTCCCATGAACTCCGGTCTCAACATAGTGTGGAGTCCAACCCGACGTGTCCTCAAAAAATCGGATGCATCGGATGCGTCGGTCATCGCAAAGATTGAACCAGTGCTTCATGCCGCACGGCACATTGATCATATCGCCAGTTTCAACAGTCACACTGAAGACTGGGCCGTTTTCAGGATGGAGGTGAAACACGCCCCGCCCCTCGACAGTGAATCGAACTTCGTCCTCCGAATGCGTATGCTCTTTGTCGAACTTAGCGAGCATCGCATCGAGATTCGGTGTGTTCGGATTGACATTGATCACGTCGGCTGTGACAAAACCACCGGCAGCTTTTACCTTATCAATTTCCGGAGCATACTCAGCCAAGATCTCCGCATCGGTCGCACTCGGTTTGAGCCTACCTTCAACTTCCCAACGCTCATACCAGATCCCAAATGGCTTCAGGAACTCAAGGATTTCGTCGGTCTGGGTCAGATTACGGTTTTGGTCGGGAATATGAACTGTTGCCATGATGGTTGCTTGGGGAGGGAGTTACTCAGTTTTGAGCGTTCGGTAAAGGACTACTCGGTACACAGTACCACGGCATGCAAAACTACCATTTCGCCGTGATACGATCTTCTTCGTAATTGTCACCGTAATACCGTAATACCGTAATACTGTGTTTCCGTGTTGCCATGAAGAGAATACACGAGGATCGGTCTGATTGTTACTCGACTTTTGGCTTATCAGCCTTCGATTGCTCGTCGCCAGAGTTCGCGCCACCAGATTCCTGATCGGTATCGACAGCAGGTTTCTTGGCCTCACCCCCTTCGCTCTCAGCACCGCCACCAGCACCAGCACCAGCACCGCCACCAGCACCAGCACCGCCACCGCGGTTCATCAAGCCTGCGTATGGGTCTGTCGATTTACCGGGAGGAGGAACAGAATCGGTTTTGGTGCCCACGATGTTCTTGCTGCGAGCCTTTGCTTCCTCTTCGGCGTGATAAATCTGGACGAGCAAGTTCGGAACAACGAAGTAGGCGGCTGTTGCAGCCAGGGCCAATGGGACCAAGTACATCAACGGGCCGCGAAGCGGGGATTTGCTGGGAGCCGGTTTGACATTCGTTGCGTAGTTGGAGGTGGGATCGTTTGACATGATTGCCTGCCTGAAAATGATGGTGAAGGGAAGAGATTTTGCGGAAGCTCACGATATCGTGACGGAAAGGGCAATGCAAGAATCCAGAACGGGCTTTTGGCGGGAGAGCTCCGATCTGAAACTCCCGTAGAAACTGTCCAGTTTCTAGCCGCTTTCGCTCTGCAGAAAACGGGGTGGTTGAGATATCCTAGAGGGACCCAGGGTGTGCGGAGGCCTGCGACCACCAACTTATGAGTGTGTCCTCAGGGAATATCCCCTTTCGGATGCTTTGCAATCGCCAAGAAGGCGTAGGCGAGCACCAGGGCAGATTGACCAGGGCAGATTGACCAGGGCAGATTGACCAGGGCAGATTGACCAGGGCAGATTGACCAGGGCAGATTGGGCAGCTGGACGGGCTGACTCAGTTTTGTTGGCGGGTTTGATGACAGGTTTGGTAACAGGAGGGAGGCCCCTCGCAGCCCCCACTCAGCCTTGGCTGAATCGTTCCGTTCCGGGAAAACTCGCATTCGACATCCATGACATCCAAAACCATCACGGTCCCACCATCGATTCCATTCCCAGCCCGCCAGCTTGCCAGCGTGCTGCAGAATCTGCTTGCAATCCCGGCAAGCCACAGCATGTGGTTGATTGAAAACGGTTGCGTCGTGGTCAATCACCGCTTGGCCAGGCGGCCCAATCAAAGGGTCGAACCCGGAGACCAGATCGAGCTCGACTGGATCCCGATGCCCGTCGCCGCCCCTTCGAAGAAAAAGAAAACATCCGCGCGGGGACCGATCGAGTTTCTGTACGACGACGCGTACCTATGCGTGGTGAACAAACCCGCCAACTTGTTGACGGTACCGACACGCTACGGGGAAGGGCAAACGTTGCTCTCGCGGGTCGAACGGCGCCTGAAGGATTCCGACCCCAAGGCTCAAGCGTTCTGCGTGCACCGTTTGGATCGCGATGTCTCCGGAGTGCTTCTCGTCGCAAAAAGCCTCGAGGTCGCCGAAGCCATCCGAGGGCAGTTTGCCGAACGCAAACCCGAGCGGCAGTACGTTGCCATCATCTCTGGTCACATGGAACCCCGCGAAGGGACCATTCGCAGCTACCTCGCAACCGACAGCGATCTGAATCGCTTCAGCGTCAGCGACCCCACCAAGGGAGAATTGGCAGTCACTCACTATCGGACTAGGACCGAGTGGAAAGATGCATCGCTTGTCGAAGTCCATTTAGAAACAGGTCGCCGGAATCAAATTCGAGTCCATCTGGCGGAGCAAGGCCACCCGATCCTGGGGGATCCTCGCTATCGATCCGAGCAAGCTGCCCACTGGGCGTGGCCACATCGGCGCATCGCACTCCATGGCGAAACGCTGGGTATCACCCATCCGGAAACCGGAGAACCGATGAAGTTCCAATCGCCATGGCCGCAAGAGTTTCGCGACTTCCAACGGTCGGTCACCCGCAATACATCTACCAAAAGCCCGAACAAAAGCGATCCCAAGTTTCGCGATAACCACTAACGACCAACCGCCCGTTTCTTCCGCAATCCCGTTTCTTCCGCAATCCCGTTTCTTCCGCAATCCCGTTTCTTCCGCAATCCCGTCTCCTCCGCAACTACCGATGGCAGCTCTATCGTCGCTTCTGGGTTACTGCACCAATGTCCATGCAGGTACCGATGTCGATCATGTTTTGAATAACCTGCGAGCGTGCGCTTTGCCCGTCCGCGAAGAGTTGAGGGCCGATTCGCTCGGGATCGGCTTGTGGTTCTCCGAAAGGGCTGCCGTCGAAGCCCTCCGCGCGGGCCCGCTCCAACGCATCCGCGAACAGTTGCACGAAATGCGGTTGATCCCCTACACCTTCAACGGTTTCCCCCAAGGGGATTTTCACTCGGCGGTTGTTAAGCATCGGGTTTATCAGCCGACTTGGTGGGAACATGCTCGCGCGGACTACACCCGCAACCTCATCCGACTGATCGACCAACTCCTTCCCCCAGGAATGAACGGTTCGATCTCGACCCTCCCCATCGCGTGGGGAACCCCTGCGCCGACTGAGGAACAATTGGTGCAATCGGCAGAACACCTAGTCGAGATCGCCATCGAACTGAATCGCTTGTTCGAATCCACAGGCCGAACCATCGCGATCGCGATCGAGCCCGAACCCGGTTGTGCACTGACCGACACAGCATCGCTGCGTCGTTTTTTTGATGACTACCTTTCCGCGCCCCGGCTTTCAGAGTCCACCGCCTCCATCGTGCGAAAGCACATCACCATGTGCCACGACATTTGCCACGCTGCGGTGATGGCAGAAGACCAAGCTCATGAATTGCGAGCCAACCAGGAGCATGGGATCCGGGTCGGCAAGGTCCAGGTTTCCTCAGCCATCGCCGTCGAATGGGATTTGCTTACCTCCGAGGAACGCACCCAAGCTCTCCAGCAGCTATCCCAATTTGCAGAAGACCGCTACTTGCACCAGACCATGGTGATAGCCCCAGACGGAACCAAGCAACTGCATGAGGATCTTCCTGCAGTCTTGAAGGATCCAACGCTGCAGCGCGGTCAATGGCGGATCCATTTCCACGTTCCGATCTATCTCAAAGGCTGGGGCCATCTCAAAACCACGCAGCACGAAATTCTAAAGTGGCTCGAGATTACCAGAGATTTTGAGCAACATGTCAAAGATAGTGCCCAACCGAAAGATCGTACGCAATGGCTCTATCCCCACTGCGAAGTAGAGACGTACGCATGGGGAGTGCTTCCCGCAGCACTAAAGGTTCCTTCACTCCATCATGGAATCGCGAGCGAACTAAAGTGGCTTCGCGATTCCATGAGTTAAGCAGACCCGCAACTCGTCCCAGGCCTCGAGTCCCGCAGGCTACTCCGCAATCCAAACCATCGCGGAACGGTATGTCAATTCCACGTGGCGATTAGCGGGTGCTACCGGACCATCGAGATTTGGATAGATATCCTTCGGCGATTCCTTCGAAGTGTCGATGAACTGACGCCATCGGAGTCCTCGGGATGCGGGAGGGAACAAGAACGTTTTCTGTTCGGGCGTTCCATTGAACATGATCAGTATGTCCCTTCCGAAGCCATCTGGATCATCCGCAGTGGAAGGTTTCCCAAGCCAGCAGACCAGCGTCCCATCCGGGGCATCCCAATGGATCGGCTTGCCGGTCGACTCAAACCAACTTACATCGGGGACACCCCGTTGGTCCTGGGGTCGACCGGTCAAGAACTGGTCGCGACGCAGTGATGGTTGCATGCGCCGAAACTCGATCAAGGCTTGGGTGAAACGAAGCATATCCGGGTGCTGGTCCAAGTTGGACCAGTTGAACCACGAGATCTCGTTGTTCTGGCAATAGGCATTGTTGTTGCCCCGTTGGGTACGGCGAACTTCGTCCCCCATGACCAGCATCGGCACGCCTTGGCTGAGCAACAAACTCGTCAGCATGTTCTTTAGCTGCCGTACACGGATCTGTTCGACAGCCTTTTTCTTGGTGGGACCTTCAACACCGTAGTTATCGCTATGGTTGTTGTTGTCTCCATCGCGATTGCCTTCACCATTCGCTTCATTGTGCTTGTCTTTGTAGCTGACCATATCGTTCAGCGTAAAGCCATCATGGGAACTGATGAAGTTAATGCTGCAGTAGGGAGCTCGGCCCGCGTGCTCATACAGATCCGAGGAGCCGCTTAACCGGGTAGCCATGGCCCCCACCATGCCGCTATCTCCACGCCAATATCGGCGAACATCATCTCGATATCGACCGTTCCATTCCGCCCAGCGCAGATCCCCGAACGAACCCACTTGGTAGGCACCGGCAGCGTCCCAAGCTTCAGCAATGATCTTGGTATCTGCCAGCATGGGATCCTCGGCAATCAATTCCACCAATGGCGGATTGGGAACTAGATTCCCGTACCGATCGCGTGACAGGATACTGGCCAGATCGAATCGGAACCCATCGATGTGATAGTTGTGAACCCAGTGTCGCAAGCAATGGAAGATCAGCTCGCGGCAGACGGGATGATTGCCATTGAACGTATTCCCGCAGCCTGAGTAGTTGCTGTAGTGCGCGCCACCCGAGTTCAAGATGTAATAGACTTGATTCTCTAATCCCTTGAAGGACAGGACAGGCCCTCGTTCGTTTCCTTCGCAGGTGTGGTTGAATACCACGTCGAGGATAACCTCGATGCCCGCTTGGTGGAGAGCCTTGACCATCTGCTTGAACTCGTTGACCTGAGCTCCCGGTGCCTTCGAGGATGCGTACCCGCGGTGAGGCGAGAAGAAAGCCATCGGGTCGTAACCCCAATAATTGGGGCGTTCCGGCATGTTGCCATGAATATCGAAGATCGGGAACTCGTGGACCGGCATCAGTTCCACGGCCGTTACCCCAAGACTCTTCAGGTACGGGATCTTTTCAATGACGCCGAGATAAGTGCCCGGATGTTCTACGCCGCTGGTCTTGCTCTGCGTGAAGCCTCGCACGTGCATCTCGTAAATGATCGAATCGCTCATGGAGCGTCGGATGTGCCGATCCCCTTCCCAATCGAAGGTATCATCCACCAGCACACACTTCGGGGGCCGAATGACCCCATCGGTGGTATGCTGGAAGCAACCTGCGAGGGCTTTGGAATACGGATCGATCAATCGGGCGTTGCCATCAAACCACTGCCCGGACTCGGGATCGAATGGCCCATTGGCTTGGAAGTGATAAAGTTGCCCTGGTTTGATTCCGTGCAGGTGAATGCTCCAGACATCGCCCCAGCGATCGTGATTGCGATCGAACTCGATGACTTCGGACGGTTCACGGTCCTCGACATCTTTGTAGAGGAGCAGCCGCATTGCCGTTGCAGACCGGCTGAACACGGTGAATTGGGCGCCGCGTTCCGTAACGGACGCACCGTAGGGGAGGCGGTAGGTGAATTGAAGATCAGGGAGCGGATGCCGCATGAGCATAAATCGCGCAAAGTCCTTTCCAGCGAGGGGGTGTTTGGCTTACGAGCAAACCAAACTTAGCACGCCGAATTTCATCAACTGAAATCCAAGTCGCTGGAAAGGGGGTGAAATGGTATTTGGGCGTTCGGGATAGTTTGCCTAGTGAAACTAGGACAGCACCGGCAAACCTTGCGATTTGTTCCGTTGCAACCATCTTACTGTGAGCCTAACGACCCGCGACAACCGTTTTGCTCAGGTCCACGCGTTTCCAGTCCCTATTCCTTGAACTTATCCTACCGCAGAGCTAACACGCAGCTCGCGATTGGAAGCCCAAGGGTCCGCGTTGGCGATACCTCGCAGGCTCCATCCCCCGACTCACGCAACCGTTACAATCGATGAGAAACAGCCCTTAGGCACGTCCATAGTAAGAGACATTGGGTTGAGCTATTGGATTCCACTATTGATTTATCGGCTGGATTCATCGGCTGGATTCATCAGCTGGATTCATCGGCGCTTTTTGGTTGCGGAGACTTGTCAATGTCATCGAGCTGAACGATCATTTTTCAACCGGGCGCGATTCCTCCGTTGAAGGAGTTCGCAAACGGTGCTTACCTCCCACGATTCCTTCGAGAATAAGAACCACTTCCATGAGATACTATCGCAGTTCGCAAGCCAACGGTCCAAAGCGAAACACATTCTGCCTAGCGTTTGGTTTGTCGCTGGGTTGCGCTGGTTTGGTAGGGGCATATGCTGCGACGAGCGGAGGGCAATCGGTGTTCGCGCAAGACGGTTCTCGGAAGGGAGCTGCGCCCTCAGCCGACGCGATCGCGGCTATCAAGAAGATGGTTGGGGTTGCCGTCCAAGAAAAAGATGGCGAATTGATCGCCGTCGATTTTAGAAAATGCGGTGACAATTGGATCGATACCTACCCGCGAGTTTTGGAAATACCCTCGGTGCAAACCATTTCGGTCAGCGGACCACTTGCCACCCACGAACGCATCGTGGCTCTTGGAAAACTTCCGAACTTGAAGGCGTTGCGATTGGAACAAGCCGCCATCACCGACGAGACCATCGTTGAGGTATCGAAATTCCCAAAAATCGATGACGTCAATTTGGATCGATGCCCCGTGACCGACGAGTGCTTGAAGAGCCTCGGAAAATCCCCCAACATCAAACGGATCCGAGCACCTCGCACCAAGATTTCCGACAAGGGACTTGAGTATCTCAAAGACACCGTGCAATTGGAACTTCTCGATCTCTCCGATTGCAATCAGATCAGCGATGCAGGGCTCGCCCACCTCAAGGGGCTTACCAAATTGCGAAATCTCAGCTTGTGGGGACCTCGGATCACGGATGACGGCATGCCCAATCTAGCCGGCATGACCAATATGGTCGCGATCTCTTTTCAAGACTGCGGTGTGACCGACGCGAGTTTTACGCACCTTTCGGGCATGACCAAGCTCAAAGAGTTCGACATCTTCCGAACCCGGGTTGGCAACGACGCCTTGGCGGCAATCGCTGGAGCCAAGGACATGTCCAAAATGAAACTGCGCGACTGCGCGATCACCACCAAGGGACTCGTCGAGCATATCGGAAAATTCCCCAATGTGACGGTGCTCGATATCAGCGAGACATCGATCAAAGACGCCGCGATGGTGGAGATCGGTAAATTGCCCAAGCTCGAGGATCTCAATCTTTGGCACACACGAGTCACCGATCAAGGTGTTGGGTCTTTAGTGGATTGCAAACTCAAAAAACTGAACCTGGACGATACCAATGTCGGTGATGGCGCCATCGAATCGGTCGCGAAGATCAGCTCGCTCGAGTTTCTCCATCTCGGAAAAACCGCAGTCACCGACGAAGGGATCCAGGGCCTAGCGAAACTGACCAATTTGAAGGATTTGATCCTGACCAACACGACCCTGAGTAAAAAGGGTGTCGCGGAACTTCAGGCCAAACTACCAAAAACGAACATTAAGTACTGATCGCTAGCGAGCGATCGAGCCGGTTTACGGATGGTCGAAAAGCTGGCGTTTTCGCTGCAAAAACCCTATTTTCTTGCGAAATTCAAGTGGCTCCGCAAAAGTGCTGTTGACAGGACTTAGGCCAGTTTCGTAATTGCTTGGATCAGCGATGAGTACAGCCGAAGGCCTTGGCTCGAGCGGCGGTAACCGAGGTCAACGGACCCACCCCAATAGGGCGTGTGTAGGCCTTGGGAACCGAATCACAAAAGAACAAAAAAAGGCTCTATCGTCGGTCGAGAATTTGCGGGAATGCTCGACTGGCCTTCCTCCTGGGTTGGAGCAGCACATAGCCAGCGATTTGTAGTTACTGGGTCAATTGCAGAACGCTGGTGCTTCACGATAGAGCTTACGACTGCGCACCGGGACAAACCGCATGGTTTGTCCCGGTGCCAGGGAACAGAAGGCCGATGGGAAACCATCGGCCTTTTTGTTTTCCCATGGGCAATCAACCCGATCTGCACTTAAGACACTCGCTATAATGCCGTCTTTCCATGTCTTAACTTTTGTTTTTAGAAAAGCCCCTCATGACCCTCGCCTGGGACAAACTGATTCCGATCCTTCGATCGCATCATCGATTCATTTTGACGAGCCACATACGGCCCGACTGCGATGCCTTGGGCAGCGAACTTGGAATGGCCGGGATCTTGGAAGCGCTCGGCAAGCAAGTCACGATTATCAATGGCCATCCCACCCCACCCATCCTTACGTTTCTGGATCCTAGGCAAAACATCCGAGTGCTCGGTGAGACGATCCAAGCCGACGAGGTCTCCGGCGATTGCTTGATCATTTTGGACACCAGTGCCTGGGCTCAATTGGGTCCCATGGCAGAAGTGGTGCGCCGCTTCAATGGACGCAAGATCGTGATCGATCACCATGTGGGCGAGGACGACCTAGGCACCGAGTTCTTCAAAGACACCAGCGCCGAGGCGACGGGCCACCTTGTAGCACTTTGCGCCAAAGAAGCTGGCGTGCCGATTACCAAGTCGATGGCCAATGCGCTTTATGCTGCCATCGCAACTGATACCGGCTGGTTCCGATTTGCGTCGACCACCAGCGCTACTTATCGCATCATTGCGGACTTGGTCGATTGCGGCGCTTCGCCATCGACCATCTACGGTGATCTCTACGAGCGGGACACGATCGGACGAGTTCGATTGCGAGGTCGAATCCTTTCACGGGCCATCGAGGAGTGCAATGGACAACTGGTGCATACCTATGTTCGTAAAGATGACTTCGCCGAATCTGGCGCCTTGCCCAGCGATACCGAAGATGCCATCAATTTGACGCTGGCGGTGGAAGGCACCAAGGTGGCGGTCATCATGATCGAGCAACTCAAGGGTGGCTACAAAGTCTCGTTCCGATCCCGATGCCACGTCGATTGCAACGAGGTCGCACGGCAATTCGGCGGGGGCGGCCACCGCGCTGCCGCGGGAGCGTTCATGGAGGGTGAGTTCATCGACGTCCAAAACCGTGTTCTCCAAGCCGTTCGAGCCGCGCTTTTGAAGGGTGCGTGACAAAACAGGGCCCTCAAATATTACCCAGCCAGCTTGAACTACCTATCTTTTAAGGTATCCTCGTAATGGTCTCGGGCCCGCATTTCCAGCCACTAAGGAACATCCAGCGCGGCAGGACTTCCTGGAAGACCTTCGATTGAAAGGAAGTCTTCGATTGCAAGGAGGTCTTCGATTGCAAGGAAGACGCGGGAAAACGAGGAACACCAAGACGAGTAGAAGATGGAATCCGTTTAGAGGGAATCGAGAGGAGCGACATGAGAAAGTTGATCGCGCGTTGTTTTGTGGTAACTGTAGCATTCGCTGCGGCGTGCTTCGTCGGTGAAGCAGCGATCGCTGGGTATGGTTCCGGCGGTGGATCATCCGGTGGCTATGGCTCAAGTGGCAGTGGCTCAAGTGGCAGTGGCTCAAGTGGTGGATCGTCAGGAGCCGCCTATTATGGAGCCTACACGGGCTCGTCTGGGGGCGGTAGCTCTGGCGGACACGTAGGGCCACTCCGTCGTTTGCACCAAAAAGTTCACGACCATCTCGCGGCCAAGCACGCTCGTCACGTCGCGCGGCGAAGTTCCTACTCGGGCGGCTCCTCCGGTTACTATACCTCCGGTTACGGCAGCTCAGGCAGCTACGGTGGCTCCTCGGGTGGCTCGTCGTACGTGATCCGTGGAAGCGGTTCCTCAGGCGGGGGATCTTCAGGCGGGGGATCTTCAGGCGGGGGTTCCTCGGGCGGGCACGTCTACAGCAGCGCGTACGGTAGCAGCTATGTTCCGACAATGACCTACGGCTCTTACGAGAGCTCCTCGGCCCTCGGATCCGATTTGACCTCCTCCTACGCGGTGAACCGCATTGCGCCATCGCAGTCAGCCGAATCATTTTCGGTTGGGTCGAGCGAAATCCAGCTGATGGTTGAGGTGCCGACGAACGCCAAGGTTTTCGTCAATGGAAATGCGACAACGTCCCAAGGCTCGATGCGTCGGTTTGTAAGCCGCGATCTGGGCAACAATGAAACGTATCGCTTCGAAGTCCAAGCGATCTACAATGTCGATGGCAAGGAAGTCAATCAAACCAAAACGGTGATCGCAAAGTCAGGTTCGTCGGAAAAGGTCGTTTTCGAAGGAGCCCAAAGTGACGACCCCGTCGAAACAACGTTGACCCTGAACGTTCCTTCCGACGCGACCGTGGTCTTAGCCAACAACCCAACCAAGAGCGATGGAACCACACGGGTCTATCGAACGGGTCAATTGAAGACCGGAGAAGCGTGGGAAGACTATAAAATTGCTGTCACGCATAACGGCATCACCAAGGAAAAAACCATCCGATTGATCGGTGGCGACAAACTTGAGATGAGCTTCAATTTTGAAGATCATTCCGCCAACAAGGTCGCTTCGAACTAGCCGACCCAGCCGCTTCGAACTAGCCGACCCGGCCGCTTCGAACTAGCCGACCCGGCCGCTTCGAACGAATCGTCCTCTTACCGCCGGCAATTCTGAGAACCCCGTTATCGCAGGATAACGGGGTTTTTTGTTTGGGGAAAATCGCGGGGGCGAGTTTTTGGGAGACTTAAAATCCGATACACTATCGAAAGACAGATGGAGTTCCCCCCACATGCGATTTAGCCCCATTTTGGCGGAGGTTTGCGATGGCCACTGAATTGATGGATTCCGAGTTGATGGATTCAGAACTGAAAGTTTCTAGGGGTTGTTGCTTTACTTCTGGCTTCCGGAAATCGCTAGGAAGTTGGGGGCCATTCCTGGCGGGTTCCCTGGCAGGTCTCGGACTCTGCGCTGCATTGGCAGTTGCGTTTTGGTGCGGACGAGCAAGTACCAACTCCTCCGAATGGACGAACCTTTCCGAGATTCCTTCGGACCGTATCCATCCTGAACTCCGCGGAATCGAGCAACTGAGAGCATCCGCGACGCACGGCGGTCCGACGATGGCGGTATGCACCGCTCAGGTCGACGAAGATGCTGAGGGATTCTTCACTTTGGATTTCCTCACTGGAGATCTCAAAGGTTGGGTCTACTATCCTCGCATGGCAGCCTTCGGCGGTCTCTTTGCAACCAATGTCATCCAATACCTAGGTCCTCCAGGAAAGAACCCTGAGTACCTGCTGGTCAGCGGTGGTGCACTTCCGGCAGCCTCCGGCTCCAACGTCCGCGCTGCTTCGTCTCTCCTGTATATCATCGATGTCAAACTGGGTTCCTTCGTCGCGTTTACGATTCCCTGGAATCGATCGATGGAGAACTCCGGTGTTCAACAAATGAATACATTTGTACCCGTGGGTGGGGACGTCATTCGACCAATGATGGGTCCAGGCAATCGCAAGCCACCCGCTGTGAATCCAAACGCAAATAACAAGGCTGGGAACGCGAATCCTAACCCGAATGATCCGAACAATGGCGATCCGGATAACCCAGATCCTAATGCTCCGAATCCAAACCAGCCACCCAGAAACAATCAGCCCAATAACAATAACAACAACCGGAAGCCTGCGAAGTAGTCGAACGAAATGGCAATTAGTGAATGGGTGAGTGGACGAGTATTCAAATTCGTTCACGGTAATAATCTCGTCTACAACACCTGCTGGGAAGATCCACGATTAGACCGTCAAGCGTTGGAATTAACTTCGCATGATCGTCTCTTGGTGATCACCTCCGCAGGTTGCAATGCGTTGGATTATCTCCTGTGCGGCGTTGGACATGTCTACGCCGTGGACATGAACCCGCGTCAGAATGCTCTGCTGGAACTGAAATCGTCGGCGATTCGAAACCTCGACTACGATCAGTTCTTCCAGATGTTTGGACATGGTCGACTGCCAGGTGCTGAAGCTATCTACGCGGCAAAATTAAGGCAATCCCTCTCATCGGTCACCCGCAAGTATTGGGATCGCTGGATTCGTTTCTTCGATGATCCGAAGAAAACCTTTTACTTCCGTGGTACCTCAGGGGCATTCGCCCACATGATCGGTAGCTATGTCCAGAAAGTTGCACGCTGCAAGAAGGAAATCGTCGAGCTGCTAGACACGCCAAGCCTCGATGCCCAACAAGCTCTCTACCCCAAGCTGAAAGAGAAGATTTGGTCCAAGACATTGCAATTTGCAATGAATCGCGACACGACCCTGAGCATGCTCGGTGTCCCCAAAGCCCAGCGGCGACAAATCGACGAGCAGTATCCAGGCGGTATCGTCAAGTTCGTCGAGGATTCGATCGATACCGTGTTTTCGAAGATTCCGCTGCAAGACAACTACTTTTGGCGGGTATACATCACAGGTTCGTACACCCCAAACTGCTGCCCGGAATACCTCAAGCCCCACAACTTTGAAAAACTTCGGGACAGTGGCCTGGATCGCCTGACCATCCAAACCGACTCTGTCGAAGGCTTCCTGCGAAAGCACAACGGGCAAATTTCCCGCTTTGTGTTGCTCGATCATATGGACTGGCTCAGCGATCATTACTTCCCACTCCTCGAGTCGGAATGGCAAGCCATCATCAATCGCGCGGCACCGAATACCCGTATCTTGTGGCGTTCGGGGGGACTGAGAACCGAGTTCATCGACAATGTGACGGTGCGCCGCAACGGTAAGTCCGTCATGCTGCCTGAATTGCTCACCTACCAAAAGGACCTCGCGAATCAGTTGCACCAACTCGATCGCGTGCACACCTACGGCAGTTTCTACATTGCGAACTTGGCAAACGAATCCTAGTCGCTTGCTAAAATCGAAAGCAGCGACTTGCGAGGGATCGTTTCCACTACGCGATCCTCGCCCCTTGGTTCCCGGCAGCAGTTTTTAAATCCTGATCGATCGTACCAAGCGGCTAACGCATACCCATTCTACCATCATGATCTCTGGAACGAGGGGACTTCTCGTTCCCCGTATCCTTGATTGAAACTCCCTCTGAATGAAACAATAGAAAGCGTCTCTGATGATTCCTCTTCCTCGTGGATTTCGTTTTGCCGGTGTATCGTGTGGCATCAAGAGCCGAGCCAACGCAAAAGACGTTACCTTGATCATTTCCGACCAACCATGTGTCGCTGCCGGCGTCTACACCACCAATCAAATCGTTGCGGCACCCGTAGTCATCTCCCGCTCTCGCACCCCGAGCGATCGCATCCGTGGCATCGTGGTCAATAGTGGCAATGCCAACGCGTGTACCGGAACACGCGGGCATAGCGATGCTATTGAGATGACGCGACTGGCAGCCCAAGCCGTCTCGCATCAAACACCACTTTCCGACGACCAGTTCGTCGTCATGAGCACGGGCGTCATCGGACGATTCTTGCCGATGGAAAAAGTACGGGATGGGATTCAGCGCGCTGCAATCGCTTTGGGGAGCACCGAATCCCACTTCCTCGATGCTTGCGATGGAATCATGACCACCGATGCTTTTCGCAAGATCGCATACCGCACAGCCTATTGTGGGATGGGCGAACATACGTTGGTTGGAATGTGCAAAGGAGCCGGGATGATCGGCCCCAAAATGGCGACGATGCTCGCCATCGTCGTCACCGATGTTCCACTCGAACCGCTCGATGCTCAACGTATTTTACAAGCCGCTGCAAACCGATCCTTCAACTGCATCAGTGTCGAAGGGCACATGAGCACCAACGATTCCTTGGTACTGTTGGCGAAAACACCCTCGGAAGAGGAACCCGCACTCAATGAGATGGATCAAGCCATCTTTGCTGCAGATTTAACCGAACTGTGCATCGAACTCGCCAAGAAGATTCCCGACGATGGTGAAGGAGCTACGCACTTGATTGAAATTCGCATCCAAGGCTCCAACAATGACGCGGATGCCGACGCGATCGCCCGTAGCATTGCACTGAGCAATCTGGTGAAGACAGCCATCACCGGTGGCGATCCGAACTGGGGCCGAATCGTATCTGCAGCAGGTTACGCTGGAGTTCCTATCTCTCCATCGCGAACCGCCTTGAAGATCAACGAGATCCCGATCTTTGATAAAGGGGAGCCTCTTCCATTCGACGCCAAAGTGGTGAGCCAATCGATCAAATCTCAAAAGCTAACGCTGATCGAACTCCAAGTCGGACTCGGTCCTGGAACAGCAGTCCACTGGACCACGGATTTGAATGCGGAATACGTCCGGTTCAATTCGGAATACACCACCTGATCTGCCAAGGTTGCCTTAAAGGGCTCGCTCGATGAGTGATTCGAGGTATTACCGAAACAATATCTTTCCTCCGGTATTGTTTTCTAAGGTCGCACTTACGGTGCAGCCTCAAGGTGGCGTGATTCGCGCGTGGTCACTTACTGGCTCCAAAGAAACCTTCGAGGGACGATCTCCTTTTCATTCTTGCTTAGACGACTCCGATCGAAAGATTGCTTATTGGCATGATCGGCAGTTGATAACATCGATCCATCTTGACCGGGATTCCCTGATACTCGAATCGACAGTGCTGTTTAAGAACGGTGCTCAGCGTTTCGCCAAAACAATTCTCGAGCAATTTCGCGAAGTCACTCCAGAGTCCTTCCAAGACAGTCTCGATGCTTATTCAAAATTGTGGAACGGCGAAACAGAAGAATGGAAATTGGTGGAACTGCTCGACGACGGTTACTTCGTCGAACTGAATCTATCTTCAAAGGCACCCCAATCTCGCTGGAAAAACCTCAAGAGTGTTCTGAGCGATCAATTTGGATTGACTCTTTCGATGGGCCTCACCGAAGGTTCCAATGGGATAACGCTGTATTTTCCTGTGACCAAGGAAGATGCCGATTTTCTCGCAGTGACGCTAGCGAAACTCGGCGGGAAAACACGGGCCAGGGAAGCGCATCGAGGAGAAACTCTGATTCTCGGGCCAAAAAATTCGATCGTAGAACACCTTCACCTTGGCCCCAAGTCGAAATCGATCATTCACCGAATGAAAGCCGCGGATCGCCCCGTCTATCGTTGCACATCGGAACAGCTTCGGACTATGATTTTAGATCCGACAAAACCTTGGCCTACTCCGGCTTCTCATGCATGAGTTGAGTTCGCTCACTTACCGTCAAATCGGTCTGTTCCATTTTGCACTGAGGCAGCCACTCCATTTTCCCCTACCGATTCGGAATCGATGAAACGGAGGAAGACGAGCAGGTCGAGGCTTTCCAATCGAAATTCGACGATCATCCTTCGATCTCCTTGAAGACCCACTCCTTCTATTGGATCGAAATCGAGGAAGCTCATTGCAGGTCGTACACCACCGGTATTTCAAAAATCCACATGCGAGAATACGACGTGAAGTGATGCATCTTCCTGTTCATGCATGGTCGATTTCCCCTACGACCTAGTCAGCGCCGGGTGGAGGCACGCTAAAACGGCTCGTTGCAACTTTTCGATCATAGCCAGTGTCGGCGGATATCGGTTCCAGCGTCCCGCCGCCACTTGCTACCACGCGTGGCTCAGAATCGATTCGCTACGCCAACTCCATCAGAGCCCTAAGCGTCAGCGCCGGGTGGAGGCACGCTGAAATGGCTCGTTGCAACTTTTCGATCATTGCCAGTATCGGCGGATATCGGTTCCAGCGTCCCGCCGCCACTTGCTACCACGCGTGGCTCAGAATCGATTCGCTACGCCACCTCCATCAGAGCCCTAAGCGTCAGCGCCGGGTGGAGGCACGCTGAAACGGCTCGTTGCAACTTTTTGATCATTGCCAGTATCGGGGGATATCGGTTCCAGCGTCCCGTTGCCACTTGCTACC
>CAITIE010000021.1 GCA_903892355.1 uncultured Pirellula sp. | reverse complement strand
CGCGCTTTCTGTGCGCGATGGTCCCTGCATTACAGTCATACGGTTATCCAGGACCTCATGGAGTTCGCGTTTGAGTATCGATCTAAACTTGGCGATGACTTCGTTCGACTTCAAAGGATCGCGATGATTTCATCGGGACTAAGAAATGTATTCGAAGTAACGCAGTCGGGAAACAGCATTTGGTTTTGCAGAAACGCGAGCTTTGATATAGACAACGAGTTCGGGAAGTTAATAGAGGAGTTCGTAGAGGGAAAAATGGAAAGTGAGTTGCCAGATCTTTGCGCAATCGCTAATGCCTCAACCGAGAAAATCGTCGACCTACTTATTCAAGATCGATCAACAACGGAGCCCTTCGAACTGCATCCTAAAGCACGTCATCGAATCAAACGTTCCCTCGGGTTCGAACTGGAGCATCTAAAAGCGGCATTCGGTTGGCTCTCAAGATTCTCAGATATCGAGAAACCGGCAGCGCAACAGCAATGTATTGCGATATTGGAGAACCTGCTTCTTGGCCTGCTCCGGCCGCTTGGTGGTCTTGACGAGGCTGTTCGTGATAGTCGCGACGACGATGACGATGGCGATGACGACAGGTTTTACTGCCACCCGCGGGAGATCGGTAATTGGCTGTTTAATTTGCTTGCCGCGTGTATACCATCACTCGAAAAGAGTGACCAACGACAAAAGCTCTGGAAGCCGATTTTGAGTCTTGGTCTTGATCGGTTTCATTGGACTGAGAGCTTTCTGTCGTCTTGGTTTCAACACGGCCTTGCAGTGGCCGGCAAAGAAGACAACTTCTTTGCCGAATGGCAAGCCATGATGAACTTTGCTTGGGAAAACTCAAATTGGTTGACAACGAAGGCGCGCAATAACGAATCGCATTCGAGCCTTTTTCTTGGCCTGATGGGGTACAACCGCTTTGGACCGTATATCCTCCAAGAGGAACGCTTCACACCGTACATTACGAAGCTCGAGGATCAATACGTCAGATGGGCTTCACGTTGGCTGCCTGATCCAGAGGTTGTACAAGGCTTTGCTGTTCTATTGGCTTGGCGTTCTTTCTCCGGGCTCAGAAGAAAGGGATTTCAGCTGATAGCTGAATCTGTGCCTGAATTTCATGAAAGGCACTGGAGAGACCATTACCACATCGATTCTGCGTTGCTCAACTTGCTCGAGCTAGATTGGCGGGAGAACAATCGCGCACTTATACAAGACTCAACAGCCCGCGGCCACTTCACGACCATCCTAAAGGCGCTCACTGACCGGCAAATACCAAGAGCCTTGGAGTTACAAGATCAAGTTGTCCGGACGACTCGCTGATGAAGTGCTTTCATTACGTTTTAGTAGGATTCGATTGTGCTTTTGGATCACAATGGCGAACGGTATCTTCTTGGCCAGGAAAAGGTGACCATTGAGGGATTGTGAACTCACGATCCGATCATCTGGCTCGGTTGATAGGCAGGGACTGTAGTGGCGGAAAAGTTGTCTGGCACGCTCTGAGTCGAGCTTGAGCTTATGGATTTGATGCATTGGAAGGCCGGTACGAAGCATTTTCACATGCAATGTTGAGCTGTTTGCATGAACGGCGTAGTCAGCTGTTTTAGTCCGCTCGTGAATCGCGGTCGAATGGCAGCGACTCTTTCGTCGCAAACCAAGTTTTTGGCTTCTAGTTTTTTTGGATTCCATTTTTGCGTGACCAAACGTGTCAAGAGCGTGTGAATGATAGCTCTCGCGATTGGCGGTGGCTGAGTCGGGATGGAGTCGTTTAGGAACTTGATCATGGACCGGTGGATGGGATGCCCACGCTTAAATTTTACTTGCTGGAAACCGACGACTGGCCACCTCCAATCGCCTTTTTGTGCGTCAGTCATTTGGATGGCTTGACGTTTTATTCAATGAAGGATTGGTATGCATTATTAGTTTCCAAGGTTTGCACCATGACTGCTGTTCGTTTACCACGCTTGTCACGCCCAGGTGTGCTCGAGTCCATTTCACCCAAGCGATTGTTCGCTCTACTTCAGCCCCATGCTGGCTTCTTTGCGAACCGGTCTGTGCCGATCGATTCGCCTGACTCCATCGATTGCCAAGCAATCATACGCGAGATAACTCATGCAGATCATGAAGTGCCTGCGGAATTGTTGGACGCGATTTGTCTCATCGATGAACTCTCCCACACTGTGGCTGTAGATCTATTGCTAGATCGAGTACCTAGAGATTCGCTTGGACTCGAGAAAGGAGCAGAGCACTCACCAGCGGACATTGTCACAGCGGCTTGGCTCATGGAACGCGAGCAGCTTATCCAGGCCCATGCACGCGTCAAACTGAAACGAGCTCGGTCGTTCGACTACTACCAAGCAAACCAGACAAAGCCTCCCAAGTACGTGACACCTGCCGAGGAAACGCTTCAAAAACTGGAGAGTGACATTGATTCGTGGTATGTCGAGCGATTCCGTGGCCAAGGGACCAAGATCGAGGTTTTCGATCGCGGCTATGAAGTCGACGTTTCGATCCTACATGGGAGTTTGTTTCGTCGTCAGCCAGTGGTAAACGCTGGTAATTTTGGGATCAAGTCGTTCTGGCCGGTCCAAAGCGATTTGGCAATCTACAACCGTGCGTTCGGAGAACTTCGGATCAACGCAAAGTCTCCAAAGGAAAAGGCTTTGTATTGCCGGCTGTTGGGTAAGCATCTGTTTGGTAGTGAGGAATGCTTTCCAACTGGGGTAAAGTACTCGCTCGAACCACTCCGAGAGTTCGGATTTGATGCACTTACCCCTGGAGACATCGATGGCATCCGCGATGTGAAGCTGGTGGAGCTTTGGTTGGGCGATCCGGATGAACGTTACGGTGTGATCACGATTCGAAAGGGAGACGATCTGTTCCATTGGGCTCAGGGGCGCAATAAGGATATCCATATCGAGCGACGGTTGATTTCCGCCACGTTCAAGCTACAGATTTTCGGTCGAAAGAGTGAATTGGCAGTCACAGTTCGACCACCCAATGTGGCGATGTACAACCGTGGGCCTATCGCATCCATCATCGAAGCTTGGTTGGCTCAACGCGGTTTCATCATCACCGGTCAATCAACGAAGAAGCCACGCCATGAACCGATTTTGGCAAGCGCTTGAACGCGTCTGGGGATTGTCAACATCGCGGATGTGTTGGCAACAGCACCTCGGCGATGTGGACCATAGTAATGTGGACCTCGGACGATACGAGCTCCTTGTGGCGACCAGTCAACTGGCGGAAATCCTGCCAGTGACTGGTAACTCGTATGAATGGCTCGAGGTGTCCGAGATCGAGGACGGAGTCTTTGAAGGATTCAACGAGAAGACCGAGGAGTACGTTCCCGTCGATCGAAGGGACTTGATTTGCTACGACTTCAGCGTCGTGAAGCTGGGAAAAGTACTCAGCGATTTGGTTGGCTTCTCTCCGAGGGTTGAGCAGTTACATGATACGCACCACTGCTATCTACTTGGGCAGTTAGGTGGTACATCGGGAGCGGGCTTCGCGTTCTACTTTGCCAAGGAATCTGGTGCTAGACGCTTATCGCAGTGTCTGGATGCAGTACAGCTGAAGGACCAACGTCCATATGTATTGTTCCTAACATCGATGCGAGTCTTGAACGCTCAGTGCTCCCGGGTGTTGATCGACAAAGGTTGTCTGGTATTACCCCTGGAACAATCGTTGGTTCACGACGAGGAGGGATGGTCACTTACCGATTGGGCTCGCAGGCAGATGCTCGAGTTCAGAGACCGTTTGCTACCTAAGCCGCAGGCCGCGGTTGGGAAATTCCCAACACCACCTGGATGTACATGGATGGATGTCGAGATTCGCTTCCAGGATTCACACACTGTGACTGTGATAGCAGGCGGCAAGCACGAGCGACTAATGTTCACGCAGATGGGACTGGCTAATACGAAGAACGGATTGCCTAATATGCAGTGGGAGTTGTTGTACTCGCTTGCACAGGGCCACGGCTTGATGACTTGGAATTCACCTGGGGCTCGTCGTGAGAATCGCAAGCATCGAGAAGCGTTGAACAAGACGTTGCGTGCTTTCTTCGGCATTGACGGTGATCCCATCGGCCTGACGGATGACAAAAAGGGCTATCGGGCCGCATTCAAGGTGACATTGTAGTTTTCAGTGCTCAGTTTTCAGTTTTCAGTGATTGGCGAAGACCTGTCAGCATCTTTGAGATCTGCTTCAGTTCGTCGATAATCGTCAGGTATGGCTCCTCGGCGACAACCAGTATCTTTCTAGCGATGTAGACCTGGGTTCGTAATTCTGCTGCAGAACCCTGTGCAATGCGAAGAAAACGAGCGAAGTCCTTGCCGCCTCGTTCGCACCCTTCGGCGATATTCGAGGCGATGGACACGGCCGCTCGTTGCATTTGGTCTCTCAAGCCAAAGTCTTTGCAAGTCTCAAGAGTTTGGTACAGCGTGACAGCTAACCGACAGGAGCGTTTCCACACTTCGAGTTCCTCAAAAGAACTGTACGCCATCGTCAGACTCCATCTCTCATGAACACTGAACACCAACCTGGGAATTTTCCCAAACCACTCCTCTGGGATTTCTGAAATTTCCCACCTTCGTTCTTCCTGCATTTCCCCACGTTTCCGTATGGGCGACTTGGGGAATTTCAATTTTTTCCAGCCTGCTTGGGAATTTTCGCCAGTCCAGAGCGACAGGTCCGAACCGTTACCGCGAACAGCGAAAAACGTAACGCAGACCGGCCCAGCGAGCCTTCGCAAGTGGACCTGTTGCTCGCGCGGCACGTCCGCCAGGAGATCGCTCCATGCGAATCACAGCAGAGGAAATCACCCGCCATCCATTCACCAAAAAGGTCGTTCGAAAGTACACCCAACGGCTTATCAAATTCGGTTACTACAACGAGGACGAACGGGAGGCAGTGGAACAGGAACTGATGTCAAAGGTCATCGCGAACTGGCCAAAGTTCGATGAGGCCGTCGGTCATCACAAATCTTTTGTCTGCACCATAGTAAATCACGCCAGCCTGAACATGTCGCGGCGCGTCAATGATAAATGCCGTGACTGTCGCCCTATTTCCTTGAGTTCAACCGTCAGCGACTCAGACGAAGGCCTCACCGAATTGTCTCATGCGATCGGCGAGGAAGAACTGGATCGCAGGATCGCACGCAAGCCTCGACTCAGTGCCACCGATCGAATCGCACTGACCCATGACTTGGCCAAGGTCCTCGAGACACTCACACCGGAACAGCTGGATCTCGTCGAGCGATTGAAGTCGAAACAGCTCGGTGCCATTGCGGGTGAGCTTGGCGTCCCACGCACCACTCTAAGCAGCCGGCTTGCAGTCATTCGCGAAGTATTCCGCGAAGCCGGACTTCAAGAATATCTCAATTCCTGATCGTCGGGTTGGTCAATTTGCGTGTAACCCTAGAGATAGAGAGATCAATCATTCAGTCAGAAAGTTAGTTCAAAAATCATGACAAATCTCAAAAGTGATATCGAAACCCGCGTCAACATCTCCCTTGCACTTGCACGCTACTTGCGTGCGGTTGATCGCTTCGAAGCAGCAACCAAGGAATTCAACGAAGCGTGTTCCGTACTGCGAAACCAACTGGTCGAACCAAGTCGGTTTGTCACTCAAATCAACTTCCAACACTACTTGGTCACATCCGATCAGGAACGCAACTTCGAGGTCGAAGAGCTGGAATTGATCTAGCCGTTGACCCCCTTATCGCCCTCGTTACTGCTCCATGAAAGTGACATCGTGAACCAACCATTATCACCCAACCAAGCCGGCCTACGACGCTGCCTCAAGTGTGGCAAGGAGTTTCGCTCCCGGAATGCTGGCCACAGGATTTGCAGGGATTGCAACCGTATCAACGCTGCTCTCGGTCACATTTCGGAAAGACTTTTAGCGCTACAACGCGGCGCGAAACGACAGAACGGAATCCCGATTGACGAGCCCGACAGCTACGAGACGAGTTTTTCCTAACCAATCCCCTAATTCATCTTTCGCCAAAAACCAATCTATGTCCCAAACCCTTCATCCAACTGAAGCAGCCGATAAAACGCTGCTGACCTATTCAGCCCTGAATACGTTTCGCAATTGCCCTCGCAAGTATAAGAATCGCTATGTCGATAACCTGCGGCCACGTGAGCGACCAGAGGCACTGTCGTTCGGTAGCGTGGTCCACACTGCGATCGAGCTTTGGTACCGCTCACAGGATATTGAGTCGCGGCTTCGCGATGTCCTCGCCTACATCGATGACGCCTTTGAAAACCGGGTGGTCGATACCAATTTAATGGTTCAGTGGCATTTGGCAACCGCGATGATTCGTGGTTATGCCGAACGCTACGCAACCGAGGATTTCGAAGTCATCGAAGTGGAAAAGGAGTTCGTAGGCGAGATCCGTAACCCGGATACTGGCCGGCAGAGCCAGACGTTCCGTATCGCTGGCAAGGTCGATGGAATCGTTCGTTGCCACGATGGGTTGTATTTGCTTGAGCACAAGACAGCATCAAACGTTGATGCCAACTATCTCGACAAGCTGTGGACCGACACGCAAATCGCCTTGTACTGCTATTACCTGCGGGAATTGGGCTACCCGATCGTAGGCGTGATTTACAACGTGCTACTCAAGTGCCGGCTCAAGCAAGGCAAAGGCGAGACGCAGGACGAGTACGAGGCACGTAAAGCTGAACTTGCTGCCAAGAACAAAAATGGCAAATCCACCGCAAAGCGCCAGATGCCGGAGACCGACGATGAGTACCAAGCTCGCCTGACGGAATGGTACTCGCGCCCCGATGCTTTCCATCGCGAGTTCATTTATCTCTCCGAAGATCGACTTGCCATGTTGCAGGACGAGGTTTGGGAGATCACTCAGCAATACCTCAACGCCCGTCGGCGTGGGAAGTGGTTACTGAATACATCGAATTGCTTCTCGTACCAGCGTCCATGCGAGTACTTGGCCTATTGCCAGTCGGGATTCAATCCAAACGTTGCTGACAATTTGTATGAGATTACACCACCGCACGAAGAACTCACCCGTATTGATTCCGATTCCCAACCCTTCTGAAAGGAGACACTCCCTGAATGTCTATTGCCTTACCTACTCAACCCACGGCACCGGTCACCGACTTTGGAAAGCTCACGATTCTTACGTATGGCGCACCCAAGGCGGGGAAATCGACCCTGGCCTCGAAGTTCCCCAAAGCGGTCTTTTTTGAATGCGAACCGGGGCTCAACCACCTGTCGGTCTTCAGAGTCCCCACCTATCGATGGGAAGACTTTCTGGAGGCGTGCAAGTTGATCGCCAAGGGAGACCACGACTTCAAAACGATCGTGATCGATACCGTCGACAACGCATTCAAAATGTGTTCGGAGTACGTGTGCTCCAAACACGGTATCGATTACGAAGGGGACATGGCCCACGGAAAGGGCTGGGCACTCGTAAAAAACGAATGGCACCGTGTCCTAACTCGATTGGCAAGTTTGCCTTACGGTTTGATCCTGATCTCGCACGCTGTGGACAAGACGGTTGAAACACGCACGGGTGAGTTTACGAAAACGCAGCCAAGTCTCCCCGACCGCGCTCGCAATGTGGTCCTGGGATTGGTCGACATCATCCTCTTTGCGGAGACGGTCGCCCGAAAGGAAGCGGATGGCAACATCGTGATCAACCGCGTCTTGAGGACCAAACCTCATCCGACATACGAAGCCGGCGACCGGACGGGACGTCTCCCAGACGTTCTCCCTCTCGATTACGGCGCTTTTGTGAAAGCCTTTGAAGCGACTCCGACTGCAGAGCCTGGCACCGGTTCGGTAGCGCCCAATGACAATGTGCCGGCAATTCCACAGATTGGAAAGGTGAAGAAATGAGTGAACACGATACCTATGAGTCCCGAGACTCGCAAATTGATCTCTCGTCGTTCGATGATGAGTTCGATTCCGTCGAGGTCGCAAGCCAAGAGGAGGTTCCCGATGGCAAGTACCAAGTTCGGATCGACTCCGTGCGATTGGATTCAAGTCAGAAAGGAGATCCCATGATCAAGTGGGGACTTCGGATTATTTCCGGTACCCAAGCTGGGCGGTACATCTTTAAGAACTCGGTAATTACCCAGTCGTCGTTGCCGTACGTCAAAGGGGATTTGAAAACCCTTGGGATGGAACTGGCCAAATTCAGTGGATTGGCGGAACGACTCGAGGAATTGCTCGATGTGACCTTGGAAGTCACGAAGCGGACTCGTGGTGATTACACCAACGTCTACTTCAATCGACGCATTCGGATCGCGGCAGCATCGACCGGTGAAACCCCAGCTGGGGGAATGCCTTTCTGATTCGCAATAGCTTGAGCTTTTAGGAGTGCGGCTGGGACGGAACACACGGATGTGTCGGTGAGAATCGACTACTCGCTCCGTCCCAGCATTTCTGTTTCATTGGAGGGATACCAATATGGTTACTGGGTTAGACCTGCCTTATCCACCCTCGGTCAATCATTACTTCAACTATTACCAAGGGCGTCCCGTTCTCTCTAAGGATGCACGTACCTATCGACACAAGGTCCGACGTATTGCCATCGAGCAAGGTATCAAGCCGATGATGGGTCCACTGAGTGTTCATATCGATATCTATCCACCAGACAAACGAAGGAGAGATATCGACAACTGCTTTAAGAGTGTCCTGGATGCCCTGCAGCATGCAGGAGTCTTTTGGGATGACAGTCAGATCAATGTTCTACACGCAGTCAAGCATCCAGCAACACAGAATGGATATGTCGTTGTCGAAATTCATGAACTGGAGGACGAAGCATGCCAAGAATCACGTTGAATTGCTCCCAGTGCAATCATCCGTTCAATGTGTGGCCATACCGATTGAAGGGCAACGTCCAGTTTTGTTCAAGAAACTGCAAGAACATTGCATCGCTCGGTCAACTGCCAGTAAATCGTGTCAACCTTATCGGACGAATGTTCGGAGAGTTGGTTGTGATTGCCTTTGAAGGAACTGATAGTGGTCACACAGTTTGGCGCTGTCGATGTCGTTGCGGAAACGAAACGAGTGTTCGCAACGGGAATCTTCAATCTGGCAGCGTGCGATCCTGCGGTTGCTTGACGCGTCGAAAAGGTGAACAGAGCCCAAACTGGCGAAGTGGATTCACGATCAGCACGAATGGGTACAAGCATGTTCTGACCAGTGGTCCTAATCGAACAAATCGATACCAAGCTGAGCATCGTCTCGTTATGGCTGAAGTACTGGGGCGACCATTGACCTGCGATGAAGTTGTCCATCACATCAATCGGGACAAGACTGACAATCGACCAGAGAACCTTCAGGTCTTGTCGCGCCAAGAGCATGCGGTCCTGCATGCCACGGAAGACCGACGCGCAATGGAGATCGCTTAGCCATGTCGCAGCTCATTCGTTTCAATCGGCCCATCGTTCGGCATTTGCCGTGTCTCAATATCATTGTCCATCTCGATGATTCACGCATTTCCGTCCGTGCGTCTCGCTGCCGCAACTTGAAAATCGTTACCTGGGCTCAGTTTGCCTCTCTGTCTGATGATTCAACGCCAGTGGCCAAAGCCTGTGAGGTCAACGATGGACTACGAATTCTGAAAGCTCTCGATACGACCGTCGCCAGCGAAGGAAGGGGGAATACGCCCAAGCAATGACGAACGCACCGCCTAACCTGAAGCTTGAACAACTTCCAACATCCTTGCGATCAACGCCACAGTGGGTTGCTTGGCGATACATCACTCGCGATGGCAAACAAACCAAAGCGCCGGTGTCGCCACATGATGGTAGTCTCGCCGACTCCACCTCGGAAAAAACCTGGGGAAGCTTTGATCAAGCAGTCGATGCGTGTCGCAAGGATAGCTCTCTTGCCGGCATTGGCTTTGTATTCTCAGCGGATGATCCATACTGTGGAGTGGACCTCGATAATAGCATTGACACTGATGGTAATCTGAAACCCTGGGCCGTTGATTTACTGGGAAAGCTAGACAGCTACACCGAGATCAGTCCCTCTGGTCGTGGGCTCAAGGTCTTTATTAAGGCCAATAAGCGAGGCAAGAGATGCCGCAAAGCCTATTACGATGGTGGGATTGAAATCTACGATCGTGACCGATTTTTCACAGTAACGGGCGATCGAATTCAGAACTACCCATCGGATATCAATCTCCGCCAGCAATCGCTTGATCTGGTTTACGCGTCCATATTTGGTGGCGATGAGCCAGGAGCATCTGTTGCTGCTAATGGTAAATCATCACCACCGAGTGATGAAGGCACTGCAGTCGCTTTGAGTGATGTCGAGATTTTCGAACTGGCCAGCAAAAAGCCTCGCACTGGTGACAAGTTTCGAGCGTTGTGGGATGGATACTGGAACGACCATTACAACTCGGCCAGCGAAGCAGATTCGTCAGTTGTATTCACATTGGCGTACTACACGAAAGACGCCCAGCAGATCGATCGCATCTTTCGGCAATCGAAGCTAATGCGTTCTAAATGGGATCAGATGCACGGTGGCGACACGTACGGGGCGACCACGATTGCCAAGGCTCTGAGTAAAGTCACCAAGCAATACAAGCCAAAGCCCAAGCGGACGTCTATTCGTCGACCGTTACCTCCGGAGCCAGCAAACGCTGGGTTACCCTCCATCATCATCGACGCTCGTCAACTCGACGATCTTACGGCCCAGGCGATGGATGCTATCCGACGCGCCAACTCACCTCCGTCCACATTCGTGCGATCCGGTGAGCTCGTACGTATCGCCCACGACGAACAGGACATACCCAAGATTGAACCATTGGATGTACCTCGGATGCGTTGTCGGCTCACCCAGGTTGCTAACTTTTTTACGCTACGTAAATCGGATGGTGGCTACATTCCGGTCGGTACCAATCCGCCGAAGACACTTGCGGAAAATATTCTCGCCCAAGTGGATTGGGACCTACCTTCTCTTGCCGGCATCGCTCGAGCACCGATCCTGCGGCGCGATGGGACGATTTGCACAACGCCAGGATACGACAAAACCTCGCGATTGTTCCACTCACCCGAACCGACTCTCCACCTGTCGCCCATTCCCGAGCATCCATGTGGAGAGGAGGTCCAGGCGTGTGTCGATCTACTTTTGCAGGTCATCAATGAATTCCCTTTCGTTGACAATGCTAGTCGAGCGAATGCATTGGCGATCCTCTTCTCGATCTTGATGCGACCGGTTATCGATGGTCATGTTCCGCTTGCGATTGTCGATGCACCAATGCAGGGGACGGGAAAGACACTTTTGGTCTCTTCACTTGCGGGAATTGCTGTCGGCAAAGTTTCGTCAGAATCGATCCCCTCGAAAGAGAACGAGGACGAATGGCGAAAGAAGATCACAACCGTGCTCATGACAGCGTCGCCATTTGTTTTGCTCGATAATATTCCAGACAACACGACGCTGAACTCGGCTCCGTTGGCGGCTGCTCTCACAAGTTCGGACTGGTCCGATCGCGTATTGGGTCGAAGCCAGGCCATTCGGTTGCCTTCGCGTGTGGTCTGGGTGGCTACGGGTAACAATCTTCGTGTGGCCGGCGATATGCCTAGACGCAGTTTCAGCATTCGGCTCGACGCCAATGCCGAGCGACCTTGGGAGCGGACTGGTTTTGCGATCAAAGGGCTGGCTGGATACATCGCCACCAATCGCGGCAATTTGTTGAGTGCTGCTCTGACCATCATTCGAGCTTGGTTCACGAACGGTCAGCCTAAGGCATCGACGCCTCCGCTTGGCAGCTTTGAGGAATGGTCTGAGACGATTGGAAGCGTATTGGCGTTCGCGGGTATCGAAGGCTTTTTATCAAACCTGGAACAAACGCAATCGGTCCAGGATGAAGACACACAGCAATGGACGGCATTCTTCGATGCGTGGTGGGATCGATTCGGCAATCGGATGCTTACCGCTGACGATGTCTGCAACGTCGTTATGCCTCGCCCCAATGAGCCAGTAGAGTACATCGACGAGCCGCTTGCAAAAGCTCTACCAGAGCCTCTGATCGTCAACCGAGACCGAGGTGAAGGCGCGTTCAAACGATCGCTGGGACGTCATCTATCCAAGCTCCGTGGGCGAGTCTTTAACGGCCGCAAACTGAAAGACGCGGGTGTCAACGCGAAGACCCACGTGCGACTCTGGCAACTGGTCGAGATGAGTACTCCAACAACGAAGCTATTCGAAATGGAGGATACCGATGGCTCAGAATAACCGTAACGGCGAGGTTAGCGAGGTTATTTTTGGGGTCCGTAATCGTCTTGATGCATTGAATTGCTTCGCTCGGAGCCGTGCGCTCAGTGTGTTTTGTGTTCGCAATTTATCTGCGCACAAATGTGGTTCGAGCACCCTCCGTGGGTCTCGCAATCTATTCAACATTTGTCGTAAGTCCGGTGCTTGCCAATGCTTAGATTTGTTTCGCAGTTGGTTGGTCTCGGCGAGGTTAGCGAGGTTAGGCGAGGTTAGGGTTTTGGGCATAACCTCGCCCTCGAAACCGATGAAAACATTCGGTTTTTTAGCAAAAGCGAGGTTAGCGAGGTTATTTCTGCCTATGCCCACACACGTGCGTGCGCACGTGCGCACGCGCAGGAGTACAAGTTTCGCGTATAGGAAGGGGCTGAAAATAACCTCGCTTAACCTCGCTAACCTCGCCAGCGGGTTTTTGGGCGCGATAGGACGAATGGCACATTCCCGCTGTGAACGTACGAAGTTGCCCCTAGTCTCGCGTTCTCGAACAAGTCGCCCACGGAGTCCCCTCACTAAAAAAACGCGTCTGTGGGCCAAAGTCTTTGCGCAGTTTGGAGATTGTCGATGACCTCAACGCTCCAAAACTCTCACGAAATCGAAGTTCGCGAAATTACCTTGCATGCGATTGTCGAAGGCGATTGGCTTATTCCCATCGATCGATCGGGAAATCGAATTGGTAAGAAAATTCTCGCATCGAAAATTGGCGGTCAGCTTGAACCTGAAGTTCTCGCCGACTGGTGCTGGTTAAAAGCGATCCCACGAATTGTCCAACGAGCATTGACGAACGCGCACTACAAAAAATGCGACCCTTGGACTACGCGAATTAACTCACTTGCATGTTCATTGCGTTTGCGTCGTCGCCTTCCACAAAGCACCCCGCATACACGACAAAGGTTTCAATGTTACTCAACTTCGACATGGGAGGAATCGGTACATCGACTCTGGGAACAAGCCTACAACCGCCAGAGGAAAGCGTTGCTAACGGGATGGGATCGCTGGGCAGCGACCGTCTCAAGGAATCACAACAGAAAAGGGAATTGAATAATGCAAACCAAACGATCCGTAACCACTAGCCAAATTAAAAAACTCATCGAAAGTCAGAACTATCGTTGCGCTTTAACCAATCGCCAATTAACTCCAGAGACGGCATCGCTTGATCACAAGCATCCAATATCGCGTGGCGGAACGCACGAGGTCGGAAACCTTTGGGTCGTTGAACACTTTGTCAACACTGCTAAAGGAAGCCTCACTGTCGAAGAGTTCGTATCGATGTGTCGAGATGTCGTTCGTCACCAAGAAGCTACCACTACGCTAAAAGACAACGAAAGCATGAAAGTCCCCCATAAGGGTGCTGAGCATACATCGATGACACCTCTGGTGAGCGTTTAGGTACTTCCGGCCCCTTGGTTTAACCAGGGGGCGTGGGAACGGTAGCAATAGATAGCTCAGTTTGTTTTTGTCCGGATTTACACCAACCATCAAAGGATTGATTTATGACCACAACCTCTTTGCAAATCGAAATGTGGACACTCGATCGCGTTCGTCCCTATGAAAAGAACCCTCGCGTCAACGATGGTGCGGTCGATGCCGTCGCTGCGTCGATCCAGGAATATGGCTTCTCGCAGCCAATTGTTGTCGACACCGACAGCGTCATCATCGTTGGCCACACGCGATTGAAGGCTGCACAAAAGCTCGGGCTGGAACGAGTCCCGGTTGTGGTAGCGTCGCATCTGACACCGGATCAGGTTCGCGCGTATCGGATTGCCGACAACAAGACCGCTGAAATCGCGGAATGGAATTACGATCTGTTGCCGATCGAATTGTCGGCGTTGCAGGACGCGAACTACGATTTGGGATTACTCGGTTTCAGCGCCGAAGAGTTGGCCAAGCTGATGGATACCGGTGTCAACGAAGGACTCACGGATCCCGATGATATACCCGAGCCTCCGGACGAAGCGATCACACAACCGGGCGACCTTTGGATCCTTGGCAATCATCGTTTGCTTTGTGGTGACTCATCGAATCCGGAACACCTCGATCGACTTTTGGCTGGCGCCCCGATCCATTTGTGCAACACAGATCCCCCCTATAATGTCCGCGTGGAACCGCGATCGAACAATGCAATCGCTGCTGGTTTGTCCTCGTTCTCCAACGACAGCGCGTCGCAGAAACTCAAGAGTGGGCAAGGCAATGCTGCGTCGTTTGGTATCGACCACGAAACTGGCAAGCCAAAACATGCAGCGACACATAAAAAGCTACGACCGAAGGATCGGCCACTTGCGAACGATTTTGTGAGTGATGAAGCGTTCGATAAGCTACTCGATGCTTGGTTCGGAAACATCGCACGCGTACTGGTGCCGGGAGGGTGCTTCTACATTTGGGGTGGTTACGCCAATTGTGGTAATTATCCACCGTTCTTAAAGAAACATGGCTTGTACTTCAGCCAAGCGATCATCTGGAACAAGATGCATCCGGTGTTGACTCGCAAAGATTACATGGGCGCGCATGAGTGGTGTCAGCCCCCTGACACGCTGGTGCATACCGCAGCTGGGCACAGCAGACTTAGTGCCATGCGGGATGGGGACCGAGTTGTCAGCTTCTATTCGCATAGATCAGCAGTGGTTGGATTGCGAGAAGGGTACGAGGTTAGGGTCGGTCGACGGCCGTACCAAGGAAAACTGTACGGCATAACGACTCCGACAAAGCAATCTTGGTGCACAGATGGCCACATTTGGACGGTTCGTATGACCAACGACTATCCAAAGTATTGGTGCGTCTACTTAATGCGTCGAGGCAATTGGTGGCGAGTCGGGATCACCAAGATGCGCACTACTTGGGGATTCGGCTTGAAAGGTCGATTAATGTGTGAAGGGGGAGACGAGGCATGGATACTCTCGCTTCATACCTCGTCTTCCGAAGCAAGAATGCAAGAGCAGTTCGTTTCCATTCAATTTGGCATTCCACAAACATGCTGGGTTGCTGGAAAGACCAGTTCCGAAAGGCAACTTGAACTGATTGATGACTTCTATAATCGTCTCGATCCGCTCGAACAGGAGACGTCAGCTTGCCGCGCATTGAAGTTCTACAATCGACAGCGGAAGTATCCATTCGTTTTCGGGGCGGGCACTCGCGCGAAGTTCGGTACGAGGCAATCCATTCAGGTCCGGGCGTGCAATCTACTTCCGGAAGTGATGGAAGTACCAGTTCCATCGCGAGGCCAGGCAGTGGATTGGCTACCAATTCGATCGATTGACGTCCAAGAGTACGACGGCGAGGTTTGCTCGCTGGGTGTGGAGCAGCACGAACACTATATCGCTGACGGCATTGTTACCCACAATTGCTTCTACGGGTGGAACGAAGGGGCCGGCCACAAGTACTACGGACCGAACAATGAAACCGACCTGTGGAATGTCAAGAAGATACCTCCGCAACAACTCGAGCATCTAACGGGTAAGCCTGCAGAACTTGCCGTTCGGTCGATCCAGTACTCGTCGCTCCCTGGACAGAACGTGCTCGATCTCTTTGGCGGCAGCGGATCAACCTTGATCGGCGCGGAACAGACGGGGCGCAATGCATTTTTGATGGAACTCGATTGCCCGTACGCCGACGTCATCGTTGATAGGTACCAAAGATTCACAGGCAAGCCGGCGATTCTAGAGCGCACCGGCGAATCTCCCATTCCGATGAAGCCCCGCGAGGAGAACATGCGATGAGGCTATTCGCGATCGATCTCGATGAGGTCGTCGGGCAGCGAGAGCATCAAGCGCCGGCCGTTATCCCAATCAACCTCGACCTGAACCCAATCGTGATAGTTGTGAATTGCGGTCACGGTTCCCATGGTTCCGTGGGGTATCGGATCGGGATCATCATTCATCGCGACCAAGCGAATGCGATCGCCAACGTGTGGAATTTGCATCGAGGGTTGGTTTCCTTTCGCTTAGAGGATCTTTCCCAGCAGACTACCCTTCATGGCGTCGATGGCACCAATCGCATAGAAGTGTTCGATCAACAAAGGGCCGGCCGTTTGTGGCTGGTTCGCATCGGCGACCTCGAGCATGTCGGCCAAGGTTCGAAGGCCCTCCACGGCTTTGTAGTAGGCCTCGCGGATCTCTTGAGCTTGGTGTGGTTCCATCGTGCGGAAGGCGTCGCGAAGGATCCTTTCGTTGGATTGGTTGTCATCGGTGGACATGGTTGGGTTCCGTGTGGTGAGGTGTTGCGTTGTGGGTGGCTACTACTGGTTCTTTATCAGGTACTGCAGCAACTTTTGCTGTTCGTAGAGCTTGTTGAGTTCTGCCTTGGCTTCTTTTGCCTCGCGAAGGTCGCCATCGGCGAAGTCGGTCCAACTCAGGCTGCAGGGTTGGTCATTGAGCATCGCGGTTGCATCCTCTACGGCTCGTTGGGCTCGCCAGAGCATTTGTTCGGCGGCCTTCGCGACCCGTCTCTTGGCATCCGGAATCATCCACTCGAGTCGGTTGAGTTGTTCCTGGATCGCTGCAACAGTTGGGTTCGTTGCGGTGTCGTTCATCATCGTTTCTCCATGTTTGCGTTGGGTTTTTCGTTTGGCGTTACGACACAGTTCCCATGCTTTGGGAAGAACATCAAGCCAATGTGGAAAGTAATGTTTGGGATTCTCGAAGAATCTTTTCGCCCCCCACAAACGCGACCGTTGGGCCACGTTCGCGTCGATGTCGCACTTGGGTCGATCACCCCATGTGACGACAAAACGCCCACGTATCGCAAACGTGGGGCGTTAGTGCCAAATCGGTCCGGGCTAGCGACGAAGCCAGTTCCGAACCCTCCTAAGTTCGAATCGGTCGAATCCCGAGACTGCATAGTCGTGGCCATTGTTCCCACGGGCGATCAACCGATCTCCTCGGCGTTCGACATACGCGACCGTGGTATCGAGCGATGGGTCGTCTTCGGATTGGACTTGGTACGAATGCTCCGGATCCGGATAAGCCCGATGGCCGTCGGCAAGGTCAGTAACCAAGAGAATTTGTCCAATGTGCATGTTAGGGCTCCGTATTTGGGTTGGTTGGATCATCGGTGGGTAAAGGGGGACCGAACTCTTCAGCAATCGAGAGCAGGAACTCGGCAAGTTTTTCGATGTAAACGCAAGCAACCTCATCCGTTGCAAAAGCCTCATCGAGTCGCGTCGCAGCCTTTCGCATCGCGTCGGGGACTCGGTAGTTTGGATCGTCGCTCACCGGGCCACCTCGGTGTTTGCGTTAGCGGCTATGAATCGTCCCCGACTGGTCTTAACGAAGCGCGAGGTATCTCCCTTGGCGAGTTCTCTGAGGATCGCACTATAGAGCGTCGCGTGGGGCGTTACGCCACCGGGGCTCGTCCAATACCCCTTGCCTTGCATGGCGGCGATCAACTCTTGCGCGTTCATCGGTGTGGCCGACTCGCTCAGAACCTTCAACGCAGCGGCAATGCAACTCAGTCGCTTGTCCCCAGCATCGGCCGTCTCGGTGGATGCTTTGGGTTTGCGCGGTTTAGTGAGAACCGCCCCCGCTGTGGACGATTCGCTCCCCACGGAATTGACCGTGGCAGGTTCGTTTTCTACAGCGAATTCGTTGCTCTCGTTGGTCGCCTTCGCGCGACCGCGCCGCGCGCCAACCTCGCCCTGCAAGCGCTGGGCGCTCTTGATGAGGATCTTCTTTCCGGTTGCAAGGTTGGTCGCATCCCAGCCCCCGCGCGGTTTCTCCGCGTCGATCCGAATCTCGCATCGACTGCCAGAAACGTTCGCATAGTACTTGCCACCGATTTTGACTTCTGCCTTCTTCATCTTGCTGTCTCCAAATCAACATTCGTGGTTGGCTGCCATCGTCAGGCCGATCGAACCACCGATCGACTACGCGCGTCCGCGTCGCGTTTCGGCTTATTGACCAAAGACCAAATCCGACAATCCTTCGCAAAGAAAATCGATGACCACTTGGACTTCGGTGTTGACCGCCGGCACGTCCAAGCCTCGGTCGAAGTTGAACATCACCCTCCGGTCGACCAGGCGCTCAATCCAAAGCTTCGAGATCTTGCTACGTCCGAGTTCGTAGTCTTCACTCTCTGCGTGGTCGGCAAACACCAGAGCGTCGAATCGGTATTCGTTGTTGATTCTGCCTTGCACCCAAGATCCGCCCACAGCGCGGTTGCGATTGCTGATCCTGGTGATCGTCAGGTCGAGGTCGTGTTGGGTCATCGTTGGATCTCCGTTATGGGGTTGTTGAATTGCATTCGCATGAACACCAATCAGCCATGCAAATTGAACCGCATCAAGTCGGATTCAAAAGGAATTCGAAATCTTTTCTTCGGTGCATACCTGAGTGCGGAAATGCTGGGCGAGCTTTGCTACTGTGGCCCGCACATCAGCCAGATTGTCAAACACATGTTTCATGGTCGCTGGGTCGGAAGCAGCGAGGATCGGTATCGCTTCGATCGCTGCGTACAGATCGCGAAGGGACTCAAGCGTTTGATAGTGGTCGTTAAGGAATTTGGCCGAGGTCAAGCGAGACCCGTTCGAAATAGTTGCCATATTGTTTTTCTCCGATGGTTGAGGTTGGATACGTCTTATGCGATGACACAAATGAGGCACGCGGTTCTTTTTTCATCAAGCCGTCGGGTGAAAGAATCCGGATCGTTTCCGGAATCTCTCACCTGGCGCATTCGTTGGTTTCGATCAGCAATTGCGGTAGTTTTCCCATGCCCGCTTACTTCCGTAGCAGATCTGTCCCCCTTCGACGATGTAGACCGTGCTGTCTTCGGCAACGTCTTGGGCATCGTCGTCGTCCGTATCTTCGTCGTCCGGTTCGTTCATATCGCGGCCACTGGTTACGCCGCAGATACGGTTCTCGAATGGCCAGTTCTGCTGGGTCATCAGTCGCACTTCGGCATCGCCCCCGAACTCTTCGCGGTAATCGCTGAGGATTTCGATCAAGGTGTCGAGATTCATGTTTGGTTCTCCGTTTGGGTGAATAGAAATTGGTTATTCGATGACACCAATGAGCCATGCAATTCCGGAAACATCAACTCGATTCAAGCAGCTTTTCTCCATGTTTTTCGATGTTTATCTTTATGCCCCAGAGTGCCCCACGTTCGCACGTGTCCCGTCCATTTGCATGTTGGGTACTTGGCCGCCCATGAGCTAAGAAACGCAACAGTGGGCCAGTGTTGCGACCAAGACAAAGAACGCCTCGCATCCGTTCGCGGCGTTCTGTGGATTCGTCAACTAGGCCGCGCTGTCGTATTTGCGGGCGAGTTCGAGGAGTTTATTTTTGATCGTCTTCCAATCCGGTTTGGATTCGCCGGCGATCTCCCCGTAGACCTTGTCGCGAAGGGCACCTTTGTACCAACCCTTGGTCCATCCGAGTCGGTAGAACAATCGGTTGATTTCGGTTTCGCCAAGGCCGGCCCCAGGGCGATCCCAGCAACTCCTGGTGCCGTCTTTCTTGGTGTAGTCCCAGTCCGCGCATCGTTTGGTATTCATCGCAAGCTCTACCAAACCCAAAACCATCATCAGGTAGCCAACCACTTTGGTCTTGTTCAGCGTTCCGCCGAAGGCTCGGAATTCGATTCGGTTCTTGCCGCGGGCCAGGTGGGTCAGGTTCAGCAGGTGGTAGCGATCCGATTCGCATTGGCTCTTAGCGTTGTCTTTATTGCCGTACTGCTTGATTCGCTTCGCGTACATCATCTGTTCGCGTTTCCGGGTTCCGGTCGAAGCGTAGATCGCTCGTTCGTGGTTTCCAACCAAGGAAATCAATCTGGCCAAGGCGGCTGCGTCTCCGTTCCAGGTAACCGTTACGTGCAAACCACAACTCGAATTGACTCGCCCCCCGCGAGCGTTGATTTGCTCAATCGCGTTCTCGATCTGGCGTACGCCTTCAATCCCTTTGAGTATCGGGCTTACAAATTCACATCCCTTGCGGCCGGCGTTTTCGGGTCGGATGCTAGCGTCTCGTTCCGCTTTCCATCCGGTTGGAAGCCAGGGAACTTGGCATCCGCTGTGGTAGGGTCCGATCGGAGTGTTGTCGGTACCGGGGAGGGTGGTTTCGAATTCAATTCCGAAGGAAATTTCGTTGGCGTTCACTCTGTTGTTCCTTTGTGGTTCGAGGTCTGTTTTGCGTCGCGTATTCCGCGTCGCGATGACACAACAGAGCCATGCAATTCGAAGAACATCCAGCCGATGCTTGCATGTTTTCCGAGTAATTCAGCATGTTTCCTGAGAGGCCCCCGGTACCCCGAAATTACGCCACCGTCGCACCCATACATGCTCCGCATAACAAGGCGAACATGCGGCCAGAACGCGACCGTGTGCCAACGGTGGCCCCACGTTTCGAGATGCCAAACCACGGAGGAATGCGATGAGTGAAGGAAACAACCAGGTCGATCCGACGAGGCTTTCGGTAGAGCAGGCGGCGAAGCTATTGTCGGCCGCCTATCGGGAACGCATCGACGCAGAGAAGATCCGACTCGACCTGCAAAACGGTGCACCTGCGAACGTTGATGGAACGATCAATCTCGCGCATTACAGCGCATGGCAAGCAAAGGAGATGGGGCATGGCGAGTGACCCGAGAAAGCTACGGCCAAGCGAACTATGCCGACTGCTCAACTCAACCCCGGTGGGAGAGGTGATCAGCGAACGGCAACTGTATCGTCATCGTCAGCGTGCCGGCGCACGTATTGGTGATAACAAAACTGTTGATCTGCTTCGCTATTGTGCGTGGATGCATACCGTACGACACGCACCTCGTTTAACCAACGGTGTTGATCCCTACGATGCGATGAAGGAACGCGCGCGAGCACGCAATGCAGCGCTCGCACTTGCTGGTCGCGACATCGGTGAATTGCCAGAGGTCGATAACTCAGATCGCAAGGATCGCGCGTCCCGCGACTTTCGATACTTTTGTGAAACCTATTTTCCGTTGACCTTCCATCTCGCATGGTCGCCGGACCATATCAAGGTAATGCGTAAGATCGAACAGGCGGTCGTGCATGGGGGATTGTTCGCACTCGCGATGGCACGGGGTAGTGGTAAGAGTTCGATTGCCGAGGTTGCTTGCATTTGGGCCGTACTGTATGGCCATCGCAACTTCGTTTGTCTGATTGGAAGTGATGAAGGGCATGCCTGTGATATGCTCGAGTCGATCAAAACCGAACTTGATAGCAATGAATTGCTGTTGGCCGACTTTCCAGAGGTTTGCTTCCCGATCCAAGCGCTCGACGGGATCTCGAATCGGGCCAATGGCCAACTCTACAAAGGGAAACGGACCCAGATCGGATGGACTGCGAAAGAGGTGGTTCTACCTACGATCGATGGTAGTAACGCCAGTGGTGCAATTATCAAAGTTGCTGGACTCACCGGTCGCATCCGAGGCATGAAATTCAAACGTCCCGATGGGAGAACGGTACGTCCAAGCCTCGTGGTGCTCGATGACCCGCAAACGGATGAAAGTGCGCGTTCACTCTCACAGTGTGCGAATCGCGAAAGCATCCTCGCGGGCGCAGTACTCGGGCTTGCGGGGCCCGGAAAAAAGATCTCTGGCATTATGCCATGTACTGTGATTCGTCCGGGGGATATGGCCGACAACATCCTGGATCGCGATCGGCACCCGGAATGGAATGGTGAGCGTACCAAGATGGTTTACTCGTTTCCTACCAATGAAAAACTGTGGGAACGCTATGCCGAAATCCGCGCCGAAGGAATGCGTAACGGTGACGGTGGGGAAGCGGCCACCGAGTTCTATCGCTTGAACCAAGATGAGATGGACGCAGGCGCTGTTGTCGCTTGGCAGGAGCGATTCAATTACGACGAGCTATCGGCGATCCAGCACGCGATGAATCTTAAGCTCCAGGATGAAGCTGCGTTTTTCGCTGAATACCAGAACCAGCCGCTGCCCGAGGAGACGGCAGTGGATGGGATGCTCAAGCCCGAAGAGGTCGCGCGGAAAGTCAACCGCATCGATCGTGGCTTGGTGTCGATCGGCGCGAACCATCTCACGGCATTCATCGATGTCCAGCAGAATCTCCTGTTCTACTTGGTTGCCGCCTGGGAAGATGATTTTACTGGTTGTGTGATCGACTACGGTTGTTACCCTGACCAGCAGCGTCCGTACTTCACGCTGCGCGAGACACGCCAGACGCTTAGCTCCGAAGCCATAGGAACGGGACTCGAGGGATCGATCTACGCCGGCCTTGAATCGCTTACGTCAAAGCTACTTGATCGCGAGTGGCAGCGAGACGATGGTGCAGCGATGCGTATTGGTCGCTGTTTGATCGATGCCAACTGGGGCCAATCGACAGATGTGGTCTACCAGTTCTGCAGGCAGTCGAAGCACGCCGCTGTGATCATCCCCAGCCACGGTCGCTTCGTCGGAGCGTCGGGTTTGCCATTCAGTGAGTATCGTCGTCGGCCAGGTGATCGTGTGGGACTCAATTGGCGCATCCCCAACGTGCATGGTAAGCGCGCCATCCGCCACGTGGTCTACGACACCAACTGGTGGAAGTCGTTTATCAACGCTCGCCTACGTGTCTCCATGGGGGATCGCGGTTGCCTATCGCTATTCGGGACCAACTCGGAAACCCACCGTTTGTTTGCCGAACACGTGACCTCAGAGTATTTCATCAAGACCGAAGCCCGTGGGCGAAGTGTCGATGAATGGAAGCAGCGCCCCGAACAGCCGGATAACCATTGGTTTGATTGTTTGGTGGGGGCGGCGGTCGCGGCTTCGATGCAGGGTGTACTCTTGTTCGGTACCGGTGTCGTATCGCATGCAAATACTTCGAGAGTGAGCTTCAAGGATCTACAAAACCGTCGAAGGGGATAATCTCAGAGCACTTATTTTCTAAATTCTTTGACTTCGACTTCGTCCGACTGCTCATCTTGCGTGTAACCCTAAAGATAGAGGACCACTTTTTCTGAAGTCGATGAGGCAACCGAGTGTCAGACAACTTGCAAGAGACGATTCGCGAGAGCGCTAAAGCACCCGCCAAGGCATCGGGAGATGCCGGGAGCGTGGAGCAGCACAATCTCACGGAACAGATCGCTGCGGACAAGTATCTGTCCTCCAGGGATGCCGTAGCCCAGAAGAACCGTGGCCTTCGTTTCAACAAGCTCGTACCGCCTGGTTCCGCATAAACGGACGGGAGCGGTTTGGGCTTGTACCTTGTCACAGGGGTGTCGGGATTCAACGTAGGGATGGTTTCAGGGATGATGAAGTTGTTGTCAGGATTTTGGAGCATGATTGGCGGGCGTGAAAACCGTTCGCCTCTACGTGGACGCTCCGCCCGACACCCCTTTTCGCTAATTCGTCTACTCGGTCGCTACGATGCCGCAGTAACGAACGATGATAATCGCCGCCACTGGGCATCCGCAGACGGTCTGTCAGCCAATGCCGCCAACAGCCGCGAGGTCCGGCGAACGCTTCGCAATCGCGCTCGCTACGAGGTGGCCAACAACAGCTACGCTCGTGGGATCGTGCTAACCCTTGCGAACGATGTGATTGGAACCGGACCTCGGCTGCAGATCCTATCACCAGATGGCAATGCCAATCGAGGCATCGAACAAGCCTTTCAGCAGTGGGCCAAAGCAGTGGATCTTCCCGGCAAACTGCGGACGATGCGAATGTCCCGCGCCACCGATGGCGAAGCCTTCGCCATTCTGACCAACAATTCCAGGCTATCAACGACTGTCCAGCTCGATCTGCGGCTGGTGGAGGCGGAACAAGTTTGCACACCCGACCTTGCGTCGGGTACTGCCAATTCAGTCGATGGCGTCGTGTTTGATTCTGATGGCAACGCCGTTGAGTACCATGTGCTGCGCAAGCACCCGGGCGACGGAACCTTCTCACCGCAGGTCGAATACGATCGACTGCCGGCAGATTCCGTCCTGCATTGGTTTCGCACCGATCGGCCTGGACAGGCCCGAGGCATTCCCGACATCATGCCGGCCTTGCCACTGTTTGCCCAACTGCGTCGATTCACATTGGCTGTTCTTGCTGCAGCTGAAACCGCCGCTGACTTCGCTGGTATCCTCTACACCGATGCGCCGGCGGGTGGTGAGGCGGATGCCGCTGAGCCGTTCGAACCTATCGAGCTCGAAAAGCGAGCCTTGGTAACCATGCCGGGTGGTTGGAAGATGGCTCAGATGCAGGCCGAACAACCGGCAACAACCTACGCCGAGTTTAAACACGAACTACTCAATGAAATCGCGCGCTGTTTGAATATGCCCTTTAATGTGGCCTCGGGCAATAGCTCGTCGTATAACTATGCATCTGGTAGGCTCGATCATCAAACCTATTACAAGTCCATTCGTGTCGAGCAATCGCATCTTGAGTCTGTCATTCTCGATCGGCTTCTCGCCGCTTGGCTCGATGAAGCTGCACTAGTCCCTGACCTTCTCCCAACTGGTCTTGGCCCGATCGCTTCTTGGTCCCATCAGTGGTTCTGGGATGGGCATGAACATGTTGATCCAGCCAAAGAGGCCAATGCGCAAGCAACAAAGCTATCCAGCAACACCACCACACTTGCCTACGAATACGCTCGGCAAGGTCGCGATTGGGAGGAAGCGCTGCGACAGCGTGCCAAGGAACTTCAACTAATGCAATCGCTTGGTGTTCCAAACTCCGCATCGATTCCACCTGTCTCTCCAACTGTTCTCGAGGAGCCAAGTCTTGACGACGCACCACCAGAATAGCCAATTGAATCTTGTTGCAGAAGCGGTCTTGTTTGAGGCTGCAGACACTGCGGACCCAGTGACTCCTCTTCGCCGATTCACTATGACGGCCTATACCGGAGGTCCGATGCAATTAGGGGGATGGCGATATCCCGTTGTTGTTGATCTCCAAGGCATGCAGATGGGGAAACAGGTTCGACCAATTCTGTTAGACCACACCTACGATGTGGAAAACATTCTTGGGCAAACCGACTCCGTAGCAGTACTCAACAATCAACTCATTGTTACGGGCCAAGTCATGGGGGATTCCCCCAAGGCCCGTCAAGTAATCGCACTCAATGACCGTGGTTTTGCTTGGCAAGCTTCGATCGGAGCTCGGGCCGACCAGGTCGAGTTTGTGGCTGAAGGTAAATCGTCGATGGTAAACGGCCAGGAAGTTACCGGGCCCGTGAACATCGCTCGTCGTTCCACTCTTGGGGAGGTTAGTTTCGTGGTACTTGGTGCAGATGACAACACGAGCGCTCAAATTGCAGCGTCGCAGTCGCCCTCCGAAGACGAGGTAACGACATTTGAAGGTTGGCTTGTTGAGCATGGTTTTGATGAGGCGGAATTGCAAGCCGGCCAGAGAACCATGCTCGAGCAGCTTTTCCGTGGGGCGGAACCTTCGCCGATTACGGCGTCGCTTACTAATACTGCAAGCAACTCTGTGACCGACCCCCAAGTGCAAGTAGCTCCGCCTGTGACTACCGAGGATCCGGTGCACGCGCTCCGTAATTCGATGGCTACGGAATTGAACCGCATCGCCGCTATTCGTAAGGCTTGCGGCGGTCGCCACCCCGACATTGAAAGCAAAGCCATCACCGAAGGATGGGAACCCATGCGTGCGGAACTCGAGGTCTTGCGTCTGGATCGCCCTAAGGCTCCCGCCATTCACAGCATGGACAGGTCTATTTCTACCAATGTCCTTGAAGCGGCATGCATGATGACGGCTCGGCATCCCGATGTTGAGTCACAGTACGACGAGAAAACGATTGAGACGGCGACGCGTCGATTCCGAGGAGGCATTGGGCTCCAGGAGTTGCTGCTGGAGGCTGCATGGGCCAATGGCTACACCGGCCGCACGTTCCGTGACAATCGGGAAGTACTTCGATTCGCTTTCAATGCACCGATCCAAGCTGGTATTTCGACCGTCGAAGTGGCGGGCATTCTCTCCAATGTTGCCAACAAATTCCTACTCGAGGGGTTTTTCAGCGTTGAGCGAGTCTGGAGAAACATCTGCGCCGTCCGGAATGTGAACGATTTCAAGACGATCAGTAGCTATCGGCTCATCGGCAAGGATCAATATGAGTTGGTGGCTCCCGGAGGGGAAATCCAACATGGAACGCTGGGAGAGGAAAAGTACCAGAACAAAGCGGATACCTACGGATTGCTCCTTTCCATCGATCGGAGAGACATCATCAACGATGATTTGGGCGCAATTACGACAGTCCCTCGGAAACTGGGCCGAGGATCAGGGCTGAAGATCAACGATGTTTTCTGGACCACTTTCCTGAATAACTCCGCATTCTTCACAACGGGAAACAAGAACTTTTTGTCCGGTGCCAATTCGGTGCTCGGAATCGATAGCATGACATTGGCTGAGACTGCCTTCATGGACCAAGTCGATGGAGACAGCAAGCCTATCGGAGTCATGCCGACCATTGCGCTCGTACCAACAGCTTTGTCCGCGCCGGCAACACAGCTCTATAAATCTTTGGAAATGCGCGACAACACAGCGAATGCTCGTATGCCGATTTCCAACCCGCACCAAGGTAAATACCGAGTCGAGGTGAGTCGCTATCTTGGCAACGCCGCCTATTCCGGATCATCCACCAAGGCATGGTATCTCGTGGCGGATCCCGCAGACCTTCCTTTGATCGAGGTTGCATTGCTCAACGGGCAAGAGTCGCCGACGATCGAAACCGCTGAGGCTGACTTCAATGTCCTCGGTATTCAAATGCGAGGCTTTCACGATTTCGGTGTATCGCTCCAAGATTTCCGAGCTGCGGTCAAGGTCAAGGGTGAAGCGTAAGCCGCGCGTTCCCTGAAGTCAATTTCTCTATTCGTATTAGTATCGAGGTTCTCTCGCCATGGCACAAACCACGTTTATTCATGAAGGCCGGCAAATCGAGTTTACCCCTACGGTGGCGGTTGCTGCTGGCCAAGTTGTTGTTAACGGCGATTTGGTAGGTATAGCCTGTGGACCAATCGCAGCAAACGTCGCCGGAACACTCATCGTGGATGGGGTATTCGATTTCCCAAAGCAAGTTGGAGCGAGTACGGCAGTTGTCCTTGGAACATCCCTTTATTGGGATGTCGCTAACCAACGTGCAACCGCAACGGCCACAGGAAACAAGCTGATCGGTAAATGCACGCGCGCGGCCACCGATGCCGCGTCCGCCGTGCGCATTCGACTCTCCCAATAGTCGAACTAGAGTCGCCATAGAGTCCGCTAGTAAAACATAAATAAATGGAGTCGTTTATGCGATCTTGGGTATTGGTTGTCGTGGCTTTACTATCGAGTCCTATGTGGGGGCAAGCCATTTGTAAGGATGGGAAATGTTCCGTGGACCAAGGTGTCCTGATCAATCCGCTCCAGGAAACGGTATTCATTGATTCCAGTTCCTTGGAAGCGGCCGCATTTCCGGATCCAGAGGATCGATTGAACCACATTGTTCGCGCGATCGTACGCGTGACTGTGAATGGTGTGTGCGGGAGCGGGACCATTGTTGGCCGTGACCAATCAGGGAACGCAATCGTACTCACCAATGCGCATGTGGCTGGTACACAAAAGGGGCGCACTGTTCTGCTTGAGCGGTGGGATCTCGATGGCAAAAGTGAGCGAGGACAAGGTGTTGTCATTGCGTCGGGTTACGGACGTGGGATTTCTATCGATTTCGCATTGCTGAAATGCAACTCGGAATTTGCGAAGAATGTAAGTCCTATCCCATTGGCCGATCGCTACCCCGCAACCGACGGAGGTGTCACCACGTATGGTTGCCCACGCTGTGAGTGGCCCTCGATGCAGGTTCTGAAACTCAATCGCGCCGAAGGGCAAATCCTAACCTGGAAGCCTGAGGCCATCGGAGGACGCTCCGGCTCCAGCCTCATCGATAACACCGAGGAAGGTCCGAGGGTTGTTGGGCTACTAACGTGGGGAGGCGGGGGTGAAGGTCTTGGCCAATCCACTCCTTTCCTCCTCAGCGCGATGCGAGGCAAGCTTCCCGCAACCCTCGAGGACTTACCTGACGGCGTACGGGAAGTGAGTTTCCAAGAGGATGAACTCGGGGGACTGGTACAAGTACCATCGACGACTCTTGGCGAGCCTCTGATTTCGCCCCTGAGTCTCTTGGCTCAAACCACGGTTCAGGATGACACCATCGATTCGATTGTGGAGCGACCTAGGCTGAGACCCGCGCCCCAGCATCCCGAGGATTTGGAACCAACACCCGGACTGTTGCGCCCCAATCCATCGTGGTCCAACAGTGGGATCGTCGCCACCTCTGCCGCATCAAGTGTTCTTTTGATTCTAGGTCTACAGTATGGTTTGCCACTGGTCCTTCAAGCGATTCGCAATGCTAGGAAATCAAAAGGAAAAACAGTGTTCAATGATCAACAGTTCCAGCAGTTGATCGATCAGTACCAACAGATCGTGAAACTCATGGAACAGAACGGCAAATCCCCTCCGAACATCAAAACATAGGGATGTGACCGATGGTCGATATGCTGCGCTCTGGCCAAGAGTGGCTAGCTAATCAGCTCAAATCCTATGCATCGAGAGTCATCGTCTACCAACGAGGAACCAACCAAATCACACTCTCGGCCGTTATCGGTCGAACGTTGCTGAAACTCGACGATGGTTATGGTGGCGTTCGGATGGAATGGACCGATCGTGATTTTCTCATTGTGCCCAAGGATCTTGTGATTGCGGGGGCGCAGGTGGCTCCGGAACGTGGCGACACGATCCGTGAATCCGAGGGAAACAAAGTCTTTATCTACGAAGTTATGGTTCCAGGGAGCGAACCTCCCTGGCGCTGGTCTGATCCCCATCGACAACTTTTCCGGGTACACACCAAACAAATCGGAGTCGCTTGATGCCTGCGTGTATTGTTGCCATCGCCGAAGCGGTGACTGCAGAATTGAACGGGAATGCATTTGGGCAACCCTTCACAGCGCAGAGACTCTATCTTCCAACCTTCGATTTGCAATCGATGTCGGAATTGAAGGTGACCGTTGTCCCCAAGGGAATCACAAGTGCTTCCTTGGACCGTTCACGCGACAGTTTCGATTACCAAATCGATGTGGCAATCCAAAAGAAGGTTCCCAGCCAAGTTGAGACTATCGATTCGCTGATGCTCCTCGTTGAAGCGATTGGAGATCACTTTCGGACAAACCCACTTTCAAGTTTCCCGGGCGCTCGCTGTGTGAATGTTGAAAACACCCCCGTGTATGCACCTGACCATCTGCAGGAACTTCGCCAATTCACGAGTGTCATTACTCTGACCTTCCGCCTTTGGAGATAAGCAATGACCACGGGAGACGTTGGTCCATTCCGAATGCAATTCACCAGTTCCCGAGGTGTCACTCGCGACATCCCTGGACTGGATGAACTGGATGACATGTTCAAGGTGAAATCGATCCAGAAAAAGTTTCGTGATTCATGGACTCGGCCACTCACGGATTTGTGGGACGTAACCATCAGTGGTGGTTCAACAGCCAGCGTTTCTGGCGGCGTTTTGACGATCGGCTCCGGCACTGTGGCTGGGGGCTATGTTGAGTTGCTCACCAAGGAAACATTCACGATTCCGTTTCGAGCGATGATCGCGGTGCAATCGGGCGCGACTCGGCAAGCCAACACCCATCATATTATCGAAGCTGTCTCGGTCGATCCTGTCACTGGGTTTCCAGATGGCAAGCACAGCTTGTATGTGGATATTGGTGGGGCTGCCAACACAGCTGTGACGAACATGGTCTATAGCGTCCAGAACGGAGGGTTGGTTCCGGTTGCTTCGGCGGCATCGACGATCGTATCGACAGCGACCTATTCCATATTGGAGCTAGAGCCATTCTCCGACGAATGCTATTTCCACTCCCGAGCGATGGACTCTACTGGTGGACGGTCGAACTCGTATGTTCGCCATCAACAGATCCCCGATCCCACGGCACTCTACAAGATCCGCATACGCTCGATGAATCACCAAGCATTCCGAGCGGTGTCGAACGTAGTTGCGGGACCGGGTAACCTCATTCGCCTAACCTCGACGGCCCACGGATACACGGGCACACCAACGATTTGGGTGGAACATCTCAATGGAGTCACTAATAACGGCGCCCCGGTCCGTGGTAATTACACGGCGACGGTGATTGATGCCAATACACTTGATCTAACGGGTACCGTTTTCGGAGGTGCCTATGTTGTAGGATCTGGCCAAGTTGCCCTAGCAGCCGCGCCCGCCGCTAACATCAATCTCCAATCCCAGTTCATCAACTGCCAGGATTACGCGGAACTTACCGCGGAAATCACTGCCGGTCGCGGCCAAACAGTTATCGGGCAAGGTCTTGGCGTGATTCTCACGGGGGCGACTGCAGCCACCACCAACATCGGTACTGTGACAGCCAATGTTGCCGGCCAAGCGGCACATGATGCGGTGGTTGCCGGCAACCCCGTTCGTATGGCGGCTCGCGCTCTTACGGCAGCGTACACGAGCGTCGCTACTGGAGATGTGGCGGATGTGGTTTCGACTCTTCAAGGTGTGCTCGTCACGCGACCTTGGCAGATTCCAGAACTCGAATGGTCCTATGTGTCGCTAGCCGGGGGAGTGATCAACACCACCGATGTTGCCCTGGTTGCAGCCGCCGGCGCAGGACTCCGTCGCTACATATGTTCCATGCAGTTATCGAATAACTCAGCGGTTGCCACAGAAATCGTGCTCAAGGACGGTGCGACAATCATCTGGCGAGGCCATTTGCCGGCCAACGCGCCGATGTCGGAGATCATCTTTGAAAACCCACTCAAGACTACTGCCGCAACGGCGCTGAACTTTGCGTGCATCACCACAGGGGCTGCGGTTTATGTCAACGCACAAGGATTCACCGCACCGTAAACACAACCATGATTACCCTCAAAGTCACCACCAAAAACTCAATCGATAAGGTTAAGAGTAAAGCCCAGCAAGGCAACTTTAAAAGCCTTGGGCATGCAGCGGCTACGATTCGATTGGTCGCCCGTCGTTCGATACGCAAACGCCAAACAGCCGCTATGCCCGGCACTCCCCCCAATACACGTCGTGGTCAGCTCAAGCGCTCGATCATGTACGCGCTGGATAAACAGCGTGGTGTCGCCCTCATCGGACCCGATTTCGATGTGGTGGGTGCTTCCGGCAAGGCCCATGAGTTTGGGGGCAGATTTCGGCGTGAGCGCTACCCCAAACGACCGTTCATGGGTCCCGCCTTAGAAAAAGTCAAAGACCGTCTGCCACCCATGTGGGCAGGCAGCATTCGATAAGGAGAAACAGGAATGCCCGCCAAACTTGGACTCGATGCAAAGCTCTATCGTAATACGGGGACCTTTGCGACTCCTGTGTGGGACATCATCGGGAACGTGCGAGATCTGACTCTGAACCTGGAAACAGGGGAGGCGGATGTTTCCACACGATCTAACAATGGATGGCGAGCCACAGTCGGTACTCTCAAGGATGCATCGCTGGAGTTCGAGATGGTGTGGGACACCACCGATACCGATTTCACAGCGATTCGAGATGCGTTCCTGAACAACACTACGATTGAATTTGCGGCCATGGATGGGCTCATCACAGGTGCGGGAAGCAGTGGATCGCAGGGGCTTCGCGCAACCTTCCGCATCGCGAGTTTTTCGCGCAACGAAGCCCTCGAGGAAGCCATCACCGTTTCGGTCACTGCCAAGCCAACCTATGCCTTGAATCCCCCCAGCTGGATGACGGTCGCCTAACGAGATTCGTTGACGCTTGTTTTCTGAGGATT
>CAITIE010000020.1 GCA_903892355.1 uncultured Pirellula sp. | reverse complement strand
CGAAGCCGATCGCTATCTAGCCTCAAAGCAAGCCGCGAAATCGAAGCGTCGTGGCTTGGTCTTCAACAAGATTGTTCCACCGGGGGCCGAGTAACCGTGTTGTCCTGGATTTCCAATTGGTGGTCACCAAAGAGTACTCCTTCGCAGGCACGAAGCGTTGCGAGGGTTGTGCGCGCACGCTATGACGCTGCGGTAACCACTGACGATAATCGACGCCATTGGGCCAATGCGGATGGGCTTTCGCCCAACGCATCCAATAGCGCCGCTGTTCGACGGATTCTTAGGAACCGTGCTCGTTATGAAACGGCCAACAACTCGTATGCTCGGGGGATCGTCCTGACCCTCGCGCATGACGTAGTGGGTACCGGCCCCCGGTTGCAAATGCTCACTGGCGACTCTGAAGCCAATCGTCGCATCGAGCAAGCATTCATGATGTGGGCTCGCTCGGTGCATCTCGCTGAGAAACTCCGCACGATGCGGATGGCACGCGCCACGGATGGCGAATCTTTCGCAATCCTCACGAACAATCCTCGCCTCAATACGGAGGTCCAACTCGACCTCCGCCTCGTCGAGGCAGACCAGGTCACGACGCCCGATCTCGACCGGCTTTCCACAATCGCCGTGGACGGGATCGTGTTTGATTCTGCTGGGAATCCCGTTGAATACCACGTTCTTCGCACACACCCAGGGGATGGTTTTTACTCGGCTCGCAGCGACTATGACCGCATTCCTGCTGATGCCGTACTGCACTGGTTCCGAGCCGATCGCCCAGGACAAACCCGCGGCATTCCGGACATCATGCCGGCACTGCCACTCTTCGCACAACTTCGCCGATTCACGCTCGCGGTTCTGGCGGCTGCTGAAACTGCAGCCGACTTTGCAGGGATCCTCTACACCGATGCGCCGGCCAACGGAGAAGCCGACGCAGCCGAGCCATTCGAACCGATCGAGCTCGAGAAGCGAGCGCTCGTGACGATGCCTGGTGGATGGAAGATGGCTCAGATGCAAGCCGAACAACCATCGACGACCTATGGTGAGTTCAAACATGAGTTGCTCAACGAAATCGCTCGCTGTTTGAACATGCCGTTCAAGAAGGGAATCCGAGAGGCGGTGTTTTTGCTAACAACGCTTTCTACGCGATGGGTGGCGATTTCTGGTCGCCGTTCTTCCCCATCGTTCGCCGACCACTCTGTCGCACCTTCTACAAACGTCGTCGCGAATCCGTTCGTCAACTTGGCCAACTACCGGGTAGGTCAACCAATAGAGGGCTCACGGATTCCTGCCCCGCTTACACGAATCCGTCCGGGCGCGCACGTGCGTCCGCTTTTGGCATAGATACATTCGGGGAAGCAACGTTTACCAGCAGGCTGCTACATCGACAGGAGGAAACAGGATGGAACCAACGAACAACGAAAACACGGACGATCCAGAGGTACCAGAAGAATTCGCGGCTGCTTGGGCCAACGTCTTGCTTGACCTCAACGAGAAGCAAACGCAGCCAACACCAAGCCAAGAGGCCGATTCCAACTCGAACACGGAGGAGAAGCAATGCGAAAGTACATCCAAGCCGACGCCGAACTGAATTTCCCAACGCCGACAACCGCGATGGTAGCGATGCAAGTGGATGCCATGCATCGAGCCGGAGTGATGGTCACAGCTACGGCACTCGCCCAGCACTACAAGCTCAGCGAACCGGTCATCAAACATATCCTGCGACGCGCCGAGAACATTCGGCTGCTCAGGAACGATCCGAAACTTGGCTGGCTCCCAGTCCAATCCTGAGACCATCGAATGACAAACCTACCCGAAGACCTTGTCCGCTTCTATGAAGACGGACCCGATTGGCCGCAGACGCCCGAACAGCAAGATGCTGAGCGGGCGTACCGCGACGCGTTTCTCCTATCGGCCCGCGAGGCCGCTCATTGGACGAGCATTGATCAAGGTGCCATCGATCGTGCCTGGGAGGAACGTCGTCGCGTGCGGTCTTTAGCTGAGGTCCTCATCCCATCGTCGAAGTACTTCGGCCTCGCCGGCTTGGATAGCCAGCAGGTCGTTTACAAACGCGAGCATGTGGTCGACGCCTCACACACTCGTGGTCGCGTCCACGGCTTCGAATTCGTGCGCCAGTGCTGGCAGGCACTGCTTGATGGTGGCGTCGATGAACGATGTATCGCCAAAGAGATCATCAAGCCGTGGATCGAATCCGTTTCAGAGTGGGTGGCCACGGAGATTGCTCCCGATCGTCTCGACACACCGCGCCAGCCCGACGAAGACCTCTCCGAAAGGCAGCGAAGGATGCTCGAGCAAGCCAAACACGTCATCGCCACCAGCGATCCGACCAAACCGTACGCCATTCTCAAGAGGCTCAATGAAATCACACGCGAGCAACTCCAGTGGCTTTGGCCAGGTCGCATTCCGCTTGGCAAGCTCACGCTGCTAGCCGGCGATCCCGGCCTCGGCAAGTCGTTTGTCACGCTCGATCTGACGGCGCGAGTCTCTCGTGGCGATTGTTGGCCCGACATGCCGCTGTTCAAGCAGACGCCGGGGAATGTGATCCTGCTTAATTGCGAGGACGATGCGGCCGATACCATCGCGCCCCGTCTCGATAAAGCCGGTGTCGATGATACGCGAGTTGTGCTGCTCGAGGGCGTCAAGCATTTCGACAAGCGTCGCCAGTTCTCGCTCGAATCCGATCTGCCGAGGCTCGAAGAAACGCTGATTCAGTTTCCTGGCACTCGGCTGGTGGTGATTGATCCGGTCGCAGCCTATTGCGGCAAGGTCGATTCGCACAAGAACAGCGATGTTCGCGGCATGCTGGCTCCGCTGGCCGAGATGGCTAGTCGCCATCAGGTATCGATTTTGACTGTCACGCACTTGGCGAAATCCGGCGGATCAAAAGCCGTCTATCGAGCGATGGGCTCGCTGGCGTTTGCAGCTGCGGCTCGTGCCGTGTGGGCGGTGACCAAAGACGCCAACGATCCACAGAGACGCTTGCTGCTGCCGGCCAAGCTCAATCTGGCCCGCGATCCCGATGGGTTGGCGTATCGCATCGAGGATGGTCGCGTCGTCTGGGAAACCGAACCGGTGACGATGCATGCCGACGAAGCGTTCGCTGCCGAACTGCAAGCGCAAACGAAGAACGACAATCGTGGCCACGAACGACAAGAGGCGATGGCTTGGCTGCGATCCGAGTTGGCTAGCGCACCGATCCCCTCGACGCAAATCATCGCCGACGCAAAAGAACACGGCATCTCAGAACGAACGCTGCGCCGAGCCTATGCCGAGCTTGGCGGTCGCGCCAAGAAAGGTAGCGATGGGGTTTGGCATTGGCACTTGCCAATTCAACTTGGCCAACAAGATAGCCAGGAGGCCCCGTGATGGCAGACATGGCAGTCTTGGCACACTTGGCCAAGTTGGCAGCCTTACCCCTAACCTAAGATGGCCAACTAGGCCTCTTAAAAGGAAGGATGCCATCATTTTGCCGTAGAGGGGAATTTCAATTCCTCGGGAAGAATGCCAAGGCTGCCAAGTATGCCAACTTGGCCAACTCTGCCATGACGGGAGTTGGTGGCAAGGTTGGTGAAAGAACGATCGCAATAGGTACTTGGAAAAGAAACTCATCAGGAGAGGCACGTGGGAACAGTCGCGGTATTAGGCACAGTTTGTTTTGTTTGTCGGAAAACAGAAAAGGACGCCCAATGACCCAAGAATCGCTACCGGACGCGACTGTGGGCGTTCCTGGGGGCCACGTTGGCCCAATACTGGCCAAGGCCCAGAGCCTATGCCGAACCATCGCCCATCGTGACCTAGGCGTAACGCCGCTCTACCTGCTGGCCCAATCGCAATTGCCGATTGGGCTCGGTACCCAGCACCACTACGCCTTCACCCACCCGCGAGCCGACGTGATGTACCGCGACCACATCGATCCCTGGCTTGGCCGTGGCCCGTGCGCCGTGGTCAATGACATTGGGATCGCGGAGGACTATCCAGCCGAAGACCTCGAGTACGCCATCATCGGGATTGTATTGCACGAGCTAGCTCACATCCTCGATCGGCCCGCATTGTACGACGAGCGCGATTGCGATGACCCAGATCGGCTCCAGCACGACACGATGGTACTGACCGACGTTTCAAAGCGAGCCGCACGCAGCGACCTGCCGCTCTATTTTGGCCACGGCCCGAGCTTCATCCGATTCGTGATCCATCTAGCCCACCGAGCGACGCTCGCCGGCTTTGAAATCAAGCCCGCAGGCCTCTTCGCGTCGCATCGCCACGGCCTATCAACCATCGGAACCTACGAGAATGCCTTGGGAGACGAACCCCATCGCCACCTCGACTGGTCGTTCCGCGCGCTTGTGGCGTCCGCACCACCTATCGAATTCACGCAGCAATGGGCTGCCGACATGCATCGTTACCAAGTTCGTTTCCCGAAATCCCAGGAGAGCTACACATGAGCGTTACCACGTTTTTCGAAAAGATGATTGGCCTGCAACAGCAGCGATCGCAGCAGAAGCAAAACAGCTACCGCGAATTGGTCGCTGGCATCGCCACTGGCGAAGAGCCAAGTGCAGCGGAGGTCGAACGCCTGCTGGCTGAGACCAACAAATCGATCACCGATCTGAAGAATGACGTCGAGGACTATCAACGCCGTTTTGTTCTGAAGGCCATCGTGGCATCGCTACCCAAGCTCGAGCAGGAGTTCGCGCAGGTCCAGCAGCAAATCGCGGCAGCCGATCGCGTACTGGAAGAAGCCGAACGCCGGCACGATGAGATCACGGGTCCGCTGTACGGTCGCCTACACGAAATCAAAGAGGCACGTAACGATGCCTCGGCGGCTCGGCAGGAACTGTACATGGGCTGCGATGACCCGGAACTTGAGCGGCAGCTTGATGAAGCTAACGCCGAGATTGAACGCTTGATGGAAGCCAACAAAGACTTGGCGACGCAGGCGGTGTATATCGATAACCAAGCCAATGTTGAAAAGCGTCGAGCCGAGCGCGAGCTAACCGAAGCGGATCGCGACCATCGGCGCGAGCAGGCTGCGGTGTTTCAAAAGCAAGCCAATTCGATTCGTCAACGCATCAAGGCCAGCGAGAAGGCTCAGGCCGACGCCGTGAAACGTCGCGATGAGATCGAAGAACGCATGCGGCAGTGGTAGCAGGCCAAGGTGCCTGCCGAACGTCTCTGGCGTTCGATTGCTCTTTGACAATCTGGTTGAATGCAGTGAGCCGTCGGGTCCGGGGAGCCCGACGGCTCGAAGCTAATGAGACCGACGCAATGCATGCGCTTTTTCAAATCCGTCAAAAAGACAGTTCATCAGCCATTTTATGTGTCGAAACTCGACCCACCATTCCCCGCGATTCGCGAGCTCGTTTTTGTCTAATACGTCGGAATACCGAAACGAAGTCGACCTAGGATCAATTGCGACTATTTCATCGAGTCGCTGACGCACCCACACAGGGACGTCCATGCCGAGTTCATCTTTGCAAATCGATTCGAAGGAATCGATCAGGTCAGGGAGCGAGTGGTTTTTACTGGTCGGTTGCACGACAAGCTTCAGGTAAAGCTCAATCGCATGCCGGTAGAGAAAGAAAGCAGGGTAGACCCACTCATGCGATAAATCAGCGTCGTTGATTGCAGCGGCAATCACGGCATCGCCGGCGTTTCGATAGCTGCGAGCGACCTCGAGCTCACCGTAAGCAATCATTCCACCTAACAGGAATCCATGATACCAATCAGATTCCATTTCCTCCGGCGGCTCTCGAAACAATGGTACATTTACGTCAAACGCATCTTCTTCCACGACTCACACCTCTCCCCCAACGCCTTTGAACTTCTCCACAAAGGCTGCAATCCTCTGGAAGACGGTTTGTTTCTTTGTTAGGTATTGAGGATTGAGCGGGCTCATTTTCGGTAGAATAGCGTTGAGTTCGGTTCCGTTCTCGCTGGCATACTCCCGCTTCAGCGATGTGCTGATATATCGCTTGGCGGCCTCTGAATTCAGATTCTCGTCAGCTATCAGCTCCCCGACTTCGCGCTGTTGCTCGGCACGAGCAAAACCGAAGAAAGCCTCGATCACGCTGGCTTTATCAGGAAGGTCATCCAAGTTCGCTTGGTTGATGAAGTCAACGACCAGGCTCTCCTTCGCACGGTTGCCGACACTTGCACGAATCAGACGACGTACTTCCTCGACCAGATTCACTTTGCTCTTTGTCTTCTTAGTGTGTTCAAAAATCAGTTCCAGGATATAGTCGAGGTTGATCTCTTGGGATTTCAGCAAATCAACCTCGAAGACCACATCGTTCCAATCGATGTTTGACTCTTCTTTTTCCTTGCCTGCCTTTTCGCGTCGTAGCCAATCGCGGATATCGTTGTAGGTGGAACGGTAATCCTGGATCTTGCGATCCGCTGGCAAGTTGATGCTTTGCAAAGCGGCCAGATCCTCGTCGCTCAAGTGATGATCTGCTTTGAACTCTTCTACTTGTTGAGGTTGATCGGTATCGAGCGCCTGCAACGCCTTCAGGCTGGCGAACTCGTCGAAGTTCTGCAAGATGTTCTCAACCCGTAAGTACTCGCCAAACAGCTTCACAAACTCCTTTTTGTCTTTCTCCTTGACGATTTGCTCTGGGTTTGGAAAGCGTTGTTCTAGCTCGGCAACGACTTCCTTGAAGCCACGCCGAGCTTCACCGGTCACGATGTCGGTGAAGCCTTCCATGTACTCCTTGTAGCTCTTTTCCAGCACCACGTTCTTCGTGTTGCTGTCGCCGAAAAGCGTGATCGCATCCACCGTTGCCTTCTGCAGATCGCGGAATGTGACGATGTTGCCAAACGTCTTGGTTGCATCGTAGATCCGGTTTGTCCTCGAATACGCTTGGATCAGCCCGTGGTAACGCAAGTTCTTATCGACAAAGAGGGTGTTTAGCGTCGGGGCATCGAAGCCCGTCAGAAACATCCCAACCACGATCAGCAAATCGATCTCCCGCGATTTGACTCGCTTGGCCAAGTCGCGGTAGTAGTTCTGAAACCCATTGCTGTCGACGCTGAAGCTGGTTTTGAAGTAGGCGTTGTAGTCGGCGATCGCAGCGCTCAAAAACTCTTTGGCAGTGGTGTTCATCGCCGACACATCAAAACTCTCGTCCTGAATATCACCCACCGCATCCTGCTCTTCGTTGGCTGCAAACGAAAAGATGGTGGCGATTCTCAGGGGCTTGTCGCTCTGGGCTTGCAGATCACGGAGCGACTCGTAGTACAGCTTCGCAGCGTCCACGCTGGTTACCGCGAACATGGCATTGAAGCCCGCTGAACTCGCTCGTAGGCGATGCGTCTTCTGACGGTAGTGGGTCAGGATGTACTGCGAGATCTCTCGAATACGCTCAGGGTGCAGTAGAGCCTGCTTATTCTCGGCTGCCGTCAGTTTCTTTTCGTCTTGTTCCGATTCAATCGCTTTGAACTGTGGACGAACATCGTTGTAGTCGACTTTGAACTTGAGCACCTTCTCGTCACGGATCGCATCGGTGATCACGTACGAATGCAACTCTCGACCAAAGACACTAGCCGTAGTCTCGGCCCCCAACGCATTCTGGGGGAATATCGGTGTGCCTGTAAAACCAAACTGATAGTACCGTTTGAACTTCTTCCTGATGTTCTTCTGTGCTTCACCGAATTGGCTGCGATGGCACTCGTCAAAGATGAAGACGACGTGTTTACCATAAATCGGCAAGTCACCTTCGCCCTTCATCAGGTTGTTGAGCTTCTGGATCGTCGTGACGATGATCTTGTTGTCGTCCTTCTCCAGATTGCGTTTGAGCCCAGCGGTGCTATCGGAACCATTGACGCTGTCCGGCGAAAACCGCTGATACTCCTTCATTGTTTGATAGTCTAGGTCCTTCCGATCGACGACAAAGAACACCTTGTCAATAAAGTCCAGTTCTGTGGCCAAGCGAGCCGCTTTGAAACTGGTAAGCGTCTTGCCTGAGCCGGTGGTGTGCCAGATGTATCCACCGCTTTCCGGTTTGCTCCAGGTTTTGGCAGTGTGGGAACCGTTGATCTTCCATAGGATTCGCTCGGTGGCAGCAATCTGGTACGGCCGCATCACCAGCAGCGTATTGCTGACGTCAAACACCGAGTACTTCAACAGCACCTCGAGCAACGTGTTCTTCTGAAAGAACGTCGCGGTAAAGTCCTTCAGGTCTTTGATCAGGCTGTTGTCCGCCTTCGCCCAATTCATCGTGAAGTCGAAACTGTTCTTGTCTCGCTGCGTCGTATTGGCAAAGTAACGGGTATCGGTTCCGTTGGAAATCACGAACAGTTGCAGGAACTTGAACAGCGAGTGCTCGCTATTGAAGCTTTCCTTGCTGTAGCGATGCACTTGGTTGAAGGCTTCTCGAATCGCTACGCCACGCTTTTTCAGTTCTACCTGGACGAGCGGTAAACCGTTGACCAGGATCGTGACGTCGTAGCGGTTGGCATGACTACCGGTCTGCTCGAACTGCTTGATCACCTGCACTTTGTTGCGAGCGAGGTTTTTCTTGTCGAACAGGTAGATGTTCTTAATCCTGTCATCGTCGAACACAAAATCATGGATATAGTCGTCGTGGATCTTCCGAGTCTTATCAACGATGCCTTCGCTCGGCTTATCAAGATACGTCTCGACAAATCGCAACCACTCTCCGCTGGAGAACTGCACGTTGTTCAGCGTTTGTAGCTGTGTGCGCACATTGGAAAGCAAGGTCGCCTGGGAGTTGAGTTCAGGCCGGAAATCGTAACCTTGATTCTGTAGATCAGCGATCAGCTCGCGCTCAAGATCTGATTCGCTCTGGTAACTTTCAGCAGGTTTCCATTCCCGGATGTACCTTTCCAGGATGATGAAGTTGTTGGATTCGGCGATGGGCTTGAATTCGGTCATGGCGTTAGTAGCAGTTAGGAATCGAAGTTGCAATCCGTCGCAGAGCAGAGTTAAGTGTCAACGAATTCCGATGATCAGAGCTACAACCTGCGCGTTCTTGACGGCACCTCTGAATATACGGATGGACAGTAGCGGGGCACGCGGGCATCTTATGCTTCCACTTGTTCGGGCTTCGGGAAGCTCAGCAGCAAGTCGCGATAGTACTCGTACTGCTTTTGCCGTAATTCGATCTCGCGAGGTAAGCCTTCGGTGAGCGAGGTGGTCAGCGCATCGAATTTACTTAGCATTGCAACAATTCGGAATTGCTCGGGAAGAGAAGGGACAAAAACTTCCGGTGCTTCCAGCATGTGGTAAGAGACAAACGGGTGAGAAGCACTGTTCGACATCGAAAGGAAGTCCTGAATCAGCAGAAGATAGTACGCAAACTTCGGTAAGACTTCTTTTGTTTTAATTCTGCATATCACACCGTTATAGGTAACGAAGTGCTTACCTTCCCCCCAGTTTACAATCCCAGCATATGCTCCAATGTGTCCTATGACTGGCGCATCTTCACTATTATACTCATCATGACTTCCAACAATACCATTACTCCCATACACCGGATACCGGCCGCCAGTTCTTGGAATTGTGTTACCTGTGCCATATTGGAAATCATAAATGTCACCCAGCCGCATTTTGGCTATGCCTTCCCCGTCCTCAAAACGTAGCAACTGATCTCGATAGTAGTTGTACTGTTTCTTGCGTGCGGTCAGCTCGGCGGTCAGCTCGGCGGTCAGCTCGGTAAAGGCGTCCAAAATTCGGACAATCTCCCCCTGAATCTCAAGCGACTTCTTCGGGTTTGATGGGCAGGGAATGGGGATGGGAAGTTTCCTGAATCGCTCTTTTGATACGTTGAATCGGGTCACACCGCTTGCTGTTTTAGCGATCTCTGTGCGCATCCAGGAACAGCGAAATAAGTACTTTGCGAATTCAGGTGCTAGCCGAATATCGTTATTGAATCTCACGCCAAAAGAGAAGCTGTTCAAATAAACCGGCTCTTGAAAATCAGCCGTGACCGCTGATGACATTGCCACCTCGCCAGGAGTTTCTGACGAACCTGTGAATAAAACATCGCCGTATTTCACTTCGTACTGCCGTTCGTGATCGGAAACCTTGACCAACTCTAGCTGACTTGGGTCGACCTGTATGTTGTTAAAAATGTTCTTGTACGAAACATACTTGCGATTCCCGCCGTCGAAGTCTGACTTGCTCTTTCCTGTTAGTCCTCCAAAAATCTCGGCAATCTCACCCAACGGCTTCCATCCCACTTGAGAGTTTTTAAGAAGCTTTTGCAAATAAGTTATCTTGCTCACGCTTCGACCTCCTCGCCTTCGATCTCCGCCACGATCGCGTCGATCTCCGAACGCAACTGATCGATCCTTGCGACGGTTGTTTTGAGTTCCGCATTGAGCTTGGCGATATCGACCCGCTCGCGAGTGTCTTCGGCTTCGATGTAGCTGCTGACCGACAAGTTGTAGTCGTTGCCTGCGATGGTCTCGAACGGCACGTTACGAGCCAAGTGATCGATGTCCGCCTTACTGTCGAAGACTGCCATGATCTGCTGAATATGGCCAGGATCATCCGGGTCGTCGTTGTCCGTCAGAACGTTGTTATTGGTTTCCTTCTTGAACAGACCGCTGGCGTCGATGAATTGGGTTGTAGTGTCGGTCTTGTGCTTGGAAAGCACCAGAATGTTCACGGCGATGGTGGTGCCGTAAAACAAGTTCGGAGCAAGCGAAATCACTGTCTCCACATAGTTGTTGTCCACCAAATACTTTCGGATCTTCTGTTCGGCTCCGCCTCGGTAAAAGATGCCAGGGAAACAAACAATCGCTGCTCGGCCTTTGCTGGAGAGGTAGCTGAGCGCGTGCAGCACGAACGCAAAATCCGCTTTCGACTTAGGGGCCAACACTCCAGCAGGAGCGAACCGTTCATCGTTGATCAACGTGGGATCGTCGCTTCCAATCCATTTCACCGAGTAGGGCGGATTGGAGACGATCGCATCGAAGGGTTTCTCATCACCAAACTGCGGGTCCGTCAGTGTGTTCCCAAGCCGAATATCGAACTTGTCGTAGTTGATGTTGTGCAGGAACATGTTCATACGAGCCAGGTTGTACGTGGTGTGGTTGATCTCCTGGCCGAAGAACCCCTCTTCGATGATGTGTGCATCAAACTGCTTTTTGGCTCGAAGCAACAACGAACCCGAACCACAGGCATGGTCGAGGATCTTGTTGATTTTGGTTTGCTTGTGCATCGCCAGCATGGCGATCAGCTTGGATACGTGCTGAGGCGTGAAGAATTCGCCACCGGATTTCCCAGCGTTAGCTGCGTAGTTGGAAATCAGAAACTCGTACGCATCTCCGAACAAGTCGATTTGGCTTCCTTCAAAGTCGCCGAAATCGAGTCCCGCAACACCTTTCAGCACAGACGCCAACCGAGCATTTTTGTCCTTGACGGTGTTGCCAAGGCGATTGCTGGTAGTATCAAAGTCAGCGAACAAACCTTTGATATCGTCCTCCGAGGGGTAGCCATTCGCAGACGATTCGATCGCAGAAAAGATTGTCGCTAGGTCGGTGTTCAGGCTTTCGTTGGTATTGGCATCCTTGGCGACGTTGGCAAACAACTGGCTGGGGAATACAAAGTACCCTTTGGTTTTAATCGCGTCGTCTTTGATCTCTGGCGTGATGACGCTGTCAGATAGTTCAGCGTAACGGATGCTCTCGTCACCGGCCTCGATGTAGCTGGCAAAGTTCTCGCTGATGAACCGATAGAACAGAGCGCCTAAGACGTATTGCTTGAAGTCCCATCCATCCACGGCACCTCGGACGTCGTTGGCGATCTGCCAGATCTGGCGTTGCAGTGCGGCACGTTGTTGGGCTCCGGTCATACGATGGTTGTTCCTTCATGGATTGATAGTCGAGGTCTAGCAGCGAAACACGCTTCGTGGCGGGTTACGCTTTGGGCTTTACCGGCTTGGCCACTTTCTTGAGCAGTTTGTCCAAGTCGCTTCGTTTGAACAGGCGGTAGCCATTCACCGGGTTCCTGTGCATGGGGATGTCACCGCGAGCTGCCCATTTGCGAATGGTGTTGTGGTGGACACCGAGGTACTCGGCCGCCTCTGCGGTGTGCAGGTATTCCGTCAATTTGTTCATCGTTTTGGCCTCGATACGTTGGGGGCGAATTACGCCAGACCAATAGCCTAACAAACCCTACACGGTTTGAACATCCCCAACGACTCTTGGCCAATTCCGGCTACTGGCCGGAAATCATGGAAATTCCAGCCGATTTGTGGCCAGAGAGCGCTTGAGCTGTTCCGAAACCCATGGCTCCATGTGTCACGTCGCAACGACGAATTCGAAACCCAAACACACGGAGACCAAACGATGGCCAAGAACGCCAAACCAAAAATCAACGCCGAAGCCGCCTACGAGAACGCCCACCTGGTGGCCCAAGACCTCGTAACGCGAATTGGCGAATTTCTATTCGACCTGCCCGCACCGGGCAACGACGAACACCCGATCCATTGGGGCCACGTAGGTGACCTCAACGAGATCAACAGCCGCCTTTCGGCGGTGATCGCTTTCATGACCAGAACCGAGAAGTAGTAACCCCCAACCAAAACGGAGACCACGAACATGACCATCGACCAACTCATCGAACGCCTGGAAGAATACCGCGACCTCATCGGTGGCGACGCCGAGGTACGCCTGATGACGCAACAGAATTGGCCCTTCGAAAATTCAATCACCGGCGTCTGCTCGGGAGAAGAGATCAACGATGCGGCCGACGAAGACGATCCGGAAGACGACGGCGATGTAGACGACGATGCGGTGCTCTACATCGTCGAAGGCCAACAACTAGGCTACGGCACCAAACGCGCTTGGGAGATCGCGGGCTAACGCCGAAACGCCTGCGGGCGTCGTCCGGCGGTGGTTCGCCGGGCCTGATGATGGCAGCCATACCATACGAACAACGGGAGACCAGACGATGACGACCAAGACCAAAACCACCAAGGCCACCACGACCGCACGTAACGCGAAGAAGGCGACCAAGGCACAAACGGCCAAGCCCACAACCAAGACCGCGACCGTGGCCAAACGCGACGCCAAGGAATCGAAACCGCCCAAGCCAACGGAAACGTCTGCCAAAAAGATCAGCCAAATCGAAGCCGCGATCATCGTGCTCGGTAAATCGCGAAATGCCATGAATTGCAAAGAGATGGTCGAGGCCATGCAGGTCGCGGGTCTTTGGTCGACGCCCAAGGGGGCAACTCCCGACGCGACGCTTTACGCCTCGATCCTTCGGGAGATCAACGCCAAGGGGAAAGACGCTCGATTCCGCAAGACCGAACGGGGCCACTTCACGCTGGCCAGCCGCAAGTAGAACGCCACCCACCTATCGCCACCACAACGCACACGAGGCCGCACGTCGCGGTCTTGTGTCGCTTCTGGCCCCCAACGCCAAGCCCGTAAACGGGCTATTCCTGGGCGATTCTGTGGCGACCTTGGCCAATCGTGGCCAACGGGCATCCCGATTCGCTTGCCATCTTTTCGATGTGCTGGCTCCTGTGTGTTTCCCGCCATCGGGCTGTCCGGTGGCCAAACGAAACCCCAACGCATGGGAGACAACGCATGTACGAACAAACGGAACTCGCACCGCAGGTAAGCCAATGGGAAGCGGATGGCAAATGGATCGATCGCGGCTCATGGAAACGCGCTCGAAACGGCGTCTACGAGTACCACCCAACACCCGAGGAGATCGAAACTAAATGCGAGCTGATACGAACCATAGACAACTGGCAGGGAGCCTACGCACGGGCCCCACGTGGGGGCAAGTACGCCGTCATGGAAACCAAGGGGCTTTAGACCAACAACACCAATTCCAAACGAGGAGGAAACCATGATTGCAAAATCAAAACCGGCGGTTGGCTACATCCGCATGAGTAGCGACCAACAACAGGATAGCCCAGCGCGACAGCGAAGGGACGTCCAGGCATTGGCCGATCGCATGGGCTACGAAATCATCAAGTGGTACGAAGACCACGGATTGACCGGAACCGAATCGAGCAAGCGAAAGGACTTTCAGAAACTGCTGGCGGACGCGAAAGCAGGTTCGTTTGGCGCGGTGCTGCTATCGGAACAGAGCCGCATGTCGCGCGAGGATATTTTCGACTGCATGCAGCACTGGCGTTTGTTCCGCGACGCCGGCGTTTCGATCATCACGTGCCAACGGGGCGAACTGAAATTCGACAACCTCGGTGGTGTGATCACGGCTATCGTTGACCAATACGGTGCCCGCGAAGAATCGCTGAAGCTGGCCGATCGAGTTGTCAGCGGAAAGCGGCTGGCGGTCACGCGAGGCCAAAAGCAGGGTGGGCTGCTATTCGGGTACGATCGCGAGGTGTTCGATGAATCGGGCCGGTTGATGCGACGCGTGACTTGCCGAGAGACGTTTGCCAAGCCGATGAATTGGTCGAGCCGATTGGTGATCTCCAAAGATCACAAAGCGGTCGAAGCGGTGCGATTGATGTTCGAGTCGATTGCTGCGGGAGCATCTTTCGGCGGGGTGGCTCGCGATCTCAACCGCAAGGGCTACCTGACTATGAATGGCAAACGATTCAACGCAACTGCCGTGCGTCGCACCGTAAGCAATCCAGCCTATGTGGGACGCATCGTGGCAGGCCGAAAGCGACGAGGCCGCTTTCGTAGTCTCAACGATGAGGGTGGCGTCGCTTGCGAAAACGTCCATGAACCACTGGTCAGCCTCGAGCTATTTAATCGCGTCCAGTGGGTCATCAAGAACAAACCCAAATCGAGCAATTCGCCAACGCCGGGTCGGTACCTGCTGACGGGGCTGATTTACCTGGCTGACGCTGGGTATCGGCTGCATGGGTTTACGATGAGCCACAGCGGGCGGAAGGTCGTGCGTCGATACTACGGGCCACCATCCCGCATCTTCGAGGAATTCCCTGACGACTCGGACCGACCAACATTCCGTGCCGAGGTCATCGAACGCGCCGTGCTCGAGAAGCTACGGCAGTTCATGTCCGACGAACGGAACAAACGTGCGATCCGCACCGAGATCGACCGACGCACCAAAAAGGCGGTCGCCAACGTTAGCCGCATCGAATCCCAATTGGCCGACGTACGGGCCAAGATCGAGCGGGCGACGGAGAACCTCGCTTTGGCCAACCGCGAGGACATTCCGGGCATCACGAAATTGCTCGCGGGGTGGCGTGAGCAGGAATCGACGCTCAAAGACAAACTACGGCAAGCCAATGGCCAACATGCACCGTCGCCCGAAGCGATGGCGGTTATGAATCGGCTCGACGAAGCGGATCGCGAGAAATTGGCGTTTGCCAATCGGCAGACGGTGAAGCGGGTCACATTACGCCGAGAACGGAGGGGAGTCGGCACCCGGCACCGGATCACATTGTGGGACGGCGTGATCGAACTCCGTGACGACCTCGGAGTCGCCGGCGTGATTCCGCTTACGGACGATGATATCCGCAGCCCTGGCCGCTGGCGTGAAGTGGCCGATTTCATCTGCCAGCGGGGTGACGTCGTGTATTTCCGCGACGTATGCGAGCACGTTGGCCTCAAGGGTTCGTGCGTTTCCCGCCTCTTGGCCCAAGCCGTGCTTAGCGGCAAGGTTCGAAACCTGGGCCATCAAAAAGGCTGGATCGCGACCAAATAGCCCCGTCTTCAGTTGTTCGCTCTTTGTCCGCCTCTCGGATCACCATTCAATGTCGCTGCGGGTAATAGCTCGGGTTACAACTACGCCTCAGGTCGTTTGGATCATCAAACCTATTACAAGGCGATCCGAGTCGAACAGTCGCATT
>CAITIE010000019.1 GCA_903892355.1 uncultured Pirellula sp. | reverse complement strand
GTGTTCGTAGGCGGATTGCCCGAGGGAGGTGGTTGTTCCGTCCGTTCGATTTGGGTGGTCAGGCCAGACTGATTGTAAGTATATTTTACGAACTTGGTGGCCGCATTGGGTCCCGATTGCTCGATTGTTTCGATCTGGCCATTGGGGGTGTAGGAGTACTCGATCTGTGAGTCGAAGGTTGTGGACTCGAACGTCGCACCGACAAGGGTTGAAACGCTGGCTAAATCGGCATCGAGGTAGTTGTAGACGTATTCGACGGCGACGCCGGGAGCCAAGGTGTTGGATTCGGATTTGAGTTTACCATCTTCGTAGTCGAAACGGACGGTGACGGAGCCATCGTTGGCTTCGAGCAAGTGGCCATAGGCATCGTACTGGTAGAAGAGGGATTTGGTTTGGGTGCCTCCCGAAATCCAGTTTTCGGTGGTAGTGTGCTGGATGGGGTCGTAGACGTAATCGATCACACGATCATCGGCATTGCCAACGATGCCGTCGTCGGCTTTGGTGAGTTTGATTACTTGTCCGATTGCGTTGTATTCAAACGTTTTCTTCTGATTGAGTGCGTTGGTTTCAGAAGTGACACGATCGTACTGGTCGTAGGTCCACGTGGTTGTGTTGTTATTGGGATCGGTGAGGGTCCGTCGATTTCCGAACGGGTCGTAGGTGGTGGTGGTCTTGCGGCCTTCGGGATCGGTGACGCAGATCAATCGGTTGTTGGGATCGTACTTGTAGTAAGTGATGTTGTTGTTGGGGTCCGTGAGCGTTACCAGATTCCCGGCTAAATCGTAGGTTTTGACGGTCGTGGCCCCGTTCGGATCGGTCTCGGTGAGGGGGTGATTGTAGGCATCGTACGTCCAGGAGGTGACCAAGCCTTCCGCGTCGGTGATCGAAAGAATGTTTCCAAATGGGTCGTGATTGTAGGTCAAGGACTCGCCATTGGTGATGGATTGACTCTTGACCCGCCCTAGCAAGTCCGTTTTTGTTGTCTTGACGTAAGAGACATCTTTGATGGTACCCGTTTCGATCGTTGTTCCGGTGGACTCGTCGACGGTCGTCACGGTCGCTCCCGTATCCGCTTCTTCTACACGACTCACGCGGGCTTCGTAGGTCGGATCCTCAAAATCGTACGCTCCAGCGTTTCGTGCCTCGCTAAGTTTTTCCGTGTCAAGACGCCCTCTTTGGTCTAAATCCCGTCGGATCAAGTCTTCAGTCGAGTTCTTGACTTTGGTGGTTCCGCCGATGGAGTCGTAGAAGTAAGTAAAGATATCGGTGAGGGCCCGCGCGACCGTCTTGGGCTTACCGGTGCCCGCAGAGTCTTTAGCGTCATCGTAGGAATAATCAGTAACAGCACCATCAATAGTAGTTTGTTTTGGACGGCCAGTGGAATCGCTGACCAACGTTTGCCTGGGGATGAAGGTGCCCTTGGGGCCTGCTGCACGTTCGGATTGAATGAGCGAGCCACTCACCGAAGTTTTTTCCCGGTACCTGAGAAGGTTGATATAGCTTGAATTGATGGTTGGCGCAGCCGACGGGGAGACGTTTCGTCCAACGGAATCGGTGGTCGTGGTGGTCAACGCATCGCCACCGTAGTCCCACTGGTACGAGAAGACCTCCACATGCGAGGAGTTATTGGGAACGATATTGCCTTGTTCATCGCGCAGGTCAACACCTGCTGGTCCAACCTCCAGGATGACATTGCCGACGGAGTCCAAACGTTTGCCCGATTGCCGTCGCGTTGGATCGGTGGTTACGATGGTCCATTGGGCAGTGGTGCTGGTCTTTTTATCGAAATAGTCGACATAGGAGGTTCGGCCTGCGTTGTCGGTGAACCGCAGTCGGCCGAAAGCATCGTAGAGGGAGATGTTCACAATCGGTAAAGTGCCGTCGGAATCGACATCGATCGTTTCCTTCGTTCTATTCCCTAGAAGGTCATATTCGTATTGGGTAACGCCCCCCATGGCGTTGATCGTTTCGCGGACACGGCCAAGCGCGTCGCTCTTGGAAATGGTGATATTCCCCAATCGATCGGTGTCGGTAGCGACCATCCAGCCCGTACCTGATTCCACCGTGTACTGGATACTTTCGGGATTTGTGTCCTTCTCGACCCGATCCAGCGGTGCTTTGTTTTCAATCAATCGTCGCTCTTCATCGTATTGCTCAGAGGAGACGATGCCGGTCGTCGTTCCCGCTTCATTCTTGCGGGTTTCCTTAGATTCCAGGACGAGTCCAACGGTATTTGTTTTGAAGTCGACCACACCACCTAATGCCGTGCGTACGGAGGTCGCTTTCGGGAAGCTCAATTCATCGTATTGCGTTTCGCGGGCGGCGAGCTCGCCCGATTTTTCATAGAGCGTGTTTCCACGATTGTCGTAGCGCAATTGGGTCACCAGCGGGGCCCCGGTTCCTTGCGAGGATTGTTTTTGGGTGATGGTTGTCGGTTGGTCGAGCCGTGGATCGGCATACTCGTATTTGGTCAAGCCACCGCGGAGCAGATTGTCGGTGCGGTGAGTGCGACCGATCGCGTCGGATTCGGTGAGCGCAACGTCGAACTGATTGAGTAGCGGAACTCCTGTGCCATCGGTCACGCCCGCAACATTGGGCGTCACCGTCCAAGATTTGGTGCCGAAGTAGTCGCTACCGCTTCCGGTAAACAACGCCGCGCCGGGCTGGAAGTAGTACGCGTTCACGATCTCGCTGTTCACTTCGTCCGTGACCCGTTTGGTCCTACCATCAGAATAGTATGTATAGGACAGGATCTTCTGAATCGTAGTTGGGGCGTTACCGAGGAAGAAGTTCGGGTAGTCCAACGAGGTCGGGGTCGTCCCCAAGGCGCCCTTGGTGTTCGTGGTCGATTTATCCACCAATCCGTTGGGATTGTATGTCGTCACGGTGCGGGTACCGAGCGCGTCGGCGACGGTGGATTGATTGCCCACTGGCGTGTAATCGAATTGCGATAAGGCCAGAATCGAACCGCGTGTATCGACCAGTTTGTCATCGCGAAGGAATCCGCGTTGGTCGAAGGATTGTGTCTGGGTCGAAATCAAGACACCATTATCGACCGAGAAGCGTTCGATTTTCTTGGGATATCCGCGGTCATCGTACTGGTACACGTAGCGCTCGGCACCGACAATGATTTCGTTGGGGAGTTCCTCCTTGAAGCTGGTCGTGGTGCGAGTCAAATGATTGGGAGCGGTGTAGGACACGAGGAGTCCCGTGTCGTTGTAGTTCCAAGCCTCCGATGCAGGATCCCCCTTTTTTCGCTCGATTGTCTTCGTTTTGAGTTGTCTGTTGACCGACCATATTTGCGTCGTCACGATCTGTTGATCTGGGCTGCCAAAAGGCAATTGGAAATCGCTATCGATGATCGCGTTTTCCGCCTCTTTGAGGAGGACGCCGATGGCATCGAGATTGTCATTGTCGTTTTGATAATCGAGGACGGTGTAGCCGCCGGTCGCGATGATCCTGACGATGTTGCCGCGATAGTCGGACAGATCGTAGGGTTGGAGAACCACGTTTTTTACTGTCTCGAGGCTCGACTTCAGGAGCGGTTTGATTTGGTAATCGTGGACGTAGTACTGGGACATTCAAAACCCTAGTGTTTTGACGACTCGAAAAACGACTCGAATTTGGGTGCGCGACGCGAAATGCTGGCGCCGCATTCCGCCATGCACCGAGCCAGCATGGGCGCTACAGAACTCCAAAGGAATTGGTCAGAAATGCGAAAAACCCTGGGAAAACCAGGAGAGTGGAGAGTAGAAAGTAGAGCGGTCCTTCGGACAGGACTCGAACAACCTACAAATTCCCTGGGAAACTCGCACTTCGACATCACGCGCGACGCGAAATCCAACGCGCCTACTGTGTAGATTCTCATTTGACTTAAGGGCTAGATGCGTATACACTTTGGTATCACATCATTTGGGAGATACATCAATGCAAAAGATGCTAATCAAGCACGGTAACAGTCTGGCACTTGTAATCGATAAGCCGATTCTTGAACTCCTGCAGATTTCACAGGACACTCCGCTGGAGATCAGCACCAATGGAGATCATTTGTTGGTGAAGCCTTGCCGGGATCCAGACCGAAAAAAGAGACTCAAACAAAGTCTTAAAACCATCAATGGGAAATTCGCAGACGATCTTCGCAAGTTGGCTGAGTGATGACTTCGATCGAGTTTCTTGAGCTTTCGGATATCCTTGAGATTCATGCCGATCAGATATTTCACTACGGCGGTACCATTGAATTGCGCGATGCAGGAATACTCGAATCGGCGATTGAGCAACCTAGGGCGACGTTTGCAGGGCAATTCCTGCACGCCTTTCCCTTCGAGATGGCTGCGGCGTATCTGTTTCATATTGTCAACAATCATCCCTTTGTCGACGGGAACAAAAGAACCGGAACCGTAGCAGCTCTCGTGTTTTTAGACTGGAATAATATCGATTTCAATTGCCAAGAGGGAGAGCTTGCAGATTTGACACTTGCCGTCGCCACTGGAAATCGTACTAAGAAAGAGATTGCTGCATTCTTTCAGGAACGATCATCTTGGAAATCGACCTAGGTAGTTCTATTTCCGAGAGGTTCTCGGCAACAAAGATCCGCAAGCGGATCCAACTCGCACGGCAATCCATGCACGATGCGGTCGATTGGAAGATCATCGACGAGAACCCCTTTGCCAAGGTCAGAACGCAGCGGAGCACCGTTCTTCTCCAAGTGTGCACCCACAGAGCGCATCGTACAGATTGAAAATAAGCCGATCGAGACAGGATAGGAGATTGGAGACCAAGCGATAAACCGATTCGATTCGCAAGGACAACTGTCTCAACGTCTGCGCACTGGTCGAAAAGTGGCCGTTTTCACAGCGAGTGTGAGCAGAAATCGAGCATCGAAGTCGGCACAAATCAGTCATCCACACAACGTGTGAGACCAGCGTCTCCCTGTGAGCGCGCTGGCAAGAAAATCGACTGTTAGCGCCGAGTTCTCGGACGCAAAAGTGCACAATGTTGTGACGCGGAGCAGGGCTGTTAGAAGGGGGCGTCGCTGAAATCGGATGAGGCTTGCGAGAACTCATCGTTGATGGAGTCCGCATCGCCGGCACCGTTGGATTCGCCCGAGCGACGATACCCCATCGCTTCCGCGGTCAAGAAATACTTGACTTCGCTATCCGAATCGCGTTGCCACTTGCGACCGGTCAGTCGGTACGTGACGGTGATGTCATCGCCCACCTTGAGCCCATCGGCGGAGTCACACGCATCGTTCGTGAACTCCATCGGGATATAATTGGTAAATCGACCTAGATTTTGTTCGAGAACGATGAGCCGTTTCCGAAAACCTTTTTGGCCGAAGGTCTTGGTGTCTTCAACAACATGGACAATACCGCGAACACTGGGGTTGGACATAGGATCGGTTCCGGGCAATAGCAACGAGGAGCGGAGACAAATTGCTGGGCACTCTGCCAATGCATCGGATAGGCAATAGTGGCTAGATGACGTGTGCAAGCCGAAGCAGTCCAGCGGGGCTCATTTTACCGCGATCGCTCACCCTGCCGAGGCTTATGCTCCACAGTCGACGAAAAAAAACTAGTTTTCGGAATAGGCACATGCCCCTCAACCGGTAGAGGCAACCCGCAAAACCCCCAAAACACGCCTGATCGCGTCAAGCCCTTGCAATATGGCGTTGCAGAAACATTGCCGGCACCCTGACTCTGTCCCGCGGCGCGACGGCCGAGGTAGCTTGACTGAGATTGCGGTTGCGTCGAAAGAGCTATCCCCTAGCGCGGGGACCTATGGTTACAATACGGCCGCACGAGGTTGCTGGGCGGTAACCCATACAACACGTGCAAACAACCACCTCTGGAAACCTCCAGACAGGACGCAACGCTACGGAGATACGATGTCATCAATTGTCGACGAACTGCAATGGCGAGGGCTTATTCACCAAACGACCGATGAAATCAACCTCAGGGAATTGTTGAACAAGCCTTCGGCGGTCTATGCAGGATTCGATCCTACGGCCGACTCGTTGCACGTCGGATCCTTGTTGCCGCTCATCATGCTGCGTCGGTTCCAACAAGCTGGCCATAGGCCGATTGCATTGGTTGGTGGTGCGACCGGAATGATCGGTGACCCGAGTGGCAAGAGCGACGAGAGGCAATTGCTTTCCAAGGAACTCTTGGAAAAAAACGTCGAAGGTTTACGATCACAGATGCGTCACTTCCTCGACTTTGAGGGCCCGAACAGCGCTATCCTTGTCAACAACTACGACTGGATGCAGTCGTTTACGTTTTTGGACTTCTTGCGCGATGTCGGGAAAAACTTTCCGATCAACGTCATGCTCACCAAGGACTCTGTGAAAAGCCGCTTGGAGCGAACCGACAGCGGATTGAGCTACACCGAGTTCAGTTACATGCTGCTGCAAGCGTACGATTTTGTCTATTTGGCAAAGCACCACGACTGCAGGTTACAGATCGGTGGTAGTGACCAATGGGGGAACATCACCGCCGGAATCGATCTTGGACGCAGAATGCTGTCGCAGCAACTCTACGGATTGACTTGCCCGTTGCTCACGACGAGCGATGGTAGGAAAATGGGCAAAACGGAAAAGGGAGCGGTATGGCTATCGGCGGATCGCACCACTCCTTACGAGTTCTACCAGTACATGATCAACATTCCAGACACCGACGTACTGATGGCGCTGCGGTTTTTATCGGATGTCGAGAAGGACGAGTTTGATACCCTGACGGTATCGCTCCGAGACAAGCCCCAGGAACGACTTGCTCAAAAGCGACTGGCTGAATCGTTGACGAAACTGGTTCACGGCGAGTCGGGGCTTCAGTCCGCGGAACGGGCGAGCAGGACCCTCTTCGGAGCGGAAATCGAATCGTTGACCGACGTTGAGCTCAACACCATTTTTGCCGATGTTCCCAGTACCGAGATTGAGCGATCGCGTTTGGTCGAGGGGATCGGGATCATCGATGCCTTTTGTGCTGCAGGATTGTCCTCGAGCAAAAGCGAAGCGCGACGCAGCATCACGGAGGGAGCAGCGTACGTCAACAATCGCCGCGTGTCCGGAATCGATGCTGTATTGTCAGAGAAAGATTTGGCGAGTGAAACCGTCGTTGTCCTGCGGAAAGGGAAGAAGCACTACGCACTGCTCCGATTTAAGTAGGATTCAAGGCGTTAAGTTCTCTTCTGAGTCGCACCGATGACATCGGCACGTTGCAACTGTCTGTTTGTGCATCCTTAGCGATCAACATTCACCTGTAATCCTCCATCTGTACATCGCACACGCGAGCCAAAACATGCGAGTCCTCCACATCATCACGCGAATGATCGTCGGGGGTGCGCAGGAGAACACTCGGTTCAACTGTCTCGATTTGGTGAACGAGTACGGCGATGACGTCTCGCTGATCACTGGACCCAGTCTGGGCGCCGAAGGAAGCTTATTGGATCAAACACAAACCCAGGATCCATCCCTAGCCTCCAAGCTGAGGGTTATCGAGGAATCTACTTTGATCCGAGCGATCCACCCATGGAAGGACCAAAAGGCATACCGTCAGTTGCGGTCGCGAATCCGGAGCCTTCGTCCGGATGTTGTCCACACGCACAGTGCCAAAGCGGGATTGCTCGGTCGCGCAGCAGCATGGAAAGAAAAAGTCCCCTGCGTGGTGCATACCGTTCACGGAGCCCCGTTCCATCCCTACCAAAGTGGTTTAGCGCGTCGGTTCTTCGAAGCCTGCGAGCGATGGGCGGCCAAGCGATGTCATCATATGATCAGCGTCGCCGACGCCATGACCGAGTTGATGGTTGAGGCTCGCATTGCGGAGAGAGCCAAGTTCACCACGATCTACAGTGGGATGGATGTAGAACCCTTTTTGCAGGCCAATTCGCTGAGGGAGCAAACGCGGCAGATGCTGGGATTGAAGCCAGAGCATGTTGTCTTTGGCAAAATCGCGAGGCTTTTTCACCTGAAAGGGCATGAGTATCTCCTGGAGGCCGCCAAGGAAGTCGTTTCGAAGGCACCGAACGCACGATTTCTGTTGATCGGGGACGGTATTTTGAGAGGTGAGATTGAACACACCATCGCATCGATGGGCCTTCGAGATCATTTTATCTTCACAGGATTAGTCCCTCCGTCACAAATCCCGGCACTCGTCGGTTCGATGGACGCTCTGGTCCACACATCCCTCCGCGAGGGTTTGGCGCGGGCGATCCCTCAAGCCTTGATCGCTGGTCGACCGGTCGTTAGTTACGACATCGATGGCGCGCGCGAGGTTGTCATCAATGATGAGACCGGCTTTCTACTACCACCGAAAAGCGTAGGCCCACTAGCCAATGCGATTGTGCGACTGGCCCGGGATAACTCATTGCGGAGACGGCTTGGGGGCGAAGGGCAGAACCGATTCACGGAGAGATTTCGTCATCAGAACATGACCAGGGAAATACGTGCCCTCTACACACGGATTCTTGGAACCAGCCAACACTAACGGCGTCGGATTATCGGTTCGATAGCAGAGCCGCAAGCGCGAGAATTGCCAAGCCAGAGCAGACGAAGTTTACCAGGATACGCCGGCGGGCCGATAAAATGGGCGGACCGATGGTTTAGGACGGCGGCAACATTCGAAGCAACAGTTCCGCTGGGTTCGCTTTGAGGACTTGAGCACAGAACACCTCTCGATTTCCGGCTTGGATTCTGAGAAGAGAAGAAACCGGCGAAGCACCTGGTTCGATGTTCCACTGGGCCGGCACGGACCCACTTATGTCATCAGCTCCAATAGGGATATAGGTCCCTCTTCCAGCCCTCTCAAGAACAAAAGCCAAGCGTCCTCGAGAGCGGGGGAATTGGAAAGATTCTGGCCGAAATACCATCAGACCGGCGTGGTCTTCTTCGTGCGAGTGAGACCACTTGCCATGCTCAATCGACAGATTGCCAGCCGCGAGTACCGAGGGATCTTTGACAGAGTCATTCGAAGGATGAGGATCAGGCTGCATCGATTGGCTATCCGCTGCGGTAAGCTATCTGGCGATGGGCAGGCTCGCGATCGGCAGGCTCGCGATCGGCAGGCTCGCGATCGGCAGGCTTGAGGAGTGAACAAACGATCATTAAAACACGGTTCGTCATTACGGCATCAGCTTGGGGTTTGGATCCAAGCCGGATCGGGGTCCGGTGAGCGTCGCGATCATACGAGCCGCTTGCGATTCCGTGAACATGCACATGACCTCGTCGTCGCAGTAATCCATAAAATTCATGAACATGTCGCCGTTCGGGCCGTTGTTGCATGAGACTTTTGGGTACGTAGGTCGACCGTAGTTGGGCAGTTGCTGGGTGGGAGTGTCGCAGCAGTAGTCAGTGCCCGAGCAATCGTTCGTATCCCCCCAGATATGGTACAGATTAAGGTAGTGGCCGATTTCATGCGTCGAGGTTCGCCCGCGGTCGAATGGCTGCTCTGCGGTCCCACGGGTTCCGAAGGCGGTCGTAGCGATAACCACTCCATCGGTGTCTTCGGGACCACCCGGGAATTGGGCGTACCCGAGCAAACCGCCGGCCAAGGGGGCGACCCAAAGATTAAGGAATCGGCGGGTATCCCAAGGTTCAATGCCTCCTGTGTCCGATCGTTTTACCGAGTCGCCCGTGCCAAAGGCGGGGCGATTGGTTTTCGTATAAGTCACACCGGAGGATGCATTGCCCGAGGGATCCACGGGAGCGAGATAAAACTCGATTCCGGCGTCGGCGGCCAACGATTTCCATACTTTCGGGATCTCTGAGCGATTGGGGTTCCTGAGCCGGAAATCCTGGTTGAGGATTTTGATCTGGCTTTTGACTTGCGAGACCGAGATCCGTTCCGAGGATTGGCGGTAAACGCAATGAACAACGACGGGGATTCTGAAAAGCAATCGCGCTTCGCGGGCCATGCAGTGAGTATTCACGAAGTCGCGAGTTTGGCGCTCGAGGGACGCGATGTTTTCTCGGAAGCGAGGTTCCATTTCCGACAGTCGTTCAAAGGCCGCCATGGTTCCGCATTGCCTACGCGGTGGATTCGCCTGATCCCGGAATGGTTGACCGACCTTTGGATGCAACATGAGAACGACTCGTGGATAGCTCGTGGGTAAATGGATTAAGGTTTACGGATTCGATGGTGAGACATTCTGGCGGCGTTTCGCCTGGTGGTTGCGCAATATCCCGCGATCGGCTGACGGACTGTCGCGATCGGCTGAAGGACTGTCACGATCGGCTGACGGACTGTCACGATCGGAATGGTCGTCAAAATCCCCACCGCAGAAACCTTATTCTTTGAGGTGGTTCCAATCGGACCTTCCATCCTGGATAAAAATCGGGGAGATTGCCTGGTTCGGCGGCTTGCAAGGCCGATCGCCGGTTGACATTTTCGATGCGGCTCGATAGCTTTGGCCGATTCTCCGACGAATGGGTGTCGAGCCGATCTGCCCCTGTTCCGAGCGACCATTCCCTATTCAATCAAATTAACTAAAACCGCATGAATCCTCAAGAATTGCTTAGAATCGTTGATTCTATGCATCGCGAAAAGCAGATTGACCCTGAACTCGTGATTCAGGCGATTGAGTCTGCACTGGTGACAGCTGCGAAAAGGCAGTTTGGGGAAGAGGCTGAAGTGGACATCCATATTGTCCGCGGAGTAGGCACGATCAACGCGACGGTAGACGGGCGGAATCTAAGCCAGGACGAGATCGGTCGAATCGGGGCTCAAACGGCCAAGCAGGTCATCATTCAAAAGCTCAAAGAAGCCGAGCGAGACGCACGGCTCGACGAGTTCCATGGTCAAGTGGGGCAGTTGGTAACGGGCATTGTTCAGCGAACGGAAAAGGGATTGACCATTGTTCAGCTGGGGAATGTCGAAGCGATCCTTCCAAAAAGCGAGCAGATTCCGGGTGAGAGCTATCACAATGGGTCCCGGGTCCGAGCCGTTATCTACGAAGTCAAAGCGGCCGGTAACCGCGTAAAAATTATTTTATCCCGTACCAAGACAACGCTGGTTCAACGATTATTTGAACAAGAGATCCCGGAGATTGCGGAAGGGGTGATCCGGATCAATGCGATTAGCCGAGAACCAGGGTATCGCAGTAAGGTGGCTGTCAGCAGTTCCGACCAACGCGTTGACTGCGTTGGGGCGTGTGTGGGCATGCGGGGGAATCGGATCAAGAACGTCACGAGCGAGTTGGCTGGGGAGAGAATCGATATCGTCCGCTGGAGTGACGATCCGATGGTGCTGATCCCAAATGCGTTGCAGCCAGCCGAGGTCGAGCAAGTTCTCTTGTGCGACATGATCGGTCGGGCGATTGCACTCGTCAACGAAGAGCATTTGTCGCAAGCGATCGGTCGCTATGGACAAAATGTCCGTTTGGCGAGCAAATTGTGCAGTTGGGACATTGAAATCATGACGGCGCCGGAACTCGAGCGGCAGATCGAGCGAGCGATGGAAGCTTTTATGCAGATCGACGGGATGACCGAAGAGGTTGCTCAGCAGTTGGTGGAGCAAGGCTACTTGTCGTTTGACGATTTGTCCGTGATCGAGCCTGAAGCTCTTATCGAGATGGGCGGATACACCGAGGATCAAGTCAATTCGATCGTCGAGCAGGCGGAGGAAAAGGCGGCTGAACAAGAAGCCGAAGAAGACGCCAGGAAAGCCCGAGAGAAATTGGAAAAAGAGCGTCGAGCGACCGAGGATCTAGAGAACAAAGGGGATGGGGGCGAACCTCAGCAAAATTGAGGTTGTGCTAGAAAAGTATCCCGTTCCGGGGCTTGGAACACCTGACGAGATTGCCCCGATACGCTAAGATAGTAGTCATTCGGAAAACGCGGAGGCACTTTGGCAGTGCTCGGCGTGTTCATCAGCTGACTCTGGTACCAAACAACCGATGTGCCACCGAGGATAACTCGGGAGCGTATCGAGTGCTTTGCTGGATTCGCGAAGAGGCGTTCCATGAAATAAGACAACAGAACGAAAAAAGGCGAGCGAAGATGACCGAGTTGGTATCGGTATCTCGCCTCAGGTAATCGAGGGCCGAGGCCCGGGGATAATTGCTCAGTGGCAATTCGAATTTATTCGCTTGCAAAAGATTTGGGATTGGACAGCAAGGAGCTGGTCGATCTATGTGCGCGCATCGGAATCCAAGGAAAGGGGAGCGCACTCGCGAGCCTTGAAGAGGATGAGATAGCGCGCATCAAGAAGCATCTAGAGGAAAAAGCTGCTCCTGCGGCTGCACCTGCAAAGGAAGCTCCCAAGCCAACGCGGGAGGTTTCCAAGGACGCGCCGATTCGGGATCTGGGTGTGAAAGCTGTTGCACCGAAGCGAGATATCTCTGCGATACGCTCGCGGGTAGGCGGTACCGCGTCTTCGACAGCGCCCATTGAGGAGACGGCCGCCAGTGAGAGCATCGCCTCGGTGGCCCCAGCTGCTCAGATGGTGGTTTCGGAGCCGACTTCTGATGCTCCGGCGGATGACGAGTCCGAGCTAGCTGTAGCCTCAACGTTGGTTGCGGCCCCTCCAGCCTCCACCGAGTCGTCAGATGAGACGGACAAGGTATCCGACGAAGTTGCGGCACCTGCGGGTCGCGTCAGTGAACCTTCGGGGCGAGAGGGGTTCTACTCCCCGGCGGACGTATCAGGAAAGATGCGGGTGATTGGGAGAGGCAAGCCTGCGGATCTAACGAAGCCATCAGGCGAAGCCGCGAAGGCTCGCAAGTCGAGAGATCCTGTAATCAATATCAACTTGGCGAAAATCCCCAAGTCCGCTGGTCCGTCTCCGGCACCTAAGGTGCAAGAGCCCACCGCGATGAAGCCCATTGTGAAGCTGACGCCGGACGTGCTCAAGGGTGTTCAGCAGGGGATGAACAAGTCCAGCGAAAAGCCTTCGGCACCTGGTGCGAAAACCGGAACGGGAAGTGGACGCGCGACGGCACCGAGCCAAACCCAGCACGCGGGGCTTACCGAGTTCAAACAAGCCGCAGAAAATAAGCTCAATCAGAAGCACAAGAAGCCAACTGATGAGGTTGATGAGCCCGTTCGCAAGAAAGGACTTGCCAGTCTCGAGTCCTCGCGAAACGAGCGTAGCACCCTTCGCAATGCGAGCCGTATTCACACGACTCGGGATTTGGCGACGGTCGAGGAAGAGGAAGAGCGACGGTTAGCAGGGCTTCGACCCAAGAAAAAGCAGCAGTTGGCGGCTGGGAAAAAAGAGCGAGTTGTGCTGACATTCCCATGTACCGTCCGAAGCTTTTCGGAGGCAGCTGGAGTACCCGCAGCACGTGTGTTGCGCTCGCTGATGATGATGGGAACGATGGTGAACATCAACGCATCGCTGACGCAAGAACAAGCCGAAATGATCGCGGTCGATCTAGGGATTGACCTGGAGTTGAAACAAGCAGAAACGCTTGAAACGAGCATTATCGCAAAGATCGACTCGTTCGAGGACAAAGCCGAAGACCTTGTCCCACGTCCGCCGATTGTGACGTTCCTTGGTCACGTCGATCACGGCAAGACCTCGTTGCTCGATTATTTAATTGGCACGAAGATCGTCGCAGGCGAAGCGGGCGGAATCACCCAACACATCCGGGCCTACCAAGTCAAGAAGGATGGTCGTGCGGTCTCGTTCGTCGATACTCCAGGTCACGAGGCGTTCACGGAGATGCGTGCTCGAGGCGCCAACGTCACCGACATCGCAATTTTGGTCGTCGCTGCAGATGACGGGATCATGCCGCAAACTGAGGAAGCGATTTCCCATGCGAAAGCGGCGGGCGTTCCAATCGTGGTAGCGGCCAATAAGTGCGACTTGCCCGGTGCCGATGTTACGCGAATCATGACCCAGATGACCGAGCACGGATTGACTCCAAGCGCTTGGGGTGGCGATGTCGAAGTCGTCTCCACCAGTGCGATCACTGGCAAAGGGATGGATGAGCTTCTAGACACCGTTTTGACCGTTGCCGAGCTCCACGATTATCGAGCCAATCCGAAGCGTGCTGCTACCGGAGTTTGCTTGGAGAGCGAGCAGTCGGCAGATCGAGGTGTGATTGCCAAGGTGATGGTCCAATCGGGAACATTGCGTGTCGGCGATATCGTCGTCTGCGGAAACACGTTCGGGAGGATTAAGGCTCTTTATGACACGTTGAAGCGTGCCAAGCAGCTGACCGAAGCTGGGCCTTCCATGCCTGTGAATATTACTGGCCTAGAACGACCACCCGAGGCTGGTGAAAAGTTCTATGTAATCGATGACATCGCTCAAGCTCGCCAAGTGGCAGCAGCACGGGAAACGCTTACGCGCACCCAATCGCTCTCAGGGACCTCTCCCAAGGTTTCCTTTGAGACCTTCCAGGAGCTCGTTCAGTCCGGGAAACTCGGGGTCAAGGAAGACAAGGTTGTACTCAACCTCATCATTCGCGCCGACGCTCGCGGTTCTCTCGAAGCCATCGAAAAAGAGCTCACCAAGCTCGATCACCCGGAGGTCGAAATCCGAATCCTCCAAAGATCGGTCGGTGGCATCACGGTCGCGGATGTGACGCTCGCCAGTGCATCTCAAGCGGTCATCGTCGGGTTTAATGTGATTCCTGACGAAGCAGCTCGTGCACTCGCCGATGTTCGGAACGTAGAAGTCCGTCGATACGATATTATTTACAATTTGGCGAACGATATCCGGGCGATGATCGAGGGTCGTCTGAAGCCGGAGGAGAAAGTCGTCGAATTGGGAAGAGCGTTGGTCAAGCAGGTCTTCACTGTATCCAAGGTGGGGACTATCGCTGGTTGTTATGTCGCTCAAGGGACCATCGAAAGAGGTTGCCGTGTTCGCGTCAACCGCGAAGGTCGTCGGATCGGCGACTACATGCTGGATACCTTGAAACGAATCAAGGACGACGTCAAGGAAGTCAACCGCGGCATGGAGTGCGGCATTAAGCTCGCTGGCTTCAACGATGTCAAGGTCGACGATGTATTGGAAGCGTACAAGATCGAAGAAGTCGCTAGAACGTTGGATTCTTCGAGATCATGAGCGCCCGACGACTACTAAAAGCAGCCGAAGCAATCCGAGAGGTTGTTTCCATGGCGATCCTAACGGAACTTCGAGACCCACGTGTAAAGAACGTCACCGTTCTCGGCGTGGAGGTGGCCCCGGACATGCGGGAAGCAAAAGTGCTCGTCAGCATCATGGGGAACGACAGCCAGCAGAAGACCACCTTGAAAGGATTGCAAAACGCGTGCGGTTTCCTTCAAACCCGTATCGCGGAACGCATCGATACTCGGTACACGCCACGGCTGACGTTCGTCACCGATGAAGGGGTTAAAAAGTCGGTCGCGGTTCAGCAGATTCTCGAACAAATAGCTCGCGAACGCGAGGCATCAACGCCGCCTCCAACATCCCCATCGAGCGATCTCCCAGACGAGCAAGAGGATCACGACGGGGAGTTCAATGCAACCCACGGCAATGCAACCCACGGCAATGCAACCCACGGCAATGCAACCCAAGGCAATGCAACCCAAGGCGCCGAATTGGGTGATGCCAATGATGAGAGCGACTTGAGAGCCAATCCGAGTAGCGATCGGTAGGCGGCACCGCTTCCCCTTCGATCCCTGTTCCACTTCCATCCTTGCAACCGGTTGATGAACGATCAAGCAACGAACAAATCCCGCCAAACCAACTCTTCGAGTGTGAATCCATGACTGCTGGCAATCGAGCAACCAAATACGAGCATCTTTACAAGTCGCTAAAGAAGCACTTTAAGCCAGTCGCTGAAACACCAGAACGTTCTGTTTTGGAGCATTTGATCTACGCGTGCTGCTTGGAGGATGCCAAGCATGAACAAGCAGACGAAGCGTTCGCAAAACTGCAACAGGCTTACTTCGACTGGAATGAAGTTCGCGTAACCACCGTGGCGGAACTGGGCGAGGCGTTGCAAGGCCTCCTGTTTCCGGCCCAAGCCGCAACGCGGATCAAGCAGTGTTTGCAGTCGCTCTTTGAGTCTCGATACCAATACGATATCGACGACATGAAAAAGGCCAATTTGGGCAAATCCGTTGCCGATCTTGAGGCATGGAAGGGCATGACCCCATTCGTGTTGTCCTACGTGTCACAACACGCATTGGGAGGCCATTCGATTCCTGCCGGCAATTTGACCTTGGATGCCTTGGTCCAATGCGAAATTATTACCCCCGCAGAAGCGGAGAAACGCACACTACCAGGCGTCGAACGAGCGATCCCTAAAAACAAAGGAACTGAGTTCGCGTCGCTATTGCACCAGTTAGCGATCGAGATGCATCAGCATCCCAAGGGGACATTAAGCACCGGTGTGCTGAAAGACCTCGGAGTAACCTATAAACAAAAGGAAAAGAAAGCACCGGCGCCTGCTGTGACGAAGAAACCTCAAGCTCCAGCCCCAGCCAAGCCCGCGGTTCCTCAGAAGGTCGAAGCCGCAGCGGCACCAGCGGGTGAGGGTAAGAAGGGTGACGCAAAGGGACACGACTCTAAGAAGCCCGATGTGAAACCGGGGGTGACCGATGCAGCAAAAACTGCTGCAGGCAAGAAGGCCACTGCACCCGCGCCGAGTAAACCATCCGCTGCTGCCAAGCCCGTTGAGACCAAATCGATCAAGAAGGACGCACCCGCGAAACCATCTTCCGATAAAGCAGTAGCGAAAAAAGATAGTGGCAAGAAAGATGTCGTGAAGAAAGAGACCGGCAAAAAGGAAGCCAGCTCCAAACCTACCAAGATTTCTTCGAAAACCGATTCCAAATCGAAGAGCCCGTCCAAGCCCAGCAGCGACAAGACTTCAAGTAAACCAAAGAATGATTCGAAGGCTTCGACAAAGAAGAGCCATGCACCTGCAAAAGGGGACTCGAAGCCTTCCATCGGCGCTAGTATCACCAAAAAGAAACCCAAGTAACAATCGTCTCGTACATTCCGATCGTTGAATTTTCGAGTCCGGAGAAGCAATCCATGGCTGGACATTCCCAGTGGGCCAACATCAAACACCGTAAAGCGCTTGTCGATAGCAAGCGGAGTAAGCTCTGGAGCAAATTGTCCAAGGCGATCATTGTCGCGGCGAAGTTAGGAGGAGGCGATCCGAGCGCCAACATTCGCCTCCGAACCGCGATTATCGACGCTAAAGCAGTTTCATTGCCGAAGGACAACATTGATCGGGCGATCAAGAAGGGGACAGGCGAACTGGACGGTGGTGATGTGGAAGAAATTCTCTACGAAGGATACGGCCCAGGTGGTGTCGCGATCCTTTGTGACATCATGACCGATAACCGTAACCGAACCGCTCCGGAGGTCCGAAAGCTCTTCGATAGCCACGGTGGCAATCTCGGTTCGACCAACTGTGTTGCTTACTTGTTCGAACGAAAAGGGCTCTTGTCCATCAAGCAATCGGCGGTGGATCTCGAGAAACTCATGGAGATCGCCCTGGAGAATGGTGCCGAGGACGTCACGGAAGGAGAAGAGACATTTGAAATCTCCTGCCCCACAGACGCTTACACCGGCCTGGTTGAGGTCATCGAAGCACAGGGGATCGCTATCGAATCTAAACAGGTAACAAGGGTTCCCAACCTCACGGTTGAAGTGGATTCGGAAACCGCAGTGTCAGTCATGAAACTGCTAGAGAAGTTAGAGGATCACGATGACGTTCAGTCCGTGGCAACCAACGTTAACTTCACCGCTGAGCAACTCGCAAACCTCGGTTAGACCAGTCACCTAGGATTGAACATGCTAAACCGCATCGCGGCAAATTCCGCCGACTTTCAATTGCAGTTGTCTGAACTGCGTAGAAAGTTGAGTCCGGACGGGTCGGTGGTATCGGAACGAGGACGCCAACTAACGCAGCAACTTTTTGGGCAGAATTTAACACCTCAGCAAGTTGTAGAGCGGATTTGTCAGGATGTACGGCAGCATGGAACCGACGCCGTGCTGAAATACGCGCGTGTCCTCGACGACCCGAATACTTCTGCGGGTACGTTGCGAGTACCCATCGAAGCCCTCGAACGAGCCCATTCACAAGCCTCTGGGGATTTCCTTTCGTCGATTCGTGCGATCCGTAAGAATATTGAACATTTTCAGTCCGCCATTCTGCACTCGGATGTTGTCGTCAACGACGATCGAGGCATCGTACTGAAGCATCGATACACGCCCCTGAGGCGGATAGGCATTTGCGTTCCTGGTGGAGCAGCAGCATATCCATCGACCGTACTAATGACCGCGATTCCCGCGCAGTGCGCAGGGGTTCCAGAGATTGCGATCATCGCGCCGCCAACCAAGTTTGGCGCCTTCAACGCAGATGTTTTAGCGACCTGCTTTGAACTTGGAATTCGGGAGGTGTACGCCGTGGGAGGAGCGCAAGGCATCGCGTCACTCGCGTATGGGATTCCAGAGATACCTTCCGTCGACAAGATTGTCGGCCCAGGAAATCTGTTTGTGGCATTAGCCAAGCGACACGTTTACGGAACCGTTGACATTGATTCCATCGCGGGTCCGAGCGAGGTTCTGGTCATCGCCGACGAATCCACAAAAGCCCCCTTTGCGGCATCGGATCTACTCGCTCAAGCTGAGCATTCCCCAGGGTCGAGTATCGTCATTTCAACATCCGAGAGGATCCTCAACCAAATTGATTTGGAGACGGAGAAACAACTGCAGCAACTCGAAAGAGCTGATTTGGCGAAAGCGTCGTTGACGGAATTTGGGGCCAGCATCCTATGCTCTAATGAAGATCAACTGGTGGAGCTATCGAATCAGTTGGCACCCGAGCATCTTCAGATTTCCGTAGAATCTCCGGAGCGTTTTGCTCGAAGGATTCACAATGCCGGAGCGATTTTCAAGGGGCACTATTCGCCGGTCGCCTTGGGCGATTACGCTGCAGGACCATCCCACGTTCTGCCTACAGGAGCTACCGCAAGATGGGCATCCGGGCTTTCCTCGAATCACTTCCTGCGCTCCTACAGCGAAGTTGAGTTCAGTCGGGCGGCCCTCGAGGGAATAGAACCTCATATCACGGCCTTGGCAAACCGCGAGGGCCTCACCGCCCACCGTGAAAGCGTACTCGAGCGGTTCCGCGGTCCTTGATACCCGACGGACAGCAACCCACTGCGGGCCAACTTGTATCGCCCAATGCGAGAGAGCTTACTCGCTCGCTCCATCTCCGTCGGCAATCCCATCCTTCTGCTCTCGACACATCGTTAGGTACGTTCGTACGGAGTCGACACCCCACAAAATCGATACCAGGAATGCAGAGGTCATCCCGAGAAACGTTACGTTGATACGGAATCCATTCATAACGAGCAGGGCCAATCCGCACGCTAGTGAAAAGGCACATACCGCCACGTTCACTAACAAATCGGTGTTATTGCGACGTTTATCGCTTCGCTTGATGGCTCGGCGAGCATTCGAATTCGCGAGTTCGCGCAGTGCGTCCAAATCCGCCTTGGCCTCGGGGGCTCGATTGGCGGCCCTCGGTGGCAAACTAGTAAACGGCCGGCTCAGGGGTGTGGATGCGGGAGACAACTCCTGACTGGAATGGCTGTTGCTGGAAGGCGAATCCGCAGCCGATAGTTCGGGCAGCTCGGTAACTCGCTTTGGGATCGAAGGCAACGAGGATTTTCGATTGTTAACAGGTACCGAAACGGGTGAGCTATTGGGGCCGGAGCGGACTCGTTGCAGAAGTCTCTGCATGTACTCTTCAATCGACTCATCTTCCGCGCTTTGATCGCCGCCTGCTTCGGATTGCCCCCCACCCGCGTTTTCAGAAGCGCTTAGGGCCGAAACACCATTCTGCACCTGCAACTCACCAAGATCTTCGTAATTATTCGGTTTCTGGAGTGGAGATCGTTCTACAAGTGCATCACCAATCCCGAGACGATTCGCATCCGCTGCTTGTGGGAGTGGATCGCCGTTTCCCTTCTCACCATGAGGCGAGTCGACCAAATCCTCATTGGTGCTACCACTCACCTGAACCCGATGTGCCTCGATCTGGTCATTGCTCTCCTCGGCCACGAGATCCGGAATTGCTGACTCAATGTGCCCATCAGCTTCGACTCCCTTAACAGGATTTCGGACCAAGCCAAGCGACGCGTAGAGCGCCTGGAGCTCCCGCTCCCCTGAATCTATAGCTTCATCACTCGAACGGGCCTCTGCAGGAACTTCCGTGGAAGGCCTCAGCAACTGCTCCACCATCGGCGATCTGCCAACTCGATTCTCGAGCTTAGACTCTATCGGACGCATCGCATCCTCAGAGACCTCTGGAGCTTGGAGTTGCAATCGGTCAAATGGATTTTCCGTTGCCTGCGGCGTTTTCCGGCGATCCGAGGCTTCCGAGAGAAGCCGCTCAAGCCGACTACCTATAACATCCGAGTCAAGGCCTGCTTGAAGTTCTCTCAGATCGACGGACTCCGGTTCCAAGCTGTGATTTGCAGTCCACGATCGAAGGTATTCCAGATCCTCCGCGGACTCTCCCAACATCGGCGCCCCTGACGCTTCGGGGCTGAACGGTCGCGGATCTTCAATCTCCGGCTTGGAAATGGGGGATTCCAAAAATCCTGCTTCGGGCGCGACGTCTAAAAAGTCATTGTTGCTTCGCGGGTCCCAAGGGATCTCCCGGCTATGGGCGCTCGCAGACTCGTCGAGGGACTCCACAGGGGGTAGTTCCGGAGCTAGTAATGACTCGGAACGTTTTTCTACCTCTGTTTGGTTTCTCTCTAATCGACGCAATAGTTCGACGTACGACTGGTCGCTCGATTCATCTACCGGAGCATCCCATTGCATCGCATGAGGTGCTTTCTGATAAGGCGTATCTGGCTCGCCGTCGGATGGATTGGCCGGACTGTATTCCGGCCCCGATGAAAATTGTGGATCGGACATATTCGCTGCGTAGTACGGTAACGATTGCCCAGAGACATCACCCGAGGTTCCCCCCGCCCACTCGGAACCATCCATCCGAGCATGCCGATTTACTTCAGGTCGATTCTCAATGGCTGGGCTGATCGCATCGGGATCTGGACGGGACTCGAATGACCGTGAGAACGACGGTGCCACAACGTGTGGAAGAATCTCCCGATCTCGAATTGCTGCCTCAGAAGATGCTGGCGTTGCCGAGGCTTGGCTCCGCGTAAGCGATTGCGTTTCCCTCTGAGAGGACCGCACCTCCGAAAGGGAACTGCGCAATTCGGACTGGTCAGACACCAACGAAGAAATTTGGTTGGCTAAAACACGAACCTCTTCGCTCGAAGTAACGCCGATCGTTTCAATGCGCTGCTCCATGCTGTTCAGACGACTATCCAACGATTGAGTCAATTGAGACACGGACTCTTGCTGTTGACTTCCAAAGGTGCCGAGTTCGCGTCGAATGTCCGAGAACCAGCGGTCTGCGAATCCTTCCATCATCTTCTGAGTTGAAGCGAGGACCACGGATTGAGTATTCGCTTGAAGATCCAGTTGGCTCTGGACGGAATTAGCCTGCAACGCAGCCACAGCAACCGTGAGCGACTCCATATTCTCTCTGATTTGCCCCAACACCTCAGGAGCAGGATCCGCTGCGCTCTTGCCGTTATTCACCGGTGTCAAAGGTGTGGATGTTTGGAACGCGTTCTCGGGCAGTTCTACACCTGGTTCGACGAACGGAATGGTTGAATTGGAAAGGGACTCTTGCACCGATACCTGCACAGACTGGGAAGCAGACGCCCCCATTCTGGATGCGATCTCTGAAATCCGCTCACCTCGGACAACATTTGACAAAGGCCGACTGTGGAATGGGTGCACCACAAAGGTCAACTCCCCAAGCTCAACCGTCGTACTGGTATCAATCAACCACTCTTTGACCGGCCGACCGGAAACTCGCGTTGGCTGGGCGAGAGCTTTCAACAACGTAAATTTCTTCCCAAAGATTAACAGGACGTGGTTGGGTGCTAGATTTCCCTCTTGAACACGAACCGATGCTTCCAAAGCAGATCCGATGGTACAGCGCGGGGAGTGGACTCCCCATGAAGCCACCACCGCCCCGTTTCGATCGAGAAGGTCAACGAAACCGATCTCGATCCCAGGTTTCGGGGAGTCAACGATCGATCTATTGGAGTTGAGATATGGAGCTGGCATAGATGAGTAAAACAAGCCAATTTGGTCGTCGAGCTATAACCGGGCGTTATCGAGCTATCGACACCGCGGATTGGCCAACTTCCATGAAAATGCAGCTCCTGAAGCCATAATTACCGAGTGACTAAGAAAACTCCGGAAATTCCACCTTTAACGAATGCGAATTTGCTAGCACCCCGCCCCCGTCATAAAACGCGCAACCCCTTGCCAAATAAAATGTTAGAGCCTAAAAATCCGGCAGAAACACCTCTGAATAACAGTTTTCTAACCTGAACCATGTCCTTCTGAACATTTTCCGCCGTTTTGCGTACTATAGTTGTGGTTGATCATTTCCTTCCCACCTTCCGGGAGGGCCGGTATCTGCCGATTGGAGAGAAAAATGTCGAGGAAAGAGGCGCTAACGAAGCTTAAGGATGTGCTATTGCTCCGCCGCGAGGCGTTAAAACGAGCTCTGGATGGTGATATGAGCCTCCTGCAGACGCTATCGCAAGAGGGCGGGGATGTCATGGATGCAGCGATGGATACCGCTCAAGATGAGATTAGCAGCCAACTAGTCGAAGTTGAGAGCCGCGAACTTTCCCAAATCGAAGATGCATTAGGCAAGTTCCGTGATGGCGTTTATGGGAATTGCGAAACCTGTGAGAAACCCATTCCATTGGCCCGATTGCAGGCGGTTCCGTACGCCACGACATGCATCGAGTGCGCGCGGAAACAAGAGAAGGTAGGTTATCGTCCGGGGCCTAATCCATTCGGCGATTCGGCGCAGTCGCCGCACGCCTCCCGTTAGTATCCGCGGATAAAAGTCATCACTCAGAGATGCTCGAACCAATTCGCGATGGAATGCGCGATTGTCATTGAGAATCTCCGCTCGCCAATTAAAGTTAGATGCTGGGGGTATTCTATGGAGACCAGCATGAAACGACTTGTTTGTAAAATCCTTTTGGCTTTTGGTTCGATCGGTGCACTTTCCACCTCAACAGCATCTGCAATAGATCCCTTGGTGGGGCTCCCCTACGCTTGGGGATTGGGTGCTCAGTATGCATTCCGAAACAGCCTGCCGACTCCACCTTATTTTTCGATCTATCCCCCCGTTTACTACGGAGCTCGCTACCAACGCCCATACGGAGATAGTCCATACGCATCGTACCCGCTTTTGGGACAAGTCCCCGGGTATACTCCTGTGCCCAAAGAGAGCTATGCCATCCCACCGCGTGCGGTAGAAAATCCGTATTCCAATGGATGCTGTTCCGAGAACGGAACTGGTGCAGGGGAGGGTAGTGCAGGCAAGGTTTCCGTACAAGTGCTCGCGGAGCAACGAACGATTGGAAAGCCGCGGATCGTTGTGAATCCGTACTCCCAAGAAAAGATAGCCAAACAATAGACTCCTATCTCTAGGAAAACTTTTTCTGCTGTAGCACGCATCTAGGATCCCTATCCCTTCGGGAGTGGGCCGTGCTACACTTAATGGTATGCAGCCTTCTGAATCGCAACGAACCATCCAAATCAAGGTCTTTGCTGGGCTTCGCGAAGGACTGGCGAGGGACCTCGTAATCTTCTCGCTACCGCTCACCTCCCGTCCGGAAGACCTGACCACCCGCGTCATCAAGTCGTCCCTAGTTAGCACGCACCCAGACTTGGCCAACTTGATCCAAGCCAGTCGGTTGGCCGTCAACCACACTTTTGTAGATGACGATGCGAGCCTAGAATTAGCTCTCGCGCCCGGGGTGGATATCGCGTTGATTCCGCCTGTAAGCGGCGGGTAACTCGAGAAACACGAGGATGCCTCACGGGATTCACGTGAGCACTCCCGAGGCAAATCGGCAACCGGTATCGCATTCGAGCGCCCCACTCCATTCCCAAGCAATCGAACATGGCGTCCCTGCAACAGGTAATTTTCGACGAACTGGATTCCCTCGTTCTCGTCGACTCGCATTCGCACATCAACCCACGGTCGCCAGCATCAACGACAATTGCGGATTTGCTCGGCTACCACTATTACACGGAACTCGTCCACTCCGCTGGCATGCCTCGCGAATCCATTGAACAGGCAGATTTATCGCCAGAAGAAAAAGTAGGTCGACTTTTCGAATCGCTGCACGAGATCAATCACACGGTTCAGTGGTCATGGTTCGTCGATCTCTCGCGCCATCTGTTCGGCTTCAACGACGTTTCCATCGATCGAAACAACTGGAAATCTCTTTACGATCAAGCATTAGTAGCTATGCAGCGGCCCGACTGGGAAGCCGAGGTGTTAACCAAGAGCAAGATTGAAAGAATCTTTCTCACGAACGACTTCGACGATCCCTTGGACGACTTCGACACAAATCGCTACGTCCCCTGCTTGCGCACCGACGATCTGGTTTTCAACCTTCATCTCGAAAAGACGCGGACTCGACTAGCCGCTTCGACATCCTCATCCATTCAGTCCCTCGAGGACTTGCATCGTAGCTTGGGCCTGTTATTCGACCGTTTCGTGAGAAACCGAGCCAAAGCGTGCGCGATCTCCCTTCCTCCTTGGTTCACCCCTCGGCATGTTCCGCTCAGCGATGCGTCGACCGCGGACGCGTTCCAACGTGTTTTAACCTGCAAACACGAACCCAATGCAAACGGCCCCGATGAAACGGACAAAATGCAAGTCGCCTATTGGGTTTTTTGGAGACTAGCGGAGTTCTGTGCCGAGTATCGACTCCCGTTCGATTTAATGATCGGGGTCAACCGCAAGGTGTACCCAGGCGGTGTCTATCAAGGCCAAGATCTCTATGACTCTCGCTGGTCGATGATCCAATATGCCGACTTGCTAAACACGTTTCCGAACGTCAAATTTCCGATTTCGGTTTTGGCGTCTGTGAGCAATCAAGAGTTGGTCGATTACGCTTGGATATTCCCAAATGTGATCGCGCACGGGCATTGGTGGTATAGCAACACCCCCAGTTACATCCGCCACGATCTCCAAGCTCGTTTGGACGCGGTTCCACGCGGTAAGCTCATCGGCTACTATAGCGACGCCTATAAACTTGAGTTCATCCTTCCCAAGTACCGAATGTACAAACGCATTTTGGCAGAGTGCCTCGCAGAAACTATATGTGTAGGACGTGGTCTGAGCGAATCGTTCGCGATCGAACTAGGGAAACAAATCCTTCGCGGCAACGTCGATTCCATTTTCTTTCCCAATTAGAGATAGCAACGTGAAAAAAGTAGGTTTGGTTGGCTGGCGCGGGATGGTCGGCTCGGTCCTTATGGATCGCATGGTCGCCGAAAAAGACTTCGACCATTTCGAACCCGTCTTTTTCTCAACCTCCAATGCCGGGGGAACGGGACCCAATCTCCAAGGCAAAGGAACAGGAATCCTCCAAGCTGCGGACGATGTTGCTTCCCTTAAAAAAATGGACGTGATACTTTCCTGCCAAGGGGGCGACTACACGACGGCAACGTACGATAAATTGCGAGGTGCCGGGTGGAATGGTTACTGGATCGATGCCGCATCCACCTTGCGCATGCGCGACGACACGATCATCATCTTGGATCCTGTGAATGACCAAGTGATTCGGTCCGGTTTGCGCAATGGAATCAAGTCTTTTGCCGGTGGCAACTGCACCGTCTCCTTGATGTTGATGGCATTGCATGGATTGTTCCGGGAAGGACTCGTCGCTTGGATGACCAGTATGACGTACCAAGCTGCATCAGGTGCGGGGGCACAGAACATGCGAGAGCTTCTCCAACAAATGGGAAGCCTATCCCATTCCGTCTCCGAGGATCTTTCCAATCCGGCATCAGCCATCCTGGAGATCGACAAGACAGTCACTGACACAATGCGATCCCCCGACTTCCCGGTCGACAACTTTGGTGTACCGCTCGCAGGCAGCCTGATTCCTTGGATCGATAAAGACTTGGGCAATGGTCAAAGCCGCGAGGAATGGAAAGGTAAAGCAGAGACCAACAAGATCCTCGGTCGGTCCGAGTCGCAAATCCCCGTCGATGGAATCTGCGTTCGCATCGGAGCCATGAGATGTCACAGTCAAGCTCTAACCATCTGCATGACTAAGGATGTTCCACTCGATGAAATCGTGGAATTGATCCAGCAAGCCAATCCATGGGCCAAGGTGGTTCCGAACGAACGGTCTGTATCCATGAAGAATTTGAGTCCAACCGCGGTGACAGGGACACTCCACTGCCCCGTGGGTAGACTACGGAAGCTGGACCTCGATGCGGCGAACCAAGGCAAATACCTATCCGCGTTCACGGTAGGCGACCAGCTCCTTTGGGGTGCAGCTGAGCCATTGCGTCGAATGCTCCGAATACTCCTCGAAGACTAGTCGGTGCCCGATACCAAACGTGCATCCTGGGTGGTCGCGGTTGAGGACAAGAGCTTCCTGAGTGCTTAGATAATATTTTCGATAATATTTCAGCGTCTTCGCTACAACAACGAACACCTTGGCCGGTGCCACGGCGTTGTGACCGCGACGGGTACCCCACGCTACACTCTTGATCAGCCCCGTTTTTCCACATACCGTAGAACCACAAGTTCTTCGCTTTGCTATGGACGCATGACTTGAGGATTTCAAATGATATCGACAGCAACTCTCCGTACGGCCATTCCTCGGAGGATCCGGTGGGTCGCATTCCTGTTACTCTTCCATAGCATCACGTCAAACGCACACCTCCAAGCAACCGAAAAACCCAATATCCTTTGGATCTCGTGCGAGGATACCGGGCCACAGCTTGGCTGCTACGGAGACGAATACTCCCGCACCCCATATTTGGACGCGTTTTCGAAGAAGAGCCAGCGGTTTTTGAATTGTTGGTCGAATGCACCTGTTTGCGCCCCAGCCCGAACGACCATCATCACGGGTCTTTTCCCACCCTCGTTCGGTGCTCAACACATGCGTTCGGAGGTTTCACTTCCCGATTTCGCGAAGACGCTCCCAGAACAACTCCATGAGGCTGGGTACTACTGCAGCAACAACTCCAAAGAGGACTACAATTTTCGAAAGCGTTCGGGGATGTGGGATGATTCTAGCCAGAAATCGCATTGGCGCAATCGTCCGAAAGGCAAACCATTCTTCTCGGTGTTCAACCTTCAGGTAACGCACGAAAGCCAAATTCGAAAACGCCCCTACACGCCGACCCATCCCACCGATTCAGTACCTATACCACCCTACCATCCCGATACACCCGAAGTTCGAATCGACTGGGCGCAGTACTACGACCGCATCACCGAAATGGATTCACAATTCCAAAAGATCCTTGACCAATTGGAGGACGATGATCTTACCGAATCCACCGTCGTTTTTTTCTTCGGGGACCATGGAAGTGGAATGCCACGGTCCAAGCGTTGGCTATACGAGAGTGGACTGCGTGTCCCCATGCTCGTTCATATCCCAACCAAATTTCAGTCCACCTTGGGAGCGAGCTATCAAGCGGATTCAGTAACGAAAAGACTGGTTTCCTTTCTCGATCTTACACCGACGGTATTGCATTTGGCCGGTGCAACCCGACCATCCTACCTGCATGGCGAATCCTTTTTTGGGGATGACTCACAAGCTCACTCGACGCTCGTTGGGTTTCGCGACAGGATGGATGAACGAGTCGATTGCTCGCGAGCGATGCGCGATCATCGCTACCTCTACATCCGAAACTTTTTCCCATTCCGACCACAAGGCGCCTTCTTGGCCTACATGTTCCAGACCCCGACTACCAAAGATTGGTATCGAGCCTATACCGAAGGACGACTCAATAAGGCCCAGTCCAAGTTTTGGGAAACCAAAGATGTGGAGGAGTTTTATGACCTCTCCGTGGATCCGCACCAAATCAACAATCTTGCTAATGATCCTTCGCATCAAGCCCCCAAAAAAGTATTAGCGAACGCTCTGAAGCAGTGGATGCTCGAGCATGAAGACACAGGCTGTGTTCCTGAAGACTGGATCCTTCAAAAAAACGCCAATTCCATGACATCCGCCATTGAAGCGGGTTGGAAGTCCGGGGACATCGTTGATTCGATCGAAGGATCCGACGTGATGATGGCATCCTCGAACCCTATTGAGCGTTACTGGGGATTGATCGCGTTGCAAACCCAATTGTCGCAAAAGCGAAGACCATCGATTCCAGCGTCCGTGACTTCGAGCAGCGCAGATCAAGAAAACATCGTCGCAATCGCAGCCTTGGAGATCCTCGCCAAATTCGGCACGTTCGAGCAATCCACCAAAGCGAACGATGCTCTCGTGCAAATCGCTATCGCCGATAATTCCACGTGGGGAGCGAGAATGCTCGCCCTCAACGCAATCCATGCCGACACCTTGAATCCTATGCACCAAAAATCGCTGAGAGAAATACCTGAAAAACGCAAAAAGGCCTGGGCCAAGGATCTACCTACGCGGTATGCCGAATACGTCCCCCGGCTTATCGAGCGCCTCAGCAATCCCGAAGACCCAAAAAACGCCGAATAGTACAACACCGGCAGGAAATCGAGCACCAGCATCATATCGGGGAGAAAAACTCCAGACGTTAAGAAGGGACGGGGCCACAAACGGAACCAGTTCGGATGGAACAATTGCGGTTAGTGCTCTATGATTGTTCCTCTCACGTTTCGATCACCTTTTACGCTTTATCTATCATGTCAGCCGTCGCACCAAAACCAGCAACCACCGCCTCCGAAGACCCTTACTTCCAAGAACTGTTCGCCGATCGGATCGGGGGAGCGCATTACGGCAAAGCCAACGAGATTTACAAGTTCGAGAAAATCAAAAGGGCGAAACGAAAGGCGCTCGCGGACTACCCGGACCGATTGCTGCTCGACTTCGGCATCGGTGAAAACGACTCCATGGCGGACGTGAAGGTACGGGCCGAACTGCAGGTTCAAGCTAACCGCCCCGAGAATCGCGGTTACATGGACAATGGACCGGTGGAGTTCAAACAAGCCGCCGCAAGGTTTATGAAGCGACAGTTTGGCGTCAACTTGGATCCCGCCACTCAGGTCAATCATTGTATCGGGAGCAAAACCGCCTTATCGATGCTCCCCGCCTGCTTTATCAACCCCGGCGACGTGACCATGATGACCGTTCCAGGTTATCCCGTCGCGGGAACGCACACCCGCTACTACGGCGGAACGGTCTACCGTCTTCCTCTCCTCGCGGAAAATCACTTCTTCCCAGACTTTTCTAAAGTCACCAGCGATGTTTGGGAAAAGACCAAGATGCTGGTCGTCAACTATCCCAACAGCCCGACGGGTCAAGTGGCCACTCGAGAGTTTTACGAGAGTATCATCGAACTCGCAATGAAACATAAATTCATCGTGGTTCAAGATGCCGCCCATATCTTGCTCACCTTCACGGGTCAGCCGCTGAGCTTCCTTCAAATCCCCGGCGCGATGGATGTCGGAGTGGAAGTTCACTCGATGAGCAAAGGCTTTGACATGATCGGTTGGAGAATCGGTTGGGTTTGTGGCAACCAACGAATCGTTCAAGCCTTTTCGGATGTCAAAGACAACTGCGATAGCGGCCAATTCGGCGCGATCCAGCGAGCGGCCATCAGCGCCCTGGACTCCCCGGAAATCCCCGCACGTATCAACGCAAAATACAAGCGGCGTCTTGAGAAATTGGTTTCGACACTCCGCCAATGCGGATTCACGTGCGATGTTCCAGGAGGTAGCTACTTCCTCTACACATCGGCACCCAAAGGTGTTGCCGGTGGGCCGCAATTCGCCAACGCTGAGGAAGCGTCGCAATACTTCATCACGCAGCACTCGATCGTTATCGTTCCGTGGGATGATGCGGGTAACTGCCTGCGATTCTCTGTGACTTACGAAGCAGAGGATGAAGCAGCAGAGGACGCTCTTATGGCGGAAACCCTCCAACGAATCCGCGGCTTGAACCTCGTTTTTTAACCAACGTAAATCCCATGACCGATACCGAAATCCACCAACGACTCCAGTCCTCTCTCGATTCGTTCAAAGACCCTGAATCACAAAAGGCCTTGTCGAAAACCGGACAAGTCACAGATTGGGTTTTGACGGGTGGGGAAGCAAAATGCCGGTTGAGCCTTACGAGCATGGTGCAACCGATCGGGCAAGAGATCGCGGATAAGTTACGGGACCATTTGCTCGCAAGCGTGCCGGGATTGAAGGGAGTAACGGTTACCACAGATACCCTTTACCGCCCGGCAACTCCCATCGGTCAAATCGGTCTGAAGGCCAAAGCAGTTATCGCGGTTGCGGCTGGCAAAGGCGGGGTGGGAAAAAGTACGTTAGCCGCATCAATCGCCCTCACACTGCAATCCCTTGGCGCCAAAGTCGGCCTGCTCGACGCCGATGTTTATGGACCCAGCATCCCTCACATGCTCGGCTTGGAAGGACGCCCAGAGATTCTCGACAACAAAATTCAACCGATTCCATGCGGAACCATGCCGGTGATGTCGATGGGCTTTTTGATCGGACGCGATCAAGCTGTCGTCTGGCGAGGACCGATGCTCCATGGTTCCATCTCTCAGTTTCTCAAAGATACAAACTGGGGCGAATTAGACTACTTGATCATCGACATGCCCCCAGGAACTGGCGATGTGGCGTTGACGCTCTCGCAACTGCTCCCCTTGGCGGGAGCAGTAATTGTTTGCACTCCCCAAGAAGTTGCCCTGCTGGATGCCAGCAAAGCCATTTCCATGTTCGAAAAAACAAAGGTTCCCATTCTTGGTATCGTCGAAAACATGAGTGGCTTCACCGATCCCGAATCGGGAAAAACCTTCAATATTTTTGGCAAGGGTGGAGCACGGCAAAAAGCAATTGAACTCGGTGTTCCATTCCTCGGCGAAGTCCCGATCCAAATACCACTTCGAAGCGAAGCAGACGAAGGAAAGCTGGCGGACGCACTGAAGAACCCGACAATCTCAAAACCCTTCGAGGATGTTTGTCGAGCCTTGGTCCGATCCATTACCGACCAAATTGCTGCCAAAGGTCCTGCCTCTGCCGCCCTCCCGGTCCTGTAATCAACGCTCCCAAAAATACGGCTCTTAGCTCACACGGTTCAACCCGTACGGCATAGGTGATCCACCGATCGCTGCTATCAAATTCTCAGCAGCCATGATCGACATTCTCGATCTGGCTTGGAATGTCGCTGAACCAATGTGCGGGAGGATAATGCACGAGTCAAGTTCTCGAAGGGGCGAATCGCTCGGCAAAGGCTCCGGATCGGTAACATCCAATCCTGCTGCGAACAAGCGTCGAGACTTCAGCGCGTCAACCAATGCATCTTGATCGATGATCTCGCCCCTCGCCGTATTGATCAAAATTGCGTTGGGCTTCATCAAGCCAAACTGAGCGCGTCCGATTAATCCTCGCGTATCTTTTTGCAGACTAGTGTGCAAACTGATCACATCGCTTTCTTGGAGCAGCGTCTCGAGATCCACACGCTTGGCGGCGAGACGCTGGCCCACCTCCTCTTTGTCGGTGCGGGAAGTGTAAATAACTTTCATCCCCCAACCGAAATGGAGACGCTCCGCAACGGCACTCCCGATCCGTCCCATCCCAACGATACCGAGAGTCTTCCCGCGAAACTCTTGGCCCAGAAACATCATGGGTTCCCAATTCCGCCATTGAAGCTCAGACACGTTTCGAACCGCTGGCAAGAAGCATCGCCCCGCTGCAATCATCAGGCCGACGGCAGTGTCGGCGGTTGCATCGGTCAGCACCCCAGGCGTATTACCGATGGCTACTCCCCGCTCTGTTGCTGCATCGACATCGATGTTGTTGAAGCCCACGGCAAAATTCGCAACACCCTTTAACACTGACCCTGCGGCATCGAGAAACGCGTTGTCCACGCGATCGCTCAACATCGTCAACACCCCCGAACAACCAGAGATCTTCGCCAACAAAACATCCCTCGGCGGCGGGTCGCACCCATCCCAAACCTCCACCTCAAACCGCGATTGAAGCATGGAAATTCCGTCTTGCGGGATGCTTCGCGTCACAAATACCTTACCCATAACCGCCTATTACCTCTCCGAGCTAAAGAAGATGCTTTGCCTTCACCTCAAGATACTGGTTCACCAAGGGCGCTGTGAGTTGATCAGGGAAAGCATCGATCACGAGTCCCCCACAATCACTAACTTTTCGCAACACTTCACTCCGCCATAGAAGCAACTGCGCTGCGGCGGCACTCCGATACAAGGTCGACTCATCCAAAGCAGGATTGTCTGCGGCTTCAAAAACACGTCGATCGCGAAGCAACACCAAGACTGGCAAGTGCCGTCGACTTAGAGTTGACAAATATCCGGTCACTTGGGAAGCAGTCACGTCATCGATCACGTTCGTGATCAGAACCACCATCGTCCGACGCCTGCAATGCCTCGAAAAATACAAAAACGCTTCGTCATAGTTCGACTGCTTCATGTTGGGAAAGCGGTCGAATAACCCATGAAGAATTCGATTCATTTGGTTAGGGCCACCTTTCAATGGCACGTATTTCTCCACGTGGTCGGAAAAACACATCAACCCAACGGAGTCCCCTTGATGCAGCGCTACATAACTTAACATCAATATTGAGTTCATAGCATAATCGAGGAGACTCAATCCCTGATACTCGTTGGTCATCAATCGACCGCTATCAAGCAAAAAGACAATCCGTTGACTTTGATCCTGCTGGAATTGCTTCACCGTCAAACGACTTCGTCGAGCCGTTGCACGCCAGTCGATATGCTTGTAATTGTCATCGGTGCTGTAATCGCGCAGTCGCTCGAAGTTGCTATCCTGCCCAGCCTTTCGAGTTCTCCGAACTCCAATAAGACTCAGCCGGTTCGTCTTTGCTAACAATGCATACTCGGCCAACTGCTGCATATTTGGATAGACCAGTAGTTCTCCCGGACATTCGCGCTGCGTGAAGCGATGCCAAAATCCCAATCGACTACGCAAGAGGAAATAGACATTTTCAAAACGAAATACACCCCGCCGCTGAGGTCGCAATTGATACGTTAGCTCTGCTCGCTTACGACCACCCAAGCCCAATGTATGCACGTCGGGCTCTGCAATCATCCCTTCGGGGAAATCGTCACGTACCTCCAAGGTATATTCGCGTTCGCTTCGATTCTCGACACTCAGCGTGATCTCATGAGATCCACCCAACGACGCACTCCGTAACATTCGTCTCTCCACCCGCAAATTGGTCCGGCCGACGATCGTCAGAAAATCAGCAAAAACCAGAGCAGCCGCGGATAGATCCATCAAGACGAGCACGTCAACAAAGCCACGGACCGACTTGGTGAGCCCCTTAATCCATCCCGATTCTGAATCGGGATACATCGCACCCAAGAGCGCGGGAGCAGCAATCATGACTACTGACAACAGTGTCAATGGCAACATCAACCATAACCAGCGCTTGTTCGGGAAGATCCTCCAGCCAAACGCGATCACAACGATTGGCGAGATGACTAGGATCAATCCCAACCAAGGGACCCAAAACAAATACGACCCGACGGCATCGAAACGGGGCATGATGATTACAACCGTGGAACTTCAATGCTACGCAGTAACGTCGTCAATTCAGTGTCGATTTTCGTACCTTCAACTTCCGCCTCTGCATTCAAAACGACCCGATGCCGCAGCGTCGGAAGTGCGATTGAAACCACATCATCGGGGACGGCGAAATCACGACCACGAAAGGCGGCGAGAGTTCTAGCTCCCTGAACCAGAGCAATTCCGGCACGCGGGGATGCCCCCATATAAAACGTTGGCCAACCACGGGTGGCTCGAACAATTCGATTGATGTAGTTGAGAAGTTTCGGTTCGACACGTATAGCGCTGTTCGAGGAAATCGTACGCAGGATCTCCTCCGCGTTGGTAACTTGTGCGACTTCACGTTCTAAAACCTTAGCGATGTCGACTTGGCGGGAGTGCAAATCCAAAACCCTCGCTTCCTCTTCTTCTCCCGGATAAGAAACGACCGCCTTGAACATGAAGCGGTCAAGCTGCGCTTCGGGAAGGGAGTAAGTCCCTTCGCTTTCCAAAGGATTTTGGGTCGCCAAGACTAGAAACGGCTTAGGAACGACATAACTAACACCATCGATCGTGACTCGTGACTCCTGCATAATCTCCAGCAGCGCTGCGTGCGTCTTGGCGGGCGATCGGTTGATCTCGTCCGCAAGAAGCAATTGGGTGAAAACTGGCCCCGGACGGAACCTGAAATCTTGAGTCTTCATATCGAAGATCGGAGCTCCGGTCACGTCGGATGGCATCAAGTCTGCCGTAAACTGTATACGCCCAAACTGGCAACCCAAGACCCTTCCAAGCGTCCGGACGAACAAGGTTTTCCCAAGCCCCGGAACTCCTTCAATCAAAATGTGCCCCCCCGAAAAGAGGGAAACCAAAGCAGTGGTCACCAACTCGTCTTGCCCAACGAAAACTTTGCTAACCTCAGCAACCGCGGCATCATAAAGTTGCCTCGCACTGCGTTCGTACGATGCCCGGGGTTCAACGATCTCTGAAGGCGAACCGGAATCCGCAGTACTTTCACTCATCGCTTTCCAACAATCCTGATAGTTGATGAACTAATTGATCTAGAGCCCTGATTGTAAAACATTTCTCCCTCTTGGTGGGTAACACCAACTTGCCACGAGCGATCAATTCCACTGAATTTCCCATTCAATTGCCTACCCAAATTCCCTTAATTCACCCCTGCTGGCCACTCGCGACAGTTGCACTTTAACGTCGGCAACGCGGTAAATTAGGGGACGAACGCAGTATCTGCTCAGCAGATTCCCGCGCATGTGGCGCACCCGTTCCAGCAGAACCTTGGACCATCTTCACGACTCGACGATTACGATGCGATCCTCGAACCAATATGCCAATCGCTGAACCTTTTTACGATCTTGCTTCATTGCTGCAGTGCCGCTCTCCCTCGAGCGTCGAGCGGTGGTTTGGCTCTATTGACTTCAATTCCGATCTAGGAGAACTCGCCAAAGAGCCAATGGTTGGAATCCTTTCTTCGCACTCGAGTCGTAATCAATTTGCCAACGCATGGTGGCAACGTCGCCTTCAAGCTGCGTTGAGAATTGCCAAGGCCCGAAATGCCCGAATCCTCTTCGCTGCCGACTCTCCGTCTGCCGAGGCAATCAGGCATGCTTGTACCCGGTTATCCGTACGCTATGTTGAAATCCGTGCTAAGGAATCGCACGAGAAACAATCCGTAATCAGCAACAGCCTTGGGCGGATGATTCGTTTCCAGTCGCATCGAGACACCAGCGACATGTCTCTGAAGAAAACACCAGTCAGCGATCGAGCAGTCGCGTTTCTCTCAGATGTTTCGATCGCCATCTATATCCGTCCCAAGGGAAAGCTCTTGAGGATCGTGGAAGCGAGGATTTCTGAATCGAATATCGCACCAGGGTCCACGTGGGTCGCGATGCACCCAGCTCCAGCTAATTCACAACGAACAACAGAACAAAAGCTCTCCGAGGCAGGTGCGATACTATGGATGTTTCATGACGAAGGGACAGAGGATGTTTGCGAGTGTTTCACCTCGCCATGGGGTTGCCATCGCAGAGCGCAACCCGCGACGCTCGCTCCTGTTCTGAAAGCGCCGTCGCATTTTATGGAATCCGATGCCTATCTCATTCACTGCACGCGTTCCAGACAAGGCCCTTGGCCGGATCAATCGTTCGCTGGATTTCTCGACGAAGCCTTGAGGTTGGAACTGATTGAACAGTCGCCCCCGGAGAACACACTCGCTCGTATCCTAACCCAGCAACGCATCACCGCCACGAACCATCTCAAACGCGGCGAACTCGCCACGAGCTGCTGGTCTGCGTGCCCCTTAGGTGAGCTCCTCAGCCGTCGGGCCTTCCAACCGCATTTGAGCAGATGGGACTGGGAGCCCTTTGGGATCGCAATTCGTACTCAACGAATGATGGACCTTGGAGCAAGACCCGTAACCTACCTTCGAGAGAACGTTATCCGAAGACTATCCCCCGACGAACTGCCATTTGCACAACCTGAAACGAGCCGTTTGGGTGATCGAGACTGGACGGAAGAGCGGGAGTGGCGGGTTGCCGGCGATCTACGTCTCCACTCGATCCGTTTCTCGGAGGCATTCGTCTTTACACCCAACCTGCCCACCGCGATGCAACTGGCACCGCTCTCTCGCTGGCCAGTCTGCTTCCTTGAATGATTCGACGATCACGGCCCACCCTGACGATCACGGCCCACCCCTGGGGTCCCTAGCGATCGTGGGTCGCAGCCGGCTCCGAACCTTCAGCCAACCGAATCTGCGATTCCAAAACGTCGGACCACTGCACCATCCAGTCGCCAAACCAACGCAATCCTTGTGCGAAAACCTTGGTCATCGGTATTCCAGTGAACTCGCCCGAACCGTGAATACGATCATGGAACGCAACGTCGTTCGCATACCCTACCCAGGCTGAGTCACTCCACCGTACCGATTCGCTGATTATCGCCGCCTGCATCTCAGGCTCCGCCATACCGTTTCCAGTCCAACGTGCACCGACTGCAGGAACGTCTAGACCAATTCCGATGGGATCACGGAGCGCCGCATCGACCGCTGCTAGATCACGATTCAATGGTGAAGCCTGGGGTAGCTCCTCCGACATGAGATCTGGTTCGATCTCTGTGTTGGAGCGAATTCCAACACTCGGTTGATCGATGAGATACTCCGGTGCAAAGATGCAACCATGTGGTCGGAACAAAGACCTCCACGACTCGTTCGGTTCATCCGACTCCATGTTCAACGCTGGATCGATGGGGATCCTATCCGCAGTAACACGATTACCTTCGTTGGCATTCGCAAAAAAATCATTTGCGGCGATCGTACCACATCCATCTCCACTGTCCGATGCGAGCGACAAGCACAACTCTGACTCGGTGCTGACCAAATCGCCGTCGGGAACTATTGCTTCAGTCTGCTCCGGTACCAAGCTGACTGGCGCAACTCCATCCTTCAATGTTCTTGAAAGATATTCAGGAGTTGTCGCGATTGCAGGTGCGCCGTCCAGTTCATCACCAGCGGGATTGTCGCTGAGTACACCTGGAAGGTACTCGTTGATCGGGATGCATCCCTCCTCGATGGGAAACCTATTCTCGAAGATCGGGGCATCGACTTCGGTACCGCTGAGAACCTCGCCACAGAATTCCTCCTCGTAAGAATCGATGGATCGGTCATCATGCGACCGACCAATCCGGCTCGCGATCGCGGCACTTAAACTTCGATCGGCCAGTTCATCAAACGTTTCTGCTGAACCGGCGATTTCCGCTCGATCTTCCCCTTGAAATGGCTCCTCCATTTGGTTGGAAGCTTCCAACGTAAACACGAAGATATTCGCCGGGTGCCCGGATGGCAAAACCCCTACTCCGCTCGCCGCATCATTCGACGACTCACTGTCCGCCAGATCCCGTTGCAGTTGGTACTTTGTGCCACAATGATGCTGATCGCAATCCCAGAGCAATTCCCCGCTATATGCAGACTCCGTCCCTACCAATGCCTTCTGAGCATCGAGAACTTCGTCGATCGGGCAGTCGCGTGGACCGCTGGAGTTGTCAAAAGCGCTTACCAACTGTCGGGCAACAAACGGCGAGTTCGATCGGATAGCACGATCCCATGATATCGGTAGCACTGGATAGTGATCGATCCACTCGTTAGCTGCACGATAGAACCAACCTGCCTGATTACGCGCCCATTCGATGCGCGATGACAGCTTCTCGTAATTCGCATGCCGAACCGCGGCGAGAACACAGTGGTCGGTGGTAGTCTCACGCACCATATCCACGGGCCCGATCGTTTCGAACGCTGGGATGCTGGGTTGTAACGGCTCAGCAAACGCGTCCAACTCTGCGATCGCTCTGAATCGCAGAGGTAAAAACTCCATTCCAGAGTCATGCACCACGCATGACGCTGGAATGGAGACCAATGACGCATTCCAATCGGCATAAGCTGCATTGGAAGCGGAAATGGCAACAACACAAGCACGGATTGTTGCCCGAAGGGCGCGTTTGAACGAAGGACTGCGCATCGCTCGTAACCTCGGTTGGATGCTCTGTCACCATGGCGATCACTGACTCAGCACCTCGATCGGCTGAGTCAGCCTTCCTTGGCCTTGGTGCATTGCGGTTTGGTCGTTGTTGGTGGGACGCAACATTCAGGAGCTAATTCCGTGCTCTTTTACCTGAATGCATGCGGCGACAAACCTTTCTTCGACCAGCCTCACCTAAAGAATCGAGCACAGAGTCCTCGCGATCGGCTTTTCTTCCCTATCCAGTACCGATTAACCAGCCCGTATCGCTTTTCCAACCCGCACCGCTTTTCCAGCCCGTACCGGTTAACCAACCCGTACCGGTTTTCCAAACCCTACTCCCTCTTCGGACACGTACACATCTTCCAGCGATGAAGACGCGCTCACCAAAGCTATTTCCTCGAACAAACTCCAACTTGTTGAGCGTTCTCCGCTATCTCTTTTGGGCCATGATCTCTTGGATCATGAGTTCCGGCGAACCGAGAGCCTGCATGCGAGCGACCCAGTAGTTCACCTCAGTCGCATTAGGAAGCCTTCCCGTCAATGTCTGGATCACTTGCTGCACGTACGCTGGATCGTTGGCATACCGCTCGCGGAACTGTGGACTTGCCATGATCTTGCCCGCTACTTCATTCAGCGTATGCCCCTGTTGCATATACGATTGCCACGCGATGATCTCACGGCTCGTTGGAGCTCGCCCCAGCAGCGACACAAACACTTGGTTCAACGCATCTGTATTCACCGCTCCCGGCAAATTCGTACTGGGCAAATTCGTACTGGAAGGATACCCCGCCGAAACGGTGGAAGATGTTGCCGTGGCAGGCACCGAACTCGTTAACCAAGTAGCTGGAGGGGTTGCAGCGCCTGGCTGAAAATTGCCTCGGTCTAACGTCAAATTGAAGTTTTGGTTCAAACTGCTCGCCGCGATGGGAACAACCTGCCGAAGCGAATAAAAAACCTGATTATTAAGGCTGACGAACGCATTCAACTGGTACTGATCTCGAGGGTCGATGTAGCGAGGGTCGTAATTCAATTCGAAACGGAATGGACCCGAACCTTCGGCTCGCATCACCGCTTTTCCGCCCGCGATCTCATAGTAAGGCTTGGAAATATTTTGCAGCTGCACCGTCAACACGGATCCGATGGGCAGTTGCCCGCGATCCCCCAGCGCGACCGTTCCACTCAGGGCTGTCGAGGTTGATGTCATGGTAACCACCGCAGACCGCAGGGCTCTCGAACGGACGTCTTGTATCAAGAGCGAAACTCGCCCGTAGGGATCCACCGAACGCTTCAATTCGTCGGCAATATCAACGATCCGTCCATCGTACTCCCCAATGCGGGTGCTCGATACCGCGACAATCACATCACCGACGTTGATGCCGGCTACTTGCGCAGCACTACCAGGATCGATGCTTTGTACTACCGCCCCCACATCCGCGTTCTTCACGAAAACCCCAAGTTTCCAATTCTTCACTGGGGGGACTAAGGTTTGACCATAAGTGTAGGCTGGACCAGCACCTGCAACCGCGGGTGCTGTCGGCGGATACGTCGCGGTACCAGGAATGGCATATGTTCCCGGTGGCACCGGGGACGTGCTCGGGAAGCCCGCCCCTGGTACGACCTTGGGTACCGCAGCATTAAAATCAGTCCAGGACTGCCCCGAGGCGACGCTACCGAAGGCAATAGAAACAACGACGCAGGAAACAAGAAAAAAAGATGGGAACCTAAACATGCTCATGATCTCAATTCGTAGAAACCTGCGTAAGGAGCAGGAAATAAGATGAATGCGGACCGCCTCCTTAAAAAATCGTATCTACCGATCAGCGGACTTGTGGTCCAGCGATCTGGTCCAGTTCTTTCCTGATGAATGCAGGATCCAAAGGATAGAACCCGGCTCGTACCGCCTCTAATTGCCCGTCGCGACTCAGTACGTAACGAAGCAGACTCTCTCGAAGACCGCCGTCGGTTGCCATCGCCGATTTATCGATCACCAACACCAGCGGTCGAACAAATGGATATCGTCCGGCCAAAAAGCTTTGCTCATCGGCGGGTACCACGCCTCCCGGCAACAACAGCGGCACAGCCTTGAGAGTATCTCGTGACTCACCAAACCCACTCAAACCGACACCGAACTTATCAGCAGCTACTGCATTGCATACCTTGTCATTGGTCTCATGGACCTCAGCAGACCTCGCCAAATCCCCTCCTTGAATGACCCAATTCTTGATGAAGCCGGTCGTGCCGCTATGATCGCCACGTGTGTGGATTCGTATCGGTTTTTCTGCCCACTCGCCGGTAACACCCAACTCTCCCCACTTTGCAACGTGGGGCTTGGATCCACCAGGGGCCCTGAAAATCGACTCCAATTGGCTCGGGCTGATGCTCTGGATTGGATTCTCTTTGTGCACGAACAACGCCAATGGATCCAATGCGACGATGACAGGGAACGGCTCCTTGCACGCCGTCCCCTTGAGTGCGTCAAGTTCCAAAGCCGTGAGAGGACGACTCGAACCGGCAATCACGTTGGGCCGCTGCGAAATCTCCTGCAAACCGGCATCCGTGCCGTCCTTGCCTCTCTCAAACGTTACCTCAGGATGGAACTTTCGAAAACGCTCTGACCAAGCCTTACCGAGCATCTGCATGGTCGTTGAACCTGCGAGGACCGCCGTCCCCTTGAGTTCCTTCGCCGGATGGTACGGTTCGATGGAATCGATCAGGTGCAACAGAGCCAGATGTTCCGCATGGGAGTTTGTCGTCTGGACAGGAGGCGGTTGGACAGGAGTCGTCGCCTCGCTAGAGGATAAGGTACCTCGCTCCCCGCCCGGAACCGCGGTTGGATTGCTTACAGGGACCGCTGGCGTCGTCTGCGCTCGGCAAACGGATATGGGCAAAGCAACCGACGCTAACAATCCAAGTCCTACTGTGCGAATCAAAAAAATCGCAGATCGGGACGTCCTTCGTCCAATCGAACCGGCAGCACCTTCAGCCATCGTCATCCACCTCCTGGGAAAAAGAACCTTCAATGTCCTCCCAGTTTACCCGTTTTGGCGTACCGTTGAAAGATGAGCAAAATTACGGGCACAAGCGGTCGAATCCGAGGATCAACAGAATTAACCATCCACTGCTGCAGTTAAAACCAGCTCCACGCGATACCTAGGAGCAGCCAGTTGGGTATGCACACAAGCTCTCGAAGGCGCGTGGCCGTTTGGCACCCATGCGTCCCATTCCTCGTTGAAGACTGCGAGATCTTCCGGGTTTGGCATGTAGATGGTCACTTGCAAGAGGTTTTCGCGGGAACTCCCCACCATCGCCAATCTCTGATCAACTTGCCTTAGAACTTGGCGGAACTGCTCGCGCGGCGGCAACTCGGGTGAGTCGGGTACTTCAACAAAGTACCCGACGCCTCGGTGCACAACTAAATCGGACCATCGGCGAGTTACCCCATGCCGCTGAATCGTCATGTGGGCAATCTCTCCTTACTCAGCTAGTTTTCTCAAGACGGTGGGAAGAATCCCGCCATTTCTGTAGTACTCGATTTCAACCGGTGTATCGATACGCACCAGCGCATCAAAGACAATTTGGCTTCCATCACCATTCTTCGCAATCACCCGGATCTTAGTCCTGGGTTGCAACGATTCGCTCAGACCGGCAATATCGAACGTCTCTTCACCGGTTAACCCGAGCGACTGCGCGCTCTGACCAGGCAGGAACTGCAGGGGCAACACGCCCATTCCGACCAGGTTGCTTCGGTGGATCCGCTCGTAAGAAACCGCGATGACAGCTTTCACGCCCAACAGCAATGTCCCTTTTGCCGCCCAGTCACGCGACGATCCAGTTCCGTATTCAGCACCTGCCAACACCACCAAAGGTGTCTTGGTCGATTGATACTTCATCGAGGCATCGTAGATGCTCATGGTTTCACCAGTCGGCAGATAGCGGGTCACACCACCTTCGACCCCTGGGACCATCGCATTGCGAATACGGATATTCGCAAAGGTACCTCGGACCATGACGCGGTCGTTACCACGTCGCGCCCCATAACTGTTGAAGTCGGCGGGGGTGACGCCATTCTCAACAAGGAACTTTCCGGCAGGACCACTCTTTGCGATCGATCCTGCTGGCGAAATATGGTCTGTCGTTACCGAGTCTCCTAACACCGCCAACGCCCGAGCACCCACAATCGGTTGGATTGTTCCCACCTTAGTGGTGATTCCTTCAAGGAACGGTGGACGCTGAATGTATGTGCTCTTTGCATCCCATGCATACTGCCCACCTGGCGTGATAGGAATCGCGTTCCAAGCCTCATTCGATGTGAACGCATCCGAGTATTGCTTCAAGAACATTTCAGGAAGCACGGACGCATCCACAGCCTTTTCAATCTCATCGCGAGTCGGCCAAATCTCATGGAAGAATACCGGCTTGCCAGATTCGTCATGCCCAATGGGCTCCTTCTCAAAATCGATATCTACCGTCCCGGCCAAAGCGTACGCAACGACCAAGGGAGGACTTGCCAAGTAATTGGCGCGCGTATGCGGATTGACGCGACCTTCGAAGTTTCTGTTACCGCTGAGCACCGCAGCAGCAACGAGATTCCCTTCGGTGATGGCGTTCGCCACTGCATCCGGCAACGGACCGCTGTTGCCGATGCATGTCGTGCACCCATACCCAACAACATTGAACCCCAGTTTCTCAAGAGAACCGAGTACTCCGGCCTTGGTCAAATAATCGGTCACTACGCGAGATCCGGGTGCCAAACTTGTTTTCACAAAACTCTTAACCCTCAATCCACGATCCGCAGCCTTCTTCGCGAGCAGCCCAGCGCCGATCATGACCGACGGATTGCTGGTGTTCGTGCAGGAAGTGATCGCCGCGATCACCACCGCCCCGTGGGTGATCGATTCATCACCCTTGGTGTCCTTGACTAGACCCGTTGATGACAACTGCTCGCTCGTAAGTCCGAATCCACGCTCCGCAATCGGCCCGGAAAGACCTTTCGCGAACGATGCCTTTACGGTCTTCAATGGCACTCGATCCTGAGGCCGCTTGGGCCCAGCCACTGCAGGGTCAACCGTCGACAAATCCAACGTCAACACCTTGGTGTATTGCAAATCGGGCCCATTGTCCAATCGGAACAACCCCTGCTCCTTGCAATACCGCTCGACCAAATCGATTTCGCCCTTGGTACGACCAGTTCGCTTCAAGTAGGCGAGTGTTTCGCCATCCACAGGGAAGAATCCCATGGTCGCCCCGTATTCAGGGGCCATATTGGCGATGGTTGCACGATCGGCGAGCGACATGCAGGAAACACCGTCCCCGAAAAACTCGACGAACTTATTGACCACACCCTCCTTGCGAAGGATCTCGGTAACACGCAGGACTAAGTCGGTAGCCGTTGCACCTGCTGACAATCTTCCTGTCAACTTCATTCCGACAACTTCAGGCATCAGCATGTACAGCGGTTGCCCGAGCATGTTCGCTTCCGCTTCGATGCCACCAACCCCCCAGCCCAATACGCCCAGGCCATTGATCATCGTGGTGTGAGAATCGGTACCAACCAATGTGTCAGGGAACGCGACGCGCCCGAGGTGATCCTCCCCTTGGAACACGACCTTGGCCAAATACTCCAAATTCACTTGGTGCACAATGCCGGTGTTGGGAGGGACAACGCGGAAGTTCGCAAAGGCCTGTTGCCCCCAACGAAGGAACTCATACCGTTCTCGGTTCCGTTCAAATTCGACGTGGACGTTTTTGCTCAAGGCATCTGCCGTTCCAAAGTAGTCGACTTGAACCGAGTGATCGATCACCAAATCCACAGGGATCAATGGGTTGATCTTTTGCGGATCACCACCGAGGCTTTTCATCCCATCTCGCATGGCGGCCAAATCCACGATCGCTGGCACACCCGTGAAGTCCTGAAGCACCACCCGTGCAGGCTTGAATGGAACCTCGAGTTCCTCAGGCTTCGCAGCGTTCCACTTTGCCAAGTTCACCACGTCGTCTTGGGTCACTTGAAAACCATCGCAGTTGCGCAGCACTGCTTCGAGCAGGATCCGTATGGAGAAAGGAAGCTTGGAAACCGATGCGATTCCGGCTTTCTCTAGCCGATCCAAGCGGTAAAGGCCTAAACTACCTTGAGGAGCTTGGAACGAATCGCGAGCACCAAACGGATCGACAACTTTCGATGGAGATGCCATTTTTCTGATTGTTTGCAGAGTTAGCGTTGAGCCCCATCCGCACCGCGACGGTCCGCTGCCTCACGTCATTGCGTTGGGGGGAAGGAATTTCCGGACGCGTATTGTACCGAGATTGAGCAAAAGAAAAACGGCCTGTGAAGTTCACAGGCCGTTTCCTTTTGTTTTCACCAGACCCGTCTGATACAGACGGAATCACTGGCTATTTCAATTAATTGCAACCGCAACCGGAAGCTGCTGGAGCTGGGGTTCCGCATCCGCCGCAGCCCGAACCGGCTCCGTTGGACGCTGCAGCACCGCCGCAACCGGCGCCAACTGCACTGCCAGCACCAACGGCAACGCCGTTCGACCATACAGGAACCGTTACGGTCGTTGGAACCATCTTGCAGACGGTAACATCGACTTCTTCTTGAACGGTGTATGGAACGTTGACGGTGTACTTCTCAACCTTTTCTTCGGTGACGGTATCGTTGATCGTCACGTTGTAGGTACGAGTTTGTTGCTCAGCAACCATAACCGTGGTGGTGACGTCCTTTTGACGGGTTTCGTTCACGTAGTCGGTTACGCTCTTGGTGCGAGTCTTGGTTTCGGTGTCGTAAACAACCTTGGAAACCTTGCGAGTCGCTTGCTCTTCAACAACCTTAGGAACCTTGACGGTTACTTGTCGCTCTTCGGTCGTCATAACCGTCTTGGAAACTGGACGAGTGCGGGTTTCGGTGTTGTAAACGGTCTTCTTGACGGTCTTCGAACGGTTTTCGGTGTTCATGACACACTTCTTAACCGTGCGAGAACGTTGCTCGTCGTTGTAGGTGACCTTGTTAACCGTACGGGTACGGGTTTCGGTGGTCATGCTGCACTTCTTAACCGTACGATAACGGGTTTCGGTGGTGTAGCTAACCTTCTTGACGGTCTTCTGTTGAACATCGTCGCGATAAAGAGTCACGTTGTAGGTGTACTCTTCGGTCGACGATTGGTTTTGGTAGGAAGTCACAGGAACTTCTTCGGTAACAACGTTTGGAACCCAAACCTTGCGGCAAACCGTACGGGTTGCAGGAGCTGCAGCGACTTCGCCACCGCATCCGCCACATCCGTCCGAAGCAACTGCTGCAGATCCGCAACCGCTGTTGCATCCGCCACAGCCACCGCATCCGCCGCAACCAGCCTTCTTGCCGCCGCATCCGCTTCCGGAGCTAACAGCCGAACCACATCCGCCGCTCACTGGAACTTCTTCCATAACGGTTTGGTACGATCCGAGGTCCTTGGTAACCGTACGGGTGGTCGTTACAGGAACTCGTCGGCAAACGTTGCGGGTGCCGGTACGTTGTTCGGTGTAAGGAACCTTGACGGTGTAGCTAACAACTTCGTCGCTGTAAACAGGAACTTGTACCGTGTAAGGAACTTGTTCGTCGCTGTAAACAGGAACTTGTACCGTGTAAGGAACTTGTTCTTGAGTCGTTACAGGAACCTTGACAGTGTAGTTTTGAACTTCGTCCACGTAGCTTGGAACTTGGACGGTGTAGTTCACGACTTCGTCAACGGTCGATGGAACTTGAACTTGGTAGCTGACGTCTTCCGTTACCGTCTTTGGAACTTGAACGGTGACCGACTTGGTCTGATCTTCGTAGACGGTCTTCTTAACGGTGTAAGGAACGTCTTCGGTGACAGTGCGAGCAACTTGAACTTGGTATTGCTCTTCAACTTGCTTGGTGACAGGAACCGAAACGGTGTAATCAACCTTCTTGGTCTCAGTCTTTGGAACTTGAACCGTGATGGTCTCAGTCTTGGACTCTGTACGTGGAACAACCTTGGTTACGTTGTAGCGACGCTCACGCTCTTCAGAGCGAGTCATCGTCTTGTTGACGGTTCGCTTTTCAGTCACTTGCTGAGCAACGTTTACAGTGCGCTCAACGTAGGTGATCTGTGGGCCGCAACCTGCAGCACCAGCTTCTCCGCCACCAACAACTCCGCCACTAACTACTGACCCACAGCCAGCTGCCGCAACGGTGTGAGCACCGTTACCGCATCCGCAGTCACCAGCAAACGCGCTACCGGCCCCTAATACCGTGGCCAGCCCGAGGACAAAACCTGGGCGAAACTTCATTGCAGTCTCCTCAAAGAAAACGAAATCATGGCCACAAGGCCGAAACATTAATTACTTGCCGTACAACTTGTGCGGCGATATGAAAACTCACGATGCAGGTACTTTGGCTCCGACGGGAATCGCAAGCGACAACATAGAAGAAGCCGCGCGCAGGGAGGTCCGCCCAGAACTTTAGTTAGGACGGAGTTTAGCTTCTATAAGCGTCTTTGGAAGCGACTAGCCTCAAAATCTTCCCATTTTTCGCAATCGAAAAATCCTGCCTGCCGGGCGTCTAAGTAAACGTACTCACGACCCCAAGGAGCCGCGCGAAAACCTTGACGAAATCCTAGATTTAGTTTTTGACAATCTATCCACAATTTGCACATGGTGGAATCCATCGCTCCGACCCAAATGCGCAACGCTATTAACTAAACAAGCTGAAGGGACCCAACAAAGCATCCGCGGTCAACTGCAATCCCACAAAAAAACCAACGCACCGGAAAGAGCCATGGAATAATCACTACAAAAACACTGCGAAACCTGGGTTGTTACGAGCGATGCTTCGAATCGCCAATCCACAATTCAACTATCAAATCGTTCGACGAGGAAGTTCAATTCTGGTGCCGAACTCATAACCACTCTGCTCTATATAACACGCTACTGCACGGCTCTGCGCAGCGTCTCCGCGGTTCTCTGTGGACCAATCTCTCTAGGTGCCAACCACCGGTACCTTGCCAAACTCAACGCCAACCATCAGTGAGTTAACGCCAGAACCGATTCCGAGAAAGGCACCGCGACCCTTTCCGGAAAACCCCCCTGATTGGAGGGATCGCGCCAAGGCGGTCGGGAGCGCCACCGAGCCGGTATTTCCGTACTCTTGATATGTTGCAAAATCCTTCTCCATAGGCAACCCTAACGTCTCCAGCATTCGCTTGCGATGAGCTGCTCCCACCTGGTGGCAAACCGTAGCGTCGATATGCTCCCGCGTCCAATGCAACTCATCGATCAAGCGTTCGAAGGTCTCTTTGCCCGTGGCGAGCCCAGCTTCTAACAGTTGCTCCGAGTCGGTATTCATCAACGGGGACATCCCCCCTCCAGCTTGATCGGAATCACTCTGACACAAACCGTGAAACTCGGTTCGTGCAACCGCAACCGCACCCAAAAACCTCATGCCAGTTTGCTGATACTTTTCTTCGAGCCAATCTCTGCTCGCCAAAAGCCAAGCACAACTCCCTGAACCGATCGTAAGCGATGCGAATGCTGGCTTGATGCTCTGCCGAGTTAATGCTTCATCGTTTTTCAGTTGGTTCAGAGTCGTCTCCATCAATCCGCGCGAATCCTCTGTCCCTACGACCAACCCGGCGTTGATCACCCCCGCTTCGATCAGTTGCGCAATCTGAACCGCACCATTCATCACCCCTAAACACGCATTGCTGACGTCATAGATCCATGCGGATCTGGGCATACCGACCAAGTGATGCACTCGACACGCCGTCGCAGGTTCTAAGTACTCGCGACATACGCTGGCATGAATCAAGCAACCGACTTCCGAACTCTCAACCCCTGCGCCCTGCAATGCATTGCGACAACTCTCCGCGCTCCTATCGCTGAGACGACTCCCCACCTCCCACATGCGTCGTGTCCGGATGCCGCTCATCCCCTCCAATCGCCCCTCGGGTAATTTCAGCTTGGAATAAACATCTGCTAACTGCTGCTCGATCCAAGCTGATGAAACCTCGATCGGCGGAACCACATAACCAATGGAAGCGAGGCAGACTTTCTCAAACTTCATGATCGACTCTCATTCACGAACCTGACTGGCGTTCCGCGGGTTGGCACCAACACCATCGGAGCGACCATTTCTGTGTAGCATTCTCGAACAGCAAGCAACCAACAGCGATGAACCGCAATCGCAAAAAACAATGCAGTTGAAGGCGCAAGTACTACAACCGCGTAACCTATTTCGCTTCGGTCCAGTAGCCAGACAGCAACTTACGCAAGTGTTCAGGTATTCGAATCCCTGTCAACACGCCCGATTCAGGATCCACCATTGAACAAACAGCGACGATCTTGCCCGTTGCAATTTCACGCTCCCCCAAAAACATCCGATGGAGGTATGTCACACTTTTCTCCCCCAACCTTGCTACCGACACGAAGATATCAATCTCTTCTTCAAACCGAGCGGGTGCAAGATAATCACACTCGCAGTGAACCCTTGGCCACGTTAGGACGGAAGCGGTTCGGTGGGAAGACGGTTTAGCGTGCGAGGCATTCGCCCGTCCGGTCTGCGCGGCGGATCCACCAGGAGCGGGTTCGGAATGAGAGTCTGTGTGACCCGTGTCGGACACGACAGGAATTTCAACCACTGCAGGAACTTCAAACACCGCAGCTTCAAACACCGCAGCTTCAAACACCGCAGCTTCAAACACCGCAGCTTCAAACACACTGGTCCCGAGAGAGCGAAGCAAAGCGTGCTCCGCCTGTTCCATATAGATGATGAACGACGAGAAGTGGGCAATGCCAGCCATGTCGGTTTCAGCAAACTCGACCCGCCGACGCCAATGAAACCCTTTCGGATTACTCACCGACATATGGCATGAGAGCCATAAAGCGTGCCCGCTTGATCGCCTCAGCAACCGCGTGCTGGCTTGTCGCCGAACACCCGGACTTGCGTCGACTTACAATTCGGCCATGTCGGTTGACCAACTTGGACAACAGTTCCACGTCCTTGTAATCGACGTACATCGGCCGAGGTCGCTTTCCATCAACAAGCAACGGATCGCGCTTCTTTACCTTAGCCTTGACGCGCGTCCGCTTACGCGCGAATTTCTTTCCGTTTGGCGGTCGTTTTGAAGGGTACAGGTTAGAGTCCATACAGTTTGAGCAATGAAATCCTGACAATATTTACCGGTTTGAATCCGGAGTTTAACTCGATTCACGAAATCGGGCAAGGGCCGATTTTCCCGCTCTCCTCCTCGAATTCCCCGAAACCGCTCGAGCCCCCCCAAAGTCCTTGCCGCCATGCTATAAAACCACATCGAGTCAAGGCTTAGGATTGCTATCGGTAGAATTGAAGAGCTATGCGGAAAAGAAAAGTAGTCGTTGTTGGAGCGGGCCCCGGAGGATTAGCGGCAGCGATTCAACTGGCTCACGCCGGGGCTGACGTGACGGTGCTCGAGGCGAAAACCGCGGTCGGTGGACGCTGCTCGACGATCTCCGAAAACGGGTTCAAATTCGATACGGGCCCAACCTTTTATCTCTATCCACGCATTCTCAAGGAAATATTCCAATCGGTAGGACGCGATATCGATACGGAAATTCCAATGAAAAGGCTCGATCCGCAGTACCGTGTCGCGTTCGGCGCCGGCGGGCACCTTGATTGCACCCCGAACCTTGACGAAATGGATCGACAAATCGCCAAGCTATCGCCGGAAGATGTGGGGCAGCTTCGAAAGTACATGGATCACAATCGGACCAAACTTGCCAAGTTCCGTCCGATCCTTGAAAGTCCTTTCAACGGTCTGGCAGACTACCTGCGACCATCCCTCCTCGCCGCAGGCCCGTATGTGAAGCCATGGAAATCGCTCGGCTCGGAACTCGAAAGCTACTTCCGGGACCCTCGATTGGTCATCGCATTTTCGTTCCAAGCGAAATACTTGGGAATGTCGCCGTTCCGCTGCCCTAGCCTCTTTTCAATCCTCTCGTTCCTCGAGTACGAATACGGGGTCTTCCATCCCTACGGCGGCTGTGGCCAAGTCAGCGTTCGCATGGCAGAAATCGCGGAGGAACTCGGGGCCAAAATTCGTCTGGCCGAACCGGTGAAGAAACTGCATTGGCAAGGCAAACGGGTCATCGCGGCACAAACCGATCACGCGACCTACGAAACCGATGCAATCGTCATCAATGCGGATTTTGCGCACAGCATGCAACAACTGGTGCCAAATCATCTTCGTCCACGTTGGACCGATGAAAAACTCGAACAAAAACGGTACTCCTGCTCTACCTTCATGATGTACCTGGGGATCCGTGGTGAGTACCGCGATCTGCCTCACCATACGATCTATATCTCGAAGGACTACCAAGGCAACCTCAGGGAAATCGAAGAGGAGAAAGTCCTCCCACGAGAGCCGTCGTTCTACGTTCAAAACCCCGTCGTCACCGATTCGAGCTTGGCCCCACCGGGCAAAAGCGGCCTCTACATTCTCGTCCCCGTTCCGCATCTCAGCCCATCCACTCCTTGGGACGCCGAACAAACGGCCACCTTCCGGAAACTGACGCTGAAACGGCTCGAAGAAATCGGACTAAGTGACCTTGAAAGCCGCATCGAGTATGAAAAAATCATTACCCCCGCCCAATGGCGTGATGATTACTCGGTCTACCGCGGCGCTACCTTCAACCTTGCCCACAACTTGGGACAAATGCTGCACCTGAGGCCACACAACCGGTTCGAAGATCTTGATGGTGTCTACCTCGTCGGCGGTGGAACACACCCCGGTAGCGGACTCCCCGTGATCTACGAATCCAGCCGTATTACTTGCCGACAACTCCTCCCCGACCTCGGACTGCCGAACGACTTTATCGACAACCTCAAGCCGCTCAGCGAGCCCAAACGCAAACACGAAGAAATACCCACAGGATGACAACTCCGTCTGCTCCTCAATCGATCTATGACCTCCAAGCCCAACGCCTCGATGGATCTCCGTGCCATCTCTCCGAATTTAAAGACCATGTCCTGCTGATCGTGAACGTGGCCAGCCGCTGCGGGTTCACCTCCCAGTACCGACAACTCCAAGAACTCTACGACGAGTTCGCGAGCCCAACCACGGATGCCCCCCCAAAACATCAGCTTGTAATCCTCGGATTCCCTTGCAATCAGTTCGGCGCTCAAGAACCAGGAACCGATCAGGAAATCCAGAAGTTCTGCTCGCTGAACTACGGCGTCACGTTTCCGATGTTCTCGAAAGTCGAAGTCAACGGCACCAACACCCACCCACTGTTCACGTTATTAAAGGAACGCGCTCCAGGGCTACTAGGTACCGAAGCGATCAAATGGAACTTCACTAAATTTCTCGTCGACCGCAACGGAAACGTCGTCGAACGTTTCGCACCGTCGACCTCCCCCTCCGCCCTACGCGAAACGATCCAAAAACTACTCTAAAGCAGCGATCGGCTCCAGCAGGTGCCAACAGCGCAAGAAGGCTTCGCTAGCATTACCCCCTGGCATTGCTAACTAGCATTGCTGCACAGTGCAGCGTTTCGGAATTAAGCCTCCCAGCATCGGTCTACCGGGGCCATGGCTCGTACCACGGATTCCATGAAGAGCCAGTCGGTACATCAGCATCTCGTCCGAGCAGCAGGCTGTATAGCGGCAGCCGCCTCGAATCCATAAACTGCAAGCATGCACCACGATGCGGAACCTCAAGCGCTAACCCAAACCAACCAACCCACGCTGCTGGACAACGAAGCTGTCGTCCATAGCAAGCGTTGGCTGTTGGATTTCTTTCCCAACCTTCGTGACGCTTGTATCCGTTGGTCGGAAGATGACGCGAGCAGCATGGCGGCGAGCGTCGCGTATTATCTCGCGCTGTCTCTGTTTCCGATGATGCTCTTGCTGACGTCGGGCATCGGAATCTTTCTTCGATACACGCACACCGGCAAAGACGCCCAACAGCAAATCCTCGCCACAGTAGAAACATACGCATCGCCTGCGGTGAAACATCACATCGAACAAGTCCTCTCGCAGCTGACGAGCCACTCGTTGGTCAGCGGTCCCTTTGGGATCCTAGCGGCGATCCTCGCAGCGATCGGTGTCTTCGCTCAAATCGATCGGGGCTTCGACAAGATCTTCCGGATCCCCGCACGCAAGGAAAAGAGCTTTTCCAAAACGATCTATCGGGTGGTCCGCCATCGGTTCTCCGCCTTCTTAATGCTCGTCGGATTAGGCGGATTGGTGGTGATCCTCTTTGCGGCCAGTATGATGGTCTCCCAAGTTCGATCGTTCACGGGGACAACACTTCCGAGCATGCATCGGCTCTTCAGCGCCTTCGAGGTTTGCTTCACCGTCCTCGCCAACGCCACCCTATTTAGCCTCGTCTACCGCACGCTGCCAAAACGCCCTGTCCTCTGGGTCGATGCGTTTCGCGGGGGAATGATCGCCGCGGCCATCTGGGAAATCGGACGTGCCCTTCTCGCGGTGTTCTTTATCGGGATGCGGTACACGAGCGCCTACGGCGCCATCGGATCGTTCATCGCACTGCTGCTTTGGTGCTACTACGGAATCTCCATCATTTTCTTTGGTGCAGAGTATGTCCAAGTCCTCGAAACCCGCCGGCAACGTGAACTCGCCCAAACCACTTTGCTCGGCCAGGCGGCACCCCTCGAGCCCCCCGAAAACTCATCCCATTCTTACAAATTGAAACCGAGACGTTCCTCGGCGGATGCATAATCACACGCTCTCTGCTAGATTCTTAGCGCCGCACGAGCTCGCTCACCCGCCAAATAACGCTTGGTTTCCGCGCGACAAGGCGTGCCGCCAGGGCTCACCTACTACTGCTCCAATACCAAGGCACCAAGCCGGCGGGTATTGCGTAGATTCGATTCAGTTCCATCTCACCTATCCACACACACCTACCTCGGAATCACTTTCAAGGACACACGCAAATGAAATCGACTCAACTCATTCGCCAATGGTTTCTCTCGGCATTGCTCCTTTCGGGCTGCATCGCGACACCAGCCATGGCACAAGACTCCTCGCTCAAAACCTTTTCGGAAAGCTTCCAGAAACTGGTGGCCGAAAAAGATCTCGATGGCGCCCTGAAATTGGTGGACGAACCCAACGACATCAAGCCTGAAGCGCTGGCGTCATTCCGCATCCAACTCGGCTCGCAACTACTAAGAGAAAAGCGAGGGAATGACGCTTCGGCGCAGTTCACAAAAGCCCTCGAGGCCACCTACTCGAAACTCGAAGATGGATCCAATCCGCGAGCATTCGCGACCACCCTGCCCCTCGCCGTCATGATGCTCCGGCAAACCAACCCTGATCAAGCCGACCAGTGGATCGAGAAAGGGTTGACTACCCTTCGAGGAAAACTCGATTCTGAAAAGCTCAGCGACAATCATGGCATCCTCGCGCAAATGATGCGATTGAAGCTAAACACTCCCGACAGAGAAGCCGCCGAACAAGCCAAGAACAAGATGATGGAGTTTGTTGCCGGATGCGAGAAACTTTACGCCGCACAATCAGACCCATCCGTCAACGCAAAAACCATGCTCGACCTATGGAACGATATCCTTCCGGTCGTTGACGACGAAAATTCTTCGAAGCTCTTCGACAAGATCCAGTCTCTGGCCCAATCGCAACTGAAACAATCAGCATCGACACCGATCCTCCAGACTTATACGACCAGCGTCAGCAACTATGTCTCCCGCAACGCTCGCAATGCCCCTGATGTCGCTGGGGATACGCTCAACTCCGCAATGACCTTCATCGAAGCTATCGAGTCGGACGACAGCAATGTGAACCGGATTCGAGAGACCTTTGCCAAGAACGCCGAACGACTCAACAAGACGATTGAAAGCGCCCGCGCTCTTCTAGCTATGATCGGTAAGCCAGCGCCAGCAATCGATCCCAAAGAATGGGTGAATGGCGAACCTGAAACGCTCGAAAGCCTTAAAGGCAAAGTCGTCCTACTCGACTTCTGGGCTGTCTGGTGCGGGCCATGCATCGCGACCTTCCCCCATCTCAAGCACCTGGACGCCGAATACGGTCCAAAAGGTCTCACCATCATCGGCGTCACTCGCCAATACAATTTTAGCTGGGACGACGCCACGTCCACCGCGTCGCGCGCGAAGGACCCCGTCTCCCTTGAAGACGAAATGGCGATGCTCGAGAAGTTTATCGCCAAATATGAACTGACCCACCGTACCATGGTCACTCCTCAAGACAGCAAAATGAATGCCGAATACCAAGTCACCGGGATTCCCCATGTTGCCTTGCTCGACAAACAAGGAAACGTGCGGTTGGTCAAGATCGGTTCGGGGAGCAAGAACGCCGAAGAGATCGAAGCCATGGTCCAAAAGCTACTAGAGGAAAAATAAGCCGCGGTTACACTGCTGCCAATGAAAACGAAGTGGCGAGCTAATCTAAGGCTGTGGGGAAAGAAGCGGGGCGGGCGGATGACCGGCTGGTGGTTCATCGGCTCGCTCGGTGAAGCCCTATTCTTCGCGGCCTTTTTTCTCTTCGGAGTTCTCTCCTCCACCACCTTGATCGCTTGGCAACTCATGTCCCCAAGCACCCAAGTGATCCGGATCGGTTACGGGTTTTGGCTCTTTCTCGGTGTTTCCCTTTCGTTCGTCGTCATGGGCACCGTCGGCTTCTGGTACCGCGTTCTCAAGGTCGTTACCAGCGACGAACACCGTGAAGTACTCGCCCAACGGAGCATCGTCCCCGAACCGATGATCCGGAAAGCCAAGAGCATCCTTCCACCCACGGTACCCGACCTCCACCTCTTCACCGACAGCCCAGGCGCAAAACTAGCCTACCGACTCCCAAGCCAGATCCCTGAAAATGGTGCCCTTCTCGCGATGGGGGTGTTCGCCATGGCATGGAACGCCATGATCGCCGTTTTTGTGGTCTTCGCTATCGAAAGCATGCTGCGCGGCAAAATCCCTTACCAATTGCTGCTATTGTTGATTCCCGGTATTTACGTAGCTGTCCGATCGGCACAACTCTTCTTCCGATCCTTTATTCGGACCCTCGGAATCGGCTCAACCATCGTCGAAGTCGAAGAACTTCCCCTCGTTCCCGGCGACTCGTGCAAACTCGAAGTCATCCAGTACGGACGATTAGTCATCAAGAAAATCTCAGTTCGACTAGTTTGCGAGGAAGAAAGTACTTATCATTTCGGCACCGATGTGAGGACGGAAAGGCAAACCGTCTTCACCCAGGTCATCGCCACCCATGGTCGCGACCGCATCGATTGGGGATACCCCCTTCGAATCGAATGCGAGTTCTCAATCCCTCGGGATGCGATGCATTCATTCCAAAGCTTGCACAACGCTATCCATTGGAAAATCATTGTCGATGGAGAGGCAAACCGATGGCCATCGTACTCCCGAAGTTTCCCCGTAGTGGTTTATCCACAAAGCCGAATCAGCCGAACGACAGCTGTGTCATGATCCGTTTGCTCGGTTTGCAACCAACCTACATGCCGGGTGACTCCCTCGAGTTTGAATATCGAGTGGTCAACGTAGATCACGCATCCATCGTCGCAGTTGAGTCCTCGGTTGTTTGGATCACCGAAGGCAAAGGATCCGAAGATCTCGGCGTCCATTTCTTCCAGCGCCTCACCGGAAACTCACTCGCATCGATCGATTGGTCCATCGCTCAAAAACTCTCCTGCCCACTCCCCATGTCGCCCCTATCCTACGAAGGCAAACTGCTCAAGATTTCTTGGTGCGTGCGCGTGCGGTTCTACTTCAGTGACGGTACGGAACTGATGGCCCAGCAACCCTTCTATCTGGGCACCATCACCCGCGAGGTATGACCCGCTCCCCCTCGTCCAACCCATTCGCCACCCGCCATTTTGCGCCTGGGCAAATCCCTTTCTTCTTCCCCGCCCCGCACTCGTTGGATTCTCTGTCCAACCAACTGATGTCCCAGAAATCATTTCGCTGGGCCATCGTCGGCCCACACGGCTCCGGGAAATCGACGCTGATCGCGCATCTGCTATCCAACCCAAACCTCCGTAACGCATTCCCCGCGAACTCACTCCTGCGTCTCGATTCCAGCACCTCAAAATTGCCTCGATGGTGGTTCGCGATTCGGCAACTCCCCAAAAACCGACTGCTCGCCATCGATGGATTCGAACAATTCCGTTTTTGGATGCAGCGTACCCTAACCCGCTTCGCATCCGCCCAAACGTGCAGACTGCTGATCACTACCCACCAGAAGCACGCGTCCTTCAACACACTCTGGGAAACATCCATCGACACTCAAATCGAACAGCATGTGCTGTCGATGCTCCTGCAGGCAGAAAACACCGCTAAGTTCAATGAACTGCTCCAATCCGACGCGTGGAAAACTTCCCGTGATCGCCATGGCAGCAATTTAAGGGAGTCTCTGTTCGATATGTACGATTGGTGGCGCGATACGGTCGACGCTCAAAATAACGGACGCTAAACTTGTGCTCAGGCATCCGGACACGGTTCAGCCCTCACCTCCGATGTTCCTTTTGGATGCCCTGGAACTCGGCCTGCACCTAACACTTCTCTGATACCAACCATGGAACCTGTCCACAATATTCCCGGCAGCTTTTACCTCGGCAAAGAATACGAGGTCGAAACGAAAGTACAGCCCACCCAAGTCCACTACCAGTCAAAACATTTGACCACCCACGCGATCTGTGTTGGGATGACCGGCAGCGGAAAGACAGGCCTCTGCATCAGCTTGCTCGAAGAAGCCGCCATCGACAACATCCCGATCCTATGCATCGATCCCAAAGGAGATCTCGGCAATCTCCTCCTTGCCTTCCCGGAACTTAAACCCGCGGATTTTGAACCATGGGTCGACCTCGCCGAAGGTCGCGCGAAACTCGCCGGAGAGGACGCATCCCTGACCGATAGCGAACTGCGCAAAAAGATCGCGGAAAAGAGCGCTGCCAGCTGGACCAAGGGACTGAACGACTGGCAAGTCGCCCCGGAGTCACTCAAGGATTTCGCAGCTATCCCAAAGGTGATCTACACTCCAGGCAGCAACGTTGGTGTACCACTCACCGTCCTGAGAAGCTTCGACGCTCCTAGCGACGAGGTCCGCGAAGACGACGAACTGCTCCGCGACCAAATCTCAAGCGCTTCGTCAGGCCTGCTCTCCCTCCTAGGCATCAACGCTGACCCACTTACCAGCCGAGAACACATCCTCGTCTCCAACATACTCAAGGACGCGTGGGAAAAAGGAAACGACCTCTCGATGGAGGAAATGATCCGCTCGATCCAAACACCTCCCATCAAGAAGATCGGTGTGATCGATATAGAATCTTTTTACCCCGCCAGCGAACGGGCCAAACTCGCCATGTCCCTGAACAACCTGATGGCTTCCCCCGCCTTCGCAGGATGGATGCAAGGCCAATCGCTCGAGATCAATCAATTGCTATATGACGAAAAAGGACGAGCAAAGATCTCGATCATCTCGATCGCTCACCTCAACGACAGCGAACGGATGTTCTTTGTCACCATCCTCCTCAATGAACTTCTCTCCTGGATGAGGACCCAGTCGGGTACCGGTGCCCTTCGAGCCTTGTTCTACATGGACGAAGTCTTCGGATATTTCCCTCCGACTTCGAATCCACCGAGCAAGAAACCGATGATGACGCTGCTGAAACAAGCTCGAGCCTTCGGACTCGGCATTGTTCTGGCCACCCAAAATCCGGTCGATCTCGATTACAAAGGCCTCTCCAACATGGGGACCTGGTTCCTCGGTCGACTCCAAACTCAACGGGACAAAGATCGCGTCCTCGATGGACTCGAAGGTGCCGCTGCCCAACAAGGTGCATCGCTCGATCGCAAGGCGATGGACAAACTCCTCAGCGCGATCCAGCCCCGGGTCTTTGTGCTAAACAATGCCAACGAAAACGCACCTACCCTGTTCCACACCCGTTGGGCATTCTCCTACCTCCGCGGACCACTCTCCCGCAAAGATATCTCCACCTTGATGGCCCCCTACCGCGAAGCAATAAGCGGTAAAGAGAACAAATCGAACACGCCGGAGCCGACACACCCCTCACCCACTACCGACTCGATCTCTGCGCCAACACCAAAGGCGAGCCAACCGGCATCTACCCCTAAATCCTCGCGTCCAATCATCCCAGCGGGGATCGAAGAAAAGATCCTTCTTCCCCTCACGTCCCTACGCCCGCAATCTCGCGGTCTCCTCAAACCGGCTCTCCTCGCTTCCGCTAGCGTCCACTTCGTCCGCGCCGCAAGCAACGTCGATCATTGGAAGGACATCACTCTCCTTCGCCATATCGATGGCTCTGTCCCCGACCAAGTTTGGGATTTTTCCGACGAACTCAATCCCGACGAATTTCAAACGGACCAATCCCCTCCGCAACTCTTCCAATTCGAAGAACCGCCCGCGGAACTCCTCTCTCCGAAGAATTACAAGGCGTGGGAAAAAGAACTCGCGGAGTACCTTTTCCGCCACGAAAAATGCATGGTCTACTCCTGCAAAGCGATTAAGCAAACGACCGCTCCTGGTCTGCAAGAGTTTGAAGCACGTATCGAGCTTTCCCAAGCCGCTCGCGACGCTCGCGATAAGGAAATGGATAAGGTTCGGAGCAAGTACGACGACAAGTTCCGAACGCTCAAGGCCAAGGTTCTCGCGGCGGAGCAAAAACTGGACAAGTACGTCCAAGAGGCCAAAGCCAAGCAAATGGATGGATGGGTCAATATCGGCACATCGATCCTAGGTTCCCTCCTCGGCGGTGGACGGCGCGGCAGCACCACCGCAGGCATGCGTGATCTCTCGCGCGCGTCGAACAAACAAGGGGACATCGATCGCGCGCAGGAATCGCTCGAAGATCTGCTCCGCCAGAAAGACGACATGGAACGGGAGTGCCAAGAAGATGTAGAGCGCGTTTCACGCATGTTCGCCGCCGAAAGCCTCGAACTCGAAGCCGTCGAAATCCCACTCCGTAAATCGGACACGAAAATCAAAGGCGTCTCGCTGGCTTGGGTGCCATGGGAGATCGCCCCCAACGGCTTCGAAACCGAGATGATCGACAAAGCCAAAATGCGTTAATCATACGATCGTTAAGCGGTTTAGACACGCGGGAGCGATATTGGCACGAGCGATGCAATCGACCGGATCGATTGAGAAACGCCCCGCACTCTTGGCTATCGCATCTTTGAGAAGAGACGCAACGCGTTTGCCGTTGTTCTCTCGGCCGTCTCGGCGATAGTCCAACCCCGAACTTTTCCGAGCACCTCTCCGGTGTGCACCATCAGCGACGGTTCATTGGGCCGCGTAGCCCGCTTGGGCTCCGGACTCAGATACGGGCAATCGGTCTCGACCAACAACCTATCCTCTGGAATCTTTGCCGCTACATCTCGAAGTACATCGTTCTTCTTATAGGTCAGCATCCCCGAAAAACTGATGTACAAACCCATCGCCACACACTCGAGAGCGACCTCGAGAGTGCTCGAAAACGAGTGCATCACTCCTCGAAGCTCACCATGCTTGTATTCATTGCGTAGCGCATCGAGCATTTCCGCATCGCAATCGCGAGAATGAATGATGACCGGCAAGCCCGTACTACGACTTAACTCCCAATGCCGAGTGAAATTCTTTTTCTGAACCTCAAATGGGCAATCGTCCCAATACCGATCAAGCCCCGTCTCGCCCAGTGCGCACACACGGGAACCGCCGACATGGGAATTAGTGGTCAATGCAACAATCGATTCCCAATCTCCCGGTCGCTCTTGATGTGCGTAATTGGGATGGATACCCACCGATGCCCAAACCGCTGGCATTTTCTCGCCACCGATACGACTGGCCAACGAGACCGCAGACGCGGATGCGCCCGCATCCACCCCAACACATAGTATCCGCGTGACTCTCGCCACCATCGCTCGCGAAAGAACCTCTTCGAGTCTTTCCGAGAACGCCTCATCGGCTAAATGAGCATGCGTGTCTATCCATCCTGTATTTCGATCCAACCTTGATACTCCCCCATCAAAAACCCAACGCCCGCCCGGGATTCCACATCGCAATTAACGCGCAAAGGGTACTGCAGCACAGTACAGCATCAACCCCAAATCATTCGCCATGAATATCGGCAACCAAGACGACGGCGATCTCTCGAATCGTTTATCGCGAGTCACCTGTTGGACTGTTTCTACATATTGAAAATACGGGCGTACCAAAACCTGCATAGATCTAGCGACGTGAAACCGCCAACTCGCCCGGTATTCTTGACTGGTTCGTCTCTTCATGTAAGGCACCAACGCCCATGCACTCCATCGGGCACCCAAGGGCCACAGCGACCACAGGATAACAACCACACCTGAAACCATCACACCGACCGGAATCAAATAAAACGCTGCGCTCGCAAGGCCGAAGATTTGGGTCGACAACATCGTCGATATGGCGATGCCAACGATCAGAATAAATACAGAACCCATCAGAAACAATGAAAGAGCGGCGATATTTCGCAGAGCAATGTTCAATTCGACAACTCTTGGAAACCTCTTATTTATACTCTGCATCATCTCCGCGACAGACTCCAGTTCAAATCGACTATTAGCTACCCTACCCTGAGCAGAGAGCTTGCCCTGCACCAACCAACAAATCAACTGCCAGCCATGACTCCATTGAGTATCCTCCTCGAGACGGAACTCAAACTCTCGAAGGAATTCTTGTGGATGAGTAGCGATTTCAAACTGGCAATCACAAATCTTGGTAGCCGCCTCCCATTCGCTTTCCTCACAAAAACCCCGGATACATTCGAGAATATGCCGTCCATAAGGACCATTCTGCAACCGTTCAACGAATCGATCGCGCAACGCGATGATCTTGCAATTGATCTCATGATCGATCTCTAAATGACTCGGTATCGGATCTCGCCCTTCTTCGATCCATTCCCTTTGCTCTTGCAACCACTCCAACGGCGCACGCCACATGACTCGCCGCATGAGACAAATCATGAACGCCGTCCGATGCCGCTTCTCTTTCCCATCTAGACAGCGTTCGACCGATGCGAGAACCGATTGAAACTTATCCCAAGATTCCAACAATGCATAGCGTTGCCAAAGTGGTTCCGTCAAAAGGTAATACGAACTCGAAGGAATCGTTACGGCCAAGCGAAGCAGCATTCCAGCAGCTTCGTCGGCGCTCACCTCGACACGCTCGAAAAACGCCTCCAGCAATTCACCAATCGGTTGGTTTTGGGGGTAGCACAATGCCCCCTCCGCGATCCAATCGACAAAGCCCTTGGCGGGTGACGCAACGACCTGGGACAATACCGCTAACGTGTAGTAGTCATAAGGCAGTTTAATCGCTTTCCTCGAGACTTCCGCATACCACGCCTCCGGATCATTCACTTCGATTCGCTGCAAGGCCGACGCTTGCTGATTTTCGAAGCTACCTGGCCTCCCTACGGAATCTCCGTTTACATTCTCTGAGTAGACAGGGTAGGTGAACCATAGATCATCATCGTTGAACGGTTCGGTACCAGCTTCAGAATCTACGAACTTCCCCTCCCGCATTTCACGATCGACTTGCTCGAACGCCGCACGAATCCGCTTGAACTCCTCAGGAAACCTCTCCGGTTTGTACTTGCGAATCAAAACGCTATACGCGTGTTTCAAGTGCTCTCGAGTGGCTTCAGGTTCCAAGCCGAAGAATTTTCGGGGAAAGCGAGGAAGAAAATGCCACGGCGGTTCCTGATGGGGGGATTCTGAAGATTCAGTCATTACATAGACTTCGCGGCATTGGATCTCAGGGACGATTGGCGATCAGATCATCAAACCAAGCTGGGTCCAAGGCGTACACCTCAGGTTGCAGCGACTTTATGCGAATAGCTTGCTTTCGGTAGCCTCCCAGGAACCATCGGGGGCGCTGCTTCGCGATTTCCGTTTTTACCGCTGCTAGCTCCGACGCCGACATGGTTGCCATTGTCTTTATTTTCGATGCAAGCGATTGTTGCCCCATGGTATTCGCGAGCTCAACAATCTTCGCGCGCGACGAAAACCAAGTTTGCAATCGCTTCGCGCTTCCCTTCAGTTCCGGTGCATTTCTAAAATTGGCTTCCGAGAGTCGCTGAAACCATGGCTCAGCGTCGTCGCTCCAGAAATGAGTTTTGCACGATTCGATCAGCCGCACCAGCTCTTCAGACTGGGGTACAGAATCGGAATCTCGATCAGACGCCCCGGGTTGTATCGAAATCCTGGGTGAGTCCTTGGATACCGCGACGTTAGAACCACTGCGAAAGGATTCGAGACACGAAACTCCAACCGTGGCCCAGGATCCTGAGTCTAAAGTAAGCATGCTACGAACGAATTGCTTCTGCGAGTCAGTCAATTGCCTAGGTTCCAGCACTGGGTCCTCCATCGAACGGAAAGCCACGACTGCTGAGCCAAAACAGCAATTGCTGTTTCGCTTGCTCAAAGTAATCCGGATCCCCTCTCCGCATAGAATCCTCGAAGACATCCATCAAACCATTGAGCTCCTCTCTTAATCCTCCAGGCAAATCTCCCAAAAGCTGTTCGGAGTAACTCAACAAAAACTGATTCTCGACCAAGTCACGCGGATAGAACTTGATCTGCTGCAGTTTCCGAACAATCAAATCGATCTGAGCTGTATCCATCTTCGTTTCAGGATGTGCGATGACCGCTCGGCGCGATTTACCTGTTTTTCCAATGACTACCTCCACTTCGAGGATACCGCTGGGATCGTAAGAAAACCGCACATCAAAGGAGGTCCCAGCAGGACCGAGCGGAATACCGTCAACCTTTAACTCACCGAGCAGCAGATTGTCTGCTGAACGCCGCCCCTCCCCTTGGAAGACACGAACGAGAACTTCGGTTTGATTGGCTGCAACCGTTTCAAATGTTTTCTCCTTGGACACAGGGATAGTCGTGTTGCGATGTATGACGGGTTCGAAGTAACCTGGGAGGAACTGACCGCCGAGGTATTTGCTGATCTCAATCCCTAGCGTGTGCGGACAAACGTCTGTCATGACCATATCTTCCACGGCGGCGTTCTCCTCAATCAGCGCCGCTTGAATGGCCGCTCCCATAGCAACCACTTCGTCGGGGTTGTATTCACATAAAGGCGTTCGCTGCAATTGATCCGTGAGGAAGTGTCGGAGGCAATCCATTCGAGTAGCACCTCCTACCAGCAGAACCTCATCGAGTTGGCTCACCTCCAGATTCGCATCCCGAAGAGCCCTTTCGATGGGACGCATGAGACGGCCAAGCAATGGCTCCATCCACTTCGCAAATTCCTCTCGATGTACGGAAACCGAAGGCTTTGTTGGATCCATATTCCCGTTTTCGTCGGGCAATCCGATCGATACGGTCTCAGAGGCGAGCAGCTGGAGCTTGGCGGATTCACATTTCTGTTTTAATCGCGCGAATTGCAGTGGATGTTTATGCTCCACAACCTCTGACTGCAGGCCGTACTTCATTAGCACATTGGCTGCCATGCGATCGGTAAAATCCTCTCCACCGAGCATGCTTTCACCAGATGATGAAATGATTTCAAGCATCCGTTCGAAGACCTCCATGATGGTCACGTCAAACGTCCCCCCACCCAAATCGATCACCATAAGTTTCTTGCGAAGATCGCGATCATAGAAACCGTAGGTCAATGCTGCCGCGGTGGGTTCATTGATCACTCGTGCGACCTCCAGACCCGCTAACTCTCCCGCAAAACGCGTTGCTCGACGCTGGAGATCATTGAAGTAAGCGGGTACGGTGATAACCGCTTTCGAGACAGGATGCCCCAAGTACTTCTCGGCATCTGACTTGAGCGAACGCAGCACAAAGCTGGAGAGCTCCGGTGCAGTGAATGACTGCTTGCCCAACTGCACCGACTCTTGAGTTCCCATCCATCGCTTAAATCGCGACACGCAACACTCGGGCTTAGTGATCCGCAACTCTTTGGCTGCATCCCCAACGAGTATCTGCCCATCGTCCAATCGAGCGACCACGCTGGGCGTCAAGAATCGACCGTGGGGAGATGGGATCAAAACCGGGCGCTCTTTCTCAAAGATCGCGCACAGCGAGTTCGTGGTACCTAAGTCGATTCCGAGGATTGTCATGCGGCTCCATGATAGCAAACACAGAATCTCAGTTCGATCCTTTTAGGTCCAATGCCTTCAAAAAGCTGAAGCTACGAAATGGCTAATCCAGACCACCAATCAGAACTCCGCTCGAACCAAAACAACCCAGAGTTTTCAACTAAAGTTGCGGAGAATGACACCTTGCCAAATCATTACGGGATACTGAAAAAGAATCGTGTGAGATGGTAGAAGATGGGCGCCGAAAAACAAAGGGAATCGATCCGATCCAAAACGCCAGCGTGCCCCATCACCAATGTGCCATAGTCGCGGACACCACGATCTCGCTTGATGGCACTCATGGTCAATCCCCCAGCAAATCCCAATCCGGCGACAACGATCGCCATGCAGGCTGCTTGCCACGGCGTGAACGGCGTCACCCAGTAGAGAATCGCTCCAAAAATACCGCTCGACAGCGAACCGCCGAGCAATCCATCCCACGTCCGTGTGCTGCTGATATCCTTTGCGATAATCCGATTGTTGCGAATCCGCCCCCAAAGCCATTGCAGAACATCCGACAGCTGGGAGATCAACACGAAAAAGAACAGCAATCCAGCCCGCGATCCGTCCCATGGAGTTCCGTCTGATCGAACCAAGTTCAAATCCAAAAGAGCTGGAGCAAAACTTAAGCAATAGACGCAGATGAGAAGTCCAGCCTGAATTTGCGCTGAACGTTCCAGAAACCGCTTGTGATCCCCGGCGATCGCAATTCGGGCTGGAATGAACAGAGATGCGTAAACCGGAATCATCACACTGTAAATCGAATAGAAGTCGATTTTGGAACCGCGAAATTCGAGCCCCGATTGAGCTAAACCGATCAACACATATTGCAACGGAGTGAACACCACCAAACTCCAAAACAACGCGCGATGGTCACCCCGCCGCGTTGGCGTCATGGTGATAAATTCTCGGAACGCCCAAAACGACACCAACCCGAAAAGAACGATGGTCCCGAAGCGATGCAGAAACATCCCGGAGATCAAAATCGCAAACATCAGCCACCACGCCCACAGGCGTTGCACGAATCGCTGCACCAGCGCGGGATTGATCGATGGGTTGGATTGACGTGTCAAGTGCCTCGCGACCAGCGATGCCCCTGCCAGTACTCCTAGCACAACGCTGGCAAGCACAATCGTGGGCAAATCCAAACCGACCTTGCTCGATGCCGTCGCTGCTACGCTCTGAACCGCGAGTGCGGCAGCTTTGCCCGTTTCTGTGGCTGCTTCAGTCAAGCCTTCGTTGGAAAGCTTTTCGGCCACTTGCTCCACCTGCGCCAGGATGCCGCGTGGGAACCAGGAACCGGTTATTCGTTGGAAAAAGTCGTGCATCGATGGAAACCAAGGGTACGAATGGCTAGCGACTTGCCCTGCCAGTAATCGAAGGAAACCCTATATTACCAGGAAATACCATCCTGCCGAGGTCCAGCGTAAATTGTTCCATATCCAGGAATACGCCTTTTCACTAGCATTTGCAAGAAAACATGACGCAACGTATCCGAATCGGGACTCGCCAAAGCCCACTTGCCTTGTGGCAAGCCAACTATATCGCCGACGGCTTAACGCGGTATGGTTACCAGGTAGAGTTGGTGAAAATTACAACCACCGGTGACGTTACCACGACCCCGTTGGGCCAATCAGGCGGCGTCGGTCTGTTCACCAAAGAGATCCAACGGGCGCTCCTCGACGGCCGCTGCGACGTCGCGGTACATAGCCTCAAGGACTTGCCTACCGAACCGATCGACGGGTTAACCCTGGCGGCGGTCCCGCCCCGTGAAGACCCCTCCGATTGCTTGATCGCCTCCTCATCAGCCAACCTCAAGGACCTGCCAGCAGGATCCCGCGTTGGCACGGGCTCTCCCCGTCGACGCGCACAACTGCTGCACCTAAGACCCGACTTAAATATTCTCGACATTCGAGGGAACGTCGAAACGCGCTTAGAGAAACTCGCCAAAGGCTCCTACGACGCCATCATCCTCGCCTTTGCTGGCCTCCATCGCCTTAACTTCGAGGCCAACATCACTGAAAAGCTATCGCTCGATCAGTTGCTACCAGCCGTTGGACAAGCCGCCCTCGGATTGGAGACACGTTCGCATGACCCTATCGCCATCGAAGCCGTACGCAACTTGAATGATCCCGTGACTCTAGCCTGTGTACGAGCTGAACGCGGGCTATTGCGTGCGCTCCGAGCCGGTTGCCTCGCTCCCGTCGCTGCCCATGCCACCGAGCGCGATGGGCAACTGCGGATGAGGGCCAAGGTCTACTCAGCCGACGGCGTTACCATGATCGCGAGCGATGTATCCACCACCATCGATTTGACAACCATTTTCGAATCGACCACACCAGAATCGCTGGCTGCTCTCGCGATGAACGAGTTAGCCGATCAAGGCGCCGAGGAATTGATCGCGGCAACGCGAAAACCCACTCCGAATCCGTAGAGCGACTCGCAAGTTCATTGCGGCCAAAGAGCTGGTTGGTATACCCTTCCGATTCTAAACCGATCCTAATACTCTTCCGAAGAACATGAGCACCATCCAGAGTCTATTCAAAGCGATCCTACCAGCCTCTTGGAGCGATAGCATGGAACGCGAATCACGTTCGTGGATAGCGCGTTGCCTTTGCGGCCACGGTAGATCCGTTTGGGAGTTGGGCGGTATTCGGTGGAAGGCCAAAGGAAATCCCAGGCGGCTGATGCGTTGCCCCGCATGCGGAAAGAATTCTTGGCACACAATTTCCTACGATTCAGAACGTGCTAACTAAACGCCAAGTGTAATAAATGCGAACTCGCTTCGTTCCCCCGAAAAAGCCGCTCAAACTCTGAGCAAAAAACACTCCTTCCTTCGCTCGATGCAATCAAGCAATTTGCCCCACTTGCTAACACGCGTGGCTCGGATTCGATTCGCGAAGCGAAGCCCTTCCGAGCCCTAAGCGTGAGCGCCGGGTGGAGGCTCGCTCACATCGCCACCAACGACGATTTGATCGCGACTCGAGTCGGGGTAATGATCATGCCTAGCATCGGCGTATGGATCATGCCTAGCATCGGGGGATCCAGGTTCCAGCGTCCAGTCGCCACTTGCTAACACGCGTGGCTCGGAATCGCGAAGCGCATCTGATTCGCGAAGCGAACTCCATCGGAGCCCTAAGCGTGAGCGCCGGGTTGAGGGGCGCTGGACCTGCTAGTTCCAACGCATCGCTCATAACCAGCATCGGGGGATCCGGGTTTCAGCGTCCAGTAGCCACTTGCTAACACGCGTGGCTCGGATTCGATTCGCGAAGCGAAGCCCTTCCGAGCCCTAAGCGTGAGCGCCGGGTGGAGGCTCGCTCACATCGCCTTCGCAAAAAAGCTTCGACGAAGATACTCAACCGAACCCCAAGCCGATTTTACTTTTTGGAGGTTTCTTCGTTGATGACAGTCACGGGAGCGATGGCCTCTAAATCGGCTTTGATTTTCTCTGCTTCACCCACAACAACAATCACCAATCCATCACGATGGATCAGCTTCTCAGAAACGTCTTTCACCTGCTCTGCGGATGTCTTGGTAACCTCGCCCAGGAACAACTTTTGGTAGTTGGATGGTAGGCTCTCGGTTTCCAAGAGCCACAAATCACCGATGGTCGCTTCCGGCGTTTCCCGATCGCCCGCAAACGATCCAGTAACAAATGTCTTTGTATCTTCCAATTCGCTCTCGGTGGGATTTCCTTCCTGCATCGTTTGGACGACGTCCAGGATGGTTCGAATCGTGTCGACCGTACTTACAGTCTTTGAGAAGGTGCTAATTTGAAATTCACCCGCGAATCGCCGTGCCGACACCCCGCCCCGTGCCCCATAGGTCAACCCCTTATCGACTCGAACTGCCTTGTTGAGCCGGCTGTTGAACGAACCTCCGAGAATGCTAGACATCACCATCGCTTGACTATAGCTAGGATCGGTACGGCCAATGCTAACGTGCCCGACTCGGATCTGGCTCTGCTCGGATCCAGGACGATCATACAGCAGGATTTGCGTCTTAGTCTTTTCGGGCAATACAGGGAGCGCAGGAAGGCTTAGCTCCCCATCCACTTTCCAATCACCCAAATACCTTTCGACGAGCTCGAAACCTGCCTCGGAGGTTATGTCACCTGCCAAGTACAGGGTGCAATTATTCGGTCGCACATTGGCAGCAAACCATTCCTTCATGTCATCGATTTTTATGGCCCGTACATCGGACACTTCGCCAGTGACCGTCCTCGCATACGGGTGCTCGCCGTAAATACTTCGACGAAACTCACGATCGGCGAGATACTCGGGTGTCTTGGTCGAAATCGTCAGTCCCAGAAGGGTTTGGGATGACAAGATGCTGTACTCTTCCTTAGGGAATGTAGGATTGAGAGCCATATCAGCGAGCAACTCGATCGCAAGCGGAACCTTGTCCGAAAGCGCCGATCCGGTGATCGAAGAGCTATCCATACCTGCTGCTCCCGCGAGGCTAATTGCGTTGCTTTCAAGCACCTCCGCCATTTGTTTCGCGGTCTTATTTTTGGTCCCTTGTGAAACCATGCTCATCGTCATCGCCGCCACTCCAGGCTTCTGCTCGGTCCAAGCACCACTGCGGATACCCAACACCATGGAAACCATGGGTACTTCATGATTGCTAATCACGGCTATGTTGAGTCCATTGGCCAATCTCTTCTTGGCGACCACGGGTTCAGGGACCGTATCGATCGGCCCAGAAACAGGTGGCTTCTCGGGGAAATCAGCGGGCCGCAAGGCACCCGCCTTGGGTCCCAAACGATCGACGATGCGATTGGTCGTCGGCTCACTCGGCGCAGGCCCCTCCTCGCTGGAGGCTGATTTCTTGGAGCCACCAAAGAGGGACTTCAGCATACCTCCAGTGCTTGGCTCGATCCTAATGTCGCGGCGGTTATTGGGAACGAGGTACTTCTTCGCCACGCGTTGAACATCTTCGATGGTAACCGCTTCAATTTCTTTAAGACGCTGGTTAATACGATCGGTATCACCAAGGAGCACTGCAAAGTTACCCAAGCGCGACGCCTTGTTCGCAACCGTGGTCGCCCCCGATACTTCGTTGCGGCGCAGTTGATTCTTCATCTTATCGAGTTCCGACTGGGTGATCGGCTCGTTGACGATCTGCTCGATATGCTTGTCGATCGTCTTCATCAGCAGCGATTTATCCCCAACCAGAGGGAGCAACACACCTCCGGCACCCGCTATGCCACTATCTTCGAATGAAAACGAACCACCGATAGCGATCTGGGCGATCTTTTGCTCCTTGACAATATCAACATAGATACGGCTTGATTCGCCACCCCCGAGCACGCCCATGAGAACTTCGAGGGCAACGGAGTCCGGGTGGTCCGAGCCAACCGTGAAATAGGCACAACCGATGAGTGGCAATGGACCTTTGTCTTCGGCAATCTCGATCGGTGGTCGAGGTTTATCCATCGGAAATGGCTTGCACTCCGGTTGCTCCGGATCGGGGCATCGTGGGATCCATCCAAAATACTTCGTCGCGAGCTTCCGCACATCGTCGTGCTTGACCGCACCCACCACAACCAGCGTTGCATTGTTGGGGACGTAATACTTGTTCCAAAAGGCAGCTAGTTCCTCGATCGGCGCTTTTCGAAGGTGAGAAATCTGCCCACCTGGAGTCCACGCATAAGGACGATCGCCATACATCGCCGATAGCACTTTTTCGGGCGCACGACCGTAGGGGCGGTTGTGCCCCATGCGCAGTTCCTCCTCAACAACCTTGCGCTCCGTGAAAAACCCCTTCTCATCGATTTTCAAAAACGCCATACGTTCGGCCTCGAGCCAAAGTACCAACTCGAGCTGATTGCTCGGAACCTCGTTCACATAGACCGTTTGATCGAAGGACGTGTAGGCGTTGCAATTACCACCCACCTTTCGAATATTATCGAAGTGCCCCGTCTCGTTGAGCCGATCGGTTCCCCGGAACATCATATGCTCAAACATGTGCGCAAAGCCTTGGCGATCCGGCTCCTCGTTTTTCGATCCGACATGGTACCAAACCTGGACCGCAACGATGGGACACGTAAAATCCTCGAGTGAAACCACTTTCAAGCCATTGTCTAGCACCACCTCCTGGTATTCAAAGGAACGCTCCTGGCCACAAACGAAAACGCATTGAATCGCAACGAGGAACAGAACAAGGATCGGGTACGGACGCATAAGTAAGTTTCCAAGGGACGATGAGGTGTGCGAGACCGCGACAAATGAATCACTATTGAACCCTATTGTAGCGGTCCAAAACAGTAAGCAGCGTACCTTTATACGATTCTCGACTTCCTAGAATTTATTCATCCAAGCGAGAATTTGACAAAATTGTTCGTCCATGTCATCGGTACGGCTCCATATGCCCGCGAACGAACCCAGCCGCAATTCCTCGATCAGGATTTGCCAATTCGATCTCGATTATCTTTTCGAGGGAACAAGGAATCGATTGCGAACCGGCAACGTCGGTGTTCACGGGATAGATGTACTCAACATCGTTCACTTGAGCCCGTTCAAATTCGATCGCAAACGCAGTACTGATATGACCAGTTGCAGAGCGCTCGTACCCTATGTTCGGTACGGCCGACGGTTTGTACCAGTTCAAACGCCCGTCGGCTGCGGACACCAAAGGAGCCTTTGAAAAAGCGTTTAACGCTCGCCGCCATGGATCGATCGGCAAAACGCCGATTCCTATCAGAGCCAGCAAAAAAACCATCCCAGCTGCCATTTGGACATATGCCCCCCCATTTCTCGTCCCCAAACTCGAGTGAACGAGAAATCGTTGGCGTGGACCGAACACCATTTCTTGCCCAATCCAGCACCAACCCAGGATGAGCATTCCAAAACCAAACCTCGGGTTCGGGGCGGAATACAGCATGTAGAGCGTCCCAAGCAGCCCAACGCAGGGGATCACAAGGGCGTAATCGCAACGCAATCGACCTCTCGACCGCAAGCCGATCAGCACGAGGGCAGCGGCATTGCCAAACGCTGCAGCCATGAACAAAATCCCCTTACTTGAACGGATCCAAGCCAGGAACCACTCCGATTCGATCTTGTTTTCCGGCCTTGGCCCCCCCCAACGTGCCCAACTACGAATCTCTTGACTTACCTCGTGCGCCATGCCGGGCTCCACTCCCCATGCAACATCGCGCTGGAGGGCCGGTATGGGGAACACTAGATTTCCAGTTTGACGCCATGATGTGCCGATCATCGCTGCAAGCGCCAACACACCGACACCTGCCGTCACGATGAGGATATTTTTCCGATCTTCCCCGCATCGTAGGATCGCATCGATGCACACCAACAGTGCAACCGGCGCTGCAGAAAGTTTGACGAGAGGTAATAGAATGGCCGCGGTAAGAACAGCAACATTCCAACCCCGCTCCCCATCGATCCGATTGAGGATGGCGCCAGCAATAGATACCGTTGCTACATTTACCAGAAAATCGGGGGCCGCTGACGCTGGATCCAGGAATAGCAGATGCATCGACAACACCATCGAAAATCCGCAGCACCAAAAAACATCCTTCCTTGTCGTTCGACCGGACACGATATTGCCGATCGCCGCTACGATCTGCAACAGAGTCAGAAGCAAGGCCATGGAATTAACCAGGGTAGCTGATCGGTGCGGGAACAAACTTTCAAAGGGTGCGGCTAAAGTAAACGCTGAGCTGATAAAACCAAGCCGGTAATGAAGCAGCGCGACACCTTGTACGGATCCGTACTTCGAATACCACTGTGTCGATTGATGGTGATACAGCAAAGTATCATAGTTGCATGGTGATTGAGAACCATAAATCCCAACACCTATCAGCACCAGAAGCGCCCCCTTCCAACCTACCCTTTCTAGGATTTGACGGAACGTTTGGAAAATCCGATTCCTAATCCTCGCGGAGTTTAGTAGGCTGAACCCCATGACTCCCATCATGACCGCCCACGTCCAGATGTTGATCGGTGCGATCAAGCTAATTCCTAGAAGCAAGCCTCCTTGCAGTAGCAATCCCGCCCATACGACGTCGAATGCATCCGATGTACTATTCCCCAGGAACCTAACCAAAACGGATTCCAGCACCGCGAAGATCGCAATCGAGCCGATCAGAGTGATCAGTATCGCAAGGCTCAAAAATAACATCGGTACTTTCGCGAGTTGTTAACCACGTGGGAATTTGCGTGCTTGTTCCCCGGATTCCAACTTTCGAATCCGATAGTTCGTGTCCTCGAGGATCGAGCGAGTTGAGTTCATTAGATCGGCAAGGATACCAGTCAAGATCATTTGGAAACCGGCGATTAGAAGCACTGCAGCTAGAATCAAGGATTGGACATGCGAGTCACTTTCGGCCGCAACGAAGAAAAAGAAATAGAGAAATCGCAAGCCCAACAGGGCCCCTAGGCTGAGCGACACCAAGCCTGCGAATGTAAATATCACCAGCGCTCGATAGGAGGCATACACGCGTACCATGATTCCGATCGATCGACTAATGAACGTCCAGATACTGGAGAACAATCTCGATTCTCGCAGTTTTTCATTCGTACGGATTGGCACCACCTTAGTGACGATCTTTCGACGACCTGCCTGAATAACATGATCGACGGTATGGTCGAACGATGTCGAATTCACCAGGCTTAGGGCCGCTTCTCGACTGTAGGCACGAAACCCGCTAGCGACATCGGGAACCTCAATACCTGCGAGGAAACTGACCACTCGACTACCTAGTGCCTGGAGGTTGCGCTTCAACCATGAAAAATGAGCAACCTTGGAGCATTGCCGGTCACCGATGACGATATCCGCCCGGTGTTCAAGAATGGGCGCGATCAATTTGGGGATGTCTGCGCCGCAATACTGATTGTCACCATCGGTATTGACGATGATGTCCGCACCCGCGTTCAAGCAATAGTCGAACCCTGCGGCAAACGCGTACCCTAAACCTCGATTTCCTGTGAACGAGACGATATGCTCGACCCCAGCGGATCGCGCAATGTCTACGGTCCGGTCGGTGCATCCATCATCGATCACAAGTATTTCCACCTGATCGATCCCCGCAATATCCCTCGGGATATCCCGCAACGTAGCGGGTAAGGTTGCTTCCTCATTAAGACAGGGGATTTGGATCAATAGTTTCATCAACAAAAACCACGATTTGAGGTCTATGAAGCCGTTTCATTCAGGCTAATTCCAGCGGGATACGAGTCAATTTGCAAAGCGCCCTTTCGTATTTATGAGCTCCGATTCGATGGTACAACCGACTAAATCGATCCATATGCACCATAGGAACCCGTCAAAACATGCTCGAGGCGTTTAAGAGCCCCCGGAGTTGGAATCGGCAGCCCCACGTTTCGCAACCTATCCGCTAACCTCTCGCAACTCGAGTTTTCAAGACGAAAACTCCGTCCCCCTTCTATCCATCGAGAGATTGCGTCCGCAATCTGATCAACGCCATGCGTTTACCGCAGTAGAATCTTCACCGCAGTAAAATCTTCACCGATCGACTTCGTCTCTATTGGACTACTTCTGGATTACTTCAACATCCGGTAGCACCCATGTGCGATCGAAGAATGGTTGCGTAGGGCCATAAAGCCGAAAGTAAGTGAACCAACCTTTCCCCGGAATCGTCTTGATCCAATTCGATTCAGGCTTGCCAGAGGGAACGGAGGGCCCGAAGTAAAGATCCACAGAGCCGTCGGCGTTCTTGACGATATTGTCTCGGGACGACCGATCAGGCTGGACGCCCGTATCGACAAAGCACCGGGTTTCATTGTCGTAAACAGTGAATGACCAAAACTGGGCCACGGGAGCGTTGGGTGGAACACGTAAACGATACGTTTTACTTCCATCAAACCAATTCCCCTGAGAATCTTTGGAGGCTTCTAAATATACCTGGCCAGCTCCAACGGTTCGCCCCATCATCCCCACCGACACTCCTACCGCTTCGTAGAACCAAGAGGTGCGTTCGTCAAATTGGGTGTAGTTCGGTAACTCTTGCGATGTCTCCTTGAGCATGAGCGAGAACTCCCACTCTTTGTTCTGCCAAACTTTGGTACCAGGGAACCGTTTCGCATAGCCGATCGTTCTAGCCATGATCTCACCGGTGAGTGCGGCATCGATCAAAATCTTCTTTTGCCGGTCGGTGGGCTGAAACGGTCTTCCTTTCTCTATCCCCAGCGGCTGTAGCATTCCGAGAAACATGCGATCGCGTTCGAGCGATGGCTCTTCCGCAATGACTTTCGCCAACCCTTCCCAGTAGGCAAGACCCGTTGGTTGCTTGCCCGTCCAAGGCCGCCCATTCGGGGAAACGTGGCGTGTGGCTTCGGGGTTGTCTCGCTTCGCATAGGGGTAAATTTTTAGTTCCCCTGCAAGCGCTTTGGCTTTCGCTGGATCTGGGTCGAGTGAGCGATGTGCAAACCAGACATTGGTTGTTGGTGATCTCAAGACATAGTACCCCTCGGGATTCATGTCAGGATCATCCGGCCCCAAGACTAAAAACTTCCCGCCTTTACCTTTATCAGGGCCCGTCTGGCCGGAATCGGTCAGTGGTCGTTGCCAAAAATCAGTCATCCCCCCTGCCGTTGGCCCAGAGGGAACCTCCATGACCAGCGGGCCTGTTTCCTTCAGGTTTGGAAAGGCCATGACGTATGGGGTCGTGGCGTTTGCCGTGAGCAAACCTAATTTGTCCGTAAACGTGAAGTAATCCACGTAATCGAGATTGCCCGCGCCAAACGTCTCCCGGTGCTCCCGCTGCCACTCCTGCATCGCCATGATCGGCAATGCCCACAGATACGCTTGGCATGCCCGTTGGAAATCAATGTCGTCGAAAACCTTCTGGACCGTTGCCTCCGTCGGAAAACCATTTCTCAGCTCTAACTTACCAATCCTGGATTCAATCGTTCCGGTAGTCGGGAGTTCCTGAGCGAAGGTCGAACTGGACAAGATGGATGCTGCAAGCGTCGCAGCTATGCGCTTTCTCATGATCGATGTTTTGCTGGTAGAAATAAATCAAAAAATCTTTGTGGGTAATAACGGGTTTACCAGAACCCAACTTTACCACAGATATTCTGCACACATTCTTAAGGCAATCAAAATTGAACCCAATTGATTCCAATTGGTCTCAATGTACGGGTATTGGATCACGCTCGAATTGGGGTGGCTTCCAATACACAAAACCTATTCTGAGATGGTATCATCTAAACGATCGCCGCAACCAAGCGATTCCACCATCCTCCCAGCCCTCGTTGTACAGGCTACCCCCGATGATTCTAAGACCTATCCTCATTGCTCTCACGTTCGCTATCTGCTTAACGGGTTGCAATAACTCGAAACCACCCGCCCCGCCGAGCGACACTGCCAACACTCCGTCGAACCCGAATCCACAGCCTGTCTCAGGAGTTAAAGGAACGATCGGTTACTCCGCGTTGACTCTCACCAATCCATTTTTTACCGTGATCGCTGACACCATGAAGGCAGAGGCGAAAAAACAGGGATACGAAATCATCGTCTTGTCCGCCGATCGCGATGTGAAGAAACAAGCGGACCACGTGCACGACTTCATTGTCAAAGGCGTATCCGCAATTGTATTGAACCCGTGCGATTCCCAGTCGATCGGTCCAGCCATCGCCGAGGCCAACGCCGCAGGTATCCCCGTATTCACCAATGACATCAAATACGCAGGGGATCAGGCCAAGGTGGTCTGCCACATCGCGACCGACAACTTCCAAGGAGGCAAACTTGCGGGGGATGCGTTGGTCAAGCTTCTTAGCGGCACCGGTGGTAAAGTCGCGATACTCCACTTCCCACAAGCCGAATCGTGCCAAATGCGGGTGAAGGGATTCCTCGAGGTCGTCAATGCTCACAATGAAAAAGCAACCGGTGACAAAATCGACGTAGTGACCACACTCGATGGTGGCGGGGTCCGCGATGAAGGATTTAAAGCTGCCAAGGATGCGATCGAAGCTCATCCCGACCTAGCGGCGATTTTTGCTATCAACGACCCATCTGCTCTCGGAGCACGAGCAGCATTGGAAGCTGTGAACAAAGAAGCACAAGTGAAAATCATCGGGTTTGATGGGCAGATCACCGGCAAACAAGCCATCCGCGATGGAAAGATCCTTTGCGATCCGATCCAGTTTCCTGATCGCATTGGCAGCATGACCATCGAACAGATCACCAAGTACTTCGGTGGTGACCAAGTCCCCCAGGAACTGTTGATTCCTTCGGAATTGTATTACCAGGCCGACGCTGAAAAGGATCCCGAACTCAAGTAGCATCGGACTACGGCCACTAATAGATTAATGCTGTGTTTTTTTGGAATCATTCATGCTCTGAAAGCGCTAGCTGTTCAGGCCATCCATGAAACGTTCGCAGGAGGGTTTTTCGCGAAATGCACGTCCATGATCTTGTGCTGCCAACCCAGCAAAATCCATCCAGTTTTCGCGAATCTGGAATCATGTGCCGTCGATGGGTTGGAGACCACTCCCCCGGTTTCGTGGTAGGTATTTTGCATGGACTAGGTGAGCACGCTCAACGCTACGAGCACGTTGCTAAGCATTTTGTTGACCAAGGTGCCACGGTGATCGCAATCGATCAACGCGGGCATGGTCGGACAGGAGGTACGCTCCCCCATTTCGATACCCTCGTGGACGATGTCGGACGCCTGGAAGAATATCTAGCCACGTCGTATCCAGGGATCCCAAAGTTTCTTTATGGGCAAAGCCTCGGCGGAAGCGTCGTTGTGAACTACATCCTACGGAGAAAAAATCAATTGGCAGGCGCCATTGCCACCAGCCCCCTCTTTCGTACGACGTTCCCACCACCTGCGTGGAAGCTGATGGTCGCGAAACTTCTCGGTAAGGCTTGGCCAACACTCACTCTATCGACGGATATCAACCCTAGTGAGCTCTCACACGATCCGGCCGCTGCCGAAGCCTACAATAAAGACCCACTGGTGCATCAGCGAGTCTCTGCGGCGCTTGGACTATCCATGCTCGAAGCTGGTGAATCGGCGATCGAAAACGCCTCTCAACTAGCCACACCACTCCTTTTGATGCACGGCTCAGGTGATCGCATCACATCGTGCCCGGCAAGCCGTGAGTTTGCGTCCCGCTCCAACGACAAATGCCGATGGATCGAATGGCCCGACCTTTATCACGACATGCATTGGGAACCAGAGCGGATTCAACTTTTCGAATGCATGCAGCGATTTATCGATGACCAAATGTTGCAACCTGTGCATTGATAAAGAACGATTGATGCGCTAGTCTGCGTGGAAACGAAGAACGGTACGCATCGCCATCCTCCATGACTGCCATCATGAACCGTCTAATGAAGATGCCGATGGGACCTAAACAAATAAAGAAGTATTCAGCAGCCTACCCATCCATTGCAATTCGTATCATCGACTGCAGCAACGTGGGCTTGATCAAATCGCGAATCTTTCCGAGGAATCTGAATTTATGTCAAGGTCGTATCGATGGTTGCTCATTGTCACGTTTCTGATCTCCGCAGCACCTGTACATGGGGATGAAAAGAACCGCCGAGAAAAGGCGGTCCGAGATGATAAGAAAGGTCTCGGCAGCGATGCTCGCTGGCTCTACAACGACCTAGAAACCGGATTCGATGCGGCAAAGAAACTCAACAAGCCATTGCTCGTCGTCCTTCGTTGCGTCCCGTGCAAAGCATGCTCTGGCATCGATGAAAGCGTTTTACGAGCGAAGGAGTTACAACCACTGCTTGACGGTTTTGTTTGCGTGCGTCTCATCAACGCCAATGCAATCGATCTATCTTGGTTTCAATTCGATTACGACCTCTCGTTCTCCACATTGGTTTTCCATCCCGAGGGCAAGCTAATCGGCCGTTACGGCTCGTGGCAGCATCAAATTGACGAAATGGAAACTTCCACCGCCAGCTTCCAAGCGATGCTTCGAAAGTCAAAACTCTTGTTCGACGACTGGGGAGCAGCCAAAGACCAACTTACCCTCAAACAAGGTGGCCCTACTCCATTCCAACTGCCGATCGAGATCCCTGGTCTAGCTGGCAAGTATGAAAGGGAACTCAATTGGGAAGGAAACGTGGTTCAAAGCTGCGTCCATTGCCACCAAATCGGCGATGCCTATCGTGCTTGGTACCGCAAAAAGGGTGAAGCGATTCCGCAGGACTTGATTTATCCCATGCCGGACCCCAAAGCCATCGGTATCATTGTGGATCAAAAGACGGGAACAACGGTTAAATCGGTACAACCTGATGGATCGGCCGCGGAAGCAGGCATTCTGAAAGACGATGAAATCGTCGCGATCGATGGCGCACCTATGACATCACTTGCCGATATCGCTTGGGCACTCCATCGCTCCAAAGACGTCGATACCAAATCGATCTCGGTCCAGAGAAGAGGTACTCCTACCGAATTAACCCTGGAACTTCCTGCCGGTTGGCGAACTCATAGCGACATCTCTTCCCGAGTCGGAACATGGCAGATGCGAGCCATGGCACAGGGGGGAATGGTCCTTAAAACATTAGACGCCACCAAACGCCAATCGCTCGGCCTCCAATCCCAGGATCTCGGCTTGATCGTTCATGGACTTGGTGAATATGGCGAGCACGCAGCTGCCAAAAAAGCTGGTTTTCAGAAGGGGGACGTGATACTCGCGATCGAGGGGATTCGCGGTCCCATCGATGAAAGCCGGCTGATTGGAACGCTGCTTTCCAGCCACCTATCGCCAACTCAATTAAATGCCACGGTGTTGCGTGATGGGCAACGTCTTGAATTGCGATGGCCCATTCAGTGACAGTCCGTCTGACGGAACATCCCTGATTACCTCATGGAATCACGAACTTAGGGCGTTTCGCTACCAGAGCAATTACCTCTACGATTGCGGATAGTCTCGCTTCTCATGCCTAAATTAGGTCCTCAAGGCGATCCGACGATTCCTTGAATAGAAAACACAACACGTGGGTTCTTGGGATCGTTGGTAGAATATTCTGCCTCCTGCAAAAACGGTCCATCTTCGAGTCTTGAGGTCATCCGAACCTGAAGCTTCCGCTGTTCCCCGGGTTGAACAATGCAAACACCTTCCAACGATTCCGCGCCGCAATCACAACCCGAAATCACTTTGTTGATCACTAAGCGTTTCGCCCCTACGTTGGCGATGGTAAAAGGAACATTCAACTCCATGCCTGGGCTAACATTGCCGACGTCTTGTGCTTGGAGATGGCTCAGTAGGCACGCAGCATTCGGGGTTGGCGACAGTGATCCCAAACCATCGAATTTCCAATAGACTAGGCTTTCGCCTACAACGATGCACGCTACTGATAACACTCCCCAGCCGAAAATCGACTTCCTCATCTATACACTCGCAGTCACACGATTCCCGCCCAGAATGATTCGACACAACTCTCTAGGTCGATCCTATTCGACAAGAGTTATCCCCGATTTTCCGATTTGCTCGCCACCGGACCTCAAGCCTCCAAACGCCAATGATTCATCCACATGAAGAGCCGTATCCCAAACCCGTATTTTCTGACCGACCATCTTCCCGAAGAACTCAAAATTCACCGGTGCCGATTTCTCATCGAGGTAGATGTGCGCTTGGGTGGAATAGATACTCGCATGCAGTTGACCATAATACGGAAGGTAGAAGTAAGTACCATAACCCATCGGGTAGATTTGAAGATTTACAGGAATCTTGGTCGTGTTCACCAAATTCCCCAGCCGTAAATCGATTTGCCCCAATACGTAAATGTAGGTTGGCCCCGTTACAAACACGGTGGAGCCACCTGCGACGGTCATCGTGGAAAAGTAATATGTACCTGGGGCTAACGTGATCGAATCATTCACGCCCGTCAACGTGAACTGACCATTCGTCAGAACGGTGGCCCCCTTACTGCTCAGCTTGATCTTGCTGTTCAAATTGTTGGTAGCCGCATCCCCTGGATCAATTGCGGGAAACTGTATCTGCTCCTCGAAACTCTCGAACTTGCCGGTAACTTGGCTAGCACTTGCGTTCGGCGTTTTGGCATACTTCCACCAACGGGCGTCACCATTGACTTGTGAGTTATTGTTCAACGTCAGATGCCCATTGGTACAAACATCGCCGTTCTTACCCGCAGTTGATGGTGAGTAAGCTCCCTTAGAGGAATCGTAGCTGTCCGTGTAAGAAGCCCGACCGACTTGTCTATCGTTCAAATAGATCTTCTCAAGAGCCATAATGCCCCCGCAGGTTCCGCCCTTATTGACCGCAACTGCAGTCGCTTTCATCCCAACAGTGCTGACACCTAAGACGGGGGCGAAAAATAGCCCAACAGAGTTCCCATGGTTCGCATCACGCCGACAGGTGACTCTGACCGCGTTGGCAACCGTCGTTGATGATTCGGGCAAGGCTGAAAACTTTGCAGTTGCGTCATCCCAGACGCCAATCTCTACGTCTTGACCGGCGATCATTTTAATGGCTTGCTTTGACGAACTGTTCTTGCCCGCCCAAGCACACGCGGCATTGATCGCAGACGCCCTGCTCTTCGAGAGGGCCCTCGCGCCTGCCAACGCTCCTGCGTCAGCGGCACTTTGCAATTCACAGTCTGTTGTCGACATGATTCCCAGATCGACGGCAAACGCAACGAAGGCGATCAACATTACCAAACAGATCGCTGAAAGTACGGTGATAGCTCCGCAACGGTCTTTCATGCGACTTGGCTTCAAGTTGTATTGGTTCATCTATTCGTGCTCAAAGAAACAATTTGCTTTCAAGTCCATCGTAGAGAAGAGGTTTGCATAAACCCCCATGCCCGCTTTCGAATAAGGAACTCTCACCGACACCTCGATTTCGTCACCCTTATTGGCGCTACTCAAATCCTTCGCTTTGTCTCCAGCTACGGCTACGGTCACGATGATATCTTGTTCCTTCAAACCGCACATTTTGCTCAATTGCGTTTTCACACGAGATGCAATCACGCTAGACGATGCGCCACTCATCGAAGCTGATCTAGCACCACGGCGACTGACGGTCGAAAGCATATGATTGACGCGTGTCGCCTGTCCAATCTCTACAATCCCAGCCAGCAACATCAGGAACAATGGACAAACGACTGCAAACTCGACCGTTGCAGCACCTCGTCTTCGAATGCGCTTGACTGACCATCTTGTTGGTAGTTGTACTCGTTCCATTTCCACGCCGAAGTATCGCATAAAACAGGAGAGATCTGAATTCTATTTTTCTATGGATCTAATGTAGGGTACGGGAGCGAATATGGCACAATCTCCTCGTTGTAGATCGGGATCAAGCGTTGCGATTAACCTAATCTAGAACGATTATCGCGATCTTTTTTGGCTCCTGGGCAAGATCAGTTGGGGACAACAGCTCTCCATTGCGGCCCAAATGGGCTCGACAGTCTCTGTTTTGATCCTGTGCGATATCCGATGGCTTTGAGTGTACCCTTTCACTGCGACTATCCGCCTTGTTAAAAAACTAGGTTATGGTTTTCCTTAGAACAGCGAATCGCGCAGAAATGCGAAGTTTTCCCGACTTCCCAGTAAAACCTTTCGATTCAGCAATGCAGGCAGATACGTCCCCGATGGAAGGAATGCCCATAGAATCAGCAAAACCGGTACCTACGGTATCACGACGGTCTTCGGCCTGCATTCTCTCGTGTGCGGGTGTTAGCCTAAAAGCCCGATGAAAAACGCTCGACACGATAGCCGTGGACCGCAAAATTACCAGGTTTCTCCAGGTAAAACGAAACTTACCGAAAGGCTCGCACCGTTCCGCTTTTAGTTTCCAAACGACTGCTAGGTTTACAGCGAGTGCAAAGAACTCAAAAGGATACGAGCATTCAACGCTTGAACCTCACAACCAAGGATCAACCGTGTACTAAAGCACCGGAGTTAATCGATGCAACTACCACCAAAACTCGGTTCGTAGGTATTGATACGCCTTTAGCTGAATCACTCGACCCAACGTACTCCATCCCTTAGATACACGAGCAAAACCACTCATCCCTGACTTGAGCTTTCCGTCAACTCCCTCGATGCGACAATGAAGAACCAGCGTCGGTTTGGTGTTTGACTTCTGTGGAACCAAGGGGTCTACGGGCTTTTGCGTGGTTGGCGCGATACGTACGATCTCTCCATGGAACGTTTCTAATGGTAAAGCTCTGGCCTTAAAAGTAACCTGCTGGCCTGGAGTAACTGTCAGTGAATCATCCTCCGGCAAATTGACTTCGATACGATCCAAGCCTTGCCTCTGAATCTGGCATAACAAGGACCCCTTCGCTCCAAACCCTCCCGTTTTTTCCCTCAAACGGGACGAGGAAACATGGCCGGAAACGGGGGCAATTACCTTCATGCTTTCAATCTGAATTGTTAGAAAGTCCAGCTCCTCTGCAAGCCTTTCTTTCCTTGCCTCTTCCGCGGCGATATCCTCGGGGCGCGAACCTAGTTTAAGCAATCGAAGTTTCGCCTCCGCATCAGCAAGTTCTTGTTCTCGGCGGGCCATTTCGGCCATCGCAACTCGTACACCTTCGGTCGCCGCAACCGATCGTTGCGATTCCACTTCGGCTACTCTCTGCCGAAGCACATTCATCTTCGTCCTTTCACGTTCCAATTGCGATTCAGCGAGTGCGCCCTGCCTCGCAAGCCGTTCCGAAAGTCCGATCGCCTTTTCGGCATGCTGCAACTCAGTCCTCGCTTGACCGATACGATGTTCAAGGGCTTCCAATTGATGTTTCAAGGCTTCCTTGGTCGTCTCTACTTCGACGCGTCCCAATTCGCACCAGCTTGTTAATCGCCGAACCCGGGATTCTTGTTCCAGGATCTCCTCGGGCCGGGAACCAGCTTTCAACCGTTGCAGATTGGCTATCGATTCTTTGAGTTCGGCTTCTTTCGCTTCGATTTGACTCACCAAATCAGGAGATCGCAACTGCACCAACACGTCTCCTTGGTTGACAAATGCACCATCGTCGACGACGACGTCTTGGATAAAACTAGGAACGGGGAATGGCACATCAACAGACTCGCTCGGGCGAACTTCGAACTCACCAACGGAATAATAAGGAACAGGTACGAGGAACAGAAGAAGGGCACCGACGCCCAGTGCCCCGAGCCACGCAAGTGTCCGAGTAGTACGAGACTTCAACATCTCGATGAACTCAGTCCCGATGAAGCCTCGAAAAACCCGTCGAACTGCGTAAGTCATGAGAACTGCTCCAAAACAAAAACCCAGAACGCCATACCGGAGGCTCACGTAGCCCATCAAATTCAAAAGTAAAAAGCTCAAAAAGGAAACTGCGAAACTCCAACTCATCAATCCGTAGAGAAGAAGGGTCACACCCCGCTCCTGCTTCTCGGGCCGCGCCGCACCCCAAAAAAACCAAACCAGATGACGCATCCAATACTCGCGACCTTGCGCATAGAGATTTGATATCTTTAAGTAATCCCCAAGCAGGTAGTACCCGTCAAAACGGAGCAAAGGATTGAAATTGATCAAACCGCGCGCACCGCATGTCGACATGACGATGAACGCGAGATGATGAAACAAGGTTCCGGGAAGTGATATCCTCCACAAAAAGACACAAATTGCCCAAATGCACAGGTCCATGTATCCACCTGCTGCCGTGATCAACATCCTCTTCCAACGTTCTTTAATCGTCCACGCATCGGAGACATTGACATACATGCACGGGATCATCATCATAATGAGCACGCCTGCCTCGCGCACTTCTCCGCCAAATCGTTTGCACGTCGCGCCATGGGCGGTTTCGTGAAGCGCTGTCACGAAAAAAGATATAGCCCCCACCAAAAGCAACGTCTCCCACCGCAATGCGTATCCGACCGATACAGCAAAGGCATCCCTTTGGCTTGCCAAAACATAAAGTGCACACAGCATCATCATCAGTGACGCCAGCAAAAAGCCTTTGGTCCAAATCCATGGTGCCGTGTTGACAATGCGAGCCAGGAGTTTGTCTGGATCGAGCAACGGCAATCGGTAGTAGAGTAGACTTCCTTTCCCCCAACGACTCAGCGGGCCATCTTGCTCTATCTCGAAATCATCTTCCGCGTATTCATTCGATGAGAGTCGATCGACTGACGAGGGGTTGGTAACCGTGAACCCTGATGTTGGTTCCATCAATTTACGACGAACCAAAGTTTCCAAAAAAGGATCCAAATCCGCTCGCTCGAGATCCTCGCCAAATCGCGATGAGTAACGCGACCTCAACTCCGGGTAAGTAATTCCCTCGGCTAAATTACGAAGCAAAAAATGTTCCGATTCACCGGCTTGGAAATAAGCCTGCGTATTAGAATCTTTGACGACATACTCACCGCCGCCAAGCTCCACAAGTAGAACGGAAGGCTTTAACGTAGGCAGCAGCTCAGATTCCGCCTCCGGAGCGATTGAATCAGCGATCGATTTCAGCGCAAGATTAGGGTTACCCACTACCTCACTCCATCGCAACGCCAACTTCGGGCGATCGAAGGGTTACCTTTTTGCTTTCAGCTTCTGTTAAGACAACCACATAAAACGGTACGTTACGCTGTAATGCCTTGGCAGCGCGGTGATGCCCATCGATGAGAACAGTCCCGTGCAGCAACTCCCCTGATGTATCCGGGTACCAGTAGTGCGCTATGATACCTGGGTAGGTCAGGTCCACGTGGTCGAGGTGCGGTTCGTGGATGACAGACCACTCCAGCGCGTACTTAACATCTTCTATGTCAAGTGCGAGCGGTTCGCGTCCATCGGACACAATCGAGCGTGCGAGGTCGACGTCAAATTTATACATCCCCCTGAGCATGGTGTATGTCTCAGGGCCTGTTCCGCATTGCGGACAATCGTCTGGGGCACTTTGTTCATCACACGGCGCTGCGGTGCCTGATTCCACGACCATGTCTCCCATCTAAGTGTCTCAAGTGCTGCTTGACGGGTAGGCAAGTGACAATCCTACGCCGTCCAACCCTACGCTCACCTCCAGCTTAATTCCACGCCCGAAAAGCCTGCGTGCAACACCGGTAAGATCTCGCCAGAGTCCCACAGTATCGTGCAGATGTATCAAATATCTTGCTTTTTCTGGTTGTTACGGCCGGCCTTGCCAGAATTACCATATTGGAGCGATTCTCGGGTGACCAAACAAAAAAACCACGGCGTGTAGCGAGTACACATCGTGGCTCTTCACTCATATTGAGGAACTTCAAGATACCTGGATTTCACCAGAGATTACTTGCACTTTCCACCCTTGCCGGAACGTCCTTTGTGGGAATGCCCCTTACCCGATCGTCCCTTGCCCGAGTGCCCCTTGTTCGACTTACCCTTCCCTGAGTGCCCCTTACCCGAGTGCCCCTTGCCGCTACCGCCGCAATAGCAACCGCAGGCAACCGCGCATGGAACAATTCGCTCTTCGAGACGGGTCAAACTGAACTTTGCCATTAATAATCTTTCCTATGAATTCATTGATTGAAAACAAAACCGCCTCGCAAGTTAAAGGCGACCACTTGGTTTTAGATTAATTGCCCAAATGCTGTGTTCAATGGAAGACTCCCCATAAACAACGAGTTTCCCGATAAGACAATCCAAGCTGACTTTACGGATTATTGCGGTTATTACTCAACAAGAGCCAACAATTCATCGGTACCCCAAAATCCCGCTTCCTTAGCGTGAAGGAACGGATTCCAACGTGACGAATCTGACCAAGAATCCGATTGTCAGGATTATTCAGCCCAGAGAAGGATTGCATGATGGCGTTCCGGCGTGAACCATCCACCCAAAAACTGCCTGCGAAACGCTGGCAAAGCTGGGTTCGGGTGCAATCGCTCGGCGTACTTGTTCTCCTAGCAGGCAATGCGAACGCGCAGGGTCGTATACTAGCGGTACGTCCCACCCATCCAGTCGCTGATTCGGAAGGGTTCTCATCCACCTCTTCGAGCTCATACTTGCCGACTGAAGGTTCCTCGCTGCCAATACAAGTCCGCGTCACGGGCTTTCGCCCCGCCCCCCCGAATCGCGAGAGTTCCCAGCCGTTACCTAGAGAGCCGGCGAAACCAGCAACCATCCGAGTGACTGGTTTTCGAACGAGATCACCGCAAGTTGCCTCGTTAGCCCACGAAAGCGGGGGAAGCTCACCTCTTATTTACGCGGCGTCCCCCCCTGTCGAAAGCTCACCCGCGAGCGAGCGCACAATAACCAAGCCGCACTTTCCACTGAAGCATATTCGCATCTTCGCTCCAACAGACTTGCTAGCCGAATCATCAGTCGAGGCGTTTCCGACCGCGAGAGAAGTCACTCAACTCCAGCAAGAACAAAGCTCAATTACGGTTTCGACGCCAACTCTCGAAAGCGGCATTAGCGATGCAAACACCGGCGATAGTTTTCCTTCCCAAGAACTACCTGAGTTGGACTCAATTCCCCCCCCATTCGGTTACCGAATGGACGCACTAAAACTCCAGAATGTGTCATTGGTCGATGCAATCCAAAGCTCCATTACGAATAAAAAGGTAATCCATTCGCTCGGAGCGCAAGTGACCGTCGAGTCGACCACCCAACTGGACCCTTTGATTGCCGCTCAACAAATAACTATCGCGCAATCACGATTCGATCCAACCTTATCATCGCTCGTAGGCTCCAACAAATACAATCTTCCCCCAGCATCGTTTACCCAAGATGGTATTCCAGTTGCTACCAAGCGTGATGAAATCGACTTCATCACGCGACTCTCGAAGGAATGGGCAACCGGTGCAACCACGAGCGTGGGCTACGAACCATCCGTTGCCTATTTATTCTTCCCTGCTGGAAATCCCAATGGGTTCAATCCAAACAACGAAGCGGGCCTCGTCTTTCAGGGTGTTCAACCCATCCTCCGTGGTGCAGGCCGTCGAAATAACCTAGCTACGATTCGGATTGCTGAGAATCGGGAAGATCAAACTCGGCTCAATGTCGAGTCAAAACTCCAAACGCAGCTTGTAACCATCGAGAAGCTTTACTGGGACTTGCATGCCGCGAATGTTCGTCGCGCTGCGCTTATTGAAGCGATTGAGCTCTCCCAGCGAATGCTCGAAATCGAAAAATTCCGCTACCAAGCGAAAAGAGTCATTTATGCCGATGTCGCTCGGGTCGGCGTGAAGCTTGAGAATCTGGTCCAGCAAAAATTGGATTCGGAACAAAAAATCCAAAAACTGAGCCTTCAATTAGCACAAATGTCGGGGTTTGCGTTCGAACCCGCCTCCATGCTCGTACCCCAAGATGCCCCGGAATTCCGTATTCAATCCTTTCAGTTGGAATCCGAAGTCTCGGTAGCTATGCAGCGCAACCCAGATTTGCTTCTGCGCCGGCATGAGATTGAAATTCTGGCCAATCAACGTCAAGTCGCCCGTAACCAATTACGGCCTCAACTCGACTTCCGATCCACGTTACGATCAGGCGGACTCAACGAGGATCTCGGCGTCGCACTTGCAGATATGTCACGGTTCGAATTTATCGACTTATCGTTCGGACTCGTCTACTCACGGCAGATGGGGAACCGGAACGCAACTGCAAAGTTTCGACAAACGGAACTTGAATCCGCGAGATCTTCGGAATTACTCGCTGCGGTCGAGCAAAGCGTCGCCTTCAATTTAGCGGAATCCATCAACTCCGTGCATCTATCCTTCGCTGCATTTGAAAGTGCACTACGCCAACTCACCGAAGCTAAAGAGTGGGTAAATCTTTCGAAGATCCGGTACGAGAACCCGCCTGAGGAACTTGGCCAAGAAGGATTGCTGGTTGCGCTCGTCGATTACCAATCTGCATTGCAAGCCCGCGTCGACGCAGTTGCAGCAACAGCAACCGCCCTAGCTATCTACAATACCAACCTCGCAATCGTGGATCAGCAAAAGGGGACGCTGTTAGATCGTTGGGGAATCCATCTTGCGTGCAACGTCCCAGAAGCAAATTAGCGGTCAGGATTGTACTCTGATCCGAATGGAATCCATCTTCGCAATTGACTCCGAAAGAGTCTTTTAAAGACTGGCCTAATAGCTTCGCCGGGTCCACACACACGGACTAGGACACGAGCCATTGCGTCAGGGCGATTTGCGGCAGAGAGCATAAATGGCCGGTGCAGCAAACCAACACACGAACCGATTTGTAGCAAAAGGTAGAAGTTTCGCAGCACGCCCAGAAGAGTACTTGAATTTTAGGTATTGCCTAGTCAACCAATGCCGCTCATCAAAATAGCTTGCGAGCATTCGATCGAGCTCTCTCCGGCTGAAGCCGGCATGGGCACCGAGTTCGTTGCGAAACCGACCGGTTAATCTATCTTTCCAATCACGGAGGTTGTCCGCAAGTTTGTTCGCGAAGGTCGCGTCCCAAGTCGACTGCTGATGGGCTCCGATGGAACTCACCAATCGAAGGCGATTCGGGGTCCCAACAAACAGCCACCCGCCCGGCGCGAGCACTCGATACAACTCGGCCAAACTACCGACAGGATCGTCGACATGCTCGATGACGTGGTGATAGAAAATTGCATCAAAGGCCGAGTCTTGGAACGGAAGTTCGCTTACGCTGGCGACACCAAATCGCACCGCTGATTTGAGCTTTAGCTCGGGAGACACAAAATCTTCGATGTCTACCGCATCGACAACCCCGTTGAGGTCCTGCTGAATCGCGACCGCTTCATGGCCAGCACCACATCCCGCGACCAAGACGCGCGGTGGCAGTTGGTTATCGTTAGAGCGGGCCTTAAACTCTCGGCAAAAGAACCCCGCCCCGGCATGACTCTCCAACGATGCCAACACAGGAACCGGCTGGATCTGTGTCGCATCAATGGGAACAGACGATGGGACCTGAAGCACAGGAATCGACGCCACCTGTGGACAATTAATGGTCGGTGTGGAACTCATGACTCGATTGATCCAACGAACGTACCAAGTGGCGTGATAGAAATAAGAGGGCAATCTATCCTAGGACGAGATTGATGGCGCACGACAATCACTTGCCTACAGACTTCAGAAAGGACACGCTCGCCACGGGGCGAGACTCGGTTTGCGACATGTTTGCGGGTTATTCCGCTCTGCGCGACGAAGCTTTACTTTTCGTTGGGATGACTTTTTCCATCTGCGATACGACATCAGTGTCTCGAACAAGAAGTGCTCGAGGATCGTTCATTATTTTTTTCGGGTTGCGACAGTCCGGAATCGCGACTCGTGAGCGATTACCGGCGGGTCCCCATGAATGCCAGAAGAGCATGTACTTAGCATCTGGACAACATTCTAAAACGGCCTCCATGCACGCATGCGTGTCCATGCTTCCATCGTGCTTCCGTCCCCCGATCTCACACAAAGCCATGGGTTTCTCAAACTTGCGCAACCGCGAATACCCCCCGCGTGCATCGATGTGCGCTCGATCCAATTGGTCCGTATAGAGGTCGATACCAATCACATCGACATAGTCGTCACCTGGATAATACCAATCGGTAGGTCGAATCGACGAATCCACCATCGCCGCGGGCGAGTAGACCCAGAGCAGATTGTCCAAACCATGGGTTTTCGT
>CAITIE010000018.1 GCA_903892355.1 uncultured Pirellula sp. | reverse complement strand
GTTAAAGGATTACTTGGCGCTGCTGAAGTGGACAGGGAGCCACCGACCGAGTGTAGGGAAGCCGGAGGCGACCCCGGAGGTGGAGTCGATGTTGAAGCGAGTGGGGGTCGAGGGATCGATGTGGATTGACTTGGTGTGGAAGTTTAAGAAGTACTACCAAGGAAGTGCAGCGGGTTTGCCAGAGACGTTAGCGCAGCATGCCCAGGAGCATCAGCACCGTTGGCGACGTGGCCAACGGGCCGTGCGTGGAATCTTTGCAGCGGGTTAATAGGTAGAGCCTTCAGGTTAAGGCCAGCGGGCGGAACGAGCGTTACGTTCCCTGTGCTGGGTTACTGGATGGCGGACGAGAGGTGCGGGTGTATCGAATCAGGCCTGTGATGCGCTGCGCATCGGGATGCGTTTGCCTGTTCAGTTCGGGAACCGGCGTCTTTTACTGTTGGTAAATCGGATGCAGTGCCCTTTGGGCGGATGTATGCCCTCGCGATTGCTAGCCCAACACCCGCACCGTCGACGCTCCATGATTTGGATGCTAGTTTTCAGATACGTGGGTGGCACGTAACTAGAACTTATGTCGCGATTCGACAATCAGAAATACTCGGGTTTGCAACTATGTCGGCAACTTCGATCACAATGAAAGACCTGCCAAAGACCATTAGGAAGCGGTTGCCAAATTATCCATTACCGGCGCTGCGACTCGCACGATTAGCCGTCGCTGCATCATCTCAAGGCCAAGGAATCGGAAAGCAACTCTTGAAGGCTGTATTTAGAATCGCACATGAAGTGGCCGATCGCACTGGATGCGTTGCGCTGGTGGTCGACGCAAAACCTGCGGCGGTTGATTTCAATCAGCGCAATGGCTTTGAAGCCTTCGAGATCATCTCGGGCGCATTGGGGGCTCGTCCAACGCCACTCCCCATGATTTTGCCGTTGGGCTCCACCCCCCGGGAATAGGGCTGCTTCCTTCGTATGGCAAGGTTGCACGACAACGCCGCTCGATCCGCTACCATGGTGGATGTGTCGGATCCAATTCCTGTTTGTCTCAAAGAAAGTGAGAAGTACGACGATGGAAGAGAATAACGATTCAGTGACGGTAGTCCTCATCGATTTCTCATGCATGCTGATCGCGAATGATCTGAGCGTCGATACAGCCCAAACGCTGATCGCTTTGGTTTCTGATGATCCTGCGAATTGGGCTGAGGCGACGAGCATTTGGCCCCGATACCAAACACGGGCGGTCTGCGAGTCCATCGATAGGTTGCCGTTCGAGGCGACCGATCGTGACCGAGCGATGAGAGCGCTCGAAGAATCGGAAGCTTGGGTTGCGATCGATTTTCCAAACAAACGCGTCTTCAGCGGTAGTCTGTTCCTACCAGTCGAGCGCGATGTCGTATTTGCGATGGAAGTCGATGATTTAGGCGACCATCACTGCCCGTTGAGCATTCATTTACCCCCTTGGTGGGAACTTCATGTAAGTGCCACACCCGACGCCGTTAACCAGCCACGTCAATCGCCAATCAACAAGCCGATAGTCGATCGCGATGTGCTGTATGGTGATGCTCTTCTCGAAGACATCGCCGCGAGGGTGCTCGCGGTCGTCGTCAGTGAAGAATGGAAGAACAGCGATGGTATAGATCAAGAGCATGCACGTTACCCATTCACGATTCAAGTGCATCGCGATTGGCTGATGACTCCGCGAGACGACTTAGGTGGGCTAATGCCTCGGCAGTTGTTGCACGGGGCAATCGAGTGGAGCGACCGAGTCACCTGGGGACAGCGACTTCGGTTGATGGACGGCGAGTCCGTGTCCGCCATTCCTAATGACTGGTCCGATTTCCCCACAGCGCCTATGGGGAGTCAAGAGATGTGCCTTTATTTCGATCTGTGCCGCAAGGTTATCGAAGCGAGTTGGTTCTGGTGCGCAAGCGCAGATAGAAAATTGGAACATGCTAAGGCAACGCATTCATCAACGCAGCTTGCCACATTTTTACGGAACATCAGAGACGAATGGCTGCACAATTCTTTCGAAGGAGGCTCCCCACCCAGTTTTATCATCGAGTGTGGTCGCCGACGAGTGCCACGAGGTACGGGCATCGCAATCCATGGGATCGAGAACGTGCACGACGAGAAACACTTTACCGATTGCGATTGTCCGATATGCGAAATGATGGCGGACGGTTCCTTCGGCATCGGTTTCACTAGCATCGATGGACACCATTTAGAGTTGGATGACGAGTTCGCTTTTTCGATGATTGAGACACGCGAAGGATGGGAAAAGCAACAGCAGGATTATGCGGACTTCAGTGCCGAAATGGATCGTAAGAGGGCCGAGTGCGAAGCCCATGGTGATACCGAAGATCCCTTCGCGTCTGCATGGACTGGTATCCAAAGCGACGATCCACTTCCAGGGGACACGTCAAGACATCTTCAGATGGCTTTTATGGTTGCCGAGATCGTATCGTTACTAGGGGAATCCGAAGCGTCCAGCGTTGAAATCAAGAGTCTCAATGAATCCTTTGCAAATTACCGGCGAAGCGAATACGGGCAACGGAAACAATCGGCAATACAACTTAAGGCGATCCTGCAATCACTCGCTGATCGCTACCATGGATTGGTATCAAGATCGGCGGACTTGCAAAGTCGGATTGATGAGGCCGAACGAAACCACTCGTACCACGATCGCGATTCCGACCTCCCCTTTTGAAGTTTTTGCAAGCGGGAAATAGGTGCCAAGCGGGAAATAGGTGGCACCCACGAATGGCACTCGAAAGCTTTAAAGTCAAAAACAAGGAATCGCGATCGCGGGGTGTTATCCAGATTCCAGGCCGGCATTTAACGACCTGCCAGACAGGGAGTCGAGGTGGGGCGATTGAGTTGGCTCGCGCCCGAGAGACAAATAGAAAAAGGCAGGTTGCCCTGCCTTTGTCATCGACTATCGCGATTTGGATAACCGATCGTTATTTCGTCATCAAGCGGCGAAACCGAAAGCCAGCAGCGCCCGCGAACACTGTACCCAAAAGCAACATCGAAGTCGGCTCGGGAACTGCGGACGTACCGTTGATCGTGACCATGTCAAAACGAACCGTGCCGGTTGAGGCATAGGTACCTGTAGGGCTTGAGGCTTCGTAGTTGGCTCCGTTCGTCGCACGCTGCAGAATACGGAAGGAGAAGGTCGAATTGTTGTCGACTGCAGCTATTGTCGAGAGGTCAACGCTACGATTGTTGAACCACGTGTCACCGCTAGTCGCCGTAAACGTGGCTAACGAAGTGAAGGTTGTGCCATCTGTGCTGTAGAAGAACTCAACCCCGCGGGCTGAGGTATTGCTGTGCCGTTGATCCCAGGAAACCGAGATTCCAGTGAAACCAGCGGTGCTCACGGAAAACTCGACTCCACGCGCTGCTGCGCCCTGCGCCGCATACGTAGTCGTTTGCAGAGCCAAGTTTGGCGAAGCGGTATCCGAAGATCCTGCTCCCGATGAACCGGTTGTCGGTGTCGTCACTCCACCAAAAAGCGAAACGCTCCCACTGCCCGTACTCGGAGTTGCCGTTGCGATATTTCCTGGCGTGATAGTATTAAAATTCCACTGTGTGATGATGTCGGCATTGGCGGATGAAACCATCGAGACCAACATCAAACTCGCAATCCAAATCCATCGCATAAACTCACCTCTGTCGAAACCCTAACTAAAATGCTCATCAATGCCTGTACGTAGTTTAGCAAGCTCAGACGCACGTTGGTGTTCCGCTAGATGAGAATTTTGTTAAGAATCCAGAGGGCATACGTCCATTTGTGCCACCCACCTTTTTGACACTTTTGAAGTTTTTGCAAGCGGAAAATAGGTGGAACCCACCAATGGACCTCGAAAGCTTTAAAGTCAAAAACAGGGAATAGTGATCTCGGGGTGTCATCCAGATACGTGGGTGGCACTTAACTATTTGGATGGGGAGGGTCCTACTAGTTCGGGTATAGGAAAACGCCAGGATGGGCGGTTGATGGCAAAACAAAAGCCCGCGAAATCCTTCGCGGGCTTTTTTCAATTAGTCTACGCTCCGTCTGTCGCACCGCGACTCGGAAACTATTTCGAAGACGCTTGTTTCGCAAAATCGACGCCGACCGCGTTCGTACGAATCCGACAAAGATTGCTGTTAGCGGTGATGAACAAACTCGAACCATCTTCACCGAAACAGCAGTTGCTCGTGCGGTCTCCGGTATAGATTCGCCCAAGCAAGATACCTTGGCTGTTGAAAACGTAAATTCCACCAGGACCGCTGGCCCAAACGTTTCCATTGGTATCCACTGACAGGCCGTCCGGCAAACCCGGATGCTTTCCGACTTGGTCGGTCGCATCATAAAAGAGTTTTCCGGGACCCACGGTACCATCATCCTTCACCGGGAACGCCATCCAGATCGCCTTGTTCGGATCGCTTTGCGCGACGTACAGCGTCTTCTCATCGGGAGAGAAGCCGATACCGTTCGGTCGTGCAAGCTCCGTGGTGATCAGTGTCAGTTCGCCGGTCGCCTTCGAAATTCGGTAAACACCGAAGTGATCGAGTTCCCGTCGAGGATCGTTTTCTCGCATGGGGAGCCCATACGGTGGGTCGGTGAAATAGATATCGCCATTGGACTTCAGAACGCCATCGTTCGGGCTGTTGAGCCGCTTGCCCTTGTAGTTGTCGGCCAATGATCGTTTGCCGCCGTTGGGTGTCAAGACACTGACGCGGCGATCACCGTGCTCACACATGACGAGGTTGCCATTGGAGTCTTTCAGCAGACCGTTAGCACCTGGTTCGAGACCGTAGTACGTCACACCGGTGTACCCGGAGGGTTGCATGAAGAGAGAGATTCCATGGCCAGTAGACCAACTGAAAATGGAGTTTCTTGGAATGTCTGTGAACAGAAGGTAGCCGTTTTTGGCATCCCCCATCCACAATGGACCTTCGCTCCAGGTAAAGCCATCCGCCAAGATCTCGATCTTCGCGTCGGCTCCTACAAGTTTATCGAACTCGGGTTTGAACCTTTCGATCGAGCCCAGCGTTCTTGGGGGTTGCGGGACACCAGATGTTTGAGCTTGCAGAGAACCAGCCATACTCAATGTGATTAAGAAACAAAGGAAGGTGAAGATGGATCGCATGACGAATCGTCCATAAAGAGAGGGTGGAAACCATCGATGTCGAATCGAAGGCCAGCGTGCTGGCAGTAAGTTTGGTAGACGCTCGGTCCACGAATCGCTCAGTTTAACGGATGAATAGTCTAACGGATGATGAGCCTCGGTTAAAACCACTCGGGGCTAGAAACGAATCCAGCGATCCATTTTTTGCTAAAAACGAGGGTCGCTTTCCAAACACCCATCTTTCGTATCCAATGTTGGGGATAAAACATTTGGAGGGCCCCAGACTGCGGCCTGCGTCGTTCGATGTTGCCGAGTAAGTAAGGGAGATAGGAATGGGCCGAAAGCACCCGACCGGGAGATATTGGACCGAAGATCCCGAGCATGAAGATGTCATTCGGCTGGAGCTCAAGACACGTAAGGGGCGATTATTTGCCAACTGTTGGGAACAGGGCCCATTTTCGGAGGAGGATTGGGGGTTTACCCCTTGTTTCGAACTCGCGGATAGCGACAACACTGACGGTCGAAAAACCTATTTTGCGGCTTGGGAGTCCGATGAATACTCAATCCATTGTGTGATTGTGGTGCGAGGTACCAGGATGCGAGTTCAATGGGTCGGACTATTTCCGGATGGACTCGGCTTTAAGGAAACGCTCCGGTATCGAAAATGGGATCCGATCGCGGCGGGTGACGAGCGGTTCGATCCGATGCGTAATTTTCAATGCATGTGGGATGGGACGCAACCAGGCTGGCGGTTGTGCACGTGCGACGAAGCGGTCTACTTCGCGGAGTTCGTATTTTCCGAAGAAGGTCCCACCGACGAGCAAATCAGTGCGATTGCGGACCACCTCGAGGAGATAGGCGCAGACATCGACGGCGATTTGCATCAGCACTTGGGCGGAGTCGAGGGGTATGTGATCTCGAATACATTTCGAGCCGACGAACTCGAAGCATTGCGGAAATTCAGCGCCGACCACCGAATCAGCTTGAACGCCCTTGAATTACCCGCCGGCGAATTAGCCATCGTGAATCCTGATGGAAAGGACATTTGGGCGCTATGGTTGCTGTCAGCGAGCTTGGTTATGAAACTAAACAATCGGATGCTCGAGGAAGGCATCCCTGTCGTGAAGCGAAAATTCCCCGATCGAAGCATTCGATGATCCGCAAGCGAGCGACAGCCATGAAGACGCGTGTAAGAGTAGCAACAGCATCACTCGTCCGCGTGATTGGCCCCTGTGCAATCGCGATGCGGCAGCAAAATAATGGTAATGATAAAACGACGGTAATACGATGAACCACGACCCGAACAATCCAGTTGTACTTTGCGATTTTCTCACCGAACTTGAAGCCACCCTCGTGATCGGACATCTTGAAGAGGCAGGCATCCAAGCGATGCGTTCGGGTACTGGGGGATCAACCGGCTGGCCTGATGCAGCGAGCTATACGCAAGTCGTCGTGCGGGAGAGAGATTTCGAACGCGCTAAGAAACTCTTAGACGAGCCCCCCGAGGTCCCCTGATGCCATCGGTTAGCTTTCAGTGCAAGACAAACTAGTCCATTTTCGAATAGCCCGAACCCAAGATTCGATGTAACAAACCCTGCAGTACCCAACATATAGCGGCGAGCATTGATCGCGGTGTAGCATGAGTGAGCTTGAAAGTAATCCTGCAGAGCCAATTCCGAGCATTTCGGTTACTGGGAATAGCTCCGAGCGTCGCGTCAAAGCCTGCCATTGCTGCGGATTGATCCAGTCGGTGGCCGCTGCGAAGGAGGTCGCTATTTCCGTTTGCCCCCGCTGTGGAGCTGTGGTGGATCGATGGGTGGATAAGGGATCCAGTCGGCAGCGGACTGCAGCAGCCGCATTTGGGGCGATGCTGCTTTTTCCTGCCGCTATTGTGCTTCCTATTTTAGAAATAGAGAAGTTAGGCCATCATTATACGAGTAGTATTCTCGGGGGCATCATCGAGTTGTATCACGAAGGCAGCGTGATCATCGCAACGATCATTTTGCTGTTTTCGATAATTCTTCCAGTCGCAAAGTTGCTGACGCTGCTAGAACTGTGTTGGTTCCGTTGGCTCGAGCATCATCATCGCTCATGGGCCTATCGAGTGATCGAGTTTTCAGGTCGTTGGAGCATGATGGATGTAATGCTGCTCGCATTTTTAGTGATGCTGATCAAGCTTTCAGGGATGGTCCAGTTCCACATCGGACCTGCTGCGGTCGCCTTTGCTGGCTGCGTGATCATGAGCATGATCGCATCGATGAGTTTCGACCCGCATTCAATTTGGGAAGAAGACCACGCCTGATTCCGGCTGATTGCTAAAACATGGGCCGACCAGAATCCAAGCGGCCAAAGGCGGAGTTGCTTTCCGCGGGCCCACAATTTGTCTATTTCGCCCGTCGCAAATTGGCGTGAACACTATAAAAAGTAGGTCATTTTTCGCCATTAATCGGTCGGCTATCGGTAGCATTTTCGAGGTTCACTAGCCAAAATACGAAGCGTTGTCCCTCCTGTTTTTGTAAGAGAACGATTCGATGAAACTCAAAGTCTGTAGTCTTGGCCTCCTCGTCGCATTTCAGTTTCCGTCCTTGACACGGGCGAACGAACCCTCTTTGGGAGATGTTCTGCAGTCCTGTCCAAAGCCTGCAAATGCCATCCTCCATGGGGATGTGAATGCCATTCGTAAGCTTTCCATGGGTACTCCCCTCGAATTTGACATGCCAGCTGGGGTGGATCGGGTCAAGATTGCCGCTGAGCTGAACTTTACAACGCTGCAACCAAGTTGGGAAATCGGCTACGCCGCCATGAAAGCAGCTCCGAGCGCCGAAGCGATCGCCAAGCGGATGGGTGGATATGTGGACAACGTCAACAATCGCTCGGTGATTTGGACGCCCAACCAAATGTACCTCATTCCACTCCAAAACGAAGTCCTGTCCATCGTTCGACCCGCGGATCGCAAATTCCTCGGTCAGTGGTTGAAGAAAGATCGCAGCCCCAGCGTGAGCGATTATCTCAAGCGGGCTGCTGGTGCCCAGTTGGGTGAAGTCGCAGCGATGATTGCGGTCGATCTGGAGGACCTCATCTCCGCGGAAATCCTCGAGCAAAACTTGGCTGGCTTGAAGTCAATCGCTGGAAAAGATGTCAAGAAAATCGCGCGATCGATTGCGGGCATGCACGGTGTAACATTGTCCGTGAACAAGGGAAGCTTGTCGGATACCGCGATCACGCTTGAGTTCAAGGAAGCCCCATCGGAACTGGCACCAATCGCCAAGGCTTTCTTTAACGAAGTCTTTGAACGCCGCGGGTCTGCCATCGGCGATTTCACCAAGTGGAACCAAACCGCAAGCTCGGATGGAAAGATCCTGAAGTTCACGGGGGAAATCACCCACGAAGCACTCGACGATTTGCTGGGACTGTTCACCATCCATCGTCATACCAACGGTAACAACGCCGCTGCCGGTGATACTGCAGATGCGACCAAACCTGCTCCTACGCAGGAATCGAGTGCCAGCGTGATTGCAGAAAACTCCAAGGAATACTTCAAAAAGGTCGTTCAAGTCGTCCACAGAGTACGAGACTACTCCGCTAACAACACCGGCGAACGTGCTCAGTGGAATGCCAATATGGCGAATCGTATCGACGAAATGCCTACCCTCAACATCGATACCGACTTGGTTCAATTCGCATCCGAAGTGGCCAAATCGTTGCGAACCAATAGCGCTTCGATGCAATTGACCAACATCGCTTCGGGTGCCCAAGCTGTCGCCAACGATGCCGGTTCCGGTGGAGACACTTCTGCAGTCTTCAGCGGCACCAACGTTCAAAACCTCGGCTACGGGTACGCGTCGTTTGGCTACGGCGGCAATGGCAACTACGCCGATCCAAATTCGCCCATGAAGTATTACCAAGTCGCCCAAGCGAAGGGAAATGCTTCGTTCAAGCAAATGATGGCACAGATGGAGCAAGCCATCTCGGACATGCGTCGTACCATGACCAACAAGTATAAGATTCAGTTCTAGGCGTCTGCACTCGACGCAGGGTTGAATCACTGCGCGAACGAGCAAATCAATCATTCAACCCCAGCGGCACGGGATTGCCACTGGGGTTTTTTTACGGAAGCAGGAAGCCGAAACTAACCATCAATCGGTTTGCTTGCCCGACTTCCATGTCCAAATCACGCCTCGTCCCCCAAAGGTACTCAGAACCCACAAAGGTATACTTGCTCGGTTGCCAGATGAGATTCACCGCAAGGTACTGGAGTCGGTTGATGCTTTCGGCCGCTTGCCCAGCCGCATTGTCGACCTGTCCCTCGCTGAATGTCAGGTTGGACGACCAGCGATCGTTCCACTGATGCGTTAGTCCGGAGTACCATGCGATCGAAGGGAGGATTTCTCCGGAGGTGGCATCGACCCGAGCAAAATCGGGCAGGTCGCGATAGCTACCGATCCCTTGTCCCCATAGGATACCGCCATAAAGACGCGTTCGCTTCGTAATGTCGAAGAAACCGGTTCCGTTCAGTCCCCCAGCGGGCCCGAGGATCACTTCTCGATCGTTGGGCTGAAAACCCAGTCGCCTACCTAACGCTGAAATCTGAAATTGCCCGCGATCTACCGAATAACGAAGCCTTACAATTCCGTCCGGAAATGGTGTTCGTGCGGTTCCGAAGGTGTTTAGTTCGTCATCCGCTGTAACCAATGCATTCTCTACCGACGCCCCGAAAGCCCAACGGCCATCCATCCATTTCCGAGTGTATCGCACCTGAGCTTGACGCCGGCCGACACTCGCAACATCCCCCACCGAATCCAGCGTGTTGGGAAGCGCAGCTCGGTGTGTAAAGGTAGTCCACGTTTGACCGATGATGAAATTCCCGTACTCTCCGTACGCGTGACGCAATCGAAGGGTCTCTCCGACGCCAAAGAAATCTCCCTCAACCAGCATCCGCAATGGCTCTCCCGAATCCGAGATCCACCGCGCGTCCATATTCAATCGCGTTTGCCTCGCGTGAAAACGTGAGTTTGTGCGGGGTGGCGCTCCGATTGGAATCGTCGCAGGATTGAATGAGTCGGTCGAATCGATGGGGTTAAAATCCCGATTCAAATCGGCTTTGACATAGCCGCCAATCTTCATCGCCCATCGATCGTTCCTTAAGAACAATCCGCTTTGATACTCCTTGGGAAACTCATTGAAGTTAAGGCCTGTACTTAGGGCGTCCGTTTCCGAAAACGCATTCCCTGAGATCGCCGAGGACATCCCACCAAAGTCCGACGAAAGCCCCGAACCGAATGGATTGAGGGAATCCCCAAAGGTCGGTGACAGCGATTGGCTTGCGGTGCTATCGCCAGAAGGCGTTGACGATGACCTATTAGAGGCACCATCCCTCACTGCCCCCCCATCCTCTACCTTAGGATCTTTGATCGCGGGACGCCGAGTGCCTTCGTCCGTCAACTCCTTCGCCGACTCCTGATTTTTTGGAACCTTTTCATCCACTCCGAGTAATTCGCTAACCGTAGCGTTCTCCGAAGGTGGATCCGTCGCCAAAGACGCTAGTGGTCGAAAGGGACGGCCACCGCCCGTCAATTGCGCGCACGCTGGAACTGCCATCGACGATAGGAGGAACCCGACGACGTAGCAGTTGAATTTGGTTTTCGCGCTCCAATGAAAACCCACTTGCTCTCCCATGCTTTGCTAGCACCACACCTTGGTAAACTCTGAGGTTTATACCGATGGTATCGATGCTTTCGTTCAAAGCACTTGAGCGAATTCAAACGCCGACACAGCTTGACTCAAGATTTGCAACGCCGAGTGCGTGGAATTACCCAACGGCTGATCGCTAGCATTCGGTGCTTGGTCTGTACTTCTCAGGTTGCGCTTCCCTTCAACCGTCATGTTGACGAATGTGCAACCGTCACTTTGACGATCCCTCAACCGTCAAATTGACGATCCCTCAACCGTCAAATTGACGATCCTGCAACCGTCAAATTGACGATGGGACTGGGGTAGCATTTTCCCATCGATCTGGCCATCGAATGGGCCTGTCGATTACTGGCCGAGCGACTGAAGGTAGCTTACCAGATCGGCGAGCGCGGCAACCGGAATTGGGTCTGCGAGCCCCTCGGGCATCACCGACAACTGACTTTCCTTACGCTCTTCGATGGCTTCGACCGGAACCTCGATGACCAGCCCTTCGGCATTGCGGAGAACCACAAGCTCGGGGCTTTCTTTGGTCACAAAACCGGACACCGTAGTGCCATCATCCAGCCGAAAGATGTTTTGGACGAATCCCTGTGCGATGGATTTGCTCGGTGAAAGAATGGCCTCCACGAGTTGATCGCGCTTGTAGGTTTTCGCTACATTCGGCAAATAGGGACCTCGCAGCGACTCGGTAGGCTTCACGTCATGGCATTTCGCACACCCCAGGAGCCCGAAAAGTTGTTCGCCGCGGACCGCGTCACCTGGCATCGCAACAGCGTCCTTGAAGGCAACATCGCGTCCAACATCCGAAATTTTTGGACCAGTCCACTGTGCTAAATCCGCGAGTCCCCATGCACCGGCGATCTCTTTACCGAGCGCCGCGATCGCAGGCCGCTTATCGAGCAACGCGCGTCGGATCATGGGCTCTGCAGACTTTGCATCGATCCGTTGCAACTCCGAAAGCAGTTTGCCGACGACAGCCTCGTCTTGCCACAGGCGCTCCACCATTTGCTGAACGTCAACTCCTTTCCCTAGCTCCTTCCTGCTGGCCACCGAAGCGACGATCAGCCCAACTGCAACAGGATCGCGCGATGGATCCTCGAGAACTTGCTTCAGACGATCGTTCCAGCGCGGCAGTTGATCGCTTGTAGAACACTGCATCCATAACGCGCCCAAAACCTCCTTAGGCAACGTGCGCGCCGTTTCTATGAGATCAGCGACGATCGCCACACCACCTTGTGCTCCTTGCTTGAGGAGGAAGTCCGAAATCTTGGGAAGATCCTTCGGTACGACGGTTTCGTGTTTTAGCACTTCGCTCAGGCTCGCGAGGACTTGTTCACCTTCCGCACCCGCTTTGATACGTGCGCTTTGTAAAACCGCCATACGTTCCGAGATCGGCAGCGTGGCCCAGTCGTTCGAGGCGATCCAATCGGCGAGATAGGGCTCGATCTCGATCCGATTGAGGCTCATTAGCTGAAGCAATTTGGCTGCGGATCCTACGTTCCTTCCAATGAGTTCCCTAGCCAGTGTTTTCTGGATGAGATCCGTACCGTCCCACGATTCCGGTTGGTAATAGGGACCGCGGGTATCGGGACGTGTGCCCCAACTGACCCCAGTCCAATTCCCTTCGCGTTGATGGAGTCGGCATAGGGCTTGGTGCAAATACCCTCGAAGCTCCGCAGGGCAATTCGTGGATTCCAACTCGCGTATCAACCGCAGAACGACTGGAAGGGAGTGCCGCGTTTGGAGGGCGTGGATCGCGTGCTGTTTCGCCGACTCAGAGGCATTTTCTGATTTAAGAATTGCGATCGCTTGTTCGGTCCCTCTGAGTTTCGCAAGTGCCAACGAAGCTGTATGCCGGATGACAGGGTCGCGACTTCCCAAATGCGCAGCCACCGCATCAGCAACTCTTTGCAAGGCATCAACCTTGACCCGTTCAACCGTTGAGGTGCGTTCCTCAGAATCGCCCCAGACCCCGTCGCCGGCCCGAGCCGATGCGACGAGGGCCTCGAGAATGGTACGAGGTTGCGCTGTCGACAGCGCGTTGCGAAGAACGGTCAGAAACTCTGGATTAGCGACCGCGTCGAGATCCGCGAATGCGCGAATCGTCCACGGCAACAAGTCAGCATCGCTACAGAGATCCACAAGGGTCGGAATCGATCGCTGTTTGGCAATTTGCACGTAACCAAACAGTGCTGCGATTCTAGATTTGATCGTCGCGTTACCGTCTTTTGTGATTGCGATCAACGCTTGCTCGATCGCTCGTCCACGCTCGGGGTCAAGCCATGCTCGACGGACAAGCACCCGTTGGGCTTCCAAACGACGACGGTGGCTCGGGTCTTTCAAAAGTATCAACCACGTTTCATCCGAATCACGCGTCGCATCGGGGAGAGTCGGTGGCGCATATGCTTTGGGCTTCAACTGAACGACATATCCCGCCTCCTCACCTGCGTAGGTAAACGTTGCACCTTTCCAACTCGCAGCATAGATCCGAGAATTAGCGTCAACATCGAGGTCCGTTGCTCGTTCTATCCCAAGAAACTCAGATTGCCCAACCGAAACAGTGGCTCCTTCGTCACTCACGGGATGCCGATAGATTTGCTGCCTACCCCAATCTGCGGTGTAGATACAATCGCTCACCGCCGAAGGCATCCCTGGTTCATCGAGGAATAAGGCACCGCAACCCGAACCGCCGCCATAATCGGCAAGCGGGGCGATAATCTCGTTCGAGAAATTCATATATCGTCGAGGATATCCGTGATCCTCGAATCCACTGAAGTGATGCATACGAACATCCCATCCTCCACCATCGTTGGTATTGTCTCTCGCGTAACCTCGAAGCAACGGATCGACGGCGACCTCGAGAATATTCCGGGTACCGCGGCTGTAGAGTTCTAGTCCAGTCCCATCGGGACGCACACGTACAACACCTCCGCCACGCAACTGCAGCGACTTGCCATCGGCACCGACCGCGTTCATGAACCCGAAGTCGCCGATCGCTAAATAGAGCCAACCGTCGATCCCCATGGTGACTCCGTTGCTCGTGTGATCCGCTGGGCGATCTTTGAATCCAAAGGCGATATCACGAACGAGGATCTCTTGCCGATCGCTGACACCATCACCATTCTCATCGATGAATGCGCTAAGATGCGGTGGGTGCAGCAAGTACAATCGATCCTGATCCCATACCAATCCACGCGGTGAATCGACATCGTCGACGTAAAGATTCGATTGATCGGCGCGTCCATCTCCATCGAGATCTTTCAGTCGAATCACTGATCCTCGCTTGGCTTCTCGATCCAACGAGCCATTCTTGTCGCTCGATACGAAAAGGGTTCCATCGGGAGCTGCGGCAACAAACACCGGATAATTGACGGCAGGTGGGCCAGCAAATACCGTCGCATCAAAGCCGTCAGGGAGGCGGCATTCGCCCAGCAAATCGACCTCTTTGCCGGCACCAACTGGCGCCAGGGATACCTCAACAGTACCCGCACCAAACACCTTCAACTCACGGATGCTAGCCCACGCTCCAGGAGAAGCCTTGGAACAGGTAACTTTTACAAATCGAGCAATCCGCTTTTCAATGGGATGATCGGCCAGTCGCCCTAGAATTCCCTCCCTCTCGGTTTGAAAAATCGCATCGTACTTCACGCCATCCGAAGAGACCTCAACGTTGTACATGTACTTTGCGGCATCCGATTCCCAATCGATCCCCACCCCGTGGATTTCCTGTTCGGAGCCGAGATCGACGGCCAACCACTGTGGGAAACCACCTCCACTCGCACACCAACGGGTAGCTCGCTTCCCATCCACAGCCATCCCGAAAAGATTGTTCTGGTCCCGTTGCTCGCTCGAAGCGATCACCGTTTTCCCTAAAGCCAAATTGACCCGTTCCCGCTTGACCGGTTCCGGCTTTAAATACTCCTCCGTCAACTTACCAGCTGCCCACAGGGTGCCTCGCGTCAACATGCGAACAAAGACGGGGTCCTCAACCGTTTCGTTGTGATGGCCAAGGGTGGTTCCGAAGACCCGCGTACCTCGATAATCGTTGGTCCATACGCAGACTTGGTCCTGGCCATTTTCACGGTCTTTCGCAGTTCCTAGGGCTGTTGCCGTCGGCCAGAATTTTTCGATCCGATAAAGTTCTCCTGCGGGATTTGCCCAAGCCGCCCCGAAGCCCTTCATGATTTCATGATCCGCGCGAACATTTCGAACCTCATGCGGGTAATGAGGACCATGCCCTCGGCTAGTAACCCCGCATAGCTCAAACCAGTCGTCATTTCCGACGCGATAACAATGCATGGCACAATGAATCATCACAGCTGGTTTTCCAGCTCGGTGGGGTGCTAAGATTCTGGCCAACCAAGCTGGATCTTTGTCATCCGAAAAGCACTCATCGTGTAAAACAACATCGAAGTCATCCGCCCATTTCGGGTTCTTATAGAGTTCAATCTCAGCACTGGTCCCGGTTCCGCCTTGATGAACAACCGTCACCTCGATGTGTGCATGCTGCTCCAGAGCGTTCTTGATCAAGCCTTTTTGGCTGTCATAGTCGTGGCAACATCCACCGCAGATCAGCAACGCGCGGACCGGTTTTGGGGCCGCGGGAGGAGTCGCCCCTGCAACCGAATCGTCAAAAAACGCACTCGCATTGGCGACCAAAAATCCGCTGATCCAAAGAACGCTCGCAGGCCATGATCCGAAAACCATCCTGAGAAACGTGAAGCCTCCTGCGGAAGGCAAAATGTTTTCCCGAGTACCCGTAACCATATCTGTCAATCTCTTTCCGAACGAACGAAAACGTAAACTACCGGAGTGCTTGCCACTACTAGGATAACTCATCGCATGGCATACTGAACCGACCCTTCCACTATTTCGAGGTTTCCCCAACCATGATTCGACGGACAGCATCAGCACGACAGATATCATCAGCAAAACGTGTAGCTGCAGTTTGCCTAGTTGCGTTGGGTGCTCATGCCGCTGCGATGCAGGCATTCGGCCAGGAAATGCAGCCATTGCAATACAATCATCCGGGCCTAACCGTGGATCTCGGCGTTGGGCTTTGGGCGTGGCCGATCCCGTGCGATGCAGACGGGGATGGCGATTTGGATTTGATGGTCTCGTGCCCCGATAAGCCATCGAATGGAATTTGGTTTTTTGAGAACGCGACTGGTAGCACGAGAGAAACACCCCTTCCGATTTTTCGGCCTGCTCGACGTATCAACGGCACCGTCCATTACGTAATGCCCAGCTACATCGACGGCGCGGTACGAGTCCTCAGTCCTGGAAAAGAGTACAGGGACTTTGCTCAGAAAGGGACGAGCGATCCGATTCGCTTAGGTGTGCCGGCAGATTTCTACAAGCCCCGAGGCCCTCAACAAAAGGGGCCCAAGGTTCGCCACAACCAATGGCGTTATATCGATTACGACGGGGATTCGATCCTTGATTTGGCGGTTGGTATTGAGGACTGGAGCTACTACGGATGGGATGACGCCTATGATGCCGAAGGGAACTGGACTGCCGGTCCACTTCGAGGTTTCGTGTTTGTTCACAAAGGCTTGGGGAACGGAAACTACGCCGCACCCATCCAGCTGATGCTCGATGGAAACCCTACCGAGCTAGGGACACCTCTCGAAACCTTTGGTTGCCCATCCCCTAATTTCGAAGACTTTGATGGAGATGGAGACCTCGATCTTCTATGTGGGGAATTTCTGGATGGGTTCACCTACTTCCAAAATATTGGTACACGAAGCGAGCCAAACTATGCGGCCGGCGCGCGTCTCACCGCCTCGGATGGAAATCCGCTGGTGATGGAATTGCAGATGATCGTCCCGGTTGCGATCGACTGGGATCTTGACGGTGCGATCGATCTGATCGTCGGCGATGAAGACGGGCGTGTCGCGTGGATCCGAAACAGCACGAAACACACCTCCGATGGCGTACCGATCTTCGATCCCCCCCTATACTTCGAGCAGGTTGCAGACACCTTGAAATGCGGTGCTTTAGCAACACCCGTTGGCGTCGATTGGGATCACGATGGCGACCAAGACATCTTGTCCGGAAACACTTCAGGCACGATCGAGTTCTTCGAGAATCTGAGCGGTCCAAAAATCGAGGCACCCAAGTGGGCCGCCCCGGTACAACTCTCAGCGGGTGGAAAGCCATTTCGAATCACCGCGGGTTCCAATGGTAGTATCCAAGGTCCTGCCGAGGCCAAGTGGGGTTACACAACGTTCAGCGTTGCCGACTGGGATCTAGACGGGCTCGAAGACATTATCCTCAACAGCATTCTAGGGGAGGTCGTATGGCTCAAAAACATCGGACAAAGACACCAACCCAAACTGCAATCGCCTATGCCTATCGACGTGGAGTGGATATCCAATCAACCCGTCTTAGATTGGGGATGGAGGCGTCCGAAGTCCAACGCGATACTCACGCAATGGCGCACAACGCCCGTGGTTCACGACTTCAACCGAGATGGACTCCCCGACTTGGCGATGCTGGACACCGAAGGTTACCTCGCATTCTACGAACGATCTCGCAATGAAACCGGAAGGCTACTCTTGCAGCAACCGGTCCGCTGGTTCTTCGATGCAGATGGCCAACCGCTCCGACTTAATTCTAAGAAAGCAGGTGGGTCCGGGCGTCGTAAGTTATGCGTTGCAGATTGGAATCACGATGGGTTGCCTGACCTCCTCCTGAACTCGAAAAATGCTGATCTCCTCGTAAGGCTGACCTCTCAAGAACCGGGCTTACGCTTTGAGAGTGCGGGCTCGCTCGCAAGCCAAAACATCGAAGGGCATGATGTCAGTCCCACCGTGGTAGATTTCAATGGAGATGGAATTCCCGATTTCCTGGGGGGAGCCGAAGACGGTCGGCTTTACTACTTGAGAAACAGGACCACGAAGTAGAATCGCGGAGTCGCCACAAGGTTGCAGAGTATCGAGTCAAACGAGAGCGATTTGCGAGAATCATTCTCAGAACGTTCCCAAGTTGCTCAGAAATCTGCAAGAATAGCAACGCGAGTCGGAACGCGAGCGTTGACCATTGACTTCCAGTCACCCGTCCTAGCGACCGCGTATCCACTGTATCGCAAGCACACTCTACAACGACTGTCACACTAAAGGTGAACCCCATGTTTGAAGCACTAAAGCAGAGTATTTTCACCAGCATTGGATTTGCCAATCTCACGCAAGAACGGATCGGTGAAATCGTAAGTGAATTGGCAAAACACGTTCCTTTGACCGAGCAACAAGCCAAGGACTTCGGCGAGGAAGTGGCCCGCAGAAGCGAGGTGGCCAAAAAAGATCTCGGCACTCAGATTGATCAACAAATCGATCATGCATTGATTCAAATGGGCTTAATGAAGAACGAGCTACGCAAGGTTTCCGAATCGACGGGAGACGCATTCTCGAAAATGATCGACGAGCGGATCAGCGATGCGATGGAACGTTTGGGCGTAGCTAGGACCGAAGAGATCGAGGCATTAACACGCCGCATCGAGCTGCTCGAAAAGAAGCTTCAGTCCAAATAGAATGCCGCCAAATAGAATGCCGCCAAATAGAATGACATCAAGCGGTTCCGAGTGGATTGGCTGCGGGTAATCCATCACAGCTGAGCAGGGGAATCTAGTTTGAAAACGAGTTCGCTCGACTCCACCACGCGTGCCCAAAAGGCAGCTTCGGCCTCGAGCAATCGAGCGATGTAGGGCTCGCTTCTCGAGACACGGCGAAGGACAGGTTGGGAGTTCGGCTGGTAGCAAAAGAAATCGATCGCGTCAAACTCGGTCACGGCCAAGATATGCTGCAATTGTCCGTAGTAATGGGTCGGAGCAAGGCCGGTTAGCAGAGTCGTACGGTAAGCCGAAGGCCCACACTTGATTTCGACGACCGTGGAAGAAACCATATCTAGCCCATCAACGCTCGCTCGCAGCCAAGGGTACCGGGTGCTCTGCAAGCAAGCCGGTTGAACAGATCGTCCCGTTAGAGAGATGTACAATTCGCGAGCAACGGGCTCCAATTGGTTCCCCAGCGTCATCGCTTCACTCGTACGCAAATCGCGAGCTCCGCCCCTTTTCTCCACGAGAAGCTGCTCTAGCTTTTTGAAGCGATTTTCTCCCATGATCACCGGGGCATCCGATGCTCCGATTCCAAATCGCCTCCAATCATGCCACGCTTCGGAGCCTTGTTCATGCTCGATTACCTTGAACGGAGGACTCGTCATGGTGATTCCTGGTGCGTGATCGAAACAACACGGTGTTTGAAACGCAAACCGTTGTCCGTCACGCAATGCATCGACGTCACGACGCTCTGTACTCGGTCAGCTTACCAGCGATTTCAAACGCGATTTCGAGCGCCTGTTCGTAGTTCAATCGCGGGTCGACTTGGGTTTGATACGCGGATTCCAAATCCGATTCGGTTAGGTTCCGCGATCCCCCCATGCACTCGGTAACATTCTCGCCGGTGAGTTCAAGGTGAGCGCCACCCAACATCGAACCGCAAGCATGATGAATCGCGAACGAGAGGCGCAACTCATCCACGATGTCATCGAATCGACGGGTTTTGCGTCCGCTGTTGGTGGAGACCGTATTGCCGTGCATTGGGTCGCACACCCAGAGCACCGTCAAACCAGAGCGTTGGATGGCTTCGATCAGCCCTGGCAATCGAGATTCTACATGCCTGCGTCCCATGCGATGGATCAAAGTCAACCGTCCTGGCTGGTTGTCTGCGTTCAAACGCCGCACGAGATCGACAAGTTCGTCAGGCGAGATATTCGGTCCAATCTTCACGCCTATCGGATTTCGAATGCCGCGAAAGTACTCGACGTGTGCTCCATCGATGGACCGCGTTCTCTCTCCGATCCAGGGCAAATGCGTACCCATGTTGTAATACCCGATCCCCCGCACGCTCGGGCGTGTCAAGGCAGTTTCATAATCGAGCAAGAGCGCTTCATGCGAGGTGAAAAAATCGACCCGCTTCAATTCCGAGACAGTGGATCCCTCCAGGATCGTCTCCATAAATCGCAACGCGTCTCCTAACGATTTGACCAGATCGCGATACCGTTTGGCGACTTCTCCTTTGGCTTCGTTCACAAAGAGGAGGTTCCAGTTTTCAGGGTGATGCAGATCCGCAAAACCACCTTCGCTGAGAGCGCGAATGAAGTTGAGAGTCAGGGCGGAACGCTCGTACCCACGGAGCAAACGGCTAGGGTCGGGCCGACGTGCATGCTCGGAGAACTCAAATTGATTGACGATATCGCCTCGATAGCAGGGAAACGTCACTCCGTGAAGCGTCTCCGTATCGTTCGATCGAGGTTTAGCGTATTGTCCCGCGATGCGTCCAACTCGGACGATCCGTTTGCGAGACGCAAAGACGATAACCAAACTCATTTGGAGAAGCAGTTTCAGCTTGCTCGCAATTTGTTCGGTTTGGCATTCGTCAAATGTTTCCGCGCAATCGCCCCCTTGCAGCAACCACGCATCGCCACGTTGTGCGTCGGCGATGCCTTCCCTCAGATGGTCGATTTCCCAGCTGGTTACCAGCGGAGGAAGACGCAAAAGCTGCCCTAGAGCTTGTTTCAGCTCGTTCGGGTCTGGGTAATTGGGTTGCTGAGCCGCCGGAAACTGCTTCCACGACTCTGGGTTCCACGGTGGGGTCATAAATGGCAACGGTAAGGGATGATTTTCTGGATCATGCCAGAATAAACCCTCGAGGCCGAATTGCGGAGTGCCTTAGTACCCACCTGGGGTGGAAAAATCGTTCTGCATGCCCGCAAAATCCTCATGGTATTCAGCCGCCTTATTGAGGAAGCGGGTAAAGTTCCTCTCCCAGACCAAATCCACGTCGCCGATCGGCCCATTCCGCTGCTTGGCAATGATGATCTGCGCTTGCCCTGCCACTTCCGCGGCTTCCTCGGCGCGTCGATAGTACTCTTCCCGGTGGACGAACATGACAACGTCCGCATCCTGCTCGATGGCGCCTGATTCCCGCAGGTGGCTCAATCGTGGCCGGTGGTCCTTGCTGTCTTCGGCTTGCCGGTTGAGCTGCGACAAACAGAGCACGGGAACGCTTTGCTCCCGTGCGAGCATCTTCAATCGCCGCGCGATCTTGGCGACTTGTTCTTGCCGAGGATCTTTCGAGCTGTCCGGCTCGATCAGCTGCAAGTAGTCGATCACGATCAAGCCCAGCGCGCGGCCCCCTGGCTTTTTGGTTTCCTGCTGTGTGATACGGCGTGCGACGGCTGCGATTTCGCTTACCGTACGGCTAGGCGTATCATCGATATACAGAGGGGCCAAGCTGATTTCGGCAGCGTTCGAGAGGATTCGCTTTTGTTCGTCTTGGGTGATCGTCCCAACGCGGAGCCGCGAACCATTCACCCTGGCAACCGAGCAGAGCAAACGGTCTACCAATTCGATCGAATTCATTTCCAAGCTTACAAAAAGCGTCGGCGCTTTATCCTTCATCGCAACGTGCTCGGCAATATTCATCGCGAATGCTGTTTTGCCCATACTAGGACGGGCAGCGAGAATAATCAGTTCACCATTGTGCAATCCACCGGTCATTTGATCGAAATCGGTGAAGTGGGTCAGCACCCCTGACGCCAGTTGCTCGCCTTGCATCCGCAAATCGATCCGTTTGAGTGAATCGGTGAGAACATCGGAGACGACGCGAGCTTGGCTGGCATTCCGTTCGTCTTGAATCTGAAAGATTCTCTGTTCCGCTTGAGACATCAACAGCTTGGAGTCAATGCTCTCGTCATACGCATCCTTGAGGATGGAACTCGAGGCATCGATCAAGCGACGGAGTGTGGCTTTCGAACGGACTATCTCGCCATAATAGATTGCGTGTGCCGCGTTCGGAACGCTGTTCGCCAATTGCGCCAGATATGCCGCTCCTCCTACCAACTCGAAATCCCCCGAGCTTTTGAGCTCGTTGACCAGAAGCGTGATGTCGATCTTCCGACCGCTATCGAACATGTTGACCATCGCCCGATAGAGCTTCTGATGAGCATCGTCGAAAAAATCTTCAAAGCGGAGCAATAGCGAAAGATCGTTGACCACATCCGGATTGAGAAGCATGCACCCCATCACCGCCCGTTCCGCCGTCAGATCGTACGGAGGCGATCGCTCGAGAATACTCGCTGCGCTCGCCTCGGAGTCACCAGGGCCGCCTTTGCTGAAGCCGCCATCCTTGCGAGTCCGTTTCTGCCCTTGCCCTTGTCCTTGTCCTGTCGCCACGATGCCTATCCTCCTTTGTCATACCCCATCCAAAACCCTGGAGAGTCTCGATTCACGAAGACCTCCAGAGCACTCATGCATGCCTAGCAAGTCCCACCGATGCTATTGGAAATCCAATCATTAGCACCTTGCCACCGCAGCAACACTTCACAGCGCTGATCCGAGGGACAAACCATTCCCGTGATGCGGTTCCACCGTGATGCGGTTCCACGGGTGCGGTTCCAACCGGGAAGGTTTCCCATAAGGGATTCCGACGAAGAATAACTCTCACGTTGGGAGTTCACCCACGTTAGGAGTTCGCCCACGTTAGGAGTTCACCTACGTTGGGAGTTCGTCAGGATACAGCCCTCTCGGAATGTGCTGGTCTCTCGATCGGAGAACTAACGCGATGAGATTCTACCGGAGAGTTGGACGGACGCGAGTTCTTACCAGATTTAGTAGCTAGAAATCCGCTGGAAACAATTTATGAGACCGACTTGACTCGCTCTCGGCAAAATTGGAACCAATCACGCGCAACAACCAACTGGAGAAACAACCAACTGGGGACATCGCGGTTTGGAGACGACGCGGTCTGGCGACGTCGCGGTTTGGAGATTATCCGGCGGCAGGAACGTCCCGCGCGCAGATTTAGAAAGGATCGAAGGGATCTTTGTCATCCCCCGCGGGGGCGGTTTCTTTCGGTTCCGAACCAAAGACATCATCGGCGTTGCTATTCGGGCTAGCGGTAGTCGCCGTGGAGGGCTTTGCGGTAGATTTCGACGGGTCGCTATCGTCCTCCGAGACGAGATTGTACATGGTCGGCATCACAGCACCTTTCTCACGCAGGCACGTCAAATGCCCGTCCCTCGTCACAACCAACAATCGATCGGTGATCGAGTTGGGGATAACACCTTGGAGCAAGCAGTTGGTGCGTGCCACGAGCGAGCCATCGGAAAGCTTGTGCGTGGCCAGCATACCTCCCGAATCTCGCACGTAGACAGTTTCTTTCCCGACACCGAGCACGCGATTGATGTTCGGTGCCATGGTCGGCCATGCGCGATTTCCAGTATCCAGATCCAATGCTTCGAGTCGGCCGTCATCGGACAGTACCAAGACATGATTTCTGGCAACAATAGGTGATCGGGAAGTCGGCATCGCGAGGTTAGCTCGCCATTGGTACGACCCCGTTCGGTTGGTACTCGCATGGATAACCGTTCCGAAATTACCAACGAACACGAACCCTTTGGGCGTCGCGACGGGACGGGATCCAACGAGTCCACCTGCGTTCACGCGAGACCACATCTTTGGGACATTTTCGTTGTGGATCAAGAATAAACTCGTATCGGAAGCCCATGCCAGAAAATCACCGTCTGGCGACATCGTGGTTCCGTTTCGATTTTCGGTACCTGCTCGCAAGATGACCGGCTCGATCACCGGTTTTTCCATGTCGTAACCGATAATTCGCCCACCGATGGAAGGCACCATAATCCGAGTCTTAAGCGGAACAGGGGTACCGGTTGGAGTGAACGCTAATCGTGCGCTGTTCACCAAGTTTCCCGTTTTCAACTCCATCGCATAAAAACGGTTTCCGTTCACCAACGCAACGTAATCATCGGATACGCCTGGCCCCAGGATCGGCAAATCGGCATTTGGAACCGAGCTTTGCCAGAGTACTTCTCCGGATTCTCCGTCGATCGTGGAAACAATGCCGTTGGATGCAACAGCGACGATGTAAATAATCGGTTCGCTAAATGTCTTGACGGTCGCGTTTCGACCCAAAATTTTGTAGGTACTAACGAGCTTCTCAGCCTTGGCCTGCGCCCCCTTCAACCCCAACACAGGCGTCGGCTTGAGCGACTTTCCTTCTAAAATTAGCTTGTCGACAGCGGCCTTGTCGATTTGCCGCCCATCGATCCGTTCGATCAATCGATTGCCAACATAAACGTCGACGTACTCTCGGCGTTCGGTTTTGTGAGGCCATATCACTAAGTTTTGTTCACCGCGTGCCAGGCCGGCTCCTCCCAAACTGTTTTCCCATTGGATTTCCAACCCCGCAGGCGAAATGGCTACGTCGTTGATTTGGCCTCGAGAAACACAAGGCGCGAAGGTAACCGCGACGAGGCAAGCGACAAATGGTACGAGGGAGCGAGCGATCGATGACTTCATGATGGAATCGCAAAGGATAAGGGGGACTCCTGGATGCTTTCGTCGGAGAATGCTTTCGACAGACGACCCGCACTGAGACTATGGTAATCGGTTCCACTCCAAAAGCGAACACTTTTCCAGATCTGTCCTTCGAACGGGAAGCCATGGTGCGCCGAGGATTCACGGAACTCCCAGCAAACCTTGGATTCCCAGCAAATCTAAAGCCAAATCGATGTTGGCGATCGCCGAGGGATCGAACGACTGCCAAGGGATCGGTTCAGCCCCATCCCCGACAAACCCTGCCGAATCAAGAAACCGTTCCGTTCGTGGCCCATTACCGAAGACTCGACCTCAGAAATCTAGCTTATTTTGCATTCGTAATGCGATCGACTCGGCATAAAACGCTTTGAAACTCAAAACGGCCCACCATCGAGAAACCGTCCAAAATCCCTCGAAAAATCGACGGTAGAAAATGGCATCTGGAATGGGCCTGCCGCATGCCCAGCGCCCCATCGTTCCGGCTTGCGAAGTCCCAAAAACCGATACATCCCTCCCGGATGGCGCGATTGAGCGCAGTAGGGAGGGGGGATTCTCCGAAAAAACCCAGAGTTGTGCAGAGAAAGTTTGACGGTAGTAAGGGGGCTGTTTAGGATCTAGGTGGAGGCGTGGCGGAGTTGCCCCGTCTGTGCACTGGTGATTCTTTTCGTCGGCGAGGTAATTGATGGCCCGCGATCGCAATCTTTACGTATGGCAAGCTTATGTCATCGTCATGTCTTTCGTCAGCTTGCTCTGCATCGGCGCCCTTTGCTACGTCGTTTTCCAATCCGGAACGAATTTCAAGCAAGTAAAAGAAGCCGAGACCAAAATGAGAGAAGCGGACGCCAAGGCGACCGAAGAGAGGAAAAAGTCACAGCTCCTTTCGATGATCTTGGGCTCGCAACCGGGTACCCAAGTCGAAATCGAGCAAATGGCATCGTCGTTCCCCAACGCTACTGAAGTGGCTGACGTCCAGAAAAAGTACAACGCCGATATGGCCTTGTTCGGCCCCAATTCCGCGGAGAAAAACTATCGCAAGCTCGTTGAGACGCTGATGCAAACGGTCCGGGAGAAGAATATCCAGGTCGAAGCACAATCCAGAAAAGAAGTCGAGCTCAACGCCAACTACGAAACGGCCTTGAAGCAATGGACGCTCAACACCGAAGCCGAACGCAAGCGGGCGGATACTCTGGCTAGCCAACTCGAGCAAGCTACCGTGACATACACGCAGAAGGAGAAAGAGCGTCAGGACGAGATCACCCAAATCAAGACGGAACAGCAGCGGGTGGCCAAACAACGCGAAGCTGAAAAAGCCCAGTACCAAAAAGATATCACTGAAGTCACCAGGAAACGTGATGAACTCGCCAAGCAAAACGAGATCCTCGGCAAGCAACTCGAGGAAATCAAAGGCGAAGATTTTCAATACGTTCAAGGGAAAATCACCGAAGTTACCGATGGCGGAAATACGGTTTACCTGAATCTCGGCAAAGCAGATGGACTGCGACCTGGGGTTCGCTTTGCGGTGCTAGACGACACTGCCAGCAAAGTCGCTGATCAGAAACCCAAGGCACGGCTTGAAGTGGTCGACGTGAATCAGCAAACAGAGCACCTATCCCGTGCCCGCGTGCTACCTGATCGCAAGCACGCAACGATCCTTCGTGGAGATAAGATCTATTCGCCAGCATGGCAACCCGGACGCAAGGTCAGCTTCGGCCTCGTCGGAAAACTCGATATCGACGGCGACGGCAAAGATGATCGCGATACGGTGCGCGCTCTGATTGCGCAAAATGGTGGCGATGTCTCCGTAGATCTTCGCCCCGATGGCCGCATCGATGGTAACTTGAGCGTAAACACCCGGTGGCTGGTCGTTGGGGATGAGTTCAAGGTCCTTGGGGACAAACTCGAAGGTGCCAACGAAGTCGTCGCCAGAAGACGCTTAGAGATCGAGCAACAAGCCAAGGCAATGGGCGTCAGCCGCATCAATCTCGACAAGTTGATGGGTTACCTGCGTGGATCGGGAGAAGAGGATGTTGTTCCGCTGGGTTCTGCAAACCGAGCCAGCGACTTCATTCGTCGCGAAGCAGGCGTGCCGAGCACTGGGCGGGTGTCTGGACTCTACCAGTCGTCCGACGGCAAGTCGGTTCCATCTGAAAACCCGTAGCAACCTACCCCGTTAGCAACCTACCCGGAGATGAATTTCGGCGTGAGTGAGTCCTGCAGTACTCACCCACGTACCATGACGTCTTCCCCAAACGCTGAAAAATCATAGAACTTAAGGCAGCCCGTAACTCCAACGGACTGCCTTTTTTTGTTGGAGCGAGCCAACCTAGGAATCGCAATGCATACGTTGTACGGTCAGTTAGTCGAAACAACGACGGTGGACGGTTTCAAACTGCATGGGTTCCTCGCGCATCCGAAAACAACGTCGCAACGAGCATGGATCATCGTCCACGGCGTTAACGGCAACTTTTACGGCTCATCCCTATTGCAGTTCGTCGCCGAAACGTGCCTGCTCAACGGGGATAGCGCACTCCTGATCAACACCCGCGGACACGACCTGGCCAGCTTTGGCTCCTCGGAGTATCCGGCTCGAATAGGATCCATGTTCGAAACGATCAAGTGCGCGGTAGAGGATCTGAAAGGCTGGGTGGATTACGCGAAGTCTGAGGGAAGCCCACGCGTAGGCATCATCGCCCATTCGCTCGGTGCTGTAAAATCCGCGTACTCACTGGCCAACAAACTCGAAGGCATCGACCGATTCATTGCACTGTCCCCACCGAGACTAAACACGGATTTGCTCTTGGCGGACCCATTGAAGCGAGCGGTCTTTCAAGAGCACTTGGCCCAAGCTCAATCGCTCTGCGAAGCCGGGAATGACCACCACATCATGCGCGTTCGGTTCCCACTACCAAATTGGGTATCGGCAGCCACGTTCCTGGACAAGTACGGTAGCGGAGCGACTTATGATTACTTATCGTTCATCGCTGAGATTCAAATCCCATCACTGTGGGTCTTTGGCGACTCCGAGGTCCGCGAAGGCTCTGTCAATTTTCGAGATGCCGATCGACAGGTACGAGACGCAATCCAGCGGTGCGCCGTGAAGTCCTCCAGAGAGAAAACCGATGGAGAGGACCTTTCCGAACCCTTGCATCAGGTGAAGGTTATCGATAGGGCTGACCACTCCTACCGTGACGCCAGGGAGGGCTTGAGGCAATGTATCTCGAATTGGATGACCCGCCAGCAGATAAGCGGTTAACCTGGGGACTTGATTTTCGGCTACAATACCCGGCAGACAATGGTCCCGAGGCGCGATGCCTGGCAACTCACCCACCCTTCCCCCCATCACCATCACCGACCAACCCATGACAGCGGCAGACCCAAAATGGCTGGCCTCCGATTCGCAAATCGCTGAAGCCAAAAAGATCCTCGATCAACACGCATACGAGACCGTTCAGTGGCACTTCCATGATTCCACCGGCTCGCCGTTCTGGCTGGCGAAGAAAGCGGAACTTAAATTCGATCCGCTCACAGAAATCAAGGGCTTTGATGATATCAAGAAATTCCCGGAGTTTGAGGACGAGTGGTTGCGGGGCGGGCCAGTAGAACGCTGGATTCCAAAGGGCCTTCGAGGCAAACCGACTTATGTGTTCGAAACCGGCGGAACGACAGGGATCCCCAAAAGCCGCGTCGTCATCGACGATTTTCGCATCGACTACGAAACCTTCAGCCATACCCTCCCCGATGAATACTTCCCCAAAGGTGCCAACTGGTTGATGCTGGGACCGTCGGGCCCCCGACGGTTACGCCTAGCCGTGGAGCACCTCTGCCAATACCGCGGCGGTATTTGCTTCTGCATCGATTTGGATCCCCGCTGGGTTATCAAGCTGATCAAGAAAGGATGGATGGAGCATCTTGAAGAGTACAAGAAACACTGCATCGATCAAGCGATCACCATCCTGACCGCAAACCACGATATCAAGTGCATGTTTGCTACTCCAAAGCTGCTTGAGTCGCTCGCAATGGGACTGGCCGAGAAAGGCTTGAGCATCAAGGATGTCGGAATCACAGGGATCTTCTCCGGTGGAACCGAGTTCACTCCGCAATGGACCCGTTTCTGCGTTGAAGAACTCCTCGAAGGTCTGCCGCAAGAAAGCGGCGTTTATATGACCCCAACCTACGGCAACACTCTGATGGGGTTGGCCTGCTCACGGCCCATCACCGACGAAGACGATTACACCATCGCCTACTATGCACCCCAGCCGCGAGCCGTGGTGGAAATCGTCGACTTCGACGACATCAATAAAGTTGTCGGCTATGGTGAAACAGGTCGGGTGAAACTGTACACGATGACCAAAGAGTTCTTCGTCCCAGGCTTCATGGAACGTGACGAAGGTGAACGCGAACGTCCTTTCCAAAAGTACCCTTGGGATGGCGTCTCCGGAGTGCGCCCCTACCGCGGATTCGCATCTTCCACCACGGTTGGTGTCTACTAACCACCAGCCACACCCGGCTGGGGACCATTCACTTTCAATTTCTCTATGCGAGTCTCGGATCGAATCGTTTCTCCGAGACCGACTCTGGAACCGTATCTCGCTCGGACCCAGTGGGCCGAGCATCCTTTAGGAGTTCAACATGCTAACCATCCACCCGCTCCGCTGGGGAAAGCCCTACAAATCCCTCGATACCTACGACGTTATTCACTTCGATACGGGCGAAGCGATTGCAAAAATCGGGCAGGTTAACGGCGGCATGGTGCAGATGGACATGCGTAAAGCTCAGAACGCTCGCAACGCACTCCGCGCAATCCCGACGGACGAATTGATCAAGATGTGCGAAAAGGCAGCACACCTCTTCGAGCATGAAACGCTGCCGCTCGGGGATGGAACGCAGTCGGTTGCCGAGTTCGTCCACCATCAGTCAGCCAGCACGGGACTGCCCGAACACATGTGCAGAAGCAATATGAAAAAGAATTGCTTCGTGCTCAGCAACATGGGAAAGATTCTCGATGCCCTGACGCGAGGACTCGATCTGGAAATCTTGCGTCGAGGCTATGGCGAAGAAGGCCGCAATGTGACGGTTAGCATGCAATGTCAATCTCCCGTTCTCGGGGCGGTGTTGCCTAACAACTCACCGGGCGTTCACACCCTATGGCTTCCCGCCGTTCCGCTCCAAGTCGGTTTGGTGCTCAAGCCAGGCTCGCAAGAGCCCTGGACTCCATATCGAATGATCAATGCCTTCATCGCCGCGGGTATCCCTGCGGAAGCATTCTGCATGTACCCAGGGGGGCACGACGTCGGTGGAACGATCATGAGCAAGTGCGACAAGAGCATGATCTTTGGCAGCGCTCAGACCGTTCAACAGTATTCGGGCAATCCACGCGTCCAAGCTCACGGGCCAGGTTTCTCAAAGATCCTGCTCGGCGACGATATCGTGGATCATTGGGAGGATTACTTAGACCTCATGGTGGAGAGCGTCGCTAGCAACTCGGGCCGCGGTTGCATCAACTGCTCTGGCATTTGGGCTTCTCGTCATACACGAGAAATCGCTGAAGCGCTGGCCGCTCGTATCGGTCCTATCGATGCACTTTCACCCATCGACGAGAAATCAGAACTTGCTGCGTTCACCAACCCCCAAATGGCAACGGGAACGTGGAGCATGATCCAACAAGACCTCAGTGAAGCGGGCGTTCAAGACATGACCGCCTCCTACGGCACGCGTCTCATCGAAAGAGAACGATGCGCGTACCTCCGACCAATGGTCGTTCATGCCGATTCACCAGCCAGAGGGGTCGCCGCGAAAGAATACATGTTCCCATTCGCCTCCGTGGTGAAATGCGATCAGAAGGATATGATCAAATCGATCGGACAAACGCTGATCGGTACCGCGATCACGGCCGACGAAAAATGGATCGACGAACTGACCAACGCTGTCAATATCGATCGATTGAACATCGGGCCCGTTCCCACCAATCGCCTCAATTGGCTACAACCGCACGAAGGAAACCTCATCGATTTCCTATTCCGCTCGCGAGCGTACCAAATCGCTCCATTGAGAGCACCCGTTGCGGCCACCTAGTCTTCCATAGAAGATTATGCCTCGCTGCTCACTACGACCAACCTGCGAGCGTAGATTGCTGGTTCAGCACGCTAGCTCTGGATGGTCTGCTAGCGGCTATGGGTGGTCTGCCAGCGGCTATGGGTGGTCTAGCATCGCACCGAACAACGATCCTACCGAACCATTTCCGCTCAGGTTTTTACCATTTACTTGCCGGTTTTTTCTAACCCGCGACGATGTCTAAAATCGGCTTGCCTGTAGAAATACGATGCGGTCGGTTCTCTCGATCCAATAGCGTGTCATCAGGTGATATTCCCATCTGATGCAAGATCGTCGCCGCGTAGTCTTGGGGTGAAACCGGATTGCGGCTGGGGTACGCTGCATGGCGATCGCTTTCGCCATACACTGCACCCTTGGCAATTCCACCACCCGCCAGGATCCCGCTATAGCAGTATGGCCAATGCTCGCGCCCTGCATTGGCGGCCGTGATCTGAGGCTTCCGGCCGAACTCACCCACCCACGCAACGATCGTGTCGTCGAGCATCCCTCGGGCTTCGAGATCCTCAATCAACGCGGACAGAGCCGCATCGGCTGGCGGAATCAGGTCGTTCTTCAAGCGATTGAAGTTATTTCCGTGCGTGTCCCAGAAGTTTTGGCCGTCGTTGTGCCAATTGACCGAAACGAGAGACACACCATGCTCGATCAAGCGACGGGCCATGAGGACACATTGCCCATGGATATTGCGTCCATAGCGATCCCGCGTCTCCGAGGACTCTTGGCTCAAATCAAAGGCTCGCTTCACCTTTGGGCTCGAAAGCATTTCGAAGGCCTGGATCTGCTGAAGGTTCAATGCCCCCGTTTCGGCCACCCGATGGAACGACGATCGCTGCCCTTCGAGTATCTTCAACAGGTGTGAACGGGACTCCAACCGATCGAGCGTCATCTCCGCGGGAAGTGAAAACGCCTGCGGCTTCCATTCGGGATGATTCAAATCCCCTTGAAGTAACGCTCCACTGTAGGTTGGGCCCAGCCACCCACCATGTTGTCCGGGGGCCTCGCCGCCGGGTGCCGCAGGATGGAACGCTTTCCAAGGCATCGCGACAAACGACGGAATGCCGTCCGCGTTAGGACGCAGTTTCGTGATCAAACCGCCCAGATGAGGCGAGTCCTTTTCGCTCGGTGGAGCGGCATCGCTCTTCAGCACGGGAGCCGGATTGCCGGTAAGCGTTGCATGGCCGCTGGATAGGTGCGCTGGATCGTCATGGGCCAACGATCGCAGGATCGTGAACCGGTCGGTCAGCTTGGATAGCTTGGAAAAATGCTCGCAGATTTGAACCCCGGGAACCGCAGTCGAGATCGGCTTGAACTCACCACGTATCTCCGCCGGAGCATCCGGCTTCAAGTCGAACGTATCCAGCTGGCTCGGGCCTCCCCACATGAACAAAAAAATGCAACGTTTCGCCCGGACAGGCAATGCCCCCGAGGAGACACCGAAGGCCGGGTTCAGCGAACGCTCAAGCCCGAGCCCCAGCATCGACAATGCGCCGGCCTGGAGAATCTGCCGTCGATTTCCGTTGAGAAACCGCTGAAATCCGGAGCAGTGCTGGAAGGGTTGTGTCACGTTGCTCGCAACCGAGGGGGGCGGGGTGGTGTTTTGGCGGGAGGCGTACCCTCAAGTATAGCACAGCCAACCGAGGGGGATAAACGCTGGTTTCCGAAATAATCGGCACCCAACGCCTCGCAACTTGATCCGCCGTTCCGCCTTAGCGTCGGTTTACTGACCACCCCATCCGCCGATACGCAAATACTGCATCTCACTTCGCGGTCTTCAACTCATAGCAAACCGCTTCCTCCGCGTTGCGCAAAAACAACTTGGTACCAACCACCACCGGATGGTTCCATGTCTTCCCATCCATGGCTGGAATCTTTGCCAATTCCTCAAGCTTCTCCGGGTTGGCTCGCAGCAATACCAACTCCCCTCGTTCGCTAACGACCACGATCAAGCCCGAATCGGCCAGCAAAAACGCTTGGCCCTTCTCATAGCGTCCACCCTTCCATTTCCGCTTCCCATCCTTAAGGTCGATGCATGCAAAAATTGCATTGTCGAACCCATATGCATATCCATCGTGCACGACCATGTCATTGAAATCGGACTTCATGTCCTTCGATGTCCAGAGTTCTTTACCGGACAATTTGCCATCCGACTCGGAAATCTGAACCAATTGAGTGCCGCTCCCAAGTCCCGTTGGGATGAGGATTTTGTCCCCATCGACAACCTGTGGCTGCAGAGCTCGGTACCCTTGATGGGGCCAATCGTACTCAAGGATCTTCGCTCCGGATTTTGGTTCCCAGAAGTGAGCTCCTTGCTCGCTCAACAAACCGAGCATGGGCTTACTCATTAAAGTCACCATTTGGACCGTACCGTACGATTGAACGCCCGCCGCTGCCGACCAGACCAAACTCCCATCGTCGGTCTTGAAGGCTAACACGCCTTTATCTCCTTGCCCGCCGGCATAGATGATCACCAAGCCATCATGCACGCATGGGGATGCGGAGAATCCCCACATCGGTGGCTCGCGATCGGCTTCTTTGCGCAAGTCGACTTTCCAGAGAATCTCTCCGTTGGCAGCATCCAGCTTCATCAACCAGCCTTCGGCCCCCATCGCATAAATCGCACCATCAGCGACCGTGGGGGTGGCTCGAGGCCCCAATCCTCCGAGGGACTCGAAGAATCGGGAGGGTATCGTTCGCTCCCAGACTTGCGTGCCAGTATTCGCGTCATAAACGACAACGGCTTCGTCCCCACCACGTTGCTCTTGAGTGACTAGATAATCTCCAGCCACCGCAAAGGAACTCCACGCGGGACCAACGGGAACTCTCCACAGTTCCTTGGGCGCTTCGGTTTTCCAATCATCGCTAAAGACGAGTCCATGTTGCACGCTATCGCTGTTAGGACCGCGAAACCCTGGCCACTGAGGATTTTTGAACGATTCCACGTCCAATGTGACCGAGGAATCTTTCGTGGCCTCTGTCTTCGTGCCACCCGATCCACCTGGACGTCTCGCGAGCAATTTGTCTTCCGACGTCGGTGTCCATCGCCAATCGAGCCCAAACGAAAAGTTACCCCAAACCCCATCCGTTTTGACCAAGGCTGAAACGCCGGAACCTACTGAAGCCAAGATCAGCGCCAATGCCGTGCGCTGGAACGATAGCCGCTGACCCAAAAGTATCAATCCGATCGCGAACGCGGCGATCGTCATGGGAATCGTCATTACGATCAGCAATGGACCACGCATCGAATAATGGGCGATCCATTGTTCGACAGCCAAGATCAACACGATCCCGGCGATACCGAGGAGGCGCTCGTACCAGCGGGCTCGGCTGAATAGCAACCACCAAACCATGATCAGGGCCGCTACCAGGAATGGGCCGAAGGCGCTTGCCATCCAGATCATCGACGGACCGTTCTGGATCAAATCCGGGATGAACCGCATCAGCAGCATCAGCGGCAGAAGCAGCAATGGGATCCAAATCCGAAGAGGCCGAAATGCAGCGTTGGCAGAATTGGGAACGTTGGGCGAATCGTGCGACGTGCTTTCGGTCGTGTTCGGCTCAGCATTGGTCATCATGATTTTTCCTAAACGGTGAGGAGCAAGAATTGTGAGGAGCCAGACGCCGCGGGCCTGGTACGGGTCCACGAACGCAACCCATGGAATCCACCTGGAGTTTCGAACGAAAAGGTAATGTACCGTTTTCGCATCAAGCTGCATTCGGTGGTTGCGAAAAATTGGGAGGATCGCATGGTTCGATCGTTGGTCGCGGTAGCGTCATCGAAAACAGGGTCGTTGATGCCACGACATCGGTCGATGTATGGGTGCCCCGTGAGCGACTTTGCGCTAGCCGTCGGTGTCTTTAGGGACCCTCGACCAGGCGCAAAATACGATGGAAACGTTCGCAATCACCGTCGGCGTGGTACCGGGCCGCTGGCGCGACACCGCTATTATTGTCGATCGTGATGCTGTATCAGGGTGCGCCCGATGGTATTATGGTGTGCTTTAACGGTCGGATGAAAACCTGTTTCTGCGAAGCAACCTTCGCAGGTCCAGAACCGCATTACCGGGCCGCTTGCGCGTTACCGCAAACCAACGTCCCAGCCCGATACTCGGCTAAGCTTCGCGCGGCTAGAACCCAATTCGAATCGGATCATTCCTAAACTGCCTTCCTCACGGCCGCGTTCATCCCAATACAGTTTCATGATGCCTTCCAACCACACCCATAAACCGACACGCCGTGGATTCCTTGCGGCCGCGAGCGCATGGGTTGCGATGAACTGCGTGGACAATTCCGCAGCATGTCAAGCTGTCGAGGCCGACGACCCATCCATTTGGAAGGGGGAGACGCTTGCAGGGTGGATGACCATCGATGGGAACCCAACTCCATCGGGATGGGAAGCCAAGGACGGTGTGATTCGATTGCGCAAAACACTGTTCCGATCCGGCCACATCGTCACACGCCAAGAGTTCGGGGATTTTGAGCTAAGTTTCGATTGGAAGATCGCCCCAGGGGGCAATAGCGGCCTCAAGTATCGCGTACGGACTTACGGCGATCGGACGCTCGGCTGCGAGTACCAGATCTATGACGATCCCAGCGGCACCGCCCCGGAGAACACTCAAACGGGATCGATCTATGATCTGTACGAACCGATCAAGGGGACCAAGGCGCATCCGGCGGGTGAGTGGAATACAGCGAAGATCGTGGTGAAAGACAATCGGATCGAGCATTGGCTCAACGGGGTAAAGATCGTTGAGGCTACCGTAGGTGACGCTGAGTGGGAACGTCGTGTCGCGATCAGCAAGTTCAACGACGTCGAGAGCTTCAGCAAGAATCCCAAAGGCCGCATCATGCTCACCGACCACGGCAGCGAAGCATGGTATCGGAACATGAAGTTCGAAGAGTTTGGCGGTTCAGGGAATTAACCCCAATCCATCAACCGGTCACAGAGCGCCGTCGACGCCACCGCATCCACCCACCTGCTGCCATTAAGCCTCCGAACACAGCGACAGAACCCGGCTCCGGAACAACCGGAGGTGCAGGCGGGATGTATTGGCGGTATGCAACCTCGGCAAAGCCAATCCAGTCTTCTAGATTAACTCCGTTTTCATCTAACGTTTTTCCGAAGTTGCTGAGCAACGTTAATTTTAGCTTTGTAGTTTGAACGGGAGTAAAATCCTCAAATTGCATAGTTGATGTCACGCCCGACTCTTGTAGAAAGTTTAGGCTTTCGATAATCACCCACGCACTAGAATTTAGATCCCAGTAGTACAAATCGGCCGTTTGCACCCCAGTAACACCGTAATATTGGCTGTCGATGTAATTCGCTAGGTTGCTGCGCCAAGCATCCCCCTTATTAGCGTTCCAGAAACCAATCGCGTCTACGTAGCTTGTGCCTCCGAGGTCTAACTCAACATCTACTCCGCCAATTGGAAGCGCGTTAGGAGAACTTGAATCATAGTACAGCCAAGCATTACTCCCATTAATCTCGTCGTGAGATGCGGTGTTTGTTGGCGCTTCGAACGGGTATTGAGGAATATTACTCGGAAAAAGCCCGCTGCCGTCGATGGTGTGACCAATGATCGTCGATAATCCATTACCCGCCGTGCTTGATGCAGCCGTGAACCCCTGCAAGACAATTCCGCCGTGTGCACCTGAAATGAGACAACACACTAGGACAAAGGGAGAAATCCAACTGGAAAATTTCGTTACTTGCGAACAATTCATTTTGTAAATCCGACAAAGTCGATTATCCAATCACCTTGGTTCGAGTCTGGTTGAAATCTCTCAGTTCGCAAGCGTAAAAACACTGAGAATGAATAGTTTTCTCAAGGAAATTGGCTGTGACCTACCAACCTGCTGCTACAGGGGTTCGTCGCTTGTCCAGTGCCGTTCTATCGTGCTTTGCCGGAATCGAAAGTTCCGAAGCGGAAATAGCAAACCAGTCCGACTCTACGCCACCGAAAAGTTCGTCCACTACGGAATCATCAAGTAACGTTCTCGCGTTGGGGTCTTCTCCACCCCT
>CAITIE010000017.1 GCA_903892355.1 uncultured Pirellula sp. | reverse complement strand
GTTGCCCTTAATCCCCCTCGACAGCGGTTTACAACCCGAAGGCCTTCGTCCCGCACGCGGCGTCGCTCGGTCAGACTTTCGTCCATTGCCGAAGATTCTCGACTGCAGCCACCCGTAGGTGTCTGGCCAGTGTCTCAGTGCCAGTGAGGCTGGTCGTGCTCTCACACCAGCTACCCATCATCGCCTTGGTGGTCCATTACACCGCCAACTAGCTAATGGGACATGGGCACATCCTGGGGCGGAATCACACCTTTGGTCCGCAGACATTATCGAGTATTACCGTCAGTTTCCCGACGCTATCCTCGCCCCCAGGGCAGATTCCCATGTTGTCCTCTCCCTTTCGCCGCTTTCCTGTATTGCTACATTCTCGCGCGACTCGCATGCCTAATCCACGCCGCCAACGTTCATTCTGAGCCAGGATCAAACCCTTCACTTATGTATGCTTAGACCACCGAGAATCACTCCTCGACAGCCATCTCTAACAAAGTTTCAGTTTGAAACCGGTCGGTGCTTTGTGGTCAACAAAGCACCTTTATAAAAATTCACAAAACTTCTCAGTTGTCGCCACTCCCGAAAGAGCGACGACTCGAAGGCTCGTCCACCGGATTGTCAAAGATCGTTCCATTGCTTCCTTAAGAAGCACCAACCAAAGCTTACTGCAACGTCCGGCCAAAGCCAGAACGAGCGATCAACTTTCGTTGATTTGGGCCCAACATGGTAGCCGCTGTTGCCGACCACCGTCAAGCCCTACCTCAAGTTTTTTCAAATCGTTTCTCAGAAAGAACTGACTTGGAAACTTTCGCCTCGGAGTCACCACTTCGCAGTGGCGTCTCGCTTTGGCGGGCGAGGGAGCAGAAAGATATAGATGGTCGACATCCTTCGCAAGGGCTTTTGAGCAAATTATTCTAAAATGCTCACAAAGCCCTGGATTCACAGGGGAAACAACGTCTGCAAATCGAAGTCTGACTGGACATTTCTGGAGTCGTAGCCCGGACTTTCGGTCGAATCATGCCAACATTCGAGCAGTCCGAGCACCAAGAACCGAGCCCAATCACCCGCTTCCCACCGCAAGCGATTCACGAGGCTCACCGCCAAAAGCATCCGAAAAAATACTTACGACTCGTTTATCCTTTAACGGTTTTCCCGGTTCAACCGGTCTCTTCCAACCTGCCGCACCCACTCCCGCATGTGCCAGTCCATATTTTCTCGACCTGTACGAGGTGCTTGGACGAATCATCCCAGGAGACGAACCATCCATCTCCTGCGAAAGCCCGGGTCGCGAGAGCGTTCCATGACATAACCGACCAATCGATGTCGCAATCAATTCCTCCAGAACCTAAATCCGGCAACTCGAACCGCGGCCTACCCGTCAACGATTCGCGCACGAGTTCACCTGCTCAGTCGTCGTCGCCAGCCGCGAATTCTCTCGAGGAAGTGCTTGAACGAATCAACCGATTGGCCGATCAAGCTGCCGGGGGACCGATCACACGCCCCGCAGCGAATCAGGGCCATGGCGTACAGAAGAATACCGCAATCACTGACAACTCCCGATCAAATCATGCGGAGTCGCGTCAATTCACCAACTCAAAGCCGGCCAACAGCCCGGCTCGCACCACAGCGTCACTCGACCCAGCAACTCCGCCTTCATCCCCATCTGACCCGAACATGAGCGCACAAGGCTCGAGCATCAGCGGACCCGGGCCCAACCAACTCCCGACGTCGATCCTCGCGAAACAAATCCTTGACGACGACAGCCTCTTCAAGTGGACGAACGAGCCAAGCGAGCCCATCGTTCCCCTGGAGCCCAATTCGCTAGAACAAGCCGGAGTCCCGGCGAACATGGTGGAAGAGATCGTCATGCGATTTCTACTCAACCGCGGCGAAGCCCCCGGACGCATTATCGCCGACCAGATCCGCCTTCCGTTTCGATTGATCGAGCCGGTCCTCTACCGCCTCAAAATGCAGCAACTGACGGTCTATCTCGGTTCGACCGCCATGAACGATTATATCCATGGTCTCACCGACGCAGGCCGCGAACGCGCCCGACGCCATCTCCAAAAATCCACCTACTTTGGGGCCGCACCAGTTCCTCTCGAACAGTACATCCAGTCGGTCAAACTGCAGTCGGTGGAACAGCAACACCCCAACGGCGAAGACCTGAAACGCGCATTCTCCGATCTGCTCGTCCCTCCCCACCTACTCGCTAAGCTTGGACCAGCCATCAATAGCGGGCGTGGGATGTTCCTTTACGGCTACCCTGGAAACGGAAAAACAAGCATCGCGGAACGAGTAACCCGCGCGTTCGGCCAATACATCTGGATTCCGCGTGCCGTGCTGGTCGACGGAGATCTGCTCCGACTGTACGACCCGCTCAACCACGAAGAACACCCTCTTTCGGAAAGCGACGGGCCACTACAGAACAGCACGATCGACCGCCGCTGGATCCGTGTAAAACGCCCCACCATCGTCGCGGGCGGTGAACTGACCATGTCGATGCTCGAAATCGCTCGCAACCCCGAAACGAACATCTCAGAAGCCCCATTGCAACTCAAAAGCAATTGCGGTGTCTTGCTCATCGATGACTTCGGACGCCAACGAATGAGTGTCGACGAACTCCTCAACCGCTGGATCGTACCCCTCGAAAAACGCTACGACTTTCTTTCCATCAGCAGTGGGAAAAAAGTCCAAGTCCCCTTCGATCAGCTGGTAATTTTCAGCACCAACCTGGAACCTAAAGATCTCGTCGACGATGCGTTTCTCCGACGTATTCCTTACAAAATCGAAGTCCCCAATCCCTCGGAAGAAGCGTTCCGAAAGCTCTTCGAAATCATGTGCCGCTCCTTGAAAATCCCCCATCGCCAAGAAGCCATCGATTACCTCATCACCCAACATTACAAACCGTACGACCGCCCGTTCCGCAATTGCCACCCCCGCGATCTTCTCTTGCAAGTCCGCTCGTTCTGCCTCTTCAACTCGATCCAGCCGGAACTCACGCGAGCCAACCTCGATTTCGCCGTTGAGAACTACTTCTCGATCATGTAGTGAGGGATCCGCTCAGGAATTATTTGCCGATGCAAAAACGACTGAAAAGTGCATCCAAGATATCATTGTTGACGACCACTCCCGCAACCTCGCCCAGCTCTTCCAACGCCAACCGCAACTCCCCTGCGACCACCTCGTCCCCGACCTCATCCTGCGCGGCACCTTGAGCGTTTCCAATCGCATTCGCAGCTCGAACCAGTGATTCTCGGCATCGCTCGCCGGTCATCGGTACCACATCGTGTGCTGCTTCACGCGATTGCCGAACCGCGTCTGCCAATGCACTCCTCAAAGGTCCAATCCCCACTGATGTTCGCGAACTTACAGCGTACCTATCACTCGTCCGCAACGCATCAGTAACGCTCCACACCGATGGCAGTTCTAAATCGGTCTTGGTTTCAACGAACCACACAGGAACCGATGCGCTAGCGTTCACCCAGGACAACGTTCGCAATGTTTCTACGGGATCCTCATCGTCGCGCGCGATGCATACCAAAACGAGATCCGCTCGCTCCAGCTCTTTCTTCGTAAACTCCTGCGCCAATCCCCGAGGCGTTTCTCGATCGGGCGACTCCAATCCTGCTGTATCCAGCAAATCAAGAACACAACCGTCGATCGAAATTCGCGATCGAACATAATCGCGCGTTGTCCCGGGCTGATCGCTGATTATCGATACATCGCGTCCCGAAATCGCATTGACCAATGAACTCTTGCCCGCATTCGGCAACCCCACTACCGCGACCTGAAACTCGACATGCTGACCCGCCCGCTGCTCCAACTGACGGTTCAATGCCTCGATCGCAACCCGCGCTCGATCCAATCTCGCAATCACTTGCTCCGATGCGATGAACTCGATGTCCTCATCGACAAAGTCCAATCCAGCTTCGATGTCCGCTAACAACTCGATCAAATCGCGGCGAAGCAGCTTGAGAGGCTCCGCCAAACCACCCGCAAGCTGGCTCAAGGCTACTTGGAACGCTCGCTCCCCACTTGCGTGAATTAACCCCAGGACTGCTTCGCACTGCGTCAAATCCATACGGCCAGCTAAAAAAGCTCGCAAGGTAAACTCACCCGGCTGCGCCAACCTCACCCCAGCCTCCAAGATCTTGGCTTGGACTCGCTCCAGCAACACCGGAGCTCCCAAAAGGTGCAACTCGGCCGATGGCTGGCCGGTGTAGCTACGATGATCGGGCCAACTATAAACAGAAACAGGAATAGCTCCCAACGACTCGAAAAGCAATTCGCTGCGAACTACCGTAGCTCGCTTCATTCTTTTCCACTGGTCAGCAGCCCCGGGAAATATTGCGCAGAGCACACGAAACGTATCAGGTCCCGTGATTCGGATCGCGCCGCGAATTGCCCCCACCGCCCCAGTCGCGATCGCAGCAATGGTCGAATCCGTTTCTATCCGCATCTCCCCTTCGTCCGATCTATTTTTACGTCCGTTCGTTCTTGCCCCGCAGCGATGCAACTCGTCCCGCCGCGAATCAACCCGCAGCGAATCAACCCGCCGCGAATCAACCCACGGCGAATCAATCCGCCTCGATATCGATCCGCTTAAGCTCCTCAATCCAAACGCGGATATCATGACCGTATTCGCTCGCCAAATCGCTTAACACCAACTGGCGATGGAACGACGCCGCACCTTCGTGCAGCAACTCGGCCGCCTCCGCACTCGGAAACCGGCGCGAGGGGTCGGGTGAAATCAAGCCGCGACAAAAACTCATCAGCAAATCATTGCAAGAAACTTCCGGTGGCAAGATCTCATGCAACCGCTGTGGCAACGACCGCTTCTGCTCGAGCAACTCACGGTAGGAATCGGTCTCGACGAAACAAGGACGGCCCGACAACAATTCCACCAACACGTAACCTAACGACGCCAAGTCGCTTCGCGGGGAAACCGGTGCGTTTTCTAAAACCTCCGGTGCTGCATAGGCGGGGGTCACCGTAAAGATCGGGGGTTGCTGACCCATCTGGAATGCCGAACCGATATCGATCAATTTCGCATAACCAGTCCGCTTGATCATGATATTCGACGGCTTGATATCGCCATGAACGATATTCTCCCGGTGCAGTGCCGCCAGCGCCACCAAACAATCGCGAACGATGGCCACGGCAACCCCAGCCTTGAACCTTGCATGAACAGGACCGGCCGTAATCACGACATTGTTGATGTAATCCCAACGCCGTTGCGTCAGTTTGCTCCGCAGCAACACCAAACGTTCCAATCGCAACAACTCGCGCAAGTCATAACCATCGATCCACTCCATGATCATGATGCGAACCCGGTTCCGATCGATGAAATCATGAACGTTAAGCACCCCATCGTGCTGTATCCTCGCCACCTGTGACGCCACCGAGCCGATTCGCGACATCGCCTCGTCATACGCCGCTTGAGTCCCAAAACGCTCGGGCGAAAATACTTTCATCGCTACAGGCAAAGCAAACCCGTCCGAACCCAACCGAGTCGAAAAAAAGACGACTCCCTGCCCCCCACTCCCTAAAACTTTCTCCAGTCGGTGGTAAGTCATCCATTGCAAGCGTCGATCTTCAAGCAAGAATTGGTAGCGCGACATCAACTCCGGATTGCAAGTTGACGCGGATTCCCCTCCAATCGTGCGTGTTCGAAAGTCGCCTGCGAATGTCGTCGAATGCATAAATACCATCCGGGTGTGTGCAAAAGGAGCCAAAGTTATCGTGACGGATAGTCATGCTTTTCACAAGCCTACGGAAAAATTTACCTGGTGTTGCTCCCTCGTTCTCGTCGTTGTTGCGATATCGCCATCACTGGCATTGTTCTCCTATGGCCAGTCCTCAGCAGTCAGCCCATCCACCGCCAAAACGCCCCCCAATGCCTCCTACGGCATGCTAAGCCTCTCCGATGCCCCCGATACAGTTTTTATCGAAACGATGATTCGCCAAGGACTACCTAAAGTCGCTGTCGCGACCTGCAACCATCGCCTCGCCAACCTCTCCATCGACTCGCAAGCCAAAAACTCCGATGCCTATGCTCAATGGACAATGCTTGCTATGCATGCAGATATCGCCGCCGAAATAGAAGATATCGATTGGACCTCCTTCGAACCAAAACTTCAAACGGCTCTCGAATTGCTCGACCAACGCGTCCAACCTTGCCTGGGAACTCCCCGTGAACCGTGGGTTCTCTGGAGAAAAGAATGGTGCCGACGCTTCTTGCAACAACGCGCACTGGCAGCCTTCCTCGCGGTTCCTGGTCGCGAACCCATCCGCGATTGGATCTTGGCCTCGATTCGGCAAACTCTCGACTCCACCGAACAGTTGGAACTGGTTGCTCAAAAAATGCAGCCGACCAAAGGGCCTGCAAAAGGAACATCGCCGGCCATCACCGCCTCGCAAATCCTCGATCTCCGCGGCGATCTAGAGCTCCTCAAAGCAGATCTGCTCTACCAACGATCTCAATGCTACCCACCCAAGAGCGACGATCGACTCACCGCTGCCGCTGAAATGCTTTCCTCCATCGATCGCGCTCTCCAGCGGATCTCTGGTACCTGGAGCCATCTCCCCCTTCTTCGGATCGCACGTGCAACCGCACAACTGCAGATGGGGCAACCCCTGGACTCCCAAAAGAATCTTCAGTCGTTATGGCTTGAGTTGGAACAGGATGACTCACCTGATCCGGAGTCGCCCCAATGGAAGCGGGCCATCGCCAGCCTCGCAGCACGCGCCGCTCGCGAATCATCGCAATGGGATATCGCTGGTGAATGGATCGCGAAAGGAGGCGGATGGGCCGCGTCGCCCGAACTGGCTCTCGAACATTTCGCTCTCACTGTTGCTCAAAACGAGCCCTCCAGTGCAACAGCCACTCTCGATATCAAGCGGGATATCGCACAGAGGTTTGGTGTCTATTGGGAGCAACGGGCCGATGCGATCTTGGTAGCCAGCCCAAACCCGATCTCGGACAACAACACTTCCAATACGACGAACCCAAACATTCCAAGCAACAGTAGCGCGACGGCCTCGCTAGAAATATTTCGCATCCAAGTCCGCCAATTGCTAGCCGCAAAAAAGTGGAGGGAAGCGATCGAGAAACTCCAGCAAGCAGAACTGGCAGCCTCACAGAAATCGCTCGATGCCGAAGCGTTCGCATTCGCCACTCAGATCGCAGCCACCTTCGCTGCAAACGGAGAACCCAGCCAAGCTGCCGATGAGTTCTATCGGGCCGCAATCAGCTACCCCGATGCGGCCAAAGCCCCGGCGACCGCCCTCATGTCGGCATGGCTAATCCGCAATCCCATTAAAAAAACCACCGCCGACCCAAACGAAGACCTCGATGCAGCAGCCTTGCAACGAGCAACCTACCGCGAGCGGTTGATCGATACCGCTCGGCGATGGCCTGCCTCCGAAGCAGCCACTCAAGCATCCGATTGGCTCGAGAGGGATTGGCTCAGCCGTGATGACTGGAACCAACTCCTCGATTTCTGGTCCGATCACGTCAAGACCTCTGCAAGCATTGAAAAACAGACTCCGAAACAAGTCACGCACACCATCCACCGCTTGCTCTTCGCTTCAACCCTCCTGCACGACGATTGGCTTGAAACTCCCTCGAAAGAACGGGATAAAAACGAAGATCGCTTTACGTTATTGACTCAAGCGATCGCACAGCACGCTCCAGCCAATGAACGTTCTTCGATCACTTCCTGGTTGGATACGCTCTCCCCCACCCCCGTTTGGCTACCTTCGTCGAATGGTTCCGCCGAATCGCCACAGCTCCCCAAGTGGATTGCCCAACCCCTCCTTCAAACCTCAACGTCGAATGCCCCCCTCCCCGAAGACGATCCTCTCGGCCGTATTGGTTTCCTCTGGTTTGCCTGTGAAACAAAGTCGCAAGCACTTCTCGTTGCACCTGAATCGACCCGCCTTACTACTGCCCAAGAACTCGCGAACAACCTGGAACAACTCACGGAGGAACTTGCTCGAGATCCTCGATATCCTTTTGGACCACGGACTCGAACCAGGATGGAACGTTCGATCGCTTTCTACGGCGCACTAGCACAATGCCATGGTGCGGACAGCGCTGACGGGATACGGGTCCTTGAGAACCGTCGCGATGAAAACAAAAAATCGCTCTGGTGGATCTACCACGCAGCTCGCGCCATGCAATCGTTCACCGAGCATCGACAGAATGCGATCGGACTGTACCGTCAAATGGCGAGCGGTCTCCCCGCCGGAAGCCAGCCGTGGCTGGAAGCACGCGCTCGCACGGCGCAGACGCTACGAGCGTTGGGCAAGGAAACAGAAGCCGATCAACTGCGAGATCTAGTACTGGCAACTTACCCCGCTGCCGAAACACCATGGCGAAACCGATTCGATTCGAAGTGATCGCAATTACTACACCAGAAAACAGGACGTTGTTTCCTACTTCCGGCGGGATCGCACGTCAGGTCGAAAGACCAAGCATGTGGCTCCTCGAGCGGTTGAAGTGAATCGCTTTCGATGCCCTGATCAAAAAGGATCTTGAATTGAATAATGAGTTCGCACAAACCGTAATTGCAGAATTGAACTTAACGCACTAGCCGATCTTTAGGGCATCGATAAACTAGCGCATCAGGTTCAACTGGTAAACTTCGCTGTCCGCTCGCCCTACGGCTTGCGAATGCTCGACGAAGGCTCAAGTCTGCTCGAAATCGCAAAGAAAGTTGGTGCCCAAAGTCCTACAAAGATCCCAAATCGTTCGGCATGAGCCTTCGATTCAGCGGTTTCACCGCCAGTGAGGAACCAAATGGCGATGGAGCCAACAATGGATACGAACCCGAGAACGAAGCAAAGCTTAGATACGTTTTCGAAAAACGAATTATTCATGGAGTTAACTCGGTAAAATTACTGAATCGACGACATGGATAACACCGTTTGTGCAATGAATATCAGCGGACGTGACGGTCGCATCGTCAATCATGACCTTGCCATCCTTGACTGCAATCTTGATTGGCTTCGCCGCGACGGTTGTGGCAGTCGTAAGCTTAAGCACATCGGCTGCAGTCACCTTACCAGCAACCACATGATGCGTCAGAATACCTGCCAACTTGGCCTTATTCTCAGGCAGGAGCAGACTCTCCACTGTCCCGGCAGGCAACTTCGCAAATGCATCATCGGTGGGTGCGAACACCGTAAACGGTCCTGTGCCTTTCAATGTATCGACCAAACCTGCTGCTCCAAGCGCTGCAGCAAGTGTCTTAAACGTACCTGCGCCAACTGCTGTATCAACAATATCTAACATCGGTTCATCCTTGGCACTTCTTGCTCTACTCGCAACGCCAGGAATGCTGGTTAGATTTACGATCAAAGTCCTTGATGCCGTGAGATTATAGAGCGACGGCAACCCCTAGCCAGAAAGCCTTCTTCGAGTGACCGCGCAAAGCCTACGGCGGTTGTCCTCCAATTGACGTGAACGAACCGACTCGGCGTTCGAGAACCAAACGCGTGCATGCATTCATTTGTGCCGGCGAGGCGGTCGTTAGGTCATCGAACCGAAATTACCGCAATACTCCCAGTACCGGTCGGTGGTCGGATGCGATTGGCTCGTCGAGCACACGGATCTCGACAACGGAAATCGGAGCCTTCCTACCGGTCAGGACATAGTCGATTCGAGACGTCGGGGTTTCGGCGGGATAAGTCGCTCCGGCACTCTTCAACGCTTCGACATCCCAGAATCTTAGTATGCTTTTCATCGTCTCACTCTCAGGCGTTGCGTTCAGATCTCCAGCCAGAATAACTACGCCGTTTCCGCTTTCAAACAACTCCACCAACCGGTCCGCTTGCCGCTTGCGAAGCTCTTCACTCGAGTGATCCAAATGGGTCGATATAAAATGAATCTCTTTACCTTGGAAATCCACGACTGCTTCCACCGCAATCCGCTGCTCGCGACCTGACTCATTGGGGAGTTGGTGGATTTCAAATCCAGCGATTGGCTCTCGCGACAAGATCGCTTGGCCATACTCTCCTCCTTGAAAATCGATCGCTTTGGCGAATCGGCCGTAGAGTCCTGTGTAACTCGCAAGCATCTCCAACTGCTTTTGCTCAAAGGTGCGTTGGGTACCTTGATCCACCTCTTGCAGCGCCACCAAATCAGCATCCGCCGCGCGGATCACTTCACCGATCCTAGGAATATCAAGTGCTCCATCAACACCGATCGCATGATGGATGTTGTAGGTGAGCACTCGCAAAGTTCCCTGGACCGACGGGACTCGAGGTCGCAACACAGCCGTCACTGGAAAATGATCCGACGGTGTCCGCCCCTCCAAGCTCGTACGATCGATCCCCGCCAACCGAATTTCGAACTCTCGAGAACACGCGATCCAATCGATTCGAGATCCACCGGTTTTCTTTGCATCAAACCCGGAGAACGTCCCTTCTTCCGACTGGGGAGTCTGGGAGTATGCGCGTAGCGTATCCACCAGCAATGGGCCATTGTCTCCGGTACCCTTGGAATCCAAATCAAAAAGCTCTCGGTAGGGTGGCTGGGCCGGATCGGCATTGAAGTCTCCTGTGACGATGCAGCGGCAGCCTTTTCCAATCTGCGTTAATTTCACCCGAATCAGTCGGGCACTCTCTGCCCTCGCTCGTTCTCCTTGATGATCAAAGTGGGTATTGAGAAATAAAATCGGTTCCGATTCCGGCATCCGAAGGTCCTTGAGCTTGACCCATGTTGCAATGCGTGGAAGGGCCGCGTCCCAGCCTTTGCTCCCGACCTTGTCCGGTGTCTCACTGAGCCAAAAATGCCCCGCGTCAAGTCGCTCAAATCGATCCTTGCGATAGAAAAGCGCCGCCATTTCTCCCTTCTCATCGCCATCATCTCGACCTGCTGCGACGCGATCAAAATCGGGCATACGTTCCGAAAGATAATCCCGCTGCGAAGCGAGTGTTTCCTGAGTTCCAAGCAAATCCGGGTCGAAATCCTCAATCGTTTCCATGAGAAAATCTTTCCTTACGTCCCAACGATTGATCCCGTCGTTAGCCGTGCCGTATCGGATATTAAAACTCATGACTCGAATCAGAGGCGCAGACTCAGCGGCTCGCGCTGCGGCTCCAACGATCGACATCACCCCCAACAGGAATAGACTCAGCAACAATAATTTTGGCCTGGGTGTCTGGTTTCGATGGTTCATGGTTTGGATATTGATTGGGTCGAAGTTTTCGTTGGTTTTATGAACGAGAGACATGCACGAAAAAGAGGCGTTGAGAGATTGGAGTGTATCGTCTGCGACGATGCTCCGTTCTCCCAACGCCTCTACTGTAATCAAAAATTCATCGATCCGTAAAAGGATCTTTACGCGGCGAGATCAGCTACTTTTTGAAATCGCCGGCACGGATAATGACCAACCGCTTCGGATCGATATGCTTGCGAAACGCCGCTTGCACGTCTTTGGTAGTCAAGGCTTCAATTTGCTTCTCTTCTTGCGCCACGTAAGCCATGGAACGTCCCAGATCCAAGTTCGAACTCAATTGACCAGCGATCGCTCCGTCGGACGCCCGCCCGGTTTTGCGTGCTTCCAAATACGCTTTCTTCGCGTCGGCCAATTCCACTTCGGTCGGACCCGATTCAATGAAACGAGTCAGTTCTTCCATCGCAGCTGTTTCCACGGCATTGATGTTCTCCGGATTCGTGATCGCGTTGATAGTAAATCGAGCATCGTTGCCTCGTGACGGGATGGAGACCGATGAGCTCACGCCGTATGACAAGCCTTCTTTCTGACGGATTCGATCACCCAGACGCGAGGACAGAGTACCACCCCCGAGAATGAAATTACCGATTTCCAATGCGATATCTTCTTCGGCATCTTCATTAAGTGGGAATGACAGCCCGGCCAAGAAAACGGCATTCGCTTTGTCTGGGGTAACGATATTCTCTTTCGCTCCAGATTGCCCCTTTTTCACCGCGCGATCGATCCGTTCATAACGGGTCGACGACTTCCAATCCTTGAGTGCTTCTCCTACTTCCTTGAGGGCCTCCTCGGGATCGAAATCACCAACGATGGCAACTTCACCCACCGCCGAGGAAACTTGATCCTTATAAACCGATACAACTCGGTCGAGAGTCAAGTTCTTGAGTTCGTCGATATTCTCGTCGACCGTCTTGGAGTAGCGGACGTCTCCCTTTTCATAATCGGAGAGAGCTCGCGATAATTGGCTGCCGGCTAGCATGGCAGGATCGGTTTGCATCTGCGACATCATCGCGATCGATTGGGCGCGCATCTGCTCGAACTCTTCCTCGGAGAACGCAGGATCCCGAAGCACTTCCGCGAGCATCTTGATCCCATCGCCCAGCGATTCCTTCTTTGCTTCCAAGCTGAACGATAACTGGCCGGCAGCACCGCCACCGCCACCGCGACCGCCGCGGCCACCACCACGTCGACCGCCACCGCCACCACCTGCGCTCAATCGAACACCGAGCTCATCGAGTTTCTGACGCAGCGCTTGGCGGTCATACTTGTTGGTTCCAGACATCAGCATGGAAGGCAACATCCCAGCTGCACCGGACAGATTCATCAAGGAATCCTCATTGCCGTACCGCAATGTTAGGGTCATGTTGACGGTATCACCACGATTCTTTTTGGGAAGAAGCGCAACCTTAACACCATTGACTTCGGTGACCGTCGTTCGAGAATCGATGTTCTCCGGTGTTGGATCGAACTCCTCACCCGCCGCAATCGCCGTACCACCCTTGTAGTCTTTAACGATATCCGCAATCGACTCCACGGCAGGGACCGACAATCGTTGAGGTTCATCCACCGGAACAAAACGTCCGATCGTTCGGTTGTGGACTTTGAAGTACGTATTAGCGACCCGGTTCACATCCTCTGGGGTCACCGACGCGATTCGGTCTCGCTGGACAAACCACAGCCTCCAGTCCCCCAATGCGGACGCGGAACTCAGCGCTTGCGACATCGATGCCGCGTTCGAAATACTGTTTTCGTACCCTCGTTTCGCACGGATCTTGGCACGCTCCAATTCCTCAGCGGTGAAGGGTGTTTTGCTCATATTTTCAACCACATCCAGCAAAACCTTCTCGGTCTCCTCAAGCTTCCCTTCCGCTGGCTGGGCTTGGAACATGAACAGACCAGGATCATGGGCGCTGTCGGCAAATCCGCTAGCGCTGGTAGCGATCGATGTCTCGACCAAGGCCTTGTCCAATCGCCCGACCTTGTCTTCACTCAAAATGCTGGCCAACATGGTCAGCGGAGCCCAATCGGGATGCGATGCCGATGGCATATGATAAGCAGCCATCACCGAACCGATCTTGCCAACCCGGCGCAGGATCACTGTTCTTTCACCATCTTGAGCTGGCTCCTCGGTATACGTGGCATTGAGCTTTCGCTCCGGCTTGGGAATGGAACCGAGGTACTTCGTCGCCAACGCGATCGCCTTAGCCTCCTCGAACTTGCCAGTCACGATCAGCACCACATTGTCCGGCTGATAAAATCGCCGATAAAAATCTTGTAGATTATCGATGGGAACGCGTTCGATGTCTGATCGGTTCCCAATGGTCGACTTGCCATAATTGTGCCACTCGTACGCGACCGCTTGGACACGCTGCGCCAACACGCGCTGTGGGCTATTCTCCCCGTTCTCGAATTCGTTGCGCACGACCGTGAACTCACTCATCAAGTCCTCGCGTTTGATAAAGCTGTTCACCAAACGATCCGACTCGAGATGGATCCCGAACTCGAGATTTTCGTCGGAAGCCGGTAGCGTTTCAAAGTAGTTGGTGCGGTCGACGTTGGTCGTGCCATTGAAATTGGCACCGTGGTCGCGCAATGCCTTGGGCACCTCGGGGAAGGTGGGGGTTCCCTTGAACACCAAATGCTCGAGCAAGTGGGCCATGCCCGCTTCGCCATACCCTTCATGCCGCGATCCGACCAGAACCGTCATATTGACGCTGATCGTTGGCCGCGATGGATCTGGAAAGAGCAATAACCTTGCTCCGTTATCAAAACGGTATTCCGTGATCCCTTCGACCGTGGTGACTTTTTCCGGCGAACCCGAAAAGACCATCCCCCCGGAAACAGCAGACCAAACAGAACAAACCACGAGCGCCGTGGTACGGAATCTTCGACGCATGAACCCACCCCTCTATGTAAGAAAAATTGTATTGCGGCTCGACGCCCGATTATAAAAGAGCTTAACCTTCGCCATAGACGGCAAATCCAACAATTCTGGGGAATTAGGGCCGATCCATTGGCGCAATGAGAAGCTCATTACAAGCACCGTTACTTTGGCTACTCCTCCAAGGTTTGCGTCCAAAATCAAATCCCAAAGTCGCACGAGCGATCCAGCCTTTGGGATTCAGCCCTTAGGTGGAACCGCAATCCAAGCTTGCAAGGACTGCAGCTCGCGAAATCCATACCCGCGGTACAGATGAATCGCCGGTGCATTCCGAGAGTCCACCGCGAGCACCACGCGATGCTTGTTCTCGGCTACCATCCAACGGCCTATGAAATCCATGATCTCAGGACTGTAGCGATGTCCGCGTGCTTCTGGGATCAATCCGAGATAAGTCAATTCGCAGGTGGACTCCGAAAGAGGCGTCAGCAACAAACATCCGACCGGCTTTCCGTCCAACCAAGCACTCCACCACGGACGGTGCAAATCTCCCTGACCGTACCCATACCCGCCCGCCGCGTACCCTTTGAGTGTGTTGGCGATCGAACGGAGCCCGTTGAGCTCGGGCACGTCGAGCGTGTCGCAATACGTTTGCTCCACGAGATCACACCATTCGTTCCACGGCATGGCATCAAACGGTTCAAAGCGGAGTGGGAGTACCTCCGATGCAGGCGGAAAGTCACGGCACCAAAGCTGAGCTTCCTCGCACTCCATCTGATTAAGAATGGCAATACACTGCAACCCACCTAGCTCGTACGCCATCGAAAGATCGGTATCCACCCAGCCATCTCGATCGACCGGCAAGATCGCTTGGACGAGTTCCACTCCCTTAGCAAACGCTTGATGGCTCAACTGGGCGACGACTTCTCCCATCGCATCCCATGCATCCTCGGCCAACGCCTCTGACTCCGATTCCGGGCGAGATGGGCGATTAGGCTGATACCGCACACCTCCCAAAACACCGATGGCACCTTCGCAGGCAATTGCGTATCCGGCACACTCTCCGTCGTTGCGTTTGCAGTGAGCGACCAGGACCGGAGCATCAAACGGCGAGAACTTCGCCATTCTCGCCACGGTCTCCATCGCCCCCAAAACCGTATCTCTCGGTTGCCCTTGATGGCACCAGATGAGCCATTGTCGGGTTTCTGGAGATATGGGTTGCATTTGAGGGATCACCGAGGCGGGCAATCGCCCAGGAGAGGCAATCGCCGAAGTGGAGTCATCGAAGACGGACTCGGGCCAAAACAACTCTGGACGATTTCATCTCCTGGGGTAGGCTCTTACAGTACAGGAAAACCGCCCCAGAGGGCAAGTTTGAGATACCTTATGAACATCGTCAATATCGCTGCCTACCAATTCCACCCATTGGACCAACTTCAATCGTACCGAGAGTCGTTTCGGCAGCTTTGCCGCCGATTGGAGTTAAAAGGAACCATCCTTCTCAGCGATGAGGGGATCAACATGTTCGTCGCCGGCTCTCAACCAGCTGTCGATGCGGTGCTCGAAATGGTACGAGCAATCCCTGGTTTTGAGTCGATTCCGGTCAAGGAAAGCGTGACCGATTACCAACCTTTCAACCGAATGTTGGTCAAAATCAAAAAGGACATCATTCCGGTCGGTTGCCCCGACGTTTCCCCGGAACCAGATGCTTCTCCAAAGATCCCGCCTGCACAGCTGAAGAACTGGCTCGATCAGAAGCGAAATATCGCACTCCTAGACACACGGAACGACTACGAAGTGTCACTGGGCACGTTCCACAATGCGATCGATCTGAAACTCAAAAACTTTCGAGAGTTTCCCGCAGCCGCCGCGGCCCTTCCGGATGAAATCAAAAAGCAGCCAGTGGTCATGTTCTGCACAGGCGGGATCCGCTGCGAGAAAATCGGCCCCTACATGAAGGGTCTTGGCTTCGAAGAAATCTACCAGCTCGAAGGTGGCATTCTGAAGTACTTCGAGGATTGCCAGCACGATCACTACGATGGGGAGTGCTTCGTGTTTGACCAGCGCGTTGCCGTCGATCCGTCCCTCGCTCCTACCGATATCTACGAATGCTTTGCGTGCAAGCACGCACTGACCCCGGAGGACTGCAGCTCGCCAAAGTATCGCGAGGGGATCAGCTGCCCTTACTGCTATCGAGATCCCGACACCGAATCCTCGCAGCGTCGACAGGAACGTGAAGCTCGCATCCAATCGATCGCTGCCCAGCAGCGCGGATGCCAGCCCTACGAAAGCCGACGATGGATTTCGGTCCCAGGCCGATGCGCTGGACTGCCCCTCATCGAAGCCTTGGAATCGATTTACCCCGGATGGAATCGCGAACGATGGATGCGTGCGATCGAGCTGGGGGAAATCATGGCTCCCGCTGCGACAAAAAAAG
>CAITIE010000016.1 GCA_903892355.1 uncultured Pirellula sp. | reverse complement strand
TCCCCGAAGCGGGGCGAGGGGAGACAGAGTGGTATGGGCGGTGCTATCAGAGGGGATAACAACACGCCAATCGCCAAACGAGTGAGTGACTTGCATCGCGTGATGGGGGCCGGTGGACGAAAACCGCGGCTAAGGCCGATCGGCTGATGAGGTTAGCCTTTCGGCTAATAACTCAATACTCACCTTCGTCCATCGATTAGCCGGTTGGGCCTTAGCCCCGGTTGATGCGGCTTGACGGCAGCGATTGGTTCACGCGGAGACGCGGAGACGCGGAGGAGGGATCCGATGGGAAACGGATATAGGCGTAGTGGATCTCCTTGCTGAAGATTCCAAGATGATGGGCTTTGCCTGCGGATTTGAGTCCTTCTCCTCACGAAGAACCCCTCACCCCCGGCCCCTCTCCCCGAAGCGGGGCGAGGGGAGACAGAGTGGGGAGAGAAACGAGCGGATGGGGGTTAGGTTTTGGGGGCGTTGGATGGACTCGATTCAACTCCACCCGATTCATGGATAAATCGCTCGATGCGTTCGATCACAGAGTGACCGTTCCGAATCACGTCATAGCCAGGGATGCGCAGTACTTTGTACCCTTGCGCATGCAGAAACTCGTCCCGAACGCGATCCCTGGCTATCCCGGATTCATCCATGTGCGACTTCGCCGTCGATCTCAATCACCAGCCTCCGCTCCACACAACAGAAATCGACGGTGTACGGCGGGATCGGAAACTCGCGTCGAAATTTGAGCCCCCCTAACTGCCGTCCGCGAAGCCATTGCCAAACCGTCCACGCAAACTCGTTCGCTCCCGCCCGCTGCGCCCTGGAGAACTCAATGGATTCTTGCGATCGAGCTCGGCTTCGTTTCATGATCGATCATGCGATTCTGGCTTCGCTATGTGGCTCGAGTGTTGAGAAAACTTTTTTCTTCCGAAGAACCCCTCACCCCCGACCCCTCTCCCCGAAGCGGGGCGAGGGGAGAAAGAGAGACAGAGAGACAGAGAGAGCGGTTTGGTGGTTTGTCAGGGTGCCCACAACCGCGGCTAAGGCCGACCGGCTCATTCGTTTTCCCTTACACCTTACAGCTCACACCTTACAGCTGCATCCTAAATGCTTGATTCGCTGTTGTGCATTTTAGCAACGGGAGCTTTGACGCTGAGGCGAATTACTCTTCGAGCGTCTTTTGTTCTGATCCGGCGATGGTTGCGATCGCTTTGAGCAGCGTCATGTCGGCGCTGTAGCTGACGGTTCGCACCGAACCATCCGCGTTGACCGCATTCCAACCTGCGACGTGGGCTGCGCCAAAGTCGTGGCACGCCAAGCAACTGCTGCCCGAGTCGGACGCAGTACCGCGAGCGATGTAGCGGACATACGAATTGCTCGCTGCATAGTACTCGGGGAAACCAGCGATCGGCGTGCGGTCGCCGTAGTCCGTACCCGTCTTGTGCCGCAGTGGATCCATCGCCTTCTCCCCTAAATAAAGGGTTGTGCTGGTCCCGTCGGTGATCTCACTCATCTTGATTTTGTGACCTACGTACCACACACCCGGTTGCTCCATGACCACAACGGCGTTGTTGGGATCGGTACTTAGCGCGGCACCACCGTTCATGGCGTAATCGGTCCGAGCTCCATAAGGCCCGAACTTGTCGCTGATCGGAGAAGGAATCGGATACGATTTCGCGTCGCGTCGACTGGGGCAATAGAATTGCTGAACAACACTTTCAATGTACGTGTAGTCGGCGGCTGCGACCGGCGTGGTGCCTGGAACTCGATCCATAATGCGCCCTAGATTCACGCTCAATTGGGTCTGTTCCATATAAGGCATGATCTGGACCATCCACGGCACCCCGCGGGCTTCTGGCCTCGCTGCGGCGGAACCGACATCGACGGCCAGCGGAGCCATCTCGCCAGCGTAACCCGGGAACCGCTTGTACGCCGACTCGTAATTGTGACCTGCCATGACGACTTGTCGCATCCGGTTCTGACAATCCGCGCGCCGTGCCGCTTCGCGGGCCGCTTGGACGGCCGGTAGCAACAACCCGACCAGCACACCGATGATGGCGATCACCACCAACAATTCAACCAGTGTAAAGCCTCGATGCTTGCGCGTGGGACATCCGTGCACGACCGATGGAGAGACCGAAAAGAATAGCGTCATAGCGAACTCCAGAATAAGACAAGAGATGGAGCACATTGCGGAGCGGGGAACCCAAGGATCGATCCCGCGCCTCTCGTGTGTGTGTGTGGTGCGTAACAGAAGTGACCCAAAAACTCGCCAAAGTTTAACAAATCCAACCTTGCCACCGCAACAAAAATCCGCACCCCTAAGGTGAGTTTTTTGACCTCGAAGACCCCTTGCGGGCATTCTAGGTAGCCTTGATGCGGTCACCCTAGTTTCACATCCCAAACGCGGCTACGGAGGATGCGGAACCCTGCCATCGGGGGGCTGTTAGCTCATTTGCGAGTCCAATTTCGATGCTTGGTTGAACACGCAATGACGCGAGCCAGCCGAATACGACTTTCTTTCTCCGGGGCGCTCCGCGTGATTTGCGACGGCCCAGCTATTTGCAGCCGCCCCGTGGAAGCAGCTTCTGAATGGTTTGATTTCTGACTGCCAATCGATTAGGTTCAAGCATTGGGCTTGCGCCTTCCCGCCTTTAAATCCCCACATACCCGCCTCATTTCTTCTCGAACAGAACCTGCTTCACGGAGGTACACCGTCGCAGGCACACCGCTAGAGTGCGAGTATCTGATCACGTTGGTAACCAAGGGGTTGCTAAAGCAACTCACAAGCCATCGAACCCGTGTCGAAAACAACTTGAGGTAGAAATCATGAATCGCATCGCTCGATCCAAATCTGGAGTCCGAAGTCGTTGGATGGGACTTCGCAGTCTACAACGCCGTCGAAGGAAGTTGACGATAGAGAGACTGGAGAACAGATCGCTTCTCGCAGGGGATCTGGACCTAGTTCAAGACATCAATATGCACCTCGATGTTGGATACGTGGTCCCTTCTGGATACGAGGAACCCGTATTGCTGGGTACGGAAATGTATTTCACCACCCAAGTGGAGGGGTACGGCGAAGAACTCTGGAAGAGCGATGGGACCGATGCGGGTACCAAATTGGTCAAGGACATTGTGCCTGGGGTAGGAAGTTCGGAACCATCCAATCTTACCGTTGTGGGCAACGAGCTTTTCTTCACTGTCTCGCAGATGTATTCCGGTGCAACCCAACTTTGGAAGACGGATGGCACTGAGGCGGGTACCGCGTTGCTTAAGGACTTGGGACCGGGAGATTACAACAAGTACATCGAAAGTGTCTTTTCTTCGGACCAAGGGGTCTATTTCACGTACCAGCCATCCATCGATGACTCCATGGAATTGTGGTATTCCAATGGAACGTCGGTTGGTACCTACGTTGTCGCCGATCAATCGTTTGGTTTTGAATATATTGACAGCGGAGTCCAATCGGGTGGAATCCTCTTTTTTGCAGGTCAGACCGATGCATACGGTAACGAGCTCTGGTGCAGTGATGGCACCCCTGAAGGGACGTATCTGATTAAGGACATCAGACCTGGAGCCGATAGTTCCTCGCCCACCGCATTAACCGCATTCCAAGGAGGTGTCGTCTTCTCTGCCTATCTCGATACCGAGAACGCTGGTGTAGAACTCTGGAGAAGCGATGGCACTGCTCATGGAACCATCCAAGTCATCGATCTGCAACCGGGGAGCATGGGATCCCATCCGAACAATTTCTTCGTCGCGGGAGACCAAGTGATATTCAGCGCTACCACCAATTCGTTTGGTGAAGAGCTTTGGCTGACAGACGGTACGAGTGCAGGGACGATCCTGATCGGTGATTTGAATCCGGGACCGGACAGCTCGTCGCCTCGTGATTTTACCCCCGTGGGAACATCGACTCTCTATTTTGTGGCGAGAGGCCCTGGGGTCGGCAAGGAGCTTTGGTTCCTCGATGCAGATGGACCTCGATTCGTGAAAGACATTTTCCCGGGGGATACTTCTTCGTCGCTGGATGAACTTGTCGGGGTCGGAAACCTTCTGTACTTCGTCGCTGATGATGGAGTTCACGGCCGAGAGGTATGGCGGAGCGATGGGACTGATGGTGGGACATGGATGGTGGAGGACGTCGGTGACGTAAGTTACTCGGCCCCGAAATTCTTGACGAATATTTCGGGGGTTCTGTTCTTTGAACAGTACGATTCCTATTTCCAGATGAATGTATTGCGTTATTACGACGGTTTTAGTCCAAAGACCAATATGGTTGTGTTTTCGTGGGCGCCTAATGCTGGCTCGTACCCGTACGCGTACACGGATGTGAATGGCGTTGCCTTCTTTAGCGCGGACGATCGTATCCATGGCACCGAGCTTTGGAAGAGTGACGGGTCGGGTGCGGTGCTGGTGAAAGATATCCGCGCCAACAACGACGAAGGAAGCTACCCTGAGTTCCTCGTGAATCTTAATGGACTTCTCTATTTCACCGCTTGGACCGGATTCGATGGCGCCCAAGTTTGGAAAAGTGATGGAACCGATGCTGGAACGACACTAGCCTTTGATGCCGAATTGGCGGACCAAATGGGCAATGTGAATCAGATTCTTGTATCGAACGACAAGCTATTCATTGTCTGCCCGGGGCCCAACAATAAATTCGATTTGTGGATCAGCGATGGGACGAACGCCAATACGAAGCTGCTGAAGACCTTTACAGGATTCGGTGGGTACTATGAACCCCTTATCGGCGAAGTCGTAGCGTACGAGGGCGAGTACTACTTTGCGGCCAATGACGGCGTCAATGGCGAAGAGCTATGGAAAACCGATGGTACTCCAGAGGGAACAGTAACAGCGTTTGAAATCGCGGCCGGTGCTGGCTCCTCGTACCCAAGCAATCTCACCACCTTGAATGGCAAGCTCTATTTCAGGGCCTATTCAGTGGAAAATGATATTGGACTGTGGACGACTGATGGCACGGAGAATGGAACAGAGCTGGTCTATGAATTTGCCTATCCTCCCCAGAATGGCAGTTACCGCAGCCCTTTATCGGAGATCGTCGTGGCGAATGGAAACCTCTTCTTCACTGGCTACGAGCCAGAAACCGGTGTCGAACTTTGGAAGAGCGATGGCACAACTGCCGGTACGGTACCGGTTGCGGATTCGATTCCTGGTTCTGAAGGAATCGCTCCGCAGTTCCTGATCTCGGATGGGATGAAAGTCTATTTCGCAGGCTATACCCCAGAAAGTGGTATGGAGCCATGGGTTTCCGACGGGACCTCGGCGAACACCAAAATGGTGCTCGATGTCTGGCCAGGCCCAATGGACGGGATCAATACATCCAATGGCTACTATTACTATTACGAAGACGACGCAGCTGTTGTCGCAAACGGTAAAGTCTATTTCGTTGCAAACGATGGGGTGCACGGCGAGGAGCCTTGGGTCAGCGATGGAACGGTCGCTGGAACGAAACTTATTAAAGATATCATCTCTGGTTCGGGGGCCTCGGCACCATACGGCTTCACGCAAGTCGGTGACATGCTCTTCATGTCTGCGAACCATACCATCTACGGCAATGAGCCTTTCGCGATGAGTTTGACCGCGGTGACACCTGTGGCTGCCGACGATAACGGGGTCACGCAAGCCGGATTCAGCTTCGCGATTCCCGTCCTGGCAAACGACTCAACACCCGAAGGTCAATTGAATCCGGGATCGGTCACGATCGTCTCCAGTCCGGCGCTAGGCAGCGCGACGGCCAACACCGATGGTACGATCACGTTTGTTCCACCTGCTACCGGTACAGGAAGCACGACTCTCACTTATCGCGTCAAAAACAATAGTGACCTATGGAGCAACATCGCGACGGTCACGGTGAAGTGGCAGCAAAGTATTTTCCAGAATCCTTTAATTAAGTACGATGTCGACAAAGACAACAACGTCTCGCCTTTGGATGTTCTGGTGCTGATCGATGAGATCAACCGTAATGGAACACGGCAACTGCCGCCGCAATCGGGTATCCCGAATCGTTATTGGGATGTAAACGCCGATCGCAGTTTGGATCCGCTCGATGTTCTCGAGGTTATCAACTTTATCAATCGCGGTTCGTTGGGTGGCGAAGGGGAATCGTCCTCGATCGATTCCTTGGTCGATTCCGTTTGGAGCCAAATGGGCGTGGGTCTCGATGACGAGTCCCTTTTCGGGACCGGTAGCGGAAAGAAAAAGGGATCGCGTTAGCGGATGAAGAGATCGATGCGAGCGACGGTAGGTTGAGGAACACGCGACGAGGATCTCGACTAAACCGTTAGGGGATCTTGCGAAAAATCCCCGGCTGCTGGATCGTGCCTATGGCCTCCTGCCCGTTCTCAACCGTCGAAGAACCCCTCACCCCCAACCCCTCTCCCCGAAGCGGGGCGAGGGGAGAGAGAGTGCGGTTCGCAAACCGCGGCTAAGGCCGACCGGCTCATGGGTTTAACCTTAAACCTAATACCTTATCGCTCACCGCTCCCCAATCAGCCGCATGGGCCTTAGCCCCGGTTTGTGCGGTACGCCGGGAGCGATCGATCTCACGCAAAGACGCTAAGACGCAAAGGGAGATGGAATGGTAGATATCAAGTGGTCGTAGTGAATCCCCAACGTAGCAGGTACTCTCCGAGTGCCGTCCACGGATCGGGTGAGTGACACGCATCGCGTGGCATATCGTAGACCGATAGGGATCCATGACAGTTGGTTGGTCGCAAAGTTGCCGGTAAAGGGATGTCAAAAAGCAGAGTCAGTTTGAGATCCATCGGTCGATGCTTCCTATCTGAGGTTTTCGTTTCAATCTGAGGTGCCGTAGCAGTGTCGCATTTGCTCCTCAGTTCACTGCGAGGCATTAAAGCTTGTTGGTCCAGTCATTCGGGTCAACGAGTTCACAAGTCCAAGAGTTATCTTCATGCAAGGTGAAAAGGAGTTCGCCGATAGACCCTTTGGCGTTACTAGGTAATTGCAGATGCTGCGTGAACTTTTCCTCATTTTCAAGATCGACCCACTCTATATCAATCTCGCGGGGTAGTGTCTTCAGTCGAGGGAAACGCCATGTTGCACGCGGCTCTGCTGGACCGGGGCCCGGTTTGGAAATGATGCCACTAGGTTGTGCGC
>CAITIE010000015.1 GCA_903892355.1 uncultured Pirellula sp. | reverse complement strand
CTTGCTGGCCAATGGGGATATGGTGCGTACGAAGCATATGCCGAGGGCGACACGTCCCGTCTCAAAGGAGCGGCGATTTCATCGGTGTTGTATGCAATGGCCGGAGTTAAGAATGGAAGTAACGGCTCACTATCAGCCCCAAAGGGATTAACGGCACTTGGTGGTTCACCGAATCGAATTGCTGCTTCCTCGTCACAAATTGAATCTTTGGTAGGCCAAATCAAGAGTGTTGCTCAAAGCTCAACGTTTGTTCGACGGGCTAAGGCTCTTGGGTTTACAGATGAGCACTTGGCTCAAATTGCAGGTCGGATAGACGCCTTACACGCAAGTGGAAACATTGGATTTATTCGTTCCGGTGGATGGATAGACGATACGCAGTTCCTGATAGGTTGTTCTTCAGCGTTCCGAAATGGTCGGATTCGTCATGAGTTGGGCCACCTTCTAGACGATATTCGATCCCCAGGACTGCTGGCAGAAGCTAGTTCCTCAAGGCTTTCGACTCTTAGGATTTTTGGTCATGAGATGACAGCTTTCGGAACTCAAGTTGGCCGTTTCAACCCGATTCGTCCTTACGGTTCGCTACTGACCGGAATTCATAACAACTACGGCTACGTTGGTTCCGTCCCGTTCATCGGTGGAAGCATTTATGTCGGGTGGTTCGTTTCCAATGAAATTTCTGAATGGGTCTGGGGGAACTGACAGATGCATCGCAGTCCCCCAAAATGGCTTTGGATCACTGGAATCGTTGGGATCCTGGCAGCATTAGCACAACCTTGGCTCCAGCGCGGCGCTGGAATTTCGGCGACGACGACTATAGTTGTCGCTTTTGTAGTTGCCGTCGCATGGATCGTACTTGATCTATTACTTTCCAAGTCTGCAAATTGAATGGAGCCGTCTACGACGACACCTTGAACGTTGCAAGAAACACTACGAATTTTCGGCTGTTCCTGGCCATGCTTTTTAGCTTCCTTGCGGTGGTCGGATCGGGTTCTGTCGCCCTCCGGCGCTGCAGAACATTCTGGAAAAAGGCGTCCGAGAACTCGGCGCTATGAGCAAGATTAATCCTGCACTCTCGATTCGAGTCAGCAAGGAATTGGGATCGATACTTCGATGGCTGATTTACTCGTTCCTTCATGCTCGATTCTTGCATGATCTGACCATGAAAATGGCCATTTTGCGGCCAGTGCGCGGACGTAGTGACAGTTGTCGTTTGGACGCTAGACAGCGTGCGTCTGAGGAGCATCGCAAAACATTTGACGGCGAGCCTGCATGCATGCTACATTCCTATCTGCGGCAACTCCATCTTCCAATCCGTCCCCAGGAAATCTGCTGTGTTCGATTCGACGATTGGCCGCTGGCAGACGAAAGACCCGAAGAGCTTTGATGCTGGGGATACGAATCTGTATCGCTTCGTGGGCAACCATCCTAGCTATGCGACGGATCCGAGTGGGTTGGAGGAGTTCGATGCGGTATTGTTCAACGAGTTTCTAAGTTCGATTGATCCGTATGCGGCCTTTGCATTCAATCAATATGCCCAGATTGGCCAATTCCGACGCGGGCTTGGTGGCTGGATGCGAGGTCTAGAAATTTACGAGTCTGGCAACGTAGAGGACGATAACCTCAAGTTTATGGTGCCCGACCACTTATCCGAGTATCAGGCCGCACAGGTCGTTGCAAAGCACATTCAAAACTCTTGGTTTGGTGCGGTAGCAAGAAAGTACCAGGAACAGATTATTCTTGAGTCAGAATATGGTTACTCGCGTTGGCGACAAACAGTCCAGCAAAGATCTGCGTTGGCAGCCAGAATTGGGACGGAGGCATATCTATCGTTCTTGAGCATCACGAATGAGGGCACTGACTTGGTTGTTACCGTCTCCGATCTTGCGGACGGAAATTACATGTCAGCAATTGGCCTACTGCCTTTTGTTTCGAATGGTGGTATCAAATTAGTTGACGAACTTGGCAACGCTAAATATCTTGACAACTCACAAGCTAATTCTGCAGTTGCAGCGTCGTTCGCAGGCGATGTTGGCAAAATAAGAAAGTTAGTTGAGAATGCCCCAAAGGGAACAGTATGGGCGAACGGCGTTACGGGTTTAGCTGATGATCTTGCGAAACATGCAGGTAACATCACTCCGAAATCGGGCTTGACGGATGTGTTCATACACAGCACTTCGGACAGCTTCCACGTTCTTCATAACGGAAGTTGGGTAAAGCTCAGTCACCGTGACATCGCAAACTTCCTTAAGTCGAAGGGAGTAAGCGGCGACTTACGATTGATCTCGTGCGACGCGGGAAAAGGGCAACTCGCGCAGAATCTCGCAAACAAATTGGGCGTCACGGTCGAAGCTGCGACAACGAAAGTAGGCGTGCCGATCGATTTCAAGAGCGCGCCGCTTTTGGAACCCGGGGGAATATGGATTCCGTTGAAGCCAGGAGGAGGAAGATAGTCATGGCAAAAGAATTTGGCTTTTACGGGAAGATGGCGAGAGCCGAAGTCATTGCTGAGCTTGAATCGTTGCGTAATTGCACACCGCAAGAGTTCGAGGATAGGATTTTGAATTACTTGCAACGTGGCAAACAGATCGTTGCCGTTGCAGGGCTCGCATCCGATGCTTTGAGCGGTGATATTATCGGCCCGCCGAACATCTTTAGTGATGGTGAATGGACTTGGACCAGCGAAGCGATCTACTACGTAAAGCGGTATCACGTCCGCGTGCCAGAAGAGTTTGTTCGCCAGATGCAAGGTAACAACTGGGAACCACCACAAGTACTCGATCCAAAAGCAATGGTTGCAAATTCGTGGGTCACTTAAAATCGCCGGACAGTGAACGTTACCGAAGTAAAACGGCTGCAAGTCCGGCGGAATGTCAGAGGCGGCTAGTGAGTGGAGTTCAGAAAGTGGAAAGTAGAGGGGATCGAGTTCCAAACGGGCCAAGCCTTGGTGGTCCGAGTGCACACCCTGGTCCCTTCAATCCTGGATCCGTCGCTCGTGCGCTGCCGCGCGCGCTGCCTGTATTTGCGGCGCGCGTCGGATTTTGCGCCGCCTCGTTTTGAAACTCCGATTTTCCCAGGGGATTTGTAGGTTGTTCGGTTCCTGTCCTCTCCGCTGCAAAACCCTGGTTTTCCCAGGGTTTTTCGCATATCTGGCCAATTGCTTTGGAGTTCTGTAGCGCCCATGCAACTCGGTGCATGGCGCCTGCGGCGTTGTATCTCGCGTCGCGCACCGAAAATCGAGTCGTTTTTCGAGTCGCGCGAGTCGTAAAAACACTGGAGTTTTGCGTGGCCCCCGTCTGGTACCGATCCACGCCTGTGGAGGCGGTAGGATTCGAACTTTCATCTCGATTTCGACGCACTTCAAAACACACCGCGAGCTTCCTTCCCACGCTCGGTCGCCCTCGCGCAGTTGCCTTCACCTCGTGCTTGTTCCCTTGAAGTGGTCATTTGGTATACTGATCTCCTACAGAGATACATATCTGAAACCGGGGACTTAAATCCCACCAACCAATGACCATGACGGGCGTACCCCAAAGCGATGGACCTAAGTCGCGGATAGGCCGTTTTTTTGATGGAAGCTTTTCGGCCGCGACTAGGTCATCGCGGACGTTCTGTCGTATCATACCGGGGTGGCTCGTTGTCAATTACCATCGAAAGCAAGTCTCGGTTGTTGATAGCTGAACCGTCGATTTTTAGCTCAGTGCGCGGCCGAATTGGCGTCTTTGTCGTAGCACAGATTCCACTCCTGTTCTGTATTCCAATTTGGACCAGCGGACGAGAAATTGAGGCCCTACTACTCGCATGCTTCTGGATATTGGGCGCATTCTGGTTTTGCGGGGCTCAAATCGCAATTGAAGTCGACGAGGAATCGCGGAGTATTCGTCGATCTCGGAGGTTCTTCAGTTTTACGTTTCTCTCAGAGACCTATTCAATTCAGAACGGTGATTATGTTTACTTAGTCCTGCGTCAGGACGGTGAAGACCGCGTCGGTCAGCATAGGTTGTATATTTGCAATTGCCGTAAGAAAATCTATTTGCTAGATCTAGACTCATCTACCTTCGGATACTCGCAGTCGCTACTGAGGAGACTTCAGAATATCTCAGACCTTTTGCGCATCGAGAATTGCGGGTATCAATAGACAGAAATCGCGTAAGGAGGCCCGTTGCCGGGCATCCTCCCCGCACCACCGATTCACTCACACCACCAACTTAGCCACCCCGGCCGCCTTGGCAAAATCATCCTCGGTGACCAGCAGATAACTCTGCTGTGCGATGCGTGGCGAGTTGCCAAGCCAAGAGCAGACGACATGCAGCGGGAACTCGCGCTGCAGTTCCGTTTGCCGGCTTGCCCGCATCGAGTGGAACAACCGCGGCCAACCCGAGACTCCTGCGCGGCGCAACAGTCGGGTCATTTCGGTGCGTAGGTTCGAGTTCTTCCAACCCATCGCCGTGTTGGCGGCCGCTCGATACTGGGGAGCCGCAACTACATACTCGCTTTTGTCGCCAAAGATCTCGAAGGCTTCGTCCAGGATCGGTCGAAGCTCGGGGAAGATTGGGCAGCTACGGATGCCACGACCTTCGTGATGCTCGACTTTTGGCTCGGGGATGCTCATTCGGTTCATTTCCCAATCGATGTCCTCCCAGCGTAGCGACAGCGTTTCCGAGGGCGTCCGAAGCCCTCCGTAGCGACTCAACCCCAGTATCACTTTCCAAACTGGGTTTGCCTTCTTCATCAGCTTGTCGACCACTTCGCGAGGCACAAACTCGTTGACCTTCACCGAGCTCTTTTGGGTCTTTACCTTAAGGAATGGGTTCTCTTCGATGATCTTCCAATCGACCGCGTCGTGCATGAATTGCCTCGCGAATTGGATCCGCTTGTGGATCGTCGTCGTAGCCATCCCTCTAGCTTTGAGCTTCTCGTGAAACTCTTTCGCATGCCCCGCAGTGATCTGGTTGATCCGGATTCCCTCGGGCATGTACTCTTTGAGGTTCGCTACTACCTGTTTCCATACCGCAACCGTGGCTGGCTTGCGACTCTTGCCGTGGCGTTTGATGTAGCCATCTAGGAACGCATCGAGCGTTGGGATAATTACCTTCTCTGGAATCGGCTCAGGTTCGACCAAACCCACAGCGATGAGCTTTTCTCGCAGCGCCGGGGATTTGGCTAACCAAGCCGCATCGTCTTGGGCCATCGGACTTCCGAGGATCTTCGAGCTCAGAATTCCTTCGATGCGTCGCCGAATCGTCTCAGACTCTTTATCCGAAACCCTGCCAAGATACACAGTGCGGCGTGTTTTTGTCTCGTCGTAGAAGAGCGCTCGTTTGCTGCCTGAATTGGCGGTGGTGATCGATGCCATCTAATGTTTCTCCAAGTGGGATGGGGTAATTCATTCCTCATCTGGTGGCTCATCGATCCCGTTGGATTCGTCTTCTTCGGTCTCGTAGCGTTTGAGTTCCAAGAACCGCTTCAGGTCTGAAACTGCAAATCGCGTCAGGCGTCCGATCTTGATGTGGGGGATTTCTCCGCGGTTGCGTAGCTCCCAAAACATCCGCTCGGAAACCCCGAGCATCTTCGCTGCCGCCTTGCCGTTGACCGCTAGCGGAGCGATCGATTCGTGACTATCCATTGGTCATCTCGCTTTCTCTCAAAAACCCAAGTATTCGTTGTCCGTCGGGTTCGTGAGCTCCAGATGCCGATGCACACAGGAGGCTCACTTACCGGTGAAAGTCCAGCCGCTTTTCGCAGTCTTTCGACCGCTTTGGAAAGGTTGTTGGTTTCGTTGGTTCAGGTGGCCATGTCGCTTAGTCCGAACGATGCGAAACATTCGCGAATCGCATCAACATGCTTGTGGATCGTGTGCCAGCTAAGCCCCATCGTTCGTGCGATCTCGTTGATCGATTGGCCATCCGAGAGGGCGTCACAGATGCTCTGCGCCAAAGGGGAAAGCTGCGATCGTGCCATCGCTAGGTCCTCGGACATGTTGACCTGCTTGGCTGAATCCACACCGTACGAGCCATCCACGACATCGCTTGGCAGATTCTCGCTTCCGGAGACTCGGTCGCTGTATCGCAATCGCGTGCGTCGCATGAATCGGAGCTGTCGATCGATCACGGAAGTAATGGCTGTTTGGCTTGATGCCCCGTTGGCTTTCTCAGCATCGAGCTGGAAATCCATCAGGACCAACATGATCTGCTGCTGGACGTCTTCGATGTCGTGACCTCGAAAGCCCATGCGTCGGGCTCGAGACGAGATCCATTTGGCGATGTTGCGTTCGGTTGGTCGGTTGCTCTTGGTCGTGCTCATGTGATTTCCTCCATTGGCTCGCTGGTGTGTTTCGATCGCGAGGCAATTGTTCGGGAAATACAGGGTCACGTATCTAGGGTCATATATGTAGTCTCAAAAGTCATATGGGACACATTACAGGGTCACGCCAGTCATATATGACCCCACATTGGACACATTACAGGGTCACGTCAGTCACATATGACCCCACGTGGGACTCATTACAGGGTCACAAAGAGGGCTGAGACTACACATTGGGAAAAATACAGGGTCACAGCACTCACCTGTCTTTTGATCGATGCGCGCGAAGTTGGAGGTCGAGCGGCAAATAATTATATGGAGGCACAACGCTTCCACGTTCAACAACGCAGGAGTTTGCCATGCATCAGTCCCCATCGATGTCGTTTCTGATCCACGAATCAGCCGAAGAATATCACGCCAAAGCGAAGCACT
>CAITIE010000014.1 GCA_903892355.1 uncultured Pirellula sp. | reverse complement strand
CGCTCACTAGGAAAACAGGTCCTCCTAACAAGCAACCCAATCCTCTAGGAATATCACTCCGAGCAACTCAACGATGGCAATCGCAAAGCTCTCGAGCATGGTGGACCTCTTTTTTCCGAGGGCCTGCGCGTTGTGCGCGGAGATCTTGGACGAAGACCAGCGAGGGTGCCTATGTTCGCAATGTCTGGAGCTGCTCGTTCCGCTCGACAACCCGTGCTGGAAATGCGGTGCACCGCGCGGCGAGGGGCTGCAACTCGGCCAAGTGGAAAAACGCAAGAAGCCTGCGAGATCGTGCCGATGGTGCAATAATCGCCGCTGGCTATTCCAGCGAGTTCTAAGTTTCACGGTCTACGCCGGAGCATCGATTCCTGCCGTGCGCAAAATGAAAGAGCCCGCCTACGAAGGCTTGACGCGTCAACTGGGGGATCGCATCGGTGATTGGTTGACCGGCCAGTTACTGCCCCCTTCGGAGCAACCGATCCTTTTCGCACCCGAGCATTACGATGCCGTGATTCCCATCCCTCAGCATTGGTTTCGCAAATTAACGCATCGCTACAACCAAGCGGATGTACTGGCGAGCCGCGTCGGCGCCGCCATCGACCAGCCCGTCCGGAGCAAGTGGCTGCATCGGAGCCGCTGGACGCAAAAGCAGGGGATGAAAACAGTGGTCGAGCGGGAGTTCAATATGCTTGGGGCGTTCCGAGCCGGCCCCTCTAAGGCGATCCGTGGAAAGAGACTTCTGCTGGTCGACGACGTGATGACCTCTGGGGCGACGCTCCATCAAGCCGCAAACTCGCTTCGGAGTGCGGGGGCCATCCATGTCGATGCGGTCGTTTTCGCTCGGGGAATCAACGCGTCTCGCGTTACGCCCCGCCACCCGCCGGCAAACAAGCACGGGCCTTCCGAATCCAGTCCTGATTTCCTTCGAAAAATCCACTGAATTGAAGCCAGGGCTGGCGAACTTTGTTGGGATTCCCTGCGTAAAGCGATAGCAGCGGACCGCCCGGCTGGACCAAATCGCAACGTGATTAGCGTAGCCACCAGCAAGGTGAGCGTTGCCGCCAGCAATCGGATAGGCGATCAGCCTCGAGTTGGGGTACGTTGTTGAAGTAACCATTCTCGCTATACTGACCCCGCCCGGGTTGAGAGAGATGAACCATTCTGGCAGCGGACGCCATAGACTCCCACACGAGGCTAGACGCTGTGGAGTCCTCTTCCTGCTCAAAACCCACCGTCCAAACTCGGATTTACGTTTTAGCTCCTTTTTCATTGGAAATACCGAACAAAATGGCTGAAACCAAAGCAAGCTCTCCGGCGATGATCGAAGCGGTTGGGCTTTCGAAATTTTACGGTCCATTTGCAGCAGCCCGAGACATATCATTCTCGGTGAGCAAAGGTGAATTGGTGGCATTCTTAGGTCCCAACGGGGCTGGAAAGAGTACCACCATGAAGATGCTCACCGGGTACCTGTCCCCGAGCGAAGGGTCGGCCAGGATCGCCGGCCACGACATGTTCACCGATCGAATCGCTGGCTCCCGGCATCTCGGGTACCTCCCCGAAAATGGCCCCCTTTATCCGGATATGACTCCTTATAGCCTGCTGAACTTCTTCGGAGATGCACGAGGGATGGAACCTGGGTACAAAAAGAATCGGATCGAAGCGGTCGTCGAGTTGTGCGATCTGACCACCGTTCTCCACAAAGCCATCAGCAAACTATCCAAGGGGTTTCGTCAGCGGGTTGGGATGGCCCAAGCCCTCCTGCACGAACCGGACGTTCTGATCCTCGACGAACCAACTGCGGGTTTGGACCCTAACCAAATCCGCGAAGTACGGAACACCATGAAGAAGCTTGGTGAGACCAAGACGATTCTTTTGTCGACTCACATTTTGCAAGAAGTCGAAGCCATGGCGAGCCGCGTGATCATGATCAATGAAGGAAGAAAAGTCTTCGAGGGATCCGTGGAGGACTTGAAGAAGGTTCGCGGCGATTTGACCGAAGCGTTCCACAAGCTTACGGGCGCAGCAGCCTGATTCCAGCCCCGATGGCGCATCGCTATCGCGGCTCCAGATTTCTCACCTCGGCGGCGACGCGGAGGGGAATTGCTGAGATTCCAGAACTCTCAGCAACTCAACAACTCGATTCAATAATCGTCCAACTGTCTTGATGAAGGATATTCAAAAGTGATTGCAAGTGCCTTGATTCGTTTGCTCTTGCTGGACATCGTGTTTTTAGGAGTCATGTTGGCAGGTCTCCTGCTCTTGGCTCGCGGTCGTCGGGTCGCGTACGCAGTCCTCAAGAGAAACTTTTACGGGTATTTCTCAAACCCGACAGGTTATGTGTTTCTTTGCTTGTTCGTGCTGCTAACCAGCATGGCCGCATTTTGGCCCCACGAGTTCTTCAGCTCCAACCTCGGCACACTCGCAGAGCTGAACAAGTGGTTCACCTACATCATGTTGTTCTTCATCCCCGCCATCACGATGAGCATTTGGGCGGAAGAACGTAGGCAAGGCACCGACGAATTGCTTCTGACTCTTCCTGCGGACGATTTCGATATCGTGATCGGCAAGTACGTCGCAGCCGCGGCTATCTACACGGTCTCGCTCCTGTTTTCTCAGTTCTCGACGTTCATTGTGTTGGCTTTCTTGACCAATGGTGAAGTCGACACCGGTTTGTTCTTCACCAATTATGTTGGCTACTGGCTGATCGGATTGGCGATGATTGCTTTGGGGATGGTCGCCTCCTTCTTGACCAACAATCTGACCGTTGGATTCATCCTCGGTGCACTCTTCAATGCCCCGCTCGCATTTGCTGCGAAAGCGGACACGATCACCGGCACCAGCTTTGCCCGAGATGTAAAAAACTTTAGCCTGTCGGAGCGATTCGATGATTTCGGACGAGGTGTAATCAGTTTGTCCGGCGTCGCGTACTTCTTGCTCCTGGCCATGTTCGGCTTGTACCTCTGTATGATCTTGATCGGCAAGCGGCATTGGAGCAGCGGCAAGAGCGGCGGTTCGCGATTGGCCCACTACCTGTTGCGTGCTGGTCTGTTGCTCGTCACCGTTATCGCGGGAAGCATGTTCTTCAGGAACCGTGACTTTGTTCGCGTCGATGCGACCGAACTCAAAGTTAGCTCCCTTTCCCCTGTTACCACCGATTTGATCCGAAACATGGGCAAGGATCGCGATGTGGTGGTCGATGCTTTCATCTCGGCGGATGTTCCTGAGATGTATGCGAAAACCAAATACGAATTGGTTTCACTCCTCAAGGAATTCGAGTCGACGGCGACATCCGCGGGTGTCCCCATGTCGGTTCGAATCTACGACTCCATCGCCCCTTCGAGCGAAGAAGAAAAGCAAGCGGAAAAGCAGTACGGAATCGTGCCTCAAACGGTGCGAGTCCGTGAACGTGGGACCCTTTCCGATCAACCGGTAATCCTCGGGGCCGCTTTCCGAAGCGGCTTGCAGAAGATCGTGATCCCGTTCTTCGAGCCTGGTATTCCCGTCGAGTATGAACTCGCACGTTCTTTGTCGACCGTTTCCAAACCTTCGAGAAAAAAGCTCGGGGTTCTTAAGACCGATGCGAAGATGATGGGGGGGCTCGACATGCGATCCTTCCAGCAGCAGCCCCAGCAACCGATCGTCGAGGAAATGGGGAAAGAGTTTGAATTGGTTGACATCAATCCTGCATCCCCAATCGATCCTGAACGGATCGACGTTCTGCTCGCGGTACAGCCATCTTCCTTGGCCCCGGAAGAAATGACGAACTTCATCGCAGCGGTCAAGGCGGGGATCCCAACGGCGATTTTCGAAGACCCTCAGTCGGCCATCGATCCTGCGATCCCTGGCACCGGTGATCCGAAACCACCGATGGGTGGTGGCATGTTCGGTGGCGGGCAGCCTCAGCCCAAAGGGCAAATCCAACCACTTTGGGATCTTCTCGAAGTCGAGGTTCCGGGGCAACCAACCCCGATGGGACTTTTTGCACCAGACCTCTGCTGGCAGCAGTACAACCCTTATCCGATCCTCGACGCGATGGAGCAGTCGACCGACCTTTGGATCTTTGCTCGCGAGGAAGCTCCTGGTGCTCAAGACGCCCTCAGTGAAGAAAGCGAAATCACCAAAGGACTCAAAGAGTTGATGTTCTTGTTCGCAGGCACCGTAAAGCCCAAGAACGGCGCGAAGAATAAATTCACGCCGCTGGTCTCGACCGGCGATTTCTCGGGAACGATTCCACTCTCGGAAGTTCGCAACATCCAACGCGGCACCTTGGATCGCAACACCGAAATCCGCGCTCGGCGTAGCAAGCCGACGGGACTGCCACAAGTGATCGCGGCGCTCGTCGAAGGCAACGCTGCAGCGAGCGAAGGGGAAACGGGCACCGCGAACAAACCGCTGAAGGTGGTATATGTATCGGACCTCGATTGCATGTCGAGCGTGTTTGTTGACATTCGCAAGAACCCCAGCCAACTCGAAGAGATTCGCTTTCAATTCCAAAACATTACGTTCGTGCTAAACGTGGTGGATGTTCTGTCGGGCGAAACCAAATATCCTGCCATCCGACGCCACGTGCCGACCTACAGCACCTTGAAACTGGTCGAAGCGCAAGCCGAAGAGTCGCGTAGGAAGGAAGCTATTAGGCGAAGCGAGGTCGTAGAAAAATTCAACGAGACAGTCGCGGAAGCAGAAGAGGCGAGTTCGAAAGCCGAGCGACAATTCAAGGAGGCTGTCGACAAACTGCAGTCCGAAGGTGCTATCGATGCGTCGAAACAGCAGGAATTGCTGCAACGGATGACCGAGTACCAAATGAAACAAGCGCAGCTCGGCAAGAAACTGGAAGTCGAGCGCGAAAAACTCCAGCGCGAGCGGGATACCAACATTCGCGATGCGAGACGCGAAGCGGACGAATCGATTCGAGAAATTCAAAACAGATACAAGTGGTTAGCCGTCTTCATCCCACCGATCCCACCTTTGTTGGTCGGCATCGTGGTGATGGTCTCGCGTCGATTGCGCGAGCGAGAGGGAATTTCCAAGAACCGCCTCCGGTAAAATCTAACCGATAAAACCTGACCGATAAAGCCAAACCGCTCGGCAGCCAAGCCACGATGGTTGGCCCTTGCAAAGTGCCGATGTGCACTTTGCAAAAAATGACACGATCAATACACGATAAGTTTGTTGGATGGAGATAGATACCCGTGACAGAGTCTAGCAAAACTGGAATCATCGCCGCGATTGCGGCTGTTTCGACGATCCTAGCGTGGTCGACAACCACCCGGAATTACTCTACGGGACCATCGACCGCAACGGCTCGCATCAACCAGCCGCTGTTCGAGAAGTTCGCGGATCCACTCACCGCAGCGTCGCTGAAGATCATGAAGTACGATTCGGATGCGGAGCAGTATGAGGAGTTCGAAGTTGCGAAGGACCGAAATGGGGTCTGGACCATTCCCTCGCACGAGAATTACCCCGCAGACGCGAACAAACAGATGAGCGAAGCGGCAAACTTGTTCGTGGGCCTCAAAGCGCTCAACATCGCGAGTGAAAAGCGTGAGGAACATAAGATGTTTGGTGTCCTCGAGCCCGATAAGAAGAAGGAAGCCGAAGGTGGTGATGGGGTCGGCGAACTGGTTCAGTTTCGGGACGAAAAAGGGGATATCCTCGCCGATCTGATTATTGGCAAAGTCGACGCAACCGACACGAAGAAGCGCTTTGTCCGCATCCCAGCCGAAGATGTCATCTATGTCGTTGAACTGAACACCAATCCACTGTCAACCGATTTCAAACAGTGGATCGAATCGGACTTGCTCAAACTGAGCAGTAACGACATCGAAGGCATCGGCATCAGGAACTACTCGCTCGTGAAGACGGGCCAAGGAACTCTGGGCCTGAGCCAAAACTATGACGCCGACCTTAGCTTCAATGTCCGCGATGGGAAGTGGCAACCAACCAACCTCGTGGTGTACGATGGTCGTGTCGCCAAGCCGCGAGAGATCGAACCGACCGAGGAAGTCAATGCGACCAAACTCAACGATATGAAGGGCGCACTGGACAATCTTCGGATCGTCAACGTTGCGAAGAAGCCAGCAGGCGTCGCTGCGGATCTACGCGGTGAGAAACTCCAAGAAGCCACGCTACAAGCACTACAGCGACGAGGCTTCTTTGCTTCGCAAACCTCCGGCACCGATTCGTACGAACTGTACGCCATGAACGGCGACCTCCAAGTTACCTTGAAGGACGGCGTCCAATACCTTCTCCGGTTTGGAAACGGCGCCGGAGCTAGCTTCGAACCAGTCGAAACCGAAGAGACGAAGGAGGGCGAAGCACCAAAAGAGGTCTCCATTAACCGGTTCTTGCTGGTGACCACGCGACTCGATGAGTCTAAGTTCCCACCACCGGATCTTGAACGCGTTCCAGAAACTGTCGAAGAGCTCAAGGCGATGGAAGCGGCGAAGAAAGCAGCATTGCAACCTGCGGTCCCAGTTGAACCCATGCCTACAGAACCAACCGCCGCCGAGCCAGCAGCGACCGAGCCAGCAGCGACCGAGCCAGCCGGGACGGAGTCAGCGAATACTGATCCGGCGCAGCCCGCTGGGGACACGCCGGCTGAGGAAAAGCCCGCCGGGGATGAGCCAACCAAAGATCCAGTGGCTCAATCCCGAGAGGCCAAGGGCTCTGCCCGTTTGGTTTCGTTTCAGGACCCCGCCCCACCCGCAGAGCTTTCCGAGGATGAATGGAAGGAGCGATTGGAGGCAGAACGCGAGCGAATCACCAAAGAGAACCAACGCAAAATCGATCAACGCAACGATCGTATGGCGGTTGCGAAGAAGCGGGTCGCAGAACTAAACGCTCGTTTCGCCGATTGGTACTACATCGTCAGCGACTCCGAATTCAAGCGATTGAAAATCGAATTAGCGGATCTGATCACGAAGAAGGGGGTTGGTCTTCCTGCCCCGCCATCTTCGGGTTTGCCAGGATCGGTCCCAGGGTTTAACATTCCAGGATTGTCCGATCAGTGATCCAACCTCTCCCTGGCAATTGATCCTCCATGTTAGAAGCCAAAAATACCCAACGCGCGGTGGTGCGCATTGGGTATGACGGTCGTGTCCACAAACAGTTTCTCGGTCCAAATGCGAAAGAACGGTTTGATAACGAGTGCCGCGTCCTGAAGCACTTGGAGCAAAAGCGTTGTTCGTTCGTACCGAGACTATTGGCGGCCGACGAAAAAACTCTCGAAATCGTTACCAGCAACTGCGGAGCCCGCGTTGAGCACTTGGGTGATGCCAAGATCAAAGAACTCTTTGGAGAGCTCGAGCATTACGGCGTTCTCCATGAAGATGCCTTCTTGAGAAACATCACCTACCGTTCGACGGACGGCAGGTTCTGCATCATCGATTTCGAATTCTCGAAAATCCTGGATACGATTCCAGAAACGGAAACTTCCACCGACGCCTCTGGGATTGTCGCAGATCCGTTGGTCGCCGCGGCGGCCAAGGCGATTGAGGTTCAATGGTCCGCGATGTCACATGCTGGTAATTTCAGGACCAACAACGAAGACCGTTTCCTAGCGGTGCTGGCGGACTCGCACGGGGTGCGCTATCTCGGCAAGACTGGCAATGCTTCGACCGGGGATGGCGATGTCCTTTTCGCAGTGGCTGACGGGATGGGGGGGGAGCGGTCTGGCGAGCTTGCTGGCAAGATCGCCATCGATCAAATCACCCGCATGCTACCCAAAGCGTACATGCTCAACGATCAGCACTTGATCGATTCCTCCCCTGCCATGCTCAAAGGTCTTTTTCAGTCGATCCACAAGGAGTTGGATCGATTGGGGGTGGATGCTTTGTGCACCAACATGGGATCAACATTGACCCTGGTTTGGATCCACCGCAGCATCGCAATGTATGCACATATTGGTGACACGCGACTCTATCGTATTGCCGCTGCTGCTCCGGATTCCAACCGCGGGCCAGAGTTGATTCAGGTGACTGAAGATCACACGTTTGTAGGATGGCTGCGGCGCACAGGGCAAATCAACGAACGGCAAGCTCGATTTCATCCGAGAAAGAACGTGTTGTCGCGAGCCCTGGGGGCCGGACACCAGTTTGTTGATCCGCAAGTCGGCGCGTTTGAGCTGAAGAGTGGCGACCGATTATTGCTCTGCTCCGATGGGGTCATCGATGGGCTCTGGGATCATGCCTTGCTCGATCTGATCACGTCACCGGATTCGAACCAAGCCTCAATGAGCGCAGCGCAAAGATTGGTGCTGAGCGCGGTCTCGGAGTCAGGACGAGATAATTCGACCGCGATCGTGGTCGAAGCCAAGTAGCGTTTTACTGACAAGCTACGTTGCTCGACACTTCTTAGAACCGTCGGATGTAGTGATCATCTCCAAGGTTTTCCGCGTGCCGCTGATACCCCCATCGGTTCATCATTCTTTCGGTCAGCCGATCGTTGGTCGCTTGGCAGACGATCGCATGTGCTTTCTTAAGGCTTGCGATGCGGTCCAAGGTTTCGATTCCACGATGAAAGGTCGCATACGTGGTCTGAGGACCCGCGTGGGTGTACAAAAGGGACATGAATCCCGGCGAGCTCCGAGGGAACGCATAATAGAATCGGCATTCATCAGCCGGAAGTGAGCGACTGATACGATCCGTCCACATGCCCAACATCGTCCCCCACCGAGGCCACCAACGGGCTTGGATCGAACGGACTTGAGAGCCGACGATTGTAATCTCTCCATAGCGCCACGACGCAATAATGGCTTCGTGTCCATCCACACTCGGCATGCTCGGCAAGAGAAGGGTAGACAATCTCGGCAACCCAATCTTTGGATACCACCGATCTGGTTCCCGACGATCTTGATGTTGCCGACGAAGGGTATCGGGCCGATTAGACAAAGCGGAGCGCTCTTAAAACTTCCGAAGTTGCCTGGGATTTATTCAACACATAGAAGTGGACACCGGGGACCCCCGAATCGAGCAACTCTGCGACTTGTTGGGTCGCAAACTCAACCCCGACTCGAAACTGCCATTCCGTCGACTCCTGTTCCGACAAACGGCTCACGAATGCATCGGGAAGCTTTGCTTTGCAAAGAGCCGTGATCCGCTGAATTTGGGCCAGATTTGTCACCGGCAAGATTCCCGGAACGATCGGGATGGTAATCCCTGCGGCCCGACACTTATCCACAAAACGGAAATAATCCTCATTGATGTAAAACAGCTGCGTAACGATGATATCAGCGCCGCTGTCGACCTTGCGTTTCAAATTTTGGAGGTCAACCTCCGCGGATGGGGCTTCTTGGTGAACTTCAGGGTAACCCGCAACCGCGATGCCGAAGCGAGGGAACTCGCTTCGGAGGAGATCCACTAACTCGTTCGCATAGCGGAGACCACCGACGGTTTGCTGGAACTCGGTCTGGCCTTTGGGGGGATCGCCGCGCAAAGCGACGATGTAGTCGGTACCAGCTTCGGTCGCCGTGCGCAAGTAATCTCGAAGTTGGTCGACCGTGGAACCGACGCAGGTCAGGTGAGTAGCGACGCGTTGCCCAAACCGCTTCTTCACTGCGGTGATGATTTCCAGCGTTCGGTCGCGCGTCGATCCGCCAGCACCGTACGTGCATGTATAAAAATCTGGAGTGAATTCGTTCAATTCACTGACCGTATTCATCAGGTTCTGAACTTGCTCATCCGATTTTGGCGGGAAGAGCTCAAACGACAGGCCACGTCTGTCACCACGAAAAAAGTCACCTAGCTGCATCGATGCATCATTTCCTGCAATAGTTACCTAAAGTGCTAGCTGCGCATTTCGCGCCATAGCCTGCTGCTTTTCCCGTCGCAGCGAACCTATACGATACTTTGTTTTCCAGGAATTTCATGGGGGACCGCAAGGGCGGCGTTTCAAAAAGTACTTTTTTGGTACGATTACTCCGGTCAACCTGTCCCAGTCAACTCGAATCAACGCACCCCTATGACCGCAAAGCCGCTTCAAGGAAAACGGGTTTTATCCTTCGTGGGAGACATTTATGAGGACTTGGAGCTTTGGTACCCCAAGCTTCGCCTGATCGAAGCCGGTGCGGAGTTCGTCATCGCAGGAGAAGAGGCCAAACGCGTTTATGCTGGAAAGAACGGGTATCCGTGTGCCTCGGACATCGCGATTGCCGACGCCAAATCTTCCGATTTCGATGCGGTATTGCTGCCCGGTGGGTTCATGCCCGACCGTTTGCGAAGGCTGGATCGCGTCAAGCAGTTGATTTCGGAGTTCGCCGGGGACGGCAAATGCGTGGCGGCAATTTGCCATGGAGGTTGGCTGGCCATCTCCGCTGGCGTATACCGGGGCGTCCGAACGACAGGCTCGCCAGGTATCAAAGATGACTTGGAGAATGCGGGAGCGATCTGGGAGGATGCGCCGGTGGTGGTCGATCGGCACTTTGTATCGAGTCGCAAGCCGGATGATCTACCATGGTTTGCGGCAGCAATGATTGATGTAATGGCGAAGTAAGACGCATGACGGTTCGATTCCTTCAAGTCAGCGACACGCATTGGAACACGACGCCCATCACCCCAGGTGTCGAATCAGCTCGCCGATCGAACCTCCTGTGCGACTGGATTCGCGGCTTAATCGCACCGATCGATTTTGTCATACACACAGGTGACTTGGTGCATCGCGGTCATATCCCCGAGGATGATGGCGAATCGACGCGGGCTGCACTCATTCCCTTTCAAGCACTTCATCAGCCCTGCCACTTCGTGATCGGAAACCATGACAATCGGACCGCTTTGCGGAACGCTCTAGGGGATTGTCCAGGCCAACCTTTGGTGGAATCGTCGGAACGATGGTGCTATCGCTTCACCGTCCGAGGGGAGCAATTTTTGATCCTTGATGCTCGAGACACCACTGAAATTGATCCTCATGGTCGGTTGGATGAAAAACAACTCGATAGCATCCAAAAAGTTCTTCGCGACACTCAGCAGCCGACGACGTTGTTTGTCCATTACGCACCATTAGCGATGGATTGTGATTGGATCGATCGGACCATGCTTCTGACCAACGGGGAGGATTTGCATCGGATACTTGCAAAGGACTCCGATCGTATTCGCGCGGTTTTCTTCGGCCACATTCATCGTCCGACGTGCTTCTCACGGGATGGTATTCTTTACGCTTCCTGCGGGAGTGCCGCGATGCATCTGTCCCATTGGCCAGAAGATACCACCCCTACCGTGCACCCGGATCCGATCGCTTTTGCCAACTACGTTTCGGTCGGCCCCCAAGGCGCACTTGTCAAAACGCATTGGGTCTCTATTCCTTCCTAACCAATCCATCGTTGAAAGAAGTGCATTCGTGTCGACTCTGAAAGCCTGGGCCCAATTGGTTCGTATCCCCAATACCTTGACCAGCTGCGCGGATGTCTTGGCAGGAATGTGCATTGCAGGTGGCGCCGCTCACTCCTTTGTCCAACACCCATTAGCGGCTATCGTTGGAGCCTCCGCATCGATCATGCTCTATTGGTCCGGGATGGCGCTCAACGATGTTTTTGATATCGAAGAGGACCGTCAAGCTGACCGGCCCGGCCCGATCGTGAGTGGCCGAATCGATTGGCGAACTGCAAGAAATGCCGGTATCGCCCTGATGGTCCTCGGCGTACTCGCCTCGGTGGTTGCTTATGCCTGCATGCCGCCTGTTGCATGGCAACAAGCACTCATGCCACTTGCTGTCGCCATCCTGCTGGCATTTTCGATTCTCGCGTATGATGGGCCTCTCAAGAAAACCATCCTTGCTCCTGCGGTGATGGGATTATGCCGCGCATTGAATATGGGACTCGGTGTGGTGATCGTCATGTCTGCGCTGGGAACGCGCATCGAACCCACGGCCCTATGGCCTCTGCTGGGCCATGGAGTTTACGTCACCGGCTTTACGATCGCTGCTAGAAAGGAATCCGATGCAAAGCAGATGCGATGGCGATTGATCCTGGGCTGGCTCGTCGCGGCGGCTGGGATTTCGATTTTTGCGTTGGGGAGCTACTCTTATCCAGGCCGAGCGTTTGGATTGGGAGTTGCCGACGATTCTCGCAGTTCCCTGGATAGCTCTCGTTATACGTACGCGATTCTCTTCGGGTTGCTGAGTTTGCCACTGGCTCGCCGAGCGTACGAATCGATCGCAACCCTTGAACCACGGCGGTTGGGACTAGCGATCAAACAAGCGATCGTAACAATTCTATTTTTTGACGGGGTGATCGCATTGCACTATTCAGGAAGCCTACCTGGGATATTGATCTGCTTATTGGTGATCCCGAGCACCCTATTAGGTCGTTTTTTCCGATCCACTTAAAACGCTCCCTTCGATCACGATCCACTCCGTCGATTGGCCCGTCACCGGGCATGCTTTCGTAACAGACCGGCAGCGTCGTTGGATCGATTATTGGATCGATTAGCGGGAGAATGATGCACGGCAATCACTCGGCGAGCATGAGCCGATTCAGTTGGAGCGAGGTTTGCAATTGAGATTTGATTTCGCTCACTCGAATCCGGCCAGGGTAGGCGATCATGATCGCTTTGCCGGCGAACGAGATGTTCTCGATGGGTGGAACCATGTTGGTCAGAGCAGCGCGCCGCCGCTCATTGAGGAATCCACGAATCTCCAACTCCGGGCGACCACGCACCGAGAAGCGGGCCTGAAACTCAGGATCGTCTGGGAATTGGATCGGCTTTACACCGACGAGCCCCGTTAACTTGGTGCTCCAGGAAGCGCGTTGCAATTGCACTGGAGGAGCCGCCAATCTCGAATCGTAGCTCATTGCGATCGTGTGGCTATGCGTGTTTTTACCGTTGGTGATTTGACGTTCGAACAGAATGATTCGCGTTGTCCCGTCGTCAGCGATGAGGGCGAGCTTCGTTTTCTGTTGCTGTCCACGTTTCGCCAGATCGAACGCGAAGAAACGAGACTCATCGGCCGAAGGTAGTTTCGGTGAAACCTCCATTCCCAACGAGTCGGCGAACTCACTGATCGCTTTGCGGCGTCGCGACTCCAACCAAACGGTGGCACCAGCAATCGCAGCAAACGCTGCTAGACCGCCAATAACAACGATAAACTCCACCACGAATTGGCCCTCCAACTCGAATGGTATTCTTAAGGAGTGGCTTTGGCCTCGAGGAGTTCTTCAACCTTAGTGTCGAGTGCCGCGCCACGGACATGGACGGCAGCCACGTTGCCATCCCTCCCGATCAAGATCGTGAAAGGAATCGCGGTGATCGATAGGGACTGAGCGAGAGGCGATTCCATTCCGGACTTGTTAGGGTCAGCGCTTACGAAAACAGACCATGGGGTCTTTTGCTGAGAAAGGAACACGTCCAGGTCGGATCGTTTGTCATCGAGGTTGACCGCGATCACATCGAATCCTTGTTCTTGCTTAGCTTCGTAGACCTTCATGATGTTAGGAATCTCGGCGATGCATGGTCCGCACCACGTCGCCCAAAAATCCACCAAGACAACTTTCCCCTTGTACTTTTCCAAATCCAATGGCTTACCATCGGTATCGACCAACGAGTCGAGGGCCAGAGGTTTACCGATAATTCCGGTCCTCGCTTCGAACCCTTTCAGAGAAACTTCGATTTGTTCGCGGAGTTCAGGGGTCTTGGTCGTCTCCAATTGAGTCGCGGCGATATCGAGAAGACTTTTCGCGACAGCGACATTTCCGGAGTATTCAAATTGGGTTGAACACTGAACGAGGGCGATCGCGGTCCATGGGGAAGGCATCTTCTCCATCAAACTCTTCGCGCCGGCGGTGACCGCTTCGGGACTAGCCGACATCGCTTGGCGGGTATCAAGGATCTGTAGGTAGGATTCGAAATCGGGCAACCGTTGAATCTTCATTTGCCAAGCCCCCATCCCCATTTGCATATTGGGGATATCTCGGTATTTGGCCTCGAGTAGATTCACAAGCTTGTCGCACGCTACGAGCTTGGGATCATCCGCAGCGGGTTTCGCCCCTTCCTGCACATCGCGAGCGACGGAAGCGTCGAGCACCTGGGCGGCCTGGGCGACAGCCATGAAGACCGATGCATCCGGTGTGTCGACTTTGGAAAGCAAATCGGATGCGATTTCGACAATATTCTCGGTGGTCTCGGATTGATTTTGGAAATCATTAAGGGCGGTGACGAGTTGCATGCGGCGAGCTTGTCGAGCCACCCTCGGATCCTCGTTCTTTGCGAGTTCCTTGGCGACGCTTCGCAGTTCATCAGCGGATGGCACGTCCTTGAACTGTGCCATCTGCCCGAGTGCTTCCAGTTTGCCGATGAGCGCCTTGCTCGACTCATCCGCGTTCTTACCGACTTTTCCCAATCGCTCGGACGCGGTCAATTTCATTCGAGCCAAGGCCATCCCTCGATCGAGCACCAGGTCCGAGTTCACCATGCGTCGAGCTGCATCCTGCTGCAGTTCCTGGAGGGAGCGGTCGATGGCACCGATGAACCGAAGGATCTCAGTGGGGTCCTGAGACTGCGTCATCTCTAGTCTCATGTACGACTTCGCAGCGATGCTCGGATCCACTTGACCGGGATTGAAGGTGGGCAGTGCCGGGACAGATGGCGGGTTGTTGGTCGTGTCAGAGCCAGCGGTCCCTGGAACGCCGGCGGCGTTGTTGGCGGGTGCACCACCCGACTTACCCCCTGAGGAGCCGGGAGTATTGGATATTGGGGATGGCTTTGTCGCGCCGCTATCTGCCAACATCGTCGCGCCAGGGGCCGAACTATCAGCGCCTGTCGCTGCGGTATCCTTGCCGGTATTGCCCTTAGGAGCAGTGCCCTTAGGGGCATCAACGGGCCTGTATCCGCTCGAGGATGCCGAGACTTCACTGGAAGGCTTTTCTGAGGAACATCCAATCGGGGCGACGCACGCCGCGAGGATAGACAAGACCAACCAGCGACGAGCAGCCATTTTCGAGGACGAGGCGACGGAACGGAAAGAACGGCTCACAGGATTCTCCTGAAAAATAGAAATAGCAATCGATAGTAGCTTGTACGATCCAGCCCTCCCTGGCAATACTGCTTGCTCTGTATCCCTACCCATTCATAGAGAAATCCCAATGAAAGCCATCAACGTCGGAAAAAACCAGCAACTTCCAAGCGTCGGATTAGGATTTTGGAAGATCGACAACTCGGTGGCTGCGGAGGTGACAACCGAAGCGATCCGAGTCGGCTACCGGCACCTTGATTGTGCGTCCGACTACGGGAATGAGGCTTTCGTCGGCTTGGGGATTGAAAAAGCCTTTAGCCAAGGGATTTGCCGCCGCGAAGATTTATGGGTGACCAGCAAGCTCTGGAATACGTACCATCGCCCGGAACACGTGGAACTCGCATGCCGAAAGAGCCTGCAGGATTTGCGAGTGGACTATCTCGATCTGTATTTGATCCACTTCCCAATCGCTCTCGCCTTCGTCCCATTCGAGCAGCGGTATCCAGCCGGTTGGTTTTTCGATCCATCGTCTCCGACGCGCGCGATGAAACCATCCCCTGTACCGATCTCGGAAACATGGGGAGCGATGGAGCGACTCGTTGAGAAAGGCTTGGTGAAGAATATCGGCGTCAGCAACTTTGGCACGTCGCTGGTCCGGGACTTATTGAGTTACGCCGCCATCAGACCGGCGGTCTTGCAAGTCGAATCGCATCCGTATCTGGTCCAGCCGAAGTTATTGCGTTATTGCCAGAACGAGGAGATAGCCTTCACCGCTTTTTCACCACTGGGCGCTCCATCGTACATCCCAATCGGAATGGCTACAGAAAAAGACTCAGCCATGAACGAGCCCGTCGTACGGTCGATTGCGGAGAGCCACAAAAAGTCCCCTGCTCAAATCCTATTGCGATGGGGCGTTCAGCGGGGTACCGCGGTGATCCCAAAAACCAGCAACCCAGCACGGCTCGCCGAAAATTTAAGCATCTTCGATTTCGAGCTTACGGAGGATCAAATGCGGTCGATCGCGGCCATGGATCGAAATCAACGCTTCAATGACCCAGGTGCTTTTGGCGAATCGGCCTTCGGGTGCTTCTACCCGATTTACGAGTAGCCCGATTCAATTCGACGACCAGCGTGCATCGCTCGGTTTGGCCCTCGTCCGCTGGAATCATGACCCGTCAATATCTGCCGCGATTGGTATCTGCCGCGATTGGTTCGTTTTAACGCGCTGTGCGGCTCGCTTTCCTCGCTTCATCCGCGGCAGCCTTGATGGCCTTCGCCCGGTTCGGATTGTCGGCTTGGTCGGTCAACTCGTACAGAAAGCGGCTTGGGTAAGTCGGCCGAGGTTTTCCCCATTTGAATCGGCTCAAAGGTAACGTCAGTGCTAATTCGTCTTGAGCCCGCGTGACACCGACATAACAAAGGCGACGTTCTTCATCGACACTATCCCCTTCCTCAGTGATTGAACGGCGGTGAGGCAGTACGCCTTCCTCCATACCCACCATGTAGACGATCGGAAACTCAAGCCCTTTCGCGCTGTGATAGGTCATCAGCGACACTGCATTCATGGCTGCGTTCTTGTCCTTGGAACTTCCGTACTCGCGTCCCGACAAGGTTACACTCGCCAAAAAATCGCCCAAGTTAGGCTCGGTCGCATCTTGTTCGTACTGCGCGACGGCGTTGAGCACCGCCTCCAGCGAACCGATCCGCATGACAGCTTCATCGGCATCCGTATAAAGACGCTCAATCTCCTGCCGGTACTTGAGGTGCTCAATCAAATGATGGACCGCATCGGTCATGCAGCCCGATTCCTCCTCCAGATCATTTTCCTCGTCGATCAATTTTTCAGAGATATCATTTTCAGAGATGGCATTTTCAGACATGGCATCGACCACATCGATGCCATCCTCTCCTTCGGCAGCCTGGTCTAAGTCTGCTGCGTCTAAGTCTGCTACATCGTCTAAGTCGTCGCTACCGTCGCTACCGTCGCTAGCCAGTAATGGCAGGATTTTGCGGTCACCGAAATCCGATTGAGCCGCAAGGCCTTCCGTTGGCTCGCGAGCGTCGTCGCCGCCGGACCCAAAGAGTTTTTCAAATTTTCGATTCAACGCGATCAAACAAGCAACGCCGCGCTGGGCAGCGGGCGAGAGTGTCGCAATAAACGCTGAATCGTGCATGATTTGCCAGATCGATTTCGATGTCGACACGGCTTGCTTGAGCAGTTTATCAACGCTGCTTGCTCCCATGCCACGTGGTGGAACATTGATGACTCGCAGCAGCGCAAGCTCATCGTTTGGCTGATCGATCCAGCGCAGGTAGGCGAGAATATCTCGTACTTCTTTCCGATCAAAGAAGGATTGAGTACCGGTGATTTTGTAGGGGACGTTGAGCCTACGAAGCTCAAGCTCAAAGGGTCTAGGCTGCTCGTTGGTTCGAAACAGGATCGCAAAATCCCCTGGAGCAACACCTCGATCTCGCTGTAGACGCTGCGAGATCTCCTCGACGACTCCTTTGGCTTCCTCATTTTCACCAGGGAACTGCAGGACACGTGGAGGAGTGCCATTGCGACGCGCGGGCCGAAGGGTTTTTCCGTGGCGATTCTGGTTGAACGCGATCAGCCGATTGGCCATGGTCAGAATGGCGTCGGTCGAACGATAATTCTCTTCAAGGCGAACCACCTTTGCTTCAGGCCAGTCATTCTTGAAATTCAAAATGTGGCGTACCTCGGCGCCTCGCCATCCGTAAATGGATTGGTCATCGTCACCGACCACGCAAAGATTTCGATGGTCCTGCGCGAGAGTCTTGATAATTTTGTACTGAGTCCCGTTGGTGTCTTGGTACTCATCGACAAGCACATGGTCGTAACGCCCTGCTTCCACGCTTCGGACATCTTCGTTTTCGGTCAAGAGTTGTTCGGCACAGACGAGCAAATCATCGAAATCAAACGCTGCCTGTAGCTTGAGCGCTCTCTGATAACGCCTGAACGCGCTCGCTGCCACATGCTCCTTGTCATTGACGGCTTCACTTTCAGCACGCTCAGGGCGCACCCCAGCGTTCTTCCATCGGCTAACAATATTGAGAAAATCGGGTGGGGCCAACATATCCTCGTGAACACGGATTTCACGGAGCACCGTCCGCGCCACACTCTCGGCGTCACTTCGATCGTAGATGGTGAACTTTTCTGGATACCCGAGAACGGAAGCATGCCTTTTTAGAATCTGCACGCAATGCGAGTGGAAGGTGCCGATCTGCGGACGCAGTGGAGCGGGCTGGCCACGGCGAACCCGCTTGGGAAGTTTCAGCTGGTGCGAGATCCGCTCCTGCATTTCCAAGGATGCTTTGTTGGTAAACGTCACCGCCAAGATTCGGTCCGGACGGGTACCATGCTTGATCAAATTCGCCACTCGGAACGTGACCACCCGAGTCTTACCCGTCCCCGCTCCTGCGAGGACCAGAAGGGGACCGGCCAAAGTATTGACTGCATCGTGTTGGGCTGGGTTCAAGTCTGCCATGCCAGAAATGTAGCGAGAGTGCCGCAGGAGGGTAGTCGCATGCAAAAAACACCTCATCCCCCTTTTTTGCTCAACCGCAACCTCTGTAGTCGCCCGTCGGCACGGAACTCACGAAGATTCAAGCACCACGAAAAAACCACAACCCTCTACCCCGCAGACACTTAAAGAACCTAAAAACGGGATTCTAGGCGGGTTTGAAGGGGGGATTCCCTGCCTTCAATCCAGGATTCCGGCCGGAGTTGAGGTAGATTCTTTGTAGATTCCGCGGAGCGGACGCCCTAAATGGACTCGACGATCGCCCGGATCGCAGCTAAACTCTTCACCCCTATACAGTTCTGAGCCCCTACGGATTAATTGACGAACTTTCGAAATGTACGCGATCATTTGTGACGGCGGACGCCAATACAAAGTAACTGAAGGCCTCCTTTTGGACATCGACTATCGTGAAACGGTGGAATCCGGCGACGCGATTGAGTTCGACCGTGTTCTCGCGATCGGTGGTGACGCCGGTCTGAAACTTGGTCAACCTACGGTCCATGGTGCCAAGGTTCAAGCAGAAGTTGTTGGGCTTGAGCAAGCCAAGAAGGTCTTCATTCAGAAGTTCAGTCGTCGCAAGAACTTCGATGCCCGTACTGGTCACCGCCAGAAGTACACACGGGTGATGATCAAAGCGATTCAGGGCTAATCCCCCGGGGTTTGCTCCGCCGCCATTGAGATTCTGGTACCGAAGTCGGTATCCTTTACCGCGGCGGCTTGAAAACGAGCTGGTCACCTCATTCTAATATCGCCGCTCCATGGCTCGGAACCATTTGTATTTGGTCGGTTACCGAGGTTGTGGCAAGACCACGGTGGGTCGCTTGTTAGCGGAAGAGCTGATGCTTCCATTCGTCGATACCGATGAAGTGGTTGAGAATCAGTCTGGTCGAGCGATTCCTGACCTCTTCACAAGTCTCGGCGAAAAAGGTTTTCGCGATCTCGAGGCGTCCGCCATCCGTTCGGTTTCAGTGCGCGAACCCAGCGTGATCTCCTTGGGCGGAGGAGCGATCCTGCGTTCCGAAAACCGCGACATCCTGAAAGCGACCGGTTTTTCCGTTTGGCTCCAAGCCTCTGCAGAGCAACTGGCGGCCAGACTCTCCGAGGATGAAGCCCAAGGAAAGCGCCGTCCTAGCTTGACCGCTCTCGGGACACTTGGTGAGATCGCAACCGTGCTGAAACAGCGAGAGCCACTCTACCAAGAATTATCCGACTTGATTCTCCAATCAGCGACTTCTTCACCCATCGAATTGGCTAAACAAATCGCGGTGTGGTTTCAAATCCAGCGAGGACAAGAAACCCGTCCCACCTAACCCCAAAGCTGGGATAGAATACAGCAGCCGGCGACTGCTGCGAATACGCGACTCAATTGCCAAGGATGAGCTGACAAGTTGCGAGGAGTCGCTCACCAAACGCAGAACCGCGGAACCGCGGAACCGTTTAAGAAAAGAAAGAGTTGTGCGGTGGGAAACTTCGATGCTGTAGAGATAATCTTGATTTTGATTGGGCTAGTATTGGGGCCGCTGATCAATCTTTGGATCTATTCGATATGTTTCTTCCCTTCACCGGTGAGCCCATGGCAGAAACGTCCGACCGAATGGAACTCGCTGTCAACTCTCTGCAAACTGCCCATCGTCGGATGGTTGTTTCGCGGCGCTGATAAAGAGCTCTTGGGCAAGTTCTTTTGGTTGAGGCCATTCCTTATCGAACTGGCGACGCCCATCCTCTGGGTACTTTTGTATCGGACGGTGATGTCGGGCTATTGCATCCCGATAGCGATCCAACCCGCCTCTGCGCAACAATGGGCGATGCACGTGCAATTCGTGACGTACAGTATTTTGCTCGTATTGCTGACGCTCGCGACGTTCATTGACTTTGATGAAATGACAATCCCTGATTTGATCACTGTCCCGGGCACACTGATTGGGTTGCTCGGATCGGCCTTGGTACCAAGCTGGCCGCTTTGGGGTACCGAAACGGTCGGCACCTCTATCCCGTTGAATCAAGAAAGCGTATCGATTCACGCTGGCTCTCCGAGCGAATGGATCATGGAATGGGGACAGACCGGAGGTTGGTCCAGCGGTCTAACCATCGCGATTTTGATTTGGCTTGCATGGTGCTGCGCGTTTGGAAATTTGAGGTGGATTTCTCGCCGCGGTTTTTCCAAAGGGGTGCAATATGCGATCGTCAGTTTTCTGCGCAGCTTTAACTTGCCGTTGATATTGCTGATGAGTGCTGTAGGCAGCGTTTTAATCATCGCATCTTACGTTTGGCTACCTCCTGTACAGTGGCGAGCTTTGCTTTCCTCGTTGATCGGAATTGGATTAGGGGGCGCATTGGTGTGGGGCATGCGATTGGTGGCTAGGATTGCGATAGGGCGCGAGGCGCTAGGTTTCGGAGACGTCACACTCATGGCGATGGTAGGCGCATTCTTCGGATGGCAATTCGTATGGATCGCTGTATTTCTCGGGCCTTGTCTTGGCGTTCCATTGATTGTCATCCGGTTTGTATTGACAGGAAATGAAGAGACCCCGTTTGGTCCTTACCTTTCGATCGCAACGGTTTATCTCATGCTCGATTGGGTACGCTTATGGGGGTATTTTTCGGAGATTTGGTACTTGATTCCGGTCACACAAGCGTACCTCGTACTGCTCGGGCTGATAGGTGTCATGGGAGGTATGCTTTGGGTCGTCCATTCGGTTAAACTCGTTCTCTCGGGCGGATCCAATGGCCGGTAACGCGAAGCGAAGAGGTTGAAGCAACCATGAAAGAACTGGATCGAAGTGTCAGGCAGCTAACGATATGCTTTGCGATTTTCGCATTCATCGCAGCGGGTCTGATCGGCTTGGGTCAAGATTCTTGGAACCTACCACTCTTGGTAGCGGTCGCCTCGTTGCTGGCCTTCATTTATACAGACACGTTGGGTTGGTTTTCATTGCATAGGTTTTTGGTCTATGGACTGATGATTTTCGGTGCGATGATCGCGATCCGGGACTTTGTGTTGAATGAATCCGGCAACAAGTTGCTCGCCGTGGGCAACCTTCTGGTCTACGTGCAGATCCCCCTAATGTTCCAAAAGAAGTCAAAGCGTGTCTTTGAGCAATTGGGAGTTTTCTTGTTGCTCGAATTGGTGGTAGCAGCTTTGGTGAACGACAGCGTTCTCTATGGCGTTATCATGCTGCCACTTCTGATTATCGGCTGTGCAGCGTTGATTTCGCTAGCCCAGTACAGCTCCTTAATGCGACATAGCGAGTCGGTAGCCGAATCCACCGGTTACTGGGCCAGCCTTCTCCACTGGCTGGGAAAAGAGCAGTTGGTGACTCGCCGAAGTTCGGGTGTCACTCTGACGGCAGCGCCGGATCAAAAAGCGTCCTCCATCGGTAGGGCGAGTGGGGCCATTCGTTGGCGAGCGGGAGTCTTGCCGATGGCGATCGCGACGCTCCTGTTCTCCGTCGCCTTTTTCTACATGCTACCTCGACTGCACAGCGATTCATTTGACAGGGCATCGCTAGGATGGGGCGAAGACAACGTCGGTTTCAGCGATCAGATTACCTTGCAGTTTATTGGCGAACTGCTCAAAAGCGACAAACCAGCGCTGCGTTTGTCGATGCTCAATGAAAAAACTGGCGCCAACTATCGTCCCAGCCAACCTCCTTACATTCGAATGAGTGTAGTCCATCGTTACATCGATGGACCAGGGCAAGGTTATTGGATTCCGGCAGAGCGCGGTGTCGCATTAGCAAACAGTTCCAACGCTCGTGAAATCCCGAACCCGTCGGAACTCGACAGCGATTTACTAGCCATCTCTGATCGTGTTTTGGTTACGGTGATCGAGAAGTCACCGTTTGGGGATGTTGTGGCAAGCCTACCTCCATTCGCTCAGCTTGAAAAATCGAACTTCAAAACCGTTCGCCGTGATTGGCGAATGATCGATCCAAAAGAGCAAAAAGAAGATCAGCGCGGTGTAAAACGCCGCTACTCGTTCATGACGCTGGCACTCGCTTCTGGAACTGACTCTGCGATCCTCCCTGATTTCTCCGATTGTTTAGAAGACAAGCAGCCGAGTACATTCTCACTCTACCGCGGTGAATTGACCCGATTCCCTGCGAGCATGGACGAGGCGCTGCCGGAACTCGAGAGAATTTTGGCCTTGAGCAAGGAACCTCTGCAAAGCAAATTATCAAAAGCTTTCTACTTGGAAGATTATTTGGCCAACAGTGGGGATTTCAACTATACGCTTTCTCTCACGGGACCAAAGGATCGCAATCTCGACCCGATTACAGATTTCCTTATCAACAAGAAACGTGGGCATTGCCAGTACTTTGCAAGCTCACTGGCTTTGATGCTGAGGTCCTATTCTATCCCAACCCGTTTGGTAATCGGCTTTAGACCCAACGAGTACAACGATGTCGGTGGCTACTTCCCGGTACTCCAACAGCATGCCCATACTTGGGTGGAGGCCTATTTCACGCTCGATGAGATCGCAAAGAGCGAGGAAGTTGTACGCAACAACGTCATTATCCCACCATGGGCCACCAAAGGTGTCTGGATTCGGCTGGACCCAACTCCATCCGGCGAAGGATCCAACGCAGGGGGCACGTTTCGTATTTCGAAAACGCAAACCTTGGATGCAATGCAGGACTTGTGGACCGAAATGGTGATGAACATGGATAAATCCAAGCAAGGTTCGATTTTTTCACTGTTTGGCGAGTCCTCTGGCAGTTCTTACTCGAACGTCTGGCTACAGATTCAGTCGGTTCTCTACCGCATGCAATCGAGCCGCTTTATTGGTGGTCTGCTTTCTCCGGATCGCTGGTTCTCATGGCGTGTCGCTTTAGCCATTTTTGGGATAGGTGGATTGCTTGTGGCGTTGTTTCGATTGGTACCGCAACTCTTTCCGAATCTACTGCCAACCACACGGCGACGAAAGAACACATCGCGTCGTGATGTTTCACGGGTAGAATTTTACGAGCGGGTGTCAAAACTGCTCCGCAAACTGGGCCTTCGACGAGAGGATTCGCAAACACAACGTGAGTTTTTGAACGTCGCCGCCACCGAGTTGTTGTCCTACGGAGTGACTCTCGATGCTGGGGACTTGTCAGATGCTTTTTATGAACAGCGGTTTGGCGAAGCGATGCCGCTGGACGCGAGGCAGAAAGATCGGATTCAAGTCGCGATCTCACAACTCGAGTCCGCCCTAAGAACGGGAGTTCGGCGCAAAAAGCACCGAGCATGACGTATGGACTCCGACAAGCCCTTGAGTCAGCGTGTTCGATTCCCTTCCATCAGCACTTCCTCCTCCTAACTCATACCCTAATTAAAACAACATGGATCATCCGGATATTTCGCTTGCGATCGATTTAGGTGCTTCCAGCGGACGCGTCATTGCCGCAGAGTTGCGCGGTGACCAAATCGTACTGCACGAAGTCCATCGTTTTGAAAATGCCCCGCTGCCGATCGGCAATCGACTCCATTGGAATGTACTGAATCTATGGAAAGAAATTGAACGCGGTATCGGCATGGCTGCGGACCAATATCGAGACCAAATCGTCAGCCTAGGCGTCGACACGTGGGGAGTGGACTATGTGCTGTTAGATCGAAATGATGATCTGGTCGGACCCGCATTTTGCTATCGGGATGCTCGCACCAGGGGAATGATGTCCCAAGCGTTTGAACGGGTTTCTCGTGCAGATATCTTCGCAGAGACCGGGATCCAGTTCATGGAAATCAACACCCTGTACCAACTCTACAGCATGCGGGTAGAGAACTCCCCGCTGCTGGACATCGCAGAGCGGTTCTTGATGATCCCCGACTTTTTTCACTGGGCTTTGACCGGAGAGAAAGTCAACGAATTTACTAATGCGAGCACGACTCAGCTGCTGAGCCCGGGGAGCAGCGGATGGTCGACGAAGGTCTTGGAAGGATTGAACATTCCAACCAAATTGTTCTCCCCACCCGTACAACCCGGAACCGATCTCGGATCGGTCCGTCCTGGCGTTCGAACCCGTACAGGCTTGTCGTCTCGCGCTAAAACCATTGTTCCTGCGACGCACGATACTGGTTCTGCGGTTCTGGCGGTTCCCGCCGATGGCTTCGCTCACGAACGGCCAAATTGGTGCTACATCAGCAGTGGAACCTGGTCCTTGATGGGTGTTGAGCTAGACCGACCGATGCTCAATGCGCGCTGTGCCGAATTGAACTTTACGAACGAAGGTGGCGCCAATGGTAGCGTTCGACTCCTCAAGAACATCGCAGGGCTATGGCCGTTCCAACAATGCCGGGTTTCGTGGCAACGACGAGGTAAACCGTACGATTGGACGACGTTGACCACCCTCGCCGCCGAAGCAACACCGCTGCAGCACTGGGTCGATCTGGAACACCCTATGTTCGTTTCGCCGGAGGATATGGTCGAAGCCATTCTCGACTATCTCCGCAAAACGGGCCAATCGACTCCCTCAAGCGATGGAGCTCTCGCCCGCGCCGCCTTGGAAAGCTTGGCACTCCGCTACCGAATTTGCCTTGAGTATCTCGAAAGCCTCCTCGGCTACTCGCTTGAAACGATCCATATCGTCGGCGGCGGTGTCAAAAACCAACTCTTGTGCCAGATGACCGCCGACGCATGCAATCGAACCGTGGTCGCGGGGCCGGTCGAAGCAACCGCGCTTGGAAATGTGAGCTCTCAACTGCTCGCCTTGGGCAAATTCCACTCTATTGCAGAGTTTCGTTCATGGATGCGATCGCTGAGCGACATCCAAGTCTACCAGCCGAAGAACACGAGTCCGTGGAACGATGCATTGGCACGCCTCCAACAAGGGGCATTGCCGTATTAGCGCAACGTGAGCACGCCTCCATCCACTGGGTAGCCTGAACCGGTGATGAAACCCGCATCGTCGCTGCATAAGAAATGAGCCGCAGCGGCGACCTCCTCGGGTGTCCCCATCCTCCCGATCGGTTGCTCTTTGCTCAACTTGTCAAACATCTCGGCTTCATGTCCAACGTAGTTTTTGGCAATAAATGCATCCACCAACGGAGTGTGAATCCTTCCGGGAAGTAGAGCGTTGCAACGAATGCCGTGGGGCAAGAAATCCTTGGCAATGGAATACGTCATTGCGAGCACGGCCCCTTTGCTCGCGGTGTAAGCAAATCGATTCGCTAGACCAAAATGGGATACCGTAGACGCCAGGTTCAATATCGCCCCGCCTTGCTGATCCACCATGTACCGCAACGCTGCTTGCGAGCAATTTGCGACACCTTGGACATTGACACGTTGGACTCGCTCGAAATCCTCCGCCGAAGTATTGAGCGCATTTCCGATATGCACTACGCCAGCGCAATTGACGAGGATATCGATGCGGCGTCGCCGTTGATGGATACGCTCAAATAGCCCGTGCACCGAACGGGAATCCCCGACATCGCACACTTCGCCAAAAGCATCTCCATCCAATCCCCGAATCGACTGGACAGCGGAGTCGATTTTATCAGGTTCAATATCTACCACTTCAATCAATCCGCCATGACATCCGAACCGTTTAGCGATTGCTAGACCGATACCGGATGCTCCACCTGTGATTACTGCCGTCTTCCCTCGTAGAGAAAAGATTTCTATTGCCGCCGATGACTGGCTCATAGCCTGATTCTCCTAACGCTCCCAAGTGGGCTTGGGCATCGATATGACTTGTGTGCAAAGGAACTCACGCATTCCTTCTTCGCCACCCTCTGCACCGATCCCACTTTGCTTGATTCCGCCAAAGGGTATTTCAGCCTTGAGTGGCCGCCATTCATTGACACCAACGATCCCAACTTCTAATTCACGGGCCACGGCACGGCAACTGGTCATGTCTTGACCGTAAACGTAGCCTGCAAGCCCATAGGGTGTTTCATTGGCCCTTTGGATCGCCTCCACCACCGTTTTATAACGAAGGACAGGAATGACCGGACCAAATATCTCGTGGCTGGCGATATGCATTGAATCCTGCACGTCCGAAAGCAGGGTTAGGGGATAGAAACTCCCCTCCTTAAGACTCGGATCCCGTTCAAACGATGCATTTCTGCAAACCAACCTGGCCCCCGCGGTAAGCGCTTGGCTCACCAACGCATCCACATCCTGGCATGCTTGTCGATGGATCAGCGGACCGGCATCGACATGATCCGAAAGACCATTTCCGACGACCGCTCGTTCCAATTTTTGTGAAAGTATATCCAGAAACTCGCGCTCGATCGATTCATGCACAAAGACACGGTTCGCCGTCACACACACCTGTCCTGAAACAAACAGCTTTAAGCGTAAAACATGCTCGGCGGTGAACTCAATGTCAGCATCTGGCAATACGATGAACGGTGCATTGCCACCGAGTTCCAGCGATACACGTTTGATTTGACGCGCGGCATCCGCCATCAACGCGCTCCCGGTCGCCGTGGAGCCGGTAAGACTCAAAACGCGTACGGCAGGATGCTCCGCAAAGATTTTACCAACGACTGCGCCTCGCCCCGGTACGATTTGCAATACGCCCTGAGGCAGCCCAGCTTCCTCGAGGATCGGGGCCATTGCCAACGCGATAAGAGGTGTTCGTTCGGCGGGCTTCCAAACAGCAGTGCATCCGGCGGCCAACGCAGCAGCGATCTTTTTGGCGCCTTGGGCGAGCGGGAAATTCCATGGCGTGATCAGCCCCGCGACTCCAATCGCTTTGTGCTCCACAAAGAACTCTCGCTCCGCCTCTGGATGCGCCGCGATCCTCCCGTACGAGCGTCTTGCCTCTTCACCAAACCACTGAAAAAAACTTGCCGCGTAGTCGACTTCGCCCAAGCCCTGCGCGTAGGGTTTGCCTTGTTCAGCGCTCAGCAACACGGCCAAGTCCTCTCTCTTCGCGATCATCAGCGCTGCCGTCCGTTTGAGGATGACGCCTCGTTCGATCGGCGATCGACTTCTCCAATCCGTCCAGGCCTTCTCCGCCCCTTCGATCGCTTGCGCTACCAAACCTGCGTCTGCACGGCTCACCGAGGCCAGCGATGCATTGGTGGCGGGATTGGGAACCGATATTTCTTCGGTTCCGCGGCGCCACTTACCATCCACCCATGGGGCTGGCTCAAACCAAAAATCGGGAACGGCCTTCATGGATCGTATCCTCTGAAAAAGATTGTTCTTGGGCTCGGGCAGTACTGTTGTTGGGCAGGAATCGCCCATTTGGAATTTCAGACGGGCTGGTCGGGCTGGCGGATGAGCGCTGAGTACTTGCGCCAACCCGAGATGGTATCACAGCTACAGCGTTACTGCGACGGTATGACAAGCCAACTCAAATGCCTTCCTCGATGCGCAGCACGGACCTATAAATCCGCTCCGCGTCCGACACGGTGACTTCGTTAGGATTGGGCCCCATCAAGCGTCGGTTGGCAACAGCATCTTTTGCCATCGCTGGAATCACCGAGCTAGGGATCGCATGCGTCTTAATGGCATCGAAGAGCCCGAGACTTCCAGCCAAGGAATCGAGGTGCAAAGAGAATGCTTTGGCGTGGGAATCTCCCCACCCAAACGCCAGTCCCAGTTCACGAAAATCAGCTTCACACGCTACCGCATTATGACGCATCATCTCGCCGACAAAGCAGCCGGTAATGACCCCATGAGGAATCGAATAACGCCCGCCTAGCGGCAGTGCGAGTGCATGGACCGCGCAGCACGAGGAATTTGCAAAGGCCATACCGGCAAGATGAGAGCCGATCGCCATTTTGTCGCGTGCACTTTGATCTTTCGGATTTTGGTAAACAGCAGTTAAGGCTGGCCCCAAGAACTTTGCGGCCTCGAGCGCCAATCCGCGAGCGATTGGGGTGGCACAGGTCGCGATGAACGCTTCAATCGCATGGACGATTGCGTCCATGCCAGTCGCAGCTGTGATCGATGGAGGTAAACCGTCGGTCAATGAGGGATCTACAACGGCGATGTCTGCCAACAGAACTGGGTCGACGACGCCTACTTTATTGCCAGAGTGGTTGTCGGTGAGGATTGCCACGAAGGTAGCCTCGGAGCCGGTTCCCGCAGTTGTCGGGACAAGGACGGTCGGCAATCCTCGACGTTCGACTTTACCGATACCCACCAACGACTTGGCATCGCAATTTCGGTCGGCAACCACCGCAGCAACCTTGGTTGCATCCATCACGCTCCCACCACCGAGTCCGATAACCACATCGGCCTCGCAATCGCGAATCTGCCTCGCGATCCAATCGACGGTTTCAATCGGTGGTTCTGCCGGAACAGCAAGGAACGAACCGGCGGAACGGCCTTGCTGAACCAAAGGTGTGTGCACCAAGTCCACTATCCCTGCGCGATCCAGCCCTTCGTCGCTGACCAGGAAAACACGCTTCCAGCCCATCGACTCGCATAGATGTCCCAACTTCAAAGACTCTCCTCTCCCCGTAATTACACGACGAGGGAGATGATTTTGGAACGAAGAATGGGATTGCCGCATTATTTCCCTGTCTGGGTCTTTTGGCCGGCGACCTCACGCTCGTATTTCACTTCCGTCAGTTCAATATCCTTGAAAGGAAGAACATCCGGGGTGATCTTGACCGCCGTGGTGACCTTCAACGGGAATGGAGCCCCGACATCATAGGTCAGTTCGACGAAACTCGCGGTCCAACCAGGCTGCTCAGGGGCTGGAGGCGCCACGAAATTCCCATCGGCATCCGGCTTAAGCTCCGTGCTCACAAAGGCTGGGCCAATGGTCTGCAATCGGAAGTCCCTCGCGTTGGGATTGTTGGCTCGCCACACGACAACTTGCGATGGCTTGGTTATAGGATGCACATGAATCGCACCCTCGCCACTGAACTTCCACGAGTACACGGGGCTTTTCTTTCCTTGACACACCATGTGGTAGAACGCGGCAATACTCTGGACGGCATCGGAGTTTTTTAAACCGTGGTCCGCGTTTGGAACATACCGCAACAATTTCTCTCCTTGCAATTCATCGTAGTAAAATTGCGATGAATCCGGGACGAAGAACTGATCCCCGCTCGCATTGACGATGTACTTGGGCAGCCGTAGTCGATCGCGGTAGTAGTATGGGTCGACGATCTCATAGAGGGACTGCATCCGAGGATGATCGAAGCGCTGCAGGACGCGATGTTGGTAATAGTTGCCGATCGCATCTGCCCAGAATCCATAGGTCTCCGCGTGATTCTTCAGCGAATCCCGGCAATTAGCGACATCGATCACGATCGGCACGATGGCTTCAATTCGCTTGTCGGCAGCTCCCGCCATCCACGTTGTCCATCCCCGTTTCGAACCACCGGCAACCACAAATTTCTCAACCTTGCGTTGGCCCCCTGCCTCCGATGCCTCGAACTCCGTGATGCAATCCATTGCCCGAACTACACTTTTCACCATCGGCAATCGCGGCAGCCAAGTGGGGTCGCCTGTCTCGAGGAATTGGGCCCAAGCGTACCCGATCAAGTCATCCTCCGATCGAGCTTCACCGTCGTTATGAAAGACGAGGGGCTGATTGGGGATGTTCTTTAATTCCGCTACAACACTCCCTGTTGCGGCGGCGATCGCAGCTACGATCGGATCGGGCGTCTTGGGTTGGGCGCTTGTGTGACTTCCCCCCCCGATGAACAAGAAAACTCGATCGGTTTGTACTTTGTCAGGAACCGTAACCGCTAGCCAATGCTCCCATAGTGGCCGATCGACATCTGCCTCGGTACGCCATCGCTGCGACGTCAATCGAATCGCATGCGTCTTGAAACCTGGAGCCTCAATCGTCTCTCGCAATTCCCATCGGTAGGCGTCGTCGGGCTTAGCAACATAGTGATCGAGAGGCGTCAGCTTACTCCCGACAGGTGGCTCCGCATGAACCAAGGGACTCGCCAGTGCAGTACTGAAAATGGCGAACAATCCAACAACGAATCGGTATCGGTTCTTCTGCATGATCAATATCTTGTGGAAGTCAACTTTAAATAGTGGCCAAAAAACCAAAGACGAAAAATTTCGTCATGTGACCAGGATCGTCAAGCAACATTGCATAGCGCACGGGGGAGACATTCTCCATTGCGATCCTTTACGCGAACCCGTCGCGCATCCTGGCATTATCAATTAGCGCTCAACTCAATAGGTGGCAGTTCCTTGCTCGATGCGGTGACCTCTTGGACCAATCCAGATTTCCCGAGCGTCGAGTACTTTCCTTTGAAAAGGTCTGGGCCACCATCAAAGAGGCCTTGCATGCGTTGCGACTCGGTTGGCTTCACCGAGGGATCTGGCCATGTCACCGTGACATCGTAGCTCCCAACAGGAATACCGGGGCGCAGGTCACTCATAAATTTGAACTTGCCATCGGCCCCTGTAGCCGCGGATGCAACAGTGCCATTTTTCACGTTCTTCGGATGAAACAGCAGCGTCGCACCATCGGCTGGCTTTCCATCAACCATCAACGTTCCTGTCACATCGATCAATTTCGGTCCGCTGTCGCAGCCTACCATGGACAGCAGTCCAACAAGCATGGAAGCAGCAACTACGAACGAACGATTCCTCGAAGCACTCGAACAGATACTCATTTTTGTAGACATCCTTACTCAAGCAAAACCGCGGATGGGCTGGAAAAGAAGTGAAGGCAGATTCACTTTAAGAATCTAAGTTTCAGAATACCAAAAAAGAACGAGCAAGCCACAGGGCTTGCTCGTCTCTCAGAATTTCATCGCTCCGAACCAGAGCCTAGCAACCGAAGCTAGCACCCTGTCGAACCGTTTTCCATCTACTCAGGCTGTTCAACCGTCTCGCCACCATCTCGGGTGACCAAGGCAGCGAAGACGCGTGGGTCAGTCGCTGCAGCGAGGAAGACAACGGATGCGTCTCCTCGAACCGTTTGCACACCGCTACCATGGAAGGAATACGGGTTGTCTTGATTGAAGATATTGAACACGGAACAACCTGCAAGGTTGGGATTGTTCCTGTCAGCACCGCTCAAGCCGCGTGGGAAACGCGCCGTGTTCCAGTCACCGTAGAACGAGTTCAACGTGAACGCAGGTACTGGGGTTGTTGTCCATGTTCCTGGGTACGCTTGGCCTCGGAAATAGAGCTTCTGTTTACCAGCGATTTCGATGAAGCAGATCGTGTTGGAGAGACCATCCGTCACCGCGGCGAACTTGCGCCGAGGATTGGTGATGATTTCTTGATCGGTTGCACCGAGCATCGAATTGTGAACGGTTGTGTTCGGTTGCCCAACGCACGTTTGCAACGTGCCGTGAAGGCCTCGCAATGCCACATAGTCCGTTCGTGGCAAGTTGTACACGGTTCCCGATGGCAGAATACCGCCTGCGGAAAGGTACGGACCGTAATCCGATGGGGATTCAGGTGTGGACGGGCATAAGAAAAGCGGCAACGGAGTCGTCGCCGCTACTGGAACTTGTCCACCTGGGAAGGGTGGTGGCATGTTGCGCGGATCGATCAATGGTTTCTTCAGATCGAAATAGTTAAAGATCGTGTTCCCTTCGATGAAAGGAAGCAACTGACCAAGAACGCCGAATGGCTTGCGAGCATCGCCAGTCACAGCAAAAAATGGATTACCTTGGCTTGCATAGGTGTCATTCATGGGGAACTCTTTGCCCCACGTCGGAACCCACTTGTACGCGGATTCGTGATTGTGCAGAGCTAAGCCCAACTGACGAATGTTATTGCTGCAGCTCATCCGTCGAGCTGCTTCCCGAGCAGCTTGGACCGCCGGCAACAACAATCCCACCAAAATTCCAATAATTGCAATGACCACTAGCAACTCGACAAGCGTGAATGCTGTTCGCCGAGACGCTTTCTTCATGGGCACCTCCGTAAGTGCAAAAAAACAACGCAAAGATGAGACAAGGACGGGAATCCTCCCGCAACTATTTATCAATTTACGAAAACCTAAAACCAGAGTCCAGCATATTGGGGGAAAAAAACCCTTTCGGCGAGAACTAGGTGGAAATACTCTGCCGTGGGCGATTGGGATCGAGGCCTGATTTGGGTGCCAACGCTGGAAGAGCTCGCTGCAAAAAAGAGGGTAAAACGCGGTCCCCAGGCAGTAAGAAACGCTCGAAACGGCCCCTACAGAAAAGGACCAGGAACCCCCTTGGCGATGCAGACAAGACGCGGTTTTGGTGTCGCACGGGCCGAAAAGAGATGACCAGACCGCCTTACCAACACCCAAAACACGAGTTACAGGTTACTGGCCGAGCACGTACGCAAAAATAAGAGGCGCCACGATGGTTGCATCGCTCGCAATCATGAACTTGGGGCTTTCCGGATCGAGCTTGTTCCAAGTGATTTTCTCGTTCGGCACGGCACCACTGTACCCACCGTAGCTGGTGTCCGCATCGCTTATCTGTGCAAAGTACGCCCAACGGCGTATGTTCTCCTCGCCCAGGTCTTGAATCCACATGGGTACTGCGCAGATCGCAAAGTCCCCGGCAATGCCGCCGCCGATCTGGAAAAAACCCACGGGACGTTTGGCGGCAACCGACCGGTACCATTCCGCCAGATGCTGCATTTGCTGCGTGCCACTTTTCAGCGCCGAATGGGACTTGACGGTGCCATCCATGACCCGAGCCGCGAACATGTTGCCCAGCGTACTATCCTCGATCCCGGGTGAGTAAATCGGTATCCCAGCCTCCTTGGCAGCAATCATCCACGAGTTCTCACGAGGAACTTGATAATGCTGCTTGAGATCTTCCTCCTCTAAGATCCTGAACATGTACTCGTACGGAAAATACTGCTTGCCACTATCTGCTGCATCTTTCCAGTATTTCACCAAGCGATCCTGCATGTGCATCATCACCGTTTCGGGAATACAGGTATCGGTGACGCGATTGAAACCCGCATCGCGCAGCTCTATCTCATCCTCGGTGCTCAGAGCTCTCCAATTCGGAATCGTTTTGTACTCATTGTGGGCGAACAGGTTGAACAGATCCTCTTCGAGGTTTGCGGCCGTGCAGGAGATCGCATGCACCTTTCCTTTGCGGATCATTTCAGCCAATGAGATTCCGATTTCGGCGGTGCTCATTGCTCCTGCCAAGGACACCAGCATCATGCCGTTATCATTCTCGATGAACGTTTTGTAGGCTTTCGCCGCAGACACGGTCTCACGCGCATTGTAATGACGAAAATGCTTGTCCATGAACGCGGTGATGCTCATCGCTTGGCCCAATCTCTAACTCAAAAACCGAATGGATATGCACGGGGTGCCAACAACACCGAGGTCGCCAAACAAACGCACCCTCGGGAAAAACGATTTACTGCCGAGACATCGGCATCACGACATACGAGTATTCGTCATCGGTATGAAACAAAGCAGGTTCCGTATTGCTTCGCACTTCCAAGTAGAACACCTTGTCCATGTCCAACACCTTGAAAAACTCGCTCACAAAGCGATAGTCCATGGTGATATTGATAGTCTCACCTGTGTAGGCAATTGGGATTTCAATCCGGGATTGACCAACGTCTGCAGTCTTGGCAGCCACGACTAACGTTCCGTTACCAAACGCGAACTCGACCCCGCGACTCTCCGGATCCGCAACAATGGATGCTTGTCGGATCGCCGAAAAGAAAGGACCGACGATCCCTTCGATACGTGTTCGCCCCTCGGTGCTGGGCATCACCATCCTCCAATTCGGATAGCGTCCTTCAATCAATCGCGAGTATATCGTACAGCGATTCGTTCGCAGAAGGATGTCATTGCTGCGAGCGGCGATCTGAACCAATTCATCCTTATCAGTGATCGACCGTTCGATCAGTTGCAACGTTTTTGTCGGAACGATCGTCGACATGCCCGAGTTTTTGTAGCCATTGATGGGTGTCCCTTTGCCTTTCATGCAAGCCAACCGGCGCCCGTCGGTTGCGACCGCCACAATGGTATCCCCTTCGATCTCAAATAGGACGCCACCCAATTGGTAGCGAGTGCTTTCATTGTCGGTTGCGAAGACCGTTCTACGTACCAACTCTCGAAACAGTCCTGAAGGAAGTTCGAAGTAACTATCTTCGTTGAACTTTGCAACACTCGGGAACTCATCCGCGTTCGTGAGAGGCAAATGAAACTCGGAGTTCTGACCTGAGATATCGAGAGAATTTCCGGTCGTCTCAATCGTCAATTGCTCATCGCTCGTCTCTCGAAGGATGTTCCCTACCCGCCCGACACTCAGCAAGGCTTTCCCAGGCGATTGGATCTCCACGTCCTCCACCTCAAGCCGAACTCCAGCTTCTTGGTCGGTCGCCATCAAGATAACTCGGTCTTCGTCCGCTTCCACCTTGACGTTCATCAGAACATCTTTCGGGCTTCGCGTGGGGACGAGTGCTGATGCGATTTGGAACGCCCCAAGAAACTTGTCTCGCTTGCAAACGATTTTCATAAACCAAAGCCCTCGGATGTTGAAACCGCAAAGTATGCCGACCCGTTGATGGCGAGAATGCCTCAACTCGGCTTTCGATCAGCCCATTGTTTTACCGTCGATCCCACGTTTCTAGAAGTGGGGCGGCCCGCATTGGATCGACCTTCGATCTCGCAGATTTCCAAGGGAAATCGCCTTCTGTCGAACGGTTAAGGCCCCGTGAAAAAACTGCCGCAGAGAGCAACGGCCAACCCAGGATGAGCCGCCGATTGCCTACCGTGCGCGTCCATACGTGCAGGTGAACTCGCCCAACCACTCTGCCTGGATTGAATCCAACTTCCGAGGTGGACACCGCCATGTCCAGTTTCCGGTCGAAGTTCCCGGGGTGTTCATTCTCGCGTCGGCGGGCAACCCCAACAAATCCTGGATTGGTGAGATAGCGATCGCCGCCACCGAGCTCCAAATCGCCCGCATCATTCCTCGATGGATCTCGCTCGGCGCACATCCCAAATATTGCAAGGCGAATCTTTTTTCCGCATCGATCTCCGCTTGAGTTCTGGTGCTTCCTTCCCCCGCGACGCTTTGGTACCAACCTACCACGGTATCATTATCGTGCGTACCGGTGTAAGCGATGCAGTGGACTGGATAGTTGTGTGGCAAGTCGAGCGATGTTGAAACGCCTCCTCCAAAACCAAATTGAACAATACGCATTCCTGGAAAATGGAATGCATCTCGGAGTGCGTGCACCTCGGGGGTAATGAACCCCAGGTCTTCTGCAATCACCGGTAGTTCTCCATCTTGACCATGGCCTAGCCCATGCCGAATCGCATGAAAAAACTCGTGCCTTGGACCAGGCTTCCATTCGCCGATCCTCGCATCCGGGTGGTTCGCTGGTATCTCCCAGTACGATTCAAATCCTCGGAAATGGTCGATACGAATCAAATCGCACAACTGAAGGATCCGCTTGAATCTTCGAATCCACCAATCGTATTGGCTTTGTCGATGTGCATCCCAAAGGTAAAGAGGATTCCCCCAACGCTGCCCTGTCACCGAAAAATAGTCAGGTGGAACCCCAGCAACCACAGTCGGCCGCCCATTCGAATCGAGTTCGAACAAATGTTGTCCGGACCACACATCCGAGCTATCCATCGAAACAAAGATCGGGATATCACCGATAATTCCCACTCCCAACTCGGCAGCGTAGCGACGCAACTCAGCCCATTGGCGTTCGAAAAGGAACTGGATGAAGGCCTCGAAATCACAAGCAATTCGCAACTTGTCGTACCAATGGGCAAGCGCGCTGGGCTCGCGCCGGGCCAGAGATGGTTCCCACTCATACCAAGGTTTGTCCGAGTGATAGGACTTGCTCGCAGTGAACAAACAGTGCTCATCCAACCAATGCGACTGGTCATGCCGAAATTGCTCGAAGACGCTATTCAGTTCGCCACCATGGAGTTCATGTCGGGATTGCTGAAATCGGCGAAACGCCATGCGCAGCAACTCCATTCGCTGGCTCGAGCTCTTTTCAAAGTGAACCTTGTGAGCGTCGTTTTCGTGAAAATGAGAAACAGCAGCGTCCCAATCCTCTTGCTTGAGCAAACCATCGCGCACCAATAGTGCGGGACTGATGAGCAAGGCGTTTCCGGCAAAGGAAGATGGTGACTGGTACGGTGAAAAGCCATACCCCACAGGACTTGTCGGCAGGATTTGCCACCAACGCTGTTTGCTCTGGTGCAGAAATCGCACAAACTCATAGGCAGACGGGCCAATATCCCCGGCTCCTAAATCACCGATGCTCCATGGTCCATCGGTCCCTGGCATGTGGTCTGCATGGGAATGACCTCGCAATCGCGCTGGCAACGAGGTGACATGAAGCAACTGACCACTAGCGCGACGAAAAAGGGAATCCATAAAATGTCTGCTGGTTCGTTAATGTCCGGCGGTCGAACCATTCGGTACGCATCGATGCGCGCCTAGTAAATAGTTCGACGATAAAACGTTGTTGGCTGAATCGGTTGCGGCTGAATCGATCAGGGGGACGCAGCGTGGAACTGAGTTATTAAAAATCGCAGTTCCCTGGAGTGCGGGGGAACGGTATCACATCGCGGATATTCGCCATGCCTGTCGTGTACTGGACCATTCGCTCCAGCCCCAGTCCGAACCCGGCATGCGGCACCGAGCCGAAGCGTCGAAGATCTAAATACCACCAATAATCCTCGGGTTTGAGCCCGACCGCTTCCATTCGACTGATCAAAATGTCGAGCCGCTCCTCACGCTGGCTACCGCCGATGATCTCACCCACCCCAGGCACCAATACGTCCATCGCGGCCACGGTCTTCCCGTCATCATTAAGCCGCATGTAAAAAGACTTGATGTCCTTCGGGTAGTTGTAAAGGATCACGGGGCCTTGGACATGCTTTTCGGTCAAGTAACGCTCGTGCTCCGATTGCAAGTCGACGCCCCAAGCGACCGGATAATCGAATTTTTCTCCGCTCTTTTGCAAGATCTCGACCGCCTCGGTGTACGACATGTGCACAAATGGCTTATCGAGCACCAATTGCAAGGCTGCTAATAAACCAGGCTGGATTCTCTTCTCAAAGAAATCCATATCCTCCGCACAGTGCTTGAGCGTCTCAGAAATCATGAACTTGAGATAGCGCTCGGCGAGTTGCATGTTGTCGATAAGTTCAAAAAACGCAGCCTCTGGCTCGATCATCCAAAACTCAGACAAGTGCCTCGACGTATTCGAGTTTTCAGCGCGGAACGTCGGCCCAAAGGTGTAGATTTTGCCGAGCGCGCACGCATACGCTTCGCCTTCCAATTGGCCGCTGACGGTCAAGTACGATGACTTGCCAAAAAAATCCTTACTGACATCCGGCTTGCCTTCCACCATCGGGATTTTGTCCAGGGGCAACGTTGTCACGCGGAACATCTGCCCCGCACCCTCGCAATCGCTGGCGGTGATCAGCGGGGTGTGGACAATCACAAACCCCTCTCCTTGGAAGAACTGGTGGGTTGCGTAACTGAGCCGATCCCGGACGCGGGTCACAGCTCCAAATGTATTGGTACGCGGACGCAGATGCGCCCATTCACGTAACTTCTCAAACGTATGCTGTTTCTTTTGCAGTGGGTAGTCGGTCGCACTGGCGAGTCCCATAACCCGAAGCGATTTCGCAGCCATCTCGGTCACCTGACCTTGGCCTGTACTCCCCTTGATCTCCCCCTCGACAACCACGCTGCTACCCACGGTCAACGTCAGTACATCCGCCTCGTAATTCGTGAGTTGACCATCGGCGATGACCTGTAGGTTCCCGAAAGAACTACCATCGTTAACCTCAATAAAGCTGAATCCACCTTTGCTGTCCCGCCGCGTGCGCACCCAACCGCGCACTTGGACGGTCCGTCCAATGGAGTCTGTTTTCCGAGCTTCTGTTACCGAAATCCACTGAGTTGTCATAAAATCCGCCGCCAGGAATTGTTGCGAAGTCAAAGGAGTAGTCATCACTGAACCAGATGACCGCTATTTTCAGCATTCGCGGCAAAATTCCAAGCCGTATCGGAAGATTAAACGAGTGGCACGGGTCGCACTGCGACGGAGTTTGCGACGACGTTACCAGATACGTTGACTTTGCAAGGCAAAAAAAGAACGTACCACGCCGGAGGAGCCTCTTCGGGCGTCCCAATTTCGTCCTAATACTGACGCTTGAAACCGCGTGACTAGGAACGACGGATTCAGTTTATGGATTGATCACTGATACGTTGCGGGATACATCCACATCAGCAAGCGATACGGCCAAGGATGAGACCATGGATTCGGCCAAGGCAACGTTGCTGAAAGTACGCTTATCCCCAATGCGACATACACCAAACTCCGTAGAGCCCTCGATTTTGCGCTCCCCTCAATGGCTGGGACCGCGAGCCATAGCCACGCGGGAATCAACCAAAACAACCATCGGAAACCGCTGCAGACGCCTGCATAATTCCGATCCACCACGTCTCGGGATGTGTAAAACACGACACAAACCAACGTTACCGCCATAAGTGCCGTTGCAATTCCTTGCTCGCTAAGCACCCACCCCCGAAACGAATTAGCCGCCGACGGCGCATCCGCAACATGCTTGACCAATGCCCTGCTGCCGCTCCGAACCCACATGACACCCCCGATCATGCTCCACAGCCAAAGTGGAGTTAACGAAAAGACACCGTGATGCCCGACCGTGAAATGCATCAAGTACGACCATCGATTGGGCTCGCCACGATCCACTCCCTTTTTGTTTTCCGGAAGCCAGTACGACTTTGGGTAATCGTACCAGTCGTCCCACGCATGGATGTTCCAGCCGTCCGGTGTTTGAGTCGCAGCCACCCGAACCCCAGTCGCTTCATCGAGAATCTGCTTGACACCATCAAGCCGCGCCGCGGTCACGATCGATTTTTCACCGAGTTTTAGATTGGGATGCACTGCCGTATCAATCGCTGCAATCACATCGGCAACTGCTGGCACCTCTAATGCTGGCCCCTCCACCGTCTGCCCCGCCACCGCCGGCACCTCCGATGAGCCGTTTGTCCCTGATTGAGCACTGGTCCGAATGTTCGCGATCAACGGGCCGAGTCCCCGGTGCGAGTAAGGAGGCCTCCAATCGCCGTGCGCCCAAACGTTGGTTCCCAGAAATGCCAATGCCACCGCGGCAGAACCGATCCCAAAACCGATTAGCATTCGCTTCCAATCGGCGAATAGCAAAATTCCACCTAACGCGGCTGCCCAGGCTAAGGCTGGCAGTTCGCACGCGACCGTCAACGCGGCGCTGATCCCAACGCTCAACCAAACCGACCACGAGGTTGTCCTTCCCCGTTGCGAGTTCTGGACGATTTCCCATGCCAGCGCTAGGCTGATCGTGAACAAAATCGCACCATGAAGATGGTTGTTGAGGGTCGCCACAAACGACGTCAGAAACGTCCCCCACAGGGCCATATTCAACACGATCCAGCGCACCCATGCATCCACAACATTCCGCTCGATCCATCGCTGCAGCCATAACCACCACAAGACTAATGGAACTAGGTTTGCGACGATCATCGTCAATCTGCCGATGAGGAACGGATCGTCGGTGAGTGTCTTTCCGCAAACGATCGTGATCGGCTTGCAGATGGCTGCATACATCAGTGTCAACAACGGCGGTTTGCTGGAATAACTATGCTCAACACCATCGTCTCCTCGATGACGAACCATATCGATGGTGTTCCAAATTTTTGACTTCCCTTTGCTATCGAGGATTTCTAGGTACTTATCGATCTCCCATCGGCCTTCTTGCGTGAGCGCAGCGATCGCGCACCAACGTGAGCGATCATTCGCGCTCAGAAACGGCAATTCGCCATGCGGTGCTGTAACGCTGACAATGCGAGACAACTGCATGATCGTCGCCAAGGCGATCATAAACCAACCGAGAAAACGAGAGTCGATCGCAACCGATCCACTCGAACCTTCACCCGCAGGAGCTTGAACCCCAGCTCGATACGATTCAGTTTGATGTCTCATCAGCAGTTCCTCGCGTGGGATGATGGTTCCTGTACTTAGCCGTATGGAGGTGTTGTTCCGCAATGGAAGCTTCGCTCCCGATCCGACTTTCCCCAAGTCGAGATGTTGTTCCTGATATCGAGTAGGGTGGGCGACGCATTGTCGAATTGGCAACAACCAATTCTGCGAGCAACCCAACCCCCATGAGTTGCAGTCCAACGAGCAGCAGCAAAATGGAAAAGTAAAAAAGCGCGCGTTCATGAAGGTGGATGGGCTGCTCGTACTCAAGCAGGCGGGTCCATACCCAAGCTGCACTCAATAGGACCAGCAGCACCGCGCCGATGGCACACGCAGCTCCTCCCAATCCTCCGAGCAAATGCTGTGGTCGATACCGAAACCTCGTTAAAAAAACTACAGTAAGCAGATCCATGAACCCCTTCGGGATTCGAGACCAGCCGTATTTGGAAGATCCGTGCACCCTCGCATGATGCTGTACCGGTAGCTCAGCAACCCGAAACCCTCGGGCCGCAGCAAGGACCGGTATGAAGCGGTGCATCTCGCCAAACAAATCGATCTCCTCAACCACCTCACGCCGGTACGCTTTCAGCCCGCAGTTGAAATCGTGGAGTTCTAGTTTGGTGAAGGATCTCAGAATTGCATTGAAGACGAGCGAGGGCCAACGCTTGTGCCATGGATCGTATCGCGTCTGCTTCCATCCACTAACCACATCGAATCCCTCGTCTAGCTTGCCCAACAACCGAGGAATCTCATTAGGATCGTCTTGCAAATCCGCGTCCATCGTGACCAATAGCTCTCCTCGTGCATTGCCAAAGCCAGCCGAAAGCGCGGCGGCCTTGCCAAAATTGCGACGGAACCGAAGCCCCATGACCTCCGGATACTTGCCCGCTAAAGACTCAATAACATCCCAACTTCCATCTCTCGAGCCGTCATCGATCAAAAGGATTTCGACGGGAGCGTGATTCCGTTGCAATCGGTTGACTTCGAGGATTTTTGAAACCAGTTCCTCCAACGATTCCCGTTCGTTGAGGAGAGGTATGACAACCGATAGCATCATAGGTCAGGCTTCGAGTCGGAACGGAGTTTTGAGAATGATGCCACGCATCACCACGTAGACGATTATTCCGATCAAGATACCAAACAAATCTGCAGAGAAGTCCCCCCAGTCCGCAGTTCTGCCGACGGGAATCTGCGTTAATTCATCCACCCCTGCGTAGACAGTACCGACCACGGTCGCGATCACCACGTTTTGGCTAAGCCGTTTCGGATTGGTTGGGATCGCCCAAGCCAATAGAAATGCGAGCCCCGAATACGCGATATTATGCGCAACTTTGTCGTTTACCTTTACCTGCTGGATCGCTTGGGCAGGCACATGCGTTGCGACAACCAGTGCTAGCCAATACAAGCCCAGAACGAGCAACGCGATTCGAACTCCACGGATAGTTGCCCGCATAAAACCTAATGCACTCCCGGAAAACCTAGTTGCGATGAAACGGATCGCGAAAATTAGGGCCCCAAAAAACGAAAGCAACCGCGTGATAGCGGTTGCTTAACATTTTCCAGGGGAGCGCCGCAACCCGAGACCGCAGTGGGTTCCCGATCGAGGGTATCCCGATCAGTCCCATTACCAGATCAGTCCCACCACCAGATCAGTCCCACCACCATTGGCCTTCGCGAAGATCGGCGGGTGCTGCTAGTTTTTCTTTTTCATAATCGATTTTTCGATCGACCGATACATTTTCGTCCGAGATCAGTTTTCGTGCGGCGATATGAACACCACCTCCGATCGGGGTGACCAATTGACCATCCTTCCAAACGGCGTTCACGGCCGATTCCACTTGAGTGATGGTTGGGTTCGAGCTGACACTCAACTTCGATTCGTCGGCAAAAACCCCGAGGTTCCAGCCTGACTTGTCGTAGAACTCGTTTTCCTGGATGAACGCGGCTGCGATGCTCATATCGAAGAGGCTTCGAAGTTCGCTAAACACGGGGATGGCCTCACCCAGGGCTTCAAATTTCTCGGTGAACTCTTGGGTGAAACCGCGGCTCGCAGCATCACCAGCGCCTGCTCCCCGGCTTCGCTTACCATTCTTTGCCACAAACTCCTTCTCGCCGGTCAGCTTAACACCGCGACCCTGCAATCGAAGTGCGGTTTTGTCTTCGTTGGTAGCTACCGAGCTGTAGTCCGCTTCGAAATACCAACGTTGGAGAGCATTGGCATTGGCACCTGGTTGGGTCCGTGCAATCCATGGAGTCATTTCGATCATCGGGTTCTCCAAACCGATTCCGATCAACTTCATCCGATAGTCTGCCTCAACGAGAACTTGAGCGAAGTGGGTGTCGCGCGGAACTCCTCGAATCGAAACTGTTTGGTATCCGAGGGCTTGTTTCATCCCCATCATCAGTTGCTGAACATTGACGCGGTCGGCTTGGCCTTGGAATTGCGAATGGTACTGATTCATCCGCTTGATACCTTCCTGAGTCGGATCGATCGAACAACCGATCGATGCCGTTGCACCTTGGCCTGGTGCGAACGCGCGGAGGGCAACGACCAAATCGGTCAGTCGCAACACCGACTTACCTGACTTCAGACCTACCCAGCGGTTGTCGGAGGTGACGTGAATCTTTTCTGCGGGGCCAGCAACGACAATGTCATTGGAATCGGGCAGGAAGAACACGTATTCGATGCGAGTCATTCCAGCCAAACCGAGCGCTTCATCGTCGACTTGTTGGTCTTGATCGACACACTGTGCTACGTATTTTTCAAGTCGATTCAGCGAGATTTTTCGCATCGGTGAAACGACCGAAACACCCGATCGCTCCGACTGCAACGTCGCGAGCCGTTGCTCCATCGCCACGCTGGCGTCGATTTCCGAAACTCGCAAGACACCTTGTGCGTCGATATCGATACCAGCAACCCCGGTGTTGATGTTGACGTTGTTTCCACCGCCACCGTTGTTGTTACCGCCGTTGTTGTTCCCTTGGGAGAGGCCCTGGGAAGCGAACGCCAAGACGGCCGCGCTGGCGACAAAGCCTCGAGTCAAACTGCGAAGAAGATTCATGGAATGCATTAGGGAACGCCTCGAAAATGCCATCGAAGGGAAATCCGACGAAAAGGATGCAACTTGGCTGAAAGGCCATCTCGTTCGCCAGGAAGTTCGATCCACCCCGGCTCACGGTCTCCCTCAAGGATAGTTGCTGGGACGAGCGATATCAACAACTTGCGAAAAATGGAGAAAATAGCTTATTTGGTTTAGGAGGAAAATTACGGAAAAAGGGGCCAATTCGCCAGATTGACTCAAGATAACTTGACGGCGAACCAGCGTGGACAGTATTCCCCATGGGGGGAGAAGGTGCGGACGAGTGTCGAAGGGACCAAAAATCTAGGTTGATTTTTGGAGTTCCTTAGCCCTCGGCAGGATCTTTCCCCTCTGGGTCGACTTCGTCTCGGCCCACAACTACCGCAGTCACGATCACGCAACGTCAGAGCCAGGATGCCCTACTTGTTTCGTCCGGTACTAACCCACTCGGCACTTGCCGCCTACGCGATGGTTTGGTTTTGCGTAGTTTTGTGCCATTTGGTAATCGCCCAACCGGTCGTGCAGTTTCCATCGACCAGTCCGACGTACTCGTCACCAACCCCAGGCTATCCCCCGACTGGAACGGCGGTCCCCAGTTCGAGCGTTCCAGGCTCCAATCCGTGGGCAACCTCTCCCGCTCCAACGTCCAGCGTTCTTCCGCCAACGACCTCCTACCCGAGTGGCAGTACCTACAACCCATACGCACCCACGTTTCGCCCGAGCACCGCGCCGACCACAGGGACGAATTATCTCAACTCGTGGATCAATTGGCTTTCCGGCAATCCTCCCCCCTCGACTTCCTTCGGGCAACCACCTGCGATGCCCACGGGCTTCGGACAACCTACTGGAGCCATGCCGGCAGGGGCTGTACCTATGGGCACTGTGCCTATGGGGACTATGCCTACCGGTGCCCCGGCGTATCCGAGTTACCCGGTGGGGAGTATGCCGACCAGTTCGTTCCCAACCATGGGTTATCCAACGGCGCCTCCGGCAGCCACCTTTGGTGCGCCGGTTGCACCCGGCACGTATCCACCCGGCACGTATCCACCCGGCACGTATCCACCCGGCACGTATCCACCAGGTGCGTTCCCACCAGGCGCCCTTCCGCCGAGCACCTTTTCATCTCCAGCATATCCGTCGAGCGTTTACCCCAACCAGCAACCACCTGTGATGTTCCCTGGCTACGGCCCCAATCCTTATGGAAGCTATCCGCCGGGAACGTATCCCAATAGCGGATGGAACAGCTGGTGGACGGGAACAACAACCGCAGTCCAAACACAAACAGCGCAAACGATGCGACTGTGCCAAGGCGTTCGGTTGCGCTACACCTACATGCCAGGCAACACCGACTTTAGTACTCTTGAACCCAACGCGCTCGAAAGCAACGATGGAGAAATCTCCATGGTCTTTGCGATCCCCAAGTTTTTTGGGCACTCACAACCCTGGTACTTGATGCCATCGTATGCGCAACACGTTTGGGAAGGCCCATCCACGCCGGGCTACGATATGCCCGGCGCTGCATTCAGCGCATTCCTAGATAGTTCTTGGGAATCGGACCCATTGCAAACACTTGGGGCAGAGTTAGGTTGGCGAGTCGGGGTCTTCTCCGCGTTCGATGCTGTGAGTTCGAATAGTGTTCGTGTCCAAACCAAGGCCTTGGCGAGGCTGCGTTGTACCCCCAACTCGACGCTTCGTGCAGGTGTCTATTACATCGACCGCGTGAAAATCAAACTGCTCCCTGCGTTCGGCGTGCTTTGGGTCCCGAATCAAGACACGCGTTGGGATATTTTCTTTCCGGAACCGAAATTCTCCCACTACCTGACCACCTGCGGAAATACCGACATTTGGTGGTACATCACCGGCTATTACGGTGGCGGCACGTGGACGGTCAAAGATGCTAATGACGCAACCGACGAAGTTGATATCGACGACCTTCGCGCCTTAGTCGGCTTCGAGTTTGGACGGTCGGACTTGCTCCGCCAGGGATTCAGAAGCTTCTTTGGAGAGATCGGATACGCTTGGGATCGGCAGTTGGTCTACCGAAATCTACCCGATGGGACCTTGGACATGACCGACAGCCTCGTATTCCGACTCGGTGTTGGATACTGATTGGGAAACGGATCGAATCGGTTTCTCGGAATCCTAACCGAGAATCGCTCCTTGTCGCCGCGCAGGGCGCGAAAGCATAGTCAGCCCTATAGACTGTAACAGTCGCGATGCTTCAACCTCGGAACACGGTCCGAATAGCTCCGAAGCAGTCCTCTACCCACTGCACAATTAAATTTGAGGTGCCCCATCGCCCGCCGAATCCAGGCATCACTAAAAACGTGATGAAGATCCCGAAGAAGATTACCAGTGGGAGCAGTGGATCGCTTAGGATCAAATTCCGTTCACGGTTTTTGGCGAGCAAAGACGCTTTTTCAACCTGCTGCTTGAAGAGTTCTTCAATAAGTTGCAATTCCAGCTCGATCAAGCCGTCCTCGCGGACCCACTTGCTGATTATGGAAACCCGCCAATCGGCATCCTGAAAGCGAAGAAGCCCAACTTTCGATACTTGAAACTTCGCCGCGATCTTCGGCTCGATTTGTGCCGTGAACGAAACGCTGTTCATCTGAGTGATACGCACCGAATACCAGCCCCAACCTAGCTTAAAGGAACCGCGCTGATAGCCTTCGACTACAGCAATACGGGCAAGGTTTGTTGAACTCATGGTAAGACGCCCAGTTTTCGATGGTCAATCTCGAATCGTTTCTCCGGGCGGGCGCTCCTCGGGTTCCTTTGTTGAGTGCAACGTAGGGCGGAATCGTCGGGTTTGCTGGATCACGGACCGTTTTTTCTACCTGCTGGACAGGCTATTGGGTTAACCCGTAACGATTAAATCGATGATGCCAATTGCGCAGAAGTCCCCGGTTTCATGAGCGCTAACGAAGCCGAAAGCTTTTTCAATTTCGGGCCAACGTAGCGGTCGATCCTCTCGAGGGAATAGTTACGCTTGTCCGGGATGCGCAAATGACAGCAATTGACTCGGCAATTCCTACGAACCCAATCGTGCTTGCTCGTTGGTTTCCATCACGTCAATCCTACACCCGCTAGCGATCCAGTCCCATCGGCTTCCCTAACGACCCATTCGCATGCGACGTGCCCAAGTGATCGGTTACCTTCATTGCGGAAAGACTCTTGAAATGTCCTGTCGCTCGCGATTTCCCGCGCTCTCGATCCGCAACATGGTCCTCGCGGTCGTAATGGCTATTTCTGCGAGTCCTGGGGTGGTTGATGCTCAAGTACCAGGGGTTTGCATTCAGGGGGAGGGGACTGCATGGCCCATGGACGTCGTTCGAGACAGCGAGCGATTTAGTCCCGAAAGACCGCTGCTTTTATCCGCGCAGCAAATCGAAGCTATTCTCGAGTGGGAGAGAAAGATACAAGCCGAGGAAGCTGCACAGAAGACTGCACAGCAGACTGCTCAGCAGCAGGCGTTATCGCAATCGAAGGCACAAGGCGGCTTTGTCCGAAATCCACAGCCAAGTTCCAACGCGATTACCAAACGCCCTCCAACAGTTTCGAAAAGCGTAAATCGTTACGCTCCTCATTCGGTAGCCGACACCCCCACCCCGTCCACTGTCCCACCGCGGTCGGTGATCTCCCCACCAACCGCTTTAAGAACGGCAAGCAATGCTCGATCAACTCCGTCGCTTCGGTCCATGAATCGACTTCAGGATGACGACCTGCTTCTGGCACCTGCAAGCCCTAGCGATACTCTTCTGGCTCCACGGGCACAGACTCCGATCAGCAACGGCGGAGACGATGACTTATTAGGGGCCCCAAATGCCCCCCCAGCAAACAGCCCTCTCCATCAAATCGATCCAAGTCAAAACGACCCGCTCTCCTCCATGGGCCCGGAAGCAGCTCGCGAAAAACAACGCGATGAACGCCGACTCGACCCGCAGCAATCACAACCAGCCGCGATCGATCCGCATCTAGAAGTCTACGCAAACGAAAAGTATCCGAGCGCGCTCACCTGCGCCAAATGCCACCAGAAAATCTACGATGAATGGCGAGTCAGCGGTCACGCGTATTCGGCAATCTCACCGATGTTTCAGCGCTTCGAACAAGCAGTCTTTGAGCTGACACGAGGAACTTCAGGCACGTTCTGCGTGCGATGCCATGCTCCTGTCGCCACCCAAACCGATCACCCCCGAAATGCCCCTATATTCCAAGGCCCCGTCGTATTCCGCGAAGGGATCACGTGCATCGCGTGCCACCGAGTGGTTGAACGCTACGGTCGAGTCAACGGTGAACGCCGCATCGAACCAGGCAGTGTCTACGACCCCGTCGTTGGGAATATCGGTGGGGATGGTATCGCCGCTGCTATCGCCGATGCAGATAACTACAAGGTCAAAATCGATCCCAACGACAAACGCCCCCATCAATCCCTTCACCAAGCGGCTATCAAGTTTGAACAACTGTCGGATAGCTCGTTCTGCGCAGGTTGCCACCAAGTCCTCGTGCAACCAGGTATCGCTCTAGAAATCGTCTACCAGCAATACCGATCCGGGCCCGCATGCAAGAAGGGAATCTCTTGCCAAGACTGCCACATGGGCATAGAGCCTGGTAAACCATTGGGGTACCCGGTCGGAGCCGCAGCGGAGATATCGGGAAAATCGGTGAACACGAATCGCAAGCACTCCAACCACATCTTCTGGGGACCGAGCGTACCTCTCGCCCACCCCGGCCTATTTCCTCACAACGAAAAATCCTTGCGTTGGACCATTGAGCAATGGTTGCAATTCGATCATCGCGCCGGATGGGGCGAAGAAACATTCGAAGCCTCGGTCGCTCGCAACCCTCAAGGATTCGTATTTCCACCCGCATGGAGTTCCGCGCAAGAACGCCGCGATGCCCGAAAGGTCATTCAGGAAAACCAAGGTCTCGTCGCGGTGAAACGAGGATCCGCAGTCCGAGTCCTCGAAAACGGTAGCCGCATCGATGGCCCGTTCTTCGATAACTCACCTCACGTTGGTGAAGACCTAAAGCTTCACTATGTCGTTTCGAATACAAGCGAAGGGCACAATATGCCCAGCGGCTCCCTCGGCGCCCAACCGCAGCTTTGGCTTAACGCCGCACTGGTCGGACCCGACGGCCAACGGCTTTGGGAATCAGGGCATCTCGACAGCAACGGCGATCTCCGCGATTGGCACTCACTCGATGTACGAGCCGGCAAAATACCTCGAGATACCCAGCTGGTAAATTTCCAAACCAAGTTCCTAATTACCAATGTCAAAGGAACGGAACGTGAGATGTATCTGCCTGTCAATGTAGACATCGATCCACTCCCTTTCTTCCGACCTGGTACTGTCCCATATACGGTTCTCAATCACCCACCCTTTGTGCGCATGGAAGCTCATAGCATTCCACCGCTCGACTCCAGAACGGCGCACTACAAAATCCCAGGCGAACTGCTCTGCAAGCCTGGAAAGTACCGATTGAGCGTACGCATGCGCAGCCGAGTGGAACCCCCGTACTTCATGATATTTTGCCAAGGCACTCCGGAGATGCTCCAGAATCTGAATGAATCGATTCTTGATGTGCATCCTTACTCCGTGGAGTTCGTGGTGAAATAATGAGATCATCGAACCCACCATCAACCAATAACCAGCGACAACTGGCGCGCGAAAAAAAGTGCCTCCGCGTCGATCGCGGATCCATCCACAATAATCGCAGGAGGCAAACCCAACTCCTGCTCGCAGCCTTGTTCGCCGGCAACTTCGCATTGGGGAGAGTCGAGGCGCAAAGCCCTGAGTCATTCCTACTCCCCACCCCAACAGCCCCCAGTGTCGCTAACTTTCAAAGTGCTTCCGCAAAAGGCATTGTCGCTTCGGGCGTGAAACCACTAGGACATCTTTCAAAACCTAGCACTTCGATCTATATCCCTCCACTGCCCATGGCAACAACGCCGACCTTAGCGAGGCCAAACCCACTAACAACTTCCCCCCCGCCAGTTCAACCCGGCACCTCGCTCCCACACCACACCACGAATCCATTACAAAGCAGTATTAATACCATCGCAGCGGGGGCAACCAGCTACGCCACCACATCATCCCAGCCCCCGACAGGATCCGACGATAACCTTTTGGTACAGCCGCTTCCCGCACCATCGCTTGCAGGCGAAGCCGTTCCGCCACTGGTGCTACAAAGCGGATCGGCACCGCACACCAATCTGCAGCCGCATCTCGATCCTCTGGCCTTGCAAGATGGGGCATACCAGTCCGGTCAAACTATCTTGCCAACCACATCGGCAGGAGAGCAGTTCCTCTTGCCCCCTTCCGCGTTCGATGGGTTCTCGTCGATCCCTTATGCAATGGCGCCCGTCGACAACGGAATTGGATTGCCGGGAAGTTATCACACGCGCATCGGTCAGAATCTGAGCAATTGGTCTGCAGTGGGAGGTGAATCGCTTCGAGATGGTTGCGCAACGAGCGTGCCATTCCAAAACTCCGACTTTCTACCCGAACCTGTTACTCTCAAGCCTTTAGATCCATGCAATGAGATCGCTACTTACAACGGCAAGACGTCAATGCCGGTGCAAAGGCCTTGGGTGGAATGGTGGCGTCCGTTTTACACCGGAGGGATGTACGAACCAGGTATCCCGGTTTTTAGCGATGTGAATCTGCTGCAACCTTCGTTCTTAATCTACGGGGACTTTCGCAGCGCGATTGGCATCAACCGTGTAGGCGGACAACCTGCCCGTTCATGGGCGAACCGACTCAACCTCGATATGGACATGCGGTTCACCGCGACCGAACGCTTCCACATGTTCACCGGACCACTCGACAACAATGGGCAATTCACCCGAGTTGATTTTAGTGATGGTACGGCGAGGTTTGAGGATGAACTTGATTTCCAACCCGACACTGCGTTCTTTGAAGGGGACCTCGGTGCGATGACCGGTGGCTGGATCGGTGATGACGCTCCGTTCGACCTTCCGTTCACCTGTGGGCTAGTGCCGCTTCTGTATCAGAATGGGATTTGGATGGAAGATGCCGTCGCGGGCTTTGCATTTGGCGCACCATGGCGACAACAACGGCAACTGAACTGGGCCAACTACGAAGCAACCTTCTTCGCAGGTTTCAACCAAGTCACTAGCCCTGCATTCCTCAACAACAATAACGCAGCCCAAGTCTACGGCACCGCGTGGTTCATCGAAGCCTACAACGGCTACATCGAAGCGGACTACGCCTACCTAAACGACATCGACGACTCCAGTTTTTCCTACCACAATGCTGCGATCGCCTACACGCGAAGGTACTTTGGACGCGTCTCCAATTCCGTAAGGCTCATCGGTAACAGCGGCCAAAATTTCGCCAGACGAGACCGCACCGCCGATGGTGCATTGCTCCTTTTTGAGAACAGCTGGATCAGTTCCCACCCATCGACCTTCGTCCCCTACTGGAATTTGTTTGTAGGCTCGGGAAGCCCGCAAAGTGTCGCACGAGCCGCAGGCGCCGGCGGAATCCTTCGGAACACAGGGATCAACTTCGAAACCGACGGGCTTACCAACTACCCCACTCTCAACGCTACCGGCGCTAACGCCTATGGCGGTGCGACCGGGATCAATATGCTCTCCGCCGATTTCCGCAAACAACTCGTCCTCGAGTTCGCAGCCCTAGATCCGTATGGCGGAAATACCTTTGGCCGCGCTGCCGGACCTCAATATGCCGTTGGTGCCCGCTACCAAAAAGCCCTAAACAACTGGACCATCCTCCGATTGGATGCCATGAACGGATGGCTCGATGACGCTCCCGATATCTACGGAATGCGATCCGAACTACGCTGGAAGTTCTAAGCCCCATCGCGCACTGTCCCACAATCGCATCGAGCCCTTATCCCCCACACGCTCAGATCCGTCAGCCAGTGCACCTAGATCGATTGGCTCGGCATTTGCTATCTCTCGGTCGTCCCATTCGGGGGGGCCTTTCCTATCGGCTGACTGTCCGAGTTCCTCGGTAATTTGCAAGAAAACCATTGCCGCTTGCTTGATGGGATGCCCGCGTTTAGTGCATCAAGCGTCCCAGGGTAGCCTTGATTTTCAGCATTCCACCCCCACCAACAACAAGCACGTAAACAATTCCACTGGATTCTGAAGCTTCTCCGCAGGTACAAATAAGCCGGCTGAGTCCCACCGTATCACGCTTCACCGCATCCCAGCGATTCAGTATCCCAGCGATTCAGTGCGAACGTTAAAAAGCCAGTGTGAACCATGACTAGCAACCGTCAATCCCACGGACCTCTCCGCGATGAGTAGCGAACAAGTATCCATCCGCACCTCCAACGCCTTTTCGAATGGCGACCCTCTTTCGATTGGATCGTACGACACCAAAGGGTTTTTCGATGAGATGTTCACCGCAAGTGGGCAACCAAGACCCGGCGTTGAGTTCCTCGTGGACCGACTGGAAAGCTTGCCCCTGGGGGAATTGCAACGCCGCCAACGAGCCGCCGACCACGAACTGCTCAACATGGGGATCACCTTCAATGTCTACGGCCATGCTGCTGGCACCGAAAAGATTTGGCCCTTCGACCTAATCCCCCGGGTGCTGTTAGAGAAAGAATGGCGATACGTCGAAGCTGGGCTCAAGCAACGGATCCGAGCGCTGAACATGTTCATCGATGACATGTACCATGACCAACGGATCATTCGCGATAAAGTCCTTCCTGAGTACATGATCGCAACGAGCAAAGGCTACCTGAAACAACTTCAAGGCATGAATCCCTCGAGAGGAATCTGGTGCCACATCACAGGTACCGATTTGGTGCGTGGAGACGATGGCCAGATCTATGTGCTCGAGGATAACCTGCGATGCCCTTCCGGGGTTTCCTATGTGATCGAGAATAGGGAAGTGATGAAACGGACCTTCCCCCAACTCTTCGAAGGTCACAACATCCTGCCCGTCGAAACGTACCCTGAGCAGCTTCTTAAGATGCTGCAGTACGTCGCTCCAGCATCCTCTCGCGATCCAAATGTCGTGGTGCTTACCCCGGGGATCTACAACTCGGCTTATTTCGAGCACTGCTTCCTCGCGCAGCAAATGGGAGTGGAACTCGTTCAAGGCTCCGATTTGGTCGTCAGCGATGGTTATGTCTGCATGCGTACCACCCGAGGACTCAAACGGGTCGATGTTATCTATCGCCGCATCGACGACGATTTCCTCGACCCAGATGTATTACGCCCCGACTCAACCCTCGGCGTTCGCGGATTAATGGACGTCTACCGTGCAGGCAAAGTCGCACTGGTCAACGCTCCAGGAACGGGGGTTGCCGACGACAAAGCGGTCTACGCCTATGTCCCAAAGATGATTCAGTACTACCTTTCGGAAGAAATGATCTTGCCCAACGTTCCAACCTACATGTGCGCGGACGATCAAGATCGCAAGTACGTTCTCGAACACATCCATGAACTGGTGATCAAACCGGCTAATGAGTCGGGAGGATACGGCATCATGCTGGGGCCTCGTGCCACCAAGGACCAACACGAGAAGTATCGACAACTCATCGAGTCGAATCCGCGAAACTATGTGGCTCAACCGATGCTCGCTCTATCGACCGTCCCAACCCTTTGCGGTGACTCGCTGGAAGGGCGACACGTTGATTTGCGACCTTACATCCTGTACGGCGAAGACATCTATATCGTTCCAGGCGGATTGACCCGAGTGGCTCTTGTCAAAGGCTCACTCGTCGTGAACTCCTCCCAAGGGGGCGGCAGTAAGGATACTTGGGTACTGCGAGACGAAAACTAACAACGATTCCAACGAATGCTTTGAAACCATGCTATCGAGAGTTGCCGATTCTATTTTTTGGATGCGTCGATACACCGAGCGCGCGGAAAACGTCGCGCGATTTATCGATGTTACCCTGAATTTGACGTTGGGCTTGGGTGACCATCTCGAGCACCAATGGGAAGCGCTCGTCTACACCACCGGGGATCAACTCCTGTTTTCAGAGTCGTACAAGCACGTATCGCAAGAGAACGTGATCCGCTTTCTCACGTTTGACGAGAGCAATCCCAACTCGATTCTGTCGTGCTTGCAATACGCTCGCGAGAATGCGAGACAGAGCCGCGAGATGCTCAGCAGCCAAATGTGGGAGGAACTGAACAAGTTCTATCTCTTCGTCCGAGACAGCCGCAACGATCCGCGAGCGATCGATTCGCCGTTTGATTTCTTTACCCGAGTTCGGCAATTCGGGTTCCTGATCGATGGTGTTGTTTCGGGAACCATGTCGCACGGCGAAGCCTGGAATTTTGGCCGGCTAGGAGCCATGCTCGAGCGCGCCGATAAAACCTCACGGATCCTCGACGTGAAGTACTTTTTGCTCCTACCTAACATCGCTGACGTTGGTACATCGATCGATATCAGCCAATGGGGGATGCTTCTTAAAAGCGCTAGCGCCTTGGAAATGTACCGCCGACGGTTCGGTCGACTCTCCCCCAAACTCGTCGCCGCCTTCCTCCTCCTCGATCGGGACTTCCCGCGCGCCGTCCGCTTCTGTGTCTCGTTGGCCGAACGTTCATTGCTATCGATCACCGGCGGTTCGTCCGGAAACTTCAGCAATCGCCCGGAACAACTCCTCGGCCGACTGCGGGCCGAATTCGAGTTTCTGGACATCGAAGAGGTCATGAACGAAGGCCTTCACGGCTTCATCGACTCCTTCCAAGGCAAACTCAATGACATCGGGGACTCGGTTCACCAGATGTTCTTCCAAAACCAAGCCGCTTAGGCTCCGTGTGCTATTCCGTTGCCAACGATTTTGCTTGTAAAATGCTCTCGCGGATCTAGTTATATCGCTGCCAAGTTATGAACGCAGCGGTTGGGTTGAGGGAAACTGCGGAGTGTTAGAGCATGAACGATATAGACGCGGTCGAGGATTTCATCGAGAAACAGGTGTACCCGCAACCAGGTCAAAAAGCGCAAAGCGATTACCGCAATTATGACAATCCTGGACGGGAAACCGTCCGCGAGTTCTATCGAGAAAACCACAAGCATCAGACGCTTGCTTTCGTTCGCGCGAAGCGGGCTGAGTTCCTGGAACTGAATCGCCAACGGATGAGCCCCTTCGCAGCCCTCGATTTTCTCAATACGCTCATCGACGATTCCGATCCGGATATAGAACTAGATCAGTTGCAGCACTTGCTCCAATGCGCCGAGGCGATCCGCGCCGATGGGCATGAAGACTGGTTCGTGCTCACGGGGCTGCTGCATGACTTGGGCAAAGTACTTTGCTTGTGGGGGCAACCCCAATGGGCCGTCGTCGGAGATACCTTTCCCGTAGGCTGCCGGTTTAGCGAGCGGATTGTGTACAGCGAGTTCTTCGCCGAAAACCCAGATATTCACGACCCTGGACTCAACAGCGAACCTGGCATCTATCGCCCCGGATGCGGATTGCGCAACATCTTGATGTCGTGGGGACATGACGAATATCTCTTTCACGTGATGAAACCGTATCTGCCAGAGCCAGCGTTGTACATGATCCGGTACCATTCATTCTACGCATGGCATCGCGAGGAGCAGTACGACTGGCTATGCGATGACCACGACCGAGCGATGCTTCCCTGGGTACGCAAATTCAATCCGTACGATTTGTATTCCAAATCCCCCACACCACCTGACTGGAAGCAGCTACGTCCGTATTACGAGGATTTGATTGCCAAGTATCTTCCGGACGAACTGGCGTTTTAGGCTCTTCGATCTCAATTCGTCACGCATTGGATCACGGCAGAGGGATACCGCCGAGTGTGTACTCCACCGTTTGCTGCATGATCGACTGCGGCGCCACGAAAACAAACCGGTACCCCTCGAGGGATTCCTCCGCCTCGAATAGGAACGACAACCCGATGTCTCGCCCGGTGAGTCGCGTCGTCGACCATCCAGCATGCTCCATGCGATTCCCGTCGGAATCCTCAAGGTAGGCGTCGAGCATCGATGTCCAGCCTTGGATCGAGTCTGTGTTTTTGTCACCTTGGATCGAGATCCCTAACAGGACTTCGTGCAGATCGCGATTCTTTCGAGTTCGCTCGAGAGTGACCTTGAGATCCCCGTTGCTGGCAGTGTTATTGCGAGCGTTTTCAAGGTCCTTGAAGCTAACAGCGACAGGTTTTCCTGGGATAGCACAGAAGAAGCTTCCCTTCCATTCGACAATCTCTCTCGCAGCGCGGGTGGGGCGATCAAACTCGATGGTGGAAAGGAGATGAGAGCCGCTCGGGGTGAAATCCATCCCCTGATTGGGCTTGGGCCGCAGGACTTCACCGTTGTCGCATTTGAGTTCCAACCCCTCCAATTCATAGCGGACAAAGACCGGATTGAGCCGCGGCTCCCAGGAGAGCGCCAACTCAATGCTGGTCGCATTCATCTCGGGTTCATACAGTGATTGCGTTTTCGTGATAGCAACCGGTTCGATTCGAAAGCTACCGGAATAACCCGCATTCGCAAAACGTTGCGGCATGAACTCGCTTCGCGAAACGATTTGCAATCCTTCGCTCTCGTCGGGCTTGATCGTCATCCTGAGCTTATCAAGCAGTTCATCCAAGGTCTCCCAGAACAACGACTCTTTGATGTCGATATCGATTTTTTGGTTGATGCCATCCAAATGGTTGAGAGGTATCTGGTTTCCTGATTGCTCCGCGAGAGACTCAAGGGCTTGGCGTCCAGACATGGGACCACTCAACGTCACACGCGATGGCGTTGAGAGTTTCTCCTCATCCCTATCGAGCAAGGTGCCGCGAATGCGTTCTATCCTGATTCGGAATTCGTCGGAGTCATCTTCGTTGCTGGCAGGTAAATACGGGAGAGCCGCCGACCCCAACTTCATCAAGTCCCCCTCGGCCCGATCCCGCTCTGCCTCGCGATCAGCATCGAGCATGATGGCCAATTCGCCAATCCACTCCCTCATGATCTCCTTGCGATAGTTCTGGGCCAGCGCATCTTCCGACGTGTTGGACCGTCGCCATCGCTTTCGCTTCGTCTCGCCAGGCGTATCCTCACCTCCTAGCAAGCCCATGGAGCGGACAATCTTTCGGGACGACTCCAGTTGCTTTTTTTCCAGAGGGCTTTGCGGTTGCTCCACCGTAATGGCATCGACCCAATCGACGTTGATCTCCTCATAACCCATTTCGATCAGTTTTGACTCGATACCCGGCATATGGGCTGCGCCGTAAATGATACCGATGCTTCTTACGTTAGGCTCCTTCTCGAGGATGGCGGTAACGTCGTCGAGAACTACCTGATTGCGATCATCGAGGATTACTTTAGTGAATGCATCAGGTCTTTCCACCTGCGTTTGAATCGAGGATTCCGCGAGCACATCCACGAAGAACTGCTTCCCACCGTTCTTGAGTCCCGGCATCGCTTGGGATAGTTCGGCGATGGTTTCCAAAACACGCAGCGGCATCCAAGCATTCGCGTTCTTTTTTTCGACGTTGGCTTCACCTTGCTTCAACAGGCGTTCACCAACTTGATCATCAGAAAGATCGCAACTTCGAAAATTCGGACGATCATGCTTTTCAATCTCTCCCTGAAAGACCAAGCCCAACGTTCTTGCCATGCGGAGCATGCTGTTTTGCTCGCTCGTCCCAAACGGTATTGATCCTTGCTCCGAGAGGTAAATATCAGCGGATTCGCCGGTACCACCCTCGGCGTTATCCTCGCCCCACGAAACGATCTCGAGGGTCCCCGTTTTCCGGTCGTTTGCACTTGGTTCATCGACTCCCAAATCATTGGTACCCCTCGGGGCCAGATGGAAATCATTCCCCCAGCAATCCTTTGCGAGTCGGTCTGCAATCGCTTTCAGGTTGGGATCCCATTCCTGGAGTTCGCGAAAACTCGTCGGTTGCTTGCCTTGGAGTCTGGCGTACGAATTGCAGATCGCCGCCAAGGATTGCATCCTCAGTTTCGTGGTAGCAATTTTCCATTCCGGGGAATCGGTATCCTGAAGCGCGTATTCAGGACGGCCGGTACCGGTCGGGAGGACCATCTCAAACAAGACGACATCCAGCGGATCGAGCAATGCTTGATGCGCCTCGTAAAACTGACGATCGGCGACATGCACCATGCCATGGGTCGTGATGACGGGTCCTGGTGGATCTTTGCGTTCGAAGCGACGAACAGGAAACTGCAAAACAATACGCCCTGAATCTTGATCCACCACAATGCGTTCAAAGGATTTACCGTCCGGTGATTGACCGCTCGCTCGATGCCAAACGTGAAGGGGTGAAGCAACGCATGCGAGGAAACCCAATCGCCAGAAAAAATCGCGAACCAAATATCGCCAGTGGGAGTTCATTTAGAGTTCCATCGGGAAAAAATCGACGCAATCACACCAATAACACGAAGGGACAAAACCGAGCGACCACTCACTATACCAGAAACCAAGCCTCCATCCAAAAACGAATGGTTCGTCATCGTTTCCGCGCCACGCGTGTGAGCAAGTGGCGACTGGAGACTGTAACCCGATTGCTTGCGGCGCTAGTTATGGCCGAACCCTATTTCGTGTCGCGAATCAAATCAGTTCCCTTTATAGAGTCAATCCTTGTGGTTGTCGGTTTGTCCCGCTTTGCCTCGCCATTGGCTTGAATGCTTTTGATCCGAGCAGCCTAATTTGTAATACGGGTATTCAACATGCCTACATGGCCCCAAGTTTATACACCCTTCCTGGAGAACCTCTGGCTTTCGGCCCTCTTGGCAAGCTTACCAGTGGGTGTCCTGCTCGGTCTCATTGCGTTTACTAAAATCAAGGCACACGTTTCCGCTCTGTTCGGACTCGTTACCGCATTGCTCGTCGCGATCCGTATCTATTAAATGCCAGTCGACCTCGCGTGCATGGCCGCACTTCATGACGCGTTCTATGGCCTGCTGCCGATCGGCTGGATCGTTCTCAACGCCATCTTTATCTAAGATCTCAACGTAGCATCGGGCGACTTCGATGTCGTCAAAAAATCAATTGCAAATTTAGCTTCCGACCGCAGAATCTAAACACTGCTCATCGCATTCAGTTTTGGAGCATTTATCGAGGGAGCCGCAGTGACGCTGCACCTCATATCAGCTTTCAGGAAGGATTTCCCCGAAGAATCGCATCCAATTGCCGTGGAATACGCCTTCGATATCCGCGTCGGAATACCCGCGTCGCTGCATCAGACCTACTAGCTTCTGCAAATCGCGGTATCGGTCCAAGTCTGCCGGTGTTTGCTCGCACCCATAACCACCATCCAAATCCGTGCCGAGCCCGACATAACGCAGTGCACCACCTGACAAACTCTGAACGTGTTCGATCTGATCGACCGCTCGTTCCAAGGTGGCGATGTTGGGACTGACGCCGCGAACATATCCCTCCTGCAACATGATCACATCCATCGATACTCCCAACACGCCATCGCGTTCGATCACAACACGAATTTGATCGTCGCTGAATTGCCGCTGCCAGTTGCAGATTGCCCTCGCGTTTTGATGGCTTGCATGGATACGCCCCTGAAAGTGCTTGACTACTTGCCAAAACGCTACATCGGAGAGATGGGTGACGTCGATGGTAATGCCAAGCTTTTCACAATGCTTGAGCAAGTCGATAGCGGTCAACGACAACCCAACTTCGCTCCGCGTCCCACCCCCGTATCGATTGGTGCCGTAATGAGTCAGCCCGAGCGCTCGCAATCCCGCTTCGTGGAACTCGTAGACCGTCTCAGGTGTAAGGATCGGGTCGGCTCCCTCCATGGTCAAGACAAAACCCAGCGGAGTGGTCTGAGGTTCGCGTTGGTACTGCCACCAATGATTGTTAAGATCCTGTCGCGTGCGCAACATCTTCAAATACCCGTCCCGCTCCATTGCGCGATAGTACGCCAAATGCGCGTGCGCCATCGCGTAGCAAGTCTGAGGCGATGTCCATCCAAACGAATGGTTGATCGGCTGCTCTTGGCGAGCCAACAATGTCGTCAAACAAATCCCCACCTGCGATTCACGGAGCTCGGGAAAGCTCAAGGTGTTTTTCTGACGGCCAGGCTCAGTCATCTGCAGCGTGATCTCTTGAGCCCGAATATCGTCGACGCTTTGCCGAAGATCCCGATTCCAATCGACCCCGTTGAGCGCCAAATCCAAATGCGCATCGAAAATCCACATCCCCAATCCCCCTCAATCCCAATAGTCCAAACACAATAGTACAAACACACCAAATGCGTATCTTACAAGGCGCCCTGCGGACACAACGATTCCGTTCGCAGCTTCAATTCGCATTGCCTAGCGATCCCATCATAGCTCAAAATGCTGCGAGTCGTGCACAGTCCAGCCCCAAAAGCAGCTACACTGTTCCCTCCCACCTATCGTCGTTCACGTCGACCCATATCTGGAATCGATTCTATGAAACCATCCGCCGTTCGATATGAAGTTGCCTTCGCGAGCGTGCTCATGGCGTTCATGCTCTATCTGGATCGCGTCTGCCTCGGTGAAATCGTCAAGAGCGAATCGTTCCGATCCGATTTTGATGTCCCGAAGGAACAGATAGGTAAAGTCCTCGGCGCCTTTTTCTTTTCTTACGCGCTCGCTCAGATCCCAGCGGGATGGGCCAGTGACCGCTGGGGGGCCCGCAAAATGCTCACCCTCTATATCGTCGGTTGGTCCGTGATGACAGCGCTGACCGGATTGGTCACGTCGCTGACCGGTTTGCTGCTCGCACGGCTCGCATGCGGGATCGCACAAGCTGGCGCGTACCCGACCTCCGGTGGCGTTATTCGTCGCTGGTTCCCGTTGCACATGCGTGGCACCGCAAGCTCTTGGGTCAGTTTCGGTGGACGCGTCGGCGGAATGCTGGCACCCACCATCACAACCTTGCTGGTACTCGCCATAGTCAGTATTCAAATAGGCTCTTGGCGCACCGTTCTGATGATTTACGGTGTCGTCGGTATCTTCGTCGCGGCCTACTACTGGTGGATCGTGAGAGACACACCGGATCTACATCCACGCGTGAATGATGAGGAACAGCACGAGATCGGCTCCTATTTACACCAAGTTGCCAACGCGGCATCCCCGCCCGTACGATTCGAACTAGGTTGGATCCTGCTCAGTTGCTTGACCAATCGATCGCTTTGGCTCAGTTCGCTGGCACAGTTTTGCATCAACGCAGGTTGGGCTTTTTTGATCACTTGGCTTCCATCGTACCTTGTCGATCAACAAGGGGTCTCGCAAGTAACCGGTGCGGCGATGGTTACCTGCGTCCTAGCCTGTGGGCTCCCGGGCATGCTCCTGGGCGGATGGGCCAGCGACAAAGCGGTCTCGCGGTGGGGGCTGCGCCGTGGTCGGATTGCCTCGCTCACTGCCGCTACCGCCATTGCCGGTACCGCGTATCTCCTGTGTCCGTGGCTCAACTCCGTCTGGCTAATCGTCGCTTGCTGCGGAATCGTTTCCATGATGACCGATTTTGGAAATCCATCCTTCTGGGCGTTCATGCAAGACATCGGAGGACGCAACACAGCGACTGTCTACGGTTGGGCCAACATGTGGGGGAACCTCGGCGCCTCCCTCAGCGCGTTCATGGTCCCCCAACTGATGAAGCTTGGTGAATCTAGCGGCAATGGCCAACTGATCGTCTTCACCGTCTGCAGCGGATTCTTCTTCCTCGCCTGCGCTGCTACCTTTGGGATCGATGCTTCCGAGCCTATCACATTGCCTCGCGCAGCTTTTGGAAAAAACCGCAGCGATGGAACATCACCCTACGCTGAATAGTTTTTGAATAGTTCTGAATAGTTATTGACTGCGCAAATCGATCGCCCTCGAAAATCGATCGTCCACCCTACCGCTCGTCATCCGTTTTCCATTGGATTACAATCCACGGACTCAAAACTGGGCACATTGGACTTCCGCTAGCGGTTGCGACAGTCTCCATCGCGTCTTCCAAGCCCTCCCTCCAACACGCATACCAAGCTACCATGAATCGATTGCTCCTATCCTGGCTCTGCGCTGCATTTGCCACCGTCGCGTTCATGCACCAGACCGCCTCAAGGTCGTTGGCTGCCGACAAAGTCCCCGTTATTTTCGACACCGATATGGGGAACGATTGCGACGATGCATTGGCACTCGGTGTGATTCATGCGCTGCAATCCCGAGGTGAATGCGAACTTCTCGCCGTAACCATCACTAAAGACCATGAACTGGCGGCTCCGTTTGTCGATTGCGTCAATACGTATTACGGCCGAGGTAATATCCCTGTCGGCGTTTGCCGTGGCTCAGGCAAAACACCCGATGCTGGCAAGTACAATCAAGTCGCAAAAATCCGAGACGGAGATCTACTCCGATTCCCTCACGATCTCATGTCGGGCAATGATGCTCCCACCGCGGTGGAGGTGCTTCGCAAGGTATTAGCAAAGGCCACCGATAACTCGGTGGTATTCGTCCAAGTCGGCTTCTCAACCAATTTAGCCAATCTTTTGAAATCCCCCGCCGATGCGATCAGCCCTCTCAATGGACGAGACATGGTTGCCAAGAAAATTAGACTTGTTTCGATCATGGCGGGCGCGTTCATCAAAATCCCCAACGAGAAAGGGGAGCTAACCGAACATCGGGAGTACAACGTTGCCGAAGACATCGCATCGATTCAATCCATGGTCAAGGATTGCGACGCGCCCATTCTTTGGAGCGGTTTCGAAATTGGATTGGCACTCACCTATCCCCATCAAAGCATTCTCAACGACTTCCGCTACACACCTCACCATCCACTTCCGGAAGCGTATATCGCCTACATCCCTCCACCACACGACCGCCCCTCGTGGGATTTAACCAGCGTACTCGCCGCTGTGCGACCTGACCGTGGCTACTTCGAAGTCTCCAAGCCTGGCACCGTTCGCATCGCGGACAATGCTGTAACGACATTTGAGGAATCCACCAACGGAAAGCATCGCTACTTGATCCTCAATCCTGCGATGTTAGAACGATCCCGCGAAGCTCTTGTTCAATTGGCCAGCCAACCTCCGAGTCGATAGCCCACCTCTTTCTTTCACCAACCGACCCCATTTCATCCAGAGATCGCGTGATGACCGAAAACCCTCGCGTCCTGATTTGCGGCTCGATCAATATGGATTTGGTGGTCCGGACCGCCGAACTCCCTACGCCCGGGCAAACGAGGATGGCCCATTCTTTGGAAGAGGTTTCCGGAGGCAAGGGAGCCAACCAAGCGGTCGCCGCGGCCCGATTGGGGGCAAATGTCCGCATGCTGGGTTGTGTGGGTAGCGATGGCTTCGCAACAACTCTCAAGTCCAATCTCGCCCACGAAACCATCGATACCACTTGGATTCGAAGTGTACCCGGACCCAGCGGTGTTGCGATCGTCGCGGTCGATGATGCAGGTGAAAACTCGATCATGGTGGTACCCGGGGCTAACGGATTGCTAAATCCATCTCAGATCGACGAATCGATTCAGGCATTACAGGATGCGGATTGGGTCGTTCTCCAACTTGAGATACCGATCGCTTCGGTCAAACATGCCATCACCCGCGCAAGAGACTTCGGGAAACGTGTCATCCTCAATCCAGCTCCATGCCCACCGATTTTCGATCCATCGCTATTCCATGTGGATGTGCTGTGCCCGAACCAAACGGAAGCGGAGTCGCTCCTGGGGATCAAAATAGAAACCATCGAAGACGCGCGAGTTGCTGCGTTAACCCTACAAAAACGAGGGGCGACACACGTCGTCATCACCCTCGGAAATCAAGGGGCCATCGCTACTAACGGCGATGGGTCCATGGACACGACCACATGGATCCCCCCTGTCCGCGTGACTGCCGTGGACACGACTGCCGCTGGCGACGCATTCATCGGTGCTATGGTAACCCAACTTGCCCAAGGCTCCTCACTCGTCGAAGCGTGCTCGTATGCTGCCGCCGCTGCAGCCCACGCCGTAACGATCGCCGGCGCCCAGCCGTCTCTGCCGACCCACGAACAAGTCCTCGCGATCCTGTCTGAAAATTGCAAATCCAACCCGAAAAATCTTTGATCCAAGAGACCATCACCTAAATGACTCCGACACCCCCTCTCCATCGCAAACGTTGCTTATCCACCATGCAATTGCCACGACGGGCAATGAACGGCGCCATGGCCCTAAGCGTTTTACTCCTGACCATCGGATGCGACAGTCCGAGCGAAAGCAAAAAACGCAATGCACCGGGCACTGGGTCTGCCTCTGCGACTGGGTCTGCCTCTGCATCGGGCGAAGCTGGAGCAAAATCCTCGCAGCCAGCAACCGACAAACCCAAAATCGCACTCGTGATGAAGTCACTCGCCAATGAGTTTTTCTCCACCATGGCAGAGGGTGCAAAGAAGCACCAATCCGAGAATACAGCGAAGTACGAACTCGTCGTCAATGGAATCAAGGACGAACGCGATCTAGCTCGGCAATCCGCCCTCGTCGATGAAATGGTCGCTGCGGGCGCGAAAGCCATCGTCATTGCACCCGCAGACTCCAAAGCACTGATCCCAGCGTTACGGCGCGCCAAAAAAGCTGGGGTCGTCGTGGTCAATATCGACAATAAATTAGACGAAGATGTTTTAAAGCAGGAAAAGGTATCGATCCCCTTTGTCGGCCCCAATAATTTGACCGGAGCCAAAGCTGTCGGTGATTTCCTTGCATCTAAACTGCAGGCCGGGGACCAGGTCGCTGTACTCGAAGGCATCCGTACCAGTTTCAACGCTACTCAGCGGCGACTGGGATTCGAACAAGCCATGAAGGAGGCAAAGATCGAGATCGTCGATAGTCAAAGCGCTCAGTGGGAAGTGAACCAAGCCAATACGATCGCCGCATCGATACTGAACGAACACCCCAATCTCAAAGCCATCCTCGCAGCCAATGACTCCATGGCGCTCGGTGCCATGGCGGCCATCAAAGCGGCGAATAAAACAGAACAAGTCCAAGTCGTTGGCTTCGACAACATCAGCGCCGTCCAACAAGCGATCCGCGAAGGTAAGATACTAGCCACTGCCGATCAGCATGGAGACCAATTGGCCGTATTCGGCATCGACGTCGCGATGCAACTGCTTCAAAACCCAAACGGTGATGTTTCCGATCGTGAAACGCCTGTCGATCTAATCACGGCCAACGAACTGGCTAACCAACCATAGCCTCGGCTCGACGCGTATTATCCCGTCCGGTAGCGCATCGCCACTCGTAATTTCATCAGGTATTTAGGTGCTCGCAAAACGTGCTGACGACCCATGAGCTTACCAAAGACTACGCGACGCGCGCTGTGGATTCCGTCTCTCTCGAATTTCAGCCAGGGGAAATCCATGCCTTGCTCGGTGCCAACGGGGCGGGGAAAAGTACCCTCTGCAAAATGATTGCGGGGTTGGTTCGCCCGACCAGCGGCAGCATGACCCTCGCTGGACGTAGTTACTCCCCGCGCGGCAAGGAGGAGGCCGAGCGGTCTGGTGTCCAAATCGTTCAACAAGAGCTGAACTTGGTACCGTCTCTCAGCGTGGCGGAGAATCTATTCCTGTCGATTTTGCCACATCGATGGGGAGTTCTAAGGACACGTCGACTTCTCGAAAACGCTCGCCAACTACTTCGCGACTTCGGCTTGCACTCGATCGATCCTTGCGATCATGTATCCGAACTGGGGGTCGGTGAACGGCAGATGGTAGAGATCGCGGCCAATCTCAGCCGCGAATGCCGCATCCTAATTCTGGACGAACCGACGGCAGCTCTCTCGCTATCCGAAACGGAACTCTTAATGCAGCATCTTTACGATGCGAAACGCAAAGGAGTCTCGATCCTTTACATCAGCCATCGCCTGGACGAGGTTGAACAGATCGCGGATCGCATTTCGATTCTGCGAGACGGGAAACTAGTGGGTACCTGGCCCCAAAACACGTTGAGCCAATCGGAAATGGTATCGTTCATGACCTACGGCAAAGACCGTCCTGAGGGCTCGTCCACTGGAGTGCCTACTCCGCAACAGCCAACCGAAGTTGAACGTCGCGATTCGCATTCCCCAAAAAAAGACGGTCCGTTATTGATTGTCCATCGCGTGAGTCGTCGGCCACGAGTTCAAAGCGTGTCTTTCGAAGTCGCAGCCGGCGAAATCCTGGGCATCGCAGGCTTGGTAGGTTCGGGGCGCACGGAATTGCTTCGTTTGATCTTCGGTGCGGATCGCGCCGATCAGGGCGAAATGGAGATTCGATCCACCGAGCCTTCCGCGAACTCTACACCCCGACATGGCCTAGCTCCACTTCCACGGACCCCTGCACACGCCGTCGAACGCGGGATCGTTATGATCAGCGAAGACCGCAAGTCCGACGGACTTTGGTTACCTCAGTCGATCGCGTCCAATATTGCATGGTCGAAGTTTCGAGGTAGCTTCGTCGAACTGTTACGACCGTTTTGGAGTCGTCATGCAAACAGCACAGCCGAAACGTTCCGCCGGTCGCTTGCGATTCGTTGCGACAATACCCAACACATTTGCCAGGCATTGAGCGGTGGCAATCAGCAGAAGGTCGTTCTCGCCAAATGGCTGAATCGCGATGGTAAGGTTTTTTTATTCGATGAGCCGACTCGCGGCATCGATGCCGCGGCTCGGGAAATCGTCTACCAGGTGATGCGCGATCTATGCCAACGCGGCAAAGGTCTGGTCGTCGTCAGCAGCGACCTCGAGGAACTCCTCAAGATATCGCATCGAATCGGGGTGATTTCCAACGGGCGATGGATGAAGGATTTTCAAGGCCCCGACTTCTGTCGCGAGGAAATCGTTGCCGAGATGTTCGAAGGGTACCAGAATCAAGGGAAAGCCATCGTCAGGAAAAATGAGGTCTTGCAGTGAGTGCAAATACAGTACGTGAAACGTCTGCAAACAACAGCCGGGCTTGGCAGCAAGTGCTACTGCAATACGCTGGCATGGCGCTCGCCCTGATCGTGCTTGTCACCGTCTTTTCCATAAAATCGAAAACATTTTTCAGCGCCGCCACGTTCACCACCATCGCCAACTCGATCCCTGACCTCACCATTGTTGCGGTCGGCATGACGTTCGTCCTCATCGTGGGAGGGATCGATCTTTCAGTTGGCTCGGTGTTGGCATTGGCTTCGTCGATTTTCGCAATACTGCTCATCGACTGGCATTGGCCCCTTTGGGGGGCGGGCATTATTGCCGTGCTCTGCGGAGGCATTTGCGGTGGGATCAACGGCTTTGTCAGTGCTCAATACCGCATTCCAGCGTTCATTGTGACATTGGGGATGTTGGAAATCGCGAGAGGTGGTGCGTATTTAGTCACCAACTCCGAGACCAAGTACGTCGGTAGTAGCATCGAGTGGGCTACCGAACCGATCACCAATCTCGCAGTATCCCCTGCCTTCCTCTTTTCAGTGCTCGTTGTTCTCGCAGGACAGTGGATGCTCCACCAGACGGTGTTGGGGCGGATGACGGTCGCGATCGGTACCAATGCTGAAACGGTGCGTATGTCTGGTATCCGCACCCTTCCTACTTTGCTGTCGATCTACACACTGTGCGGAGCCCTCTGCGGAATCGCTGCCTTAATCCAAACATCCAGGCTATCAACCGCAGATCCCAACTCGGGGGCTGGTTTGGAATTGGCTGCGATCGCAGCATGCGTTATCGGCGGCACAAGCCTCCGAGGTGGAAGCGGATCGGTCATCAACACCTTTTTCGGCGTCCTGATCGTTTCGGTACTTCAATCGGGACTCGCACAGATGGGCGCCTCCGATCCGATGAAGCGGATCGTCACCGGCTTGGTCATTATCTTCGCCGTCCTCATCGACTCGCTCCGAAGCAAGCAAAGCTAGCATTGGCTTGTCGAGTCTCTGCGATTTGGGTATTTGCCCCAGAACCTCCAATAACACCACCTTTTCTGGTCTTTACCCATTCTGCGCAGATGTGCTATCGTGGGCGATTGACCCAGGGTGAGTCGATGGATCACTCACCGTTCGGAAGGATTTCGGAGAGGGAGGAGCCCTAGCTATGCATTTGGTTCGATTGGACATCGACAAGAAAAACACAGCATCTCAGTTTCAAGTTGGCCCCTTGGGTGGCGGGTTGAATGCTGTTTACTCGCCGATCCCCGCAGCGAGCGCGTTGCTAAGCCGGTTTGTCCGCAACGTATTATTTCACGGCCAATCGTTGACCGATTTGGAAGACGCCGACTTTGAAGCGGTCGATGGATCGCTTACCTGGGTGGACGCTTCGGGCCATTTGCGAATGATTTCATGCGCAGGCGGAGCACCGGTCATTCCGTCGCGCTACGTCCACTCGCCGCTCCATCCGTCCGACCAACCCATCTACGAAGACGACGCAGCGCGGATCCGCGGTGTCGGCAATTTGTTTTGGGAGGGTGACGAGGAAGATGGACGCTGGGATGACATGCGCAGCGATATTCTTTCGATGGTATTCTGCAGCCCACTCGGTTCGGTATCCCCGGAGAAACTATGGTGGGCAGCGAGCCGCTTGGGGGTCCATGCGGCGGCCCGGACCGAGCTCGATGAAGGTTACGAGCGCTTGAAAAACGAAGAGCGTGAACTTCTGGACCGACTTCGCCATTCCGATGCGGTCGATCATGATCGATCATGGTGGGTGCTCGAAAGGGATCGTATTCATGCGGAACTCACCCACGTCGCGCACTCCAACCAGCAACGCGCCGCATCGCGAGCGCCATCTTGCGAAAACCTAGAAGCCCGGCTTGCAGCGATCAAGCTTGAACTCGCAAAAGAGCGGGCTGCACTTCAGGAACAATCCGTTACCGAATCCGACAAATGGGCAGACGCAACCCGTCGGCCCGATCGCCGCGACGATCATCGAAGCTCTCAGAATTTCGGATCGCTTCAGACGCCGAAAGTGCGACCGACCGACCGTGTTGATGCGAGTGCCGAACGCCTCGCAATCCAAACCCGAATCGATCGATTGGCGGCCGATCAAGCAACCATCGAAGGTCAGATTCGGCAGCATCTCGCCGCGGGAAGTGTTCCCGTCTCGCCGTGGACCGCTCCTCAATGGGACGACAGCCAGTTGCGTCAGCAATTGACCCACGCCGAAGAGATGATTCGCCGATGGGACCGTCGCGAAGGATCACATCGTCGACTCGCGGAAGTCCAATCGCACTTACGAACTCGTTCGCCATACCGACGGACCTCTGAAGGATCATTGATCCCAACCGCTGAGAAGTTCCTGCGGGAGTTGACGGCGGGCGCGGTCCGCCAGTTGCCCCCTTGGGCGATCGAAGCGTCTTACACCAACGCTGAGTCGATCTATGGGCCATCCGATGCCCGAGTCGGTGGTTATTCGAACCAAACGGTGGAACGGGATGCATGGCTCGATAAGACCGTGCCTGCACCCAATACACGGCAACGGCGTTTGGTCGATCTCGCAATACGATTGGCGATTGCCACCACTGCGTCGACTCGCATCGGACGAATTCCTATGATTCTCGAGCATTCGATCGATGGATTCCGCGATGAGCCGCTCGAGCAATTGCTGCACGTCCTGGCTCGTGTTTCGCGCGATGGTCGACAGATCCTCGTCACCACCGGCGATGAGTTCGTTGCGCGACGAATCGCCGCCCATGGAGGGTCCGTTGCGAGAGTTCACGAAAACCTCCGCTACGCAAAGCCCCACTATGTGATCGATACCGATACCGATTTAGGTGTCCACCCGATCCTCGATCGCGCTCCAGTCGTCAGTTATGGTGCTGGCCTTCAAGCAGGCATTCCGGCGGCGGATTCCTACCGAGCGCAGGAAGCTTACCCATCGGTATCTCCCCGAGCGGCTTATCCGGAATTGAATGAGGTCAACCGACTGCTCGATGGCATTGCAACGGAAGAGCAGACCGCGGCGTGGTGGTCACCGGCGATCCGCAAACAAATTCCTGCTGCGGCTGCTTCGCAACCGCTGGTCTACACGGTTCATGGAAAAACGTATTACTTGTCACCAGACAGCCCCGTCGAGCATGTTCCCAGCTTCGGCGTCGAGTCAGCTCGCAAGCTCCGATCGGTTGGGATTCATCGAGTGGTGGACCTGATCCATGCACCGCTCGAACGCGTAGCAGCCGTTCTCGCAACGGAGCCTCGCACCATTCAACGCATCTTGAGCGTTGTCGATCTGATGTGCCATGCGCCCCAAATGAAGGCCTTTGATGCCCGCGTCTTGGTCTGCTGCGGAATCACTCGCGCGACACAGCTTGCCCAAGCTCGGTCGCACGAGATTGCGGAGCGAGTTCAGAATTTCCTAGCCACCGACGCAGGACGAGGATTGATGCGCACGGCTACTGAAGCTGAAATTGCACGGATCCAGAATTGGATCTCGCATGTGCGAGGTCAGAGAGCCACCCTTGCAACTGCGAATGCCACAACGGCGAACGTCGACGAAGTCAACGAGACACCTCGAAGTGAACGACGGTTGCGCCGACGGATGAAGCGACGTTGGGCACGCCCTGAAGTTGCAGAAGATGCTGGTAGACCGGTAGCGCAATCGCCCATCAAGAAAGTTCCCGTCGAATCCCATTGGAAGTTCTACCTGGAACTCGCTAGCCCTGTCGTGGACGCACCAACCATTGGACCAAAGATGGCGGAAAAACTGCACGCCATCAATATCAAGACCGTCGGAGATTTGGTCGCCGCCGACGAGTCAGAAATTGCCGACGCACTCGCTGAAAAGGGTGTCAACAAAGATGTTGTCGGCCAATGGCAACAGCAAGCCATGTTGGTGTGCAGGATTCCTAACCTTCGAGGGACAGATGCCCAACTGCTTGTTGCCTCCGGCTGCACGACGGCAGAAGCAGTCGCGTCGATGAATGCAGCATCGCTGCAGGCCGCAATCACATCGGTCGCATCGAGCAAACAAGGCCAACGGTTCCTGCGTGGCGGAAACGCTCCCGACCGTCAACGCATTGAGCACTGGATCGAGTGGGCTCAAAACAGCCGAGCCGTCCGAGCTGCATAAATTCTAGGGAATAAGGATTTTGTCGTGGGAGCGGTTGCACCACGATAACCTGCGACACAACGCGATCCGAAGGGGCTATACTGGGTGACAACTCTATAGCCCCTTCGGATTTTCCCATACCGCAGTTTCGCTCGCTGTGGTCTCCCTCGCCGAGCTCTAAGCCTCCAATCCCATGACGATCGATAAAAACAATCCCTACCACCCCTCCTCGCGTGATGTAAAGAACGCAGATCCTGATGAAGGAGCCGCGGCCGATCGAACTGTAGACGAGTCGGCAGGACTGCGATGGTGGCAAGGCTTAACGTCCTACCATTGGTTCGTCTTTGCCATGGCCTCGATGGCCTGGGTCTTCGATTGCTTGGACCAACAAGTCTTCATCCTCGCTCGTGGCGAAGCGCTCAAAGCGCTTCTACCTCCGGGAACGGACGGGCCAGTGATCAATCAATACGCCGGATACTCCACTTCGATCTTCATGATCGGTTGGGCAACCGGTGGCCTTATTTTCGGTTCGATTGGCGATCGTATTGGGCGAGCCAAGACGTTGGCCATCACAGTCTTGATGTACTCCCTCTGTACAGGTCTCAGCGCGTTCTCGACCGGTTGGCTCGACTTCTTTATTTACCGATTCATCACTGGAATGGGTGTGGGTGGTGTGTTCGGACTCGCAGTAGCTCTGGTCGCAGATAGCTTGCCAGACCGGTCGCGCACACCCGCTCTGGGGCTACTCCAAGCCTTATCAGCGATCGGCAATATCACCGCAGGGATTATGAGCATCGTGGTAGGGAAACTGGGAGCAGCGGGAACCATCAGCCCGAACATCGGCTGGAAGATCATGTTCCTCTTCGGTGCATTGCCCGCATTCCTTTGCGTATTCATCCAATGGCGACTTAAAGAACCCGAAAAATGGGTTAATGCACGCCGGGAAGGGAAACTGACCGGTGTCAAGTTCGGATCGTACTCGACGTTGCTCGGCGATGCGCGATGGAGCAAGTCCGCCATTGGTGGACTGCTTCTATGCGTCGCCGGAGTCATCGGTGTTTGGGGCATCGGCTTTTTCAGCCCCGAGTTGATCAATGGCGTGATCGAATTGCAGTTGAAAAAGGACGACCCGAACGTCTCCGTCGAAACAATCAAAGCAACGCAGTCTACGTGGCGGGGATACAATGGGATCATTCAGAACACCGGCGCGTTCTTTGGAATGATCGCATTCACGTACCTATGCCAACGAATAGGACGCAAGAAAGCCTTCGCCATCGGCTTTATAGCGGCCATGGTAGCAACCATCACGTTCTTCAGAACCTTTAATGGCATCTCCACCATTTGGCTCAGCGGTGTCATGGGCTTCTGCCAATTGGCATTGTTTGCCGGATTCGCAGTCTATTTACCCGAACTATTTCCTACACGATTGAGGAGTACGGGAACGAGCTTTTGCTACAACGTAGGACGCTACGTAGCAGCCACAGGACCGATCACCCTCGGAGAGTTGGCTAAATTATTAGCCCCGAAAGATGCACCGCTCGAAATGAAACTCCAAGCATTCCGCGATGCGTGCACCTACATGAGCTTCTTTTTTCTCGTAGGGCTGATTGCTCTCCTGTTCCTGCCTGAGACCCGAAACAAACCTCTTCCAGAGTAAGCGTTCTAGAGCCGATACTGGTGCAATCCTTCAACTCCATCCTCGCATGTAAAATAACCTCAAAGGGGTGTGTCACACCTTTAATCGTCACATTCGACCCTTCTAAGGTAGCCATATACCCTTAGAGCGACCAGTTAGATCAACCGAATTCGAATCGCAATCGATTCACGAACTATGTTTTCTTTGGTTTTTGGATACTTTGCTGTTCCCGCATCGGACTCAAGGACTGAGCTTCGGCTTTATCAAGCTGTTTTTGTGAAAGCATGTTATAGGGTATCGGGCGACATTGCTTTAAGGAGAGCTAGAGCCTAGCATTACCCCTTAGAGGGAGCGTTACTGCTGACAAAAAGTCCTTTACCGCGATCCTTTTGGCTTGAGCACACACAAGCAGCACTCCTCATCGATCTATTTGGCTTTGAAATCATGCTCCGACAAAAACGCCCTGGATTCACCCTCGTCGAGTTGCTTGTGGTGATAGCGATTATTGGCGTCCTCGTGGGATTATTGCTCCCTGCGGTTCAATCCGCGCGAGAAGCTGCACGAAGGACTCAATGCTCGAGCAGCATTCGCCAATTAACACTTGCGTGCGTGAATTTTGAAAGTGGCAATCGCAAGTACCCTTACGCGCGGAAGTACGATATCTGGGACAGTTACTCGTGGTCGGCCCTGATCCTGCCATACATCGAACAGCAGGCAGTCTTCCAAGGATTCTACAATCTCAACTTGGGCGGTTATGTAGCGTCCTATCCAGGGCCCAACGGGCCGATTGGGGATGATCAACGACTGCGCGATGCTCGCCATGCTCGCATCCCACTGTTTCTGTGCCCCAGCGATTCGAAACAGCCTGAAAACGAAATGACTACCAAGGCCTACGGTTTTGTGCGAGGTAGTTATCGAGCCTGCGTCGGACCAGGAGACATGTATGGCACGGCCACCGATACAACCTCGGGGCCTTGGGGCGACGGCATGTTTATGGTGATTCCAACACAGAGCTTTGATGACAATGCCCAAATCAAACCGGCCTATACCAAATCGCGCGATGTTCTTGACGGTCTCACGAACACGATCTTTATGTCAGAAGGATTGATGGCGAACACAACATGGTGGGGTGGGGCCATGGGTGAAATGTACTACGGCAATATGGGTGGGTCCCTGTTCTCGGCAACCTTGACACCCAATTCCTCAGCACCCGACCGAATCCTGGGACCGTGCCCACAAGACCAATCCGACTCACGATACAAGGCTCCATGCTTAAGCCTTGGTGGTGTCGCTTGGTGGACGCGCTCCGGACAACTCGCACACGCCGCTGCAAGAAGCTTGCACGGTAGCGGCGTCACCACCGCTTTCGGAGATGGCTCTACTCGCTTCGTTCCAAATAGCGTCGACCTGTTTGTCTGGCGCGCGTTGTCGACCAGAAACAACGCTGAAAAAGTGATCTACGAAGAGTAACGCGAAATCGCGTCGATGGTCGCTCAACCATTTAGATTTTATAAAACACCTACGCCCACGGTGATCATGAGACATAGAACCCATTCCATCTCCAAAATCTTCACTGCGTTCCTCTGCGCAGCGATCATTGCATCCGTAGGTTGTAGCAGCACCACGGCTACGATCAACGGAACGGTCACTTACGAAGGTCAAGACGTCGACAAGGGAATGATTACCTTCACCCCCGCCGATGGATCAGGCTCGGTCGTCGGATGCGAGATCAAGAGTGGAAAATTCTACGCCAAAGGTGTCGCTCCTGGCCGCAACGTTCTTCTCGTGACAGCGGTCAAACAAGTCACCTTTGCTCGCAGCTCGGAAGAAATGGCTCAAATGGCGCAGAGCCCCGCCGCGCAAGAAGGAATCGTAGGCTTGATCGATCCCGCCGATTTAATCGCAGCCAACGCGGAAGGTAACAACCAAATCCACACCTTCCAAACCGGAAGCAACAAACTGGAACTGACTCTCGGGAAATCGAAGTAGCACTCTCGTTACCGCAGCTAGAAGTTCAGCACTCAGCAGGGCAACTGCGAGCCGCAAGGCGCTAATGATTATTCGTGATCCTGCTCCGGTTCCGACCAGAGTGTCACTATCCCATCATCGTCGACGCGCACATGTATGACATTGGGATTGCAGCAAACGGGGCAATCTTCGACGTAACGCTGCAGAGCCCCCTCGCTCATATCCAACGGAACGATGATCTCCTCCCCACACGAGTCGCAAATATAATTTGCCTCCTCGTGCGCACCTGCGACATGCCCCGACGGCTCATCCCCTTGAGGCAATACCTCCCCCGACTGAAGCAATTGGCAAGCCCACCACATGGTCGCGAGCGAATCGCTATCCGCCAGCCGATGGTCGCGACCTACCTCAATCAAATTATCATTCGACAAACCACTGCGTCGAATGAGCTCTTCGGAGTCCTCAAACGGGATAATCTCATCCGCGCGGGAATGAAGGACCAACGCATTGCTGGGAACGGTCTTTATTCGCCCCCATTTCTTCCACGCCGGACATAATAAGACCCGAGGAACTCCTCCCAGCTCCAGATTCATCGCTAGTGCGCCACCGCGCGACGATCCGACGACAATATCGGGATGATGCAAGTCGAATTGCTGCTGCGCCTGGTTGATCGCCAGTTCAAATTCATCATCGTCAAGCTTTGGGTTGATGACATCGTTCCCTCGGTCGCGCAGAAACGACGGCTTCACGCCCCCTGGAACGGACATCCAACCATGAAGGAATAGTATTTTCATAAGGCTAGTCGTTTACGCAGAGTCCTTACCCAAATCGGCACCGCAAAAAAACGCGTTGCCAAAAACCATTCGACCATCAGCCTTCAAACAACCATCGGAAAGGCCGCCACGACTTCGACTCCTTCTTGAGCTGAAAGGGATCAACCGTGTTTCTGTGCAAATACTCAACCGCTTCGTCGATGGAATCGGTGTATAGGAACAACTTTTTGTCGTCCGAGGAAAGCGTCCCTCGCTCGATCATCGTATCGATATATTCCATCAGCCGAGTGTGGTACGCTTGGTTCATCACCACCACTGGGAACTTGTCAATTTTCTTGGTTTGAATCAAGGTCATCGTTTCAAAGAACTCGTCGAGCGTACCATACCCCCCCGGCATGATCACGAATCCGTACGAATACTTCAGCATCAAAACCTTGCGCACGAAAAAATACCGAATATCGATCGAGCGATCGAGATAGGGATTCGGTTGTTGTTCAAAAGGCAATTCGATATTCACACCAACAGTTCGGCCCCCAACCTCACGTGCCCCGCGATTGGCAGCTTCCATGATCCCAGGGCCACCGCCGGTCATGATCGTAAAGCCGAGCTTGGCAATCCTGCCAGAAATCTCACGCGTCCTCTCGTAGTCGGGATCCCCCTCATGAAGTCTAGCCGATCCAAAGATAGTGATACACGGGCCAACAAAGTGCAGCGTACGAAACCCTTTGACAAACTCCCATACCACCTTCAACGTAAAATAAAACTCCCGGAAACGGGACTGCCGCCCCTCGAGGAATTCGATTTCTGATTTATCGATCTTCATGAACCACTTTCATTGAGGAGAGAATAATCGGCGTTGCCGGGCGATTCAGCATCGTCCCACCACGAGATCAGGGAACCAACACACGTTCAGAATCAATAGTGTGAGGTCGACTTTGATGAACACAAATCATGTTCTTTGAAACTATATTCTCAAAAATATTTTCTGTTTGCCCAGCGAAGTTTTTTGGATTGAAAAGATGAGGATAATGCCAGTACATAGCGTACCCAAGCCCATCCAACGTGCGCACCAAATCGGCAGAACGCTCTTCCCGATCATTTTCGACATACAGCATCGGTTTGAATTTCTCGAGCGTTGCCCGCCCCCCCAAGATCGCTTCGCGTTCCATCCCCTCCACGTCTAGCTTGATGAAATCGCATGACTGCAGTTGGAGTGAATCGATCGTGACCAAGGGAACTCGCTCTCCATTCGTAAAGCCGCCCAAGGACAACCCGCCGAAATTGTTCTCAGCTTGATAGTTCAAATGCGGCACCACGATCGAACCGGGCTCAGAACCGACCGCTTGCTGCACGCAGTGAACATTGAGCAAGGAGTTTAAGGCGATGTTTGCACAGAGAGTTTGATAAACGATCCGTTGCGGCTCAAACGCGATCACACGGCCATCTGGGCCTGCCCATTGGGCGATCGGGACTGTGTGAGCCCCGATATTGGCACCCACTTCGAGAACGGTACTACCATTTCGGACAACCTGCCGAAATACCTCACATTCCCCCTCCGAGAACTCGCCGTAAACCTGCAGCGAACGTCCGATGTACATGTCAAATCGATTGAACAGCATCCGGCCATAGCGACATGCCTTCAATTCATTCATCTTCCGCGATCCTCACTCTCGTCTCGCTCGCTACACCCGCAACCCACCAAATGGTTGATTGTGCGAGTTGCTACCGATAGTCACTTACCTTTTTCGGCACTACTTGAAGCTTTTTATAATCAAATCCGCTATCGGGCGGATTGTACTCGCCAACAATATCGACGCACGACGCTGGATCGATTCGATGGTCTATCTGCAGGCACCAATAGACTGCGTTCGCCGTCAATCGGCGCAATCCTTCACTCTTGAAATCCTGAGCACTTCCCATGGTCACATGAAACACTCTGGATGTCTGACCGGTATTCCCGGTCCAGTTCTTCACCCACGCTACAGGCAATGGGATCAACTCCGGATTGATGGCATCGTCAGACTTGCGGCCCATGAGCGGCTGCCCGAACACCAGCGGAGTGCAATCGGCGGGCAAGGCCCCACCCTCTTTGTAAGTTCGATACACATCCGACGTTCCCCAAATATCACGAACACCCGCAAGCACCGGATGACTCTTGTTTTCCTCCACCAGGATCCCTCGGGTCGAATCCTGCTGCCAGCGTCCATGATGGTTCCGAAACGCGCCTCCCAAAACATCCTCCCCAAAATCAATCCGCTTGCCATCCTTTTTGTACTCAAAACCGATGAAGCCATGATTTGCGGTCCGAATACCGATGATCGGTTTGCCGGAGTCCAAGTACCGATAGATAACTTCGAATTGGCTCGGCTCCAACGTGATGAGTCGGCTAAACAAAACCAACAGATCGCAACTTTCGAGTTGCTCCAATCCAGGGATGCGATGCGTGATGGTTTTATCTTCCCAGCGAATCTTCTGGGTCGGATCCACTTCGTCCTTCGCATTCACGGCAAAGAGGACGGTGCAATCAAAGCCATGATGCTTGGAGAGCATCTTAGCGAGCATCGGCAACGAATGCTCGCTCCGATACTCCTGGTCTGCAGCGATGAAAACAACGTGCTTCCCTTTCCCAGGACCACCTTCTCCACGGTAGGTTAGCCAACGCGAATTCTCGGTCACGAGCGGATCATCGGCTTTCAATCGCGTCATGGACGGCCATAACGCACCTACGGCCATCGCGATCACTACAAATCTCCAACGCGCACTCATACGTCCAATCCTACGTACGCCTGCATCTCTTGCCATCACCATTATCATCGCCTTAAAACCGTTATCGGTTAGGAATCTCATTCACTGTGTAATACGCATTTTTATGAAGCAGCTCTTCACCATCCTGCGATCGCAGCAGTCCTAAATCGAACTCATACACAAAGCCGCGGCTCATCGCGTCGAGCGATATCGTCGCCGACATGCAGTCCTCCGCCAACTCGACCGTACGGACCTCCGGAGTTGATCGCTGAATCTCAGGCCCTCCATAGCCGGCATGATAGGGATGAGTGAAGTTTGTGACTCGATAGTTTTCAGGCTTGCTGCCGAAGCTGGGCTCTACCGATTTCGTGAACGCGATCTTGAAGCCGTCTGGCTGAACGGTAATCCGCTCGATCTCAAAAGGCATTTTGCCATTCCACTCCACCCGTTCCAACGCGAATGGCTTGATCCCTCTCACCGGCCAACCTCGGTTCGTTCCACCGCACAACAGGTTTCCCTCGGGGGTGAATTCGACATTGAGAATACCGGTCGACAACCCTTCGCGAAATGGATAGCAAGCACCTTGCCAGACACCGTTGACTTGTTCTGTCGTCGCTCGCATCAAAATCGACTGCGTATAATCCCCGAGGAATAGTTGATTCTCGAAGGGCCCAAATTTCCCGCCCGTACGATTGACGGTAAAGCCGGTGATGGAACGCCCCATACGGATGTAAGGAAAAACCACGGCGTACGGCACCAACTGCTTCACTCTCTCCCGCTCGACAATCGTTCGTGAACCAGACTTGGGTTGCTCTGGCGTTGGTCCCAACTCGGGTGCATAGGGGTACCAGTTGAAACTGGCTGGATGACCATGAAAACTACCCTGCGACACCGCTTTCAAACTGCATGAACAATTCCAAGGCCCCTGGCTCTCGATATAGAACAACGCACCATGTTCGTCGGTCCCGATGCCAGCGGGACTGCGCAATCCGCTCGCGAATGCGGATGTCGTCCCGCTGGGCGTCACATGCATCACAAACCCACGAAACAACGCAAAGGAATCATAAGAATTGGATAAGCCCAACGTTACGAACAAGTTTCCCGCAGCGTCCATTTTTGAGCCGAAGGCGTACTCGTGATAATTGGCATACCCCCATCCATCGGACAGCGTTTCAAAGCGATCTGCGGTCCCATCTTGATCGCTATCGATGACTCGCGTCACTTCACAACTCTGTGTCACGTAAAAAACTCCATCCCGATACGATAACCCGAAAATTTCATCGAGACCTGTCGCGAACAGATGGTAGCTCGGATTCGGCTTGGGCTCATCCAAACCTGAGATCAGATAAATCTCTCCATGCCGAGTAGCAACCGCCACCCTCTTATCAGGCAGCACCTCAAACGCTCCCGCTTCGATGACCAATTCCTTGGGGATAGGTATGTTCACGATCGGATAGTACTCGCGTTCGCGCAGCTCTGTTCCCCAGCGCTGCCCTACTTCCTCTGCGTTGATGCGTCCCCCCAGGGCAGCAACCACCCAGAAACTCGCAACCCACAAAGAGAATACGTTGGCCCAAAAAACACTCGAGTTCCAAGGATTGCCCGAAGGGTACATGCGATTCTTATTGCAATTCATAGATCAATTCTATCTGCGAGGAACCTTGAGGAATCTCCAGCTTCAGGAGCAACTCTTTGGACTCAGCGACGCATGGGTCCACGCGCAGCAGTGCTTGCACCGCGGGAACCGTCAGCGACATATTCTTGCCCACGTACACCTGCGGAGCGCCTTGTGCGATATCTCCAGTCAACGCACGAAACCAGCGGGACTGGTCCGACGGGGACTGAAACGCGATCCTGCGCTGGAGCATGATGCGATTATCCTCGACAATCACTTCCGAGCGGTCCTCGATTTGGATCTCGCCCGAACTGTACATGAAGGTTGGAGTGTTTAACTCACCCAAATAGTATCCGCGGAATTGATACCCCAAATTCTTTGGATAAAGAGGATTCGGGTTTGCTGGGGCTTCTTTCGTCATTACCGGCCGCAACGGCCATGGTGCGGTCGGATCCCAATCAGCGATGAACGATGTGTCTTGTGCTAAGGTCACGGGATTCGCAGCGGGGTTGAAATTCCCGGAGCCTTGACCACCACGATCCACACGGATGTAATCCCCTTTCCAAATGCCCGTCAGTGTCCCAGTCTCCGCGTTGAAGGAATAATTGAGCCGCTCAGGGAAACCGACCGCTATCCCCCTGAAACCAGAGATGCCACTTCGACCGCGATAGGTTCGTACCTTGTCGGCAACACTCAGTTTCATTTCTGGCCGCCGAATCCCAGACGGATCGGCCGCTGATGTTCCGAGCGACAGGTAATACCAGATCGCTTCAATTTGGAGTTCCGTATCCCCATCGAGTATGTTCTTGTACGCAGCAACCCCATCAGGCCACGAGTACGGCATGATGATGCGAGGCCGATAAGCCCCAGGGTTCCTCAAAAAACGATCGAACCACGCCGGTTGCAGCCGCTCACGCGTGGTCATCAAATCGATTCCTTTGTTCAGCGGCGAGGGCTTTCCATTGAAATTGTGACAAGCGATGCAATTGAGCCCCTTGTCGCCGAGCAGTTCTTGAGCTGCAGGACGCAATCGTCGCTCGAGCGCCTTCTCCTCGTCCGATCGACTCTCAGGGCTCGGTGTTCGCAACTCCACCCCGTCCAGCGTGTCGGTCTGTGCCACCAACTCCGTGAAATGATGAAGGTTCTCGCTTCCATACTGCGGCATGCGCGTCGTGATGTACGGGCGAACACTCTCACCATCAAACAGAACCCGCTTAAGCCATGCCGGCTGAAGTTTGGCTCCCAACAAGGTTAACGGCGGCGGAATTCTCCCATCATCCCCGAGATTCATCTCCGTACCACGAAAATACAAATTCCTATCCTCGGGAACCCCTCCATACGAATCGCGAACATGGCAGGCGATGCAATTGAACGCAGTCAACGTCATCGCGATTTGATCAAGCTCATTTTGAAGCTCCATTTTTGGGTTCACGTCACCCTCCGCTGGCAACGACGCACGGATCGCCGCAAATTGCCTTTGATCCACCGAGAAACGAGGCCCCTTGCCGGGTTCATTGGAAACGCAACCTTGCACGAGGGCACTCTGTTGGATCGCAGCTACCTTTTTTCCAGGGGCGATCCCGGGCAACTCATGACAGGCCGCGCAGTTCAGTTCTTCAAAGTATTTTTTTCCACTCTCGACGAGTTCCTGCTGGACCGTCAAGGCTATCCGACCTTGAGTGGCCACATCTCCCTGGTGAATCAAATACGATGCGATCGCCTCCGATTCAGCAGGTGTCAGTTTCATATCGGGCATGCGTCCAGACGCTCGAACCTTGAGCGGTCGGTATAGAAACGCGCTCAAGGAACCCTTGCTGTATTTGCCTGGCAAATGCTCCAACGAAATTCCACGCGTCGGTCCCGCCACGGATTGATCGCGCTTTCGGACCTGTTCGTCGTCATCTTCATCGACTTCTTGAACCAAGGCGATCTTGGGCTCGTGACAAGCGACACAACCTACGGAATGAAACAGCGAACTACCTTCCTCGATGCCCTCGCTCAACACCGGTTCTGCTTGAAAGATTTCCGGCGACTGCGCCACTAAAAAATGAGTCAATGCCGTCGCGATCGATTCGCGGTCCGCTGGCGAACGCGACACCAACATGTCGGGCATGGTGGTGCCTGGATGAACGGCACTCGGCGACTGGAGAAACCGTTTTAGGTACTCCGGGTCGATCCGCCCTCCGACGCCGGCCAAGTCCGGAGCCGATTTTTCGAGCACCCTTCCCCCATCCCCATCCTTCTCCCCGTCACCTTGCAGGTGGCACGCGGCACAGCGAAGCTCCGATCGAAGCAGCGCCCCTATTTGCGACTCCTTCAATGGATGCCGACTCGATAACCCGGGAACAAGGATATCCCCGTGGCACTCGGCCATCCAACCGCAACACCCCAGGCTCCACAAAGCCGATGCGATCAGCAAGCCCTTGGAAACTAATCGCATTGCTGGTTCTACCTTCATCCCGCCGATGACCTTCTATTTGATTTCGAACAATATGGTGTCTAGACCGCAGAATTTCTCGAGTCTGCAATGACGGTGATTGCTCCCCAAATGATACACCAAGTCCACCGAAAAAATCGCCCCATTCGATGTTTCCACTAGACATCGATGCAAACATCGCCATCCATCCATCCATCCATCCATCCATCCATCCATCATTTGGATTCGGCTTGCTTGGCAAAATCTGCAAACACATTATCCGACTCCAATTGCAATGCAAACCCGTCTGAAACTCGGGTCATGTACAATCCTCGGCAAAGCCAAAAAAAGATCGCCATTGCGTCGCGCTCGCCATAGTCTTTCTCGAGCCCCACAAAGTCCTCTGGCTTCATCGTCCAAGGCGTCTTAGTTAGCTTGCGTGCAAACGCATAGGCCCGTTGCTCCTTCTCCGGAAACGCAGACCAATCGTTGCTCGCCAATCGTCGCAAGCGTTCATCGATTTGCGATGGGTTGTGCCCGGCAACTTCCAAGAGCATCTCGCAGTGCCCCATGCAGTAATTGCATTCAATAGCTCGGGTTTGGACCCAAAACAGACTCTCTTCCAACGTTCGGTCCTGAGGAGCTTCAACCCACATCGTCCGAGTCGTCGTCGACCACGGCAACGCCAACTCCGGAACATAACCCATACATACGAGATTCCATACAATACGCGTCGGCTTTGCGTTGAAATCCGCAGGTAGAAGTTTTGCGACTTCCTCCCATGTCGGCGTCGGCAGTCGCTGCTTGCGCGACAATTGCCCCTTGACCCTCGCCTTCAAGTCCTCGAATCGAATCGCCCCCCAATCTCCATCTTCATCAACCACATCCTTGCCCCCTGAAATCAGCTCAGGAACAGGCAGGTTGGCGGGCAGTACTGGACGATTTTGAAAGGCATCCGGCGCGAACGTTACCTGCAAGGGAGGGAGTGGCTCATTGCCTTCTTGCTGGACATTCAAGCCCAACAGTACGCGATCTTGGAAGTTTCCATAGGCCCCAAGCAGCACCATCGCAGCCACTTGCTTGACGCCATAGCGGTCCCGCAACTCTTCAAAGAGGGAATCCTCGATCGCTGGGGCTTGCAAGGTATGGAGTTGGGCGAAACGAAGTGCAGACCGATCTTCTTGCGACCAGCTATCCGGCCCGTTGACGACTTGCTCGACCTCATGCTCATTACCGCCAGCCCGAACCAAATCCGCAATCGCCGTATTTTTCGAATACTCGCAGCGATTCGCCATCGCGATCACCAAACGCATTTTGGCTCGAAGCTTCGGGTCGAGCGGGCTTTGGGTGCGATGGATGTAATCCAATTGCAACATCGCGGCCGTAGTCCGCGGCAGTTGCTTTGCCATAATCTTTGCCCAGTTGGGCAACGGCGTATCCCCATGCGCAACCGCCGGTGGCATGCGTTTCCATGTTTCATCGTCGCTCATAGGATCGAGACCTCCTGAAGTGTTGGATCGGCCAACAGCCGCAACTGCGGGTTGCGATTCCAGTAAACTCATTGCTAACGCTTGTTCTAATTCGGGTGGACTGAATCCGAAGGGTCCACGGCCACTTTTGAAAGCCACCTTGCCCTGGGTATCGATCACATAGAGCCTCGCTGGCATTCCGCTATACGCATGTCCAGCCGGATCGCTCAGTTCATCGACAACGACCGGCATCTTTGGATTGAGCTTGGTGCAAAATTGGTTCGCTACACCGATGCGTTCATCGAACGACTTCGGCTGCGAGAATTCAACGCCCAACTTGGTGTTCGATTCCATTTTCCATCCATCGCTTGGATGCGCTTCCCGAACATAGACCATCAGAAAATTCGCCCGGTCTCGATACTTTTCGTAAAGCCGATCTACCGCTGGGTAAAATGCGCGAAAGGGGCCGCAGGTAAAATTTCCGAAAACGAGAACCAACGGTTTGTCTCCAATCATTTCGGACAAATCGATGAAGCCCTCTTGCTGTGCGCGTTTGAGACGAAACAGAGGAGCCTGCTGACCAATCTTGGGCCCTTCCAGCATCGAACCGATTTCGCCTGCGAATAAACCTCGAATCAATTGCGCCGTGTCGGGTCGGTCCCCGGGAGAAAACGACCCAGTGAAACCTGCGAGCAAAGCTCCTGAAAAATCCTCAGCCGTCAACTCATCATCCGATTGTGCCATATCCTCAAAGACCTTCAACCACTCCTCTCGGGTGATCGCACCATCTCCCTTTTTGTCGAGCTTGCGAAAAATCCGATTCAACATATACGCTTGTTCGACGTACGGATTCGATTCCGACCAATCCAAATCGGCCGCTTGAATCATTCCATCGCGATTGCGGTCCAGAACCGAGAACAACGCATCTGGACCGGGAAACCGAGAACGAGCGATCCCTTTTTGATCCTCCTCGACAGTGCACTTTTTGCACAACCAAGCGTAATCGAATCGGCTCTGGGCAGGACCAAACCACCCCTCCCCCGAACGCATCTGTGAGCCTTGAACAATCGCCATCAGCATCTTGGCCCCTTCAGGTGGTAACGAGTCCTTGTACACACCCTCCAAATACTGAGCGACCTCCTTCGGAGAAACCTCTTTCTTCAAGGATTCCTCCACCGGCACCTGGCCGAAAGCGTTGAATGCTATCGACACCAACACCATCCATGCAACGGCAGCGGATTTAATACTAACTATGTTCATGATGCGAGCTGTTTCAAAACGATGGCGATGCAGTCGTGGCACGCGAGTGTGGCACGATAAAGTTGTCGAGCAACCTTCCGATTAACCGTATTGGACGATACACCACTGTCAAGTATTTCACTGGTGAAAACCGATGTCCAGCGACCTACCGACACCACAAAATCCAGATATACAAGGAAAACGTCCCAAAAGCGACCGTGAGGCATCGCTTAGAAATCCGCTGGCGGAGCATCGGGTCCGATCGACAATCGGCCCTTCCAAGTATTTTCACACGCGACCTAACACCTTACTAAACGCACCATTAGCCTGGGGCGTTTGGGCAATCCTTTCATTCACGGGGGCTATGCCCTCAAGCTTGGTGACTATTGCGCCTTACCTGCCCGTCTCAATCAACACTTAACGTTTCGTTTCATTTTTGGAACTTGATCGATTGAGTGGTTTGATTTCGCAGGAAAACGATCTCGATCAACTCATCACTAGTCGCAGACATTACCTCAGCAAGGAACTCGTCCGGCGTTTGGATTTGTTGGCGACGGGCGCGCTGTATGAAATCCCCTCGACGCAAACCAGCTTTGAAAAGAATTGACTCTTCGGCCAAATCGACGATGAGTACCCCCTTCGCATCGGCTGCTACGCCGATCGCGGAAAACTCTTGATCCACAAGTGATCGCAGTCTTGCACCTTGCCACTCGATCCCATCCTTGGATGAATCAGCCGTACGAGCAACAATTTTCACTGTAGGAATCTCCGGCGTGCGGGCCATGGCTTTCAGTCTCGGTGATCGAACACCGAACTGGTCCATTTGAAAATTCACAAACCCGAGCTCCAATGCCGGCGAGCCTTGTTGCACTCGAAAATCCCCACGCTCCGCATCGATAAAAAGCGGATCCCCCACAGTTGAATGCGCATCGCACCCTTGACCCGCAAATGCAATTCGATCTGCGTCGGTTGTCGTGTAGAGATTGAAATCCACTTGCTTGCCCCATTTGGAGTCCTTCATGATCGCCGGTTGAGGAGCGTGCATCACGATATTCCTCGCGATGACATCGCCACTGTTGTCGTACCAAACATGGGGATGGAGGCCGTTGTTCACGATGATGTTATTGGTAGCGATCCGATCGTACCCTTCGCGGAGTTTCAAACCTCCATTCAAGAATAAATTTTCGTAAATGGCATATCGGCTGGAACCATCGTCCAAATCCACATCCCAACCATGGTCGCATCGCCATCGATTGTTGCGCAGCACACTTTGCTGGACCATATCTAAAAAGGGCAGGTTGGGGTCGGCGGCAACCGCCTCTTCCACAGGTTCTCGCCCCGGCTTCCAATACCGATCGCGTCCCCATGAATTGAAGCTGCCATGGTCTCCCGTCTCCAGCACGGTGTCGAATACATCGCAGTGTTCGATGAGATGCCCACCCCAGCACCCATCACCGATGTTGATCCCTGCGCGTGGCACATCGTAGATCGAACAGCTGCGCACGGTAATGCCTCGCGCCATCGCAATCTGCACGGGTGCGGTTTGCTTTTCAAACCGTCCGCTGCGGGTGATCAAGCAATCCTCGACGACGCAGTCGCTCGGATAATTCTCCGATAGTGGCCCCGGATTCCGATCCAACGCGGCATAATCTGCGACTTGATTGTAGTTGTACAACGGATTACGAACGGCCTGCGGATCTCCAACAAAAGCAACGCCATTGGCGCCACTTTCGCGGATCAAGCATCCTCGTACGGTGATCCTTCGGTTGTAATTATTCACAAAGACTGTGTTACCACCGAGTTGATCAAAATCGCAATCTTCGATTGCTATGTCTTCGGCACCATGGAACGTCAATGCTCCGCCGCGGTAGGTCGTCCAATCGGAACGCAATAAAGGTTCGCGGTTTTCCATAAAAGTCCGAGCGGCATGCTTGAACGTGATGCCTCGCAGCGTGACAAACCGAACGGGATCATGGGGGGATCCATTCCATTCGATCAGGTGTCGCAAGCGAACCACATCGACCGCGGCGGACTTTAGATCCAATCCGGTGGGTGGATAAAAGTACAGTACGCCTTTTTTGAAATCATGAAACCATTCCCCCGGCGCATCGAGTTCTTCGCGAATGTTTTCGACGAACCGAAAATCGGGATGCATCGGACTAGGGCGATTGTTTTGCCAACCACCTTCCATTTCGAGCGTGTTATCGGGTTTCTTGCTGAGGATTCGCCAATGCATGTCGCCCCAGAGAGCTGTGTGCATGGCATGGATATATCCGCCCGCAGGATCCTCACCCCACCTCGCCACGCGTTCAGGTGAAATCGCATCCGCTGCGGCTCCATTAAACTGTCGCGCCGTTGGGTCATAGTTGGGATAGCGCGCCATATGCTGCCGATTTCCGTCCACAAACATTTGATCCATCGTCAACCCAGCAGGCGTTTTCGCTTCGTAGATCCCACCGCCTGAGGGTTTCCAATCCAGAACCAATCGCATCCCGCCACTGATGATTGGTCGCTCACCGGGCATCGCAGCATAGACAGTTGGCCCCTTCGCCGAACCTGAATCCTCGGCCGTGAATCGCAATGTCTCTGGCAGATAATAAGTCCCCTCACTCAACCAAACCGTGACGGGTTCTCGACCTGCGAACCGACGCACAGCTCGCTGCGCGGCACCAAGAGTGGCAAACGGCTCCGTCGCGGATCCAGAGTTCATGTCGCTCCCAGTCGGCGAGACGTAAAAGCTCACCCCACGCACTTCGTCGGCCGACAATGCGGCCTTCATCGACACAACCATCACCAACGAACAAGTGATCGCAAGCACCAAGTAACTACCAAAGCGGGACATGTCGTCTTTCTCGCTATTTGAAGGGATTCATCATCGAACGAGAAATCAGGCCAGAATCGATTGAACGACGTGTCCATGAACATCGGTCAGTCGATAATCGCGGCCTTGGGCCCGATAAGTGAGTCGCTCATGATCAAAGCCGAGGCAATGCAGTAGCGTCGCTTGAATATCATGAACATGCACGGGATCTTGAACGATGTTGTAGCCTAATTCGTCTGTGGTTCCATGCGTCCAACCGGCCCGGATACCGCCACCCGCCATCCACATGCTGTAGGCTTTTGGGTGGTGATCCCGACCACGTGATCGCCCCAAGGCTGCATTGCTCTCAACCATTGGAGTCCGTCCGAATTCTCCACCCCAAACCACGAGCGTTTCATCGAGTAGTCCGCGATTTTTCAAGTCGATGATCAACGCCGCGCTCGCTTGATCGGTCGTTTTGCAGTTGCCGCGGTGATTCCCAACAACATCGCTGTGCGCGTCCCATCCTTCATGGAAGATATTCACAAAACGCACTCCGCGTTCAATCATTCGGCGTGCTAAGAGACACGCTCGTGCGAATGAAGGGACCGCAGGATCGCATCCGTATAGATCCAAGGTTTCCTTGCTCTCCCCGCTTAAGTCCATCAATTCCGGAGCCGACGTTTGCATCCGAAAGGCCATCTCATAATTGGCGAGCCGCGTTGAAATCTCGGCATCTCCGGTTTCTTCTAGTCGCTTGCGACTCAAATCGCTCACTAGATCGATCGTATCTCTTTGCAATGTTGCATCGACCCCAGCCGGGTTCGTCACATTCAAAATCGGATCGCCTTGATTGCGGAATCGAACGCCGGTGTAGATGCTCGGCAGAAATCCACTCGACCACAGTCCGCTACCGCCACTGATCCCACTGCCGGTGCTGAGCACCACAAAGGCGGGAAGATCTCTCGTTACACACCCCAATCCGTACGTCACCCACGACCCAAAACTGGGTCGGCCGGGTACGGCAAATCCTGTTTGAAAAAAGGTTTGTGCCGGAGCATGATTGAATTGATCGGTGTGGCATGAACGAACTAGGCATATGTCATCGACAATCTTGGATAGGTAAGGCAACGCCTCGGATATCTCCATCCCCGATTGACCGTGCCTTGCGAATTTGAACTGCGGCCCCATCACCGCCGCATCGGAGCGAATAAACGCAAGGCGTTGGCCTTCGGTGACCGACGCGGGCAAAGGCTTGCCATCCATCTCGGAAAGCGCAGGCTTGAAGTCGAACAGTTCGAGATGGCTTGGAGCTCCCGCCATGAACAAATGGATAACGGCCTTGGCTTTACCCGGAAAGTGAGGCGGACGAGGTGCCAATGGGTCGACGTACGTCCCAGGCGGCTGTGCGCATAGTTCTTCTGCGAGCAATCCGGCCAAGGCCATCTTTCCAACCCCGACGCCGCAATCACGCAGAAAATGGCGGCGGGTCACATCAAGACTGCTTCGTTGAATCGGATCCATAAAAATGATTACCTCTTAGTGACGAACTCGTCCATATTCATCAATGCACGGGCTGCTGCGGTCCAGGCTGCACGGGCCACCACGGTTTCGATGGGACCGACCCCAGCAAGCGATAGAGCGGATTCGGGTGCTGCTGCAAATCGCTGCCATTGCTTTTGGATAAATCCGAGAACCGCTGACGCCTCCTCTGGATCCGGGGGACGGGAAAAGCAACGCACAAATGCGTCGGAAATACGCTGCTCAGTGCTTCCGTTCGACTCAGCCAAATATTTCCCTAAGGCCTGAGCGGATTCCATGATGGTGACGTCATTGAGCATGGTGAGTGCTTGTAGCGGTGTGTTCGATCGGTCCCGACGAACGATGCACGCTTCACCGGATGGAGCGTCAAACGTATTTCCAAACGCAAAAGGAGCCGTGCGTTTGGTGAATGTATAGAGGCTTCGACGGTAACGGTCCTCTCCATTGCTCGTGGCCCACGTCATCGCACCATACGTTCCCTCGGTGGTCACACTAGGTGGCTGCGGGGGAAACACACTGGGCCCATACATTTTCTCCGACAAAATACCGGCATAACGAAGGGCTGCATCTCGGACCTCTTCTGCATCGAGCCTCAGTCGTGGCCCTCGCCAAAGGAGTACATTCTCAGGATCTTTTTCCTCGCCGATCGCATTCGAGCTGCTGGATTGCTTGTAGGTGTTGCTGGTCACAATCAGGCGATGCAGCTTTTTAAAAGACCATCCGTCATCCATAAAGCGAATCGCCAACCAGTCTAGAAGCTGCGGGTGTGAGGGTGGACTTCCTTGAAAACCAAAATCCTCTTGTGTCTTCACGATCCCACGGCCAAAGAACGTAGCCCACGCTCGATTGACCACCACGCGTGAGGTTAGTGGGTTCGAACGACTCACCAGCCATCTCGCGAAACCAAGTCGGTTTCGGGAATCTCCACTAGGAATGGGGTTCAGGACCGAAAGGACTGCTGGCTCAACGGCATCCGTAGGTTGCGTCCACTCCCCACGATGGTGGATGTATGTCGCTCGCGGATTTTCGGCAGGGCGTTCCTGAAGTACCAATGATGTGAGAGATGCCGGAGGCCGTCGCAATTCTTCTATCTCAGCGCGATACGATGCGAGCTCCGGAGCATGAAGCAAGAACTCATTCTTCAATCGTTGAGTTTCCGACTCCGTCCGATCTGCTTTGTGCAACAAACCTTGAACCTCGGTCGCCACCTTACTGGCTTGCACTTCTCCGGAATCCGTCGTCACAGAAATACGGAAACGCCCCAAGGAGCACGCGTAATGCCTTCCGAACATCATGGTTAATTGCAGGCTAGACGCGTTAAGTGGCTTCTCCAATCGGAATACGGCTTCATGGGCACGACCTTGTCCTTGCGCGCAACTCCACCCCGTTTCTGGATCACCATCGATGGCGTAGCTCGCTTCGGCTTGTGAGCCGAAATTGTTTTTTGCGTAACTTTGGCTAGCCGACGCAATCTTTACGGGCTCACCATCCGCGGTGAGTTGAAACTCACCCATCAAGAAATCCCCCTTAGGCCCTTCGTAGTACGCCATGCCAGGGCCACGACCCGGCAAACGTGGATCCGGTAATGCTTCCACACGGATCGCTGTAATCGCGCCGACAGGCTTACCGAGGTCCAATTGGTATGTGTCGGCTTTCGTAATGTCGCCAGATACGAAGATCGACGCATCGGGTTGAAGGGTCAAGAGAGGAAGATTGGAGGTCGCCTTCACCGGAACGACCACCTGCCACTTCGCGGTCGCTGCTTTTTGCTGGTCGAGCCAACCTGCAAAGGCTTTTTCGAGCGAGTCTCGTCGTTGCTGCTCAAGCTCCGCAGGGTCCGTATTGGAGGTGCCGAAACTGATTTTGAGACGGCCGATGGTGTGTTGCGAACCGTGTTGCTGGCGCAGCGAAACCTGGGTGTCACCCGTCGCATCCATAAGTGCATCGAAGGATAGGGTTAAGGATTTATCGCTATGGATATCCTTGCCGTCGGCATGCACTGCCCACCCAGTTCCATTCCTTCCATCGATAGCTGCTGACGCCGGATAACCGATTTGCTCAACATTCGCGACGCTGTTCGAAAGCTTGACCTTTTGACCATTGTTGCGAACTTCCACTTCGCTGAGCACAAAATTGGCGTGCGGCGTTCGCCCCGGTCCTCGTCCGGGCAACGAATCATCCGTCAACGCTTCGACGCGCATATGAGTGAACTTCCCTCGCAGGCTGGGCATCTTGATTTCAATATTGCTCGAAGCAGGCCCGGACGGAGGGAAGAGCACCGAACCATCGTCAAGAATACGGGTACTCTCCGACGGATCCGTGGAAACGGAGATGGCTGGTACCGTCCATGCAATCGTGGAATCGTCGGCTGGCGACTGGAGTGGCCATTTGCGAGGCAGAGCCTCCACCAACTCATCCGCGCGTGCCCAACGGCTTTCCGCTTCCCTTTCCTGCTCCCGATTCGGTAACTCCAGATCGGGTTCGTCCGCGTTGTTCAAAAACGCCATCATGGCGTAATACTCTCGATGCGGAATAGGATCGTATTTATGGGTATGGCACTGGCAACATTGCAACGTCAGGCCGAGCCACGTCGCCCCGGTGGTGGCCATCCGATCCACCATGGCATTGAATCGAAATTCTAATGGGTCAATGCCCCCTTCTTCGTTGAGCATGGTGTTGCGATGAAATCCCGTTGCGATACGCTGGTCGACCGTCGCCCCCGGCAACAGATCGCCTGCGATTTGTTCAATACTGAATTGATCGAAGGGCATATCTGCATTGAGGGCTCGGATGACCCAATCCCGATAGGGCCATATCGTCCGCCCTCGATCCTTCTCGTAACCGTTGGTATCCGCGTAGCGCGCCAGATCGAGCCATTTTCGCGCCCAGCGTTCGCCATAATGCGGCGAATCAAGCAAACGTTCAACGGCCTTCTCATAGGCATCAGGTGACGTGTCGGCCAGATACATCGCCAGTTCATCCGGCGATGGTGGCAATCCAATCAAATCGAACGAGACACGCCGAAACAAGGTTGCTTTGTCAGCTTCCGGAGATGGCGATAATCCGTTTTGAGCAAGAGCGGTACCCACAAACGCATCGATCGGATTCCTACTCCCCGTTGAAGATACAGATGGGCCCGATCCAGGGACCGACGGCATCACAGGGGCTTCAAAGGCCCAATGCTTTTCGTACTTAGCCCCACCCGCAATCCACTTTTCCAAGACGGCGATCTGTTCTTCCGTCAGCTTTTTCTTCGTGTGAGGTGGAGGCATGCACACATCCAGGTCCTCAGAGCGCACGCGTTGAATCATTTCGCTCAGCGTCGGATTCCCAGGGACAATCGCAGGCTCGCCCGACTCCCCACCCTTGATCGCTGCCTCGTACTCGCTGAGCAGCAATTCTCCCTTGCGGCCTTTTTCGTCCGGACCATGGCATGAAAAGCACATGTCCGACAGGATGGGACGAACATCTCGGCTAAACGACACATCCTCGGCACGCGCCGTCAGTGTGAAACAAGCGAGAATCAATGCCAGTCGAACAACAAACGTATTTAGCATGAACTTGTTCAGTCGAGGAAACTCTCGAATACGAGAAAACAATTTGGAGTTCGGTTCCACTCAGAGTAACCGCATATCCGTTTGACTACTACCGAATTTGCCGACGTCCATATTGTGCCGATGCAACAATTCTAAATAGAGATTGCACAGAGGTGTTGGCTGGTCCAGCACCCGATGACCTTGGTGCTGGTATCCCCCACCTGCCACGAGTATGGGCAGATTGCTGCAAGTATGATCGGAGGAGTTCCCAAAGTTACTTCCCATCACCACCGTCGTGTGATCGAGCAAGGTTCCATCTCCCTCAGGGATTTGATCCATATCGAAGAGGAACTGGTTGAAGTGTTTCAGGATATCGCGTTCCACACAACTGAGGCTGGAGAGTACGTCGGGATTGCCTCCGTGATGGGACAGGGTATGCCAACCACCCGTCGCCCCCGGAACCTTGATCGCACCGTAGATCCAATCCATGGAAAACGTAATCACCCGTGTTGAGTCGGTACGAAACGCCAATTTCGCGAGTTCGAACATATTGTGCACTTTGGCGGAGAATTCGAACTCCCTATCCGAACTCAGCGACCGTTCGACAACGGGCTTCTTCGTATTCAGCCAGTACTTTTCATGCTCCAGTTGAGCTTCTAACTCGCGAATCACTGTGCTGTACATATCGAGCTTAGATGGGTCGTCGCCCGAAGCGCGCAGCGCCGTAAGATCACGCCTAAGGCATTCGAGGACCCTGGTGTCGTTCGCAAGCTGCCGCTGCTTGGCGCGGATATCTTCTTCACCGAACAATAGATCAAAAATTTGCTCCTCGTCGTGCATCGGCGGAATGGCAACCCCGCGATCGTTCCAACTGCACCCCCAACCACGGTTGTAGATGCTGAAACTGAGGAATGGGAAACGCGTATCCGACCCGATCTCTCGTGCGAGCAACTGGTCCAGCGAAATCCCATTGATGAATTGAGAAGCTTCCGGGTTGGGCGTCCCCGTTAAAAACGATTTTTCAGAATCATGGTTGCTGGTCGCCATCCCAGGATGAAAGAAATTGCCGAAGACCGTCATCTTCTCGGACGTCTTCATCCCTTTCAGGTATTCCGATGTCCCTAAATCACCAGACATCTTCGGAAAAAAGTAAGGCGCATGGAAGCCTAGCGAATTGCAGATGAACAAGACGCGCCGCGGCGGACTCTTTGCCTTTTCCTCAGCCCTGAGCGACAGCGAGTGCAAGGCTAACGGAAGCGCAGCACCGAATTTCAAAAAGGATCGCCGAGCCGATTTCGCTCTTTGCGAGCTATTGGCCGAGAGAATCGTATCAGCCTCCTCATCGAATACCTGACGCGGATACAGACCGTCATGATTCATGGCTGGTTTCTCCGGTGCGCAGTTCCATCGTTCGTTGTTCCATCGTTTGCGGTAACGTCCCGGTTTTCCCCGCTATACGAAACCATGATGACCTTGGCAATCAAGTCCTTCAATCGGCAATCTTCTGGGGAGTCGGCAATCATTCCGTACAGATCGATTCGTTGATGGAGCGTCGGTTCGTAACCATTAGCGTACTCGAAGAATTTCTTTGCGAAATTGTAGGCGACCTTTTTGTGGTCGGAGATCAGCAGTTTCTTGAGTCCATTCACATCCTCGAACGCTGAGTCCCCAACGTCTCCTGAGGGATCCACGTCGCCTCCCCATTGAAAGTAACCTTCCAACCGGTACATAAATGTACCTTGATGCGGAACTTCGACTCGATACTTGGAACGAAATTCTCCTGTCGCATCAAAGCTTTCGAGCGCAAATCCGTAAGGGTCGATGCTTTTGTGACAAGCGAAACAGGTCGCGTTGTTTTTGTGTTCCTCGATTTGTTCCTTGAGTGTCGTCCCTCTGCGGGCGTTAGGTTCAATCGCTTTTACCGTCTCAGGAGGAGGCGACAGCGTGTTTCCGGCAATGTTCTTGGAAACCCACGCTCCTCGCAGAATGGGAGAGGTCTGAAACCCATCCGAAGTGACCTTGAGGATGCTGCCCATAGTGAGCAGTCCACCGCGAGGACTATCCGATGGCAACATGACCTTTCGCATCTCCTCACCAATGACCCCATCGATCCCGTAATGCTGCGCCAATCGTTGGTTCAACATCGAAAAATCGGAATCGATCAAGTGGGTAGCTGGCAAGTTCTCTTGAATGAGGTGAAACAGGAAATCCTCGGTCTCCTGCGGGAGGTAGTAATTCAGCAGGTTGTTGTACTCTGGATAGAGTTTTAGAGAAGGCGAAACCTTGTTGAACGATCTCAAATTCAACCACTGATCGCAGAACGAGTGGATCATACGTCGAGCCCGAGGATCGCGCAGCATACGATCGATTTCGGCCGACATGGACTCCCCATGGAGATCGTCCGCTGCGGCTAATTCCATCAACCTGGTATCCGGCACCGAAAGCCACAAGCAACGCGCCAGGCTCGCGGCTATACGGTATGAATCGTTGCGATACGACCCAGGTGCCAGCAAGAATCGATGGGAACAAAGGATTGCCTTGAACCCCTGTCGGGCCGCATTGATAAAATCGCCATCTTCGCGGAAGGATTCCAGGCTCACCGTGTAATACGGCGCCAACTCGTCTTCGGATAGCTCGGACGCAAACGCTTCGTTTGCAAACCGTCGAACGACTTGCTGCAAATCGTGTATTGAGTTCGAGCCAGTAGAAATCTTTTGCGGGGGCGGAACGCTCACGGTTGCAGTTTCGGGCCGTTCGAGAATCACGTCCAATCCACCGATCGATGCCAGTGATTTGCCATCGAGTTCAACCGCTTCTTTCACAAGAAACCGCAGAAACGGCTTGCGTGTTTTTTCGGGGAATAGAATCTCCTGTTCAGCCGCGTGCATGACCTCCAAGCTTCCTTGCTGGATCGGTTCCTCCCAACGCACGCCATCGTCCGACAGAGCCACTTCGTACCTTTTGACTTGCCCGTTGCCGTTTCCACCAGACCATGTCGAGTATACCAGCCCCAAAATCTCGTGTTGCTTTGGATTCTCAAGGATGACGTGATGAGGGGGCATCGCGACGTCGGGTGTGAAGCGCGTATGCCAAAAGGTCTTGCTGGAGCGATCCAGCATCTTTTCCTTTTCCATACCCACTTGATAGCTGCTCACAGTGACGCGGCCGCCGATTTGTTGCAAGGCTGACGTCGATGTTTGGTTGGTATGAGTCAAGCGATCAGGGACACTCATCGGAAGATCGGCGAAAAGCTTGCGATAGGTCGTTGGCGGCCACGCATCGAGTACTGGCCCACGGATATTGAGTTGCTTGATGTAAGCACCCTCATTACCGCCTTGTTGACGCCAGGTGTGCCGTGAATAGCAATGGACCGAGATGTTCTCTCCGGGGTAGACAAAGCCTCGAATCGTGTATGGTTTAAGTTCCGTGTTGCCGAGTGAGAGTACACCTAGCAACCGTTGTGGTTGCGGGCGATCGTCTGCATAGTAGTACTTGCCCGCGTAGACGAGAACACTCACGTCCTCCCCGAAATCACCGACTTTCGCCGCGTCAAAAGTCAGGTCGTACCAACCTTTGACGGGGGGCTCAAAGTGATCGTAAAAATAGGAGTAGTTATTGCCATTGTTGGCGCGGGTCCAAGAGAACAGAAGCCCGTCCTTGTAATCTCGCACATAGATATTGTAGGACTCATGACTGTCTTGGATGGTGCTGGTCGTCCATGATTGCTCGACCGGAAATCCGTTTTCGGGCAAAGCAAACTCGAGCAAATCGTCGGCTGCGGCGAAGTAGGCGCTCATCTGTTCTTTCGAGAGCATGATTCTGCGGTCCGAGTCGAAGACATTCGTACCTCGGTCTTCCGGAATCTCACTGGCCACATCCAACTGAACCCCGAGTAAATCGTTAGCGCTATGGTTGAACTCAAAGCGGCTCATCCGACGATAAGGCTTGATGTTGGGATGAATTGACTTTGTCGATAACCAATTAAGGATCGTGTGACGCTCGGTAGCGGTTGGTTGTTCCGCATCGCTAGGGGGCATCCTTTGGGTAATGACGTTCTCGAAAACCAGAGTCCCATCAAAACTGTCTCGGCGAAGTAACTGCGTCAGGTCGAGGTTGCCTTCTTTTGACGATTCTGAATGACAATCGAAGCAGTGCTTTGCTAGCAACTCTGGCGTATGCTCAACCTCCGTCCCTCGATTGGGGCTGGGCTCCGGTAGTTGCGCGCTGGCACTCTGCGCCGCAAGCAAAGCCGACATGAGGAATGTAAAAAGGAGGAGGCGATTCATCCCAAGCCTCCAACTTTATGCGAGATGCGACGAGCTGCAACGCAGACCATGGTACCCAATTCCCGAAACTTGCTTCTAGGTAATCGCTTTGCCGGTCCGGAAATCCATAATGCGGCGACTACCAATTCGTTTGCGTTTACAATCGGAGCAGCAACGCAATTAATTCCTTCATCGGATTCCGCGAAATCGACCGCATAACCGCATTCGACAATCCGGCTGCATTCGGTCAGTAGTTCGCTTTTGCTCCTGATGGTACGAGGCGTGGTAGGGGTAAGTTTGATTTTTGCCAACAACGTGTTCTGCTGTTCTGCGGGAAGATAGGCGAGGAGCAGCTTGCCGGGTGCATTGTTGTGAAGCGAAAACCGTAATCCCAAGTCGACGGAAATACGAAGTGGCTCGAGCCCCTCGACTTGATCGATGATCACCCCTTCGAGTCCACTGAGCACACCTAGTTGCACGGTTTCACGGGTCTGATCGCGAAGGGCGATCATAGAATCACGGGAGATAGCGGACAAACTGACACTGCCCCAGCGGGGCGTAGCCAATCGCAGCAAGCGACTGGTAAGTCGAAAGGCGAGCGTGTCCAAATCTCGATCTAAATAGCCTCGAGCGAGCAATGTCTGCGTGATCCGAAATACCGAGTTTTTGGGTAGTTCAAGTTGCTCGCTCAGTTCGGATAGCGTCATGCCCACAGGGGACTGACTGAGGAGTTCCAGAATATCCAGCGCACGATCCAGCGCCGGAGCCGATCCCGGAGTGCTCGCGAGCGTATCCACCCCATCCACAAGAGCAAGCTTTGACCCGGTACTCATTACAGACAGACTTTCTTGGTTCTACTAATAGACTTAGTCCCAGCAGTAGAATAACAGAAAGTTGCAAAAGTTACAACAAAGCCGGCCCCGCCTACACCTCGTAGTGGATCTTGCTAAAGATCCTATCTCTCCAATCCCAATCTCCGTAGTGGATCTTGCCAAAAATCCCACCCTCCATTCCGTAGTGGATCTTGCTAAAGATCCCACCCTCTAGCCCCCCAATCTCGGTAGCGGATCTTGCTAAAGATCCCACCCTTGCCGACCTCCCCGCCTTCTTCCTCGCTATTCATCTCCCGGAAAATCGGGATTAAGAACGCCAAGCATGGGATACCAGGGAACGAGGCCGGGGATCTTTAGCAAGATCCACTACGGGATATAATATTTCGTGTAGAAAATCATCATGATTGACGCGAGGGATGGGTAGTGAGCAACCATGAGCATCTCCGTAGACTTGAGCGACCATGCTACTGTGAGGATGCGATCGTTCATTGGAGTTTAACCATCCGTGATCGCAAGCAAGGATGGTTATGTGATTGCTTTTATTTTCGTTTTCGGGAATTGCTGACACATACCTGCTTTCGATACACTCTTGCCTGCCCAATTTTCTGCCTGATGCCTGACCATATACACATGCTCTGGATGGGACTTGCTGATTCCAGTGATCAACTAAATGCAATGAAGCATTTTCGCAAGACACTCAATGAGTCATTGCATCGAATTGGGTATGAACTACAAGATCAATCGTACGATCACGTGCTACGTAGCGATGAACGCCATCAAAGTGGTTTTCATGTTGTGTTGGAATACATCGCCAGAAACCCGGAGCGTGCGAGGCTAATTGAAGTCGACCACTTCGCCGAGTACCCTTACACCGGATGTATCGTGCCAGGCTATCCTGAGTTGCGACTATTCGAACCTGACACCTGGGACAAACTCGATCGAACCATTTCCTATCTTCGCAAGCAAGGCCTAACCCGTAGTGGATCTTGCTAAAGATCTCAGCCAATCAAACAGTAGCGGATCTTGCTAAAGATCCCAACATCCAATCTCGGTAGTGGATCTTGCTAAAGATCCCAACCTTTCCCCCCATTGCGACCAACAAAGATTTCTCCGCATAATTCATCTTCTCGGAAATCGAGATCAGGTAACCAAGGCTACGTTTGATTGGGAATGAGCACCGGGGATCTTTAGCAAGATCCACTACGAACGGCGGAGCGGGATCTTTAGCAAGATCCACTACGAACGGCGGAGCGGGGGGCTTTGGCAAGATCCACTACGAACGGCGGAGCGGGGG
>CAITIE010000013.1 GCA_903892355.1 uncultured Pirellula sp. | reverse complement strand
GCGCCTTCGCGTGAAATGGATCGAGGGTTATTAGCCTAGGGGACCGATAACCCCTTCACGACAGGGACTGTTGTGTTGCTTTGAGATGTATAGCAGTTGTCCCCAACTGCTCTCATCAGGAGCCAAACACGATTACGACAATCGTTCTAAGATGCGATCCTCGGTCTTGCCTTCGCGGCTTCGCGCCTTCGCGTGAAATGGATCGAGGGTTGTTAGCCTAGGGGGGCCGACAACCCCTTCACAGCAGGGACTGTTGTGTTGCTTTGAAATGTAGAGCAGTTGTCCCCAACTGCTCTCGTCAGGAGCAAAACACGATTACGACAATCGTTCGCCATCTAACTTGCTCCCATCCGGCGCTGCAGGACATTCAAGAAAAACGCTTTCGAGAACTCGGCGCGATTAGGTTGATTGATTCAATTTGCCGAATCAATTCAGTCCTTTGCGATGGTCGATGTTGGCCAGGAGAGATCATTGTTCTCCGCGCGACCTTCGACATAAAACCAATTGTGGATCGGTCGTAGGATCTTTGAAACCGCAGCGATGAGTTCGTGGTCGACAGGTTCTTCCAGCCAGCCAATCCACTGTTGGATTTCGGCCGGGATCGCGCTCCCGACAAGGCAGCTTGCGAAACCGGGATGGGATACCGAAAACTGCAAGGCGAGCTTCTCTATGGAGCTACCTCGCGATTTGCAAAATGCGGCAGCTTCCGCCGCAATCCGCCGGACTTCTGAAGTTGCCTTGTGCCATGGCGGCAATGGCATCGAGGTCAGCAAGCGCGCCGAGAATGGGGCGGCGTTGATGAGGCCGACGGAGTGCGACTCCGCTAACGGCAACAACCGCAGCGCCATATCATTTTGTAGGGTGTAATGGTTATAGGTGATTGCGCAATCGATCAATCCAGATGGTATTACCCGTTCAAAATTTTTCATCGGGTAGCCGCTGATGCCAATGTAGCGAACTTTACCCTTCTCGACTTGTCGCGCCAGCGCAGGCAATGTTTCATCGATGACTTGCTGAATATCCCCGTACTCAATATCGTGGCAGAAAACGATATCGAGGGTATCGAGCCGCATGCGTTCAAGGGAGATATCTACACTTTCCGCAACTCTCTTGGCCGAGAAATCGAAATGTTGAGGTGCGTAGCGACCGATTTTGGTGCTGACAACGATCTGATCTCGAGGGATTTGAGGAAGGATTTGTCCGAGCAAGACTTCGCTCATCCCTCGGCCGTAGTACGCAGCCGTGTCGATGAAGTTGATCCCAGCATCGATGGCTGTTCGAACGGAGGATAGCGACGTGGTCAGGTCGAACTGACCAAACTCTGCACCGATGGAGCTGGCTCCGAAACCTAAACTGGTCAGGTTCAACGAAGTCTTTCCCAAACGCCGCTTTACCAGAGCACCGCCCATGGCATCGATCCCAATCTAGTGTGTGTCGCGAGCAATGACTACAGCTTGGACGAAGCCGTATGGCTTTCCATTGCGAACTGCTGAAGCAATTGCTCTGTGTTGGATTTAAAGTTGGTCAATGAATGATCGGCTAGAAGATATCCTTTTTTCGCCTTCATGATAGACAATGCTAACGTTTGTTTTCGCTGCCACTGGTCGATTTTGAAGGAGCGGATATCGGTATAGGGAATGTCGAGTTTTGCCGTGATTTTCGGGATGAAGTGGAACCCATCCTTGGCTCGAACGACCGTGTAATGCATGGTCCCGTACAAGACGCCAATCCCGACCACCAACCCTAACAAAAAGCTTTCCGCGCGATTCATTCGCTTCTCCTAAGAAATCCTGGACGACAACTCCCTCGGTTTACCTAAGTTGCCGGGTTGCGTCTATAGCAGCTTTCTCGGTGGATGCGGCGGGACGCAGGTCCGTTACGCTCCCCGCTGGGGTCTTTTTTTTCCTTTCGGATCCTCGGGTTCGTTCGATTCCTCGTTGGTTGTTGGCGCTCTGCCCGATTGAGCGACAGCACGTGCCAAAATCATTTCGATTTGGCTGTTCACACTGCGGAACTCGTCATCCGCCCAGCGTCGGATCGCATCAAGCAGTTCCGGCGGGATTCGTAATAGAAATGAGTCTCGTTTCGCCACGGGCGAGCTCCTCGTTGCTATTCAAGGCCGTTAGGTGTACAAGGAACCCGCATTCACGACGGGTTGGGCATGGCGGTCACTGCACAGTACCACGAGCAAGTTGGAGACCATCGCGGCTCGCCTCTCATCATCGAGCTCGACAATCTTGTCTCGACTGAGATGCTCGAGGGCTTGCTGAACCATGCCGACGGCACCTTCGACGATCTTTGCACGCGCCGCTACAACGGCGTGTGCTTGTTGGCGTTGCAGCATGGCTGCAGCGATTTCCGGAGCATAAGCCAGATGGCTGATCCTGGCCTCGAGAACATCCACACCCGCTTTTTCAAGCCGATCTTGGATGTCCAACTTGAGTTGATCTCCGATCTCTTGGGTGGAACTGCGCAAAGATACGGTGCCATCCTCACTGTCGTACGGATGGCGTGTCGCGAGATTTCGTAAGGCGGCTTCGCTTTGCACTTGGACAAAGTCCTCATAGTCATCCACTTCAAAGATTGCTTCGGCGGTGTTCACCACCTTCCAAACAACCACCGCTGAGATTTCGATCGGGTTTCCATCGCGATCGTTGACCTTCGACGGGCGTCCATGCGTACGGGACTTTTGCTGGATCACCACGCCCGCTTCATTCTTCTTCTCAGCGACATTCGTGGAACCGGTCTCGAAATTTCGAATCCGTAGAGAGATTTTCCGTTTGCTCAAAAATGGATTGACCCAGTAAAAACCCGACTCGTTGACTGTCCCTCGGTATTCACCAAAGAGCACGAGTACGCGGGCTGTGTTCGGTGGTACTGCCATGCAGCCGAACAGCCCCACGAAACTCGTAGCGGCGACGAGGAAACCCATCCCGATAACAACTCCGCGAACGCCATTCGCACCGTTGAATACTTGGCTCGTGGCCAAGATTTCCAGAGCTGCGGCACATAAGATGCCAAGGAGGCACAAGGTCAGCATCTGCCACCCGCTTCGAGGACGAATCAATTTCTCACTAACTATGGTATTCACGAGGAAACCTCCCGTTGGATAAAAGCCTGGCTGTGGCGCGATATCAAAGTGATATCATTCTGCTATGCCGTTGCCTAGAGGCCTAGGCGAAGAACCGGGGGTACTTGGGCGCAGTTTCCTCCTAAATTCACACGGTTCGGTCGAAACTAGGGTTGGAAACCTACAGGTACCGGTGGAGGATACCTAGGCAAACCGACTATCCTTTGATCACAATAGGGCCGGTAGACACCGATCGGTCCTGGAATCGCAGGAGGCGCCGACCGGCATTATTGTGCGTCGGTTAAGGAAGTAATGGAGGAAAGGGTATCATGCGTCATCTCGATCATCTCAAAAATTTGGTCATTATGGCATCCGCCGATGGGTCTCTCACCGAGCGAGAGATCGCATTGTTGGTCGACCGATGCGGCGAATTGGGACTGGATGAAGCCGACTTAGGAAAGGCTGTTGAGTTCGCGTTAAGCGACTCGGCATCCCTTAAGCTCCCCGTGGATCGCAAAGAGCAAATCGAGATGCTGTCCGATTTGATGCGGGTGATGGCAGCCGATGGGCAATTGAGCGAAGTGGAAAAGCGGCTCTTCGCACTTGCAGCAGCCAAAATGAATGTCGACCGAAAGGAACTCGATCACCTCATCGATGACCTTATCGGGAAACCGCATTCGAAGGACAATTAGTCACCCAGAGTTCTGCGGCACCCGTCGAACTTCTGAGATAATATTCCAAGCGGTCCGTCATCGGAATGACGAATCGCTTTTGATCATTTCGATACGATTTTGCCATGAATGAAAGTCGCAACAAGCCGTTATCGTGGGCGGTTGTGGGTGGGGGATTCGCTGGCATTCGTACTGCTATGCTGCTTGCCCAAAGAGGCGAGCAGGTAACCTTGATCGAAGCCTCAGATGGACTCGGTGGGCTCGCATCTCCCTGGTCCATCGATCATGTGGAGTGGGATCGTTTCTACCACGTGATTTTGCTCAGCGATCGCTACCTGCGGTCCGTGCTCAAAGACCTGCAGTTGGATGATGAGATCGCCTGGGTGCAGACCAAAACGGGTTTCTTGGCCTCTGGGAAACTTCATTCGCTTTCCAGTTCTATCGATTTCTTGTTTTTCCCCGTCCTCAATGGGCTCCAGAAATTTCGTCTAGGGCTGACTATCTTTGCTGGTTCCAAGATTCGTCGCTGGAAACCGCTTGAGCAAATCCTGGTTGAAGATTGGCTTCGTAAGTGGAGCGGAGATTCCACCTTCGAGAAAATCTGGCGACCGTTGTTGCAATCAAAACTTGGGGATGCATATCAACGCACAAATGCTTCGTTCATATGGGCGTACATTCAACGCATGTACTCGGCTCGCCGGAGTGGGTTGAAGCGCGAAATGTTCGGTTATGTTCCAGGTGGATATCGTCGAATTTTCGATGCCCTTGGTCCACATTTGGATCGATTGGGAGTCGATGTCCAAACCGGGACCTCTATCCAAGCGGTTTCGCGTAATAAGGACGGTGGGTTCCAACTCGGAACTGAATCCAAGGGAGTGAAGTCAGAAGTGGTATTTGATCGGGTGGTACTGACGACCCCATCCTCCCATATCGCCTCTGTCACGACCGACTGGACGGACGACGAGCGGTCTCGATTAACGGGTACCGAGTACCTCGGTGTCATTTGCACATCGCTTTTACTGGATCGACCACTCGCGGGATATTACGTCACCAATCTTCTCGATCCTGGGATCCCCTTTACAGGGATCATTGAGATGGGGTCGATTCTACCGATGGAAAAGCTCGACGGAAATTATCTAGTCTATCTCCCTCGATACCTCATGAGCGACGATCTAGGATTTGATGATTCGGATGCTGACATTCACTCCCGTGCCATCCAAACACTGAAAAGAATTTATCCCGGCTTTCAAGCCGAGTGGGTGCGAGCTATCCGAACGGCGCGGGCGAAGGCCGTGATGGCTTTACCAACGTTGGACTATTCAAACTGCCGCATGCCTGTCACGACATCGATACCCGGTCTTTACTGCCTCAACTCCTCGAGAATCGTGGAGGGAACACTCAACGTCAACGAAGTGATTCGAATGGTCGATGAGGAATTCAATCCTGGGATATGGAGCCCACACCTTGCACTTTGTCACGACGAGCGAGCCTCGTGAGTGGCAAATGGACAATCGACATCTGATCAATAATCTCTACTTGCTCCGTCGGCCTGTTTTGGGATTGATGGGTATGCTGAGTTCCTCATCGTTGTCGACGTAGAATACAAAGCCATTGAACATCTCGTCGACCGTCTGTGGGCCGTATTCAACGCTCTTTGCGGCATCGGGATTGTAGGGATTGAAGTTCGAGTTATCGAAATGGGCGATTGCTTCGATCGTCGTTCCTTTGGGCAGGATCTTCGACCCGGGCTTGAGCTCATAGCCCAATTGCCATTCGAAGTTGTAGTTGGGGATCTGCAACAAGCATTCCCGTTCCCCATTGGCCATGTTGGCAAAGAATGTCATGTCCCGGCCTCGCACGTGCATGTGCGTGAACAACCCTAATAGATCAGCATTGTGCTTCAGCGTATGCGATTCCCGGAGTTTGAATGCTGGGTTGCCTGGTGGTATTTTCCAACCCCGTGGATCGAGAACAAAATGGTGCAGTTGCTTGCGAACCTGCTCCCGAGGAAACCGCAATCCCACTTGGATACGGCTCTTTTCTTCCTTGCCTGTGGTGGTGTAGTGAATCTGCAACCCCAAGCCTGAACCGGCGGGTATGCGATACGCAATACCTGACTTGAATCTACCCAAATCGAGTGGTTGGCCTCCTGGGACGTAACCGGTAATAAAGGTTTCGTCACTGGCTCCTTCGCTCGTGGCGTACGCCATATTGCAATGATGCACGACCGATGGGTTTTCAGGTCGAATCTCAAACGCTTCCACCCAGGTTTCGTTGAAGAAGACATGGGGAAGGATAACGTACTTGTAGGGAACGGAGCCCGTGGCAGGTACGGTGTGCTGCTCCAACATCGTGATCACCAAATCCGGTGTTCCAATTCGCCATTTCGTATCGGTAACCTCAGGTGCGGATGGTCCATCCTCCGGCTTTCCCGGTTCCTGCTCGGAATCCAACCACGAATGGATAAGATTCTTTTCGGTGTTCGTTAAGGAGCGATCGTTCTGGAAGCGTCCGTGGCGGGGGTTCGCATACCACGGTGGCATGGTTTCGTCGCGGATCACTTCCCGGATCATTTCCGCATTCGCTGAAAAATCCTCAGCGCTACTCAACGAAAACGGCGCTGCAGTGCCCGGTCGATGGCATGGTGTGCATTTTTCGTGGATTATTGCTGCGACATCTTTATAGTAGGTGATGGTGTGTGCAGATGGGCGAGGCGAACTTGAGGGGGTGATCAAGCAACCGTCGGTGGTCGTCTGAGAGATCGAAACTGCCTTTGCATGCAGCACTTCATCCAAAGCGATTTCAAGATCGGCACGGCCAGGGGTCGCTTTCGTTCCGCCCAAACGTAGTTGATCATCGAATCGACCGCGATATACCAAGTTGTGATCGTGATCCAACACGGCGAACTCAGGAGTTTTCGTAACCCCGAGTGTTCGAGCGACCGAAAGATCGTAGTCCTTAACAAAGATGAATGGAACATCAAACTCGATCGCTTGGGCAGCAACTTCACGGATCGTGTCATTTGCCCCAACGTTGACGCAAACGATGATAAGATCTTCACCTTGGAGTTTATCATGCAACTCCTTTAACTTCGGCAACGACTTCTTGACGATCGGACACTGCGTTGTCACGAAGGCGAAAACATATGCTTGATGGCTTCCGAGATCCGCGAGGCTTCGCGGAACGCTTCGAATGTCCTTGAATCGTAAATCCGGCACTTTGGAGCCTATCGAAACCGTATTGGACGTAACGTCATCCACGATGAAAGCTTGGGCTGATCGAGCGAAAAAGAAAATCGCGACCACCGAGAGCGCGATCTTGGAAATAGCCCGGCAACGGGTTCCCGTACTAGCGACGGTAGGAATTTGCATGAGCATCGAACAAACCCTTCGATGGTGGAGACAATTCGAGGAACGTCCGCGTACTATCGAACCATGATTTCGACTTTTCGGAAGTCGATCGGGTGGCTCTCGGACTGGAGGGAGATGGTGCCATGATCCAGTGGCAATCGCTTCGACGGCGATTTTTGCCCAAACTGCTTCTCTTGCTCCGCAAGTAAGTGCTTTGTGTTGTTGTCGTTGGGGTCCAGTTGAGGGCGTTGGTATTCGAGGACAACCTGCCCTTCGACAATGTGCTGAATCACTTCGTTGCCAACAACATCGATCTCCGCGGTAACCCATTGCTCTCCATGATAGGTTTTGGATTTCGAATTGGTGCAGTGGGGCGTGAACAGTTTGCCGTTCATCTCAACGTGCGTACCCGGAGTGCACAGGTTTAGTGTTGTTCTCGGATTTTTACCGTCACCGCCGAGCAGTTGCACCTCGATCGAGCTCGGGAAATCTTGGTCGATCGTCATCGTTTCCGGCTTTTGACCATGGACCATCACTCCACTATTTCGAATCGCCCATCCTGGGCCTTGGGCAACCTGTTCTCCGACGAACCGGTACTCGACCCGCAATCGATAATTCGAGTATTCTTTCTCAAAAAACAGGTGACCAAAACGTTCATCGAATTTGTCATAGGCGTCGTAACGCACCTTTAAAAGACCATCTTCGACACGAAACGTGTTTCCAAAGTTTTCCCCGAGTTTGTGCCCTCGGATCTTTGGTGTCCACCCCGTCAGATCCTTGCCATTAAACAGCGGCACCCACTCCGCCTTCGGCAGCGATGTCCCCTTGGGCGAACTCGAGGTCGTTTCCTGCGCTAAGACAAAGCTTTGCAACAGAGCGACGGCGAGAATAGAGCAAACGGACAAGCGAATTGCGGTCGGTGCCATGATGTTCACATCGAATGAGTGGAGGGCGGAATGAAATCGAACTACAGGATATCAAAAATGCAACCAATTTGGAGACTGCGAAACGTGCCGTTTTCCCAAAACCGGCCTAAGACAGGGTTGGTCCAACGAGGTAGCTATTTTTGCCGTAAATAGGCTTCTGCCATGGCGTCTCCCAACTGGATGGTGCCGAGTGTTCCAAAATGCTTTCTGCCATGCGAAAGCCCTTCGGTCGAGAGGATCGTTACCCGCGGCACTCCCGACGCCATTTCTCGAAGGCCAGTGTTGACGTTGTCAATGTTCACCCAAGGGGAATTTTTGTGCTGTTCGGTAATGAAGCATGCGATCGAAGGATCTCCTAGGTCCGATCGCAAGCGATCAATCCATTGCTGTGTCCATGTTGCATTGTTTTGAGCATAAGGGCCAAAGTACGTGTCATTCTCTCCGGTATGCCAAAACACCCCCTCGACTTTGGCAACATAACCGCGTTCTTTAAGGTCATTTTCTGCCGCTCGAAGGAATGCCAGAAGTTTCTGGTAGAGTTGGCGGTGACTCGGTTCATTTCCCTGTGGAGCCCAATCCGGACCTTGAGCGCCACTGTGCGTGAACTTGACGATCGCGATCCCTTCTTCTTTGGGGAGTCTCGCTCGCAATTGGGCACCAAAACTGAGTTCGGGCCCGAAGTTCCCGAGTTCGTCCACCGGCCCCAAAGGTTCCCAATCCGATGATACGGTGACTCCTCCTCCCAGCGAGTACCGGAAGAGAACGTTGGTTTGCGGCTGTGCCAAAGCCTTGCGGTCGGAGAGTTGAGCGAGTTCAGCCACATGCGCGTCCTCCCCTTCCATATTTCTCTGCCCGGCCAATACAAAGATGCGAACAACACCGTTCGCTGCGATCGGTAGTTTCCCTTGGTACGATCGGTCGGGTGAGGTTTTCAACGCACCGATCCGTTGAAGATAAGCCTTGGCAAACGCTTGCCCCATCTGCAATTGTCCTTGGGTGCCAAAGTGGTAATGCGGTTGGCCGCTCCCCATCACTTCAAAGGCGAGATGCGATGTGGGTACGAAATGTGTGCGTGCATCGCCATCGAGAACGTGTTGCTGTTGGGTGCGGAAAGCCCCTAAGTTAGCCCGGTGATCCATGCCCCAAATCCCTTTTTCACTCACCTCACCGAGATACCACTCCAACTCAGGGGCACTGAGATCGCTCCGCAATCGAGCGATCAGTTGGTTAAGGCCCACCGCGTACTTTGGGTAGAGCATACGATCGAGCATGTCGTTCTCCCCTTGATGCCACATGACACCCTCCAGTTTGTACGCGATACCGCGATCGGTGAGTTCTCTGAGCGAATCGCGGATCAGCTGTAGCGTCTTCAGATAAAGTTGCTGACCGCGGTCCGGCGCATCTGGATTCCAGTCAAAAGCGACCGTTGTCCCACCCACTGCGGATTTGATAATCGCGATGGGAAATGAAACATGCTTGCTGACTTCATCGGCAAAGGTCACCTCGGGACCAAACGCCTTGAGTGGTCTCAGTGGCACCCAGCCTTTTGAGATTTCGTCGCCGTTTCCGATACGGTACGAAAAAAGGATATCTTCGCGTGGAATGACGGTATCCCGAAAGTGTGGGAACTCCGGAATCTCTTCAGCCTTTGCATCGGCACCGACCATATTCGATTGGCCAGCAAAAATAAAAACTCGGGTCGGCTCCGCGGATTGCAAAAGGCTTTCACCAAACCCGACCGCGCACATTAACGCGATCGTGGCGAGCCTGAACTCGGATAGAACCGATCCATTTGTCTGTCGGATCCAACTGGGTGTCACCATCGTTTATCTTCCCGTTGCAATTATTTCGTGTCTGTCGCCAAATACAGGGTTTCAAGTACTTCGGATTTGCACCATCGATCGCCAAAAACCCATCGAATCCTATGGTATCCTAAGGAGACTACGTCGGGCTATAATTCTGGAACCTCGGCAGTGAAACCGCTTGCGTTTGGAACCACCGACCCATGCGTTGGTGAATGAACGGTACCTCAACGATAGAGTCATTATCCCGCTATGAAGCCCTGGAATTATCTCGCATCGTTCTCGATCCCCCTCTTCGCGGCGATCGGTTTGTTGTGGGGTGGCATTTGGGCATGGCTTACTGTTGCTGTTGTTTTCGTTGGTGTTCCAGCCATGGATGCCATCGTCGGTTGCGATACGGACAAAGTCGATGATTCGAGCATTGAACCTGTCAGGGGCTCATCCCGTTTTTACAGCTGGATCCTATACATCCATCTTCCTGTCCAATTGGGTTTGATCTTGTTATTCGGATGGGAATGGACCCGTCAATTGGCTCCTTGGTGGGTCCAGGCGGGTTGGGTGCTGTCGGTTGCGCTGAGCACTGGTGGGATTGGAATCACGGTCGCCCATGAACTGATTCATCGAAAAACAAAAATGGAGCGCTGGATCGGCCGACTCATCTTAATGACCGTTCTCTACATGCATTTCGCCATTGAGCACGTGCGGGGCCATCACAAAAATGTTGGAACCAAAGAGGATGCTGCGACAGCAGCCCAAGGGACAAACGTGTATGCATTTATCTTGTACACGATCCCGGCGCAATGGTTGTCCGCTTGGAGGCTCGAGCTGCAACGACTAAAGAAGTTGGGGATACCCACCTGGAGTTGGCGTAACGAGATGCTCTCATTCCTCATGATTCAATCCCTTTGGTTGATCGCGTTGGTTTCAATATTCGGTTGGGGATTCCTCGGAGTCTATTGTGTGATCGCGTTTTTATCGTTCGGGCTTCTCGAAGTCGTGAACTACATTGAGCATTATGGTTTGGAGCGAAATGCATTACCCAGCGGTCGGCTTGAGACGGTCCAGGAGCACCATTCATGGAACAGTGATCATCGCGTGAGCCGGATGCTCTTGTTCGAACTCAGTCGTCACTCCGACCATCACATGGCTGCTGACCGTCAGTACCAAACGCTTCGATCCAAAGAGCACAGCCCGCAGCTCCCATCGGGTTATCCGGGCATGGTCCTACTCGCGCTATGTCCTCCCGTCTGGTTCTGGATGATGAACCCGAGGATCGTCCTCTCGCGGGACGCAGCCAAGCCGATCTGAGATGCGTCGGCCAAAGCTTTGGAATCAAGTACCATGCGGAGAGTGGTTAGTTCTCAAAATCCGCATCGGCGTTAGCATTGCGTCCCGAGCCAGAACGGTTCGACAATCCGTTGCCCTGTTGGTTGAAGTCCTGGGGTGGGACGATTTGGCCACCCGCGCCGGGTGTTAACTTAAGATTGTTGGCACCTCCCTGCGCGTTCATCGATTTACCTCGCAGCAGGTTCTTGAGGGCTTTTTCGAGGGCCACCGTGCTCGTTCCGTTAACCTTGAGTACTTCGACTGTCTCGCTCCGTTTCGCCTTTTGGTCGAGTTCTTCGATCAAATCACAAACCATTTCCAACAGATCTTCACCTTTGGCGGAGACCAAGATGGTGTTGGTGAGCTTGTCGACACCCAATGAGAGTCTTCCTGTGAACTCGAAACTCATACCTCCGTCCGATATCGATTCGTCGGTCTTGCGCTTTGATTCGCGTCCGGTACCCTGTCCTCGATCCTCCTCTTTCCGTTCCATAGCTTTGTCGTTCGAGCTCAGCAGATCGCGAAACGCATCTTTGATCGCATCAACGATATTTTGGGCCTTAGAGTATTCAACCTTGACCGACTTCGTGAATCGCAGGGATTGCTTGTCGGGGACCGTCGGTTTGTCCCACAAGTCGATCAGGCGTTGAATGGTTTGGAGTTGGCTATCGGAAGCGCCACTCACCAACAGGGTATTCGAGTCCGAATCAGACATGATCTTTAACTTGCGTTTCTTACCCAACTGTGGGCCGTCGTACTCTTGTTTGGGTGGGTCGAGATCGAACAACCATCGGAATACCGAATCGTTGTTGTTCTTCTTGTTGGGCGACTCCTCTTTAAAATATTCCTCCAGGTTCAGCTTGATCCAAAACGGTCGCGAATGGCGAACATGGAAGATGTGATACTCTTTTTCGGGTGGTGCGTTGAGCAGCATCCATTCCTCGATAGAGTCCAAGGCGGAGGTGTCTTGGGACTCGAGGACCAAGTCTCCACGCTCATCAAACCGCACCTTAATTTTGGTTTGTGATGGGATCTTGGTTCGCGATGGATTTTCCTGGCTTTGGGGCAGGGGTCGCAATGGTACAGATTCCTGATCGTCAGCCCCTAGGATCGAGTCAACGTTGGGCGGTTGATCGACCGCGACTAGGACTCCACCATGATTGGCTTGCCCAGCAGGGGTCTCTCCGAGGGCGGGAGCATCGTTGATCGGTGCAGGGGCCTTCTTCGGTCCGTCCTTCTTCTTGTTGTCTGACTTTTCCATGTTTTGTGGAGGAGGATCCGTGACCGGGAAATCGACCTCGAACTCCGAATCCGATGGAAGTTCCAGTTCGACTCCCTTGGCATCCCAAGTTTGTTTCAGCCGTTCGAGGTATTCACGCATCTGCTGGCTGCGATTTCCTTCGATCACGCGGAAACGCTGGTCACTGCCTCCTTGCGGAGGAATCTCACCGAGTTTGGTCAATAACTTTTTGATCTCTGATGCCTCGAACTCATTTGCCCAGAGAATGAGTTGATTGTTGCCCACGTTCGCACCGACCCTCAACTGGTCTTTGGTTGAGCTTTCTTTGTTTTGTTGCGGTGCAAAATCGAAAGCATAGAAACCGCGACGTGGCGATTCCTCTTTCTTTTCTTGGTCGATCCCCATTAGCAAGCGAATGGTACCGGCTACTTCTTCTGCTCGGAGGCGTCGCAGTTGGATCACTTCGACTTGGCGTGCGGAACCGTCGAGCTTCTGCAATGTTTCTTGAATGGTTAGATGATCTGCAAGCGACGCGTACGCGATCATCGATTTGTTCTTGTCATCAACTTCGAGGCGGGTTGTTGGTTCGAGCACATTGAGTGCCAGCAGCGACGCTACGAATTTCTTCGGTTCAAGACTTGCCAATCGGTATACCTTCATCCGCGTGGACAAGGCTTGGTAGTGCTCATTTGGAAGTGGTACATCGATACGGGCAACAAACGCTGCGACGATGGCCATTTTGTCGGGCGGAGCGTTCACGATGAGGCTGTTTCGGCGAGTGTTCGCAACAAGGCGGACATCGGCTACAGGAGCTGCGGCCCGCGGTGCACCCCCAGCGTTGGGTTGCTGCCCAGCCATTTGGGCTTGTTGGAGGATCATCATCTGCTGCTGTTGCGCTTCCAAATCTGGATTAGCGCCCATGTTTGGCAAGGATTTGGTTCCTTTTCCTTCATCGAGCTTCAAGAATGCGGCGAGCTGCTCACGAACTTCGCTGGCTCGCACATGTTCCAAATGAAATTCACGGGCTAAGTTATTGAGGACGTCATCCGACTGTTCCTCACTTAGGATCCTAGCGATGTCCGTTAAGTTGGCTGCGGTATCCATCGCTTCCAAGCGGTTTGTATTGCTGAGCGCTCGAAGTGTTCCATGGGTACTGATCAGTAACTTCAGCTCCTCGAGCAATTCCTTGGCTATCAAGGAGTCCAGTTTGAAGGTCGTTCGAACGAATCGGTTCGGAGGGAGCGTAGGCAGTTCCTCAGGGGACACGCGAGGAACCAGTGCACTATTGAGTTCCTTGGTTTTGACGACTTGCAATACACCAGGGTATTCGAGCAGGGTAAAGCCGCGTGCTAAGAGGTGGCGGTTGATCACGTCGCGAGTGTCGACTAGCGACGTCTTGCCAGGTGTCGCGATGCTCAGAAGATCGCTGGGTAGCTCCTGCCAGTCCAACGCCAATCCGGAAACATCGGCGAGCCATTGCAGGACATCTGGCCACGATTGGTCGCGAAACTGGAACTGAACCATCCCTAATTCGTCGGGGCGCACCTGAAACTCCGACTTGTCCGGTGGACCTTTCGGTTCCTTAGGTCGCTTGATCGTCTCGTCGGTTGGAGCCGCACCCTGTTTTTTGGTGTCAACGCTTGGAGTGGGTGATGTTGGCTGAGGCGTCCCCGTGTCGCTGTTCGGCGGCGCTGTGCCTGGCAACGCTAACGATGGAACCGCTGTGTCTCCTTGGATGACCAGGACAGGCGACATTTCCGCGGGTTGCGCTGCTTCAGGAGCTTTGGAAGCCTCGGGATCTTGAGAAACCGCGGATACGGTCGAAATCGACACCAATACGAGCGTGCAAATCCCCGGACGGCCGACGACTCGTCGGATGTTTGTTCGTCGCAGATGGGTAAACATCGAGGTTAGCGGACTTCGCGTGAAAACAATGATTTGGGACAGCTGAATGAGTCTCATCGCAATCCTGTGCAGGATTCCGTTTCCCGATTTCTTTCAGGAGCCTGATGGTGGCGCAGTTCCCGCACATGACTAAGGATAACTAGGCATGCTGGTTTTGTCTAAATTTTACGATAAATCGCCGAGTCGCTACCGAATGACTTCAAGCCATCGCTGGTCGGAAACAGGAGACCAGAACCGAGTGCTCGCTGCGAAATGCATGCAATCCCCCTTTCTTTTTGTGGGGAGAATCGCGTACGATCCTCGACTTCCCTTCGTAACTCATTGTTTTGCACGATTCGCGATGCCTGAAGCCTCAAGCCCTTCGTTTCATGTGGTTTTGTTCCAGCCTGAAATCCCCCAGAACACGGGGAATATTGGCCGATCTTGTGTGGCGTTGAGTGCAAAGCTTTGGATTGTTCGGCCCACGGGATTCCGGTTGGATGACAAGCAGTTGCAGCGGGCTGGGCTTGATTATTGGAAGTTCTTGGATTGGGAAATCGTGGACTCCTGGCAGGATCTATTGCCCAAAGTTCCGCTGGATAGAGCGTGGTTCTTCACCAAATTCGCAACGCGAATCCACTCAGAGGTTCAGTATCAGCGAGGCGACTGGCTAATTTTTGGGAGTGAATCGAGTGGGCTTCCTGAAAGTATCCGCCAATCCTATGCAGACCAATGCGTCCGATTGCCCATGATCGGTCCGGTCCGTAGCCTCAATCTCTCAGTGGCTGCGGGAATAGGGCTGTACGAAGCGTTTCGCCAGTGCGTTAATGATTTGTCTCCCGGTTGACCTCGCACTCGCCTGTATTTAAGCGAGTCAGGCTGCAAACGACTGCGGATGTGGAGACAATGCTCTAGGAACTCATGGCAAAAATTGTGTAAAATTGAGCATCGGTCAGGCTGTATTTCCTGGTTGAAATATCGTGGTTGCGTGGAAGCTAAAGGAATACGAATCATGTCGGTCACCACAATCGAGGCGTCGGATTTTGGGAAATGTTTGGGGCGTGGTACATCCAATGTACTGATTGATGTTCGTACTCCCGGAGAATATCAATCAGTGCATGTCGAATCTGCTATCAACATCCCATTGAATGAACTCAGCAAGGCGAAACTCAAGGATGTCCTTTCCGAGGTTCCATCGGAGGTTTACGTCATTTGCCAGAGTGGTGGTCGGAGCAAGCAAGCGGCAGAGAAGCTGGCTGCCGAGGGGTTGACGGTTGTCAATGTCTTAGGAGGTACCAACGCATGTGTGGGTGCTGGGCTACCCGTAGTGCGAGGCAAGGGCGTGATCAGCATCGAGCGACAGGTTCGAATCGCTGCCGGACTGTTGGTTCTGCTCGGAGCGTTGCTGGGAACCTTTGTTCATCCTTGGTTTTTCGGACTTTGCGCGTTCATCGGTGCTGGACTTACATTCGCTGGTGTCACCGACTGGTGTGGGATGGCGTATTTTTTGGCTGCGATGCCTTGGAATCGCGGACGCCCAGCGTGCAGTAAATAGCGTTTGCGTCTGCCACTTCAGTGACGCGAAGCAAAAAAGCAAGCGGGTGATCGAATCCAGAGATGGCCTTCAAATTGCTTGATGCTGGATATTTGGCCCCCCAAGGTTCGATCCGTTTGGGTATCATATCCAACCTGCGGGGCTTATCCTCTCTTGCATGAAAATGCACTGCCCCCTGCAGCATGTACCCCGGGAAATTTCGTGGAATACTAGAAGCAACGGCAACTAACCTCGAACGAGGATTTGTTCCTCGAGGAGTGCCGTTGGGATGGCATCGTGCTCAAGAAAATCCGCATGCATCCCAGTTCAGTGCGTTTCTGAGTGACGGACTTTGTTTCTAGAGCGTGGCAAGATTACCTGGGGCTAGTTCACAGTTCACGCAGCATATCGTCGTCAAAAAGAGGAAGGCCGGATTCGTTACCTATGAGTATACGCGTAGCATTGCACCATGAGACCGTTTATCGGTACGACCGACTTGTATCTCTGGGACCACAGATCGTACGGCTGAGACCTGCCCCCCATTGCCGAACAAAACTTTATAGCTATTCGATGCATGTCACCCCCGGTGAGCACTTTTGCAATTGGCAACAAGATCCGCAAGGGAACTACCTTGCCCGATTGGTGTTTCCGAAACAGGCACGGCAATTTTCGATCGATGTGGATCTAGTCGCGGACATGACCGCGATCAATCCCTTCGATTTTTTTCTCGAGTCGTATGCTGAGAAATTTCCGTTTCCGTACGACGGATGGTTGCAGAAAGAGCTCGCCCCATACTTGCAGCAGTTACCGGCGACGGAGCGGCTGTCTAATTGGGTTGCTGCGATCGATTTAACCCCCAAGCCAACCATCGACGCAATCATCGACATCAATCGGCGATTGCACCAAGAGATTCGATACGAGATACGGATGGAACCGGGAGTACAGGCTCCCGAGGAAACCCTTGAAAAGCGCTGTGGTTCGTGCCGTGATTCGGCATGGCTTTTGGTTCAGATATTTAGAAGATTGGGGATCGCTGCGCGTTTTGCATCGGGATACTTGATCCAGCTAGCACCCGACATCCGTTCCCTGGATGGCCCCAGCGGGCCTGAGAAAGACTTCACGGACCTGCATGCGTGGACAGAGATTTATTTGCCGGGAGCGGGATGGGTTGGTTTGGACCCGACGAGCGGCTTGTTGTGCGGTGAAGGGCATCTGCCGCTGGCGTGTACTCCAGATCCGTCGAGCGCATCACCGATCACGGGTACGGTAGATCAAGCTGAATGCGAGTTTTCGTTTTCGATGACGGTAACGCGCATGCACGAGGATCCGCGTTCGACCAAGCCATACACCGACGAGCAATGGATGCGCATAGATCGGCTTGGAAAAGCGATCGACACTCAGATGAATCAGGACGACATGCGACTGACATTCGGTGGAGAGCCCACGTTCGTGTCGATGGATGATATGGAGGGAGAGGAATGGAACAATGCAGCGGTAGGTATCAATAAACGTTGGATGTCGGGCGAATTGATCAAGCGACTGCGTCAACGCTTTGCGCCGGGAGCGATGCTTCATTACGGACAAGGGAAATGGTATCCCGGTGAATCGTTGCCTCGGTGGGCTTTATCGTGCATTTGGCGTACGGACGGCCAACCCATCTGGCATGATGAGCGTTGGATTGCAGACGAACGGAAAGACTATGGGCATTCGTTTGCTCATGCGCGGCGTTTTGCAACGCAATTGGCGACGCGATTGGGTGTTGATCCGCGTTGGATAATGCCTGCGTACGAAGATGTTTATTACTACATGTGGCGAGAGCAACGGTTGCCGATTAACGTTCTACCGTGGGATTCCAAGCTTGAGGATCCCGAGCAGAGAGTTCGTTTAACGCGAGTCTTTCAGCGGGGTCTGAACGAACCCGTTGGTGTCGTTATTCCTGTCCGGAAGCAGTGGTGGCAAGCGGAGCGGAAATGGACAAGTGGTCCATGGCCTGTGCGTCCTGAGAAGCTTTTCTTACTACCCGGGGATTCGTCGATCGGGTTGAGGCTCCCTCTCGATACTCTGCCTTATTCGTCGAATCCTAGTGCGAGCCTCATGACCCCGTTGGATCCGTTCGCAGCTCGTCCGGCATTGCCATCAGCCCCGCCGTTGCTGCAACAGTCGGCATCTCTAACAGACCGTGCCAAGGGACCAAAGGACGGGGGGATCATGGGGCGGACTGGAGTGATGGCATACGATTCGATCGATGATGACCAATGGATTACGAATCAAGCACGCGGAGTTGCTGATACTCAGATCGACCCGGATTCGATGGTTCGTACTGCATTGTGCGTGGAGCCACGAGATGGTCGTCTCTATGTATTCATGGCCCCGGTCGAATTGCTGGAGGATTACCTCGAGTTGATTTGGGCGATCGAGCAAACGGCATTCGATTTGAATATGCCGATCGTGGTCGAGGGGTATCTCCCTCCCAAGGATCATCGATTGCAGATGATCAAGGTGACTCCGGACCCGGGTGTTATCGAGGTAAACATCCACCCGAGCGCGACCTGGGAGGAGCTCGTAAGCAACACCGAAACGCTTTATGACGAGGCTCGGCAGTGTCGCTTGGCCACCGAGAAATTCGATCTGGACGGAAAGCATACGGGGACTGGTGGCGGCAATCACATTGTTATGGGTGGTGCAACTCCGCCCGATAGTCCATTCCTTCGCCGACCCGATCTACTACGGAGCTTGATTGCGTTTTGGAACAATCACCCGTCCCTTTCCTATTTCTTCAGCAACCGATTCATCGGACCCACGAGTCAAGCTCCTCGTAGCGACGAGGGGCGGAATGATGCAATTTACGAGTTGCAAACAGCACTGGATTTGATCCCTGAACCAGGTGGCGAAATACCGCCTTGGTTGGTGGATCGTCTGTTGAGGAATCTGCTTATCGATCTGACGGGCAATACGCATCGAGCGGAGATTTGCATCGACAAACTCTACTCACCCGACAGTTCAACGGGGCGCTTAGGACTCGTGGAGCTGCGGGGCTTTGAGATGCCACCTCATTCCCAGATGAGCTTGACCACTCAATTGTTGGTTCGATCGCTTCTCGCCAGCTTTTGGAGAACGCCGTACAAAGAACCGCTGGTGCGATGGGGGACTGCGCTGCACGATCGATTCATGTTGCCCCATTATCAATGGCGAGACCTGCAATCGGTTTTGGGGTACCTTCAGGAATCAAGGTGGGATTGGGAGGATGGGTGGTTCGCACCTCACTATGAGTTCCGGTTTCCGTTCATCGGCCAGGTCGAATATGCAGGCGTGTCGATCTCGTTAAGGACCGCGATCGAGCCGTGGTATGTGCTCGGAGAAGAGCCAGGTGGTGGCGGAACAGTGCGTTATGTTGATTCCAGCGTCGAGAGGATAGAAGTCAAAGTTGCAGGGCTGGACGGCAAGCGATACAAGGTACTCTGTAACGGCATTGAGTTGCCTCTTCAATGCACAGGCGACCCAGACAGTTATGTCTCGGGGATTCGTTATCGGGCGTGGTGGCCAGCATCGTGCCTTCATCCTACCATCCCGCTCCATACGCCACTGGTGGTGGATCTCTGGGATGTTCGCGCGGGAAGAATGGTCGGCGGTTGTACGTATCACGTCGCGCATCCTGGAGGGCGAAATTACGAGACGTTTCCGGTCAATGCCCTTGAAGCCGAAGGGCGACGAATCGCTCGCTTTTTGCCGTACGGCCACACCCCAGGCCAGATCGTGCCTAGGATGTCGAAACCGAACCCGGAGTTTCCGTCAACCCTCGACCTGCGACGGGAGTCGGTGGTGCGATAAATCGAAGACGTGAGTGAGCCGCGACAAAACAGTGAGCCGCGACAAAACGAGGTCTGACCGTACCTACACGCTCTGAATTCATCGAGGCTGTGTGGGCTCGACGGGGCGAGTACGGCTATACGATGTCTTGGACTTTGAGTAAGCTGAAACAGTCGGTGTTGCCCATTCGTTACGCAGGGGCGTGAGAACAGTTCATGGCGGTTGTTTCAGCCGTGCTCCAGTTAGCATCTAGAGGATCAGCGATACGTTCCGTTCGTGACATGCCTGCGTCCAAGACCCGGTTGCCCAATGCCCTCTGAATATCCTTATTTGATCGATCAATACCAGCGGATGCACACATCGCTGCGTGTTTCTGTTACCGATGCTTGCAACATCCGCTGTCGGTACTGCATGCCGGAAAAGGTGCATGGTTTTTTGCCCAGAGATCGGCTGTTGGATTTCGAATCGATTGCCAGGGTCGTCTCGGTACTTGGACGAGCTGGAATTGAGAAGGTGCGTTTGACGGGTGGGGAGCCACTGATGCGCCCTGATCTACCGCGATTGGTGGGAATGCTTTCACGGATTGTAAGTATCCGTCAGCTCGCGATGACCACGAACGGCATGATGCTCGCCGAGTCGATCGATGCGTTGGTTGCTTCAGGTCTGACCCATGTGAATATCTCTCTCGATACGTTGCGGGAGAAAGGGTTCCAGCAGATTTCGCGGCGGGATGGTCTGGAGCAAGTACTCAGCGGCATTGCGGCTGCTGTTCGAAGCCCTCTTCAAGTGCGATTGAATGCATTGGTATTGCGAGGAATCAATCTTGAGGATGTGATTCCACTGGTGCGTTTCGCGAGGGAGCAAGGCGTTGTCATCCGGTTCATTGAGTTTATGCCCCTCGATGCGGATCGTGCTTGGAGCGAGTCGCAGGTGGTTTCGGGAGAGGAGTTGCGAGGAATCGTCGAGCAGGAGTTTGGAGAGTTGAGACCGGTTGTATCGGCCGATCTCTCCCAGCCCTCGCGAGACTTTCAGTTTCCGGATGGGAAGGGTGGTATTGGGTTCATTGATCCGGTTTCTCAACCATTCTGTAGGGATTGCAACCGATTGCGGTTGACGGCGGACGGTAAGTTTCGAAACTGCCTGTTTGGACGGCAGGAATGGGATGTCCGCGGGCCGGTCATGCGAGGTGCGTCCGATGCGGAGATTCATCGAATTGCGATGGATTGCGTACATGCAAAATTTGCATCCCATGGAATTTCGGACCGTGGATTTTCGCCGCCCGAGCGGGCCATGTACCAAATCGGCGGGTAGCCTTCGTTAAAATGGTTGCGGGGTCAAACGCAGGCCTTGGGTTTAGCAGGAAAGAAAGATACTTCGAATGAGAAATTACGATGTGTGTGGGCTAGGGAACGCAGTGGTTGATATATTCCTGGAGCTTGAAGAAGCCGAATTCGGTGGTCTGGGCTTTGAAAAGGGAACGATGCGATTAGTCGATCTCCAAGAGCAGCAGCAACTGCTCGCGCGGTTTACCGATATGCCCCATGAATTGCAATTGGTCAGCGGTGGATCGGTGGCGAACTCCATCATCGGTCTGTCGCAGTTGGGTGGCCGTGGAGCGTTTATCGGATGCGTTGGAGATGACCGATACGGGCTTCACTATGTCGAAGAGTTCCAATCGCTACGTATTAACATGGGAAATCCGGTGATCTTTGGTCAGTCGACGGGTACATGCGTCGCATTGATAACCACCGATGCCGAGCGAACGATGCGCACCTGTTTGGGCGTTTCGAGTCATCTTTCCGACAAGCATGTCGATGAAGAACGCATTGCGAAATCGACGTGGTTGTTCATCGAGGGTTACGTATTTGCGAATCCGGAGACTGGGCAACATGCGATTCGAAAAGCCATCGACATCGCGAAACATCACGGGACCAAGGTGGCTGTGACGTGTTCCGAAGCATTTGTCCCAACGGTTTTCGGCGATGCGTTTCATGATGCTTTGAAGAGCACCGACTTGTTGTTTTGCAATGCTCCTGAGTCGCAAGCCATTACCTCGACGGAAGCCAGTACAGCTGCATTTCATGCATTGCGTGGTATGGTGCCGAATTGCGTTGTAACCGATGGCCCGCACGGGGCGTTCGTGCGGTTTGATGGTGAGGAGGTTCACGTTCCTGCATTCTCGTGCCATCCCAAGGATTTGACCGGGGCAGGGGATATGTTTGCGGGCGCGTTTCTCTATGGAATCACCCATGGTTACTCCCCAGCGGTTGCTGCACGCGGAGCGAATTTCTTGTGTTCCAAAGTGATCAGCCAGATTGGCGCGAGATTGCAATTGGACGCATTGCCCCTTTGGGAAGAGGGGATTGAAGTGAATCGGGCCGACGACGTTGGCGGCTGAGCGGGTAAGCTGCGTTGGTAAAACGTCACCGCTAAAACGTCACCGCGATGACTCATCGCACTTGGATCGCTCTTTAGAGCGCGTGGTCTATCGGCGATGTGACCGCTCCGCGGCGGCAGGCTTGAAATAAGAGAAGGCTAAATCAACTGCCTTCGAACCGCCCAAACGGCGGCTTGGGTGCGATCATTGACACCAACTTTTCTCAAAATGTGCTGCACGTGTTCCTTGACGGTTTCATAACTGATTTCGAGTGCTTGCGCGATCTCTTTGTTGGTGCGGCCTTGCGCGAGGTGCTGGAGGACATCCCCTTCGCGTTGAGTGAGGGGGACTTCGTAGTCGCTTGTCGTTGGGATCGCAGCTGCGGACACAGCGATCCTGCGCAGATCGTCCTTGGTCCAGTGACTCTTACCTTGAATCGCCTTGTCGAGTTTCCCTAGGAAGACTTGGCGAGGATCGGATTTCAGGATGAGACCCAACGCACCCAGTGCGGCCGCTTTCGCGGTTGCGGCCGGGTGTTCTTGTCGGGCCAACAAAAGAACCGATTGGTTAGGATGGGTTGCACGAATCTCGCTCAATAACTCGATCGGGTCACCATCGGGGAGAAAGGTATCGATGATCACGGTATCGAACGGCTTTTCCGCCAAATGCATTTTGGCTGCTTTGACCGATCTGGCGTGATACATCACGTGATCTTCTACTCCACTCAGCCAAAGACTGAAGCCAAGTTGATCTATATCAAACGCCCCTACCAGCAAAACGACGTTAGCCATGGACAGCTCCGAACTTGAATATCGACGAGGAGACAAGTCACTGCAAATTGGCCCGGAAGGGAAACGTCAAAAATCGCCACGTTTGCGGTGTAGACTTATATCTTACAGAATATTAACAGTGGTTGTCATGTAGCAAGATCCCTGTTTTTGCTCGGATTCCTCCGACAATCCGGTAGGATTGACGATTCGAAAAACGGTCAAACCATAGTCCGCTAGGCGGTCTGGAACGTCGATTCCATCCGCCTACGAGCGGTTCTGGTCACGAATGCTCTCAAGCATAAAAGGCCTGAATTTTATCGATTTCCCGTCGATGTCATCATGAACTAGCATGACGTACTTATCCAAGCGATTGGCGATGTTTGAATCGATCAATTGGTTAGAATCTGCCGCGGACATTTGGGAGAGTATCCGGATCTCGATGTCTCGGAGCGAGGCGCGTGAAAGCCATCTTGAAAGCGAGGTTGCCGAATCCGCCCAGATGCAAACATGAATTCCAAGCGGAGGGCCGTCGGCGAGTAATTTGGCCAAGACGGCATCGGGTTTGATGGCCTCTCCGTCGGAAGCTCCGAAGGAGAAATCTTCGCTGCGTCGCAGTTCACGGAATCGGGACAGGTTTAGGATTACCAAGTAGATGGCAGGATGAACCTCGGTCGGCTGAGCATTTCGACGGTCGAGTTCCTCGTTCAGTTCGGCTAAAGTGAGTTCTGCATCTCGTGCACTGGCGAGTCTCACGCTTGCGTCGCATTCCGGTAGCCATGAGAGGACTTGTTGGACATTGATGTCCTCAGGGCGACACCCATCGAGTATCACAAACTTCCCGAGGCTCGAGCCATGTAGGCGGTTCGAATCGCCAGCCTCCTTTGCTTCGGTCGTCAGGTAGGTCGTCCCTGCAATCCAGCTTGCGATTAAGCTAGCAACGTTTCGGTCCTCAGACGCAACGATCATGGCATTGCGACCAGCGTTTCGCGTGAATTGGCGAACGATAGGAGGTTCGATCGATACGCTATCACCGAGAATCCATGGGATGGAAGAAGGTTCTTTGGATTTAACGTCAGCAAAGGCGGATTGCATTGCGACGGAGTCCCAGGTCGCAGGCTTATGTCCCTCGAAAATGATGCGACGACCGAGTGCGTTGGTTGTAGTCGAATGGGGAACTGGGAAGTGGGGCAACGCGCTGAGCCTTTCTAGTTGTTCGACTTTCTGTAGAAAAGACCCTTGGAAGTTTTGGTTGCCTTCGATCCGCCCGCCAATCTCGTTGTAGATCCCTTGACCGGAATATCGCAATCGCTCTGCGGCTGTATTGTCCTCACTGAGAATGAGCATGGCATCTGAGCTGTCGCATTGGAGTGCAATACGGACAGCCATTTGAGACAGGGTCGTTCGGGGCAGGGAATAAGCGCCTCCTAGAGTCTGTGATGCGAGGACCAAATGCATGCCGAAAGATCGACCTTGACGTACGATTCGATCCATGAGCATGGATGCTTGTTGAGATAGTTTGTCATCCTCGACGAACATCTCTTGGAATTCATCGATGACGATGAGAATCCGAGGTAATCGAATATCCGGATGCTTCTTTTTGAGGCTTGGCAAATCCTGCACTCCCCATCCCCGAAACGCTTCCCCTCGAGCGCTCAGAACGCGGTCCAGGTACTCGAGCGTACTAAGTCCAAATTCCCGGCGGCTTTCGATCCCGATAATATCCGCATGGGGCAACCCCAACTCCGCATAGACTTGGAATTCGACCCCTTTCTTAAAGTCGAGCAGTACCAATCGAAGCTCTTCGGGTGAGTAATTTAGTGCAGCGCTACTGATCAGCGTGTGTAGCAAGGAAGATTTTCCGGACCCCGTCTTTCCGGCGATTAAAACGTGCTGCGATGTTCCGGCTCCCAATCGAACCAACTGGGGACGACCTGCGTCCGATATTCCAATCGGTATTTCGAGTCCGTCGGCCGAAGAAGCCCTTTGGATTGCATGCTGATCAGGCGCGATCGATGCAAATGGCACGATGCGTTTCCCGATATTCGTTGCGGCCATGAGATGATGTTGCATAATGCGTGCCAGGGACGATTCGTCGGGTGGCGAAATGAGCTCCATTGGGAACCCCTCCAGTTCCGCAACGCCCAGCGTCGCACGAATCGACGATTCTTCCTTCGCGGGTATCTCCGAACTCGCGCCGTGTGGAACCTTGAGATGCAGTCCGTATTCCTTGAGTTTTTTTCGGTCAGCGAATGTTGGCCAAACGGTATTCTCAGAAGACAACAAAATAACGCCAACTCCGCAGCGTCCTCCTGATGACAGGATTGAACAGAGGGATTGCCATGAGTGATCATCCAGGCCGAAAGGAAAACCGACCCAAACGATCAAGCGGTATGGTATCGCCATGGGACCTGCATTTTGATTGTATTCGTACAGATTCCGATAACGATTACGGAGGCTTTGCTGGATTGCGTCTTCGACGTGTCTAGCGGCGAGTGCCAATTGGTCGGCAATATGAATTGGCTGTGTCCAAACACGGTGGTTTACTAAGGAAGGATCGACATCGGCAACATGCATTAACCATGAGAACTTCTTCCCCAAGCCTTCGGGGTCGATAATCGTGGTTTGTAGTTTACCGGCAGGGAGGGAAGTTACCGCTCGCAAAAGGACATTTCTTACAATCTGTGAACCTTGTTCAATGCAATCGGAGTCTGTGGAAACCAACAATCCACCATGATGCAGGAGGTCGTAGAAAATCGGCCACGGAGTGGTTTCCCCGAGACTGTTGAGATAGCTCTCCAAGCTCCCCGTATCAAAATCGTCTGCGGGCAACCCCATCTCCGGTTTGATAAACCCGATTGGCCAAGCAAGGTTTTTGGGTGAGCGAGGCCATTCGCCTTTGTTGTAAATGTCCGAACGCCAGTCAGGATAATTCTGCTTGATCGATTCTCGAACCAGCCTCAACCGATGATCGATCGCAGCAACTCCACTCGACCATTTACGGACTGAGTTGGCTTGGGTTGCATCGTACGCGTCGCGTAGGGAGGTCAAGCGACTTTGGTGAGACAGTAACGCTTCTTTGGTCTCCGCATCGTGCCGCGCCTCTTGTTTTTTGTTGGCGGGGTTCGCCTTCTCATTGATATCGTTAAACTTCTGAGTTCGTGTCTCCGCCAGTGAGGTTCTGGTCCGGGTGGCGGTCTGTATCGCGTCTTCCTTCTTGGTTCGATAATTACATCTCAGTTGCTCAAGCGTTTCACGATGTTTGGCATCGAGCTGTGTTAGGTTCTCCGCGTAGGAACGCTCCAATCTTTGCACTTCGGCAATAAGGTTTTGATCTGCGAGCAGCCCTGCGCGTTGCAACAAAAGGTAAGTTTCCTTTTCACAATCAACGATCTCGGGAAAAACGCGTGTCAGCGTCCTCGTCACCCATGGTGAAACCAATAATGACAATATCCATGGTGCAACGAAGAGCGTCACTAAACCGATCGAGGCCCAAATCAACGGAGGTAACGCTGCCGAAAACGCCACTGCCGATGCCATTCCACCGAGTAGGAATCCCAAGACGATGAGCACTGGCAAACCAAAAGTTCTGGCGAATCGATTGGATTCCATTCTGGAAATCCCAGCAGCGAGTTCAATTTTCCTCGCATCCAGGCTCTTTGCAACTTCCGATAGAGTTGGGATCCGCTGAATCTCGTCCGCCTTAGGATGGGGATCATGACTTGTCCAGTTGATCAAAACCGGATCTGAAGTTTTCACACCGATCCACTCGCGGGCATCGTGCATCTGTTGTTCGATCTGTCGCCGCTCCGAGTCCAGTTTGAGTCGGATCCCATCGCGTTTCTTGCCCGCATTCGACTTGGCCGATTCTAGCTCAGCTTTAAGAGATTTGCGTTTGTTGTCGTAGTCTCCGTCGAGTTTTAGTTCCGACTGCTTCAAATTCGCTTTGAATGCCGCGATCTGCTGCTCTTCGTGATGAATGGACTCCAATGTTTGGCGTTCCGCACTGCCTAGACAATCATCGAGACTCCGGTCCCAATCGGTTAGCAATTTACTGGAATAGAGCTTTTGCTGCTCGACCAAGTGCGCGAACGAGTTCTTGAATTGGTCGTTTTCAAGGTCGCAGAGTCTAGTCAGAGTTTCTAGTTCTAACGATCTCGATTGAAGCAAGCGGTTCCAGCGCGAGCCGATCCCTCGTACCCATCGGGTTTGGACGCGGAGCCAATCGGTCGTTGGCACCAACTCTAAATCGTCCGCCAAATCGGATTGTTCCGCACGCATGATGAACCTGACAGACAAAGGTGTGAAAAGGATGTCTCATCCTCCATTATACCTTCAAGTCTGTCTTCGTTCACTTGCCCGACATCGCGGGGAACATGTCGCGCGCCATTTGGATAGCGGCAGGACCCACCAGAACCACAAAGACGCCTGGGAAAATGAAGATGACTAGAGGGAAAATCAACTTGACTGCTGTCTTAGCAGCTTTCTCTTCCGCAATCTGTTGACGCTTAGTTCGCATCGACTCACTCTGAACGCGAAGTGCCTGAGCAACTCCGGACCCGAATTTGTCGGCTTGGATCAGCAGGGATGATAACGTTCTTAGATCCTCAACTCCCGTGCGTGCGCCAAGTTCCTGGAGCACCTGCGCTCGTTTCCGTCCCATCTGCAAATGGAGTGTACTCAATTGCAACTCTTCGACCAGAACAGGATAGGTCGATTTCATCTCGTCAGCGACCTTCCGAATCCCCTGGTCCAACCCCAGCCCAGCTTCAACGCTGACAACTAAGAGATCCAAGCAATCGGGAAGCGCTAGCGTGATTTGCTTTTTGCGGCCAGATCCCAATGAGGAAAGGATGAACTCTGGGATGAAGAAACCGATTCCTCCTCCTAGCAATATTCTTAGAAAGACCATCGGTGAGAACCCGGAGGTGAGCAAGCCTAAGCCGCCGCCGAGAATCAAACCGCATATCGCCCCTAGCATCTTGATGGCCAGAAACACATTGCCTGCTTCCTCGGAACGAAATCCTGCTTCGGTGAGACGCTGCTTCAACTTGCTGCGCTCAACCTCGTTCTGCGGTTGCAGGTGTTTAGACAGCGCTGGAGTTGCTTTTTCAAGAGCCTGATTCAGGAAGTCGGATGGTTTCTCCGTGTCACCGGTAGCCATCATACGCATACGTTCATTGAGACTGTCCAGTCGCACCTCAGCATTCCCTTTGGCGTCCCGGGTGAAGAAATCGACGAGAAACCAGAAGAACGCAAGGACCCCTAGGAATACGAAGATGGGTACCACTTGGTACAACTGAATTGCAGCTATGGGTAGCTCGTACATGCTCGATTGACTTTCTCTATCGATGTTGGAGGCCGTTTACAAACCGCCAAAAAAATCGCTAATCAGCAACTCCATGAATCGCAGTAAGGTTTATTGAGGGGAATGATGCTTTCGATTCCCATCAGCACTGCCTTTCCGAAAAACACAACAGCCAGTCAGACTTTAATATCAATAATCTTCTTAATGCAGTACGCTCCGGCAATCTGCATGACAATGGCACCGCCGAGCATCCACTGTCCCATCGGATCGGTGAAGAGCTTCATCACATAGTCTTTATTCAAGAAAAACATCATGAGAAACAAGCCGGGAGGTAACGCGAGGAGAACGATTCCCGACAGTCGGCCTTCGCCGGTAAGCGCTTGAATTTGCCCAGCTAGTTTGTAGCGGGAGCGAATGAGGCGCCCGATTTTCTCCAATATCTCTGCCAGGTCTCCACCGGTTTGACGCTGCAGGATTACCGCCGTTGCAAAGAACCGCAAATCGAGATTGGGGATGCGTTTTGCCATCGAATCGAGCGAGGTTTCTAGGGACACACCCAGGTTTTGCTCCTCGTAACAGCGCCCGAACTCACGTGCGAGTGGATTCGCCATCTCTTGTGATATGAGTCCAAACCCAGCCCCGATTGAGTGGCCAGCGCGAAGCGATCTGCTGAGCATTTCGAGGGCTTCGGGGAGTTGCTCGTTGAACTTCGCCATCCGTTTGGCAATCTTAAACTTGAGTACGAGGAGAGGCAAAAACATCAACGCAATACCGACCACCGGTGCAATAAATTTAGGGATCGGAGCCATAAAGCACCCGATCGCTGCCACCCCACCGATTCCGATGCAAATCAGAGCGAATTTCTCGACTGGCAGCTTCATATCTGCCTGCTCCAGCATTGTGGCCAAATCGATTCGGTTCTTGAGTAGCTTTTCGATGGAAGATTCGTTCGCCTCCATTGGATTTCGGAGAATCGAATTGTCATCGGAGCCAGCGACTTCTTTGCGGGTTTGTTCCGTCAACGAGGAAAGACGATCCTCGATGACAGTATCCACCTCTGGCTTGAATCCGATGGCAAACGCGCCGATAACCGCAGCCACACCTATGCCAACACAAAGAGCGATGATTGTGACCAACATGAACTAAGCCCTCATCATAATCCGTTGGCGGAACGCGCTTGCTGGTAAACGTACCCCCGCAGCCTCGAGTCGGTTCATGAAGGATGGTCGTACACCGGTCGCTTCGAAATACCCGTACGCCTTGCCTTGTTCATCGACTCCCTCCTGGACGAAGCGGTAGATATCTTGCAAAACAACGGTGTCTTGCTCGAGACCTTGAACCTCCGTTATGTTGAGCACCCGACGCGGACCACCTTGCAGTCGGTTGGCTTGGATAATTAGATCGACAGCACCAGAGATCTGTTGCCGGATGGCTTTAACGGGCAACTCAAACCCGGCCATCATGACTAGAGTTTCAAGACGTGCGATCGCATCGCGTGGGGAGTTCGAGTGGACCGTGGTCATGGATCCATCGTGTCCCGTATTCATTGCCTGCAACATGTCCAACGTCTCTGGCCCTCGGCATTCGCCGATGATGATCCGTTCTGGACGCATACGGAGAGCGTTGCGAACGAGGTCCGTCGCGGTAACCGCGCCTGTGCCTTCGATATTCGCTGGGCGTGTTTCCAAGCGAACAACGTGTTCTTGCTGCAGTTGCAATTCCGCGGCATCCTCGATGGTGATCACGCGCTGATCGTTCTGGATAAAGCTGCTCAAGGTATTCAGCAGTGTTGTTTTTCCGGAACCAGTACCTCCGCTGATGATAACGTTGAGTCGGGCTTTGATGCAGCCTTCCAAAAGCATAACCATCTCAGGTGTGAACGCCTTGAAATTCAGCAACCCTTCCAATTTGAGTGGGGTCGACCCAAAGCGACGAATGGAGACGGCGGCTCCGTCGAGTGCAAGCGGTGGGATGATCGCATTGACCCGCGATCCATCCTCAAGACGGGCGTCCACCATGGGACACGTCTCGTCCACCCGACGGCCGACGCGGGAAACAATCCGGTCAATGATTTGCATTAAGTGTGGATTGTCACGAAACTCGGTTTCGGTTTTTTCAAGCTTTCCACGGCGTTCAACATAGATGTTTTTTGGACCGTTGATCAGGATATCGCTGATCGATGGATCCTTGAGGAGAAATTCCAGCGGGCCCAACCCGAGCGTTTCATCGAGTACTTCTTCAACGACACGGTCTCGCTCACTCCGGTTTAGGTACGAGTTCTCACTATCGCAAAGGTGTTCAACCACCAAACGGATTTCGCGGCGGAATGATTCCCCTTTTAAATCCCCGACCCGTGATAAGTCGATTTTGTCGACGAGTCGTTGGTGGATACGCCGTTTGATGTTCTCAAATTCTTCAAGTTTTGAGGATTCCGAGCGGTTCAGGATATTCACGGGTTTCATCGCCTTGCTGGTAGGTGGAGAAAGTCTAGAAAACCGTAGCGCTCGGCATCAGGAGTCGTGAATTCAAATCTAGCCCACGTTCGGCATTACCGACGTAAACGGATCGAAAACCAACGATTTTCCTATCGCGCAGAATCACATACCGGTTTTGTGAACCAGTTCAATGGCATCCGCGGCGGGAAGGAAACCGAGTGCTAGTCAAACGATTTACAGAGGATTCCGCCCGGTAATCGCCACCAAAAGCTCGCTTGGCGTGCTGTACACAGCATCCGCCCCGCTATCGATCAGCTCGCGCTCGGTACGAAATCCCCACGTTACACCCATCGCGAAAAAGCCAGCACTAACCGCAGTTTTCATATCCGTGTTCGTATCACCCACATAAGCGACACGATCGGAAGAGACGCCCGCAGATTCCGCGATCCAAAGCGCGCTCGCGGGCTCCGGTTTCCTGGGAAATCGCGGGGAATGACCCAAAACAGCTTGGAATCGGTTCTCAGGAAAGAAATAAGACACGCATTTCTGGGTGAAGGAATCCGGTTTGTTGGACAGAACCGCTAAGGCGACGCCGGCAGATTCCAAAGAATTAAGAATCTCGGCGATTCCTTTGTACGGCTTGGAACGGTTGTGCCACGTCCCTTCATAGAATCGCTCGAACAACTCCATGCATCGGGTTCCCAACGCCTCGTTCTCTATCGATTCAGGGAGAGCCCGTTGAAAGAGAACACGCACGCCGTCTCCGACGAGCGTTTGAAAATCGGCGATGGGACGAGCTTTCAAACCGATTTCGAGGAGAACTTGGTTGGCCGCATGGGCGATGTCCTCGAGGGAATCAAGTAACGTTCCATCGAGGTCGAAGATCGCCAAATCAAACCGATTCCTCATCGTCCGTCTCCCACTCCAGATCGTTGGAGTCATTCATCAATTGTCTGATAATCATGGTCGCGTAAGACCCACGTGGCAACTCGAACGCGAGCAACCAACCGCTCTTTTCAGGCTTCGTATCGTCCGCACACCACGTGCCAGTCAACCCACGAGCCCGCAAAACAATCTCTCTATTCCCCTTCGAGAAGAAGGTGTCTCGTGGGAATTTGAGTCGCACCTCACGGATGGACATGTCGAGTCCCTGAAGGATAGGCTCTAGCACCTCGAGGGTTCCTTCGGGCCAATCATGCTGACGCGCTGACGGTAATGGCAAAGGTCGCGAGGCGAACTCGTGCCATCGCTCCAAAGCGTCCGATGTCTCCCATCGAGGAAGTGACAGCGGTCCACAACGCGATTCAAGAGTCCGTCGCTCAACGTCTCCATTGAAACGGTCGATCAACGCCGATAGCCAGCGATTCCAGATCCAACTTTGAAATGCAGCTACATAAATGCCACGTAGGTCCTGACGGATCAAGGCAACTGCTCGTTTGAAATCGGTTGGGTGGTCCACCAAGTAGGTGACCACGCTACGTCTGTGGGAACGATCTAACATCGCTTTGCATTTATCCCACTGCCCCCAATAATCGCGCAGTAACTCCTTTTGCTCTTTTTCCCTAGGTCGATCATGCATATTGGCTTCGGCCAGTGCAAGGAACAACGCTCGCTCGTAATCCCCCTTGCACCAATATCGTCCAATCAACTCCCCCGAAAACCCAATCGATCCGAACCTTTGGTCATCGAAGTAATTGAGAACGCCGAACTTTGCGGCGTTTTGTAAACGTCGATCCAGTTCGCTCTTGCGATCGCTCGAGATTCCACGCAAGCGAATCGCAAATCGATTTCCAGAGATATCTTTCGCGCCGAAGGGATTCGGGATTTGTCCAAGATAATCGAGAGTGAAGGAGCGATCCGACATCCCCTGCTTTGGGCCATGAGCGATCGAAACGTACTGCGTGGTACTGGCATGCCGGTCCTTGAGCCCGCCATAGCTGATCCTATTTCGAGGTAGATTCCAATTGCGAAGGATTTCAGAGATCGCCTCTGGGGTACCCATTCCTCGTTTGGTCAATCGGTAAAGCGCGTAGGGGCCGGTCGTTGGACGAACCGTCGTCTGTTCGTCGACTTGAAAATCTTCAGGATGGCTTTTAAGTTTCATGGCGTATTTACGGCTTGATGCCGCACGCCTTCTGTACCCGTGCCAGTACGTCGGACGCGACGGTGCGAGCCCGTTGTGCACCCGAGGCGAGCGCTCGATCCACGGCATCGGGATCACTGGCGAGGTCTTGTCGCTTTTTCCGCATCGGCTCGAGGAACGTGTCTGCGACATCAGCCAAGCGTTTTTTGATTTCTCCATAACCAAAGCCACCGCGAAGATACATGTCTCTGACTTCCTGTCGCTGTTCTTCAGTCGCAAAGAGCGAATAGAGTTGGTAGAGATGGTCAGTTTCCGGGTCCTTTGCATCTTCCATCGGACGCGAATCGGTACTGATGCGCATGATCTTCTTGCGGAGTTCCTTGGCATCTTCAAAAAGAGCGAGAACATTGCCGTAGCTCTTGCTCATCTTTTGGCCATCTGTTCCAGGAACTTTTGCGGTTTCCTTGAGGATCCGAGCCGTTGGCATTACAAATGTCTCGCCGTAATGCGCATTGAAACTCCTCGCTAAATCCCGGCACACCTCGATGTGTTGATTCTGGTCTTCCCCGACCGGAACACACTGGGAGTCGTAAGCCAGGATGTCGGCAGCCATAAGCACGGGATAGGTGAACAGCCCAGCATCCGCCTTGATTCCTCTCGCCTCTTTATCTTTAAAGGCGACACATCTCTCGAGGAGACCAAGCGGCGCTCCGGTCATCAAGATCCAATACAGCTCGGAGACCTCGGGCACGTGGGATTGTACGAAAAGGGTCGCTCGAGCCGGGTCCAAGCCGAGCGCCAACAAGTCCAATGCGGCATCTCGAACGTTGGCTCGCAACACCGCTGGTTCGCGAACCGTGGTGAGCGCATGCAGATCCGCGATGAAATAAAACCCATCGTTCTCGTACTGCAATTCAATGTACTGCTTGATTGCACCGAAGTAATTCCCCCAGTGAAATCGCCCGGTTGGCTGGATGCCGCTGAGTACTCTCATGTTTATGTTTGCGTTATCTGTTTCGATGAATGAAGGAGGACTGTCTACAAATGCAATATGCACCGGGCTCGAGCCAGTTTGTCATCCCAGTGAGGAATCGTTATTAGCCTGGTTGTTCATTTTTTTACGGCGACGGAACCAGGCGATTTTAATGTTCCGATGACCTCGGACAGGCCCGATGCCCCGAGAGTACGTATCGCGGACGGGAGCGCCTCAATCAATCGAATACTGACTAACGGATCATAGTAATTCGCTGTTCCGATTTGAATCGCCGATGCCCCGGCCACAAAAAACTCCATGGCGTCATCGATGGTTGCAATCCCCCCAACTCCAATGATAGGCACCGCCACTTTCGATGCGACTTGATACACGCATCGTAGGGCGATTGGTTTAATGGCTGGCCCACTGAGTCCACCGACGGTGTTGGCGAGAAGGGGTCTTTGTCTCCTCCAATCAATCGCCATCCCCAACACGGTGTTGATGCACGTTACCGCGTCGGTACCAGCTTCATGCGCAGCCTTCGCTATTTCCGCGATACTCGTCACGTTGGGAGTCAATTTGGTGATGATGGGACAATCGATAACGTTGCGAACACCTGACACAACACGATGGCAAGCAACCGGATCCGTTCCAAAGTCGATGCCGCCGGAGACGTTGGGGCATGAAACATTAAGTTCGATCGCAAAAAGGCCGAGCGGTGAAAGGCGCTCGGCAAGAACGATAAAATCCTCGTGGGATTTTCCAGCGATGCTGACAATAATGTCAGCTCCAGTCCCTTTTAAGTAGGGCCAATGATTCTCGATGAAGTAATCGATGCCATCGTTGTCCAAACCAATCGCATTGAGCAAGCCTGCTGAGGTCTCTACGGTCCGCCACGGTGCATTTCCCGGCCGCGCATGATGGGTGATGGTCTTCGGAAGAATACCACCGAGCTTCGGCAAATCGATTAACCCTGCCATTTCTTTGGCGTACCCAAAGGTCCCCGATGCAACGAGCACGGGGTTTTTAAGTTTTAATCGACCAAGTTGCACTTGAAGAGAGATGCTCTCATTCGTGAGAGCATCCTTGGGCGCTGGCTGCGATGCGCTCATAGGAGTTTTCATTATCCGAGATGCGCACCTTTGCCGAGCCGTCTCGCGATCGCTTCACCCGGAATCGGGATAACCGTCGCATTCGCCATCAGATCCGTGGACAGAATATCGTTAGGATCATCGGCCGCCTCGGACGCTTCGTACTGAACGATATAGGCACCCACCTGTAGATAATTTTCATGGAATACGGGTGGCCAGAAATCCTCAGCCCGGTGAGCTAGCGTACGCGCGAGCAAGCGAGTTGCACGCCCGGAAAAGCCGCTGAGTACCATGTCCAATCTCCCAAGAGACTCTCGGAAAATGTAAAAAACCAGGGCTGCATCTTTCCCTTGGGAAGATCCACCAGCGAAGGCCCATGTACCATCTGCTTGCTCGTAATACAAACCAGGTTCATCGAGCTTTTCAGTCTTGCTCAAACGTAATCCCGCGGAACACGCGGGAGGGTGGGGGTCCCGATCGCGATAGCGCAGGAAGAATGGCACAGATCTATCGGTTGCTTTGGCCACGTCATCTTGAGAAGTGAACGGATCGCAGGAGAACGCTCCACCGAGAACCAATTCCACCGTCGGGTTGCTTTTGACACTTCCCAAGCACACGAGGGCCTTATCCCCAGAGATCTCCGAGAAATCCTCATACACTGTTTGTGCCCGCGCGTGGACTTGGTCGGCAGCCATGGTGCCGGGGCTCCAAACCAACGTCTGCCGAAGATGCTCGATATGTGGGATTTCTTTCCCCGCAGAGCGTTTCCCGGACAACGCTTTCGCGGTACCCCCAAGGGTCGACACTCCGTTGAGCACTTCGCCCGCGAGCACGCTGTCGGACGCTACGATCCAGGCCGTATCGGCGGTCTCTTGATCGGGTGGTTTGCGTACTCCGACGCAGATCTCCAACCGGGATCGCCGAGCCAGGAGCTCCCAAAAATTCTCTGGGGTGACGGCGAACAAAGCGCCAGGCAACTCTTCGGCACGGGCATACCCATGCTCGATCAAGTAATCGCACAGTCGCGAGAGGGCCTCGAGGGGTATGTATTTCGCTTCGTTCTTGAGTAACGCCGCGACTTGGTGGCGATCTAGTCCCGTGTATTCGACAATCGCTTTGATTGTCCCGGGGCGTTTTTTACGATCTGGCGTGTGACCGAGCAACTCGGCCAGTCGGAACGCGTACCTCATAATGGATTATCTATTTTGGCGGTTGGGTTTGTTTGCGTTTTAGTGTTTCGGAGAGAGGTTTACCGCGCATCTTCCGCCAATTTGCATTGCCTGCAATACGACGAGCGATCCCCCTTGAGACTCCAAATCTCGAGAGCTACGACGCGACAAAGTGAATCTACTCCTCCTTAATACGATAGCAGAATTCACCTAACCGCCGATCCATCTCTGATAAATTTTTCGCGCTTCATCGGGGTTTTCAGTTCCGGATACGATGCCTCGACCATCCGCAAAGACGCTGATGGTGAATTTCTCGAACGTAAAGCGAAGAAGAAAGGGGGTTTCAATCACCGCGCCCTCGGACCCAAGCCGCTTCGCCAACGAAGCAAGGTCCAGCTTTCGAAGGGCAGGGACAGTAATTTGCACCGCATTTTTTCCACAGAGGACCTTCGCATCGCTGCAATGCAGACCCGTCAGAAAAGGGAAGTCTCTTTGCTTGCAGCATACGCACTGCGATTCTGGTACGACTTGGATGTTGCGTGTTTCTCCCGTCCAGAGTTCAAACACGGTAAGGGTGGCAGGGGCTAGCTCGGAATCGCGTTCAACCGCGTTTGCGTGCGGATGTGTGTTGGAAACTAACCATTTCAGTCCTAGCAACGCTTGCCAACTAGCAATGACGCCAACTGCCGGCCCGAGTACCCCCGCCGAATCACAGGTTTGCATGCCTTCGACAGGTGGTGGATCTGGTAACAGGCAGCGAAAGCAGGCGGTTCGGCCAGGCTCAACGAGCATCGTTTGTCCCGATGCACCGACGATCCCACCATGAACCCAAGGGATACACATCGCGACGCACGCATCATTGATTAGGTACCGAACCTCAAAGTTATCCGTACCGTCCAGCACGAGATCCACGCCGGTCAAAAGCGATTGAACATTGCGGTGGGTCATGTCGCAGACATGTGGGTGCAACTGAATGGATGGATCGATCTCCGAGAGTCGATTTGCTGCCGCGATCGCCTTGGGAACGTGATATTCCGCGTCGTGCATCGTGTACAAAGCTTGGCGCGGCAAATTATCGAGTTCCACCCAATCGCGATCGATCAAGTGTACGGTTCCGACCCCGCACCTGACCAATCGCTCAGCGATGGTCGAGCCGAGCGCTCCCAACCCACAAACAGCAACCTTCGCCTCAGCAAGCCTGCGCTGCCCATCGATGCCGATGGGAGCATAGGCCACTTGACGCTTGAAGCGATCGAGTGAGGCTACCATAGCACAGGCTTTCTAAAGGTTTGATTTCTTAAGTGATCCCCAGAATTATTTCTTGCGACGCAAAGCTTCCATGACGGCGTCTCCCATTTCAGCCGGGGACGGAGCAACGACGATTCCAGCAGCTTCGAGAGCGGATACTTTCTCAGCGGCGGTTCCTTTACCACCGGTGATGATTGCGCCCGCATGGCCCATGCGTTTGCCGGGAGGTGCCGTACGGCCAGCGATGAACGCAGCGACCGGTTTTGTGACGTGATTCTTGACGTACTCCGCAGCCTTTTCCTCTGCGTCGCCACCGATTTCACCAATCATCAAGATCACTTCCGTTTGGTCGTCGTTTTGGAATCGTTCGAAGATATCGATGTACGAGGTACCAACGATCGGGTCTCCTCCGAGACCGACGCACGTCGACTGACCAAGCTTCAGGTTGCTGGTCTGCCAAACCGCTTCATACGTCAACGTACCACTTCGGGACATGATTCCGACCTTGCCAGGTTGGTGAATATATCCGGGCATAATTCCGATCTTGCACTGACCAGGGGTGATCACGCCGGGGCAGTTCGGTCCGACAAGAACCGACTTGCTTCTTTTGACCCGATCGTACACATGCACCATGTCGATGACAGGTACCCCTTCGGTGATCGCACAAATGACTTCGATCCCTGCATCGACCGCTTCGAGGATCGCATCCGCCGTGAATGGGGGTGGCACAAAAATCATCGTCGCGTTAGCACCGGTCTTTTCGACGGCTTCCTCAACCGTGTCGAAAACGGGCAGCCCTTCGACGGTTTCACCCGATTTGCCGGGTGTAACCCCACCAACCATCTTGGTTCCGTACTCTTTGCACCCTTTGGTGTGAAACGCTCCAGCCTTGCCGGTGATCCCTTGGCAGATGACGCGTGTGTTGCTGTTGACGAGAATACTCATGGGACTCGTTTATTGAAAATGTACTTGGGTTTATGTTCGTTGACCGCATGCGAGCCATTTCGCACGCAGAGAAATTTCATGGAAGATTAGGAAACGGACGCGACAACCTTCTTCGCCGCATCGGTCAAGTTATCCGCCGAAATGATGGCCAATCCGCTCTCGCGGAGCATTTTCTTGCCTTCTTCCACTTCAGTCCCTTCCAACCGGACGACCAAGGGAACCTTGAAGCCAACTTCCTTCGACGCTTCGATGATGGCTTGTGCAATCGTCGTGCATCGCGCGATACCGCCAAAGATGTTGACCAAAATTGCTTTCACGTTCGCATCCGACAAAATGATTCGGAACGCCTCGGTGACTTGTTGCGTGTTTGCTCCGCCACCGACATCCAAGAAGTTTGCCGGCGCTCCACCGTGATACTTGATGATGTCCATGGTCGCCATTGCGAGTCCAGCTCCGTTGACCAAGCAGCCGATGTTTCCCTCAAGCTTCACAAAGCTCAACCCGGAGTTCGCAGCTCGTAGTTCCGCAGGCTCTTCTTCGGCAACATCTCGCAGTTCCTTCAAGTCAGGATGGCGATACATGGCATTGTCATCGAAGGTGATCTTCGCATCGAGGGCGATCATTTTTTCATCTTCGGTGATCACCAATGGGTTGATCTCGGCCATCGAGCAATCGAGTTTGACGAACAGCTCGCACAGCTTCCTCATAAACATCTCAGCACTCTTTGCAGCGGCGCCACTGATGTTCAGCTTCTTGCATAGCTTTCTGACTTGGTAGGGCATCAAACCGTAGGCTGGGTCAAAGTGCTCACGGAGAATCTTTTCTGGAGATTCCTCTGCAACCTTTTCAATCTCAACCCCACCTTCGCTGCTAACCATCAACAGCGGAAGCTTCGCCGCGCGGTCGACGACCACCGCCAGATAAAGCTCGCGAGCAATTTTGCACCCTTGCTCGACGAAGACCTGATTGACAACCGAACCGGCAGCGCCTGTTTGAATCGTTACCAATCGATTCCCAATCATGTTCTTTGCTGCCGCGGCGGTTTCGTCGCCGTTCTTGGTCAGTTGCACGCCGCGCTGCGAGGGAACTTCGATAAATGTTCCCTTGCCGCGACCACCCGCGTGCACCTGGGCTTTGATGACAGCTAAAGTTCCCCCTAACTTGTCAAACGCAGCCTTCGCCTCTTCGGGCGTCTTGGCAACGAACCCTTGGAGAATGGGGACCTGAAACGATCGGAACAGTTCTTTTGCTTGGTATTCGTGGATTTTCATCGAGTCGATCTCAATGGTTGGACAGGCGCGGTTTCGAAAAATGCCGCATTTCCTGCGAAGTTTACAGCCGTCTGCTAGGTCGAGGATTATCAGAGCCAACTCGAACTCGGTCAAGGTGCCATGCGTCCGCATGCGCGGTGTGACTCATGGTTTCGTTGGAACTTTTCGCTGCATCCCGGACAATCCCGATCGGAGGAAGCCCTAGGAATCGCGAGTTCGTGGTGCCCCCGAATGCTGTCCGTGCCCCAAATTTTCCCGGGTATACTATGCGGGCTAGACATGTACCGTGACGTTGGATGCCCCCATTGAACGGTTTTTCTTTTTCCTCACAAACCAACTCCTAGAAACCCAAGTCGACCAAACGGTCAATTCGGACATGCGATCCCCAACCCAAACCAATTCACTCGCCCATGCGTCCCTGTGTCCTCATGACCGACCCCGTCGGAAACAATCTCGGCAGGCAATCAAACAATGCTTGCCCCGGGGTTGTGTTGCGGGTGCTTTTGGACTGTTGATATTTTCTGGGTGGAATTGCTGCGTGCCACAGTGCATGGCCCAGCAGGCAGCCCAGCAGACAGTTGCGTCCAAGCCATCGATCGCGGGTTTGGTCTCAGAGTACGCTGCCGACCAGTCGACCCTTCGGCGGCGGTTCCGAATGCCACTGGATTCTGCGGCTATTGAGTTTCGGGATTTGCATTACCAAGGTTGGCAATCACGACTCGATGCGATCGATTTCGAAGATCTTTCCCTCGACGATCGTATCGATTGGATCGCACTTAACAACGAGATCACTCACGATAAGGCTGAGTGGCAACGAAAACGTCAATCCCAAGTCAGCGCAACGCAATTGGTTCCGTACACCGGCCGCATCCTGAGGATCGGTGCTATCAAAGAACATGGACTTGCGTTCCAAGCTGAGAAACTAGCTACAGAACTCGATGAAATTTCCAAGGAAGCGACAAAACTGGCTTCGAACCCGTCAAGTTCCTCCGCCACGAAGGCATCGATACCCAAGGATCCGATACTTGGGTTGGAAGCAGTCGAATTGGTAGACCAACTGCTTCGCGTCCTCACCGACACTCACAAGTTTCTCGATTCGTACGATCCCTCTTATTCGTGGTGGTGTGCGAAACCGTATGAAGCTGCCAAGCAGAGCATCGCGGCGCATCGAACTGCGATTCGAACCAAGGTTGCCGGACTGAGCGACTCGGACGCGGAGAAGGATAAGATTGTAGGTGTCCCCATCGGCGAACAAGCACTCCTGGAGCATCTCCAGCACGCGTGGCTGGCGTATTCGCCGGATGAATTGATCCGCATCGGTGAACAGGAAATGGAATGGTGCGATGCTGAGTTCAAGAAGGCCGCAGATGAGATGGGATGCAACGGCGATTGGCGATTAGCCTTGGAACAGGTCAAATCGCTCCATGTCACCCCGGGGGATCAGCCTCGATTGATCCGTGAACTCGCTTCGGAAGCTATTCGTTTTCTCGAGGCGCATGATCTTGTGACAGTGCCGGCTCTTGCAAAACATGGCTGGAGATTGGAAATGATGAGCCCCGAGGCGCAGCGGGTGAATCCCTATTTCCTCGGAGGCGAGAACATCATCGTCTCCTTCCCGACCGAGACCATGAGTCACGCAGAGAAGCTGATGAGTCTCAGAAGCAACAACATCCATTTTTGCCGTGCGACAGTTCACCATGAATTGATTCCTGGGCACCATCTCCAACATTACGCGAATGCTCGATTCCGGCCTTACCGGGAAGTATTTCAGACGCCATTTTGGACCGAAGGATGGGCGCTCTATTGGGAGATGCTTCTATGGGATTTGGATTTCCCTCAGTCCGTCGAAGACCGTGTAGGTATGCTTTTCTGGCGACGTCATCGCGCGGCTCGTATCTTTTTCTCACTCAACTACCAATCAGGTCGATGGACTCCAGAGCAATGCGTTGAGTATTTAGTGGATCGCGTTGGCCATGAACCTAACGCGGCCGCCGCCGAGGTTCGCCGATCGATCATGGGTGGCTACGGCCCCCTCTACCAAGCTGCATATCTCCTCGGCGGCCTTCAAATACGTCGGCTTCACGAAGAGTTAGTGCAGTCGGGAACCATGACCAATCGGCAGTTCCACGATGCAATCCTAGCGGAAAATCATCTTCCGATCGAACTTTTGCGGTACAAACTCACGGGGAAACCACCTAACAAGGATTCGAAGCCTGAATGGAAGTTCTACAACTTGAACAACTCCAACAGCAACGAACGCAAAACGGACTCGAAACGCTAAGCAGGTTTACTTTTGCCAGATCCCATGCATTGCTGAGTAATTCTCGGCAGTATGCGATACGGCCCACGGATCGGAGCCATCATACGGACTGACATAAATCTGCATCGATCCGTCTCGGTCCGATCCAAAGAGGATCCAATCGCCGTGAGGCGAAGCAGCAGGATGATAGTGCCGCGTCCCGGGCCGAGATGTGGTCAATCGACGTGCGTTTCCCTCGAGGTCTACCCGCATCAATTCCACCGCACCTTCGACCAAGGCCGTGTAAAACACGTGTCTCCCCGTGCGATCCCAAACCGGAACATCGCTGCTCTCGCTGTGAAAATCGGGATGCTTTAATTTTTCAACCACCCCTCTGTACCCGCCGCGATCGGCTAGCTTGCGAAGCTCTGTGCCGTCCCGCTTCACAATCGTCGGATGGCAGTTGTAATGCTCGCCCGAAACGAAAAGCAGCCACTGCCCATCGGGCGACCATGCAGGAGCAAAATTGAACGGGTTGCCGGTTTGAATGTGAACTTTCTTTCCTCCGTCCAAGTCCGCGACATAAATTTGATAGTCCTGATGGTAAGAAATGCGTGTTCCGTCCGGGGATACGCTGTATCCGTACGCGAAGCCTTGGCCTTCACCCGACACGTCGCGCTTGTTCCTCCCATCCGTATCCATCACGAACGGCTTCGAGATTCCACCAATCAAGGGTGTGAACCCAAACCCCCGGTTGCTCGGGAGATAAAAAAGCCCGGTATTGTAGATGCTGACCCGTTCTACCTCGGTCAAGTTCGTTAACGCTTCGGTATCGAGGTCATAAAGGCAGCAATCGCTAAGCCAGCCTTCCGTCATCCGAAACGTTTTCGCAGCGCGCTCCCACGCAGCGTTCTCAGGGCTCTCCCAATGCTTTCCAAGGATCGCGGTTCGTCCATCGGGCGACCATCCCGCAAATTGTGTCCAGGTATTCGGACGATCGATAAGCGAGTCCCCAAGAGCGCGCGCTTCTGTTCCGTCGGCCCGTACTAGTCTCGCCCGCTGTGTCACCCAGTTCACAAATTGGCCGTCCGGAAGATCGTTCCGTCCTTCGGTATAACCGATCCACTGCATCGGCTTGGCACGGAACGTCGCGGGACTCTCGGTAGGGTCTTGAGCCCGTACGCCAACCACACCGCAAGCACCGATCGCAAGCCATAAGAGGCTTGCAATAGCACCGCATCGTCGCATGCTTGTGAAGAAAAGATTGAATGGAATTGCCATTCGCTGAACTCAGCTAATGATTTCGCGAATCGGTTCGATCGGCTCCACACCCACGAGTTTTTGGTCCAATCCCGAATGGAAGTAAGAGAGTCGATTGGGATCGATCCCAAACTGGTTCAACACGGTCGCATGCAAGTTCTTCACATGAAATGGCTTCTCAACGGCTGCGGCGCCCAGTTCGTCGGTCGTACCGACGCTGGTTCCACCTTTAATGCCGCCGCCAGCCATCCACATCGTGAAGCCATACGAGTTATGATCGCGTCCGGTTCCTTCCGCGTATTCAGCGGTTGGCTGACGCCCGAACTCACCACCCCATACCACAAGTGTCTCTTTGAGCAGATCGCGCCGCTTTAAATCCTCGAGTAGACCAGCGATCGGCAAGTCGGTGTTTCCAGCGTGAAAGTCGTGATTCTTCTTCAAGTCAGAGTGTGCGTCCCAGTTATCATCGTTGTGAGCACCTCCCGAGTAGATCTGAATGAATCGCACACCGCGCTCGACCAATCGCCTGGCGAGCAAGCACTTGGTGCCGAAGTCTCGAGTGCGATCTTTATCGATTCCATAAAGCTGCATCGTCTCGGCTGTTTCCTTAGAAACGTCGACCGCTTCGGGAGCGTGCTCTTGCATCTTGTAGGCTAACTCATAGCTCGAAATACGCGAAAGCAAATCCGATTTGTCTCCGCGCAGCTTAGCATGTTCGACATTCTGCTCTTTGATGGTATCTAAAAGATCACGTTGCAATTCGCGACTCACCCCATCACGGGCTTTCAGGTCGAGGATCGGAGTGCCTTGTGTTCGGAAAATAGTCCCTTGATAGCTTGCGGGCATGTATCCACTCGACCAGTTCTTCGCACCGGAAATCGGGCCACCGGTCGGATCAAGCATAACAACAAAACCCGGTAGATTTTCGTTAACGGATCCGAGCCCATAGTTCACCCAGGATCCGAGGCATGGGTGTCCGCTTTGTACCCGCCCCGAGTTCATCATCAACATAGCGGACCCGTGGATCGGTGAATCCGCCGTCATTGAATGAATAAACGCGATATCATCCACATGCTTTGCAACGTTTGGAAATAAATCGCTGACCCATTTTCCACACTGACCATACTGATGGAAATCCCATCTTGGTTCGACAATGCGGCCCTTGTTCTTGTGGCCTCCGCGTCCGAATGTCTTTACCTCAACCGATTGATTGTCACGCCCCTTCATCGTCGGCTTGTAATCGAACGTGTCGATATGGCTCGGCCCGCCGTACATGAACAAAAAGATTACACTTTTCGCTTTGGGCGCGAAATGCGGTTGCGGTAATTGAACCGAATCGGATGCTTGAACTGCTTTATCAAAGAAGCCGTCCCGCGACATCATCCCCGTTAGCGCCAACCCACCAAACCCAGCTCCCGTTTGCCATAGGAACTCACGCCGTGTTCGACCACAGAAATTTCTTCGCATGACGAATCAATCCTTTTAGGGGAATCCCTCAAGGGGGAGGTAGTTTGTGTTTCGGTACAAGCCGTTGTCGTCGACGTCTGGGTTAATCGACGTAAACGAATTCGTTGAGGTTGAATAGAAATAGCCCAAAGTAGTTCATCGCTTGGTCTTGGCTCAAGCGGTGCTCGGTCATAAGCTCGTCGATCAACTCTTTCGAGCGTGCGATCTCGCTCGAATTGGGGGGGCGAGAAAAGACCAATTGGAATCCTCGCACGATTTGGTCATCGACTCCATCTCCAACTTCAGCTTTCAATCGCTTTGCGAGTTCCTCCGCCTGCTGGTTGAGGAAATCGCCGTTAAGCATTCCCAATGCTTGGCCCGGTTGCGTCGTCACAAAACGTGCTTCGCAGCTGGTATCCGGTTCTGGGAAATCGAAATTGGAAAGCATCGGGACGAGAAGCGAACGTTTGATATGGATATACACGCTCCGTCGAGCTTGTTCGTCGTAGCTGTTTTTTTCCCAACCTTTGCCAGGAACTGATTGGCTGGCTAAAACCTCGCGGGACAATTCAGGGTAGATACTCGGCCCGAACATCTTCAGGTTTAACCGCCCGTTGGTCGCGAGGATCGAGTCGCGTATTTCCTCGGCGCTCAATCGCCGCATATCGAACCTGCTGAACCAATCGTTGTTTGGGTCGGTCGCAACCGCTGCCTCGGAAGGAATCGACGATTGACGGTATGTTTCCGACATAAGGATCAACTTGTGAAGAGGCTTTACCTTCCAGCCGTTATCCACAAAGTTTCGCGCTAGCCAATCCAGCAGCTCGGGGTGGGTCGGCGGTTCCCCCAACTGCCCGAAGTTGTTGGGAGACCGTACGATGCCTCGCCCGAAGTGATGTTGCCAAACGCGATTGACGAAAACACGTCCCGTCAATCGATTGTCGTTTGCGGTGACCCATTTTGCGAACTCGAGTCGTCGACCAGTGGTATTTGCGGTGGCATTGGGTGTTATGGTTGGTTTGCCGCCACCGAGCGCGGTTAAAAAGGCTGGCTCGACTTTATCCGCTTTGGCCTGTGGGCTGCCGCGAGTCAAGATATGGGTATCTGGTGCGTTGGTTCCATTTTCACTGACGCACATACCGTATTCTTCCCATGGCTTGCGGCGCTTGTTTTCCTCGAGTTGACGGCGCAGTTCTTGGTATTGAGTGATCAGCGCGGGGTCGAGACCTTCGGTGTTCTTCGACTGGATCGCTTGATTGAGATCCGCGGACTGCTCTGCCGACTCGGCGGTCAACCGACGACGTTTGAAGTTGGGCCCACTCCAGTTCAATCTCAGTCCTTTTCCGAATTGCCCCTGGAAATAGTCGACACGGATCGGATACCGGCCTTGCTTCAGCGCGATCTTCTGTCGTTTCGGCTGTCCGACGCCATGGATGCCGTCGTATTGAATGACGACCTTGCCATCGATCGTGAGGCGCGACCCATCATCTGAGTCGAGGGCAAAGGTGTAATCACCATCCACTGGAACGATCAGATTTCCTGTGAAGACAAGCCCAAAGAAGTCGGGCCGCGTTGCAACTGCGATATCGATTAGAGGCGGATCCAATTTGGCGACGGTTTCAGGTTTGAGCGCGTCGAAGTCGGGCAATTTATCAAACGTGTCCCGATAGAATCGGTACTCAAGGTCGTCGAGGTCGTAGGTGGTGGTTTGCGATTTGGTCGCTGCGGCCAGTTGCGACGACAATTCGGTTTCCACTTGAGTCAATTTCTTTTGGATCCGATCACCTTCTTCGCGAATACTCGTTTCGGCCGCTTGGAATTTGGCTTTGTCGTCTGCCGAGGCAATCAACGGCCGCTCCACGTTGGGGCCGTATCCATTGGACGAAAGATTTCGAAAGAACGCGAGGGACGCGTAGTAGTCCGCGGTCGGAATCGGATCGATTTTGTGATCGTGGCACCGACAGCAATTGATGGTCAAACCGAGGATACCTTGGCCGACCGTGGTCAGGATATCATCGAACCCTTCGTAAACGGCAAGTTCACGGTCGGCGGGCTCATCGTCCCAGATACCGAGCCGGTAAAACCCGGTAGCGATTAGGGAGTCCCTCGTAACATTTGGGATCTCATCGCCGGCGAGTTGTTCGATGAGGAATTGGTCGTACGGCTTGTCGTCATTGAGGGAGCGGATCACATAATCTCGATACCGCCAAACATGCGGTTTGGCACCATCCCGTTCGAAGCTATTGGTTTCACCGTACCGCACGACGTCGAGCCAATGACGGGCCCAACGCTCTCCATAATGCTCAGAGCCGAGCAAGCGGTCGATTTGGGATTCCCAGGCAGGATCGAAGTTTTCAGCGGCAGCTTTCTCGAAATCCTCGACCTCTTGTTGGGTAGGCGGCAGACCGATCAAATCAAAATAGAGCCTGCGTAGTAGCGTAGAGGGGGATGCACGTGGTGCTCGCTCCAAGTGATGCTTGGCCAATTTCGCATCGATAAACGCATCTACTGGATTCGATGTAGCCCCACCCGAATTAGGCGAGTTGACGGCCGAATCATTGAAGGTGGACTTCGTTGGAACCTCCGGTGCGACCACGGGAACAAAGGCCCAGTGTTGCTTGTACTCAGCGCCTTGTCGGATCCACTCAGTGAGCAACTCCTGCTCGCGGGCGGTAAGCGGCTTTCCTTCAGGGGGCATTCGATGCCCCTCTTCGGTCGACCGAATCCTGGCAACGATTCCACTTTCCTCTGGTTTACCCGGAACGATGGCAAACTCGCCCGTCTCAAGCTTGGCGACTGCCTTATCCCTGGCATTAAGATGCAAACCCGACTCACCCTTATCTGGTCCGTGGCAAGCAAAGCAGCGCCGAGCCAGCAACGGCTGTACCTCTTGCGAAAAATTCACCTCCGGTTTCTGTGCACAAACCAGAGATGGCAAAGAGACAAGGCCGAAAGCAACTACTGAGAGTACCGTTCGAACGCTCATGAGGAGAACTTGTTTGGTGGCAATGGAGGATTGGTTTTAATCACGGGTAGCGATGTCGTACCGCTGTCAACATAAAGCGAGAAGGGACGGTCTGGGCGGGGGGCGTGGAGGGTAGGGGAGGGGGATGTTTCCGAAGTATCGCGTTTCTCGCCATCGGACGCTCGTTTCAAAAAAACGAGTTGCCGTTGGAGCGAACGAGAACCTAGGGCCCCCCTATTGTCGTCTCTTTCGCGTGGTTTTGCCATGCCTCTAGCGGGCAAGATCCTCTCCAAATACGACATGTTGGCAATTCTGGTTCCGGTCCCGTTATCCAAAATCCAAATGTTTTTAGAGGATCGTGCTGTACGACTTCTCGAAACCGACATCCGGCGCGACAAATCCAAAAGTTGGGTTACCCTCGACGCTGGAGGTTAATCCGTCCGCTAGAATACGTCGACAATACAGGCCGTATTCCCCTGTCGAATCCCCACCAAAACTTTGATTCGCGTTTTGCCCTCCTCCCGGTGGAAGCACGATTCGAGTGGAGTCCCAGTCCGTACGTCTCGTCGTTCCTAGTATCTACTTGCCATAAATTTTGTTGCTCTTCCTTTTCTTTGCTATTCCCCTTTTCTTTGCTATTTCATGGTGCGTCGATGGCACAAACTACCGAGGATTCTAAACCTGCTTTGGCGTTAACCCAAATCATCAACATGGCTGTCGGATTCTTCGGCATCCAATTTGGATGGGGATTGCAGATGGGGAACATGTCCCCCATCTACGAGTATCTTGGAGCACAACCCGATACGCTCCCGATTCTGTGGCTCGCTGCGCCATTGACGGGCTTTTTAGTCCAGCCGATTATCGGTTTTCTTAGCGACCGCACGTGGACACCTATCGGTCGGCGGAAACCCTACTTCCTGATCGGCGCGATTTTGTCCAGCATCTGTTTGTTCTTAATGCCAAAATCGGGTGCGCTCTGGATGGCGGCTGGGCTGTTATGGATGCTGGACGCATCGATCAATATCAGCATGGAACCCTTTCGAGCCTTCGTTGCGGATATGCTCCCTGAACGTCAAAGGACTTTGGGCTTTGCTATGCAGTCGGCGTTCATTTGTGCTGGGTCCGTGATCGCTTCGAAACTTCCGAAATGGCTGAATGAGTTCGGGGGCATCAGCAATCAATCATCCCCGGATCAGCCCATTCCTTTGACGATCCACTACGCATTCTCGGTCGGTGCTGTCGTCTTTTTCTTAGCCGTCCTATGGACCGTCCTTACAACGCGTGAATACCCACCTGAGCCGTCGGATTCAAAAACGCAAGGAGCGGCCCAAGGGGCCTCGTCCTCCTCGAGCGGTTGGAACGATTTCCTAAACGCTTTTTTCGAGATGCCAACGCGAATGAAGCAACTCGCTGTTGTTCAGTTTTTCACATGGATGGGTCTGTTCTGCATGTTCATTTACCTAGGCCCGGCTTTGGGACGGGACTTGATGGGCGCCCCGAGCACCGACTCGCCGTTGTACCAACAAGGTGTCGATCTCCAAAACGACTGCAATGCAACCTACAGCATGACTGCGTTTATCGCTTCTATTGCATTTCTTTTCATCACCAAATGGTGCTCGTCCAAATGGATTCATTTCATCGCATTGGCACTTGGAGGGCTCGGGCTGATGTCGGTTGGATGGGTGAGCAGCGAATCTGCATGGATTCTCAAGTCCATTAGTTTCGTCGGAGTTGGTGTCGCTTGGGCGTCGATTCTTTCCATGCCTTATGCGATGTTGTCGTCGGTAATTCCCGCATCTAGAAACGGAATTTACATGGGTATCTTCAACCTGTTCATCGTGATCCCGGAAATCCTATTCGCCATTGGAGTCAGCAAGTTGATGGAGAGCGTACCCTCGATCACGCGCCTTCAAGTCGTCGTCTTCGGTGGTTTTTGCCTGATGATCGCTTCGGTTGCGACCCTTTTGGTATCGCTGGAGTCGACTCCGGCACACCCAGGATCAAAACCAACATAAAGGCGATCGCGAATCCTGGTCTGTTCCAGCAGTTGCAAATTCCTCGCCATCAATTCCCTTGAACAATACCTAACCCTTAAAGCATGAATCCCAGCCGAACCCCACGCCGTGTTGTTCTGAAGAACGCATTCCACGCAACCCTGGCTACCACCATCCTCTGTCGTGCCGGCAGGGCGGAGAGTTTCCGACAAGCGAACGATCGCCCAACGATCGGTGCCATCGGCACTGGAAGCCGATGGTGTCAGAAAGCAACGGGTATCAATGGGCCGTGGGGATCTGCTCCAGACGTCCGAAAATTCGGTGACTACATTGCCGTTTGTGACGCCGACCGAAGTCGCACCGAGCGTGCCGCGAACTTGATCAAGGAATGGCATGGTGTCTCCCCGAGCGAACACTCGGATTATCGGGCTATCTTGGACAATCCAAAAATCGATATCGTCCATATTTCGACACCTGACCATTGGCACGCAAAGATCGCGATCGAAGCCATGCTTGCAGGAAAGGATGTCTACTGCGAGAAGCCGATGACGTTAACGATTCCTGAAGGACGCGAGCTTTGCGACGTTTGCAAAAAAACGGGACGCATCGTGCAAGTAGGTACTCAACAGCGAAGCGAGAAACAGTTCATCCAAGCGATTGCACTTCTTCAAAACGGACGGTTAGGGAAAGTCACCAAGGCAACGTGCCGAATTGGAGGTGCCCCCACTAGCCCCGAGATACCAACCGCACAACCCCCGAAAGAATTGGATTGGAATTTGTGGCAAGGCCCAGTGCGCGAGGCACCGTTCCGGTACCTCGCTGGCGATAACGGAGAGACCAAAAGCTGGTCGCGATGTCACTATGAGTTTCGTTGGTGGTATGAGTACTCGGGCGGCAAGCTCACCGATTGGGGCGCTCATCACGTGGATATCGCAACATGGGGGCTAGGCCTGACGGCGACAGGGCCATTGGAGGTGATCCCGGAATTGGTCAAGCACCCCGTCGAGTTCAAGGATGGATATCCCGTAGATGCGACTCGCTACAACACCGCCACGGAATTCCTCATACGCGCCAAGTTTTCGCAAGGCATTGAGATCGAAATCAGGCACGATGGAGATAATGGGATCCTCTTCGAAGGGACCGAAGGACGCTTGTTCGTGAACCGCGGACGTATCAGCGGCAAACCTGTTGAGGATCTACAGGCCAACCCGCTTCCGGCAACCGCAATGGAAGCAGCTTATAAGAATCGCCCGCTGGTGGATCATTTTAGGAACTTCTTTGAGTCCGCAAGGGATCGCGTCGAGCCCATTTCGGACGTTCACAGTCACCACCGCGCCTTGTCGACGTGCCATTTGGCAGGCATTGCAGCGCGATTGAACCGCCCCATCACATGGGATGCCAACAGCGAATCCATCGTGGGAGACGAACAAGCGCAAAGGATGCTGCACCGGGAACCTCGCAAGGGTTTTGAAACACTGCGATCTTGACCTGCATCCCGATGAGGTCGATTCAACGGCAACGAACATGCGAAGACGAAGCATTCTAGAAATGCCGTTTCCATGTGTCGTCGACCACGAGATGAACCGACTAATCGGCGTCGTCGTTAAAACCGTAAATGCTTAGCAAGGCTTCCCCGATTGTCCGGTGCAGATACGCCGGACGTATCGGGTTCGGGTGGTACCTTTGCGGGTCCAAACTGCATGCATCCGACCCCGCAAGAACCCCTGCGATCTATGTCTGAGAGTAACGCCCAAGGTCCGGCACGTAACAGCGCGTTGTCCTTCAGACGCTCTCTCCGAATCGCCTTGATGATCGCATTTCCATTGACGATAGGCCTTGCGATGAGCGTGATCGTCGCGTTCGTGCGGTGGCTGAACGATGACTCTGCAAAATTCTTCATCATCGGCCTTGATGGCATGAGGATGCAACTACTAATCGTTGCTGCGTGTGCAACGCTTTGCGTCGCATCGGTGATGTTCCTCCGACCGAGTCGTCGGTCTCTGCTCAACACTGGCGGAGTTGCCATCGCCCTGTTCGGAATTTCCAATTCCCTGATTCGACTCGACGGATTCAATGGCGACCGGACTCCTCGCTTTGCATGGCGATGGACGCCTCGGGCTGAAGACAAGATCACCTCGTACCTAGTCGCGAAAATCGATAAATCCACATCGCCGATCGACCGAGACTGGAAAACCCCCTCGCGGCACGATTTCCCAGGTCTTATGGGCAAGGGCCGCAACGCATCGGTCGGCTCCGTAGAGCTTAAAGATAATTGGGAGAACGAACCACCTACGCTATTGTGGAGACACCCCGTGGGACTGGGGTGGTCGAGCTTTGCGATCGTTGGGCAAATAGCAGTAAGTTTAGAACAACGCGAACAAGACGAGTGCGTTGTCGGATACCATGCTCGCACCGGTAAGGAACTCTGGTGCTACCGGGAACGAACTCGATTCTCGAACGAACATGGCGATGGCCCACGTTCCACCCCCACCATTTCAGAGGCGCGGGTCTACTCGGTCGGCGGCACTGGGTTCTTAACATGTCTCGACCTCGGATCGGGGCAATCGGTTTGGAAACAAAGCCTGTTCAGGTCCCCGGAACAACAAAATTTGTACTTCGGCACGACGAGTTCTCCGATTGTGACTGGGGATCTGGTGATCGTCACACCCGGCGCGGGACCAAAAGGATCGGCCATGGCTTTCGATCGCGAAACAGGATCGTTGCGATGGAGTTGCGGCGACGACCCCGCATCGTACGCATCACCCGTCGTTGCGTCCTTGGCTGGGACCCCACAGGTACTCAGCTTCAATGGTGCTGGGTTACGCACGTACTCACTCGATGGCAATCCGCTGCTGCTTCACCCTTGGGTAACCCAAGGTTCGTCGCGCGTGAATGTGGCACAGCCGATCGTGCTCGACCGGGAATCGAATCCCCAAAGTGGTTCTGAGGGGACTCGGGTTTTGATTTCATCAGGTTACGACATGGGGACGTGCCTGCTGCGGATCAGGCAAGTTGATGGGGATTGGGTTTCCGAGGAGATCTGGCGATCCTCGCAATTGAAATCGAAGCTATCAAACTTTGTTGTCCACCAGGAGCACATCTATGGACTCGATAATGGTCTATTAACCTGTTTGCAACTGAAAGACGGAGTTCGAGCATGGAAGAGGGGACGATACGGTCACGGTCAACTTTTGCTCGTCGGAGACCGGCTCCTAATCCAGGCCGAATCTGGAGAAATCGTACTCGTCGAAGCGAATCCGTCCGAGCATCGGGAATTAGGACGGTTTCCTGGTTTGACGAGCAAAACATGGAACCATCCATCCCTCGCTGGGGATCTACTTATTATTAGAAACGACAACGAAGCTGCTGCGTTTGCATTGCCAATGCAGTAGAGCACGGTATTGCAGTAAAGCACGGTATTGCAGTAAAGCACGGTATTGCAGTAGAGAACGGTATTGAGAGGAATGCCGGTTGACGATCTTTTGGCGAAACGAGCGTTTATAGGGTGTCGCGATCAAGCTTGAACAGCGTATTCGCCTTGGAATTGCACTTGGGATTGAGTAACAGTTCGGTAAGGTCGTGAATCGCTTTGCAACCGGGAAACTGGGTTCTGTGATCTGCGGGAGGGTTCTGGTAAACTGGGCCCACACCGTAGGTTGACTGTTTCCTCTTTGTAGCAAAAGGTACTCGCGTGAATTGCAGAGTAACCCTCACGTGTCTGTGCGTTTGGCTCGTGTTCCTCTTCCCTAGGGTGTCGCAGGCCCAAGACCGAAGCTTACGGGAGCTTGCTTCGATCCCAACTACAGGTCTCTCTCTAGAATCGGTCAGTGCCGCACCTCAAAGCTATTGGGCTGTCGATGGGCTCCTCGTGGTCCGTTGTCTGGTAAAAAACGGCGGCGCACAGGCAGCATCGGGTATCATCGTTGGACGCGCAGTTGGAAATCTTGGCGATGAGGATCGACGTCAATTCGTAATTGGCCCGAACGAAAACCGAACCTACGATTTTCAGGTACGACTCCCGACACCCATGCCGGAAAGCAAAGCCGACATCGAGGTTTCCCTGCTCGTACGGGAAGGGGACAAGGAAGTACTGGTCGTTCGTGGCGACGAACCAGCGACTCGAAAATTCACTTTCTGGCGTCATCCAAAGAACCGTCTGATCAGCGCACTCTCCTTTGGTGTAGAGCCCTTGCCCCCTCTTCCCTGGAGGTGGGAGCCCACTAAAGTTTTCTCGACGTATGAATTGGCGATAGCAAGCCGTGTTGATGCGGAATTATCCAAAGACTGCATCGCATTCGAATCCGCGCCGTTCCCTCTTAATCCCGTCGATTGGAAGGGGATCGACAACTTAATCCTCGGGGAGCCCAGTTGCCTGCGCGACGCAGGGACACGAAGTGTCTTGAGGGATTATCTCAACGATGGCGGCCGAATTTGGATCATGCTTGACGAGATCGATACGGACTCACTCGCTGGGTTGCTGACCAGCCAACAGCAATTGCTCACATTGGATACCGTTGAGATGACAAACTTCGTCGTCGATACGCCGAAGCAATCGATTTCCCTCCAAGACCGCACTGTGGAATTGAGTTCGCCTGTTCGTTTCAAAAGGGTGGTACAGCAAGGTGGCGACGCGCCGTATTCGATTGATGGTTGGCCCGCGTGCATTATTTTCCCGGTAGGGCGCGGCGAATTGATGGTGACGACTCTCGACAGCGCGGGTTGGATTGAGCCTCGCAAAAACCAATGGAGCCAAGATCCATTTTTTCAATCTGATTACGAAATGCGTCGTTTCGCTAAGGCAATCGTTGACAAAATACACACCAAACGTTCTATGGCCGTAATCAATTTAAAGGAAGTCAATTATCAAATCGAGAAGATTGGTAATCCCATCGTATCACGCGGTTTTGTCGCTTCTGTACTTTTGCTTTTTTGTGGTGCCCTGATCTCCTTTGGACTGTGGAGGAGTCTCGTGGGCGAGTTAAAGTGGGCGGGTATGGTCGCTCCCGCACTCGCGGTGCTAGCCTCTTTGCCGCTCATCATCGCGGCTTGGATGCAGAAACGGGATATCCCAACCATGCTATCGGTGTTTCAGTTGGTCCAATTCTCCGATCCGACGGGTGGAATGATTCGGGAGTCCGCAGCGGTCTACAATGGGGACTCAATGCCCATGCAGATGAACAGCGACTCCGGCGGTTACGTGGTTCCTGATCCTGCCATCGATAGCGGAATCACAACCATTACCACGGAGGATTTTCAGCGCTGGAGTATGAGTAACATCGCATGGCCAACCGGCGTGTGGAAATACAACAGTGCGATCAGCCTCCCCGATACGTCCATGCTCGCCGTCGCCGAGTTTACATCAGAGGGTTTATCCATCCAGATCCCACCGGGACTTCCATCTCAGCTTAAGGATCCCGTCCTTTGCTATATGGTCGGGTCCCCGACCCTCGCGATAAACCTCGACAATCAACGGATCTTGGTGGACGGAAGTTTCCCTGCCGAAGGCGAACGATGGACACTGGACACCATCGTCGATTCCGAACAAATCCGAAAGAATGGGATCTACAAAAAGCTTTTTGAAAGCAGCGATCGCCTTCAAGCTCCCTTGAGAACGTTGTTTGGCTGGACCGATGCATATTCACGGGGAAGTGAGTGGAAGCCTAGCTTGGAGAAACGAGGGATTGCGCTCGTATCGATACCGCTGTCATTCTCCACCCCAAAAGCTGGTTCAGAGGTCCTTGTCCCCTACACCATGATCGATGTACGAAGTGCGGATGTTGGTAGCTCGTCGCCCATCTACTTGGAGGGAATCGGACGGTGGGTGAATCAGTCCTCGAACAAATCGGAAGCGTTTCTAGAGTTCGTGCTACCGAGCCAAGTAACCCCGATGGAAGTGTCCTCGATTTCGATCGACTTCGACGTTCAAGCACCGCGGAGAACAGTACGTCTGAGCATTGTCGGCATCGAAGGTGTTCCTCCTATCCAGATTGCAAACCTCAACGAGCCGTCGATACCTTACAAAGCAACCGTCGAGGATCCGAGGATCCTCCAGGATTTTCGAGACGGGAAACTCGTCGTAAAAATTGAAATCTCCGACGATCGAGAGCCCGATAGCTCGATTCCATGGCGAATCAAACACCTTCGATTGTCCACGCGAGGAAAGACGCTTCCTCGTGATCGTTTTGAGGCGACGGTGTTTCCGTGACCCGCGAGCAACCCGCATTACCTTGAAACTGCAACCAGCAACGCCATGGACAAGGTTACAGGAGCAAGGTTGCAGACAATGCTAATCCCAACCTTTTACGAAACAATCCATACAACGAGTTTCCACAATGGCTGAAACGGTCCTCGAAACTAAAGAACTAACGAAGCGCTATGGAGACTTTTTGGCGCTGGACAATCTGTCCATCCACGTCGACCGAGGACAGATATTGGGTTTTATTGGCCCCAATGGCGCCGGAAAGACAACCACAATCAAGATTCTGGTGGGACTCTCCCGTCCCACCTCCGGTTCCGCAAGCATTGCTGGCGTGAACTGCAGCGAGAACGCTGCCAGGATCAAGAAACTGGTGGGCTATATGCCCGATCGCTTTGGCTCGTATGACAACATGCGAGTCCATGAGTATTTAGATTTCTTCGGAGCGATCTTTGGGATCCGCGGATCGCTGCGGAAACGCCGGATCGCGGAGGTCATGGAAATCACCAACACGACCTACATGCAAGACAAGTACGTCGAAAGCCTTAGCCACGGCATGCAACAACGAGTTGGTATCGCCCGAACGCTCCTCCATGACCCCGAAGTTCTCATCCTGGACGAGCCAGCCAATGGGTTGGACCCCAAAGCGCGTATTGAGATGCGACAACTGCTTCTTCGCCTCGCAGCCGAAGGCAAAACGCTGATCGTGACCAGCCACATCCTTCCGGAATTATCCCGAATCTGCAATGTTGTAGCGATCATGACGGCAGGCAAACTCCGGGCCTTTGGTTCGGTAGATGAAGTGATGTCAAAACTATGCCCCCAACGCAATTACGAAGTGCAGTTGGCGTCCTCAAGCGATTTAGGAAAAGCAGAGTCGATCCTTCAGCCGATGTTGCTCGATACAGAGCCATTGACGGCGAGTCATACCGAGTGCGTCTTGCGATTCCCAACGATCCGAAGCGAAAACGAGATGGCCACCTTGCTAAGGAAACTCGTGGCAGCCGAGGTGCCTGTAACTCAATATCGCGAAGTGACCAGCGACCTCGAAGATGCATTTTTATCCGTAGCAGGAAGTGACTATTCCAGCAATGAATAGTCGAATCCGACCCATTCATTCCCGCATTTCCGCCCTCGATGCCCTCCTTTTTTCGGAACATGAACTCGGTGAACCTCGCAACGATCTTCAATAACCCAATCTTGCATCGCGAACTGACCAATCGCTTACGAAGCAACAAAACGATGCTTGCCATTGTCGCAGTTGCTTTGGTTTCGAGCCTGCTAGTTCTGATGCGTTGGCCTAGCGATGCCTCGATCGATCTCGTGAGCCAGGGAGCAATTCAAGTGTTCCGCCCCGTCGCATTCGCGATCGCGGTCGCAATCATGATGTTGATACCGGCATTCCCGGCGACCGCGTTGGTGTCCGAGCGTAAACGCGGGACACTTACGTTGCTTCTGAACTCGCCCACGTCCCCTGCGACGATCTACGCAGGAAAGCTTCTAGGAAACGTTCTGCTTGGGATCATTCTATTCTCGGTAAGTCTACCCGCGATTTTCGCCTGCTATGCGATGGGAGGGATCTCGATCTCTACACATGTGATCCCACTGCTACTCGTTTTTGTCGGTATGGCGTTTCAATACTCCGCGCTCGGGCTATGGATCAGCTCCCGTTCACAGTCCACCGATGGGAGTCTTCGATGGACCTATGGCTTGGTATTGGTGCTAGTCGTGCTTTCGATCGGTCCATCCGTGCTAGTCGGAAAACTGTCGGGGTTGAAATCGATAATTGCTCAAGCGTTAACTACATTGTCTCCGGTACCGGCGCTCCAACAGATCACAGGTGCACAAGGGCAATCGCAATCGATTGGGCTGGCTACCGGCTGGACGGAGTTCCTTACCATGGCTGCGCTGACCACCATTGGATTGGCATATGCCACGCTGAAGCGTTTGGATCCACTGCAGATGGATCGAGCAAAACCAGTGGGCAAGGTAGTTGAAGCGACGAAGTCCGGATGGTTGCGAAGGCTGGCCTATTTGGTAGATCCGCAGCGTCGAAAAGCAAGTATCCCATTCTGGATGAATCCGGTTATGGTCAAAGAGTTTCGAACACGCAAGTTCGGTCGATTGCATTGGCTCTTGAGACTGGTTGCTGTTGGGGGCGTCGTTTCGCTGTTGCTGACGGTTGTTGCTGCGATGGGGACGGTGAATTGGGGGGTTGAGCGGATTGCAGCCTCAATGGTATTGATGCAGATCAGCTTCCTTCTTCTCCTCGGACCGAGCCTCGGTGCGAATTTGATCGCAGCCGAAGTGGAAAGTGGTGGATGGCAACTGCTCCGAGCGGCACCAATTTCCGCATGGCGAATCTTGATCGGCAAATTGTTCAGCACTCTGTTGACCTTGCTCTTGCTCCTTTGTGCTACCTTACCTGGTTACGTCATGATGGGTTATATCCAACCTGCGTTAGGCGGCCAGGTTAGCAATGTTCTCATATCACTCGTAATAGCCACCGGGATGGTTACGATTATCAGTGCATGCGTCAGCGCATTCTCGAAAACGACAGCGGTTGCCACTGCGACGAGCTATGCAATCCTTCTTATCCTTTTTGCCGGGACCTTGCTAATCTGGCTTGGGAGAGGCAATCCATTCGGACCGGTTTTTGTCGAGAGGGCACTTTTACTAAATCCCGCTGCAACCGCACTTGCGGAGATGAAAACTCCGGGCTTTGAAACGTACCGCTTAATTCCGAATGGCTGGTATGTCGGGCTAGGGATCTGCGCCCTCGGATTGATCGTTCTGCTGATCCGCACGATTCGAATAACCCGACCCGACTAACGGAACTCTACGAAACAGTACTCCCATGTGTTTATTAAATAACGCAACAACAGTGACGACTCGCTCGCTACTTCTGGCGCAGGACCAGGATACGAGACTCCAGGGAATGGAGCATGCCATGAGTGTGTCACACGACAAGCAAAACATTTCGAGGCTGCGTGGCTTCCCGAGGGCAAGTGGGTATTGTAGCGTCCTACTTACCATCGTTTGCTGGCTGGGTTCAAGTGTCGCACACGCTCAATCCCCACTGCCATTGCAGCATGCGTGGGAGCTTTCGCCAAACTTTGGCGATGTCTGGGCTATGACCAAACCTGCGCGATCCTATTTTATCAACGTAGGAAATCTCGAGTCGACGGACATTGAGCAACGATTAATCACCGCACAGCTCGTTTGTTTGAATCATGACAAGGATGGCTTTAAGGATGGTGACCGCGCGCTCGAGTTGCTGATGTCTCGGCTAAAAAGTGATAAGGAGCCACTTTTGGTGCGACGGGTGATGGTGTCGGCTGCATGCCTACTCGATGATGGAACCCATGCAGCGACACTCTGGGGAATTGGCCGCGAAGATGCAGACATGCGAGTGACCGTCGAGAGGGCCTTGGCAAAATGGAAGAACTCTTCTGCCATCGAAGAATGGCGAGATCGAGTGCGATCGCCCAGCGCTAATGCAATCGCGTTAGCCTCAGCTCTCGAGGGATTGGCTTTCGCTGGATCCGAAGAGGATCGTCAGTCTTTGGTTTTGTGTATGCGATCGAACACCGTGTCTGAGAGCAATCGGGTACTGGCGTCATTAGCACTCGGCGCAACCAACACCTCTGGGTTAAACGTCTTGTCAGAAGAAATTCTCGCGAGCGACTTGGCGAATCGAGATACTTTAGTTGCGAATATGCTTCGCAATCATAGCGACGACGAGTCGCTTGAGACACTATTGGGCATCCTAGGCTCAGGGCCCAATACCGCTCGTCGGATTGCTGCCGAAGGGATAACAGCTCATTTCCCACAGAAGGCGATCGAATTGGCACCGAGTTGGACGACTGACTCTGATAACAACCTGAGACGGCTGTCCCTGCCGGTCCTCAAGGGGGTCGTTTCCCCTGAGTCGGTAAGGCTACAAGCGACCATGCTGGGTGATACCAATGTTGAAGTGCGCAATCTGGCGAGAGAACAACTATTGGAACTCGCGCAGGGCTACATGAGGCCCGTTGTGGACGAGTGCGTGACGGAGCAGCTCGGAGGAGGAAATTGGCGAGGGATCGAACAATCTGTGATATTAGGCACCCAATTGAAGGATAAAGCACGTTGCGATGCCTTTGTGAAGCTACTTGATCACCCACAACCAGAGGTCTATATGCATGCAAGCTGGGGGTTGATGGAACTGGCCGATGAGTCTGCAATTCTCGAACAGATTCATAGGTATTGTGAACCGATCACCGATCAGTTTGAGCAAGGGGCTGCAGTCGGCGGGAAAGCGGAAACGATTCGCCTGAGTTTCTTGCTGGAAACCCTCGGAAAAAATCGAATTTCGGCGGCGGTCCCTATGTTGAAACGATACATTCCAAAGCAAGACTTTCGGATGGGAAATTTGAGCCGCGCCTCAGCTATTTGGGCGTTGGGGCAGATTGAAAAGGACAAAGATGATCCACAACTTCGAGCTCAGCTTCGAGAGCGAATCCAGGATTTAGCCTCGATGACACCTGAAAATTACTTGGTCGGATACGCCTGCACATTGGCACTCGGAGAGTTTGGGTACAAAGATTGCAAGGAAACCCTCAAGAAAACTGGAGCCTTGCCACCAAATCCGTTAGGCTATGCGGTCGAGTGGGCTATCGAGAAAATTGATCGAGCGGGGAAGTAGCGAGAGGGTTGAAAAGCTCCAAAGAGCGATAGACGAAGTAATTCGATCGCATCGTTGGAAAGCATTCGATCGGCAGTGCCACGCCAGGATAGAGTCGTGGTCCCGGCGCTGATTTTTGAGGCGATCGTCACCATCTGTTTCTGTACGAAATTTTCCGGACGAAGAAGGTAGTTGAGAAGTTGGTCGAATCGTGAGCGTAGAACCGTTCGAATCCCCACCTAGCTATAGTGCTGGCCCGTCTCCGAGATGGCGATTAACCGTTAGGTTCGCATTTATCACGGTTTGTTATCTGGCCGCGGCATACATGCTGATCCCCTTTGTCTGGTCGCGGTATTTTGCGTGGCATCCAGCCCTCAAAGATGCTCCTGGAGTTACCAGCACTGGCGACGGACACCCTGGAGATCCGCTCAACATAGCTCTCATCGGTTCCGAAGACGAGCTGGCGTCGATCCTGAAGGATAGTGGTTGGTATCCAGCGGATACGCTTAGCCTGAAGGCTGACCTTAAAATCGCCGCCGACACCGTCCTCAGCCGCCCCTACAAAGATGCACCTGTAAGCAATTTGTACTTGTGGGGACGCAAAGAAGATAAAGCGTTTGAGCAGCCTGTCGGCAATAATCCCCGTCAACGGCATCACGTTAGGTTTTGGCGCTCGGCTGAGTTGGATGCCCAAGGTCGCCCGCTTTGGTTTGGAGCCGCGACGTTCGATAAAAGCGTAGGTTTGAGTGAAACAACAGGACAGATCACTCACCATATCGACTCCGAAGTCGATAATGAACGGGATCATTTGCTCGACAATCTCAAGCAAAACGGGGGATTGACCGATCTTCGATTTGTAGATGATTTCCATAAGGTTCATGACGGTGTCAACGGAGGGGGAGATCGGTGGCATACCGATGGGAGACTTCCTGTTGGTACCATTGCCACGTCATCGCGTGCCAAAATCGGTTCCCCAGAAACGCCCCCGTCATCGCGTCAACAACAACCATGAGACGCATCATCGCATCACCATTGGGCGATTGGCACTAAAACCAGGAAACAGGCAAATGCTGAAACTGTATCGATCGACGCCAGCGTTATGCGACGGCTATTCGCGGCGAGAATGGATGCGGCTGGGCGGGATCAGCCTCGGCGGATTGACCCTGGCACAGGTGTTGGAACAACGCTCGGCCAGAGCCGAAAACCAACCACCCGTACGGGCTAAATCAGTCATCGTATTGTTCCAGTCAGGCGGCCTCCCACAGCATGAGACGTTTGATCCCAAGCCGGACGCACCTGCGGAAGTCCGGGGCGAGTTTGGCAGCATTTCTACGCGAACACCCGGATTGATTGTCGGCGAACTGATGCCAAAGACGGCGGCGATCACCGATAGGATGGCCGTGATCCGGAGCATGGTAACCGGTGACAATGCCCACTCCACCAGTGGCTATCAAATGATGACCGGCATCCAGCACTCTCCTCTCAATCGAGAGAATTCGCTTCCTGGCAAGCCTAACGACTGGCCATCTGCAGGTGGCATCGTCAATGCGTTGCGACCGTCGTTGCATGGATTGCCATCCGCGATTTCTTTACCGATGCGTTTCGCCAACAACAACGGTCAGGATCCTTGGCCGGGGACCGATGCGGGTTTCCTAGGTAGAAAATTCGATCCCTGGCTGCTCGACTGCGATCCATCGGATGCAAACTTCACCGTGCCCGGGGGAGCCCTTCCTGAAGGACTGTCCATCCTGAACGTCAATGAGCGACGGTCATGGCTCGAACAATGGAACCAGCGATCCACCGCGTTCCATCAAACGAACGCCGTAAACCAATTCAATCGCTACCAACAACAAGCCATCGATTTGGTATCCGGCGGAGCAGCTCGCAAAGCGTTTGATTTAAGCCAAGAAACGGATGCGACACGCGAAAGTTATGGACGGCATCGGTTTGGCCAAAGCGTCCTTTTAGCCCGCCGACTCATTGAAGCCGGGGTTTCGTTGGTTCAGGTGCAATGGGCACCCGTCGATAAAACCAAACCCAATGGGGGCGGTTGGGATACGCACGAGAAGCATAACGAGAGTATCAAAGGCTGGTTGATACCGGTTCTTGACCAAGTCTACTCAGCGCTAGTTTTGGACCTCGAGCAACGCGGACTGCTCGACGAAACCCTGGTATGCTTAGTTACCGAATTCGGACATACTCCGAAATTCAATGCTCAGGCAGGCCGAGACCATTGGGGCAATGTTTTTTCTATCGCGCTAGCAGGAGGTGGCATTCGCGGCGGAGTCGTTTACGGCAGTTCGGACAAGCACGCGGCAGAAGCAAAGGATAATCCTGTACGTCCGTGCGATTATCTGGCAACAGTCTACCATTGCATGGGCTTTGCCCCAGATACCCTCGTTCACGATATCGAGGGGCGTCCGCTCCCCATCAGTCGGGGACGGGTACTCGATGAATTACTCATTTAAACCTTGTTGGTTAGACACACGCCTGGTTATGACGAATAGCGATATACCCTCTTCGAGCGATTGCAATGACACCCGCCCGTAACTCTAACTGAGATCTTAATAAAAATGGCATCTAAGAATTTATCCTCCGATCAACAGGCGATGGTCGATCTCTGGGAAGCTCACATGCGGCATGAGTTCGAAACCATGAGTATTGAAGCCACCATGGAAACCATGACCTCGGAGCCGTTTGTGAATCATGTTCCGGTGATGACCGGTGGGGTTGGTTCCAAAGCGGTACAGGACTTTTATGGTCACGACTTCATCTCGAAACACCCGTCGGATACGTCGATAACCCCTGTCGCTAGGACGATTGGAGAGAATCGAATTATCGATGAGATCATCTACAAATGCACGCACACCATCGAAATGCCTTGGATGGTGCCGGGTGTGGCACCGACAGGAAAGCCCATTGAGGTGGCGCTCGTCGTCGTTATCTCCTTCGAAGGGGGAAAAATATCCGGCGAACGGATT
>CAITIE010000012.1 GCA_903892355.1 uncultured Pirellula sp. | reverse complement strand
GGAAGTCGAGCTCACGCTTTGCGGTCGCTTGGCTGCATCCAAGCGAAACAGCAATCGCAGCTGTTCGAATTCGCTTGCCACCGGCGAGCCGTTCCAAAATCCGATAGCGGCGACTTTGCCCTTCGTCCTCTACGGTCTGTGTTTTGGACTGGCTGCCGTCTTCAATGCGGATCCACTCGTTCAATCGATACCCCGGACCTCCGCTTCGTATCACATCGTCCTGATCGCAAATCAGTCCCAACTCCGCAGACAGGATTTTGCAGTTGCTGGTTCGGAAGTCACGGATCGCTCCCGAGACAACATTCTGGCCGACTACTCACACAAAGCGCCGAGTTCTCGCACACAGAAGTGCACAATTTTGTGGCGCGGAGCAGGGTGCCGAATCATGAAGTCCTTGACGTGTCGCTCCGCGCCATTCGTACCCAATCGTTGAATGATGCCAAGCCTATGCTGCGTACCGTGTAAGAACTCTTCGAGTGCAGCAGCTTTACCTGGGTTCGGACGGAGAAGAATATTAGTCATAGTCTCTCCTCCAACATTGGCCTCAGCCCCGATGAAGTCGAAGTATCTTGCTTCTTCAGAACCTTCCTTGACGATGTTGATCGTACGTCCCTTCGATCGATTCGCGTCCAATAGCTCTGGCGTCGTCCGTTCCACGCTGTTTAGCTTGTTTGAGTTTCGCAGTACTCCACTATTTGGGGCAAGTCCTAGTCACTTGGCACGATGAAGCCTCCCCATTTGGTTGCAAGGAGCTGCGCAATCCGACTCGCGGATTCGCGACACGTCGCATTTTTCGAATAGTCGAGGGTCAGTATCGCTCTTGGAACGCCCAGAGCATTCGTAGCCGCAGCTAGTTCCTCTGACGACAAAAAGGAAACATCATTTTCCTGTGTTCCTATTCCTCTCAAAAACACTCCGCCGTCGTTCTGTGGGAAGTGAGCTTGTAGCAATGATGGTTCCGCATCCTGCCAAACGCCAGAATTCTGAGATACGAACTCCCTAAGATCACTTACGTCGATCGATTTCGCAAAAACCACTGACAGGTTGTCCATGTTAGTGTCGTGCTCCGTGATACACGAACGCGTCCAACATTGCCCAGTCGGAGTCATCTATGACGCTTACGAGTGGGAACTGTGTCTGGTACTGATATGTCGTATCCACTGGTACGCGATGCTTCGAGAATAGTCCAACGAACTTCTGATTAGGATTTTGAATCAATGACGAATAGGCTCGAAGTTGATTGAACTTGCCAGGAGCTCCCTTAATACTTATTGCGATTTCCAGAATGACCGATCGTAGTTCAATATCGACTTCTCCAAGTTGCCCGCCGCCAGGGAAAAAAGTTTTCTCGTCGTACTGGACCAGTTGTTTTCGGTATCGCTGAGCAACGGTCCCTTGAAATTGATATGCAGCTCGCGATTCTGCTGCGCGATGGAGAGCCCCTGACGAATCTGCATGCACTCGACGAAGCATAGCTGCCCGTTCTGCTCGCGCGGCGAGCTCCTCGGGTGTCCTCGCTGCGACTCTTGCGAGCTGATCTGCGAACGCTGCACTACTTGGGGCTAGATCATCAACTTCAGAATTGAGCATTCCAATCCTAGCGGATCGAATCATTGCGATTGGTGCAACGATATCGCTACCAAACTCTGTCAGTTGGCCGAGTGAGCGTGCGCTTTCCTTGTTTAGTCCAAGGCCATGCTCACCAACATATTCTGCCCCTGTCGCAACAAAAGTGTTTTGATCGATGCCGGTAAACATGCTTCGAGTTCCAGCCTGCGTGTGGTCCAATCCGTGGACGACCATTACAAAGCTGCCGCCAACTGTTGGAACTAGCAGCACGACGCCTTCGGCTGCTTCGACTGCACCTGCAGCGGCTTCGATCGCTCCATTTACTCTCGTGGCGCCCTCAATCGCCCTTATTCCGTTTCTGAGCCTTCGGCTTATGGCAACTCGAACTCGTGAGTGAAGGGAAAGTAGGTCCTGTGCCTCAATGTAGGCATACTGGCTCAGTAATCCCGCTGCATACAACTGATCAAGTTCACTCGAGGCAACTTTGCGTATTTGGTAATCAAGGCCTCCGGCATCCTTATGGGAATTCAAGATCTCTATTGACGGGCCTACATAAGGCTCCTCCAACCCACTCGGATCCGTCGCATAGCTAGGATGGTTGCCTACGTAGCGATACAGATTCGTATCGCCAGCATCAAAACTCTTCGGGTCTTTGGACTGCCAGCGGCCAATCGTCGAATCGAACACAGCAGATTTCCTGGGGACGGATTGGAAGATGGAGTTGCCGCAGATAGGAATGTAGCATGCATGCCGGTCCGCCGTCAAATGTTTTGCGTGGCTCCTTGGCGCGTACTGACTGCAACTGTCACTACGTCCGCGCACTGGCCGCAAAATGGCCATTTAGGCGGTCTGATCGTATACGACTCGAGCATCAATAGAGGAGCAAATCAGTGATCGACGCGTCAACACCTGCTCGCTGAACCGTCTGAGTGCGATGACAGGATAAACGTCGCTGCTAGCGCCGAGTTCTCGCACACAAAAGTGCACAATGTTGTGGCGCGGAGCAGGGCAACCTATTAACAAATTAATTCAAAGAAAACACCTCCCAAAACCGTGGTGAAACAAACAGCTAATACGCCCAATACGAGCTCGCGATTTGAACGGCGAGCATAGCCCAAAACTGGTGAATCTCTGCGAATACAGTATCGCAGTCCGATAAGATTAACGACGTGTGCAAGGTAGAATAGCACACGCATGACCGGAAGTTGCTGTTGGCCGACAACGAATGCGAAACGCAACATCGATCCAATAATCGTGATTACTATCGCCAAGCCAAGAATCAATCCGAAATCTTGGAATCGTCGAAATCCGTCTTCAAGGCCTATCATTGTTGCCTCCGAAGAACCTGTTTCCCCAGTAGATCGCGTTACTAATCACAAGCACGTCGACCGTTGACTCAAGCAGAAGACCTCCTAGAGCTTGTGATATTTGGGCTGCAGTGGATGCTATTGGTCGATTCACTAAAAACCGTCCACCTTGTTCAGCCAATTCAAAACCGCTTGTTCCGATACTCGTGTGGTATTGCCCGCCGAGTCTTTTCCAGAAATTTGCAAATCGCGGGATTATTGGTTTCAGCCCCCATTCTCCAGCGTCGATTGGTCCTGTCGTGAAGAAGTTATCCATAGAGGAATACGGACTCACGCGTCCCGTTCGAATGAATCGTCTAGCACTAGCCAACCACCCTTGTTCTGTGAGCCAAGGACCTGGGGCATGACCGGAGAGATAGACTCTACCCGAAGAGGATGTAAAAGGACGTGAATCGTCTTTTGCACCCTCAAAGTACGAGTACAGTTGAACCTGTTGTTTGTCCTTCGGGGCTTGTGACCGATAGGATGTATCGACAGGGCCACTTCTTACACCTGCCATTGCGACTAGCACTGTCGAAATCGCCGCTCCTTTGAGACGCGACGTTTCGCCATCCGCATAGGCTTCATACGCACCAAATCCCCATTGCCCAGCGAGTACACCACGACCTGTCCACTTGATCGTTTCTGTTCCGGCAGTTCGGACCGCAGCGGTTCCGCCAAGTGAAACGACATCAATAACATCACTTCCGAGGTTCAATGTAGACTCGATTACCTTTCCCTGAGAGATCGAGTCCGCCGAGCGAACGAGGGGAATCGCTTGCATGAATGCAACTGCGTCGTTGTGAGACTTCACTGATAGCGGAGAATCATGGATGGTTTCGAACGCTTGTTCCATACTCATGTTTCGTAATGGGGATGTACCCATAAGCTCCCAATGAGTGTTGGACCAAATCATCCAACTTGTTGTCGTTCGATCACGAAAAATCGCGACACGTTCATCTCCGGTTTCTGGATCAATGTATCGGTACGAGACAGTCAGATGTTTGTCGTCCGCCGACCCAAGATGTACACGCATTTCAGCGCCTGCCGCAATGAGTTTATCAATAAACGCTCTCGACAGTTTTTTTGGATCCCATTCCTCCAACCCACTCGGATCCGTCGCATAGCTAGGATGGTTGCCTACGAAGCGATACAGATTCGTATCCCCAGCATCGAAGCTCTTCGGGTCTTTGGACTGCCAGCGGCCAATCGTTGGATCGAACATAGCTGAGTTCCTGGGGACGGATTGGAGGATGGAGTTGCCGCAGATAGGAATGTAGCATGCAT
>CAITIE010000011.1 GCA_903892355.1 uncultured Pirellula sp. | reverse complement strand
GACAGCGGTGGTGACGATGCCGTCGCCACCGCCGAAGGAGGTGTCGAGCGAGCCATCGGCGTTGTAGCGGGTGAGGGCGAAGTCGTTGCTGCTGCCGTTGTAACTGTTGCCTGCGACGACGATCTTGCCGTCGGACTGGACGGTGACGCTTTGAGCCTGGTCGTCGTATGCCGGCCCGATGGCGGTGATGACGATGCCGTCGCCCCCGCCGAAGGAGGTGTCGAGCGAGCCATCGGCGTTGTAGCGGGTGAGGGCAAAGTCGTTTTCGTAGTTGCCGCCGTTATAGCTGCGGCCTGCGACGACGATCTTGCCGTCGGACTGGAGGGTGACGCTGGTGGCTATGTCGGTGTTTGCCCCGACAGCGGTGGTGACGATGCCGTCGCCACCGCCGAAGGAGGTGTCGAGCGAGCCATCGGCGTTGTAGCGGGTGAGGGCGAAGTCGTTGCTGCTGCCGCTGTAACTATAGCCTGCGACGACAATCCTGCCGTCAGGCTGGATGGTGACGCTGAAGGCCCCGTCGTCGCCGTTGCTGACATCGGTGGTGACGATGCCGTCGCCACCGCCGAAGGAGGTGTCGAGCGAGCCATCGGCGTTGTAGCGGGTGATGGCGAACTCGCTATTGCTGCCGTTGTCGCTGTAGCCTGCGACGACAATCTTACCGTCGGTTTGCAAGGTAACGCTGTTGGCGTAGTCGTAGCTTGCGCCGACTTCGGTGGTGACAATTCCATCCCCAATCACGAATGTCGGTGCTTCATTGGTGTTGGTCACGGCAACCGACATAACCTTGTCGAACGTCGCACCGGCGAGGTCGGTGGCACGGATGGTGATGTTGTGGCTGGATGCCATTTCATAGTCGAGCAGGCTGCCGTTGGCAACCGTGACTTGTCCAGTCGAGCTGTCAATCGCAAATCGGCCACCGGCGGTATCGGTCAAGCTGTACGTGAACGCGTCCCCGGTGTCGACATCCTGGCCGGTCACTGTCCCAACCGCTGCCCCATTGGCGGAGTTTTCTACGATAGCTAAAGTGCCTGTGATATTATTCGGCGTGTCATTGGCACCTTGGATCGTGACCGTGATTTGAGTCGTGCTGGTCAGCCCTGCAGCATCCCGCATTGTGTAGGTGAACGTGTCTGTCAGGCTGTTGCCGCTGGTGCGAAGGGCCTGGACGGAGGCGTTGCTGTTATTGACGGTGTAGGTGTAGCTGCCGTTGGCAGCGATGCTGATCGAGCCATAGGCTCCGGCGACGCTGGTGGCGACGTTGCCCGAGGCCGAGCCCACCGTACCCGCCGCGACACCGCTGACGGTCTTGGTGTCGCCGACATTGACGTCGGTGTCGTTCGTCAAGACGTTTCCGGTGGGGTTGGTGCCAGCCGTACCGTTGCTGACGCCACCAGCTTCTACCGCCGTAGCAGTATCGGAAATAGCAGTCGGGGCCGCGTTCAAGAGAGCAGCCGCACTGCGAGTTCCATCCGCGAACTGGACCGACTCGATATTGTAGATCTTGTCGGTTCCATCTCGACCTGCTGTGTTATCGACCAGTTGGTAGAAGGTTCCTTGACCGTCGGAACCGGTCGTGATCGTGTAATCTCCCAAGTTGCCGCTGAAGATCGCGGTATCACTGCCCAATCCGCCATTCAGGATGTCATTACCGCCACCGCCGTTGAGTGTATCATTCCCATCGCCGCCGGTGATCGTATCGGCATTGGAGGAACCAACCAGTGTCACCGCCGTCGCATTGCCGCTGTTGGTGATGGTCCAACCGGATGCTCCTGTTGCTGCGCTGACGTTGATGCTAAAGCCGCTGGCGGTAATTGATGCCGTACCCGCATTGCTGGTCGCTGCGGTTGCTGTCCAGACAGCCGTAGCTGTGGCATTCGCTGTTGCACCTGCAGAGATATTGACGATGTCGACACCGTTACCCAGGTCGGTGATCGTGTCGGTGCCCGAGGCGACGGTGAAAGTGTCATTGCCCACTCCACCGGTTAGCGTATCATTGCCGCCGCCGCCAACCAGCGTGTCAACGGAACCACCACCAATCAGGACGTCATTGTTGGCGGAACCAGTCAGCACACTGTCTAGATAAGTTGCACCGGCATTGGTCAAAGTCCAGCCGGAAGTGCCGGTCGCCGCGCTGACATTGATGTTGCTACCGAGCGCATTGATGGTCACGGTACCGGAGTTGCCGGTGGAGGAGGTGGCTGACCAATTTCCCCCTGCGGTGGCATTGGCGGTCGCGCCGACGGAAACGTTGAGGAAATCCGCACCACTGCCCAGGTCGGTGATCGTGTCGGTGCCCGAGGCGACGACGAAGGTATCGTTTCCTGTGCCGCCGGTGAGCGAGTCATTGCCGCTGCCCCCCAGAAGGACATCGTTCCCGTCAGAAGCACTGAGCGTGTCGTCAGAGTCAAAGGCGAGAACCAATTCGTTCGCCGCGCTGCCAGACAAACTTTCGCCGCTGTTCGTGCCGAGAACCAGTTTGTACGTCGTACCTGCGAGGGTGATGAACTCGACATTGGTCACCGTATCGGTTCCATCTGGTGAGCCACCGCGGAGGTCGGTAATCGTGAAGCCTCCGGAAGCCCACGTGAAGGAATAATTCCACCAGCCACTTGTGTAAACGACGGTATCGCTCCCAATCCCACCATCGATGATATCGTTACCTTCTCCGCCGGTCAGCGTGTCGTCTCCCGCACCGCCGGTGAGCGTGTCGTTGTTCGTGCCGCCGGTGAGCGAATCGCCGTTCGCGGACCCGGTCAAGCTGACCGCTGTTGCATTGCCGCTGTTGGTAAGCGTCCAACCAGAGGCACCTGTCGCTGCACTGACATTGATGCCGAATCCACTCGCCGTAATCGTTGCGGTACCGGCGTTGCTGGTCGAGGAAGTCGCGGTCCAGGCACCTGCCGCTGTTGCATTCGCCGTTGCACCGGCGGAGACGTTAACGATATCAACACCACTACCCAAGTCGGTGATCGTGTCGGTACCCGAAGCTACGGTGAAGGTGTCGTTGCCCGCACCACCGGTGAGAGAATCATTACCGACGCCGCCAACGAGTGTATCGGCATTCGTACCACCGGTCAGCACGTCCGCGTAAGCAGAGCCGATGAGCGTCACGGCAGTTGCATTGCCGGCGTTGGTCACGTTCCATCCGGAGGTACCGCCACCTGCCAACGCCAAGTGAATGTTGAATCCGTTGGCTGTTATGTTCACTGTTCCAGAGTTACCGGTTAGTCCGGTTGCCGTCCAAGAGGCAGTGGCCGTTGCATTGGCGGTCGCACCGGATGAGACGATGAGACTGTCACCGCCGTTACCCAAGTCGGTGATGGTATCGGTTCCAGCAGCGATGTTGAAAGTATCCGCGCCCGCACCACCGGTAAGTGTATCGTTGCCATTGCCACCGGTTAACGCATCGGCGTTGGCTGAGCCAACGAGCGTGACGGCCGTCCCGTTGCCGCTGTTGGTGATCGTCCAGCCGGATGCTCCAGTCGCTGCGCTGACATTGATTCCGAAACCGCTGGCCGTGATCGTCCCTGTGCCAGCATTGCTTGTCGATGCGGTCGCTGTCCAAGCGCCAGCAGCCGTCGCATTGGCGGTCGCACCTGCAGAGATATTAACGATATCGACGCCGTTGCCGAGGTCGGTAATCGTGTCGGCACCTGAGGCAACTGTAAACGTATCGTTACCGGCGTCACCGGTGAGAGAATCGTTACCGGCACCGCCGACGAGCGTATCATTGTTCGTGCCGCCGGTCAGCGCATCGGCATTGGCTGAGCCGGTAAGTGTGACCGCGGTCGCGTTGCCGCTGTTGGTGATCGTCCAGCCAGAGGCACCCGTTGCGGAGTTGACGTTGATGTTGAAACCACTCGCGGTGATCGAGGCCGTACCAGCATTGCTAGTCGAAGCAGTGGCGGTCCAGGAAGCCGCGGCTGTCGCGTTGGCGGTCGCTCCGGCGGAGACATTGAGAATGTCCACGCCGTTGCACAAGTCGGTGATGGTGTCGGTGCCCGAGGCGACCGTGAAGGTATCAACGCCGGTACCGCCCGTGAGCGTATCGTTGCCAGCCCCACCGACGAGCGTGTCGTTGTTCGTGCCACCAGTCAGTACATCGGCATTGGCTGAGCCGGTGAGTGTCACGGCAGTCGCATTGCCGCTGTTGGTGATCGTCCAGCCCGAAGCGCCGGTGGCTGAGCCGACATTGATGCTGAATCCACTCGCGGTGATCGATGCTGTCCCTGCGTTGCTGGTTGAGGCCGTTGCGGTCCAGGCGGCGGCGGCCGTTGCATTCGCGGTCGCTCCGGCTGAGACAACAAGAATATCCGCGCCGTTGCCTAGGTCGGTGATACTATCCGTAAAAGCAGCGACGTTGAACGTATCCGCGCCCGCTCCACCGGTGAGTGAATCGCCACCATTACCACCGGTGAGCGTATCGGCTCTGGCTGAGCCAACGAGCGTGACGGCGGTCCCGTTGCCGCTGTTGGTGAGCGTCCAGCCCGAGACGCCGGTGGCTGAGCTGACGTTGAGATTGAATCCAGTCGCGGTGATCGTTGCTGTGCCAGAGTTAAAGGTCGATGCGGTCGCCGTCCAAGCTCCTGCGGCCGAGGCATTGGCGGTTGCGCCTGCCCCAACAACGAGAATGTCGGAACCATTGCCCAGATCGGTGATCGTGTCGGTACCCGCATCGACAGAGAAGTAGTCATTGCCAGCTCCGCCGATCTGCGTGTCGTTTCCCGCACCACCGGTGAGGGTATCGTTGTCGAGACCACCGACGAGAATATCATTTCCATCCTGACCATTCAGCATATCGGGTCCACTGCCGCCGTCGAGAATGTCGTCCCCGCCTCCTGCGTTGATCTCGTCATCCCAATCGAATCCAGCAAAGTACTCGTTAGAGGCGGTGCCGTCGAACTTATCGCTGGTGTTGGAGGATGGGTCGTATATCAGCCAATAGGTACCGTGAGAAAATGTGATTGCCTCGACATTCGTCACGGTGTCGGTTCCATCCGGCGAACCACCACGCAAGTCTACGATCGTAAAGCCACCCGCGAGCCAGGTTAACGAGTAATCCCAGCACGCTCCACTGTAAACGACCGTGTCGGTGCCAACCCCACCGTTGATCGTATCGTTCCCCGCACCACCAGTGAGCGTATCATTACCGTTGCCGCCCACGAGATTGTCATTGCCGCTGCCACCGGTGATCACATCTGCATTCGCCGAACCGGTCAGGGTGACTGCCGTACCGTTTCCGCTGTTGGTCAGCGTCCAACCCGAGGCGCCCGTCGCAGAGCTGACGTTGATATTAAAGCCACTCGCGGTGACCGACGCTGTACCCGCGTTGCTGCTCGAAGCGGTCGCTGTCCAAGCGGCCGTCGCCGTCGAATGCGCGGTTGCTCCCGCGGAGATGACGAGGATATCCGAGCCGTTTCCCAGATCCATGATGAAATCGGTTCCAGAGTCGACACTGAACGTGTCGTTCCCTGTACCACCAGTCAGCAAATCATTGCCACCACCACCGGTGATGGTATCAGCCCCCGAACCACCCGTGATCGTGTCGGCGTTGGTTGAACCGACCAGCGTGACGCCAGTCGCATTACCGCTGTTGGTGATGGTCCAGCCAGAGGTGCCAGTAACTGCGGCGAGGTTGACATTCGTGCCGGCCGCGTTGATGTTGACGGTGCCGTTATTGATTGTTGCCGCAGTTGGAAACCAGCCGTAAGCCGTTGCATTCGCCGTGGCTCCGGCGGCTACAATCAACTGGTCATCGTTCACACCGAGGTCCGTAATCGTATCGGTGCCTGAATCGACATTGAAGGTATCATGCCCCAAAGCGCCGGTAAGCGTATCACTGCCACCCGAGCCGCGAAGTACGTTGTTTCCAGCATCACCCGTTAGGGTGTCATTAAAAGACGAACCGGTCAGATTCTCAAACTGCTGCAGAGTATCGTTGCCCGACCCGCCCGTATTCTGCGCCGTCGTCGTCGACAGGTTGACGTTAACGGCCGAACCGGTCGAGATACTGAGATTATCGATGCCGTAGGATTCGTTGCTGATATGCTCATCCAGCGTCGTTCCAAAACCGAGTTTGAGCGACGTGCCGGGTGAGGTGACAATCAGGCTGAACCGGATAATCTGGGTATTACCGAAATCGCTACTTACGTTCGAGACCGTGTTGGCTGTCCACGAAACGTTTCCAGTTGTCCCGCTGGTCGCGCTGATCGTGCCCAAATGATGGAGGTTGACCGAAACGACTTGCGAATCATTGATAAATACATTGAACGATTCGCCATCCCAACTTGAAATTCGATAAAGATCGAATTCGACCGCAGCCTGCGTCGGATTGCTTGCCAGGGAGTACGATTTCGAAACCGCTTGGGCTCCACCACTCCCGCTGAATCTTCCAAGGAAGGTGCTCAACCACCCCGAGGACTCAGTCGTATTACTCGACCAACCTGTCGCACCGGACTGGAAGTTCTCAGTGTAGAGCGGTGTGGTCTCGTAGCTTGCCGTGTCCGTTCCATTGCCGCCGGTGAGATTGTCGTTGCCGCTTGAGGTGGTAATCGTGTCGTCGCCATCCCCAGCGTTGATCGAGGTCTCGGTGACTCCCGTATCCGCAAAGGTATCGTTCCCTGAGGTGAGAGTCAGCGTCTCGGCGACATCGGAAATCGTTACTCCCATAACCTTATCGAACGTCGCGCCGGCCGTATCCGTGACTCGGATCGTGATGTTGTGACTTGTCGCCGATTCGAAGTTCAGGAGACTGCTGTTGGCGACAGTCACTTGTCCGGTTGAGGAATTGATCGCAAAGCGGCCACCCGCGCTGTCGGTCAGCGACCAAGTTCGTGTATCTCCCGTATCGACATCAGTGCCTGTTACTGTGCCGACCGAGGTGCCATTGGCCGAGTTCTCCGCGATGGTCAGCGTCCCGGAGATATCACTCGGCGCGTCGTTGGCCCCTTGAATCGTGACGGTGATCTGCGTTGTGCTGGTCAGGCCCAGCGTGTCTCGCATCGTGTAGGTAAAGGTGTCGGTCAGCGTGTTGCCGCTGGTTCGCAATGCTTGTACGGTGGCGTTGTTGTTGTCGACGGTGTACGTGTACGCACCATTGGATGCGATATTGATGGTACCGTACGTTCCCGTGACATTGAAACCTACGTTGGTCGACGCGCTGCCGACCACACCCGCCGCGACACCTGAAACCGCTTTCGTATCACCGGAATCCGCTTCGGTGTCATTGGTCAGCACGTTGCCCGTGGGGTTTGTGCCCGCCGTTCCATTATTGGCACCACCCGCTTCGACCGCAGTCACTGTATCGGCGACAGCCGTAGGGGAGGTATTGATATCGTAGGAAATTTGGAAATTATCGACAAACACATAGAATGAACCGGCCGCCGCCGTACCGACATCGAATCGGACCCGAGTTCCGCTGGAGATGTACGAGGATATGTTGTAGGACTTGCTACTTGCGGTCGTATTCAGCGTCTTCGAAAAGGTATCCAGCGTAACCCAGTTGACTCCATCGCTTGAGACATCGACCGTGATACTGGATGTCGATGCATTGTTATCGAGGGTGTTGTCGTAGGTGAAGCTAAGCGTTGCTGAGTGCGCGCCGGTGAGGTTCGCTTGGCGGGATATCAGATCCGCCGCGTTGGCAGCTTGCATTTGAAGTTGGCCACCGGTGATGAGAATGTTTCCAGTGGTCGCACCCGCTCCTGCCGCATCGGTCTCGCTCCAGGCCCCGCTCCAGCTGTTGGTACCGTTGTTGTTGGTATACATGGCCACCACAAAATCATCTCGAACGGTGTAGGTCAGAAGGAGGTGCTCCCAGTCCGACCCTGGGATTTCGGATACGGTCAGGTTGCCGAGTGTCTGACCGACTTGATATTCCAGATCCCAGTCGCCACCGAGCGATGAGGCCCCCGTTGCATCGATGCTCGCCGCGATGTCGACATTTAGCAGGCTCGCCAATTGATCCACAAATTCGATACCTGTCGATCCGTCTGCAATCGAACAGCCATACAGCAACAGATCCGCGTCAGCGGTCAAGCTCGATTGCCAAAGATCCCACTGGCTTGCGTACTGTGCGAGGCTAGCTGACGTCAAAGTGACATTGCCTAATTGCAAACCGCCAGCGAAACCGTGCGTCGCTAGGTGGATTGCATCGTACTGTGTTCCGGAGCGGCTCAAGTACTCGGTCACCGCCTCCACTCCATCGACCGTCCGATCCACGAACAGCACATCCATCGATCGATCGTTGGAGGTGTACAATCCCCATGCAGAGAGGAGTTGCTGATAGTCGGGCAAACTCGTATCGATCACGATCAGCTCGTGGGTCACGTAGCCGATCGAGCTGGTAATGATCACATCGTCAAAAATCTGTGTCGGGTCGATCGTCGTGGAATAGATAATTCCATTTTCTTCGAAGTCTCGAACCAACAGACCTCGAATCGTGCTTCCGCTGGAACCTTCACCGAGTGTCAGCCCACTGGCATGGATATCGTCCCCATCGAGGACGATGGGGACAAAGCTGCCCGCGATATAGCCTGTTTGTGTCGTGCCATCGATGGTGACTTGATCGGTGATGGTTGGCAGTACTGTTGCGACATTAATGACTTGTGTGCCGCTGCCGGCGATGTTGAACGTGATGATGTCCGCGCCCGCGTTGGCATTGGCATCGAGGATAGCTTGGCGAAGTGAACCGGCGCCACTGTCGTTGGTGTTGGTGACGGTGTAAGTGGCGAGGAGGCCACCATAGGAGGATTGCAGCGTGAGGCTGAAGGGATTTCTTGACTCGATTACCCCTTCACGCGACACCCCCTCACCCCCAGCCCCTCTCCCCTTATCAGGGGCGAGGGGAGACAAATCCCAAATGCTTTCACTCCCCTCGCCCCCTTGGGGGAGAGGGGTCGGGGGTGAGGGGTTAGCGCTCGCAACATACTCCAAATCCCAATCACCGCCGCGCGATAAATCACCGGTCTTGTCCATCGAGGCTGCAACATCAGCTCCGGTTAACTCCGCAATTCGATCGATGAATGCTTTGCCAGTCGCATCCGCTGCCACATCGCAACCATAAATAAGAATGTCACCAAACTCGCTCAGCGACATCCCCCAGCGTTGCAACTCAGAGAAATGCTGATCGATGTTACCTGCAGTCAGCCATGAACCACCGAGCTTGATCATCCCATCGCTACCGTGTGTCACCAAATGGATCGCGTCGTACACACGACCCGACTGGCTCAAATACTCGGTAACCACCTCCACGCCATCGGCCGAGTGATCGAGATACAGCACATCAAAGTGCTGATCGATCGACGTGTAGACACCGCACGCTGATAGCAATCGCTCAAACTCTGGAAGACTCGTGTCGACAACGATCAACGCGTTGCTCACCACACGAGAAGGTTCGAGCGGATCCGAAGTTGGCTGAACTCCTTCGCCAACACCTGTGCCGCTATCAACGGCCGAAAGGTTGTCTTGAGAAACGACAACCTGACTCGAATTTTGCTGCGTTAAATACCCTTGAACCGATTCTTCCCAAGGGCTGGAAAGGTTTGGCGGATCGCTACCCAACCCATCCACGTTGAGTGGCGTGATGCTCTGTTCCCGCTCAAAGAACATCATTCGATTCGCGTCGAACCCGAGCGTTGGATTCTCATCGAGAGCTCTCGAAAGGTAGTCCGGAACCTCGATCAGATTCAAATCCGAAACAATCGCTCCGCGAACATCCTCTCCGATGGTTCCGATGGATAACCTCGTTCGCTCCGACGTGGCCACGAACGAAAATGTCTGTGTCGTCCAATGCGAGGTCAGCAAGGAAGCGTGCGGGTCGGACGGTAGTAGAACCGATTCCGAATATTCGTCTGCGGTAATCAAAACGCCGTTGACCGTATCGCCACTCAGCCAGTTCCCTGTCGCCGAATAAGTCAATTGATAGCGTTTGCCGATCTCCGTCGTTAACTCGCAAGCGATACTATTGTTCTCCCGAGTGCCCCCAAGATCGATGCATTTGTTGGAAAGGGGCGACTCTAAAAGATCCGTGCCGAGAAGATCCACGGTTCCTTGATCGACCAACCAACCACCGACAGTCTCACCAGTCAGGTAGCTGTCATAGCCAGGCACGAGTTGAACTGCCGGACTGCGATCCCATTCCATATCGGAGAGACGATTGCTCAGCGAACTCAATTGCTGCTCAGCAGCCCCGAGAACTTGGTAGGGTTCGATCAAGTTCGGTTGAGAAGATGCGAACTGCCAAGGCATCCCATATGCCAACTCAGGTGCTGATTCGTTTTCGGACGAATCGGTCGCAGTGTCGCTCTTACCATCGCTACTGGGTGATTCGAGGATTAATGCGGAGGCTTCCCAACTCGAGGACAAACCCTCGACAGCGGAAATATCGGCCTGCAGTGCAAGCGTTTCACTCAAGATCGCTTCGGCAGTCGCTGAGGAATCCTCGGAAACGGCGGATCTATCGCTCGGATCGAGATCCTCCGCAGCGGTACTTCCTACGTCCGAATCGACGTTGATAGGACTAGTGGTCGTGCTCTGGTCGGGTGGCTCCGTGGCGAGTTCTTCGGGGACAAGGGACCCGAGTGCCGTTTCCGCTGCGTTCTCGTCCTGCTGCTGAACGGAGCCTACCAGCCCCCCTCCAGCGGGATTGAGCGACTCGATGTACGCCCAGATATCGTCGGGGATTGGGGTTCCCATCCCGTCTGGGTTTACGTTTGCCTCGCCCCCGGATTCTTGGGCGTCCACAGGCATGGGCGTGCCGCTGTAGAGCACGCGTTCCTCGAGCACGATCGCATCCACATCATTGGGCGATAAGGGCTGCTCCAAAGAAACCGCTGCCTTAAGCCACCGGGAAAGCTTGTCCAGCAACTCATTGAGTCGCTGGCTAAAACTACGGGGCGGAAGGTGATCCTTTTTGGGCGTCAGCGGCATTTCGATCACTGGGCGATGAAACTATGGTGCGGAAAGAATTTCTCCGTAACCTTCATCGAAAGGGTATGACGACTTTGTCAACTGAGCAAAGTAAGTCTGTTAGTAAAAAGCCGCCCCCTAGGGTATTTGCCACGACCATGCCGATTATGCATGCGCAATGGGCAATGCTTGTCGACGGTGTTGCAATCCTTACAGTCGTTACAAAGTAGACAATCCATAGAATTGCGCATCCACTCCGAGTTACGCGTGTGAGCAAGTGGCAACTGGACGTTGGAACCCGGATCCCCCGATGCTGGTTACGAGCGATGCGTTGGAACTAGCAGGTCCAGCGATTCTCAACCCGGCGCTCACGCTTAGGGCTCCGATGGAGCTCGCTTCGCGAAGCAAATGCGCTTCGCGAAACCGAGCCACGCGTGTGAGCGAGTGGCGACTGGACGTGGGAACCCGGATCCCCCGATGCTGGTGATGAGCGATGCGTTGGAAGTAGCAGGTCCAGCGCCCCTCAACCCGGCGCTCACGCTTAGGGCTCCGATGGAGTTCGCTTCGCGCAGCAATGTTTACTTGCGACTCTTTCGATCCACGCGGTACATTGCCGCCATCTCAGCGAGTTGGTCCCCTAAAATACTCCTCGCCTCCGCCGGCTCGATCAACTCCGCAGACGACCCAAGTCGCAGTACCTGCGGGATCACCTCCATCGGATGATAGGCAGGCACCGATAGGATACTGTACCCATCCCGACAGTTTTCCAATTGCTGCTCCGCGTGCCAAGGTTCCTCCTGGACCCACCGCGCTGCTTTCGCGTTCAGCCGAATCCGATAGATCGTTGGATGATCACCACTGAAGATACCAACGCTTCTACCTAGATGGCTATCCAAATCGACTTGCTCATCAGGCTTGAACCAATCATCCAAAGCCGTGGCTTTCAAAAATCGATCCAACTTCCAATGCCGCAATCGCTCCTGCGGCTCCAAATCCATATGTTGCCCAAATTCCGTCGCCACCATGTAAATACTCGACTGGAAAATCGCAAGGCCATAGGGTTCCAAGATACGTTGTCGCGCCGGGCTACCTGTGGCTTCGTACTCGACATCCAACCGCCGATGCTCTTGGATCGCTCGATTGATCGTCTTCAGCATGCCTTGCTGCTTCTCATACGTTTTCGGTACCACGCCGAGAATGCGCAAGGTTCTTCGGTACCGTTCGTAATGTTCATAGACACCGGCCGGCAATTGATCCCGTACCTTGTTCCAGAACGCCTCGATGCCTTGCCAGAATTGGGTCCCCGCCAGCGGAAACAGGAGATCGCGCCCGATCGACAACGAGATCAATTCACTAGCGGTAATCGTTAGACGATGAAGCCCGGTGTCTGCGCGGCTCATCTTCCAAACTTTGCCCGATGCCGTCTCCTCAGTGATGATCGGCATGCCTGCGGCTTGCAACGCCTCGATATCCCTTCGGATACTCCTTACGTGCAGACTACCAAGTCCGAGTTCATCGACGACGGTGTCGCGCAGATCCTCTAAGCTCGCCCCATATCGGCGGCGCTCTAAAACTTGGATGATTTTATGCTGCCGAATCAACTGTTCATTGCGCGCCATGACTCAGACTCCTTTCCACAAGTTGCGATCGACGGAGAGCCTGCTGGCTCTGGCGAACATCGTACCTCCGCAATTAACCTGCGGAAAGGCTCTGTCACCCGAAAGAACGCCGGCATCCTGCGTCACTCAGCAACCAGGCATCGGATCTGGGTAGGTCTCGTTCAGTCCAAGTAGGTCGACCATTTCGCAGCACTCTTGTACTGGTTGACCAATTTCTCAGCTTCGTGCGCGTTTGTTTTCCCGGCATCCACCAGCCCCGATAGTCGCTTCGCAAAGAGATCCTGCAAGGCCGAGGTATCGTACCTGGCGAAGGCGACCATGTCCTGGATATTGCTTCCCGGAACGATTTTCGCAACATGAAATCGGCCGTCGGTTTCCATGAAGATCTGAGCTTCGTTGGGCAACCCAAACAAATTGTGATACGACCCCATCACTTCCTGGTAGGCACCAACGAGAAAGATCCCCAGGTAGTACTCTTGATTCTCTTTCCATTCCGGCAGTTCCAGCGTTTGCTTGACATCTCTCAGATCGACAAATTTATCGATCTTGCCATCGGAATCACAAGTCACATCCACCAAGGTCGCAAAATCGATCTTTGGCTCTTGGAGTCGATGCAGTGGCACTACTGGAAACAACTGCCCGATGGCCCAGGAATCGGGTGCCGAGCGGAACAACGAAAAATTGCACAGGTACTTGGCAGCGAGGATGCGTTTCACATCCTCGAACTCTTCATTGGGGTTTCGAGTCTGCTCGGATTCTTTGAGAGCTCTGGCGCAGATTTCCCAATAAAGGACTTCCCCTTTGGCCCGATCCTCGAGTGAGATCAGCCCGAGATTGAATTGCGTATGGAGTTCGTCCTTGTGCTCGACCGCATCATGGTAGTACTCGAAATAGTTCTTACCGTTGAGTTCGTCGAGCAACCATTTCATCTCCGTGATGACCTGCGGATCGTCTTCGTCGATGGTGACCTCGGGCTGATCGTCCGCAAAGGTTTCGATTTCTTCGCGGATCGATGTGACCAGCACCGTATGGTAAGCGGTCATCATTCGCCCGCTTTCGGTCACCAAATTGGGGTGTGGGACGTTTTCTTCGTCGCAGACCGATTGAACCGTGTACACCACGTCGTTGGCGAACTCCTCCACGGTGTAGTTCATCGATGACTCGGTCCTGGTTTTCGAGCCGTCGTAATCGACACCCAGACCGCCACCGATATCGAGGAAATCGACCGGCAAGCCCCACTGATGGATCTTTGCGTATACCCGCGCTGCTTCCTTCATCGCGTTTTTGACCCGTTTGATATCGGTGATTTGGCTACCGATGTGGAAGTGCAGCAAACGCAAGCAGTCTTGTCGGCCTTCTTCGCGCAACAAGCGAATGCACTGGAGCAGTTCCGAGGTAGTTAGCCCAAACTTGGCCGAGTCCCCACCCGAGCTAGCCCACTTGCCAGACCCCTTCGTGTACAGTTTGGCTCGCAACCCAACCCAGGGATAGACTCCTGACTCGGCGCAGACTCGCAGCAGGATGCGAAGTTCATTCAGTTTCTCAATCACGATGACCACACGTTTGCCCGACTGCACGGCGAGCAGTGCTAAACGGCAAAACGATTCATCTTTGAAGCCGTTGCAGATGAGCAGCGACTCCGGCGTTTGCTCTTGGGCGATGGCCGCGTATAGCTCCGCTTTGGAGCCGCATTCGAGCCCCACGCGATACTTGCCGGTGTCCTTGAGAAACTCCTCAACGACCTCTCGCCGCGGATTTACCTTCATCGGGAAGACCGGGTAATGCTTCCCCTTGTACCCAAACTCTTCGATCGAGTCACGGTAAGCGGTGGATAGAATCCGCAGTTGATTGGTCAGAATCTGTGGAAAACGCAACAGCAACGGGAGATGGAGTTTGCGATCCTTGACCAAGTGATCGACTACGGATTTCAGGTCCACTGCCCGTGCATCGTTCATCGAGGGGTGGGCGACGATGTTCCCCTGAGGGCTTACGCCAAAGTACCCTGCAGACCAATTCTCGATCCCGTATGTGCGATAGATGCGCTGGAGGGTTTCTTCGTTCATTCTCTTGAGGTTTCCTCGCCAAAATGGCAAACTGGCTGCGTGGACCGCCGCATTCTACCCCACCGCCTTAAACCGTCACAGACGGCGGGGTCCTAGGAAATTCCGAAGGATTTTAAAAACGCGAGAGTGAACTTCTATCGCGCCACAAACGAACGCAGGGCGTCGAGAACCTGAATCATGCTGGACTGCGAGAAATCGCTCCAATGCGACGACCGGTGGCGAATCACGCATAATTTGAATTGCTCAAGAGCATCCGCAACGTCGGGTGGCAGCTGTCCAAGGTCGGCAAATGGGTTTCCTTTCTCCCCACCCTCTTCGAACGACTCTGCAAGCCCAGAACTGGAGTCCGACGAGTCGTAGGATGCGATGTTTTCGCTGTCTTCGTCCCCAAAGTCAGGACCTTCGGCGAGCGGCCCCGATTCGATTCTTCCATTGGAATCTTTTTCGGAACGGATGTCGTCCTCATCCTCGTGACGGCTTCCCCTCGCATCATCATCCTCCTGAGCGAGGCCGACAAATCCGTCGTCCAATTCCGAGGTGATCAATTCCTCGTCGCGTTCCGAGGCACCGTGATCTCCACCCATGGCTTCGGACCGAGTCCGGCGCATTTGAGAGACGCTCCAATCGCTTCGCGCGGAGCCCTCCAACCACAATTCCGCGTCATCCCAATCCAAGGCCGCCAGGAAATGGCTCCAATACAACCCAGCGAAACTCGATTGGCTTTCGCCGAATCGCTCGTAAACACGGCGCAATCGCCCTACGTGTTGGCTGGTAACGTCCCCTACTTGTCGAGCCCAGGATTCGTCGCTGTAGGAAGTGACTGGCGATTCTCCAGCGATTAGGGCTGATCGCCATTCTGCGATGATTCTCCCCTTTTCCCAGTTGGTCTGGCTGACGAGTTTTTGCCAACGTCCGACAAAACTTTCCGACAAAGCGACCGACGCGGAATCCAACTCTTGCACGGCGAGACTCGTCGTGGTTTCAACGTCAGCATGCGTTCCTTTCCTACCGGTCGGATCGGTAGCGTCGGATGGGGCTTCGTGCAATGGTTCCATGGAACTCGTATCTTTCATAGCTCATTCAGAGTTAGGGGAATGAAGGTACTTGCCCCCTGCGCATCCGTGGCAACGTATCGGGAAATCTCCACGCGAACGACTCTTCACGAGCGGCAGCAGAGATCACCTTGCTTTTTTTGCGAGGGGACGCAGAAGGTACCCCAACCCTAATACGGTTCCAACGGGGAAAGCGCCTCACTGCCACTTTTCGCTCGCAACTCAATCACAACGTGCTGTTTAGGAAAAGCCTGCGGCCTCTATCCGCTAGATACGCGTCGAAACGGCATGTGCAAAACTCGTCGATTCCTGTAGCTCGACTCTGTTTCTCTCGACTCTGTTTATATCGGTACCGCTGATCCCATCACCTGTTATCAAGCGATCTCTTTGAATCTCCAGTGGTCTCCCGAAAAAGCCAGCTAACGGCCCACAGGTTTCGGATCCGTGGATTCTCTGTCTGGCTCAACGACAGTCTCTTTCGCGCCCAATCGCCAAATCAGCTCTCTCCAACCTTCCGGTATTTGGTACCAAACGATGGGCACCGCGATTCCAACCACGGCTACAAACACAGCCGTCAGAAGGGTGACTTGCATGACCCTCGCACTCGCTTTGCGTTGCCTCAATTCCATGAGCGATCCGAGCACCAAAGTTTCCTCGGGCGAGTCGCTCGAAGCCAACAACTCCGGAGAGTCTGGGTCCAAATGCTTGTTCGAAGCAGATGGCACCCCCAACGATTCATCCAGTGTTCTCAACTTAGATTCACCACCATCGGGCTTGAGATCATCAGCCGCGACGCTAGCGGCCTCAACATCCGTCATCCTATCCAAAGAGGTCCCAAGCGAACTTTTCGCGAGCGCTGTCCGGGGTCGGCTGGGTGGGGCGGGTTGGCTGAGGGGGGCTGGCTTGCTGGGCGGGGCTGGCATGCTGGGCGGGGCTGGCTTGTTGGGCGGGGCTGAATTGGCCGTTGGCTCGCGAGACTCCTTTTTCCGCCCAGGAGCAGGTTGTTTGAGATTCTCAACGCTTTCGATCGAATGCACCTGTTGAACTGGCTTGCTGGCAACCGCATCTGCCGCAAAGGTAGCTTTTGCATAGCCTTCCATCAAACCATAGTTTTCCATCAAACCATGAATGGTTGTGCGGAGCGAAGCTAATTGCGATGCGTTGTGCTCTTGCAGAGTTGCAAATGAGGCAGCATTTTTTTGATCGATCGCACTGAGTTCGCGAAGCGTATCCTCAGAAACCTGATTCAAGCCCAATTCCAGAGTACTGATTTTCTCCAACACAACCCCGAAGGCCCTCTCCAGTTCCGACAGCGCTGCGGTCCATCGAGGATCGGTACTTGCATTGGACACCGAACTCTCGATCGATTCCATTCGGTTTGCGATCGCTTGAAGACTCGAAAGCATCGCTTCTTGATTGCGTTCGATCCTTTCTTCCCAAGGGTTCAATCGAGGCACGAGTACTTGAGCGCTATCCGCTACAAGCGTTCCGCTCTTTGGAACCGATGTGGAAGCATCTTTTGCGACCGGGGGGAGGCTCAAGCTGCCACCAGCAATGGAAATATCCATGGATGGGCTGGATTCGCTCGGAGCCGAGGGTTCGACCGGACGGGAGGCCGGATTGACGCTTTGGTTCGTCGGACTTACCAGTGATACCGGAGGTCCCGGAACCGACCCGGACGCCGTTGGAGTGCTGACGGCAGTCGGAAGCAAGGCCTCCGTCAATACCCTGCGGGCCGACAAAATCATCTTGCCGCATTGCAACCTGCCACCAACATCGAGCACAGCGCCGTTGGCATTCTTGTCGTCGACTAACGTTGGAGAGGCGGCCAACAAGTCGACCACTCGAACGGGTTTCCCCAAATGCTCACCACGGAAGATAACACACTGGAACTTCGCAATCGTGCGATGTTTTAACTGCAACTGGCAAGCGGCGTCCGTTCCGAGGACCGATAGAACGGTTGTCAGTCGAAACAAATTCTCCTTCGATTCTGGTTTCGTGACCCCTGACTCCAAAACCAACGTGTTGGGCAAAACACGCAAGTCTTCGAGTTCAAAGGACTCCCAGGAGAATGCATCGGAAGTTGGTGCGTCATGCTGGATCGACTCCAGGGTCAATCTCGCATTCGGTTGCAACCAAACCGAGCCACCCGGCAGCACGTACTGGACCTCACAGCGGGCAATCGGAAACGTCTCGGAGAGATCCAAGACTGCTAAATACCCTTCCCCGACTTGCACGTATGCCACAACGGGGGCACCGATCCCAGGAACACGGATCTCGCAACGCTCGTGCTCACCGATCCGTGCAAATGGCCCTTGAAAGCGGAACGAACGCACTCGACCTTTGTACGCCAATTCCACATGGACCTGGCCAGATATCCAATCCAACGGAGGCATGTTTGGAACCTGCGACTGTACTTCCACGGTTTCTAGACCTGCCTACGATATTGCTTGATTTGCTTGAATTGCTTGAAAACCCATCTCTGCGTTCAGTAAATCATATCCGTTGAGAACCACAATCGCGGGAACACGTTGAGGCTACCACCGTCGAAACGGAGCCGCCATTCAGACCGCAATCGCCAGCTAGACCGTAGTCGCCAGCTAGACCGTACTTTCCAATCCAACATAGCTCTAGGGGTAATGCACAGCGTGGTTCCATAACGTTTTCCACATAATTCCGACCCCCTCATTGCTGTCGAGCGGGCTGAACCCCGGACGCCTGAATCCAGGAAAACGGCGGACTTCCTAGCACCGGAACGCCTGCCAAGCGGTGAATTCGGTCCGGATTCGCATGGATTGGGTGTCTCAATCGGTAAAATATGCCTAATTCAACGTCCACGGAAACTCTCCAGGATTTCATGCCTGAATCGGTTGCAACGAAGTCGCAGGATAACCATAATGGCGGCACGGAAGACGCGCCCGCTGACTCCGCGATCCGATGCATTGGTCCTTGGGATCAAACACACACACTGACACCCATCGAGTTTGGCTTCGTTCGAGGATTGGTTAATGTCAGAAATATCGCCCGCAGACGCGACAATCATCGCGTCTCCGTCTACGTTGAGTCGTCGTTTTGACTCTAGTGTAGGCACGCTGCGCCCCTCCCCAACCGGCTTCGGTCCCACGACCGCCACAGGCGGGTCCTCGGAGCTTGAGGGTCTTCTAGACACGCTCGAGCCCGCAAAATACCACGATCTGAAACGGTATTGGGAAGTTCCAGTCGCTTTGGTTTTGGCGGTTCCCGCTCTTTTAATGACGGGGCTGCTAATTCTGCTGGTGAGGGCTACGAGTAAAGGTCCGGGGATCTACGCACAAGTAAGGACGGGGAAGAACGGCAGATCGTTCCGGATGTTCAAATTGCGCAGCATGTACCAAGATGCCGAGGCCCGCGGCGCCCAATGGTCGACGGGTGACCATGACCCTCGCGTTACCCCGGTTGGCCGATGGCTCCGGAAACTCCACTTGGATGAATTGCCCCAAATCGTCAACGTCCTCCGCGGAGAGATGTCCTTCTGTGGACCTCGCCCAGAACGCCCAGAGTTCATTGAGAAACTCGTTCGAACCGTGCCCTACTACTCCTCGCGACTCGCTGTTCGACCAGGAATTACGGGCTTCTCACAAATCAACCTTCCCCCCGACTCCGACCTGGGTTCGGTGATGAAAAAGCAGACGCTCGATCTCGAGTACGTCGAAAATTCGTCTCTTTTCGCAGACCTAAAAATGGTCGCGTGCACCGCCCTTCGCTTGATCGGTATCCCTGGCAGTGTCGCCACCAAAGTCGCCGGTCTTTCCATGTCGCCCGACGAGTCCCGTTTCAGCGTGATTTACGCACCCCTTTGGGAAAAAAACCACCACGCGAAAGATGCAGCGCAGCACGCACTGACCCCCGATCTCGTATGCATGGACGACTGAGCTTCATCGACTGAGCCTCATCGACGGCCATCCAGTTCGGCAAAAGCCCTTAAACGGTGTTTCGCAGTGCCTACGTCCCAAACGCCGAAACATTTTTTTAGCATCGATGTCGAGGATTACTTCCAAGTATCCTCGTTCGACCCCTTCGTCACTCGAGAGAGTTGGGTTGATTGGGAATCGCGGGTCGAAGCGAACACCCACGGCTTGCTGGACCTTCTCCAAAAGCACAAGGTCCGCTCATTTTGCTATTGTTTAGGCTGGGTAGCGGATCAATTCCCGGATCTCGTGCGGCGGATTCACGAGTCCGGTCACGTCGTCGGATCTCATACCTACTGGCATCGCTTGCTCTACGAACAAGGCCCCATGACGTTCGAAATGGATATGGCGATGGCCTCATCGGCGCTCGAAAAAATAACTCAGTCGCCAGTACTCCATTTTCGCGCACCCAGTTTTTCGATCACTCGGCAAAGCGGTTGGGCTATCGAAATCCTTAAGAAACATGGCATCCGTTACGATAGTAGCATCGTTCCAATCCGCCATGACCGGTACGGAATCCCGGACTCACCGATCGATTCTTACACGGTTACCTCCAGCGGGCATTCCATCGCGGAACACCCGGTCTCAGTCCTCCCTTACGGCCCATTCAAAATACCCGTTGGAGGTGGAGGCTATTTTCGTATCTTCCCTTGGTGGTTCACTCGATGGGCTCTCAAGAAGATCGAGCGATCGGGCCGTTCGATCCATTTCTATATCCACCCCTGGGAAATCGACCCCGGCCAACCGCGCCTCGAACGACTCGGTGCACTCTCCCGGTTTCGACACTACCGAAATCTCGATCGCTGCAAAGATCGACTCGATCGGCTTCTTCAAACGTTCTCGTTCGGCAACCTCGAACTCCCGACTCCAAGCGGAGAGTACACGATTCGCAGCAACCAAACTTGATCGTCGATCATCGCCACCCTGTTCCTCGGGAACGGAAAGGATCGAGAACTCTTTCACGGCTTCACCGGCTCGTCGGTCTTGATTCGGGCCAGTTGTACGAACACTCGTTCCAATTCACGGTAGTATTGATCGAGGTCCATGTCGCCCTTTTGCGATCGAAGCCGTTCCAACTCCTCTTCGAGCGTCTCTCTCTTTGCCATCGAGTCTTCCGAAAGCCGCACCATAGACTCACCGTCGATGGTTACCCGCTTCGCAAGATTGCCGTCCAAACTCGCTTTGTCTACCGGTCCCTTCACGGCGCGAAGCCCTCGATAAAAAACAGCCGGGGTCCCTCGCCCATCTCCCGTGTCCTCCAATAACGCCTGCTCGGTCGCGAGTAAGCCGCGATCCTCGTAATACTTCAACACACCATTGCTCGCAGTCAAAAACACTTCGAGAATCGAAAGTTCGTGATCATGGTCTAAGTCCGACATCGGATCGGTAAGAGCCTGCGTAAAGTAATCACCAAACCTCGAGAAATTCTGCTCAGCACCACTCTTCGTCGCCGTAACAATCACGCGATTAGGACCAGCGATGGATGCCATGAATGGAGCCGAACTCGAATTGCAAAAAACAAACACCCATCGCCCCGTTTTGCCGCGCAACGCCGCAGCCAAATCCGCAGACGATAAATCAGGCCCCAACAAATTGAGCTGTGTGACTTTCCCTTCGTGGGTCCCATGGCCCAAAAATATCAACCAATTCTCCCCTGGTTGTTCGGGAGTCTCTCCGATCCAACGGAGGATGCGTTCGCGGTGCGATTGTTCCCCAGCATCGCCTGCCACAATGCCGCTCTTCGCTTGAATACTATCTCCGTCGCCAACGCCATCGAGAACCAGCCAAGCCGCACCCGACATGATACTGCGAACGCGACTTGCCCACTTTCGAAATTCTTCGCCATACTCCGGTTCACCTGCTGCACCCACCACCAAGCAAATACGTCTCGGCGCAGCATCCTTCGCCACCGAAGCCTCCTTGGCTCCGACCGATAGCTTGTCTTCCTGCCCTAGAACAGTTCTTGGAACAAGCACAGTTCCTGGAACAAGCAGCGTTAGGATCGTTACTAACAAAACACGGCTACACATCCTAAACCATCCCATTGCTTCGTCGAACGAACCATTCCAACACGAGGCATGCCAACGCCGTCACAAGGACCCATGATTGATGCCATAACGAAACCACCCGAACTTCTTTCACGGGAATCTTTTCCTTTGGCAACATGGAACCCAGCCCCGTCAACTCCGATGGCGTGAGCAATTTGCCTCCAGACCGCTCAGCAATTCGCTGAAGCGCATCCCGGTCCACCCCTAATCGCTCAACCTCACTTGCCTCGGGTTCCCACACCCAACCCGTCTCCCCCTCCCCGATTTTGGTACCATCCGCGGACTTTGCGACAGCCGTTGCATGGTAAACCCCCGTTTCAGTTGCAATGAGGGAGAACGCGTACTCACCGGGCGCATTCATCGCGGCCATCCCTTGCCCCTTGATTATCTCTCCGGAGGGAGAGCGAATAAGACAATCGACGAATCCTGTATCGAGAGACTTGAAGTCTTCATCAACCACCGTCGCGATCACACGTACCAATCGCGGATTGTTCGCGTCGTTCTCGGACCGAACTTCGATCTTGCGAGGAACATCAGCAATCATTCCTCGCACCAACTGCCTCCATGCCTGGAACACCTCACCTCGATCCTCTTCTTCGCTACGCAATCCCCAACGCCAAAAATCACCAACCATAAACGCGCACGTCCGCCCCCGTCCAAATCGTTGCGCAACAACCAGCGGAACCTTCTCGCCGTTACCGGTTTCGCCCTCTGCCCAAACGCTCGCACCAGGCTTTACCTGCGAAGTTCGATTCCAAACTTCAAACCTGGGCATCCGATCCAGTCGACGTCGCTCTTGAGCCTCTTGATCGGACAATCGCATGAAGGGTTGCAACCAACCCTCTCGCGACAAGCCAAAGGAAACCGATCCTTCGCCCGGGCTGTTGCTATCGGCTACCCCGGTGGGTGTAAACATCTCCGGAAGGCTCGGGTCTCCGTAAACGGGAAGTAATTGGCCGAGCACCGAATCGCGAAAGGATTTGCCTCGCATGCATTCTTGGCCACCGAGAACGACCAAGGCACCACCGCGGATGGCTACGAATTGACGAAGCATCTGCTGTTGATCGAGCGTTAAAAACTCATGTTCCAAATCATCGAGAACAACGGCAGAGTATTCGAACAATTCGCTCGCATCTTTTGGAAAACCCGTCTTCAATTCCCCCGATTGCTTCACGCCCAAACGGGCATAAACCGGTTCGTTGTACTTCTCTTTTTCCTCTTCGCTAACATCTTCGAAGCCTAAAAAGAGTGGGTTGTTGGAATCCAACTTCGTATTGCGAAAACTGAACTTGGGTTCCTTGTTGGCGATTCGGATTAACGCCGTTAGCTGAAGTTCGGGATCCTCATCCAGCGCCCGCCGTAGGAACTTGAACTCCCAATTGGGTCGTCCTGACATATACAAAATTCGATAAGGCCCCATCCCTCGATCGACGACCGTAAACCGACGATTATTACCAAACGCAACATCATCGATAGACCGACTCTTTGGCAACTCCGACCCGACAACACGCGCCCACGACTTATCATTCTTTAATTTGGTAATCACCGTGTACCCTTGAACACCCCGCTTCTCAGGTCGGAAGCGAAATGTTGCAATCATGGGTTGGTCGGCCCGTCCCAATCGCAACGACGTCGACTGAACCATTGTTCCGCTCGCATCGAAAAGTTCCACGAGGACATCCTCACCCTTTAAAAAACGATGCGATATTTGGGCTGTGAGTGTTACCGGGGCCGTTTCGAACTCCGATTGCTGAACCGAGACCTGCCGAATGGACAAGTCCCGAGCGTCGGTACTGTCGCGCAGCAGGACGGGATACACGGGCACGACCCCTCGCCAACTCGTACCTTGCTCCTGACCCAACGCATTCAGCGAGTTCTCCTCCGAGCGATCGACATCGATTCGATCGGTCGATTGCCCGTCGGTCAGCAGCACGACTCCGGCCAAGGACTGACCTTGATACCTCTGCTCGATCGCTTGCAACGCGCGGTTCAAAGCGGAGGCAGTGCCACGTCCGGTCCATCCTTGCAAACTTTCGGTCGGCGTGATGCCGGCATCGAACAAATATCGGCGAACACGAAAATCCTTGGTCAACTCTTGAGTCCAACGCGCATCATCGGAGATCAAGGATTCAAAATCAGCATCGAGCGTACCCGCGTCGTCGGTTTTCTCGATCGACATCAGCGCACGAAGCGACGCGCTGTTGTCCATCAATACGGCAATCGCGTTTGCTTGAGGTTTGGGTCGCTCCAAACTCCCCATCGGCTCGAGAAGGCAATAGAGCATGAGCCCGATCCCAACCGCTCTCAAGAGAACGCCGAGCGTTCGCATGGGCAGGCTCAAGGTACTCCGACGGTAGGACCATAGCGCAAGAATAGCAAGGCAAATCCCCGCCGCAATTGCGTAAGGGATCGCGTACGCGCGACCAAAAACAATCTCTCCGAAAACAATCATCAGCGAGTTCTTTCGTCTCCGAGACTTTCGTAGTACTTGTCCAGCTTGCGACGAAACTGATTTGGCACCGGGTCACGGTCGATCGGAATAATTTGGTTCCGTTCCGCGGATTTGCGCAACAACTCCTCCGTGATCTTTTGCTGCAACTGGTCCAACGGCTCAGCGATCATCTTCTTCACCAACGGCCATTGCGGCTCTTTGGAATGCCGTTTGAAATCCACTCGCATCTCTCGAGCAGCTTCACGTATCCTCGCCGCTTCGGCCCGAAATTCCGGATCCCTTACCAACTCCTCAACATCTCGAATCCGATCCGACCACTCCAAGAAATCGTCTCCCGTCAATGGAGCTCGGAACTCCCGTTCGGTTGCAATCCGATCCAAGGTAGATCGCTCGCCCCCTCCACCACCGATAGCCTGGGCCCCTCGGCGATTACCTTGCGTTCTCTCACCAGGCTGTCGCCCACCCGTTTGCTCGCCCTGCCGTTGCTCACCCACAGGCGTTTCTTCCGGCTCAGCGTCCGAACCTTGCGGTTCTCGTTGTCGTGAATCTCTCGCTTGTTGCCCGCCACTCTGTCTTTCGCCACTCTGTCTTTCGCTACTCTGTCTTTCGCCGCTTTGCTGGCTACTGCGCGGCTCGTCACCGTCTGGTCGCATGCGATCCTGAGCTGAGCCTTCACGGTCACTGGTGTTCATTTCTAACGCATCCGAATCACCGGTTCGTTCCCGAATTTCGTCCTCCAGATCCCCACGCGCTCGTTCCAACTCGTTGATGGCCCTGCGCAACGATTGCTGTTCGCTTCCTAAAACGCTCTCGGAAGATTTTTCGAGTCGCTCCCTGAGCTCTGTGATTCCGCTCGTTGCTTCCTGGGCAGCTTGCCGAGCAGGAGTGTCGAGTCCTCGAGACAGCATCTGGGGGATCTGATCCAACCGTTGCTCAATACCTTTCCCCTTGGCATCTTTGAACGAATCGTACAGCGCATCTGCGAGCAACGGCTCACTACTTTCCGATTCGAGTACGGTATCCTGTATCCGTTCGTACAATTTCTCGAGACCTTGACGCTGATCTTTCCAGTCCTCGGGCTTCGTGGTTTCCCCAGCTTCCGAATCGGGTCTAAGCGATGATGGGTTCAACGGATCGGCAGATGGCGGACTATCTTCGTTCTTCTTCGCATTGGCATTCCCTGGGAGTTTACGCTCAAGCTCCAACTGCTGCGATTCGAGTGCCTTTGCTTCACGAAGTAGATCCTGGACCGACTCTTGAAGTCCCTCTGCCGATTCCTTTCGTAAAGACTCTCGGGTCTCCTCCATCTTTTGCTGGGCGCGTGTCCCAGATGCCAGGGCTGGTGACGTTTCGCCGCTCGCGAGGGACTGATTGGATTGCTTCAGCTGTTCGCGTGCATCTTGGACCTGTTCTCGCGATGACTCCATCGCTTGTCGGCTCTCCTCCCGATCCATCCTCTCCAGCAATTCATCGGTGTCGCGCAGCAATTCCTCTTGGTTATCTCGAAGGGTTTTCAGTTGCTCTTCCAACTCCTTTTTCTCGGATTCATCATTCGCTTCCCGCAACGCCAAATCCAATTCCCGTATTTGCTCGTTGAGATCCTGTTGCCTCCTGGCCAACTCATCGAGTCGACTCATGACCTGTCGCACCTCACGGTCCGCAGGGTTGGTTTCTTCCTGAGGCCTGGTTTCTGTCTCATACCGATTCGTATCGTCCTCCAGCTTCAATTGGTCGATCTGTTGCTGGCGATTCCGTTGGCTCGACGATTGGGACCGACTTTGGGATTGCTGCTGCTGTGACTGGACGATGTTGTGCTCGCGCGCCCGCAGCTTCAAAAGCCCCTCGTACGCCGATCGTTCGTTGGACAGCGCATCGCGCAGCGACAACGCATCCTGATCCGACTTCACCTTTTCCAGAGCCGCCACCGCTTTGGTCATCGCTTCTTGAACACCCTTCAAAAATCCGATCGATTTCTCGTCTTGAAGTTGCGCCCCTAGTTGCTCGGTTTGCTGCAAGGCCTGCCCTTGGGATTCGATCAATACATCAATATCCTCGACACGGAGCGTTTGGCTCTTAGCCCCGAGGTTTCGGATCACATTCCATGTCGCGGTCATCAACTTCTTTTGCAGTTCCGCGAGATCTTCCGCTTGCTGGGCGTTTTGCGAGGCTCCGCTTGGTTCGGATTGCTGCTGTTGACGCTGTTGTGAGCGCGACGCATCTCCCTCACGAAATAATTCTTCGAACGGGCGAATCTCCGCGAAAAACAATTCGCCATCCACCCGCCGTACTCGACCATCGCGATCGATGTCCTCGGTCCAAAAAAAATACGAGAGCAACTGGTCGGGCGATGCTTTGAGACTCTCTAAATCGATACGGTGATTAAGATCCTGCTTTTGGACATTTTCCATGGTACTAGCTCCACGATCCCTCTCACCCGCGCCTAGCTCATCCTCGAACAGGACCAGATCCGTTGCTTTCCCTTCCCCTAGTAAATAGGTCAACCCACTCCGATGAATCCCGAAGTCATCCTGGATCTTCGCCCCGACGAGTAATTCCTGGATGGCCGAAACCCGCAGATCGCTCGGCGAAGCGAGTTTCAACTCCGCAGGCTTGTTCGGTATCACCTTAGCGACGAGTTCCTCCTCCCATTTGGATGCTCGCGAATCCGCATCGAGCAGTTTCAATTTCCAACGCTTCGTTTGGTCCATCTCGAACGCAGCTTCGTACGTCAATGGATCGAGAGGATTCTGGAGGAGTTTTGTTTCATTCCCTTCTTCGTCGACCAGCATTGCCGAAGCCAGCGGCTTGTTGAACGACATGCTCCATCGCAATTTCGCTCCATCAACCACGGTAACTCGGCGTGTGTCTTCGACCACTCGAGTCTCTCGTCTTGCGTACGATGGCGAATCGATGGCTGCGTCGCTTTGAACCAGAGCAGGAAACTCGAATAACCGAACGGCGTAATCGTTGCTGCGAATCGATCCCACCTCGACTCGATACGTGACCGGCATTTCCAATCGCCGCAACGTCGCACCAAAAACCGGATCCGCCAAGGCCCGCGACATCTCGAGCGTGGTTTCCTCGCCATGCTCATCGACCATCACTAAGCGAGCATCCACCGGCCAATTCCCATCAATGGACCCTTCGAGTTTTGAAGTCACCAGCAAATCGGTACCACGCTCCATTTCGATATCGCCCGGCTCTACCGAGAGTTTCAATTCGGAGCCAACGCTACCAGCCTCTGGGACCGAGGAAGCCAGAGGCCGCATTGCACCTGGAAGCCCACTGACAAACCAACCGCCGAGGGTGATCAGCAACATCCATTGCAAACCCCACACACCCCAAAACCGCTTGGAGTTCACGATCTCTCGCCAATCGTACACGCGTGAATGCGTCACGGTCTCATCGATCAATTTCTTTCGAAGGAAATGAGAGCTTTGCGAGCGACTCACTTGGGTTGCCGTCAATAGCCGCTGCTCCAAAGTGGGAAAGCGAGCTTCGATGCGTTGTGCGATGCGATGAAAATCTCGAAACGCCAACCGCGACGCCACTCCAAGGAGCAACCCGATCACGCCGACCAAAATAGCTTGGCCCCAATACCGCAGAGGGTGCGAGAAGACCTGGGTCGCAGTGGGTAGGAGTCCCAACCAGCATGCGCATGCCACTACGATCCAGAATACCGCGAGCGACCAAGCCAATCGGTAGCTGCGACAGCGTTTCGCTACTTGACTTAAGATGAATTTGATTTGCGGATCCATTCTTCGATCGCTCCTATGCAGTGACAGCCTCGGCAGTTCGCCCTTGCTTGCGTATGCAAAGCAATGACTCACATCCTGCGATAACGACTACGATTACCAACAACCACCACCAGAGACTCTGCCGAGATTCTAATTCCGTCGCCATCAACAGACGCTCTGCATGGACTTGTTCTTCCTTCGTTTTAGGCTTCTCTCGTACGGACGCTCCGTATCGCGACACCTCCTCATAGTCCATCAACGCGGTACGGCTCTCCGAACTCGCCATATTTATAGCAACTTCGCGACTCGCCCCTTCCGAATCAATCAACTCCACAACACCGGGACTCGCCGTCCAAAAATCACCGCCATCACGCTCTGTTGATGCGTTGACGAATCGATTGTCGCTTCGTTCCACTTCTTCGCCCCTTGAGCCCGAAAAGTCACGTCGTTTCACCGAAGTTCCCTCGGGGAGTAGATCGTAGGTACCTGCCACCCAATCCGTCGAGATTGTTTCGCGGGTAGTCGCCAGCGAGAATAACTGGCTGATGATCGGTACAAATTTGCTCGACAGGGCAAACTGGCTTTCTGCTGGTTGCCAACCCGCAGTCAGAATCGTCAGCTCGCCATCTCCAACGCGACGTTGTAGGAACGCAGGCGTTCCCGAATCGAACCACGCGGGGATGACCCAACCATCGACCTCAGAAAGCTTCAGCATTCGATGCCGCCAATATCGGACCTTGCTAAAGTCATTGAATTTGGAGTCGACTAACGGTGCGAACACGGGATGCTTGAAGTCGATTCCTCCCAAGAGACTGTACTGATCAACCGTGGACTCCTTGAGCGATTCCAGCTTACATTCGGAGAGCTTTTCGAAACGGCTGGCGATGTCTTGTGAAAAGGCTACATGGGACGAACCGGTCTCAGATGACCTCGGTTTCGTAGCGTTCGTCGTTGACAATCCTCTCTCCTCGCCCCCGCTTATCTCCTCGATGCCGCTTATCTCCTCGATGCCGACTATCTCCTTGATGCCGACTGCCTCCTCGATGCCGACTGCCTCCTTGAGGGGTTGATCAAGAACCCATAGCACATGACCACCCGATTTCATGAAATCATGCATTCGATCTGCTTCGCGCTCAGAGATCGCTGCAGCACAGACAATCCAGGTGTCGCGAGGCATGGCTGACATTCCCCATTCCTCTCCAGACTTTACTCGGAGCACTTCGACCGTATCCTCAGCACTCCCCAAAGGGACTCGCTCTAAAAAATGGCACAGTGTCGTCTCTGGACTTCCGTCAGACTCTTCCAGGCACAGGACGCGTAGAGTCCTCCCAGAGGCTGGAACAGCAAACCGACGATTGTCGAACACACAATCATCACCGGTCAGTTCCATCCCCCGTATCGCAGTGTCGGGAGCTTGCAATGGATATACCATGCTCTGTCCAGCTGGGACGGTACACTCTAAGGCGATTGGTTCTATTCGATTCCCATTCTCACCCAACCAGGTCAGACGGAACCGTTCACGAAGCGATCCTGGTTCGTTCGTCACCCGGACTCGCCATTTGCGCGCATTCTCAGACTCCTCTTCTGCACGCATTTCAAAATGTGCATTGCCAATTTGGGTCGGCGACACACGCTCCAATCGGAGCGACATCCTCGCTGGCCATTCCGTTTCCGATAACGCTTCAACAGGTGTTCCTGCAACAAAGTCCGAAATCACCACGATCTCACAATCCCCAATCGTACCGCTATCGACGTCCGATCGCTCCCGTTGAAGAAGATCTACACATTCGTTGATCGCCTTACCGAGGTCCCCTTTCCCCCACCCCGGAGAAATCTTGCGGAATGCCGCCTCGGCTGCACTCTTGCGGTTTGCGATGGTTGTTTCGGCGGCGGTGGACAGAGATAACTGCGGATGCAGTTGACGATCGAAACTGTACACGGCGACCACATCGGCAGGATTCCCGTCGGCCAAAACATCCGAAACACGCGCACTCGCTGCATCCCATATCCCGGATCGCCTCATGCTGGCGCTTTGATCCAACAGCACGATCCGCTTCAACCCAATGTCGTTGCCACCGGTCAGTTTTGCTGCGGACGCCCAGTAAGGTCTGGTGAAAGCCAATGCCAACAGGGCGATGACCGAACTGCGCAAAACCAACAATAGCCATTGCTCGATACGGCTCTGCTGTGTCCACGTCGGTGGAGAATCATCGAGAAACATCAACGAACTAAACTCAAGCGTTTCCTTGGGTTTGCGCCGCACCAAATGGATCAGGATCGGTCCGACGACCGCTAGTGCTGCGAGGGCAAAAAATGGCGTCAGCATGCTCATGGTGACGCTGTCTCCATTGTTGTGTTGGTCTCATTCTTTGAGGATCGCGATGGATTGCCGCTTCGCACCGCCGCAGTTCGGTCTCGATTCCCCAAAAACTCAACAAGGGAGGCATCGAGAGGTGAATCGGTTCGCATGACGTGGTAAGCGATCCCTAGCGGTTCAACCACCCCTCTCAAACTCGATTCATGCTCGTTGAATTTTCTACGGTAGGAGTCCGCAACGCTTCGCGGATCCACAAACTTCTCGCCTCCAGACTCCATATCACGGATCATCACCGGCCGAGCCGCGTTGAACTCGATCTCATTCGGATCGAGCACCCGCAGTAACACCACTTCGTGCTTCCGAGCAGCCAGATACCCTAGTGGCACTCGCAATTCTTCCGTAGACACCAGGAAATCCGAGATCACGATCATCAAACTGCGTTGGCGAACCAATTCCGCGACTTGGCACAGCGGCCCTCGCAAATCGGTACGATCTCCAGAAGGCGTACGTTCCAGCAAACTCAATAACCGTTTGAGTTGTCCTGTTCGAAAGCGTGCCGTCTGCACGTCGGCGATCTCGGAATCGAAGGTGACCATACCGACCGCATCGCGTTGCTGGATCAAATGGTACGCCAGCGTCGCTGCGAGTGTGCGCGCGTAATCCAGTTTGGAATAAGCGATCGAACGGTATTCCATCGACTTGCTCTGATCCACCACGAGATAGCACCGTCGATTGGTTTCGTCTTCGAATTTTTTGATGTAATACCGATCGGAGCGAGCGAACAGCTTCCAGTCGATCGACCGCGGGTCGTCCCCCTCCGAAAACGGTCGATACTCACTGAACTCCACAGAGAATCCGTGGAGTGGACTCCGGTGCATCCCAGTGTTCAATCCATCCACAACGGTCTTAGCCCGCCATTGCAGATCCTGGATTGCCATCAGCGTTCCCATGTCGACCCACGAACTGGGTATTCTGGAGTCGGTCACGCCGAAACCTCCTCGAGAAGTCTCGCGATGCAATCCTCAACGGTGACACCTTCGGCCTCCGCTTTGTAGGACAGAAGGATCCGATGCCGCAGCACTGGTGCAGCGAGCGCGCGGATGTCGTCTAAGCGGACATGCGAATACCCACTGAGTAGCGCTCGGGCTTTCGCTCCCAGGACCAGCATCTGGGCCGCACGCAATCCAGCGCCCCATGTAACCCATTGATTGATAAACGCAGGTGCTTCGGGACGCCCTGAACGCGTGGCAGCCACCAATCGAACAGCGTACCCAGCGATATCCTCCGCGATTGGAACTCGCCTCACCAAACGCTGAAAACGCAAAATATCCTCTCCGGAAAAAAGAGGAACAATCGGTTCCGGAGATCCGCTCGTCGTATCCAGAACCACCTGGAGTTCGTCTTTGTACGGGAGGTAGTCGATCAAGACGTTGAACATGAACCGATCGAGTTGGGCCTCAGGGAGTGGGTAGGTTCCTTCCATCTCGATGGGGTTCTGGGTAGCCAACACAAAGAACGGCTCCGGCAACGCATACCGTTTCCCAGCTGCGGTGACTTGGTGTTCCTGCATCGCTTCCAGCAACGACGACTGCGTTTTTGGAGGAGTTCGATTGATCTCATCCGCCAAAATCACATTGGCAAAAACGGGCCCGGGAACAAACTGCAGCGAGCGTTTGCCCTCCGACTCCCCTAGTATTTCAGTCCCTGTGATGTCCGCTGGCATCAAATCGGGAGTGAACTGAATCCTGCGGAACTCTAAGTGAAACACCTGCGCGACACTTCGCACCAAGAGGGTCTTCGCCAATCCCGGGGCACCTGTGATCAAACAATGTGTTCCGGAAAACAAACAAATCAGCAATTGCTCGATGACCGATTTCTGCCCCACAATCGTTTTGGCCAATTCGGCCTCAATCCGTTTCTTTCCCTCCCGAATTTGATCCGCCAAAACTGCATCATCGTCCGAAGTCATTGCATGTTCGTTCAATTCGTTACTCATTTCTCAATGTTTCATTTCTCAGTGCTTTAATCCCCAGTGTAGGAATCCCCAGTGTTCACGTTGAGTTGATCGCAGATCGCTGATACTCATCCACCAGCCCGTCGATCGTGACTTCAACGTTCCAGATGATCCCCTGAAAGAGCTGTTGCATCAGTGCGTCATCGCATAGGTGACGATGTTGATCCCCAGGGGGTACGCTTTCTTTACCGAGAACTCCTCGAAGTACCACGGATCCTCTCCTTCACGCTCCCAACCGTCTCCAAGATCGGTGTTGTGACAGATGAATACCATGATCCTGCCCGCATCATCGCGGACCGCGCGATAATGGGGGATGCTCGTATCGGATCCGTATCTCGGTTCCCAGGTCATCCCCGACTCACGCCCCGCCCACGCGGAATGAATCGACGGTAGTTGCGGTTTCTCTTTCAAATCGTAAACGCAATGGAATATCTCATGCTCCAACGGAACTTCCTCGGGTTCGCGGTCGGGAAACACTCGCTTTAATTCCCGATAGAAGTTGTCGTATTCCTCGTCCCCCCAAAAATCATCCACCATGAGGAACCCACCATGCAAACAGTAACGACGCAGCGCGGCGACTTCGTCGTCATGAAACATCAAATCCCCTGGTTCAATGATGTAGATAAACGGGTAGTCAAAAAGTTTCGGATCACTCAATTCCAAAACGATAGGCTCCGGATTCACCTTCAACGTGGTCAATTGCTGCAACCGAAGCGAGAAGTTGAGCTCGCTATCGCGGAAATCCGTGGCCCAACCGCCACTGCGTCGGTACCCGTGGGAATCGTATTTGATCCTTACAAACGTGAAGGTGTCCTTTTGGAACTTACGATCGATCTCCCAGCTAGGAACATCGCCGCGTCCTGCACCTTGCCAATCCCTACCCCGCGCTCGACGAAAACCCGGAGGCTGAGCAATCGCAACATAAGCGAACCACGCAGCAGCGATGATGCCAACCAGCAGGCATACTTTCTGCAATCCTCGATCTCGAGAAATCCAACTCGGCACAGTTCTCACCGCTCCCTTGTTCGTCAAATCTAGCGAACCATCTCTAGGTAAGCATCCCGTGATTGTCGGAGCCAATGTTGCCACTCGCAAGCATCCATCCTACGTTCTGAAACATATTTGTCAGATAAACGCGATGAACAACTCGCTCGTGGACACCTCGGACTGAGAGAATCCGATGCCAATTTTGCCGATTCATGTGCTGTTCTCGGATGCGTAAGCAGTCTCTTTCGATCATAATAATTCGGTTATCTTATACTCCCATCGAGGGACACTATCGCTGGAAACCAAGACGACCAACTCGCTGCCTGTCCGGATACTGGAAGTCCCGACATGTCCATCGGGTGAGACGAAGACAGGAAATGCTTGAGCGAATGATTCAACGAGCGACACTCCATCTTTCCAACGTAGGATCTATGAAGCCTCGCCACGGTTGCGTGAGCGAATGCCGACGGACTGTCGCTCGAGGATGGCGAACGCATCCGTGGATCGCGGTTTTCCTAGCTCTCTATTGCACCTTGTATGCGGTTCCACTTCATGGGTTCCAAACCGACTCGGCGGACCTAAAAACAAAGACGATCGATTCAGCAGAACCTCTCGAGGCTGATTTTTTCGAGAATCGGATCCGGCCCCTTTTGGTTGAAAAGTGTTTTTCCTGCCATTCCACGGAGACGGAATCCAACGGTGGCTTAGTACTCGACTCGCGGACGAGTATCCTTGCCGGTGGCGATTCAGGACCGGCCGCGCGCACCGACACACCCGAATCGAGCCTATTGATCCGGGCCGTTGAGTACCGCGACCCGAAACTGCAAATGCCTCCTGACGGCCGTCTTTCTCCTTCGGAAATAGAAGCACTACGGCGCTGGATTGGCCATGGCCTGCCATCGCCGGATTCGTTCTCCGCAGATCCCAAAGACAAAGGTTCCAACAAGCCAAAATCTACAAGCCAACTTGCGGTAGAAAGAGCCCTTAACCACTGGGCCTATCGGCCGATCGTTTCGCCGGAATTGCCCGCCGGCCGACCACTCAGTCCGGCTCTGAACGAGACCGCGGAAGCAACCAACCCCAACCCGCCCAACGGGCTCAATCTCATTGATGCTTGGTTGCAACTGGCCATTGAGGAACAAGGGTCCTCGCCTTCACCTGTTGTCTCGGACCGGGTTTGGTTTCGACGTGTTTGGGTCGATCTGCACGGTTTGAATCCAACGGCCGAAGATTATGCCCGCTGGGATCTATCCGAAGACTTGTCAACTGACGCACGTGAACCGACCACACACCCCTCCTACCCTCCCCTAAGCCTTGACCAACGGGAAGCGATCGTCGATGCGCTCCTCAACTCACCACGGTATGGCGAACGATTCGCGCGCCACTGGATGGATGTCGTTCGATTTGCCGAGTCCCTAACGCTCCGCGGATTCATCCTTCCCGATGCTTGGCGATTCCGTAATTATCTCATTGATTCCTTCAACGAAGACATTCCTTTTGACCAAATGATTCGTGAACAGATCGCGGGTGATTTACTCCCTTATGAGTCGGTCAATCAAGCTCAACGTCAATGGATTGCAACGACCGGCTTGGCCATCGGCGACCACAATTACGAGGAACAAGACAAACAGCAACTGGAGATGGATGCGATCGACGAACAACTCGACGTTATCGGCAAGGCATTTTTGGCGCAAACCCTTTCGTGCGCTCGTTGCCATGATCACAAATTCGACCCGATCCCAACCCGAGACTACTACGCCTTGGCAGGCATCATGAAATCCTCGGTCGCGATGGAACATGAAAATGTATCGAAATGGATTCGAATGCCGCTACCATTGCCCCCCGATGAAGCGAAGCTATTCGACGTTGCTGCTGAAAGGAATAAATCGATACGAGCGGAAATCGATGCGATCAAAAAGCGAATCGGAGGGCACTCTAAGAGCAACCGCATCGCGCGTTCGCAAGAACTTCCGGGGATCGTCATTGATAACGCATCAGCACGTATTGTCGGTGATTGGCAAACATCCTCATCGGTCCAAGAGTTCGTCGATTCCGACTACCTTCACGATAAGAGTTCCGGACGCGGCGAGAAGTCGGTTACCTTCGAACCCAGCGCCATCGAGCCCGGTACCTACCAGGTCCGGATGTCCTACGCTCACGGTGAAAATCGATCCTCGAAAACGATCGTTCGGATCTTTAGTGCCGATGGCGAAGCGCTCGTCACGGTAAACCAACGCAGGCCAGCCGATGACGATGGTTTATGGCAACCCCTTGGGAAATTCCGTTTCGAACCGGGTGGCCAAGCGTTCGTGATTGTCAGCAATGAAGATTCCGATGGGCATGTCATCGCGGACGCAATTCAGTTTCTCCCTGAAACATCCACCGACACAACATCGCCGCAATCAACAGGCCGCAAGCCACAAGATCCCGTCGCGAACCCTAGCAACAACGACGCTGCGGCGCCTGCTAACGATGAATCCCTCTCGGTGAAATTAAAAAGCCTAGAGCAGGAAGCCGCCGAACTAGCGTCGATGATCGAATCGCGTCCAAAAGTTCAGACTCTGCGAGCTTCCGCCGAGCCAAAAGACATTCCCATACATATTCGCGGCAGCGTGCATCGACTGGGAGAAAAAGCACCCCGAGGTTTCCTCACTTGCATCGACCACCACAATCCCGAACTCCACTCACGCACGGCAATTCCCCAGCAATCCAACGGCCGTGTTGAACTTGGCAATTGGCTTACGGACCGATCCAACCCATTGACAGCGCGTGTCTATGTGAACCGAGTTTGGTATTGGTTGATGGGTCAAGGTATTGTGCCGACTATCGACAACTTTGGGACAACAGGTCGGCCTCCTTCTCACCCGCAACTGCTCGATGCTCTGGCTGCCGAGTTCATTCAGAGCGGATGGTCGACGAGACGATTAGTGAAAAAGATCGTCCTCTCGGACGCCTACCGTCGAGACCTGACCGCCACCGAAAGCGCACTTCAAAACGATCCGGAGAACAACTTCTTTGGGCGAGGCATCATGAAGCGACTGGATGCGGAGTCCCTGCGTGACTCGATGCTGCAAGCCAGTGGCGAACTGGAGCGTCCGACGCGGGTCGCCTCCACCATTCGGGCAAAGACCAAAGATGACTATCGGTACGAACACCCAGTCGGCCTCCCCTCAATCTATTTGCCATGGTTTAGGAACTCGCCTCCGGAATTGATACGCGAGTTTGATGGAGCCAACCCAAGCTTTTCCATCTCGATACGAAATCGCAGCACGGTGGCTACCCAGGCCCTCACGCTGATGAATAGCCCGTGGGTTCATGAGCGCGCGAAGATTGCCGCGGACAAGCTAGCCCTAGCCGGACTTAGAAACGCTTTCGATCACAATGAGGCCACCACTCTTACTCAAATCTACCTTCAAACGCTCGGCCGAATTCCTAGTCCGGAAGAGATTTCGTGGTCCAGGCGACTGCTGGAACTCGGAGATCGAGCGGATTTGATCCACGCATTGCTCTCCTCAATCGATTTCAGGTATCTTGAATAAGCCCCTAACGCTCAGAAAATCTGCGAGAATCTGATTGAGCCGATAGGCAATACGGACCCACCACCCATCTTGCACCGCGCCACCTGCTTTCACGCACCGAAGCCATGAGACAACCTATGAACAACCGACGGAACTTCCTTCGACGATCGAGTTGCGGGTTTGGTGCATTGGCGGCAATGGGGCTGATGCAACGCGAGCAACTGAACGCAACATGCATCCCATCGGCATGTTTCAATCCATCCGGACTTCATCATCCAGCCAAAGCGAAGCGAGTGATCTTCCTTTTTATGCAGGGGGGAGTGAGCCAAGTCGACTCGTTCGATCGCAAGCCGATCCTGGAGGCGCGTGATGGAGAGATGGTTCCTTTCGACGATCCACGTGAGTTCGCGAACACGCGGAAACTAGGATCGCCGCAGCGAATTATGAAATCCCCGTGGGCATTTAAGCAGTATGGGGAATCGGGCCGCTGGGTTTCGGACCTCTTCCCGCGCATGGCGGAGCATGTCGACAAGATGGCGTTTGTGCATAGCATGCACACCGATGGCGTAGCCCATGGACCAGCAACTTTGTTCCTGCACTCGGGTGCGATGAACGTCGTACGACCATCGATGGGCGCATGGACCATTTATGGTCTCGGGAGTGAAAACGAGAATCTCCCGGGCTTTATTTCGATCGCTCCATCGATCGGCAATGGGGGCTCTCGGAATTATGGCGCCGCATTCTTGCCTGCTAAATTCCAAGGCACCCCGATCGGTAGTGCCGGGAAGACCGAGCTGCGCATCGAACACATCTCGGGGGGGAACTCCGTGAGTGATTTCGAACCATCAGCGCGGTGGCAAATGCAAGCGGAACTGCAACGAATCCAACTGCAACAACGAATGCTCGTAACCTCTCCGGGGCATGACTCTGCCCGAATGCCCGACCGAGACGAACTGGATTCTTTGATCGCCTCGTATGAATTAGCAGCGAGGATGCAGGTTACAGCCCCTGAGCTCTTTGATCTCTCGACGGAAAACGAAGCGACCCAGCGACTTTACGGAATCGATCAAAAGCAAACAGAAGCTTATGGCAGGCGCTGTCTTCTCGCGCGGCGTCTGTGCGAGGCTGGTGTTCGATACATCCAAGTCAACTACGGAGACGATAGCGCCAATCCGGCGTGGGATCAGCACTCGAACCTGCCAAAACACGCCGACCACGCCGCTGCCGTCGACCAACCGATCGCTGGACTGCTAACCGATCTAGCGCAACGTGGACTGCTCGAGGACACGCTGGTCTGGTGGGGAGGAGAGTTCGGGCGCGCTCCCTATGCAGAGAAAAATGGAACGGGCCGCGACCACAACCCACAAGGGTTCACCATGTGGCTGGCAGGTGGTGGTGTCAGACCTGGGATCGCCTATGGCGAGACCGATGAGTTCGGACAAAACGCGATCGTCAACAAAGTGCACATGCACGACATGCACGCAACCATCCTACATCTCCTCGGAATCGATCACGAACGTCTTACCTACCGCTACGCGGGTCGCGATTTCCGATTGACCGATGTCCACGGCCGGGTGGTTTCCACATTGTTCGCTTAGCTCCCTGGAACTGCTACCGCTGCGTCGAATTGGTTCACTGCGTCGAGCTGTCCGTGGAGCCTTGGATTTGGCCCAACCGTATCGCTGCTTGATACAACGCCGCTGCAAGAACGACCACCAATCCAAAAATTGTTCCGAAAACCAAGGGCATATTTTCGTACCATTTCACCTTTGGAACATCTCGTGGTGGAATGTCGATCTTTACAGGTGCGCTAGGTACCGCATCCAAAGGAAGAATGTTCGCTCTCAACGCAGCATCAATGGCAACGGTGTCGTAACTCGGTTTCGGCCGATCCGAAACTCCGTAGGTCAAACTGTAAGTGCGCTCTGGCGATACGAGAAACAACAACTCCTGCCGAGGCCCTCTTGCCGATAGATGCAGGTCCTCAATCGGTGGGTTATCTCCATTCTCGATCACGAATCGATAGTGCTTTGCACGCTGAGGTGAGCAAGACATAGTAAGCTGTACGAACTCGACACCTGTAACATCGATCTTCGTTAACGTCATTGTGCCTAAAGACTGCCACTCTTCTTTGTCCCCAATCGTTGCGGTGGCACGACAAAGAAACTGGCAATTGCGACTAAAGTTGCTCGCGGAAGTGGCGAGCGTCACCTCCGAGAGTAAATCACGCTCGCATTCGAAATCAATCCATGTACTTCGCGACACTTTGTCATTCGTAATATGAACATTTCCGATAGCCACCTCCCTGAGCTGGAGTTGCGCACGATCCACAACCTCGAAATTCTGGCTAAACATGATTCGATCAATGCGCAGAGGCTGCCGGTTGAGTTCATAGATTTCCTCCCGATTTGTCTCGCGCCCATCTTGGAGCGTTCGCTTAATCGCAGTCCATCGCGATTGCTGAGCCTGTACGACCTTTGCCATTCGCATTCGAAACTGCCCTCCGACAGGAAAATCTGATTCGTTGGCGATGACGACTTCATTGTTGTGAACGTCCATGAACTGCGAGTAGTCGTATAGAAGAACATCAGACGCCAGCGTCCTCCATGGATGTCCGTCGGACTCCCTGTGGTCGAGTGATACAAGGTGTTCAAAGTTTACAGCATGTGTCAACAGCTTAACGCCGCGGATCGGCTGCGTGTATTTGGCTGGATCGATCTCGAACTCAATGATCAGCCCATCATCCTCTATCGGACTTAAGGACGGCTCATGCACCTCCACAAAACGGGGAGCCGATTTCTTCGTAGTCGCTATGACATTTTGGAGTAAGAATGGCATTTCGATTCCACGGTCATCCACGATACGCAAGTCCGAGAGATCCTCCGTCGCGTTCCCGTAAACCTGATGATCCAAGGGCAATTTGGCAACAGTCGTTTTATCAAGGGTTTGAACCGAGATAGAACGTACCACCGGCGTCAATGCTTCGCCCTCGATGGATTGCGACTGAACATATTGTGGGGAGAGTAGACACCCAACGATCGTTACAAGCCCTGCACCGATTTGATTTCTTATTTGGTTTCTTAAAAATATCATTCTGATTTCCCCTCACCGAGCTTTGTCGTGAAGCGTTCCCGATGCTTTAGATACACAAACGAGCCGATTAGCAAGATCACTCCTAATACTACAAAGGCAACGATCCTCCAGATTGGGTCCAATTGATTCATATCGACCAAGAACACTTTGAGGGAGACGATCGTGAAAAGGCCTAAACCGACATAGCGAGGCTCTCGAATCCCACGGATAATGCCTACCAAAATCATCGCGAGCGCAAAGATTGCCCAGAGAATAGAGACGCCCCCGTACCGAGATCCTCGATAAAATGTAAACAGGAAGCTGTTCACCTCAAGTGTCGAATAGATAAACAGCATTGCGACGCTAGCAATCACCAAAAGCTTCCTTATTGCCTCATAGGAACCGCGACCTCTCAAGAACGCAAACCCTGCGATGAGAAAACCCGTTACTGCCGTGAAATCAATGAGTCGCATCAACGCATCTCGGAAGGAATACGGACCGGAATATAGCATTCTATTATTGAGCCTCCAGCCGATCGCCACGTCATAGAAGAGGACTTTCCCAACCACTAAAGTCGTCGCTACGACCAAGACCGGGAAGAGGATTTCATTCTTGGTTTTGGCCCACGTGTAGGCCAGGACGCCACAACCTGCCAACCAAAGCAAGGTTAGCGTTGCGTTCCGAGCCGCCATGTAGGCAAAGCCAACCGTATGAGACACCTCCAAATGAAGGTAGATCAACGCCAAACCCAACATCGATGCGAACAGCAAAGGAAGCAAGGAAGAATCTTTCAGCCCGAACAAAAGCTTCGAGTCGTTCTGTGCCCAAGCTCGTCCAGGTACTTTCACAACCTCATCATCTGGCAACTTGATAATCCAACGGTACGCTAACGCCAAAGAAGCGATGGGGATTCCATAAGAAACAATGCGACTACCGAGCGCAAGCATATAATCGCTCGCCGCACCATTGGAACTCGCCGCGAAAAACGACCGGGGAAGATCATAGAGACCAAATCGGAGCATGACGAATACGAACATCACATAGGCTAGCGATCGGACCAAGCCACTCTTCAATTGACCGGACATCCAAACAAGCATCAGTGCTTGCAATGACCAACTTGCAGTAACCCACTGCTCGGAAAGTGTAATGGGCATGGTGATGGCTAAAAAACAGCTTGCTAACCCTAAGAACATCACCATTAAGTTCCGGTCATGGGCTTTACGCCCAAGCAATACCGCGAAATGCAAACCATAGTAAATAGCTAAACCGATCGTTAAAAACGCAACCCAGTACTGCTTCGAGTATGCGTCGAGGATCAAGTAATACGAAAACCAATAGAAAATGGACACATTAAGAAACATCGAAAGCAGGTCCAACAATTGAACCTTTTCGTTACGGATCTGCTTGTACAAAAATGCCATCGTCGAAAAGAGTACAAAGAATCCGATCATAAACGGGTAGACCAGCCAGAAACCCTCCGACGTGAACTCACCCTTAGCCAACGCAGCGAAAACCAACGAGTAAGTAGCTAAGAAACTGAGATAATGAGACAGCGGCCAGTTTCGATAGCAACTGATGAATAAGACACCGCACCCCAGAACGAGCAGGTATCCGAATAGAGCCGGAAAGTTCACTGGTCCGGATGACAACATCAAAGGCGTACCGTAGCCTCCGATGATTCCAAGAATGCAAACCAAGAGCGAGTTAAAAGCGACTGCGATGATGCCAGCTGCTAGGGTGATGAACGCCATAAGCGCAAAGGCAGGCAGATCACCGATAAGGTTATAGTACTCGTAAGCTGCGAACACACTGAAGTAGAGGGAAGCAAACCCGCCACCCATAAGGCCTTGGCCAAGCAAATGGTATTTGCGACCGAGCATGCTCGTTCCGGTGATTAGCATCACCAGTCCAGTAACAGCAACAAGAGCGACTCGCGCTGGAGGTGCGATTAAATCCCTGTCGATGGAGTACTTGAGAAAGAAACCAATACCTACAACCAGAATCAAAATGCCGATACGAAGCAGCCATTGGCTCGCTACAGCAAACTCGGTAGAGACACCTTTGGGCAGGTGGTCCTCTCCGACGATGATCCAATTCCAAATCCTGTGCAAAGTTTCCTGCGCGGATTTCTCAAAGGCGGTTCGCTCGCGACGCGGTGACGCAGGATGGGGTGAAGCAGGACGCGGTGTGGGAGAGGGTTGAACGAGAGGTGACTTCGAAGGCTCCAATGGTGTGACGTGATGGGGATGGACCGGTGTTGATTTTTCCTCGGATTTGCTCCCCGGAGAATCGAGAGGGGGGAGAACCACACCAGTAGGCATGCTAACGTCCGGCACGAGGTGGGGCGTTGCGTTCGGTAGCAACTCCTTCGACACCGGGAAGGGTAAAGGGGGAGCGACTATCCTTTTGGAAGAAGCTTCACTCGAGAGAACACCAGCCCCGCCGGTCGCGACTTCACCTTGGCGATCCAACGGAGACTTCGCAGCAACAGAGCCTGGCAGATTACCAACGGATCTCGACAATCTTCCAATTTCCGTTTGCACGCCGTTGAGTCGATCGTGAATTTTTGCCAGCTCTTGAGATTGCTCCCGCCGGAAACGATTCATTCTGGCCAAAATCACAAGCGGGACTGCGAGAACAAGCACGAACCAAACAAATAGCCCCGCCGCGCACAAATAAAAAGAAATATCCACGTGCCCCTCCCCTAGAGGTATTCGTTGGAAACGGGAGCATCCCGTGGAAAACACAAGGGCCCCCGAACGGCAACCGACCATCGAATTAGATGCCACGTCCGCGCAGTGATGACGCAAGAAATCTATTTTTTTCTGAAAAAGCCCCAGACGCTTTGAGGCAGGGCCACATGCGGCCGGCAGATTGCGTAGAAATGGTCTGATAGCCTGTACACTATCATTGCGCGAGCAAAGACGAACTCAAACGCAATGAGGACGGGGACTGATCCAGCCAACGAAAAACCCTCCGTGCAGCGAAGCAAGGAGGGTTCTCAAAATTGTGTCGAAAATCCCGTCAACGGGAGTTCCTTGGTATTCGCATCTTCAATGCGTGCGAAACGGAATTTTGTCTTAGTAGCGAGAATCTCGGTCTCGGCGGCCACCGCCACCTCCGCCGTATCCACCGCCACCGCTGCGGCCACCGCCACCGCCGCCGTAGCCACCACCACCGCCGCCGCCGCCGTAGCCGCCGCCACCGCTGCGTCCGCCACCACCACCCGATGGTCGGCTTTCACGCTCACGTGCTTCGTTGCACGAGATACGGCGATCAGCGATCGACGAATCATTGAGATTCGAGATGGCCGACTGTGCTTCTTCAGCATTCGGCATTTCAACGAATGCGAATCCTCGGGAGCGGTTGGTCTCACGATCAACGATAATGCTCACACGGCTAACTTCGCCGTACTGCTCGAACGCCGTGCGGATATCGGCTTCCGTAGCCTTAAACGACAAATTTCCAACGTAAATATTGGTCACAAAAACACCTCAACAAAAACCACTAGGAACCCGCACTTCACGGATAGAGCGCACCAACTCAAACCAAAGAGCTGGGCAGAACAACAGAGTCGCGAGAGAACCTAAGCGTTAACGAATCCGACAGTCCACGCTAGCCGCGCTCAACAGCAGCAAAACAAATGCTGCGACTACATCGAAAAACCACTCGCGAAACCGAACACGAACAAAACGAGACTAGACAACAGACCCACTAAATGACCGCTGACACCGCGAGATACCGTACTGTACCGCTTTGCCCACCCTGTTGCAATGCAGATTACGAAAAGATCCCCACGTTTGGTCGCTGGCCGTGGGCGGTAACGATTATCCCAAAATCTCCAGCACGGAGTCGCTCGCTTTGCCGAATAGCACTCCGAAAGAGACCGGACGTTATGACTTGGCCCCTAAATAACGGGACGGATCGCTGCAAATCATGCGGATAGCCTCCGGCAATGCCTCGCGTTCTAGCAAGAACACACGTTGCTGAAGCGACTCGGCCGTGTCTCCCTCGAGCACCTCGCATGCCCGCTGAAGCAAGATTGGTCCGTGGTCGTACTGGTTGTCGACAAAATGGACCGTGCAACCAGACACTTTGACTCCGAAATCGACTGCGGCTTGATGGACCCGCAAGCCATACATCCCCTTCCCACAGAACGAGGGGATCAGCGAAGGATGAATATTGATCACTCGGTTCTCAAAATCGGGCGGAATCAAGAGGTGCTCCAAATACCCTCCCATGACCACCAATTCTACGCCAGCGTGCCTGCAGGCATCAAACACAGCCTCGGAGTGACTGGTGGGGCTGTTAAAGTCGCGTTTGGCGATGACACGGCTAGGTATCCCAGCTTGGGCGGCAAACCCTAAACCAGCCGCAGACGACTTGGAACTAATAACCAGCTTAAACGCGATCGGCAACCCACCAGCCTCCCGGCGATCGATCAAATTCTTCAGCGTGGATCCGCCTCCAGAAATCAGCACAGCGACGGACAATGCGTTTTTCACCAATCCAATCCTCTCTCCACGCGAACGATTTCGCATCCCGTTAATGCATGACACCGGCGTGAAGCCGGTGTCATGTTTCTTTTACACGATGATCGGTCGTGCAGTCTCAAGGATAGCACCTATCGCGCCATCAATGATTCGACCCCAGCGACGCGGTTACTTCTTCACGCCGCTCTCGTCCTTCAGCTTCTGAAGGAACTCCTTGAGACTTTCCTTTTGATCGTCATCTGCCAAGTCCATCGCTTCTTGCTGGAGTTTCATGGCTGCATCGAGATTGCCGAGCGAGTATTCCAAGTGCGAGACCGTATCGAGGGTCGCTGCTTTGGAGTTCCCCTCTTGCTTTTCCGCGGCGGCACGAGCAAGCACCAAAGCCGCCTTGAGGGTTTCCTTGCTATTGAGTTGCCCGTTATCGCTCATTTCCCAGGCCATCCACGCAACTTGGTTGCTCATCATCGGATTTGCTTCAGCCAACTTGAAAATGGATTCGAAGGTACTCGCCACTTCCTTGTCGTCGCTGCCAGCGATCTGATGCAGGTTCAGTTTCATCATCGAGAACTGAAGCTTGATCTCTGGCTTCTTCACCTTCTCAATGAACTCATCCATTTTCGCTAACGCTTCGGGCATCTTCTTTTTTCGGAGCAAGCCTCCGACTTGGATTTGCACATCTTGCATCATGCTCTGCATTTCCTGGGACTCTTTGAACTCTTCGGCGAACTTCGCACGATCCCAAGTCCCCTCTACGACAGCATCGAGCGCTGCATCCAACTCCATAGGATGCCCGATCCATTCGATCTTCGAATCCTTGCCAACGAGGAACGCACAGGGAATACCGTTCTGCTTGGCAGCTTGCATGTACGATTCATTCGACGAACCGTCTGGGTCGGTTGTCAGCGAATAGGATTTCGTCAAATCACGAAAGGTCTTGGGCTCTTTCGATCGAGGTACATCGCGGTCCAAAAACTCCTGAACCGTATCCAATGGCTCGTCGCTGATGCTGATGATTTGAACGCCCTTGTCGGCGTACTTCGATTGCATCTCAACAATGTGAGGCATGCTGGCAACGCATGGTCCGCACCACGTCGCCCAGAACTCAACTACGTAAACATTATCCTTCTTGAACTTCGTTACCTTGCCAAACTTTCCTTCGCCGTCTTGGACCCAATGCTCGATATCGAGCATTGGTGCGTCCGAACCGATCGTCAAAAGATCATCCGCGGCTTGCGAAGTAGCCACCGAAACACTGCCAAAAGAACCAACCAGGGCTGCAATGGACAGTGCAGCGAGACGACGGAAATACACCTTCATTCGATGTTCCTTAAACGGTAACAAAATGGACTAAGTCGACCTCAGTGCGGCACTAGGGAATACGATGAGCCCCCAACGCCACGTCAGCCTACAGTATAAGAATCGTTGCTGCACCTGTAAAACCGTGCTTGCCCGCAATCCCACGTTTCACAGTGCCTCGAAAGCAACCGCCCCCTTTCCAAAACCGCAAAATACTTTGAAAAGGAACGCAACCTGGCAAAACATTTTAAAAACGCAGGAAAATCCGGTGCCGGTACATGAAAGCCAATAGAGCCCACTTGATGACCAAAACCCCACCCGCCAATACCAACGCTTTGTAGTTTCCGCTCAAGGACGCGACGCCACCGAACAAAAACTTCGATATTCCTTCGAATGAGATAAAGCGCTGGGCCAAGTAAATCGTGATTGCATTGGCACCGATGACCACCCAAATCCAAGCCCAACTGCGCCATCCGATAACATCGATGATCGTATAAAAAATCGCCAGCAGCATCATGCTCCATCCGCCCGCGTAGAGCACAAACGAACTGGTCCAGAGATTCTTGATGATCGGGAAAACATTCCCCCACGCGTCTCCAGCCACGACACAGACGATGCCCGCGAGTGCGAGTACCGAGGCTTTCCCCCATGGGGTTAGCTTCGACTGCAACAGCATCCCTGAAAAAACTCCGAGCAACGTCGTGGCGATCGCTGGCAGTGTGGAAAGCAAGCCCTCGTTGTCACCATGCCCATAGTACAGCGGGAGGATCTTGCCAGGTAAAAATGCCCGGTCGATATAACCTGCCAAATTTCCAGAAGGTGTCAAAACACCCGCCGATCCTCCCGGAACGGGCACCAGCGTCAACATTGCCCAGTACACTAACAAGATCCCAACGAACAAAGCGATCAAATCCTTGGTCTTCAGTTGGACAAACAGGATTGCGGTAACGCCGTAACAAATGCCGATCCGTTGGAGCACTCCCATCCATCGGACATTCTTCCAATCGAGAGCCTGAATCTGATTGTAGATCAATCCCATCGCGATCAATAAAACGGTTCTGCGAAGGATCCTCGCATACACCCGGCCGGGTTCCCCTCGGTACTTTTCTAACGAAAAGGGGATGGCACAACCCACCAAAAACAAGAACAGCGGAAAGATCAAATCATAGAAACGGAAGCCTTGCCATTCGACATGCTCCAGTTGCTCTTTCAAAGCGGGCGCCCAAGCAAAGGAAGATGCCCCCAAAAGCAGCGCGAAAAAATCATCCCCGCCCATGATCCAAAACATGTCGAAACCGCGTAAAGCATCGATCGACATCAGCCGAGAACTTTGCGAATCGCTCGATTTCCCTAAACCACCGTTCGAATTGTTTGCGCTGTTTGTCATAGAACCATCTCACACACTGTCTGAATCTTGTTCCCTGCCCAACCAAGCTGCCATCGCCAGCGTCCCTAAAACGGGTTCACGCACTTGGTGGCAAATCGACGGCTTCATTTCCGCCTCCGTCAGTTTAGCCAAAACCGCGGGTACCAGTGGAGAGCCAGCCGTCAGCATTCCTCCGCTCATAGCCAACGCATACCGGTCCGCGGTGAGCGACATTCGCCTCGCCGCCGTTATCACCAACTCACTCAATTCAATCGCCGCCCGATCGACAATCTGCGAGGCGACCGAATCGCGTCCAGCGAAGTCCAGCACGATGCGGTTCAACATCGCAATTTCAGGACGAGGGATCGGTACCGTATACACGCGCGGAATCAAATCCATCGGGTATTCGCATCCGATCGCACGCAGCAACATTCTATGGAAGGAGGTCAGCGTTTCACCGTGATCGTGAGCGCGACAGACTTCCTTAAGCCCGGCCAAACCCATCGCAAACCCGCTCCCCTCATCCCCGAGCAAATACCCCCAACCTCCAACCCGCAAATCCCCAGCGACCCCGTTGCTCGCGCTGACGATCGATCCCGTTCCAGCGATCAAAGTGACGCATTGCCCCCAACTATCCTCGACTCCAACGCCAGTCGATCGCGTTGAAGTTCGCTTCGATGGAAGGGCCTCTGCGTTGGACGCGTCGACGGCCGATTCGTACTTTGCCGCCCAGCGAATCGGGGCAATATCCTCCGTTACACGAACCTTGTTAGCCAATCTATTTTGATATGCCCACTCGAGAATTGGTCGCTGCTCTTCCTCGCGTCCAACCCCTGCAAGGCACAAACACGCCGCGTCCAAGGTAACGCTGGCAGTAGGGGCACTGGCAGTAGGGGCACTGGAAACTGCATCCTCGACCGCATTGCGGATCGCCGCGATGATGCTCTCGTACGCAGCAGTAAATCCCACGGATCGAGGGTTTCCGGGCCCTGATTCCCCTCTCCCGCGAACCACCATTGAACCCATCCGATCCGGGCTTCCTGCTGGCAATGTCGCTACACATGCGATTGTTTTACTCCCTCCGCCATCAACGCCGAGGATCCATTCGTCCCGTGTATTCATGTTCGATTGCCCCGCGTAATCTATCAATGACGAACTGGATACCAATCAATCGAGCGTATCGCTCAGCGCAGAGCGTAGCCTACCAGAGGTCAGCTGCAATCGTAATCTGGCCTGGTCCGGAGCGACACCTAACTTCTGCGAAACGATCGCCGTTTTGACTTCACCATCGCAGCACGCCAACAGTTCCAAGGCAGCATCTTGAGATAATCCTGTAATGGCCGCAACGATTCGCACACTCCGATCCTTGAGTTTGCGATTGGTCGCTCGCAAATCGACCATCCAGTGCCCATAGGTTTTCCCCAGCTGAACCATGCTCGCAGTGGTCAACATGTTCAACACCATTTTGGTTGCGGTCCCGGCTTTCAATCGTGTCGAACCGCTCAAAATCTCCGGCCCGACTACGACCGTAATCACCCACCGGGCGACACGTTCCAACTCGGAACCTAGATTGCAACACAGACCGATCGGTAACGCCCCTACCTTGTCTGCATACTCCAAACCAGCGATCACATAAGGTGTGCGACCGCTCGTTGCAATCCCGAGGAGAACATCCCCCCCTCCAAGGCCAATTCGCTCTAAGTCACAAATGGCAGCCTCGCCATTATCTTCAGCCCCTTCGATCGCAGACGTCAATGCCGACAAACCTCCCGCGATGACACCGACCACCATTTCCGGTCGAGTGTTGAACGTAGGAGGGCATTCCGAGGCATCGAGTACCCCTAAACGTCCAGACGTTCCAGCACCGATATACACCAACCTCCCCCCCATGCGGAGGCGTTCAACGATTGCGTCGACGGTCTTCGCGATGACCTCCCCCTGTTGTGCAACCGCTTCGACCACTCGATCATCCTCTCGATTCATCAATCGAACGATTTCTAGCGGAGTCATTTGATCGAGTTGCGTCGACTCGTGGTTGCATTGTTCGGTGGTCAAATACTGCATTGCGTTGGGTTCTCACGTACGCGATGGAAGGACATATCCGTATCGACCGACTGGTTGGCCTGACAGATTATCATTTCACACGAAAGCAAGGTAGCAAGCCATAGCATCGCCCCCACATGGGGACAGTACTTCGGCTAAAATGCTTAGGCTCCACCCCTATTCTCACTTCGTTTTTTAGGGCTTCCAACTTTTTAGGGCTTCAACCGACGAGCCCTAGCACTCAATAATGCAAAGCGCCCTTGGGACCGTCGACATCATTGTATTGCTACTCGCTGTGGGCTCGTCCATCTTCATTGGTTTGAAGGTCGCTGGGAAAGAACAGTCCTTGGAAAACTACCTTCTCGGAGGTCGCGATCTGCCTTGGTGGGCGATCCTTGGGTCCATCGTCGCCACGGAAACAAGCACAGCGACGGTCCTGAGCGTCCCAGGCCACGGCTTCGGCAACACGGGGTTCCTCTTCTTGCAGTTGGCACTCGGTTTCATCCTGGGGCGGATCATTGTCGTGATCTTTCTCTTGCCGCAATTTTTTGATGGAAAATTAATCAGTGCCTACGAGATCCTCGGTATCCGATTCGGTGCAACGACGAAGCGGATAGCGTCCGTGCTATTTTTGGTTACTCGCAACTTGGGGGATGGACTTCGTCTATTCCTGGCAGCCATGGTGCTTGAGAAACTCGTTGGCTGGCCCCTGGCTTGGAGCGCCATCGCGATTGGTAGTGTCACCATCCTCTATACGTTCTTAGGGGGTATGCGATCGGTTGTCTGGAATGACTGTATCCAATTCTTGATCTACATGGCCGGAAGTATTACAGCCGTCTTTGTGATCATCGATCAACTCCCCGGGGGCTGGGCTGGTTTTCTGGAATACGCGAACACCTCGGGCAAGTGGAAACTCATCGACCCACGGTTCAGCTTGAGCGATCCCTTCACCCTATGGGCCGGCCTATTGGGTGGCGCTGTCCTCTCGATGGGATCGCACGGCACAGACCAAATGATGGTGCAGCGTTATCTCAGCGCGCGAAGCCAATCCGATGCGGCCAAGGCCATCCTGTGGAGTGGCGTCATTGTCTTTATGCAATTCTCGCTGTTTCTTTTCATCGGAATGCTGTTGGGGTGTTTCTACCAATCCAACCTGCTTCCCGAAGGCACCAAACCCGATCAAGTTTTCGCGCACTTTATCATCCACTCGTTTCCAGCGAACACAGGGCTGGTAGGTCTCATGCTAGCCGCGATCCTAGCCGCTGTGATGTCGACCCTTTCAAGCTCCCTCTCGGCGTCAGCCTCTTCGGTCGTGAGCGACTTGTGGCTGTCCAACTTGACCGAGACTCCATCCCAACACTCTCAAGTAACCGTTACGAGGATTGCCACGGTCTTTTTTGGTATCCTACAAATCGGGATCGGAATTTGGGCAGGCACGTTTGCTCGGAGTGTGGTCGACAACGCATTGACCATCGCCGGATTCTCCACCGGGATCCTTCTCGGTTGGTTCTTTCTCGCACTGCTGACTCAGAAACGCTCTCAACGAGCCGCAATTCTTGGGGGCACCGTCGGCTTGGCCGTACTCCTCCTGCTCCAATTCGGATTGCCCCTTCTCCAATTCGGATTACCACGGTCGAAAGTAACCATCGCGTTTCCGTGGCTTCCCGTATTCGGTTCCCTCGCCACCCTCCTGTCTGGCCTCCTTTTTAATGCACTCTTACCATGCGATTCGCGAACCAGCGCATCGCTACCCGCCGAACCATGTGCTGAGCAATTCGCTCCTTCGACCGCCCCTACCTCCCAATCGCCAGAGCCATGATACGAACCTATCCAACCCAGCATGTTTATCGAATGGAGTGTTCCCGTCGAGCTACTTCACACCAACAGCAGTTCTGTGACCTGCTGGTTAAGTTCTCGCTTTTACCGTCTATGCTTTTACCGTTCACCCTGGTGCTGGTCGCTCTCACGGGAACACGCCCACAAGCCCTCGCCCAATCCGAAGCGTCGGAAAACGGTGCGAAAACTGCCTTAGCGGAAGGGGGAATTGCCTTTGCGGACCGAGTGCGAGAAATCATCGACGGGGCCATCGCTGAACGCAAAATGCCCGGATGTGTTCTGGCGGTGGGGAATAGCCAAGGCGACCTCTTTGTCCAAAGCTATGGCAATAAACGGGTGGAACCGACCACAGAACCGATGGCGATAGATACAGTTTTTGATATGGCGTCGATCACCAAACCGGTGGCGACCGCAACCGCGATTATGAAACTGCTCGAGGAAGGTCGATTGCGCCGCAACGATACCGTCGCTTCCTTCTTTCCAACGTTTGCTGCGAACGACAAGCAAAAGATTACCGTCCAAGATCTATTGCTGCACACCAGCGGTCTCATCCCGGACAATGCCATGTCGGATTATGCAGACGGTCCCGAGATCGCGTGGCAAAAGATATGTGAGCTCAAGCTATCAGCCCCGATCGGCAGCGCGTTCAAATACTCCGATGTCAACTTCATCGTACTCGGCAAGATCGTCGAACACGTGTCCGGCCAATCGCTTGATGCTTACACCCGCGAAGCGATCTTCAAGCCTTTAGGCATGAACGAAACGGGATTTAACCCGAGCCCTGAATTGCGGGCTCGAGCAGCGCCGACCGAAAAACGGGATGGCGAGTGGATTCAGGGCACAGTCCACGATCCGCGTGCGAATGCGTTAGGCGGTATTGCTGGACATGCGGGTTTGTTTTCTACCGCGCGCGACATGGCCATCTACGCTCGCATGATGCTCCACCGAGGACATCTGCCCACGGCGCAGGCTCGCACCCTCGCGAGTCCTACCGTCAGGACGATGACCGCCGCTTATCGAGTTCCCTCTGGATTCCGAGCGTTGGGATGGGACAAACAAACAGGCTTCTCAACCAATCGCGGAGATTTGCTCAGCCACAGCGCCTTTGGGCATGGTGGGTTTACAGGAACCGTTCTTTGGATCGATCCGGAACTGGATCTTTATTTCATTTTCTTGAGCAATCGAGTCCATCCCACCGGCGATGGTTCGGTCAATGGACTTGCTGGGCGGATCGCCAATCTCGTAGCCGCAACGTACGGCAACGCCGAGCTACGTTCCCCGGGGCTGAGCACGGTGTTAACGGGCATCGACCGATTGGAAGGAGAAAATTTCCGCTCACTCCAAGGATCCAACATCGGGGTGATCACCAACCACACGGGACGCAATGCGACCGGCATATCCACAGCCGAACTACTCAGCCGTGCGCCCGGTCTGCAATTGCGAGCCTTGTTTAGCCCCGAACATGGTTTCGAGGGGATACTCGATACCGCCAAAATCAACGATGCAACAGATGCGAAGACCGGACTCAGGATCTACAGTTTGTATGGTGAAACGCGCCGGCCGACTCTCGAAATGCTCGAAGGTATCGATACATTGGTGTTCGACATCCAAGACATCGGGACTCGGTTTTACACCTACATCTCGACGCTGGGTGAGGCGATGCGAGCCGCTGCCGAGCATAAACGCCGGTTTGTGGTTTTGGATCGCCCCAACCCCATCAATGGAAGGGACGTGCACGGCCCCATGCTCGATCTCGGTCGCGAGTCGTTTGTGGGTTACCACGAACTCCCCGTGCAACACGGCATGACTGCGGGGGAGCTCGCAACGATGTTTCAAGCCGAATTCCAATTGGATCTAGACTTGACCGTGATCCCCTGCCAAGGATGGAAGAGAGATACTCAGTGGGATCGCACAGGACTGACTTGGGTAAACCCATCGCCCAACATGCGGAGCTTGACGCAGGCCATCCTTTACCCCGGTGTAGGACTGCTTGAGATGACCAACATCTCCGTAGGCAGGGGGACCGATACCCCCTTTGAAATCATCGGTGCACCGTGGATGGACGGCCGCGCGCTTGCAGCCGCCATGAATGCCAACGCAATCGCAGGTGTTACATTCACACCCGTTGAGTTCACGCCATCATCGAGCAAGCACGCCAATGCCAAATGCCAAGGCATCCAAATCGCCATCACGGATCGAAAGGTTTTCCGAAGCGTGCCGATGGGACTCGCTCTCGCCAAATCCCTTCGGGCGTTGCATAGAGATACCTGGGATACCCGCAATCTCGACCGACTCCTGGGGAATAAAGTAGTTTGCGAAGCACTGATCGATGGCTCGCTATCGATTCCTGAAGACCCTCGGATTCATTCGGGAGTCCAAGAGTTTCTCGCGCGGCGGCAGAGATACCTTCTCTACCCCGAATGACGCGAACACTCGCCAGAACCGATCGGCACAGCTACGAGAGCCAGGACAAGCCGCTAGCCGGGCAATCGAAAATCTGGGTCCGCAATACCGCGGATGAGTTCTGCCAACCGGCTATAGACCTGTAGCAAATTTTGCCAAGTCGCTAAATCGACGCTGATCGTCGACTTGCGATCGTTGATTTGAACGGAGTCGACCACCTCGCCGATGCGAGTGTGAAAGTACTCAAAAAGCTCCGCTAGCTGGGCTGCTTGACTGGGACTCAAACGCTCAGGAATCTCCGGGAGTACGTTTGCATCTCGAAATTTTGGGGCCGCAGCGAGCAATTCTGCGTCCAAGTCGAAATCTGCCTCGCGCTCGGCAGGGGAACGCCGAACGTCCTCATCGGAGGTTTTTGGCTCTTGAAGTCGACCGGCGATCTGCTCAGCGGTTCCGAACAAGAGCATGCTTCGGCCTAGAAGTATTATGTCGCCGAAGCGCAGAATGCGCAACTGGCAATCCTGACCGTTGACCCGCGTCCCATTAGTGCTCTCGAGGTCCGTCAGGACAAGGTGCTGATTGTCATCTTGAATTTTGCAGTGGTAACGACTGATTCGTTCATCGTTCAACTGGATCGTGTTCCCCTCTTCACGCCCGATCGTGATAGGTGGCCGTAGGTCGGCAAAGACACGCCCTCGATCAGCCCCTTGAACGACGCGTAGGGTCAATCTAGACATGGATACCTCGAAACAGACCTGGAACCCGGACGAAACAACCCGTCGCCGGAACACCGATTCGCCGCATGAACAGAAGCTTCATTATACCTAGCGAGCAACTAATCCAACCGTAATTAGTTTAGCACTTTACCCAGGTAGATGTTTCGGAGTCCATGCCCAAGCTCCTTTTTGGCTGGCGCTGGGTCCTCTTTCCCGACAAAAGCGGAAAATCCGAGGTTACTGTGAGTGCGATCAAATCGCCGGCAATACGGCAGCGTGATCCTCCCTAAGGGATTTCACGGAGGCCAGCTATGGTTGGGCAACCTAGAAAAAGCCCATCTCGGCAATTCTCGAGCAACCGTCAATGACTAGTCGCGAGCGGTAACGACCGCCTCGGCAGCGATGCCAAAGCGGTCGATCTTTGGTTATCGATCTCGATGAATCCCCGGCCCTACGCGTCGATGCCTATCTCATCCATGATCGGTGCTCTGGATTCGATAATCATGTCCGGACGCCGTGTGAACGTAGGCAGCCCTGCACCCGCGAGGGCATGATCGAGCGCATCCTGACTCTTCGCGACAATGGCAACGCGAGTCACCCCCGCGAAACTGCTCGGGTCGGCAAAGCTTGATACAGGGCCCTCATAACCATTCTTGTTCAAAGCGGCAACGAACTGCACGTTATCGATAGTTCCATGAGTTCCTGACATAAGACGCATCGACCTGGTGCAATCGGTAACCGTAGGAACTGTGGCCACATCGGAAACTCGAAGCGCGGCGATCCGTTTTCCTGGAATCGACGCGAGTTGTTCCAAGGTTCCTCCGCCGATCGTCCAATCGAACGTATCGATGATCAATGCTACGGCTTTGCAGTTACAGGCTTGGAAGAACGCCAGAAACGAGGCCACGTCCTGAATGAACTTGAACTGCTTCCCTTCTCGATCCTCTGCGGTCGTGCTGAAGCTCAATCCGAGCAAGACGTTGTTCTTTTCGAAAAGCTCCGCAACCTTCTCCACGCGTTGACGCAGGATTTCAAAATACTCGGGAAATGCCAACCGGTCGGTGGCCGCGGGAAGCTTCAAAAATCCGGCATAGACCCCCAGTTTGCCCGCAACCTCGACCGTCGCGGGAAGCGCGGCGAGCGTCTTCTCAAACGAAACATCGTCGGTATCCAAGTCCACGGGAACATCAAAACCACTCACCTTCAGCTTCGAACTCAGTAAGTAACGAGCCGCTCGTTCGAAGTCCGTGCGCGCGGTCCTTTTGACCACTTCCGTGATGTCGACATCGAGTCCTTTGAAACCGTAGGTCATCGCCAATTCAATCAATTCGCTTTGACGGCCGGATACGCCCAATACTTCCGCATTCAAATTCTTATACATTCAAAACTCTCCTTGGTTTCACAAATCACTGCAGTCCATCGCTGGATGGTCAGACGGTGCAAAGCTCTAGGCTCTGGCCGAACCGAACAACGGTACTTCCAATCGCATCACTTCGCCGATTCGCGACCGAACACTACCTCATCCACCAACGCTGCGGGGGGGAGAGTATCGCACAAAAGAAGACATCATCAAGTCGAAACGCAGAGGTAAAAAAAGTGCGTTTTCACAAGCAAAAGCCGTGCTAATCCACGACCATTTGCAGGCTTTCTGATCGAGCCGCGATCCAACGTGCTTGTGGCACTATGCCACTGCTTCGTTGAAGCTAGCGTTGTTCCATGCCAACCATAAAAAAGTTCAGCAGTGCTATTTGCAGCAGTGCTATCGTCGGCCGCGTCCTCGCGCACCACCCCCACCACCACGGCCTGTGTTTTGGGATCGTTGGTGGTTTTCGATGTTCGAATCGACGATGGAAGTGATAGTCTCCAACCAAGAAGGAATCTTGCTGTGACGGATTCCTTCCTCGGCTTCCTCGTCACCTTCGTTACGATTGGCTTCGCGAGCACTCTCCGCGGCTGCAGAACCTGCTCGAGACTTGGGCCGCTCGCCATTACCCTCCGTCCTCTCGCGATCTTTACCGCCGCGTCGGCGTCGTCGACGAGGCCGTCGTCCACGATCAGCATCTCCCTCTTCACCAGCAGCGTCGGGATCATCTCGGAACTCATGTTGGTCTGCATCGGAATCATCGACCTCGACGAAGCCAGATACGGACTCTTCGTAGTCGCGGGAGTCGTCGCGGACGAACGGGTCGTCCCGATCCGCATCATCATGGATGCCGGCGCCGAACCCCGATCGCGATCGCACTTCGTCATTTCCGGACTCTAAGCGTGAACCTGAGTTGCGATCCTGCGATTGCGATCTTGGATTGCGATCGCTATCGCGCGGTCCCCGAGACCGATCGCGGCGATCATTGCTTGCGCCACGTTCTGTGGACCGGCTATCTGTGGACCGGCTATCCCGGTCGGAACCATCAACATCTCGCTCCCTCGATTTATTGTCGTGGCGTCGGCCGCCACGACGCGAATCCTCGCGTCGGGCCTCATCGCGTGGAGATTCTTCGCGGTTCGGCTCATCTCGGCGGGCGCCTTCACGGTTTGGCTCATCTCGGCGGACGCCTTCACGGTTCGGCTCATCTCGGCGGGCGCCTTCACGGCGGGGTTCGTCACGGCGGGGTTCGTCACGGCGGGGTTCGTCACGGCGGGGTTCGTCACGGCGATTCCCCTCAAGGCTCCCTGCATCACGTCGGCTGGAGTCGCGACTGGAATCGCCCCGGCGACCTCCTTCGCGAGAACCACGTTCGCCTCTCTCAGATGCAGAGGGTTCTCCGCGTGGCTCACCCCGATTCGGTTCGGACCGGCTGGAATCAGAGCGGGACGGGCGCTCGTTATTGTCGCGATCGCGACTGGAAGATCGACCATCTCGGCCGCCACGTTGGCCGGACCGCGGTGCCTCGCTGCGCCGATCGGAGCGATCACGATCCAAAGACTCTCCGGACGTGCTCTCTTGGACGTCTGCAATTTCCGAGGACGACGGCTCGTCGACAACGCCTTCTTCGGGGGTTCCGCGGCTTCGACCACGTCGAGGGGGTCGGCGGTTGGAGCGGCGGTCACTGACCGTCCCAAATTCACCAGACTCCTCAGAAATGGCCTCAGGCTCCGCCGATCGCGCTGGTCTGGATGCTCTTCTAGAGTCCGACGAGCGAAGTTCCGCAGCCTCGATTTCGCGGTTCGAAGATGCCTTGGGCTCGAAAGCCGAACGAGGTAACTCGTTCTTAGGGGACTCCACCGGAACCACTTCAGCGTCCTCGTCGCCCCACATGCTTGGCTTCGATTTTTTACCTGCAGGTGGCCGCGAGGCCTGCTGCGGCTTGCTCGATGCACCTCTCGCAGATTGGCTTTCCGACGTCGGCTCGCTCGGTGATGACCGTCCCGTTTCGCTCTCCGTCGAATCCGGTGCCGCCACTCCGAAAAAGCTAGCAACGGCATCCCATGAACTCTTCAAACGGGATTTTTCTTGTTTTGGTTTTTCTGCGTTATCGATTTCATCACCTGAGTTAACGTTCGCATCCACCGATTTTACCGGTTCAACATTCGGCGCTGCGGGGGGCGTTTTGGGAGCCCCTGACAAATCCGTCTTGCGGTTTTGCGGAGCCAAGGAGGGGGTACCAAGCAAATTTGCCAAGGAATTCCAATGGTCAGACATATGAAACGGTTCACGCAAAGAAAGGCCCGCGGGATGCTTGGTTAACAACAACGATTGTTAATCGCCCGCCGATCTCTCAGGATATCGCGCACATAGAACCGCCACAACCCGACAACACCAACAACGCGTCAGTTCCGAGAACAGACTGGGACTAGAGACTGACTGGGACTAGAGACTGAGGCCTGGCTAGAGCCGCGTCGGCAGAGATCCAGGCAGGGGTCGGCCAAGTGCCTCGATCAGGATCGCGGGACACGCGGCCTCAAGCATGTCCAAGACATCATCGAATCCATCTTGGCCGCCATAGTAAGGGTCCGGCACATTCCTCGGCCACGATTCATCCAAGTAATCGCTTAGCATACGGATATGGTTGGGCTCCCCGCTCGCGATGCTGAATATATCCCGATAGTTTTCACGATCCATGGCGATCACGAGGTCATGTGCGGCAATCATCGACGGTGTCAATTGCTTTGCAAGCGTCTTCAGCTCATAACCCCGCCTGCCCGCCGCCAAATGCATGCGAGCATCGGCGGGCCTACCCACCTGATAATTCGCCGTCCCAGCGGAATCGACACATACCTCTTTGCCAAGCCCATGCTTGGTGATCAAAAACTCCGAAATACCGTGGGCTGCGGGAGAACGGCAAATGTTTCCTAAGCAAACGAATAGCAATCGCTTCAAAACAACACCTCCGCTAGACGCGCTAGCGCTGAACCGATTCCGAACGACGAATCCATGTTTCCCCGACGCCTGTTTCCTGGTACACACCCATCCGAAACGTCAAGAGCCGTAGCAATCCGAGAAAGAAGGTTAGGTAAAGTTCGCAAATTTTGCGTGCAAATGCATGTATGTAGGGTAGATTTCCCTCGAAATTCTCGAAGAATCTACGGGGTGAGCCAAAGGAGCGTTTCTGGATCTCGCATTTACCGTCCCTCAAGTCTTTTGGTCCGTCTGGAGTTCGGCCATGGATTTTCGATTCAAAGTCAACGACTGGGTTGTCTGCACACGAGAAAAGCACAGCCTTTCGCCAGGACCTAGAGCAAAAAACATCAGCCCCTCCCCGCATGGCGAGATGTATTCCTACGAGGTGGATAAGTACTGGATCGTTCGCGAAATCACCGACGACAGCTTGGTCCTGGAAACCCGAACGGGAAAAAAACACGCATTGCCGAGAACGGACCGCCGACTCAGGCACCCGACGTGGTGGGAGCGATTTTTCTACGCAGACCGGTTTCCCAGCCGGACACAACCTCCACCCGACGGCAGTGGCCCTCCCCCTCAAAGCTTTGGTGCGACCGAATCCGCCGACAACTCGATGGCAAGCCGAACCGCATAGCGGGCGCGGCCCATCGATGGGATCCTCCGAACAACTCCGTTCCTTCTGCCGAACATTTTCTTAACCCCCGAACATCTTCTAACCCCCGAAAAATCGTCGCGATCCGACCGGCCATGCCCACCTGCGAATCAGATGGGAACAAAGCCGAACAGGGGGCCAGTCAGCCCTTGACGATTTCACCACAAAGCACGTATCCTTATGCCCTTACGAGTTGACCCTGGGGATCCTCCGGAGCGAGGTGCTGTGGCTGGCTCGAAGGAATGACGACCGCCGGCATAGCTTCAATTGGCAGAGCACCGCATTCGTAATGCGGGGGTTGTGGGTTCGACTCCCACTGCCGGCTTTGGTTTTACCCAGTAAACACGAGGTATAAAGCGCATGGTTATGGCTGCAGGGATTGATATCCGAGAGATTGTTCTTTCCAACCAGACGTTTGGTCCGCAAGACATCGACCGGATCACGCGAGCCATTGAAGAAGATCTGACCCAAGTCGCTCTTTTGCGCGATGCGGTCGGCGAGCTTCAACAATCTCAAAATCTCTCTCCGGCAACCATGACCCGTCTCGGGGTTTGCCAATACCTTCTTGGAAAGTTCAGGGACGCGGACGCCACGCTTCGCCAAGGCGACGGCGGCGCCCTGGCTCAGTATTACCTTGGCAAGGTCTGCTTCCAACTCGAGGAGTACGAGCGAGCGCTCGGGTATTACGACGCTGCAGAAAAAGCAGGATACACCGCTGAATGGTGCCAACTGTCCCGTGCTGAAATCTACCGATACATCGGTCGCAGGGAAGAGGCCCTCAAGATCCTCGATAATATCTTCGGGCCGGTCGAACAGCACCCCGAATACCCGTATCAGCGGGCTGCAACCCTTGCTGCGATCGGTGGAAACCTCCCAGAAGTCATCGCCCTCTACCAACGAGCCCTTCAAAACAACCCGCGCCACGCAGGCGCCTTGTTCGGGCTGGCTGTCGAATACGATCGCATGGGGAGTGACCAACACGCCTTCGAATTGTATCAGCGCGGAGCGGGCTTGATCCCGTCCCACACCGGAACCTTGATCAACCTGGGCCTCATGTACGAAGATCGCAACGACTTCGCACGAGCCCAAGCTTGCTATCGCCGGGTGCTTGAGACGTCTCCCGATCATCGAATCGCGAATCTTTATCTCAAAGACGCTGCTGCCGGCGGCAACGTCCTGTACGATGAAGACTCGCAGAAGAAGAACGAGCGATTGGCGCAGTTGCTCAACGTTCCTGTCACCGACTTTGAACTTTCGGTTCGCTCGCGCAACTGCCTCCAAAAGATGGGCATCCGAACCCTTGGAGATCTGACCCGCGTCTCCGAACAAACCTTGCTTTCCAGCAAAAATTTCGGCGAAACGTCCCTTGTCGAAATCAAAGAGATGCTCACCGCCCGAGGCCTGGGACTCGGCCAGTTTGCCCACGAAAAACGAGAAGCGGATCCACCGCTCGACGTCAGCGGCATGACCCCAGATCAACAAATGCTGCTCGATCGACCTATCTCCGAATTAAATCTATCGGTCCGTGCGCGCAAGTGCATGGTTCGATTGCAACTCAACACGATCGGTGAGTTGATTCGAAAGACTGGTGACGATCTACTCGAGTGCAAGAACTTTGGCGTGACGAGTCTCACCGAGGTTCGAGAGAAATTGACCGGGCTCAATCTTAAATTGCGCGGTGACTGATCTCTGGCTCAGCGGTAGCGGCGGGCATCCAATGCTGTGAAGCTTTTGCCTTCACAGTACCTGTAAAGTCACAGTACCTGTAAAGTCACAGTACCTGTAAAGTCACAGTACCTGTAAAGTCACAGTACCTGTAAAGTCACAGTACCTGTAAAGTCACAGTAGCTAAAAAGACACCCTAGCTGCCAAGCCGATATTTGGCTTTTTTCCTCGCGGCAGGTTCCTGTGGGCGACAGAAGCGATGCGTCTGTCGCCATTCCACCCGCGACGACCCAAATCTCCGAAGGCTATCTCTTCGGGATTAAAAATCCCAAGTGGTGGGCGCAGTGGATTAGCTGCAATCGGACCAACTGCTCCTTGGTCATCACCCCAAAAATAGGGGAGGGGTGGATCGGACTTTTGGCGTTCGACAAACGCTCTAGACTCTTCGCCAGTCGCTCGATTGCCTTTTCCGGATTTCCACCAGCCTTGTAAACGGTTTCCGGCATCGTTGGCGTTGCTCGACTCATCTCCCCGGTCGCGAGAATCTTTTTCAACGCGGATTTACCAACCGTCAACCGCAGCAAAGGGAACATCCACCCAATAAACCATGGCGCTTTTGGGAAACCATCGATGGGAAAACTCATCCAGTCCGCAAGATGATCACACGTCTGAACCAAATCCCATGAGCCTGTTTGTGTATACCCGTGGTCCCGCAATCGATAGACTTCCGGCATGACTTGCCGCAAATCGCTAAAGCTTAGACTTCGATTTTCCATATCTGGCTCGGAGGTGTGAGGGATGGTCGTTGAACGTGAACAAGTTAGTTTTCGGGATCCTCGGGAAGCGAGCAATTGAAATCATTGACTTGATATCCCTGCCCATCCGCGGGCGGTACTCGCCCTCGTGCTCGATTGACATGGCGTAAGCCGTTTGCTGTTCTAAGGGTATTAGGATAGCGTCAGAAATGGATTCGATCGACAACCCGTGAAAACGGTCGGTAAACATCGAATCAATGGTCAAAAGCATATTCGGCGATGGACTGAAATTGAACGCGAGCCATGAATCGAGTACACTCTCTCCCTTGAGTTCGGAAGAGTTTCAAGCGAACGGGTGTGTTTCGATGGGTCTAATGCGATTTCGAGTTCCGAACGCGACAGAGTACGACCCCCAGATTTGGAGCACGGCATTCATTTCAGGTTTGGAAGGAATCCCGTGGGCCTGTCGCAACCGACTTGTCGATGATTGCTTGACCATCGAACGCACCGTGAATGAATCGGGCAAACTATCGATTGTTTGGCCGACCGAAGATTATGGTCCGATCGTATTGACCACGGGTTCGCTTCGGTGCGTCGATCAACCTTATTGGTTGCAACTCGAACTGGCGCGTGGAAGCTTGCATCGGGTGCGCGGCCGAGGGCTCGATTGGCAGAGAGTGGGACTAAAACTACCCAACGCCTATTCGGAGTTGATCGAAGAAGCGATGGACTTATTCATCCAAGCCGCAACAAGCACAGACTCGCCCGAGAGCATGTGCGCGTTGGCCCAACGGTCCATCGATAAATCGATCGGTGCTTCTCGCCCATTGACGCGCGCTTTCGTTTCGCAATCGCTTCAGGCTCGGCACCAACAAGAGAAACAGTTCAGCGCGTTGCTAGGCGTCCGCGTGACCCCCGAGCCGATCTGGAAACCCGGAGCGGAACTCGCGTTGCCAGCCATGAACACGCTGAATGTCTCGATGGAGCTTGGGGATATCGAAGCGACGCGATTCGACGAAGCGGTCTCGATCATCGACGAGCAGATCGAATGGGCCCGCAACCATGGACTTCGAGTGTTCGGGGGCCCATTCCTAAATCTCCAATCGCACGCGATCCCCAAATGGTTTTACCTCTTCAACGACTTCGATTCTCTCTATCGAACCGCGGTTGAGCATGCGACGAAGCTCGTCGATCGTTATCGCGGACGAATCCATTTGTGGAACACAGCATCGGGCCTGAACGCTCCAAACCCATTGGGGTTGAACGACGAGCAAGTGCTCCAGTTGGCGGTGGGTGTCATCCAAGCTGTCCGTCGCAGCGATCCGAAAACGCCCGTCATCTTGAGCATCGATGCCCCATGGGCCGAGTACCTCTCTGCGAAACCCGATGGCATCAGCCCGCTTCACTTTGCGGACGCGCTCGTACGAGCCGACCTAGGACTCTCAGGACTCGGCCTGGAATTGAATTTGAACTTCTGGCCAACCGGATCCTTGCCACGGGATCTTGTGGACATCTCCGACCTGGTCGATCACTGGAACATCCTGGGCCTACCGCTGCTGATTACCGTAACAACTCCATGCGGCATAGCCAACGACGCGATGGCGACGGCAAAATGCAATGTCGTCTCCAACTGGAAATACCAGCGTTCAGAATCGATTGGTGAACCGTACTCAGGATCGTCAGTCGATGAGGTATCAAAAGATTCCGCCAGAACCTCCCCGATGTCGGCGAACGGGCTCGAGGTAGTTCGAATGCTTCTCGCGAAGAACAACGTGCACGGAATCATCTGGAACCAACTATCCGATCGTGCACCTCACGCATTCCCAAATTCAGGATTGATCGACGCACACGGGGTGCAGCGATCCATGCTCGAAGGGCTCGTCCAATTACGGCGGATGCATATCCACTAGTTCCGGCTATCGCTGGCGATCAGCGAGGCCGTCGTCTGCATCGCTATCGTGGTCGAAGAAGTGTTCTGTCATGACTGCCTCGAGTCGACTCGACTCGATTACGAGCACGATTACGAGCACGATTACGAGCACCGTTTCACTGAGCACGAGCACGATCTTTAGAACGAGCTTCTCTCGCCGGTTTGTATCGACGCCCATTTTTCTGCCCAATCGCCCCGCGTCGTAACGCGTACCACGTCTACAGGGCCAACAAAAAAGCGTCTACAGGAACCATTCCCTGTAAACGCTTCGTAGAAACCGGCTATCGGTAGCTTGGGGTCGACCAAAGCACTAGCGGTTGAAATGCAGATTGGCGGTGATATCAACTTCGTCGTTGATCTTGCCTTTGCCGTAGGACATCCCCCACTTGGTACGATCCAGTTTGAACTCGGCGGTCAGCACAATGCCGGAATCGCTCAAGCTGGTTTTGCATGGTACTTTGACCTCGGCAGTCTTGTCGAGCATGGTCAGCTTGCCAACGAGCGTGGCGGTCTCGTCGCCGTTGACTTCAATCTTGGTGGTTTCAAAAGTGATCTTTGGGTATTTGCGAACATCAAAGAAGTCTGGGTTCTTGAGATGCTCCGTCAACTTCGCATCATCCGACCAAAGACTTGTGGTATCGATTTCCAATTTCAAGGAACTCTTCTCAGGAGCATCCATATCGGCTTTGGCTTCGGTCTTGAACTCCTTGAACCCACCCTTGTGCGCACCATCCGGCTTCTTGCCGACGAAATCGATCTTCGACTTTTCTTTGTTCAAAGTCAGAGTCTGAGCAAACGCGGGGGCGACCAACCAGGAGAGAACAACCAAGAGGGAGAAATAGCGAACAAACATCTTCAAAAACCCTTCATACCTCAAAAAGTTTGGATATCGCCTCATCAGGCGTTTGGGCCGATTGTAGCACTTGGGCAAGCTATTTGCCCGGTGTGGGCGTTTCCTGTCCCAAAATTCATGATCCTGCGAGGATGGGCCGGACGCCAAAACGAGGAATATGGTCATTTTCATGGTACAATAGAACAGAAATCGTCGAATGGCCCATCGGTTGGATGGCCTATTGCGGGGTCTGCAGAGCCGTATTCTGTCTATCCTTTTTTTCATCGCGATCATGCTGCCGCCCCCCTCCGAGGAAAAAGTCTCGGTCGTCATTCCTGCCTACAACGAAGAAAACGCGTTGGCCGGTGTCATCGCGAGCATTCGAGCATGCCTCGAAAAATTCTCGATTGAGCATGAGATCGTGGTGGTCGTTGATGGTGCGACCGACCGTACGGAACAGGAGGCACGAGGGGCGGCGGACAAAGTTCTCGTTCACCCTCAGAACTGCGGGTATGGCCGTTCCCTCAAAACAGGGATTGCGGCAGCGAGTCACAATAGGATCGTGATCACCGACGCCGATGGGACGTACCCCATCGAACGCATCCCTGACCTACTGAAACTCCTGGGGAGCTTTGACATGGTCGTTGGAGCACGGAGTGGCAAATTCTACAGTGGAGGGCTCGTGAAGCGTGTGGGACGCGTGGTTTTCCGATACCTTTCCGAATACGCCACCGGCCAGAGAATACCTGACATCAATTCCGGGCTGCGAGTGTTTCGCAAGAACCAAATCATGCCTTTCTTCCCCCTCATCAACTCCGGGTTTTCATTCACAACCACCTCCACCCTCTCCTACTTGCTCAATGATCTTCTGATTGCATACGTTCCGATCGAGTACCACAAGAGGCACGGGAAATCGAAGGTGCATCACGTTCGAGACTCACTGCGGGCGCTTCAGATCATCATGGAAGCCATCTTGCGTTGCAATCCGATCAAAGCCTTCCTCTTGCTAGCCATGCCGTTTATTGCTTTGGGGTTACTGTCGCTTCCGATGGGAATGATGCTCAACTCACCCAACTTGGGAATCGCTGGATGGATAGCGCTGTGCACCTCCGGTGTGATTCTCGGCATGGGCTTCCTCGCCGTGGCCTTACAGCCAACCAAATCCGAGCGATTCCCAGCAAATCGATTGGGCCGCGAGTAAATGCTGAACTCGCCGCGCGGACAATCGACGATGAGCCCAGCCATGGCGAAGATGGAAGCGTACCCCGCCTACCTGCTGAAGCAAGTCTCCGCGGCCTTGGGAAATCGCGTGTGGGAGATCGGGGTGGGCAATGGTCAAACAGCCCGACATTTGCTCCGTCAAGATCGCTTTGTCCTGGGAACGGATATCGACGACGAGTGCTTAGTCTCGCTTCGCGAAAGCGTGCTTCAGGAACCTGCGGATCTCATGCAACGCTTATCGGTGGCCCATTGCAATCTCGAAGATCCGATAACCATGATCCCCCTCCAAACATTCCTTGCCGACAGCGTCGTCTGCTTCAATGTCCTCGAGCACATTTCTGAGGATCATCGCGCGTTGAGAGCAATTCATGACACCGTTGCCCCGAATGCGAAACTGGGAATCATCGTCCCCGCACACAATCGCCTTTACGGGCGCATGGACAAAGAGGCGGGGCACTATCGACGCTATTCCCGTTCGTCCCTTCGCGATGTGCTGCGCCGCAGCGGTTGGCAGGTCAGTGCATGCCGGTACATCAACGCCCTTGGAGCCGCAGGCTGGTGGTACCATAATCGCTGGCGGCGCTCGGCTGGGCTTAGGGACGAGCAGGTCAACCAGCAGATGCTGGCCGCGGATCGCTGGTTACCTAAAATCGCAGCTTGGACCGATCCCTGCTTCGGCCGATGGTGCGGCCTGTCCGTAGTCGCTATCGCGACGGCCCGTGATGTCACCAACACGCAACAGACACAGCCGCTCGGCGAGCCGAGTTTCATTGCCTCTTAACCAGGAAGTTCGTCGAGCATGTGCGGTATCGCCGGAGCCCTGGTCTTCGAAAAAGCACTCCTGGCCAAGGATCGCAATGCCGCGTTGGAGGAATCATCGCTTCGCATGGTCGATGCGCTCATCCATCGAGGCCCCGACGATGGCGGATTGCTCGCCGCGCCTCCAATCTGGCTAGGGCACCGCCGCTTGTCCATCCTCGACACTTCCATCAACGGCCATCAACCCATGGGTGATGCGAATGGCCGCTTCTGGATTTCCTATAATGGTGAGATCTACAACTACAAGGAATTGAGGTCGGAACTCCAATCGCTTGGGGCCACATTCCGAACCGCAACCGACACCGAAGTCCTCCTGCACGGATACCAGCGCTGGGGAAAAGAACTCCTTCCTAAACTCGATGGTATGTTCGCATTTGCCATCTGGGACCGTAACGAGCGATCGCTTTATTTGGCTCGAGACGGGGTTGGGATCAAACCTCTTTTCTTCGCGCAGACTCCTGATGCGTTTCTGTTTGCCTCGGAGATCAAGTCCTTGCTCGCCTGGGGCATGCCCGCTCGACCCGATCGAGACGCTTTGCAGATGTTCCTGACCTTCGGCTACTCCATAGCGCCGAGCACAGGCTTTGAAGGCATTCGGCAACTAAAGCCTGGGCACGAAATTACCATCACTGTTGACAACCCCAAACCAGCCATCGCTCGTTGGTACCGACTACCTTACCCCGATTCGCCGACCCAGTGGTCCCGTTCCGAATCCTCCGATCGGTTGCGCAGCAGCCTGGATCGATCGGTCAAATCGCAGCTTCAAAGCGATGTCCCATTAGGCGCATTCCTCAGCGGCGGACTCGATTCGTCAGCGATTGTGGCTTGCATGCAGGCCCATCAAACGCAGCCGATCCATACCTTTACGTGCTCGTTTTCCGAGGCCTCTTTTGACGAATCTAAGCCGGCATCCGCAGTCGCAAAATGCTTTGGGACCGATCACCACTCCCCAATGTTAGCCGCCGATCATCTCGATGGTCTGCTTCGCGTTATCGATCATGCCGAGGATCCGATCGCGGACAATTCCCTCCTCTCGGTATGGGCTTTGTGCCAATCCACCGCGCCGCATGTTACGGTTGCCCTGAGCGGTGATGGCGCTGATGAACTCCTGGCAGGATACTCCACCTACCGCGCTACTTCGCTCAGCAATTTTTTCTCGCGAATCCCCAGACCCATTCGGCAACGCATCCTAAAGCCACTTCTCCGATCCATTCCTGCGACCGAGACAAAGTACTCAGCGTCCATGCTCGCCGAACGATTCCTCATCGGCACCGATCGCTCATGGCCTAACAATCACTGCAGCTGGCGCACGATGATCGATGCCGAGGTTTCGGTTCGAGTTCGCGGTAGTCGCTCGGAAGAATGGATCCAGCGAGGACTCGACGCCTATGCCGGGACCCTCCACGATGCACCTCACTGGCTATCTCCTCTCGAACAAATGCTGCATATGGACCTGTCGTTCCATCTACCCAATGACATGCTGGTAAAAGTGGACCGAATGAGCATGGCGCATTCCCTCGAAGTGCGAGTCCCCTTCCTGAGCAATGCTGTGATTGAGACAGCCCTAGCGATCCCTCCTCAGTGGAAACTCCACCGTCAACGCGGAAAGCTCGCCCTTCGCGATGCGATGCGCCACGTGCTCCCCTCGGACATACTCTCGAGAAAAAAGGCAGGGTTTGTCATCCCGATTGAATCCTGGTTACGCGGGGCATGGCGCGATCTGCTACGCCGTGTCTTGAACGAGGAATTTTGCGAGGAAACCCAAATGCTTTCTTGGCCGGGCCTTCGATCGCTCCTCGACCAACATAGCTCGGGACAACGCAATCATGCGTACGCGTTATTCACACTGCTCGTTTTCGCCCTATGGTGGCGACGTTGGATCCAACCAAACCCCCTTAATATCCAATTCCCTCGACAGACGTTCTCTAGGCCCACCTTCCCGACTCGTGTCCTTCGTCTTTCCATTCTTCACGAGGGAAACGATGGAAAATAACCCGAGCAGCGTTACAGGTCACGCTGCGGAATCCCAAGCATCGTCGACCTCCATTTGGTCCAACCACAAGCTTCCTTTAGCAGCGATGCTCATTGCCATCGCATTTTCTGGTACCCTTTTGGCCGCGACCGGTCGATGGATTGCCGTTACCGAACCCGATAGCGCTAGCTACATCGATTTCGATTGGAGCAGCCTTGAACGGATATTCTCCGGCATACGAACGCCTCTTTACCCTGCTTTTGTCCAACTCGCAGAATCGACCCTCGGACTCTCAGCCATCCCATTCCTCCACTTCGTGATGATGATGCTCGCAGTTCTGTCGTTCTACGTTGGACTCACTGCGATCGGGTTTCGACCGTGGGCAGCGACTGCCTCAGCAGCGCCGCTCTGCTTCAGCCGTGGCCTGTGGGATTTCGGAGCGCGGATCGGTTCCGATGCGCTGGGCATCGCCATGGGTATTGGCTGTCTAAGCTTCTTTCTCATGGCCATCTCAAAATACTCTCCGCGGCATGCTCCTATACAATCGCCAACGCAATCATTGCTCAAGGCCAGTTTCTCGACACGCACTAGCATCGCCATCGCTGGATCGATCGGACTAGGTTGCGGGACGCTAGCCACCATCTTGGTCCGCCCGGCTTACCTCTTTCTGATACCACTTTGGCCTTGCCTGGCAATCACCACCTTGCCCTTTCTCTGGAGGCGAACTTGGAAGGAAGCAGTTCATACAGCGCTGAAGCTGTCGCTCGTATCGGTACTACCATTGCTCGTGTACTGCTCGTTCCGATGGACGGTGGTCCATGAGTTCGGCCTCGTCTCCTTCGCAGGATACAATTTGATCGGGATCACGGGCCAATACGTAGAACCAAGCGACGTCGAAAATTTACCCCAGGAATCGCGGGAACTCGCCCAACGGTTGATCGAGGTCCGCGAGAGGGGCGGGTTCAGTCCCTCGCCCTACGATTACCGATGCATGGTCGAACTCTACAACAAAACAGCTTGGGAAACAGCGGCCCCCGCATCCGAAGCTATTTACGGAACCGACACGAAGCAAGCTAACCAAGCTCTACAGAGTCTCGCTATTTCAAGCTTGTTCCTTCATCCAAGGGAATATATTTTTTGGTTGCGATCCAACGGATGGAGTATGCTCGAGCAACTGGTTCGAGGGGCAGTCATGGATGTAGGTTCTCGAATATCTCTTTTCCTGTTGGCCATATGGGGGGGCATCCTGGCGATACGACGTGTGTTCAAAGCCAAACCACGCGCCGGCATCGAACACCAACTGCCTAATGCTAACTCCTTTCGCATTGCCTCGTTTGAGCTCGGTATACTTCTCTGGATTAGTGTCTTGTTCGCGGCGGCTAAAGGGTTACTAGTGGTCTTGGTCGAACCAGCCCTCGGAAGGTACGTCGTTGCGGTAGGCTGCTTTTTTCCAGCTTGCATCGGGCTATTCGCCGGCCTTCTCGCAAAGCGGATTTCATCGGAGCCCTCAGCGTGAGGGCCGGGTGGTGGGACGTAGCGAATGGGTAGCGGCGATGATTCGATCCTGAATAGTATCCTATGAATACAAAACCGGATTTCACGCGAAGACGCGAAGACGCGAAGGGGGAGCTGGGTACAAAGATAGAATTTTTTAGGGTTAGCAGTTGATGCAGTCGGAACCCGCAGCGTAGGCGAAATCATCGGAGCCCTCAGCGTGAGCGCCGGGTGGTGGGACGTAGCGAACGGGTAGCGGCGATGATTCGATCATGACTAGTATCGTGTGAATACAAAACCGGATTCCACGCGAAGACGCGAAGACGCGAAGGGGAAGCTGGGTACGAAGATAGAGTTTTCAGGGTTAGCAGTTGATGCAATCGGAGCCCTCAGCGTGAGCGAAATCATCGGAGCCCTCAGCGTGAGCGCCGGGTTGAGGTGCACGGGGGAGTGATCGTTGCGAGGTTTTGATCGTGACAGAGATTGGGGTGATGATCATGGCTAGCATCGGGGGGATGCGGGTTTGAGCGTCCAGTCGCCACTTGCTTACACGCGTGGCTCGGATGGAATTCGCGGAGCGAATCCCGTCGGAGCCCTCAGCGTGAGCGCCGGGTTGAGGTGCGCGGGGGAGTGATGGTTACGATGTTTTGCTCGTGACAGGTATCGAGGTAGTGATCATGGCTAGTATCGGGGGATGCAGATTTGAGCGTCCAGTCGCCACTTGCTTACACGCGTGGCTCGGATTCAATTCGCGGAGCGAATTCCTTAGGAACCCTCAGCGTGAGCGCCGGGTGGTGGGACACGCCCCCCGAGCCAGGGATTGGATTTTCTGAATTGGTTGCGAACTCGGTACTCCCAGGCGATCCGACGCGAGCATCCGCAACTCCCAAGCGTTACAATGCGTGGATGGAAATCCAGCATCAAAACATCACCGAATGCAACTCCTTCGTACCAACTCCACGGCGGTATGTCTGTCCGACCTTTGAAAGACGAATCCAACCCTCGGGAACCTTCGCGTACTCCGTCGGCCGATCCATCGCGCAACTTCTCCTGATGATCGGGACGCTCTTCAGCGTCGCAGCGCGTTGCCCAGCCAACGAACTTGATGATGCTCGAAGCATGCTGCGCTCAGGCAAGTACTCAGAACTGATTGAACTTGCAAAATCACAGGTCGAAAAGCGGGTTTGGAACGAAGCGTGGCCGCGTTTGCTTATCGAGGGCTATTTGATCACTGGACGTATCGAAGAAGCCAAGCAAGTTTACGAGTCGTCTCTCGAGCGATTCGGTGATAGCCTGCGTTTACGATTATTGGGTGCCAAAGTACTTCTCTGGTCCAACGAGGCCAAAAAGAGTGACGACCAACTCGACGAGATCGAATCCATCATTCAGAGGACACCGTGGAGGTTCAGTAACAGATCCGATCTCGTACCTCTCGGTGAGTTTTTCTTGATGCGGGGCGAGGACCCGAAACAAGTCCTCAAAATCTGTTTCGATCAAGCCATCAAGGCCGATCCCAAAAATGTAGAGCCTTACATCGCCACGGCTCGGATGGCTCTCGATAAAAACGATGCGCAGGTCGCCTCCCAATCGCTCAAGAAAGCGATGGAGTTGGATCCGAGCGATCCAGAAGTTTATTTTCTAGCGTCTCGGGCATGGAGCAGCGACGAGGAAAAGGCAACGGAATACCTAAAACGTTCCATGGAGCTGAATCCAACATACATACCCAGCATTCTGCTCGCGGCCGAATCTCGAATGAATGCCGAGGACTACACGACGGCATTGGTTCTGCTCGATCAGATCGAACAAGTCAACGCTTCGCAGCCCAAGATGTGGGCGATGCGCGCTGCAATCGCACACCTTCGGGGTGAATTTGAACTCGAAGGAAATGCGCGCCGCAAGGGATTGGAAACCTGGAAGCTCAATCCGGAAGTAGATTACACCATCGGCAAACACCTCTCCTTGCACTATCGCTTTGCCGAAGGTGTTGAGTACCAGCGCCGCGCGCTGACGATGGACAGCAAATATGCTCCCGCTCGTACACAACTCGCTCAAGACCTTTTGCGCAGCGGCGAGGATACCGCTGGCTGGGAAATGGTCGAGGGAATTCGGCAAACGGATCCTTACGATGTCTCGATTTTCAACCTTAAGCAACTTCAGTCGAAACTGTCGCAATTCACAACCATCGAAGCAGAGGGTTTTGTGATTCGTATGGAGAAGTCCGAAGCTGAGGTGTATGGGCGCGATGTGGTGGAATTGCTCCAAAACGCCCGACAAGTCCTGGTCCCCAAGTATGGCGTTACCTTGCAAGAGCCGATCTTTGTCGAGATTTTCCCTCGCCAACAAGAATTTGCGATACGAACCTTTGGCATGCCGGGAGGCCAAGGGTTCCTGGGCGTTTGCTTCGGCCGGCTGATCACAGCAAACTCCCCTTCGGCGTTGCAAGTCGACTCGAATTGGAAGTCGGTTCTTTGGCATGAATACTGCCACGTCGTGACACTGCAGAAAACGAAAAACAAAATGCCGAGATGGCTCTCCGAAGGCATCTCCGTTTATGAAGAGCGATGCAGGGATTCGACATGGGGTGAACGACTCGACCCTATCTATCAGGAGATGTTGATCAGCGACGATCTTTTGCCGATCTCCCAACTGAGTTCCGCATTCCAACAACCCAAATCGCCGCTTCATTTGCAGTTCGCATACTACGCATCGTCGCTCGCGGTTGAGTTTTGGATCGAGCGGTGGGGCGTCGATGGGCTCCGTCGATTGCTCGAGGATCTTTCGGTCGGCATGAAAGCCGATGAAGCTCTCGCGAGGCAACCTGGGTCCCTCGCCTACCTCGACGCCGAGTTTCTCGAGTTCGCCCGCGAACGGGCCAGATCCTTTGCACCTAATGCCGACTTCACAAAACCGACCAAAGAGGAATTTCAAGATCTCGATGCATGGATGACTTCCCATCCAAACTCGTATTGGGGACTCAAACGCCGCGTGGACAAAGCCATCGAGGAGAGAGCATGGAACGCTGCTGCACGTGATGCCGAGTCGTTGGCATCCCTCTGGCCGGAGGACCATTCGGAAACGGGGGTCTATTCGCAACTCGCGGCGGCGTATCGGGGCATGGATGATGCCGAAAAGGAATACGAGGCCCTTCGTAATCTTGAGAAATTCTCGCCGGCACCTCGATCTGGGTTACTACGTTTGATCGAGATCGATTCGAAGCGGAATGAATGGGAATCCGTCGCGAAGTGGGTCGATCGGATGCAAGGCATCCAGCCGATGCGAAGCGATACGCAAACCCCGCGAGCACTCGCCGCGGAAAAGACCCTCGACAACGACGTAGCGATCCGCGGCCTCGAGGCACTCGCCACCATGGACCCTGTCGACCCAGCCAACATCTACTATCGACTGGCTAACGCGCTCTATCGTTCTGGGGACCTTCCACGGTCCAAACGGTATTGCTTGATGGCCCTCGAAGAAGCCCCACGGTACAGCGAGGCTTTGAAGTTGCTGCTACAACTGCAGGATGACCGAAACCAGCCACCTGAGGTTGACTTGACTCTACCTACAACACCCTAGCCCAGAAGGCCTTGAGATACCCTGTCTCGGGACAATGCATCGCCACAGGGTGATCGGGTGCCGCACTTCGCGACTCAAACACCTGCACTGTCCGCCCAGGTATCCGCTTGCCGTTCTCATCGAATCCACCCGATCTCGCGGCCGATTGAACAATTTGCTGGAACGCATCCGCACTGAGCAGGCCAGCGCAGGAACAGGTCAACAGCAACCCACCTCTCTTCACCAACTGCAGTGCGAGTCGATTCAGGTCAAAGTGCTTGTGACTCCCCTCCTCCAATTCGGCTCGGGAGCGAATGAGTTTTGGCGGGTCAAGCACCACGATGTCAAACTGCTTGCGATTGCGAAGCATATCCCGCATGTAAGCAAACGCATCGGCGTGCACAAACCGAACCTTGGCATGATTGATCGCAGCATTCTTTTTCGCGGTCGCCAGGGCTTCCTCATCGAGATCCACACCCGTCACTTCGGTCGCTTCGCCAGCCGTCGCCGCAGCAACCGAAAAACCTCCCGTGTAACAGCAGAGGTCCAGCACGCTCTTTCCTCGGGAATGCTGCGCCAACATCACTCGGTTATCCCGCTGATCGCAAAAGAAACCTGTTTTGTGTCCTGTCCCGAAATGGATCCGATACTTGACATTGTTTTCGGAAATGGTGGCGTATTCCGGCAAATCGGACGAAGAAACGGCATCCACAATCGCCCCTTCTTGACTCAGGAATTGAGGCGATGGCTGGATACGGCGATGCCGAGTACCTAGTTTGCTCTCCATACGCGCTAATACCTGATTGGCGCGTTGGTACATGCCCATGCTGAACGCTTCTGCGCTCAAGCAGTCTCCGTAACGATCGACCACGAGCCCCGGAAAACCATCCGCTTCTCCATGGATGACACGGTAGGCGTTGGTGGTGTCTGGCAACTTCAAGGTATCGTGCCGAAACGCGATAGCACTATCGATCAATCCATCCCAAAACGCATCGTCGGGCAACTGCGATTGCCACGAATACAATCGCACCGCCACTTCGGCCTTGGGATTGTAAATCCCATAGCCAAAAATCGTCGGAGCCACCGACGGCGTTTCCTGAACCGTCCGATCATCACGCCTCGGAGGCCGACCGCCGACCGGCTGATCTCGGCTCTGTTGCCGATCCATATTTCGGGTCGGCTCTGGCTCAACTCGGTAAACTGCCACCCAATCTCCAGGACCGGGATTTCCATCGATCGATAGTAGCCGCTTGCGGAATACGTTCGGATGCAACGTAGCGCGCTGCATCGTTACGCTCGCCATCGGTCCGCTCGAACTCGGAGTCAATGATCGATTGCACGCTGCCAACGCATCGTCCACAGTTGATGGATTGTCCGATTGGGGGCTAAAAGCCATGAAAGATCCTGCAAAAGTAGACGTGGTGCCGCTTCAAATTCCGCCGCATCAACGAATGGGTGTCAGCAAGGCTTCATCGACGGTCCATAGTAATTCAGCGAGACGGTCCCTACTATGGACATCCGTCTGCATCCAAGCATTAAGAAGTGAATTCATCGCATCGACGATTGAAGGCGCTCTGGCCGAGATTTCGTTTTGCTGCCAACGATCGTCCGGCATGGCATACAGTTCGATCGCGGCCTCAAGCACTCCATTGGGTTCCAAGGCAGAAAAACGAGCCGACCAACTCGGCAACATCAGCGCCGCCTCGTACTCCCCCCATGCAAAGGCACAGCGTTGGAACGGCAACCATTTCAAACGGTCCACTCCCGACCCGTGAATCATTTGTGAGAGCGTCCATCCATCGTTCGCAACCTCACTACTTCCCAACAGGTTGGAAGACCGCAGGTTGGACGGCCGATCATCACTACCTACCTCACTGGCAGCCTCGCCATCGATCCAGGCACTTCCTTCGATCCAATCCTCCAGCAAACCCGCGAGATGGTGAGGTTGCACAAATTGCGAAAAGCGAATGCTGAGCGGAAGCTGATCTCCAGGGCGAATGATCAATGGACAGTGCAGACGCTCCGCGTACATAGCTGCATGGGGCATAGCTCCATGGGGCATCGCTGCATGGGGCATCGCTGCATGGGGCATCGCTGCATGGGGTCGGTTTGTCGCTGATACCTCGAGGTCCCCTCCACCCTCAGGCATCCCCACCATTCCATGCTCACCGAGCGGGTAACCTTGAACCCCAGCCAAAATCACCATCGCGCTCGCCTCGAATCCTAACTCTTGGATCGCGTCGGTCAGTAAACCCCAAACCTCGTCCATCGCGATGGCTTGTCCCCCGGCTCCGCATGCCCAGCCGAATATCTCGTCCGGATCGGTACTACTATCAACGATTCGCACCGGTGGTTCGACATCGCTGGGAGGTTGCGGATCTCCTTCGTCACACATCGCCAGTCGCAACTCATACGGCGCATCCCAGGGTCCTCGGAGCCCGCGTGAATGGATCCATAACCACGGGTATTTTTCCAACTTGGGAATCCATTGATTCAACGCATCCGAAACCAACGAGGAAAACCGCGTTTCGACCGTATACGCGATTTCGACAAGCTGCACCTCACCGTCGACGTACTCGAGTGCCGCTTCATAGACGCGAGGATCATCGGTCACGAACAGCCCGGGGATAGTGATCTTCTCTTTCGAGGCATTCTCTCCACCCCGCAATCCCGCTCGTTCGCGGCAATGCAATCCACTCCACATCGACTTCAAGACCTCGACAGGATCGAGCCCATCCATCCAGAACTGGTCGGCCACCAGCGATTGAGATGCAAAACGATCCAACGATGGCGTGGGTGTTAATGCATTGCCATAACAACCGACAAGATTGGTTCCCAAGCCTTCGACCGTAACCACAATGGCATTCGCGAAGCGGCCAATCGAATCAACTTCCTCGAGTTCATCGTCCTGATCGTTATTGCTGGCCACTCAACGCTCGCACACATTCCATGAGAACTAAACAAAAAACGTCGACGATGACTGCAGCGTTACCGACTGCAGCGTTACCGACTGAAGCTTTACAGACGGTTGCTTTACCGACTATGGCTTCTCAATTCGAAACCACAGTTCCAGTTGAGAGCCTTGGAACTTGAAAACCGCCTGGGAGTGCGGGTCCACAACGACCGGTTCGTCGTTAAGTAAAAAAAGACCTACGGGGTTTTGAAGCGGTTCACCCGAAACCGCGATCTGCGGCTTCTCATTCGGCTTGATGAGCCACAACGCCTTTTTATATCCGTCGGTAACCCACGCTTGCCCTTTGGAATCGACCACAACTTGATGGGGAAATTCGAAAAGGCGTTCCCCAACAATCACTTCCTGCTTGCCTTGAGCGTCAATCCGCAGCAATTGCTTCTCGTCTTGCGAAACAACCCACAGACGATCTTCGCTATCCACAAACAACCCACGCGGATTCACATTTGCGAAAACCTCGGGTTTGTCAGACGCAGACGACTGCTTCCAAACGACACGGCGTTCGACATCGGCGATGTACAACGTTCCGTTGCTTGCGTAAGCGAGATCCATCGGAATACCGATCAACCCGGATACGGTCGGTACCATATTCCCATTCGCGTCTCTGCGATAGATTTCTCGTGTTGCAGGATCGCCAACGGTCAGTTCACCCGTCGGAGACACGGCAATGCAGCGCGCCGCATTGAGAGGCTTGCGAAACTTTTTGTCTCCAGGAATAGCGAGTTCCAGTTTCGAGTCAGCGTATTTCCAAACACCGGGCGCATTGCGATCGACAACCCATACCGACCCCATGGAATCAACAACACCATCGAGCGGGTACACGGCACTCGCCGGCCGGGTCCCAGGTCCTGCGGCGTTTGCCTTTGACGCCGCATCGTCCTGCGCGTTGAGAGGGACAGCGTGTAGGGAGATGAACAATCCGCATGCCAGCAACGAAACTGCAGAAGCGGAAAGTAAGGACGAAAAACCACGGGTGAGGATTTTCATAGAAGTTTACTGATGGATTGCGTTGAGCTCTCGCTTTGCAAACCGAGAGCGGGGAGGCTATCGCTGAATTTTCGGATCCGACCTCTTGGATACAAAGTGGGATCGGATTCAATCCTGACTATGGTACCAAGATCTTAGGTATACGCATACGCGCGAGTCCTCTTAAGTCGTGAACAGTGTCAACAAGCGCAGCAACCTGGCACTCGGGCGGCATTGATCGTCAGAAAAAGAGTTTGCCCAGGGTTCGCCGCCTGGAAGCACACCGAGCAACCCTCGCATCTCCAAAAACACGATGGAAAAGCGAGGCTTAGAAATAAAAAGAGGTGGCGATTGCTCGCCACCTCTTGGAGATGTTTGGATTCACAAGGCCGAATTACGGAGCTATCGCCGAGACGGTTTCGTTGTTGTTATCGTTGTTTGCGGCAGCAATGCCCACACCGATCAAACCACCAAGAGCAGCGAGGCCGAACAGACCATTTCCACCGGCACCGATCCCGCCACCGCCGCCGCCGCCACCACCACCGCCGCAACCGCAACCCATCATTGGAGCACAAGCGACTTCTTCGACACATTCTTCGGCGGCAACGATTTCCGCAGGAGCGTAGCAGTTAGGATCTGCCAACTCAACGTTCAGCCGGCGGCAGGCATGTCGCGAGCGAATGCCGACGAGCATGGAGCCCTTCGAGCTATTCAAGCCACCGACTGCTTTTTCGTCCTTGCTTTCAATCGCACAGAAGCCAAGGGCAGCGATACCTTGAGGACCGGAAGCTACCAGCCCATACGATCCGGGTTCAACACCGTCGAAACGATAGGAACCGTTGCTAGCTGCACGGGTCCGCATCACTTCACGGCCATCCACAGTGAGGTAGACGAGGGTTTGACTGAGATCGACGTTGGCATTTGGGCGAGAGAGAGTTCCACCGATGCCGCCCTGCTGGTCGATAACCACTTCGCAAGAATCTTGGAACGCACGTTTGTCGCCGAGAGGATCGTTAGCGATTTTACCCCCGTCGATGTTTGCTGGGATCGTGTTGCTACGAATCAATTCAGCGATGCGTGGCGACGCAGGAGCAATGGTGCGTACCTCGACGCGTTCTGGCAAATGCGATCCCGTCTCCGCATCGAGAACCGTCAACGAGTACACAGCCAACTGGCTTTGGCCTTGAACCACGAGCGAGTAAACGCCGGGCTTCCCTTTCTCGATCATAAAGTCGCCGTCGACATCGGTTTCATCCGTCGCAACCACTTGGCCTTCGCTGACCAACATTACGGTCATCTTGGGTTGCTTGACATGCTCATCGCCGGCGATGGCAACGACCGAACCCCGAATCGAACCAGAGGCCGTGATACGAACCCACTGATTTTGACTGAGTTCGTTGCCTTGAGGTGACAGCGCTGTTTGTGCTGCAACCAATTCCAACCCGACGCGCGTTGGTGACGGAATGTCTACCAAAGCGTTTTGGGCCCAAGCCAATCCCGAGGAGAGGCTGACCATCAATGCAGTGAGGATTCGTGTTCGCATAGTTCAGGTGACTCTAGTGCGTTTAACTCGGTGTAAGCTGATCATGATGCGTATGGCCAACAACTGGCCAGACGTTCCGTGATTATAGTCGGCGATGCTGTAAATACAAGCGTTTTAGGGGGGCTGGAGGGATTATCCGGCAATTGGGGTAAAAATCCTTACCACCCGAAAGTAAAGGATGCAGATTGACGGCCGTTTTAAGAGGCTTTCTAATCGCTGCTTGGTACAAGCATCTGAAAGCCCCATATTTCCGGATTTGGCCGTTCTTCTGGGTTGCCCCACTGCAACCGGGTTACCCTAAACCCCGGCGGCCACGCTGGGAACAACCCTGGTAAGGCACAATTAGCCACGCATCCGGGAGGATTCGACTAGCATCCGGCAACGCCGGCCCGCGATTAACGCTGCTGCAAGTGCACCAAGAGATTTGCATGCCCTCTCAGTCCAATGGCCTTGGAGCAGACCTCTGCATTCACCGGAAATGAAAAAACCATGAAAAAGCCTCAGATTAGCGCCTTTCCCAAGTGCTACCTGGAGACGATCTCCTTCGAGCGAAGCATGTCGGTTTTCGATTGGATCGAAATGGCAAAAAGCCTGTCCGCCGACGGGCTGGAAATGTACGAAGGCTTTCTGATCAACACTCAGGACGTGTATTTAGACAGCGTTCGCCGGGCCATCGAAGCAGCCGGATTCGTGATGCCGATGCTCTGCTGTTCCCCAGACTTTACCCACCCCGATCCGGCCAAACGCCGCAGCGCCATCGACTACCAGAAGTCGATGATCGCGGTCGCTGCTCGACTGGGTGGTCCTGGCACCGTTTGCAGGGTTCTCAGCGGCCAAAGGTGGCCCGAGGTGAATCGCGATGACGGGCTGAACTACGCGTCGTCAGCCATCATAGAATGCATCGATACCGCTATCAAACACGACGTGATCCTGGGTCTCGAGAACCATTACAAGGACGGTTTTTGGCTCTACGCAGAGTTCGCCCAGAAACAAGACGTCTTCCTCGAACTGCTCGATCGCATTCCACGCACCCCTCATTTCGGGGTTCAGTATGACCCGAGCAATGCCGTGGTTGCCGGCGACGATCCTGTAAAACTCTTGGAAAAAGTAATCGATCGGGTCGTGAGCATGCACGCGAGCGATCGCTACTTGGTCCCAGGCGCAACCCTCGACGAACTCAAACACGCCGAAGGAAGCGCTGGCTACTCCAAAATTCTCATGCACGGAGTCACCGGAAAAGGCCTCAACGACTACGACGCGATCTTCAAGCTGCTCCGGGGTGTCGGTTATACCGGATGGATCAGCATCGAAGACGGGATGAACGGCATGGAGGAAATGGAGGAATCCCTTCAGTTTCTGCATCGCAAAGTTCAACAGTATTACGAATAACACTGGAGTATTACGAATAGCACCAGCCCAAACCGAGCCGCCCCATTAGCCCGTAGGCCCGATACCTCCCTATACCAATCCGCCCTATACCAATCCGCCCTACACCAATCCGCCCTACACCAATCCGCTGCCCTCGGATATCGACGATGCGATTGTTATTCCGCTTTATCCACGCCCTAGCAGGGCTGGATTTCGCGACTGGACGGGCGAATCCAGGAAGGCGAATGAAAGAAACAGTCACGGCCCGAGGGTTCAGAGTAGGCAGCATGCCAGCCGTCAAATAGTCGGGTAATCAATGATTCTGGTATTCCGAATCGCTCGGTTTTGATGGAAAGCCAACGAAATCCTGGAAAAACCCATCGCGACAGAAGCCGTTAGCACCCGATTGCAGCCCCGTCCAATCCTCCGAACAGAATTTTTTAAATTTCTTCACCTTAATTGCCCCGAAGCTTCTCATTTTGCTTGCTGTAGGTACCTGGGTTGTTAAATTGGGTAACTGATAGGGAGTGCAAGCGAATCGGATGTCGCTGATTTCGCGCACATTACATCTAGATGGGCAGCCATGGTTTCCAGCAGGTTCCACATACTCTTTTTGGCGAGCGTCTGCGTTTTCGCAGTGCTGGGCTCGAGTTCCGGGGCTGCCGTTATTTCCTCGACCGTCAACCAAGACGGTTACAAGACGTTCGCTGGAACAGGTGCTGCATCGAAAGTCGGAACGTTTCAAATGGGTCCGGCGGCCCCGTCCTACACCCAAGCTCGATTGCGTACATGGATTGAACTTCCGTCCAATGCATTCGGCGCCGCCGCACCGAAATTGGTTTTGGCTGCCTACAATGCATCGTTCCCCGAGTTCTCACTTATTTTTGGACCCACAGTGAGCACCTCGCTCAAATTTGAATCCGAAGTTCCACCATCTTTCGGCGTGGACGAACGTCAGTCGGGCTGGGTAAGTTTGACTCCAACTGAGGGAACGGCGCTTGCCAGCATCATTGCGAGTGACTCGCAAGGTCGCATTGATGCTTGGCTCGTAAGCCCGACAATCCAAGATTTCGCGAACCCGGACTCGTTCGAGTACTGGTATTTTGATTCCAATTTCAACATCATTTTTGAGACGATTGTATTCACGGCAACTTTAGAACTAGAAGCGGTTCCAGAGCCGACTTCTGCCATCGCTGTGAGCGGTCTGACTTTCGGGTTCCTTGCATTACGAAGAGCAAGAACCCGACGCCTTCTGCGGAGACAAACCCATGCTTAGGTTGACTGCTTGCTTGATCTTTGCTTGCGTATCCCTTTCCGGAGTTACACGCGCGGACTACTATTTTGGTACCGGTGCCGCTCAACAGTCGGGTTTAGCAGAGACGAATACCGTCCGTGCCATTTATCTCGGACGATTAAGCACCTTCTCAGGAGCGGGTTCGAACCCGGACGTTAACGCAGCAGCAAAATTCACTTCAATGTACGCTGGCGTTGCCATTCGAGGAGCAACAAGCGTTGCACTTTACGGGGGTCGTGGAAACGTTAGCTTTGAGAACGCGCTCTCGAATGGCAAGATGTTCGATACGGGGATGCGTTTCAGTAACACCAACGGAACGTCCGTTCAGTCCATCTTCCTTCCCGGACTTCCTCCTCCGTCTGGAACGACAGCACCATTCGCATTGAGCGATGCAACAGGTACTGGAATGCGTGATATCCTCGCGAACCAAGGGGGCTTGGATTTCTGGCTGGTTGGTGATGCTAGTAGCACCTTCACCGCTCCTTCGCAGATAACAGGAACTCAAGCAGCCAATTTTTTGGTCTACTTCAATGCGTCCGCTGTGCCCGAGCCTTCTTCGATCGTCCTAGGGCTCGTCGCGGCGTCATTCGGCGCCCTCAAACTTCGACGCCGCAAACGTATCGTCAAGCCAACCGCTTAGCTCTATTTCTTCCGGGCGTTCAACAGCCCTTTGGGCTGATTCTTTAATACACGTCACGTAGGCATGGCCCCAATAAGCGGGTCGCAGGCACCTGGTACTTTATCGTTATCCTACAGCGTGACGTATCAGGTCGCGCTGCGGTAAACACCGAGCTTGTTCCTAGCTACTTCAAATAAGACAACGTTAGCAGCGCATATCCGGTTACCAAGTTCGGGTCTCCTTCCATCCATCGCGCTTCAGGATTCGTCCACGAACCGTCTTCTTTTTGAGTGGATTGCAATTGAACTAGGATGTCCTGCTTCCAAGCCTTCTTGCCTTGCTCGGTGTCAAAGACCGGCTCTCCGATCATGTCGAGGGCTTTCGCCATCGTGTGCAGGTAATAATACAAACCTGCTGCTCCCATCCCCGGATTCATCGAGACAGAGTAGTTACGAGATAAAAACTTCTGCGCCGCTTTGACGCGATAATCCTCTTTGGAAACCCCCGCGTAGACCATGCTCTTGAGTCCCGCATAGGTCATCGATGCGTACGATCGCAATCCTCCCGTCGCCTCGTCCTTGCCCGCCATCGAGTCCCCACCCGCCGCCGGCGTGTAATAAAATCCACCGTCATTGAGAAGTGGAGCGAATGGCGTGTTGTTGGCAGGTGACTCCAAGTTCTGGCATCGATTCACAAATGCGAGCGCTCGAGCAATCGCCGGATCATCCTCCGGCACCCCCGTCGAACGAAGGGCGTCGATGAAGAAAGAAGTATTCGATAAGTCGGGACGCGATTTGCTACCGTATCCAGCACCTCCAAATGCCGGGTCCTCAGGCTTGAGCCCCTCCCCTTCATCCCACTGGGCCGATTTCACAAATCGCTGCGCTCCTGCGATCAACTCATCGTACTTCCCATCCGCATTGGCCCGATCCAAAGCCATCATGGCCAAACACGTCTCATAGTTTGCGTGCCGAGATCCCTTGGCATAGAGCCCACCATCCTCCCGACGTGTCGCGACAAGGTAGGCCAACCCCTTCGCAACCACAGGGTCTGATGCTGTCACTCCTACTGACAACGCCGACGCGACCACCAATCCTGTTACTCCCGGGCCCCCTTGGCTACTGAACGAGCCATCTTCGGCTTGGCTCTTTCGCAAAAATCCAACCGCTCGATCAATCATCGCTTGGCGATCCGATGAACTAACGGCAACCTTCTCGGACGCTACACCCTCTGGCTCCTGCGCGAATGCTGGAGCAATCCCCCATCCGGATAGCTCGTGCATTCCAGTGATCGGTGCGAGGGCGAGCATGCTCACGATACTCCTCCGAACCAAAGAACGACCGGACCACTTAAGACTGCAACCTGTTGCTCCCACGCCAGTTCGAATCGCCATAAAATCCACCTTAAACGATGTGCGTACGTATCCCCGCCCAAACCATCAGACCCATCAAACGATAGGTAAGAGAGCCTTCGGAGAAAATCCCCTGCCGGTTAATTGTCCAGCCCCGTGCAACCTCCACCCTGACGGCATCACCGACAATTAAAACCACTTATTTCTATTGACTGCGAAATACCCTGAACTAATCTTGAACCAGAGACCGATACTTGTTAGCAAGCCTGTCTCGCAATCACGACCGAGACCAAGAACGTCCATCCTCACAGCGTTCCAAGTCCCCCGAAAACGGTTGTGGTTGCAGTTTCGTGAACCATCGATTCTGGCTAGGAATGGTGATGAGAGGCTCCGAGTGCGTTTTCAGCCTCAGACCTTTCTGACTCGGGCCTTTGGCCTTTTGCAGGAAATGGAGCTTATGAGATAACGACCGACCGAAACTCGAGGAATCCACTCCACGATACAATCGCTGTTGCTCTCGCAACCTCTCTCAGAACAGCGCATTCCTCGATGTAGCTCTCGGCCCATCCCGAGCCCCACGACCCGCCTTTCCTTCGGCGTCGAACCATTGATTTGGATTTCGCTCGACTTGGATTTCTTGCGGAGGTTGTGATCATGGCGACCGTATCGAACATCGTCTTGTGGATCGTATTGCTTTGCGGCGCCAGTGTCCCAAAGGGGCACCGGATCATCGAAGAACAAGTGGATATGATTGAATTGAACCACTTTTTCGATCCCGTAGGCCGACATGTCTACGACCAAGTCATCTTTTATCACGTTTCGCCGGAAACCGGAAAATTTCGCGTTCGCGCGTGGTGCTTGATCGAAGATCGCGAATCCCTCTCGCGCCGGCCCTTGAGAGATCCCCAAACCTCGACCGTGCGTGTCGAGTGGTACGACGATAACCAAAAACTCCTACGTCGCCTTAGTAGCAAGCTCTTTCGTGAAAGCTGGACTCAGGTAGACCCGGAACGCTCGGATAAAGTACAACTTGAGGAGAAGCTTCGCCTTTCGTTAGCCGATTGCCCCGCGAAAGCACTCCCGTTGCCCGGAGCCGATTCCCATAACCTTGGTGAAGCATCGTCCAACGCCGCGCTCGCAGATCACCATCGGGACCCAACTCACAACGAAACCGCACCTTCGGTGGTGCTCGCGATCGGCGTACAGCGTTGAAGCATCGCACGTACTGATTGAGATGATTGAGCGAAACACACACGCCGAGATCAACTAGCATCGCTTCGTCTCGACACCTGAACCCCTTACACTACTCTCTGATCCTACGAATGATCCTGCAGCAATTAGCTCGGCAACAGCTTCGCGATCAAGCCGCCGAGTTAGGATTCGAGGTGATTGGATTTGTCCCAGCCAAAGGGACGACAGAGTTCGACCACCTTCAATCCTGGGTTGAAAATGGCTACGCGGGATCGATGGACTACATCGCATCTCGCTTGGATGCCTACCGACATCCCGAAGGCGTGTTGCCTGGTTGCAAGTCGCTCATGATGCTGGCGCTCCCCTATGCTTCGCATCCGAGAACCACTCCTCGCAAAACTACCGGCAACACGAGCGTCGGAGAATCGGCACCTAATAATCGCTCCGCCGGCACCATCGCGTCTTATGCTTCTGGTTCCATCGATTACCACGACTGGATCCACGATCGCCTTCGAATCCTGGTCAAGTCCATCCAAACGATGTTTCCGGGCACAGTCACACGGGGCGTCGTCGATACCGCTCCGCTGCTAGAACGGTACTTTGCCGCTCGAGCCAACCTCGGATGGATCGGGAAAAACACGCTGCTCCTCAACCGGAAACTTGGTAGCTACTTTTTCCTGGCAGCCGTTCTTGCCCAAGCCGATTTAGGTTCCGAGGAAACAGAAGGTTCCGAGGAAACAGGACGTAAAGGATTCACCGAGGGCAATAGCGACCATTGCGGCTCATGCACCGCATGCCTAGATGCGTGCCCGACCGAGGCGTTCGTGAAACCTCGTGTCTTAGATGCAACTCGCTGTATCAGCTACTGGACCATCGAGCATCGCGGCCCTATCCCGCTAGAAAAGCGGCAGGGTATCCAGGACTGGTTATTCGGATGCGATGCATGCCAAACCGTTTGCCCGTGGAATCGAAAACGTGACGCACACGTCGCGGAACCGTTACGACCGTCGAATTGGTCCCAAAAAACAGATCCGATCTTTTGGCTGACCCTTTCGGACGAGGATTTTCGCAAACAATTCCGACACACGCCGTTCTGGCGCACACGCTTGGCAGGCATGCAGCGAAACGCGATGATCGTCGCCGCCAACACGCGGAATCAAGATGCAGCCCAAGCGATCTTGCCATTCCTGGACCACCCCGACCCGGTTCTCAACGAACTGGCCGATTGGACACTGAAACAGCTACAGCGAGCATGACCGCCCTATTTTCCATTTTCCATTTTCCATTCCCCATTCTCCATTCTCCATTCTCCATTCCTCATTCCCCATTCCCCATTCCCCACTGCCCACTGCCCATTCCTCCTCAGCCGACAGTAATATTCAGGAATTGGGTAACGGCTTTTGGTTCACGCGGAGGCGCGGGGACGCGGAGGGGGAGAGACGAAAGCCATCGGTTAGCGTCTATCTCGACGCGAGGAATGTCCGGCCGCAGTCGATCAAACAGCGTCCCTCAATCGCATTGCGCCCCACGAGCAGCGGAAACTGCATCTGCTTGCGGCACGTTAACGTCAACTCCACTGCCCAGTGAAAACCACCGAGAGAAAGCATGGTCTCCACCACGGGCCGAACCGTCAGGTGTCCGCTCGACGATTGAATCCGCTTCATTCCAGAAAGACGAGACTCACAGAGCATCAGAGAATCGAGCAAGCCGAACTCGGTTCCAATCTCAAACTGCACCCAGTCCCAACCTGCTCGACGCACATACCGCAGGCTCTGAACATGCAAGGAAGAAATCGCAGCCCCTGAGTCCAGTTTGCAAGCCACTCCTTCGAGCGAAAATTCGGGGAGCGCTACTCGCTCTTGCCAACCCACAACCAGCAAATCGAGCCCCGACTCGATTTCGGAACGAGGCGGATTGATTGACGAAGTAGAACCGACTGTTCGTGAACGCATCAAGAGCTTCTCGTAGATCCAAGAGTACTCGCGAGGCCCACTCGAAACACAGAAGAACACGCAGTCGTTCCCGACGGCCCATCTCACGTATTCGAACGCATCTCGGGTACAGAGTTGGCGGAATCGGAAGCCACAGTGACCGTCGCTTCCCCCAACCCTCGCAATAGCTCTATTGTAAACAGACCCGAACTGTGCCCATCCGAAAAAGCGACATTGTAGGCGTAATTTCCAACGGGCCGCATCTGGGCAATATCGAGCGGTACCGCTTCGGCGGCAGACAAAATGCTGAGACTGCTCTTCGGCCGAGCGGCTTCCCCCTTTTTCTTCTCCTTGCAGGTTGCGCACGGACACGCTCCCCGCAACTTGCCAAACGGGATATCCAGAATTTGGCCGTCGCTCCAGGTGATTCGCAAACAGCGGGAATCGGTCTTCTCCAAACCAACCGGATAGATTTCCATGCACTCAATCTTTTCGTTTTGACGTTAAGTTCTGCGAATAACCCTGTTTTTTCCGCACAAAACGAGACCTTCTCGGCCCCATCACAACGGATATTGTACCGAAGGCCGAAAATTCGTATTGTCCGAGGTATCGATTTTGGTTCAACCTTTAAAAACCATATCCTCAAGCTGCATTGGGACAGAAGTTTCACGGACTCAGCGTTTCCTCGACCGGATTGCACATTGGAATGCCCCAACATTGTCGCGTTCCCACGGGGAATTAAACTGGACCGGAGAGCGATCCGCTATTCGAGTGTTTCGCGGTGACAAACACAGGCTCAATCATGGAACTCCCCTACCAAAAGATCTTTGTGACCGGCCATCGGGGAATGGTCGGCTCCGCGTTCTGCCGCTTGTTGGCCCGCAAGCACCCTCACATCCAGGTTATCACAGCTCCAAGGGAACAATTGGATCTGACGAGGGAGAGCGACGTTCGCGCCTTCCTCGAGGCGAACCGCCCAGACGCCATCGTTTTCGCGGCCTCCCGCGTCGGAGGTATCATTGCAAACGCGACCTACCCGGTCGAGTTCCTCTCAGAAAACGTTCAGATGGCGATAGCGACCATCACCGCCGCATACGAACTCGGGGTCAAACGATTTCTCTACCTAGGCTCAACCTGCATCTACCCTCGCATGGCTCCACAACCGATCCGCGAAGAGTACTTGCTGACATCGCCTCTTGAGGAAACCAACGAGGCCTACGCGCTCGCCAAGATCGTGGGACTGAAACTCTGCCAGTACTATCGCAAACAGTATGGTGTGTTATTCCATTCCGCGATGCCCACCAATTTGTATGGCACAGGGGATAACTACCACCCCAACCACAGCCACGTGATCCCAGGTTTAATTCGCCGATTCCACGAAGCCAAGATCAACGGTGCAGAAACAATCTCCATCTGGGGCACCGGTAAACCACGTCGCGAATTCCTGTATGTCGACGACCTTGCGGATGCGTTGCTACATCTGATCTCGATCCATAATCCTCCGGACTGGGTGAATGTCGGGTCCAGCACGGACATCTCCATCCTGGAACTTGCGAACCTCGTGGCTCGAACCATCGGTTACCAAGGGCAGATTTTGACGGATCCCTCCAAACCCGATGGGACCCCGCGAAAGCTGACCGACACATCGCTCATGCAAGCAACCGGTTGGACCCCAACCATCGAACTAGGAGAGGGCCTGAAACTCGCCTATGAAGACTTTTTAACCGGGCTCTCTAACGGCAATCTCCGTAGTCAGTAAATCATCGATTAAGTACGCTAACAGCAGCCATCGAGCGACCTAGCACTCCCAAAACAACCGCCCACAATCCATCCCACCGAGCATTGGCACCAAACCCAACCTTTTCAAGAGACGGCACCAACCCGAAGAAACAATGACCAAATCTGCACTCATCACCGGCATCACCGGCCAAGACGGCTCCTACTTGGCAGAGCTCTTACTCAATAAAGGCTACACCGTTCACGGACTTGTGCGTCGCAGCAGCAGCTTCACCACCGGCCGGATCGACCACCTCTACAAAGATATCCACGAAAACCCGCGATTGCTTCTCCACTACGGCGATTTGACCGACGGTCAAGCACTCACCAACCTGGTGCTGGAACTCGAACCGGACGAAATCTACAACCTAGGAGCGCAGAGCCACGTTCGGGTTTCGTTCGATCAGCCGGTGTACACGTTGATGACTGACGGTGTCGGCGCCCTCAATGTCCTCGAAGCAGCCCGCATCCTCAACAAGCGCAAACAGACACGGGTTTACCAAGCGAGCTCGTCCGAGATGTATGGCGCTGTCTTAGAAACGCCCCAAAGCGAAACCACCCCGTTCAACCCGCAAAGCCCATACGCGTGCGCGAAGGTCTACGCATTCTTCCAAACCGTCAACTACCGACGCAGCTACGGGCTGTTTGCTAGCAACGGCATTCTCTTCAACCACGAATCCCCTCGACGCGGCGAAACCTTCGTCACCCGAAAAATTACACGGGCCGCGACTCGGATCAAGCTCGGATTGCAAAAGAAACTCTACCTCGGAAATCTCGACTCGAAACGGGATTGGGGATACGCGAAGGACTACGTCGAAGCGATGTGGCTGATGCTGCAACACAGCGAACCCGATGACTTCGTCGTCGCCACCGGCGAGACGTATTCGATCCGCGAATTCCTAGACATGGTATTCGGCGAACTCGACCTGGAATGGGACAAGTTTGTGGAAATCGATCCGAGGTACTTCCGCCCAGCCGAAGTCGATTTGCTCCTCGGCGATCCCAGCAAAGCGAAATCAAAACTTGGCTGGTCACCCGCAACAGACGCTCGCGAACTGGCTCGAATCATGGTCGAACACGACCTGGAACTGGCTCAGAGAGAACTTCACAGCAACTCGTTTAGCGTCTGATCGCTCGACCGTATTCATCCCTTCGAAAGAATTAAGGTCTAAGGGCGACTCGCTCCATCCACCATGGATACATCAATTAATTTCAGGGTTTGCACATGCGTGCATTGATCACCGGTATTACCGGCCAAGATGGATCGTATCTATCCGAGCTGCTGCTGAGCAAGGGGTACGAGGTCCATGGCATCGTTCGACGCAGCAGCACACTTGAACGACCTCGCATCGACCAGCAATACCGCGATGAGTCGGTCTATCGCAAACGCCTGTTTCTGCACTACTCCGATTTATCGGATGTCACGTCCCTCCGTCGAATTATCACGCGGGTACAACCGACCGAGTTCTATCATCTCGCCGGGCAATCTCACGTCGGGATCAGCTTTGAAATCCCCGAAAGCACCTGCGAATTGACCGCTATCGGAACGCTGCGCATCCTCGAAATCCTTCGTGACCAGCCGTCTCCACCCCGCTTCGTGCACGCCAGTAGCCGCGAGATATTTGGGACGCCAGCCGTCATTCCACAGAATGAACATACGCCGATGAATCCAAATTCTCCCTACGGTGCGGCCAAGGCGTTTGCGACGCAGATGGTCAAGATCTATCGGCAATCGCACGGACTCTATTTCTGCAATGCGATCTGCTTCAACCACGAGAGTCCCCGGCGAGCCGAAAATTTCGTAACACGGAAAATCAGCTTGGCCGCCGCGAGGATCAAGATGGGCCTGCAACGGGAGTTGCTAATGGGCTCCATCGATTCCGCTCGCGATTGGGGTTATGCCGCAGAGTTTGTGGATGCCATGTGGCGCATGCTCCAACAAGAAGAGCCTGACGATTATGTGCTAGCAACCGGACGCTCCCATACGGTCCGCGACTTCATGCAACTCGCATTCGAACATGTCGGACTCGATTGGCGTCAATACTATCGACTCGATCCCAGGTTCGCTCGACCAGCCGACCCAGAAAACCTGCTCGGCGATGCCACGCATGCCAAAGATAAGCTAGGATGGGTACCGCAAACGAGCCTCGCCGAACTCGCAGGAATCATGGTTGACCACGATCTCGCGATGCTCAAGGCCACAGGAAATGAGAGCAAGCCATCGCGGTGATATAACAGCGGAAAACCTAAAGCCACCTCCCCAAGCCCTATGCTATTGGCTGCAACTCCAGAGGCCGCTTTTGACCGGTTGCAATCATCACCGGAGGGACTTTCGGGAGCCGAAGCATCCCGGAGGCTCGCCCAATCCCGCAAGGGGGCTTCGCTCCACGCTCGAGACAGCGACCTCCGACTCTTCTTAAGACAATTTCGAAGCCCGCTTGTGCTTCTGCTATTGGTGGCGATGTCGATCTCGGCGTCCCTCGGAGATCGACTTGATGCCCTGATCGTATTCGGGGTGATCGCGATGAGCACGCTGATGGGATTCTGGCAAGAACGCCGCGCGGCCCATGCATTGGCAGCCCTCCTCGAGGTGAGTCAAACCCACAGTACCGTCCTGCGAAATGGCAACGCAGTCGAACTACCCTCCGACCGAGTCGTTGCTGGCGATGTAATCTTGCTCAATGCCGGCGACGCCATCCCCGGAGATGGACTTCTCCTCGAAGCCAGGGACTTGTTCATCGACGAATCGGAACTGACCGGCGAAAGCTACCCCGCTGAAAAGGAGGCCTTTATAACGACCGGAGAACAATCGCCAGAAGTCCCCCAGCCGAACGTCTGCGTCTACGAAGGAACACACGTCATCAGCGGAACAGCACGCGTCCTGGTCGCAAAGACAGGCTCCGAGACAGAACTGGGGAAAATTGGCGAACATCTTCAGTCGTAGGCTCCGGAAACGAATTTCGAAACAGGACTGCGTCGGTTCTGCGAAATGCTCATGCAACTGACATTGGTTCTGGTCATCAGCATTTTCGCGATCAATACCTTTTTCCAACGCCCGATCGTCGAATCGTTTACATTCGCACTAGCACTCGCTGCTGTTCCTCCTTGCCTGCAAAAAGGTCCAACTGCGTTTCATTCCCCGCTCGAGCGAGCATCGAACCCACACGAATAGCCCTTCGCTACAGCCCCGAGCATCACTCTTCAAGCAATTGGATCGATGATGAACAGGAGCGTTGCTTCACTGACCATGAAAACGAAACCGTCAAACCAACGACGATACGCTTTCGCTAAAACAATATTCTTGCTTCCCTGAAATGAAAAAGGCCACCCGTTTTCGCGGGTGGCCTTTTTCGTTTGATCAACAAACGACGGAAGTCTCAGCGTTGTCTATTTGCGACGATAGCGAGCAACGGCACCGAGTCCGATCGCGACCCCCAGGAGTGAAAGGGTCGCAGGTTCTGGAACAGCTGATGATGAAAATGCGGTCAATGAAAAATTGTCAATGGCAAGTCCCGCATCATTGCCCGTATCGTTTGCGTCAACCCAACGGAAAAAGATACTGTCCCCTTGTGCGAGCGTGAGCCCAGTAATCGAAGCCGACCTTGCTACCTGATTTGCTACATCGTTTCCATTCAAAGCCCCATTTGTAGCAACCGCTGCAGGACCAACTAAGTTCAAACCCGAGACTGCATTAAACCCAACCGCAGTGATGTAATTGGCAGAGGTAATGGACCCTGAGCCTAATGCCCAACCCGCAGTAACCGTGTTCTGAGACGTTGTGGAAGACCGCCAATTCTCCTGTGTGAACGATATATCCAACCCAGTGATCGTTGTGCCAGTGTTATTCCGCAATTGGAACCCAAACCCCATGATGTTTGTTCCTGATGCAATCACGCCCAAAGCACGATCCGCACCGCTTGCAGCACCAAAACTGTACATCCCTCCAGAAGTGGAGTTTCCGTCGCTAATCGACATGGCGACGCTCGTTGTACCGTTACCTCCGACCTTCGCTCCATCCCAACTGGTTAAATTTGGAATCGGTGAAATGGTTCCCACTGTAGAGCTAAAAGCGTTGGCAGTCGCGTTGATACCCAATGAATCGAAGTTCTGAGTGTAAGTCGACGTTGTAAGCACAATCTCGGCCTCGCCTTTTGATTGCAAGGCACACAACGCTAACAAAGAAAGACAACTCGCAACAAACAATCTCATGATGAAACAAACCGGATGGTAGTAAACATTCTTCAGGTCGAACTAAACGCCGGATGTGTTGAGTGAACGGAAAAACGGTCCGCCATCCAGCGCAAACCTCCCAAACACCGCAAAATAAAGAATGTTCCTTCTTAACCGAGCCTTAACTTAAGCTATACATTTCCCACAGAACACATAACAGAACCTGTAATCTATCGTCCATCCGCTTCTTTACGGTGTCCTTCTGCTATTTCTTTTTTCCCAAGGCTTTCATAGGCCTCGGCCAATTTCGCGTGAACCAACTTCTTATTTCTGGCCGCCGGTAACGCCTTCTCCAATTCAACGATAGCACCCACAAAATCACCGTTTCGTAATTGAGCGGAACCCAGAGTCTCCCGAAAACTTGCTTCGCTAGGCGCCGTTCCCACCGCTTCCAATGCCAACCTTAGCGCCTCTGTATTCCGTTCGGGATACTGCGTCAGCAGCAGATAGGCAAGGTTGTTCTTCGCGGCGGCAAGGTCTGGCTTCAACGCCAACGCACGATGCAACAACCTCTCCGCCTCGACAAAATCATTGTCCATGATCCGCATGCTGCTCATGGCGAAAATTGCCATCGCTGGATTAGGCCCACTCTCGCAAAGAGGCTCCACAACGCGACGCACCGTTTCCTTTTGCGCCTCATTCGCAGCCCCGTACATCCCCAGCAATCGGTCATAGAGCGATGCAGATCCACCATCCTCGCGGAGTCCCTTCTCCAAAAGGCCTAACTGCGATTCCATTTTGGTGTTCGGCTTGCCTTGTTGCTGATCGAACCAAATGCCATAGATCTCACCGAGCGCGCGGTGCAACCCCTGAGTATCTTGCAAATCGATCCCCGTGCGGAGCAATCGCTCGGCCTCATCGTACTGCGATTGCTTGGCCAATGCCTTTGCCAGCGAAACCCGATCTCTTTCATTCAAAGGGTCTGCCGCCAATCGCTTGGCAAACTCGGACTTGCCCAACTGGATCGCTCGAATCCCTCCGTCGCGATTTCCCAACGTCCGATAAAGATCGGCCAGATCAAAATAATGGATCGGGTTCAACTGAGCGGCCCGCTCGGTTTGCACCAACGCATCCACGTAGCGACCCATGAGCGTGTTGTACTCCGCCGCAATCAAGTACAACTTTTCGTCGCGATGCTGACCTGACTGCACCAGATGCCACTGCAGGCGCGTTAAATACTCGGAGTTCTGGCTAACGCGGAACCGCTCTGCCCACCATTTGGCTCGCTTTTGATGCGCTCGCGGATAACCGATGTCGTTGTCGGGCGCGATGGCTTCGAACACCAAATCCGCTTCAACCGGCATGGAGATTCCCGCGAGTCCCTGACCAAACGCATACGTCCACTCGACGGCTCTCGGTCCCGCCGCTTGCAGTAACCGCTTCCCCAGATTCGCTGTACGCCCCCACTCTTCATCCTTTACCGCCTCGGCCATCTCCTTCGCATAACGCGTTGTGGTACCAGTCCGAGTCCAATATTGCGTCAAGGCCACCAAAGCCAGAAATCCGGGCAGCAGCACGACAGGAATCGCCAGTAAACTCTCGCGGCGATGCAATTGCACGAATGCTTGAAGATTGCTCCACGTCAACCAATTCCAAAAACTCGAAACACGCCTCCAAAGTATCCCAACGAGCCCCCGAGGTTGCGTTGGGTCGGCCTTCTCCGAGCCTTCTGGTTGGTCGATCTCGTTCCCTTCGATCCCAAACTGATGCTTCAACTGCGATTTGTATTCGGTCAAACGATCTTTCATCGTGACCGACGTTTCGAGCCCATCCTCACTCGCCAGATGCTCCGAACCTAACGGGTCCATGAATCGACGCCAAGCATTCCTGGCTATTTGGATCCAATGTCGAACGTACTCCCGCACGTTTCGAGGTCGCTCACCTTCCACCTCCCCATCGACACTGCCCGTAAGAGTCGACCGATCGGAATCCACAGTGTCGGTGGGCAGAGACCGGTGCTTGAATGCCTCCAGGTACTCCGCAAACCATACAAATGGCTCGCAGATCCCCTTCCACATCCGCTCTAAGAACTCTCGAATCGCTTCCCGTGACATCACTGCTTCCGCATTGGCTCCGTTGACTTTATCGTTCGCTGGGTATCCATCACTTGCTCAACGCTTCATGCTTTTCAGCGTTCTCGAGCTCACCAAGTTCGCGATACGCTCGGGCGAGTTTGGCATGTACCCCCTTATTATCTCCCTTTTCAGTCACGACCCGCAACAACGTCTCCACGGCGCTATCCAACTCACCACGCTCCAGCTGTACCGTCCCCAGCATTTCCAGTGTACCGTTCGATTCCGGTGCAACGTCGACCGCCGCCTTCACGAGCGCAAGCGACTCATCGAGCCGCTTCGGTTCCGAAAGGGTGTACGCAAACGCCAGATTATTGCAGGCGAGCACAAAAATCGGATCGAGTGCCATCGCTTGCTTCAAATGCCATTGCCCTTGATCATTGGACCGCTGCATTAAAAACCAACACCCCAAACCGAAATGCGCAAGAGCAGCATTCCCACCATCTACCACTCGTTCCTCTAGCAATTCCTTCAGGTCTCTCAATTCCTCTTCGCTGCGCGAGGCGTCGAACAACTTCGCAAGAAACGCATACGTGCGGAAATGATTGACGTCGACTCGCAACGCCCGCAACAGCAAATCGATTTGTTCGGCCCCAATGGCATCCGAATCGGTTTCCTCCTTCAAACGCATCAGATAAAAGTCGGCGAGTTTTTCTAAGGTTTCTTTATCGCGGTGCAGCTGCACTCCATTCACCAACACCGATTCCGCATCCCCCCAACGCTTAAGCCTCGCCAACGTCAGCGCTAACTGAACTCGGATATTCTTTGACAGAGGGTTCTCCCGCAATCGATCGGAGTACCCTTGAGCAGCGTCGCCGAGGGCTCGCTTTTCCATAGCTTCATCGCCATCTTCACGATAGATTTCGGAAAGCTTCACGAAGAACGCCGGGTTCGTCTTCCCAGCCTTCTCAAGCCTCGAAATCGCCTTGGACGTTTCTCCGCTCAACTCATAGTACGTCGCCCAAAGTCCATGCATCCGCTCGTCCCGTGCTTCGCCACTCTGCTCCAAATGCCACAGCATCTTTTGCAGCAACTCCTCGCGCGGTTCCGCACCCGATGTGAGCAATCGTCCAAACTCCATCGCCCGCATTTGATGCGCCGGCATAAATCCAGGTACATTGTCGGGTGCGATCTCCTCCAACACCGCATTCGAACCTTCATCAGATCCCTGCTGCGCTAAAGAAACAGAGTAGAGAAACTTACCCTCGGTGTTTAATGCAGAACGCTCCGAGACCAGTCGGCGACCATACTCGATACTCTTTTCAATATCATTCCGAACCAACTCCCCCCGGGCGCGGTTGATATACCGACCGATCACGCGATCGTGCACGAAAAAGTAGCCAACCAAACCTATCGTTACCCCAGTTCCCAAGAGCATCGCCGGAATCCCGCGAAGATAATGCTTTCGCCGCTCTGACGGCAGGAAGAAGGCCCGGATCGGAAAGGACAACGCGCCCAAGGCCAATCGAAACAACCAGTATGGAATCAACAAGGGCAATAGCACGGCAGTTTTGTGCCACGGGAGCACCTCATCGTCACTCTCTCGCTGGAATGGCTTCCACATGGCGACGAGCAACCATTCGATGCCATCGGAGATAGCTCGTAAGATTAGTATCGGAAGCTCGCGAAGAAAATGAAACATGGTTTTCGGATCAAGCGTTAGATCGGGTTCACGAACATGGTATTCATCAACCGTTTGATGATGATGTTGGCTTGGGCATCCCGTCCGTTGGATTCGAGTGGACGCGATCCAAAATCCACTCAAACACCTTCTTCAACTCCTCGATCTGCTCGGGATCAAGCTTTCGGGCCGACTTGCGGTAGAGGGAAATCGCTCCCACAGGCACTCCCTGTGTCTGCGTGGCAACCGCATCGAGCGAACTCGCCCCGACACCGTACTTGACTGCGTTCCCCAGGAACTCACCGATGTTGTCGCTCACGCCAAAAATGCTTCCCTGCGGAATATTCGCCCCGCCAGGTCCAAGTCCGCCACCCACCACCGCTCCGGCTTCACCGGGTAACCGGGTTAATTCTAACAGTGCGTATTTCCGCGATGTTTTCGTCGACGAATCCGCCTCGTGGTAGCTTACTGGCCCCATGTCCCAGCCAGTCCATTTCCAAAACCATCCCAACCCAGGATACGTTTGACTCGGACCGGCGATCTGCAATTGCATCCTACGCCCTTCGCGTTCCAAAACCCAATCTCGAGTCGTCGAACCAAACTCAGGAAAAAACACAAATGGCTTTGCAGGAGGGACCGAGGATGAGCTCTCGACAACTTCCCACCCTTCGATCTCGCCTGGCAACTGGATCGACGATAGCCGTTCCCTAAGTAGATCTCCATGCCACGGGTACATCGCACTACAACGGATCGCTACGAATCCGACCAACAAGAATACCACTCCAACAATCGCGACCCATCCCGATAACGCAACCACAGGCTTGGAGTCGACGTCCTTGAGCCCCGGATCGATCACCCCGTCAGGGAGTGCATTGGTCGATGGCTCGATGATGCTCGCAAATAATTGGTCACTGCTCCACGCAAAGAATAGGATGAGTGCCAGCGAAGCAACCTCGATGACACTGGTTGCGAACCAACTCTCTATCCAATCCCCACCGCGATCTTGGTTCCACAGCAGCACTGCAATACGAATTGCATTGAACAGCACCACCCAACAAAGCGTCTGGCATACGTTCACAAAGGTTCGGAACCAGTGATACCGACAACCAATGCCCCAGGCGATAGCGACGAAAACCGCCGGAACCAGCGACCGCACACCGTTGCACGCTGCGACAGCAAGTCCGTCCTGACTGACCAGTCCCAGTACCACTCCTTCGTAGTAGTAGAAGACGCCGAGGAAATCGAGGATCACTCCGGCCATCCTGCTCGACGCCCACTGAAACCCTAATTGCACCCACGGATCGAATGCATCGGGGATCGGCTTGATGAAATACAACAACACCAAAACAGGAACAACTCCCGCATAGCCGTACTTGCCATACAACAGATAGGCAAGAAGCCCTGCGAACATGAGGAACGAGGTCCAACCCAAATGGGTAGAACCAAGCACATTGCTCAGCAGCGCGAGTCCAGCGCAGAGTAGTCCCACGACACCGGCGACTCCCACCGTTCCTCGAACCCTCTGGTACCGGACGCTATCCTCGACATCATCGATTTTGCGAGCGAAAAAATCCTTCCGACGAAGCCAAATCAATACCGCGGCCACGAGAATCGCAACGGGTACGAACAGACCATCATTCGATCCCCATCGCTCTCTAAAGAACTGCAGCAGAAGCCACCCGTGGGCGAAAATCCCGGAAAACACCAACAACAAAAATCCAGCCATGATCACACAATAGGTCTCAGGAAATCTTCAATTCATGAAGCTCGCACAGCAAGCGCGATCCCAACCTGGATGGAGGTGATTGCGCACTCCATTAGAGTACTCGCCCGCCCCTTGGTCGAACCCGCCAACATGCAGCCCACACGCAAAATTCACAAAGTACCTTCCGCCGCTCGGCCCCCCATGCCCCTACGATCGATACAACCCTTCCCCCGAAAGCATGGCGGGGCCGGAATACTCGATTCGCCGAGTCTCCGCAACTCCCGACTAAAGCGCGAACCTCAACTGTGAAATTGCCAACCTACCAACGAAAAACGCGACCTTAAGGTCGCGCTCTTTCAAGTCGGTTCATCAGGGGGTGGAGCATGCAAAAGCCATCCTCTCAGGATTGATAACCCCACTCCCCTGCTCCATCTCCATCTCGTGCTCGTGCTCGTGCTCGTGCTCCTGCTCCTGCTCGTGCTCCTACTCCTACTATTCGCTGATCATCAAAATCCAATAGCGATAAAATTCAAAACCATCTCCGAACCCGAAAGTACGCTATAGCATCCGATTAAGATTACGATTTCGATTTCGAGCACGAGCACGAGCACGAGCACGAGCACGAAAACCGCCTTTGGCGGAGGACGGATCTTGAGTAACTGGTTTCAGGCATTCTTTTTCCGAAAGAACCAAAGCGATTTACCAGCGAACAGACAGCCTAAACCCGTTTCGCTGGCTTCTCAGTCCGCGGCCGGTCCGAGTAATCCGAGTACTGGCGATCGTAGTAGCGGCCATAGTTGTAGCCGCTGTAATACGCGCCTCGGTAGTAGGTGCCGTATTCGTTGTAGTAAATGTTCTCGTCCATCCCGTTGACGATTACCCCCATTAGGTTTGCTTGCACCATGTCGAGGCGTTCTTTCGCTTTCCTGGCTGAAAGGATCACACCACGTCGAATACGAAGCACGAGGACGATTCCATCAACGACCGCGGAGAGACTGGTTGCGTCAGCGACGGGAATCACGGGAGGCGAGTCGATAAGCACAATGTCGAACCGCGATCTCAGTTCGGTAATCATGTCGGCAAAACCGTTGGAGGCTACCAACTCGCCGGGATTCTTCGGGCGACCACCGGTGGTTAGCAACGTGAGGTTGTTTTGGAACTCGCACGGCCGGAGCGCTTCGTCCAGAGTCGATTCGCCCAGCAGGTACTGCATGCCACCTGGTTCGAACTGCACTCCGAAATTCTGTTGCACTCGAGGCCGGCGGTAATCCGCGTCGACGAGGCAGACACGCTTGTTGGTTTGGGCAAGGGATATCGCCAAGTTTGCGATGGTGGTCGATTTGCCGTCCCCAGGCGATGGGCTCGTGAACATGAATACCTTGCTACCCGACTGCGCCGCAGAAAACAGCAACGAAGTCCTTGCAGCGCGGAAAGTTTCCGAAACCGAAGAGGTCGAGTTGTATGCGGTGATCAACATCGGTGACCCCGCAAAATCCTTGCTGACACGCCCCTTGCGAATGCGAGGCACCTTGCAAATCACCGGGACGTTAAGACTCTCCTGAATATCGATCGGTGTACGGAATGCCAAATCAGAATGGTCGATCAAGACCGCCAAACATGCACCGAGCAACCCTCCAACGAACAGCCCAACAGCGAGAAATTTCCACAGCTTCGGATACACTTGCTCAGGCGAGGACGCCTCGTCGATGATCTTCACCTTGGTCGTTGAGTAATTCCCTGACACAACGCGCATTGCGGATAGCTTCTCAAGGATTTGTGTGACGCTTTCACGACGCTCGTCGATCTGATCGCGGAGCATGTTGAGTTCGGTGATATCTCCTGCAATTTGATTCGATTTCTCGCTTAGGTCGGTGATATCCTCCGAGAGCTTGTCCAAGGTGTATTTGGCTCGCTCTCGTTGATTGAGCAATGCGGCGGTATACAGCTGCAGTGTCTCTTGATCGCGAGACCGCACATCTTGAAGCAATGCCTCACTCTTTCGGGACAACTCTTCATTATCGCCGAGCGTCGATTTCATCGACTCATATTCCTCGCTGAGCCGATTCTTGGTGGCCAGTGCCGACTTGTACCGAGTCTCTGCGTCTTCAACGCGTGGGTGCCTCGCACCGTATCGCTTGGCAGTTTCTTCTTTTTCGGCCTCCAACGTCACCACCTCGGTCGTAACTGCTTCCAGCCTCTGTTCGTAACGAACCAAGCGCTGCCGATCCTCAATCGTCAAAGGATCCAAATCCGAAGCATCCTTACCGTTCACATTGAAGTACTTCTTCGCCTCGACGATGGCCAGTTTGAGCAACTCCTCTCGCTTGTTGTCCGGATCGACCGCGATACGAACCTCTTCGAGCAGCTGATCCGACCTGCGGAACTCCTGGATAGATTCGTCCCTTTGCAATCGCAGTTTATCGATCTCTGCAACGTAGGGATTGACCCAACGCCCTTTATCGTTCTCGGCAGACAAGTTCAACTCTTTGAGAATCGTGTAGTACCGAGACTGAGCTTCCTGCTGATCCTCCACCAGCGATTGCTGCAGGCGTTCAATCAGTTCCACCGATTCCTGCCCTGACGCTTCAGAATCTTTCCCGATGGTCGAGACGTAGGAATTGACGACTTGGTTTAGGATCCCGGGCAAGTCTTCTTTGTTGCCACCCTCGCAACGTACCTCCAACGAGTCCGAGGATAAATCTTTTCCGACGGGTGCAACCTTGAGCATCCCACGCAGTTGACCAAGCGGGCCGTCCGAGCCGGCAAACGTTGGAAGCTTGTCCAATTGCCCATTCTGAATCGCAGACGTGAGCACCGGTTGGCTCGTTAGTAGATATCTCTGCTTCTCCAAAGCGACTTGCTGGGGAATCACTTCCCCATTGATCACACTCGGCGGTGCCTGCATAAACAGCATCAATCTGAGTACGGACGCATACGTCGGTGTCGCCTGGGAATAAAGCAATGCTGCAATTCCAGCACCAACAATGGCCAATAGAACAACCACCGACTTCCGACGCCATAAGGCCCCGTAGACGTCGAGCGAAGGCAACGCGTTATCGTCGTAGCCCCCCTGGGGACTCATGGCTTTGTAGCCCCCGCCCAAGTCGTCGAAGCCTGCCTGAGGATTTGGTTTATCCATGGTACTTATATTCATTATTCTCTTTGAAGTTACCTTTATGTTCTCAGGTGACAACTCGCATCGTCAAGGGTCAAAGCCCTCGATTTTGCAGCATTTAACGATTCGACGCCCGATTCTGATGCGTCGATTAAGAAACGACGAAGATCCGCCGATGGCGAAATCTCGCATTCGCCCGTGACCAGACAATTGTTTTCGATGGAGGAATCCAAAGTCTGCGTACGTCGCGCAATCGTCATTCGCCGGGGCAATCAAGCCCCCTATCGGACCAGCCCTAAACGCGGGTCGACGGGACGCTAACGTTATTCCGTGCCAAAAATTCCTCGAATACAAAAACCGCCCAAACGTGATACCACTTCGTGGAACCGTCGGGCAAACCGCGCCGGATCTCCTCAAAATCACTTTTCCAAGACTCGCCAATCCACTGGGCAAAGGGAAAAGAAAAACCGCGCTTTGGCTGATTCCTTACCCAATCAGGAATCTCCGGAACCGCTTCGACCAGCAGATCCTTATTCGGACTGATCCGAATTTCTGGTGCGATCGTGGCAAGGGTATGAAAGAGCTGCCGGTCCACGAAGGGCACGCGCAGTTCCAATCCATGCGCCATGCTCATCACATCGGAATCTCGCAGCAACTGATTCAACATGTAACGGGTGAGCTCGAAATAGGAAACTTGGTCAGCGCATCCTAGCTCGCTGATTCCGTCAAATTCCAATGCCCCGCTCGATTCATCGCTCGACACTTCCCCACCGTATCGCTTCACCAATTCAGCGGCGTCCTCTTCAGAGTAGATCGACCGAACGGCTTGATAGGCTTCGAGACCACTTCCATCGGTTTCAAGAAACCTACCGAAACGTGCCAAGGAGGTATACGCAGGCGCGAACCGACATGCAGAACCGAACAAGCCGCGAACCAAAGGCATCCCTAACCGACGATGCCACGATTGCATCCGTGGAACTAGGCTGAACGATGGATAACTGCCGAAGACCTCGTCCCCCCCTAATCCAGAGAGAACCACTTTCAAACCGCAGCGGCTGGCAAATCGTGAGACGCAAAACGTATTGAAGCCGTCCACACTCGGTTGGTCGATGGAATCTTTAAACTCCGCCAACAATGCCTTTGCTTCACCCGATTTCAATCGCCACTCATGATGAACCGCACCAAAATGCGCTGCTGTCCGGGCAGCAACATCCCCTTCGTTGTAGTCGGACTCATCAAAAGAGATGCAAAACGTATGAATTTCACGCTTTCCCAAACGTTTTGCCAACGCCAATAACGCCGTCGAATCCAATCCTCCACTCAGAAAGATCCCGACCGGAACATCGCTCACGAAATGGCGCTCGACACTCTCCTCGAGCGCCTCGCTCGTTATTCGAACCGCCCGCTCCCGATCAAAGATTCGCTCCGACGGAAACTTTGGCGCCCAGTCGTTTCGAACCCTTACTTCGCCACCCTTCCATTCCAGCCACGATCCCGCGGGCAACATCCTCACCCCCTGAATCAGTGTGTCGGGCTCTTGGAGTGACCCATGCATGAAATAACCGAGCGCACCCGCCGCCGATAATTCGCGAGGTCCTAAATCCGCTTCCAACAACGCCCGAACCTCAGACGCAAACGCGAAACTGTCCCCTTGTTCCCAATAATACAGCGGCTTGATTCCGAATGGACCTCGCGCGATCGTAAGAGACTTGGAAACATGATCCCAAACCGCAAATGCATACATCCCTTCAATGCGATCGAGGCACGCAATTCCTTCTCGCTGATACCATCGAAGCAATACCTCGGTATCGGAGTGCCCGACAAAAACCTCCCCCTGGCCTTGCAAATCCTCTCGCAGTTTCCCGTAATTGTAGATTTCGCCATTGAACACAATGGTGTAGCGACCATCCGCTGTCGCCATCGGCTGATGGCCAGCCTCCGACAAATCGATAATCGACAATCGGCGGTGCACCAAACCCACACCTTGGTCGACATCGTAGTACGATCCGAAATCGTCCGGGCCACGATGCACCATCGCAGTCGCCATCCGCTCACAGCGCGAACGCACCGTTGCCGCACCTGCCGTCGAACGGTCGATGATCCCCCCTATGCCGCACATGGTTTTCTCCCAGCGTCATAGGATCGCGCACGCAGTGCACGAACGGTAATTAGAGTCAAACTATCAAGCACGGGCGATTTTCTCGACGGTCGAATCGTATTTCTTGATTGCGGGTCCAAGCAATCGTGCCGGCTTCAACACAGCCAGCACGGCAGAGGCCAAATCTCATTCAGTTTGTCACGAGCGAGTACCAGACACTATAATCCACTACGTCAAATTGTCGGAGTGAAAACCGGCAGGTCCACGCCCCGTTCTCATGAAGTGTTCGTGAAATAATGGTTTCACCAAACATCGCTTCGCGAATAGGCCGGCGCAAACGCCCGAGCCACAAACCATTTTTGGGCACAGTCGCGAGCCAAATGCGACTCCTACCCTCCACGACTCGGACGCCGCCAGTACTGCGACAACTTGCGCAACGGTTTCGTAAACCGTAACCCCGTTGGCGGTCGCATGCCATTGATCGCCCAAGCCCTTCGGTCTTCCCGATTCGCGAGCATCCGATTCCGGAGCGATGCGTTGCTCTTCCCACCTACCCGCATCTTCACAAGGATCTCCTCGAGGTACCGCATCTTGAGCCGATGCTTCGCAAACATCCTCACCAGAATCTCATAGTCCGCCGCAATCTGTAGATCGGTTCGGAAACCGCCAAGCATCCGATAAGCATCTCGTCTCAGATAGACCGTGGGGTGAGGTGGCATCCATCCCCACCGAAGCGTCCCCTGGCTAAAGTGCCCCGCTCGCCAGTACCGAATCACTTTTCTCGGATCTTCCGCGGAAACATACAACAGATCCCCGTAGACTCCGTCGCATTCCGATCCGTCAAACTGGCCGACGACACTTTGGATCACGCTATCGCTTGCGAAAAAATCGTCTGCGTGGAGAAACCCCACAACATCTCCGCTCGCTGCCTCCAATCCCTTGTTCAGCGCATCATAAATACCATCGTCCGGTTCTTGGATCAACGTATCGATCCGCGATCGATTCCGTTCCAAAACCTCCGCGGTACCGTCGTTGGACATCCCATCCACGACGATCAATTCAATCTCAGCATTTTTCTGAGACCGAATGGATTGCAACGCGCATTCAATCGTTGAAACGCGGTTGTACACTGCGGTGATGATGGAAACACGTGTCATCTTTTTTTCAACGCCCGCTCGTAGGCCTGCACGAGCATGTTCTGTATTTGTGCATTGTCCGGAATCTTTTCATTCAATTCCGCCAAAATCGCAATGGCTTGGTCATCGCGTCCTAACTCCGTCGCCAGCATGGCCTGCGCAACCCTCAATTCCCCAATCCATGGCCAATTTCGTGCCATCTCATCGATCACGCGGATAGCAACATCAGATCCACCTTGCTTCTCGCGGATCATGTATCCGATGAATCCGAGCATGGGCACCGCCAATTCATCGTCGACTCCAACCAAGGATGCACGGTTCGTATCCCCACCCACGTTTTCACGTAAAACAAACCGGTCTCGCAACCAATCGATGCCAGTGGCTATCCCCGCACCACTCTCCCGCGAAAGGGCTTCACCCAATTCGCCTGCAACGGCATCCGAACCAGGTAAAAATACGATTCGATCTACGAGCTCTAAGGCCTGTGGATACTTGATCCCCAGCACAAACAACCCTTTGATGAGCCCCGCAATCCGCTTCGAATTCGTAGTCGCCTCCCCACTCGGAAACCAATAGGCGCGACCGATGGCTCTCATCACGGATTGAGTGAGCACGGCGCGGAGTGCTTCGGGATCCACAAGCGTCCTTGCCGCCAATTGATTCATCGCATACGCAAATGCTTCGTCCGTACTATCCAATACAAGGAGGGACACAAATACCGAATCAATCCTTTCCATCTCGCGTTGCCTGCCATCCAACCCGTGGATTTCGCCTTCACCCGCCAACAAATCCTTAAACCGGGACCGTGCGATCAGAACGCCTTGCCCAGGCTCCAAGCATTCCATCCCCTCGATCCGTATCATGAAACATCGAGGATCCAAATCCGCTACCGTCGCCACCTCGTTCAATGCGTTCTCCACCTCACCACGGCGATGGGCGCGATCCTTCCCCCCTTCACCGGCGGTTAAATCCATAGCGGTCGACAGTGTGCTCAATGCACTCAGTCGAATAGCATTCAACGCCAACGCCTCATCCGTCTCCGAATCCGCAATCGCTTGGAGCGCCTGCGATCTGGTCTCAATCCAGTAGGAATGCCAATCCACTTCCATGAGCGGGCCGCTTGGAACACTCTCTCCCAGCAACCATAGCCTTGCGCCTGCGGCCATGGTTCCATTCATTTTCCCCAGCCGACGCATCGAATCCACCGTTCGACGCGTAGCCATTCGGCTTCGCTCCATTTCTTCGACGAACCGTTGCAATTCTCCCTCCTCTCGAAACGCTATCGCCCGTGATGCATGCATCATCGATGCATCGTTGGCCAATTTCGCGGCCGAGAATTGCAACTCGGATGGGTCGGATGCCTGCTGCCCCAACCGCTTGTTCGCAAGCTCGGCACGCTGGATTTCAGCGATACTTACTGGGGTCCTGTCCGCTACGTTCTCCAAGGTCGACGAGACAATGCCTCGATAGTACCCCTGAATGCGACGCTGCGTGTAGACGCTCGCCAAAGCGAACAGCGCAGTCACGATCGCCAGCACGAGCGACGGTTTGCTCCATTCCCAATACTGCGATCTTGTATTCATCAATCCGGATGCTGACTCAGAAGCCATTTGGCAATGATTGCAGGGCAGGAGTTAACTCGCTCATCGCCCGATCTCGCATTTTCAAAAATTGATCCCGCAGGGCGAGCACCTCAGACTGACTGAACGGCTCGTCCGACTTGGAAAGCATCTGCAATTGGTAGGTGATAGGCAATCGATCCCCTTGGAGTTGATTCGACAACGCCATCACTTCCTGAAATAGGGTCCGATACTTTCGATCTCTTTCAGCTAGAAACATTCGCGTGTTTTCATGGATGTAAGGAGTCCCGCTGCGATCGAATAGGACGAAGTGCAAAACCGCGTGCTCACCAAAATCATTTGCAAGTATCGCCTCGTAGATCGGCCATTCTGATCCAGCGTTGCCTCCAGGGCTCGATACCAAATCCTTCGACGTAATATTCCACCCCCCAAGCTCGTAGCAGCCCCACAAGGGATGCCAACCACGGAATGGCATGTCGAGCGAGATGATCTCAAGCCCTCGTGCCGTCGCAAGCCTCCAACTACGTGAAAACTGCCCCTGCAAATCATCGCGTGACCGGCTTTGTGTTTCGAATCCAACGACAGTTCCTCGCCCCCTGGCAAACGCTGCATCTCTCCCTGGAAACGTCTCTACGAACTCCCGCCCCATCGAGGGAATAACACTTTGCACTCGGTTTCCAACAATCAAGAACCATCCGAACGGCGCAAATAGAAGCAAACCACAGCATGCGGCAAATGGGAGTACACCTGGATACAACGCGATCGATGTTTCGGGCGACTGCTCGTGTGTGGTTGCTGTCGTCTCTTCGGTTCGATCGGAACTCCGAAACGTCTCAAGGAAATTGAGAAACTGGACGGAACTCCAATGTGCCCAAGCCGCCATCGAAAAACAAACTAACCCGAGCAACGTGTGCTTGGTCCCCTCGGAAAGGTCGAGGTTCCAATACTCGAGCCCGAGAACGATGGCGAAAATCCGGAGGATATTTCCTAAGATGGCCCAAATCGGAACGGTCACGATCGTCGCAATGGAAACCCACAAACTCGCTCGTCCAATGAGGAGCAACACACCCGCTACGGCCATCAATGCATACTGGCTATCAACTCCGCTGCAGGCCTCTTCCACAAACAATGGTTTTGCGGTGATCTCCATGATATTGCCGCTTCGAACGTGGACGATCCCTAAAACATCCATCATGCGACTACAAGCGAGCGACGACGCCTTTTGCAGCCATTCGATCAACGCTTGATCGCCACCAAAGGGGAACGGAATCGTGATGGCGACCAAACCACAAATGCCGATCAATCTTAACAGCGACAAGTTGCCGACACGCCCCAAGGCCCAGGTAAAGAGGGCTAGCACCATCGTGGCATGCGCCAGCCACGAACTATATAGCAGCGAACTTACCACAACTAACGCCATCACCATCCAAGAAAGGATCTTGGCATAGGCCTGCTTTCGTGGTTCGACTGCTACCGCCGGATCCCATTCCGTCGCGACAAAATAACAAACCGCCGCAATCGCGAGGGGAAAAAATTGCAGGTGCTGCTTCCCCCACAAAAACGTCCCCTGCGAATACAACAATGGCGACAATGCGATGCTTGGGATCCCAAGCAGATAAAAATCCCATCTCGTCGCGTAGTTAACCCCTCTCATGACCCAGTGTCCAATGCGAACCAGCGACTTTGTGCTTATGCACGCTGAAGTTCTTCTACTAAGTTGCGAATCAAAAGTGGATCCCACTCTCCTTCGTACGGATTCGCAATCCCCTCAAAAACGGTTGTCGATGGTTCGCGAATTCGATGATGAAAATGCTCAAAATGGGCTATCACTGGTTGGGTACCTAGAAACGCCGCCCACTGCGAGAAACTACTACCCGCACTCAGAATAAGTACCTTGCTAAGAGACATTTCAACCATATCAAGAACGGGATTGCGATCTCTCGCTCTGGTTACGTTACGCATACGAAGTAGATCTTGCAACTCACTATTCCTACCATCCGAATAAATACGGACAGGTGCATCCCAACCTATCGTGTCACGAATGCGTTCGACGAGTCGACAAAAATAACCCATCGGCGTTCTAGCGTTCCCAACCTTCGCGAAATCTTCGTGTACGCCAACCCTTCGGAAATCACCAAGCCGAACATGAATGGCAATGGGCGATCCAATCAAACCACTCGTCTCTGCCTTAACGCGTTCGCTCAATATCGCATGAAACCCTTGCACCACCATCGACCGATACGGAATCAACGGTTGGAACCAGTCTTGCCATGGTGGTAATTTAGAAAACAGAGCCCTGCTACCAATCTTCAGGTGCGTCTCAAGCGCGGGCTCTTCCAAAGTCTCTTGGATTGATTTCTCCCACTCTCGAAGCCGAGACCTTTTAACCCCAGAGTTTCTAAACAGTGCACCATACCGTCGAATCCCCCCTCCCTTTAAAAAGGTACGAAAACCAAAGGGGTTATTCCATCCGGTAACAACCAGTGGAACTTGATTACGCTCGGCAACAACATATGCGTTGCCCCAAACGAAAAGCTTATTGCCGAGTCCTCCTCTCGGAAGGTCAGCCCAAACATAGCGATCTGGTATTTTGGAGTGATTCATTGAGAAATCCAGCGAACGCCCCGGAAGCACTATTCCGTTAAACGGAAGATCGCGTCCCCCCACAGGACCTGCTTGTCGTTGTAATACAAATCATAAAAATCGACGAGCGAAAAACCGAAGTCAGCAAGATAGGCCCCAACATCCCAAAAGAGCGGTTGCTTGTGATACTGTGGCTTGAAATATGTTTCCGTATAAATCACTTGGATCTTCCGATCATTCAACAAGCCACTAGCCCCGCGCAAAACTTCGAGTTCAAACCCCTGCACATCCAACTTTAACAGATCAATCGCTCCCAGTCCGAGTCGACGACATTCATCATTAAGCGTTCGTATCTCAATCTCGATTTCACCAACGGTTTCACAACTCTTGTCAGATGTAGCTCCTATGAGCGTCGACTCAAGCAATGAGTTCGTATCTTGCATGCGATTGATATGCATCGTCATCGTGCCAGGAATGGAACCTAATCCGCACTCATGCACATGAACTCTTGGGCTTCCATGAAACCTCTCTCGTAGTGTCTCTAAGTGGGTAGGGGTCGGCTCAAAGCAGTGAATCTTAGCCTTGTCACTAAACTCTAAATAGCGAAGAGCTGTTCCACCTCGATTCGCACCCACATCGACGATGATTCCCTCTCCCTTGCGACCACTACTTATCTCCGAAAACAGGCTCTGTTGCACCTCGAAGGCATCATTTTTGAAACTCGATCGTGAAAGCTTCTCCAAATAGCCAATGCCATGCGCCTCCACTCCAAACTTTCTTAGAATTGAATTCACGACTCGCTTCATGATCCCTTTTTCCTACCTCCTCGTGAAACAATTCGATTCCCTAACACCAGTACGTCCATATCCGTGCGAAGAAAACAAGATATCGCTTCAGAAGGGATCCGAACGATCGGCTCGTTCTCATTAAGCGACGTGTTGAGCAGAATAGGTACCCCCGTTTTCTCGTAAAACCGCGAGATGAGCCGATGGTACAAAGGATTCGTTTTCGCCGACACCGATTGCAATCGACCACTTCCATCCACATGCGTGACCGCAGGAATCAACGCTCGCTTCTCGGGACGGATGGGAAGCACCTTCTCCATGTACGGCGCGTGCTCACAAATATCAAACCACTCACCAACATGCTCCTCCAAGATGCTCGGTGCAAACGGCCGGAATTTCTCGCGGAACTTAATCCGCAAGTTGATGATATCCCGCATGTCGGTTCGCCGAGGGTCCGCAATCAACGAACGATTCCCAAGTGCCCTGGCTCCGAACTCCATGCGGCCCTGGAACCAGCCGACCACCTTTCCATCCAAGATCAAATCGGTGGTTCGATCGACTAACGCTTCCTCTCCCAATTCCTCGTAAGGCAAACCCGACGCCTGGATCGCTGACAAGCACTCGGCGTCGCTCGCTTCATAGCCCAAATACGCGTGATCCTGCACAAACGCTCTTGGCTTCCCTAATCGCTGATTCCAAACGTAGAAGGCGGCACCGAACGCGGTACCATTGTCCGCAGCACCCGCAGGGACATAGACGTTCTTAAACGGTGTCCGACTGGTGATTTTGCCATTGGCCACCGAGTTCATGGCGCAACCTCCAGTCATACAGACATTCTCGCTCTTGGTCCTTTCATGCAACCGCTCGAGCAAGTGAATTATGATTTCCTCGGTGACCACCTGGAGTGATTTTGCGATGTTGTCATGCCGCGAGGTCAACTCCTCTCCTTTGCCCCGCGCTGGGCCTAGTTCCTTGACCAACCGATCGCTGGAAAACGGTTCAATGATCGGCGCCCCGTCATTCCACTTCATTTTGATCCCATGACGATGGTGCGTGAAGTAATCGAGATTCAATTCAAAGGTATCCCCGACCGGCCGAATCATGCGTCGGAAGAACTCAACAAACTCCGGTTCCCCATACGGTGCCAACCCCATCACCTTGTACTCATCGCCATAGTACGGGAATCCCAAGTACATGGTGATGGCCGTGTAGAGGAAACCCAACGAGTGAGGATAGTAGACACGGCTCAACTCCTGCCAATTGCATCCTTTGGCGTGAGCGGTCATCGTGCTGGTAAAATCTCCCATGCCGTCGATCGACAGCACCGCTGCCTCGTCGAACGGGGAGATCAAGAACCCGGCGGCAACGTGGGTTTGGTGATGTTCGATCCGATGAAACTGGGCCCGAATCGCCGAACGGGCTACCCCCAGCCCACTCGCGAGTTGATCCTCCAAACTCAGAACACGCGATTGCCTCTTGAGTCGATCGAGGATGGCACTCGCAGATGGCAAATGGCTAAACACATACCCGAGCCGCCGTGCGAGGTTGGCTTTAGGATTGAACGAGATCGCCACGTGGTCGACATCCCCAATCCCGATCCCAGCATTTTCTAGGCAATATCGAATCGACTCGATCGGGAACCCTGCCCAATGCTTGATCCGATTGAACCGCTCCTCCTCCACCGCCGACAGCAAAACACCATCGCGCACCAGCGCCGCGGATGCATCCCCATGATATGCGTTCAGTCCTAGGATGATTGTCATAATTGGATCGGTTTCGCTATTAGCAATCGGCCTGTAAAAAAACCGCAGTCAGCACCCTAAACAGAGCCGCTTCGCTCTGCTCTTGCATCGCCCATCGCTTGGTACATGCACTTTAGTTTGGTCGCGGTTGCTCCCCACGAGTACTCGCGTTCCACCACGGCGCGTCCCCTCGCACCCATTTCGCTTAAAACTTGGGGATCGAAACCCGTCGCTTCACGGAGTGCCGAAGCGATTGCGTCGATCGTATCCTCCACACACCAACCACTCATGTCGGTGTTCACCCTTGCCCAAGGCGTCTTCGTCGTCGTGATCACTGGCAAACCGGCCCCGAAAGCTTCTGCGACCACCAATCCAAAATTTTCACTGTGCGACGGCAATACGAATAGACTTGACTCTCGATAAGCCTGCCACTTTTCTTGATCCTCGATCTCCGGAGCCACCGTGACCGATCCTTCCAATCGATACTTCGCGATCAATCGTTGTATCTCGTTGGCGTACCCGGAATCGTCAGGACCCGCAATCACGCATTCCCATCCGACAGGGTGCACGCGAGCCCAAGCCTCGACCAGCAAGTCCGCTCCCTTTTTGGGATGCAGCCGGGACAGGAACAAAACTCGCCGCTTGCCGGAGTCGTGCGATTTGGGTTGTACGGCAACCGATTCTGGAATCTCCACACCGTTTGGAATGACAACACAGGTTGTCTTTATCCCCAAAGCCTCAATCGCCTGTTTCTCGAGTTCCGAGGTGGCATGAATACGCGCTGCGGATTGCAAGTCACGTCGTTGATAGGCCCACCACGCTAATCGTTTCTTGAGCCACTTCTGCTTCATTGCCCAAGGCTCTAACATTCCGCGTGGTGCGATCGCATAAGGTATCGATCGGCGCGAAGCATTGACGCACGCATGATGCAACCAGCGTGTCCAAATTCCGTGGATGTGCAACACGTCGATCTGTCGGTCGCAAAGCACGGCATCCAGGTTGCTTGCACTCACCTTACCCGGAATCTCATGCCGAGCAAATCGCTCAACTTTCCCAGCGCGGTAGAAAACCTCACCCTTATGACGTGAGTAGAGAACACCACACTCGACTCCTTCGCGTGACAGGTACTCTGCGGTAGCGGTGACAGATCGGGATGGCCCACCGGATCGCGCATCCAAATCTCTTACTGCATGCAGTATCCTCAACCTCGCCCACTCCGGCCTACCAGGCTATCTTCGATTTTACGGTAAAGCGAATAGTATACGTCGGCGATCACATCGGGGTGAAATCTCTTCACGTTCTCGAACCCCCGCCGAACTAGTTCCTCGCGATAATCGGCGTCATCAATCACCCTGAGGACTCCATCCCGTATCGCATCCGTTGAAAATGGGTCGACCAAACAAGCAGCATCACCAGCAACATCAGGCATGGATGCAACATTGCTTGTTACCACGGGACGTCCAGTCGCTTGCGCCTCGAGGATCGGCATTCCAAACCCCTCGTACGTGGAGGGGAACAGCAATAGATCGCACTGCCGATACGCGTCGACAATCTGAGCCGAACTCAAATCCACTGCGTTCTCAAAGTCGATACCGTTGACTTTCAACGCGGCGAGATCGTCCGTCGAGGGTTCACCGATAATGCGAAGCCGACAACGAATCCCTTTTAGCGCTTCAGCGATCCGCTGGATATTTTTATTGCGAGCGGTTCCAACCACCAAAACTCGAGGGAGTTCATCCTCTCGTAACCGCCTCGGCGCGGGAACGAATTGGTCCGAGATTGCCACAGGAATCACGGTGATTCTCTCTTCTGCACAACCGGTCAGTCGTATTATTTCTTGCTTAGAGAACTCGGAAATGGTGGTGATGTACCGCATTCGGGAAACGGGCAAATCGAGCCAGAAAAACTTTAGCAGGGTACGTGTAATGGCCCCACGTCGCGTTGCAAAACCACAGTCGAGTATCGTTAATACACTGGAGCGTGGCCTGAGGAGTATCGCCGCGAAATTAATGTCACCGGTCACATGCATGATCCCACGCTGACACCACCAAGCGTGTAGGACAATCCCAATACGACGGAAAACTCCCTTGCTCAAGTAGGGCGCAACGATTAGGTCGATGGGTTGTTTTGATCTGAGCCGCTCGCGAACATCCTGGAAGATGAACTCCAAACTGTAGTTCGCATGCGGCCTACGCTTGCGCTGATAATGCTGCAAACAAGTCATATTTTCTGTCGGGAACGATCTAATTGCTTCAATCTTACAAGCCTTCTCTCAAACCTCCGTCTCTGGAAGAGATCCAAGACTTTAAAGATTTTGGCAGTCGAAAGGATCGCAATCCATCCCAAAATAATCCCCCCCCAAAGAAGCGAGATATTCGATTCCGGAAAACTCAATGGGGCAAACAATCCAATCAAAAGTACTTCAGTACCCGTTTCGACATCTCTATTGAGCAAAACATTCTCAATGTAACCAAACGCCAATCCAATAACGAACATTCCGACCAAAATTCCAACGGATCCGAAATTTGCATAGAGCTCTACAACCCACGGTAGATTCAATGATGTCGCTTTGTCTCTATGGTGCAGCAGTCCGTACCGTTGCCCAAAGTCATTCCCAAACCGCTTGATAGGCTTTCCTGGCCATAGAATGCGTGGCACCATACTAGGTATGATGTCGTAGATGGTTTCACCATACCAGTAAGGAACGCTCGAGGGCGTCTTAGAGACCACGGCCAATAATAGCCCCATTTGATTTAGCCGATCGATGGTCCCCTTATTACCTGTCACAAACGAAACGTCTTCTCGATTACTACCCCAGTGCCGAACGATGCAATCGATAAGAATCTCCGATTTTTCTAAGGAGGTTAACTGCCCACCGTCGTTCGAAAACCATGTTCGATTTCGGTACTGCATCTTGATGGGATTAATCAAAAAAAGGAGCGATCCAAAAACAACCACCAATAAGACAAAGATATAGAACCGCTTCGAAACCAATGCAACAAGGCTTAAGATAAGTCCGAATCGCAATCCCTCGGCAAAGGACCCGGTCAAGAATCCTTGCCACACCAAATAGAGAGTTGTCGCGAAAAAAAGAAAAGCCTCAAGCGGACTCAGCTTCCTCTTAAGAAACATGTAAAAAAGAATGGACGGTCCAGCCAAAGAGAACAGTCGTATCAACTGTCCGAAGGTTGGAATTCGAAGAATATCAACAAAAGCCATCGCGACTAAGGCGCCTGCGGTAAAAACCCATCCGATGACCCTTAGTTCCTCTTGCGTCAACTCCATCGACTTGCGAACGATATGCCTTTTTTGGCGAAGGCGAATTGAGATTAGCTTGTATCCAATCATCTGGGAGATCACTCCCAGGATAACAACACCTAGGGCAAACTGGAGTTTCCCAACCTCGCGGAAGGGCTCAAACTTTCGTTCGAAGGAAAAGAACGAAACGATTCCGAAGGCGAGGCCGTAATACAGCGAGTTAAAGGCGAATACCGGGATCACCGAGTGCTTTTCGGGAAATCGCAAATATATGAATAATGGAATCGCCGATAGGACCACAAGCGTCGTCGCTAATACAAGAACGATCCCATCCGTTTCTTCCGCCTTCAAGTAGCAATATCCCAGGATTGCCGCTAACACACCCCAGTAAAGGTGCGGGAATACCGCGGGAACAATTCCCCCTGCCCCTCGGTTCGGATGAACTGTCGGTGAGTTCGGGGCAGCTGTTGAGGTTACTGATGGAAACGGCATCTCAGCTATCCAAACGAGAAAGGCTCGCTCCCATGGTTTTCAAGCGATCGCAATAGGTGTTACGCCCCTCCTCCACGATTCGAGAAAAAACTGCGTGTCTCCGGGACCGTCTAGCCCCGTCATCGTTTACCAGCTGGCGTGCTTTCTGCACCATATCAGCCAATCCGCGAAATAGCATTTCTCCTCCAATCCCAATACCATACATAGCCCGATGATCGTCGGTGTCTTCAGCCAGAATACACCCTCGCGATGCCGCTGACTCATAGGACCTCATCGCATGACCATCTCGATTGGCGTGCCGTGGAAGAACCAATGTGATTTTACAGCGAGAACAAGCATCTCGTATCGTATTCAAATCCGCCAAGCCCTGCCATGATTCGATCAAATCCGGATAGCGGTCCCAATGCCCCCCAAAAAGCACTACCCGCATTCCTGACTGTCGAAATGCCCGAGCATAAGCGACCCGATCCGAATCGGCCCCACCGACAAACAACACATCGCCGAGATCTTCGCGGATATCGTCCCCGGTACCCTTCGTCTCATGTTTACTCGAACTGTAAGCGAACGGAAGGTACGACGCTAAACTCGGCGATATTTGTTGAAAATCCTCTAGATTCGCTTTTCTGGGTGAAAACACTGTATCGTATTCCGCCAACGCGTCCAGCAACCATCGACAGCGGTACTTTGGATTCCATGGATCATCGGTCATGAAGTTCGCAATCCGGATACCTCGCTGTTTTACCCGGCGAATCGTTGGTCCATCGAGCGGGATTCGGCCAGTCACAACCACCCAATCTGGCTTAACACGATCACACGTGCTCAACAGACGCTTCCCTAGCGCTCTCGCTCGCGGGTCCCGACGACCTAACAGCCTCCAATAAATTCGAAGCTGCCACTTTGAACAGGGAATCTGCTCAATGTCCACCAATTCGGACGTCCACCCCAAAAGATCTGCCGCCTCCATGAAATGAGCCCCAACATGGCAATCTCCACCATTCCCGACAATCACAATGCGATCGAGTCGGTCAGGATGATTCGTGGGATGTAGATTGATACTCGTCACCGGTTCCCCACCACTCCTAATCCCGAAGCGTACCGCTCTGGCCATAGAGCACTGCCTCAATCGCACACACAGTGTGCATCAAATGGCAACGACCCGCGACGACTCGAACTGCTTCTCTCGAGAATCGAGACTTATCGCAGTGCTGGATGGCACGCTTCAATCCCTCAATGTCCCCAAATCGATACACCAACTTCGGGTCGAGCACTTGAGGTAAATCGACGGCGCACCCTACTTGATCGCTAACCACCGCAGGAATGCCACTCGCCATGGCCTCGTTCACCACCAACCCCCACGTCTCACCATGATCGCTCGGCAATACCAGCATGTCGGCCACCGCATACGCTTCGGGAACTTGACTCTGATTGAGGAACCCCGCGAACGTCGCTCGTGGCATTCCCTCCTTCACGGATGCGTCGTGCCCACCACCGAGTTCCTGATCGTAAACCACGGAAAGACTCTCACGCAACTGGCCACCTTGGTCTCCACCACCCACAAACAGCAAGTGAAGTTTCGGACACTCAGGCATCAATAGCCTTGCCGCGTCGACCAAATGCATCGGATGCTTTTTCTCAATGAACTTGCCGCAAAACAGCACCACCACTGCGTCGTCCGCAATCCCCCACTTCGCCCGAAGTCGCGCTCGTTCTGGTCGTAGGCGCTCAGCCACCGAAACAAAATAATCGTTGTCCACACAATACGGTGCCATCAACATTCGATTCGAGGAAACCCCATGCTGCTCATAGAATCGCCGATTCTGCGTACCAATGCAAAGAAAGGAATCTACCTTTGCCAATAACGGCCGCAGAAACAACTTCCTCGCCATTCTTTTGGCAACTCCCCGCCGCCCGAGCGCATTCGTCTCGCCTCTCATGACGATTCGCACGCCAGCTTTCGTTGCATATTGGGTCGCTTGCCAGAAAGCCTGGTACCGCCATCCTTCCACCCAAAGATGGGTTGCCTTTACCGATTTCAACCTCAGACCCAAGTCTTCCTTGAGCCGAACCCCGCGAAACCTCGACATATCCACCGGTTGGTGCAGTGACAGAAATTCGTGCTCATACCCACCAAGCAAATCAACGTCCCACGCGAATTGAACCCCAAACTCACGATCGAGTGAGTTACGCAGCCCGTGATCGGTAAGAAACCAAACCTTGTTTGCAATTCCCCGCTGTTGAATCGCACGCCACAATGGAACTTGGTACTGGATTGGATGACTGGTGAGAATCGAGAGCATCTGTCTACTGGACAAGAATCGTGCGAATCCTTCGCATCACTATCGTAAATGCAGCCTCTGAGACTTTGGCGGTGTTTCAATCTCAGTAAGCACCTTTTCAAATTGACTCTCGTAATTCCAATCGCTGAGCATTCTCTTCGTACCGAGTTCTCTTGCTAGGGCAAGCCGATTTGGATCCGATTGAATCTCTACTAAAACCCCTGCCATACTTTTCGCATCGGATGGATCGCAATGGATCACGCTGGGTACTTCCTGGAAAAAGGATCGCCACTCCTCGGTTCCATTTGCCAAAACACCCAAACCGCAGGCTAGATAATCAAAGGGCTTATTCGACGCCCCAACCATCGGTTCGCGAAACTCGCGATCAAAAAGCGCGAGGCCGATATCGCACTCGGAAGCCCGTTCAAACAACTCAGTCCGAGTTGGAATCGTCCCAAGGTACTCTACCCGCTGAGCAACCCCCTGCGCCTTGGCATAATCCAAGAAATCGCCGATGTATCCCAGGTTCCCAATGGTTTCATATCCCGCGAATTTCAAGCGGTAATTCCTCGGCAATAATACGATTGCATCCACGATCGTCTTTGGAAACTGACTCGGAACCACGGAGCCATGGTACCAGAGCGTGATCTCTGATTTCGCAGGATTGCTGCCGCGTCCACAGATCTCGTCCCTTCGTGGACAATTCCAAACGATATAGCGTTTGCCAACCCCGATATCACGCGAAACCTTTTCCGCTCGCTGCACTTGGGGAAAGACTACGGGTACGCGAGGAAAGAGTCGACAGCGTGCTGCAATACAAATCCCGGTTGCTGCTCGTCCGCTTGCAGCCGGTGTGTCATGCTCGTGAGCAATCACTTTAAATCCAAAAAGCCGATACAGAATCCAACCGATGGGATACGACCAAAGATCCGAGCAGTAAACAACCTTGGGACGGTACCACAACGAATACACCACGCAATTGAGCACAAATCTTAAATAGTGTACTTTTTGCCAAACCCCAGGACGACACCCTCTCATCAGCCACAGATACAAACCCTCTTTCGTAGGCATCTTCATACCCTGAGCATCGCCAAACGCTTGGATACCCCATAAATACACAACATAGCCGCGAGTATGAAACGTTTGGGCCGCATTCATGATCGGCGGGTAAACCGCAGGCGATGTGTACTGCACAAAAGCTACCGCCTCCTTCTCCGACGGACGAGCTTTGTATGAATTATCTGGGATGCCGACCATCGATACTGGTGTTTACAAAAGATTCGATTGTCCGCAAGTGGCTTCGGTAGGTGTGCTTGAGCGCAAACTCAATTCGCCTTTTCGTCGCAACCGAACTCCAATGAGATTTATTGCCCACTACCTCGTGGAATACATGCAGCAGATCGCGGTTACTCGCAGTCGACGGCATTGCGACAAGGTCTACGTCGGTATACGCGCCGATACGGTTCGAAACAACCGGGCTCCCGGTTGCCAAATACTCGAGAATCTTATGACTATTGGCGCCACCGTTATGATCCAAGCCGACGTCGTAGCAAACAAGCCACATATCGATCGTCGGCGCTAACTCAATGATCCTCTGTGGGTGGACGAGGCCATGCAAGTGAACGTTGGGATGCCTTTTTAAGGCAGCAACCCACTCTTGGATAAACGCGGGTTGAACTTCCTTCGACTCATACGGACCGAACAACTCAAAATCCACCTCTGGATGGTTCGCTATCAATTCCAGAAATACCGGTCGATCAACAGCCTTCGCTAACAGATTTCCCGCATACCCGACTTTTAAACGCTGTCCACCAGTTCGCTCCATGCTCGCACCCGATTGGCCCTCACGCAGTTTTCTCGCACCATACTCTTCGTACTCACGACATAAACCATGCGGCACGATCAGTTTCGGCAGGATACTCGCCTCAAATCGCTCAGCGATCGATGCTGCAACCGAAAGAATCACATCCGCATTCTTAGTGTCGTGCCTACCCGGCGTTACTTGATCGACAGGGTGGAATATCTTGGCCCCAGCACCAAACCAACGGAGATTATTAAACTGATAACTTTCATCGAAATCCCAAACCACTGAGAAGTGTGTCCCAATGAATTTCCGAATTCGTTGTGCTTGCACTCGCATTCCAACATCGTAGAAACGACGGGAATGGAATTTTATGTTGTAGGGAAACCATGTCCTGTACCGGACAACCTCCAGCGATCCACCGTCAAAATTTTCCGTGACACGCTCAATACCTCTCATCTCTCGATGCGTTGCAGGAGGGTCGAGGAATACTACTCGATTCCCCTGACGAGCCAACTCCATCGCATAGTGATGCTTGGAAACCTTGAACCCCGCCCATGGCTGTGGCGAAATTACGAGGACCGTTTCTTTGCCCTCTAGAAATTGAACGTTCAAAGATCTTTATCGCGAAATGGGAAACAGGAACTCTAGGCTGATAAGCGTTGCGTGCCCAAGACTGGCGATACGTTATCGACGGCGACTTATCATCCCAAACCGCAGGTTACAATTCTCACATCCACTCGCATGTTGTGTGTGCAAGAGAGTGAGATCGACAACGACTCTATGCGGGCTACTTAGGGATCACTTTCCTTACCAAACGCTTCATCCAACCCAACCAAGGATACCGAGCATGCAACCCTCGCTCCACACCGTATACGGAATGCTCGACCCTCGGTGTATGGATATATTGATCAAACTCATCCCTTGAAAATCCGAGCTTCTTAAGAACAAAGGGAAGATCCTGCTTGCATTGCTCTTCGCGATACCCAGGTTCCTCGATACGAGCCAGCGCTTCCTCTCGACTCATCTGCCCCGAGCAAATCAACGTGGAGTAGTGCGCACGACGCTTATCGAACTTGAACTTCTTCGGCAGGATGTAGCCTTGGTAGAAACGAGTGAAAACAGATTCGTAATGCTTCCCGCCATAGTCCCGCCAGCCCAGCTCCGCCTTGATCTGCTCTTTGACTCGATCGTACCGATAATCAATCCAATTCAAGGGACTCAAAACCTCGATTCCGAGAGCTCGCTGGATGTAGAGCCGCCGATCAGGCCCCATCGTCGGATAGGAACGAAGCCTTGAAAATCGTGTTGAACCAAACCGATCCTGTATCCCCTTAAGATTCACCAAATCATTCTTGTTGTAAATCCAGTCGCCCGGAAGTATCGCCTCAGTCACGCAGTTCATCCCGCCTAAAACAAACTTTATCCGATGCTTTAACGCCTGCTGATACAGCGTCGCCATGAACGCATGATCCGTCAAAACCTCGATGTCGACGACATTCGCTGCGAAATACGAACGTTGCAACTCTCGAAACTCCATCCAGTCGCAGACGTAGGTGTAGAGATCAAACCCTAGGCGTCGAACGGTATTCTCGATATTGTTGACAGCCAACTCCGAGTTCCACCCATTGTCGAAATGCACAACCAGTGGTTTCAGGCCAAGCTGCTTTGCGAGCAAGCATAGATAAGTGCTATCGACACCGCCGCTTAGGCCCAAAATGCAGTCGTACTTCTTACCCGCTCCCTGGCTGGTTATGTATCGAGCCATGTCCTGAAGCCGTTCGGCTCCCTCTGGACCACGAACAACATAGTAGCGTTCCTGCTCCAGATACTCTCGGTAGTGATTCGATACCCCCTCGGGATCAAACGAAATCCGCCGATCCGACGTATCCATTATCGTTTTGGCACAAATTCGGTACCCAGGCTGGCCAGGTACGATCACTTCGTTTAAACAACCATGCGTCATACGACCCCCGGAAACTAGAGCGTTCGTGACTCCAGGTTGCATTGCAATCTAGAAAAGACGTGGTCATCCAACTGATCGCGAGTTGGGTAATTGATCAATACACCTTGAGTGGAACTCTGGTAAACGAACATACTACCCGCAGCAACCGCTGAGCAACCTGCTACCTCATGCGCCTCAATAAAATCATCCAGCGTTCCGGCGCCACCACACGCAATTACTGGAACTCCGACGCCGCTCGCCACCCCTTGTAACAACGGGATATCATAACCCACTCGCGTTCCGTCGCGATCGATGGAATACACCATCAATTCGCCAACCCCACTTCGTTCGAATTGCATGGCAATCTCCGTTGGGGACTTGCCAAGATTCCTTTTCCCAGAATGGGTAAACACGCTGTATTTCCCAAAAAGCGATTTCTTAACGTCGATCCCACCAACGACGCTCTGACTACCAAATCTCGCAACCGCCTCACCGATCAATGAAGGATTACCGTGCGGTGCCGCATTCAACACAACCTTCTCAACACCACTCCGCAATATGGTCGCCATCTGCTCGACCGAACAAATCCCACCACCGAACGCTACTGGCATGAAGGCTTCACTTACGATGTCTTCAATAACCGCATAGTTAGGACCCTTGGAGTCGACTGTCGCATCGATATCCAACAGTATCAACTCATCGACTTCCTTTTCGTTGAAAATACGAACCGCATTGATCGGATCACCGATGTACGTTCTCTTTCCAAATCGTACCGATTTAACCAAACCGCCGTTCCGGTCCAGCAACAGCGTTGGGATCACGCGCATACGCTTCATGCTTGCTCACCAACTCGCCGTGACGGAATCCACTTCGCGAAATTATCCAAAATACGTTTCCCAAACCGGTGGCTCTTTTCCGGGTGAAATTGCACGCCGAGAATATTATCCTTGGCAATTCCACTGACAAAGCGATACCCATGCACCGCGTGGCAAAGCTCGTTTACGGGATCATCGCACACCATGTGGTACGAGTGTACGTAGTAGAACCGCGGCGTTTCATTAAATCCATCAAACAAAGGATGTCCCGCTTGATACCCTGTGTCCGCCCAACCCATATGCGGTATCCGAAGCGAGTCCGCCAACCGTGATCGATCAAAACGTCGCGTCTCCGCGGAAACCCAACCCAGACCTGGTTCGGTCCCCTCATCACTACGACGCGTGAGCAACTGAGCCCCTAAACAAATACCCAACACCGGAATCTGCCTGGACGTAGCGGCTTCATCCAGGACATCAATCAAGCCACTGCTCCTCAATTGCCGCATCCCGTAATCGAAGTGCCCAACGCCAGGCAAGATGATCTTTGATGCACTGGCGACTTCCTCAGGCACCCCGGATATCCTCGATTCATGCCCCAATACCCGAAGCATATTCTCGATCGCGCGAATATTCCCCGTGCCGTAATCGATTATTGTGATCATGAGTGCCCGATCTCACCATGGTGAAGCATCAGGATTTCCAATCCCAACCCTAAAGGCAAAGGCGTTCGTGCAAACGCGAGATCCCTAAACATGAAGATACCGTGCCCGATACTCGGGAAACCGATCTTTTCGGATGAACCCATGGTATTCATGTGGACTTGTATACCGCTGGCACTTTGAGCGATCGAGCTCTCGAATCTTCTTTGCAGGGTTTCCGGCGACGACACAATGACCGTCCGGAAAACTCTTGGTTACGACAGCATTGGCACCGACGATGGTGAAATCCCCTAACGTCACTCCGGGCAAAACAACCGCGCCCATACCAATCCAACAATAGGAGCCAATCTCCACACGCTCAGCATGATGCACCCGACTATCATGCAGATCATGATTCGCGCTAATAATACCAACATTGCTCGCAACCTGGGTATAGTCCCCAATCTGAATCGTACCAATCCCCTGGATATAGCAACCGGGCATTAAGCCTGGTGATGTTTCGATTCCGACCAGAATACTTCGCCAACCGATGACGCAACTCGATGGATGAACTGGCCAATAAGGCCCGCGATTGCGTCCGAAGACGTTCTGGGAAATCCATGCCTCAATCGTAGCTGGCGTTTGCGTGAAACGCGTCTCTCGGTCAAATCGAAAGCACGGGAGCAACTCGAGAGGCCTACGCAATATCCGATACGGCAGTGTCCAAAGACTTTCCAGCGTCGGCATCTTACGTCCGCCTCACGCAGTGCTGAGCCGAACGCACGATGTATACCAAGTACGCGATCGAATACCCCACCGAGAATCCGGCGACAACAGCGATGGGTGTCCCGAACATCGCGTACCCCACTGCGATGCAAGCGAACATTAATAGCGATGTCGCGATCGAAAGCAGAAAATCCTCTTTTTGCTTGCCTGCGATATAGAACACTGTTGATAACGGACTACATACCGTTCGCAAAAGCAACATCGGTGCAAGGATCCTTGCATAGTTGCCCGCATCCGTCCAATTCGGACCGAGTACCAACGTGAATAATTGCGGTGCAATCGCTGCCAATATCACCGTAGGCACAATGCCAATCGCAAGCAGTGTCGCCAAAGTCTTCTTAAATATCGCCCAACAGGTTCCCTGGTCCTGATACTGAATCGCTGCTTCTCGCTGAAAAACAATCGCGATCGAATTCCCGATCAACTGGATCGGCATCATCAACAACTGATTCGCTCGCGAAAACAAACCGATCGCATTGGTTGCGCCACTTGCAGCCAATACGTACACGGGTGAATTGAATGCAACGGTCGTCAGAAAACCAGTTGGAGTCGTGAACAACGCAAAGCGATGATGCTTGCGCATCATTGCCATCATCCTAGGGTATGTAACTCGAACACCTTTCCCAAACGGCGAACGAACAACAACCCAATACATCCAGAGCGCAAGCAACTGCCCAACGAGATAACTTACAAAAAGTCCAACTCCGTCCTTAAAATACAATCCTAGCAGTACCGACAGAACAGCGGTGACCAACCCTGGTAAAAACATGATCGCACCGATGCGACCGTACAGTCCCTTTCGGTTGGCCATCGCCGCTAATGCACCTGTCCATCCTGCGACCAATGCAGACACAGGCAACATCGCATACCACCAACGGTTGCCGATTATCCCAAATCGATCCGCCATCGAAATCACTAAGATCGATACAACACCAGAAAGGATAGCTGTAATCGAGGTGGCCAATAGGCATCCCGCAAAAAGTACGACCGCATTGCGATCACTCCGCTCGACGACTATCGCTTGAGAGTACTGCCAATTTCCTAAGCCAACCAACAAAGCGGCAACACCGAGGTAGGCACCCAACAACCCGTAATCGTAGGGTGTATAAATCCGCCCCAGTATCGGAGCGAAGAAAATCTGCGTTCCTGCCCCTAAAAAATTTCCCGACGACACCGCAAGGACCGATTTTAAAAATCGCTGATTGCCCAACCGCTCGTAAATCAATCGGGATTCCCGGATAGCCGACAAAAAGCTACTCAATCTATTTTTAGATTCGCCTTCAAAATCACTTGATGGCAAACCACTCGCGAATCCTCGTATCTCGATCATCCGGCACCCAAAGATAATCAGACCATTCCACCTTCGAGTGTATTCCTATGCTGTCGATGGGAACGAGTTCCGCGAAATTCCCATTCGGATGCATCACTCGGTAGCATCGATAGCCTAAATCACGCATCAAACGCTCTATGGTCTCCTGACGCTCCAACCGAGCAACGTTTTCGTCGTTGTATACCGGCAAGATCTCCGTTAATACAACAGGGCGAAAATCCCGTAATTGAGGTGCAAACCCTTGCAGCACATCCAACTCTGCTCCCTCAACGTCGATCTTGAGGAAACCGATCCGCTCTGGAATCGTGAGCATGTCAACCGGGAACACTGGCACATGAATCGATCGATAAACACGCTGATCGGGACGAAAATTCTCGATCAGCGATGCCGCACTATCATCGTTCTGATCGCCGTAGAGATTTAGACTCAGCACCGTCGCCTTACCCGAAATCCCAACGGGATAGACGCTTACGTTTTGAAAGGCGTTCGCATCAATGAGTGCATTGACATAATACACGCAAGTTGGATTTGGCTCGAATCCAACATACCGAGCATCCGGAAATGCACTACGCAATTTGAGCAATGTCTGCCCGATATTCACGCCGACGTCGACGAAAACAAATCCATCTTCTTCAAAGATCGAGGACAATCGCTTAAACAACGACGTCATCCAGGGTTCTGTTAAACTCAAATTGCCATACCCGAGGTCTCCCAGGAGCGGAACCTTAAACACCCTTCCATTTTCAAACAGCGAAACCCGCTGGTTGAAGTAACGGGCCAATCTCAGCTTCCTCAGAACTTTGGCAATGAATTGCATCGGTGTTTCCTAGCCTATTTCCTACCTAAGCCTTGACGATTTCGGCAGATCCCACGATCCCCTGCATCGCGTTCCGTGTGTCTACGATCAACTCGGCCCATTGCGATAATTCCGTGTAATTGACCACCTTGTGGGCAGTGGCGATCAACACAGCATCATACTTGCGAATCTCGACCTCGCTCCATGGAACACACTCCATTCCCGCCCAATGCCCATGCTCTCGACTGGGTCGAATCGTCGGAATATAAGGGTCATAGTACGCGAGTTCAGCACCGCGTTCCTTCAATTTATCCATCAACGTATAACCAGGGGACTCGCGTGCGTCGTCCACCTCTGCCTTGTACGCCAAACCGACGAGCAGAATCCGGCTGCCATTCACGGGTTTGCGTCTAGCGTTCAAGGCTTCCGTCAATTTCAACACGACGTAGTCCGGCATCGACACATTCACTTCGCCAGCGAGTTCAATGAAGCGTGTCGATTTTTGGTACTCTCTCGCTTTCCACGTCAAGTAAAACGGATCAATGGGTATGCAATGCCCACCCAGGCCAGGCCCGGGGTAAAACGCCATGTACCCAAACGGTTTCGTCTTCGCCGCCGCGATGATTTCCCAAATATCAATCCCCATCGCTTCGTAAACGATCTTGAGTTCATTCACGAGCGCAATATTGACGCTGCGGAAGATGTTTTCAAGCAGTTTGGTCGCCTCGGCGGCCCGACAACTGGATACAGGTACAACACTATTGAGAGCGCTCTGGTAGAGCGATGTAGCTGCCTTCAAGCATTCAGGGGTATACCCTCCAACCACCTTCGGTATTTTCTCCACGACGCTGTTCGGATTCCCTGGATCCTCCCGCTCTGGCGAAAAGGCGAGGTGAAAGTCTTTTCCAGCAACCAAACCTGACCCGGATTCGAGAACTTCCCGAAGATCTTCATCCGTCGTTCCCGGATATGTGGTCGACTCGAGCACGACCAACATTCCTGGTCGCAAGTGTGGCGCGATCGATCTACCCGTCGACAAAATGTAGGAGATATCGGGTTCGCGATTCTTGTTCAGTGGCGTCGGAACGCAAATGATCACCGCCTCGCATTCGCTCACCCGCGAAAAAGTGTTACTTGCCTGGAATCGTCCACTTTGGACATGCTCTGCGACCGTGGAACCAGGGATGTGATGGATGTAGCTTTCCCCGCGCTGTAGGTTTTCTACTTTCTCTGGGTCGATGTCCAACCCCAAAACCTGCTGTCCCTTCGAACAGAATTGCAGGGAAAGGGGCAACCCGACGTATCCAAGCCCAACGATGGCAATCATGGAGAAGTTATTTCCATTCGAAGAACGATAATAATACCAATCCGAATCATTGATTTACAGAACATCGGGCTAATAGCCGTCCGAGTCACGCGTGTAAGCAAGTGGCAACCGCACGCTGGAGCCCGACACTTCCGATACTAGTCATGATCGACACGCCGCGGCTACCACTTCGGTACGTCCCACCACCCGGCGCTCACGCTGAGGGCTCCGATGATTTCGCTCACGCTTGGGGTTTAAACTGCATGAACTACTAACCCTAAAAACTCTTCCGTCGTACCCAGGTTCCCCTTCGCGTCTTCGCGTCTTCGCGTGAAATCCGGTTTTCTATTCCTACGATACAAGTCACGATCGAAACATCGCCACTACCAATTCGGTACGTGCCACCACCCGGCGCTCACGCTGAGGGCTCCGATGATTTCGCTCACGCTTGGGGGTTTCAACTGCATGAACTACTCATCCAAAAAACTCGTCCTTCGTACCCAGGTTCCCCTTCGCGTCTTCGCGTCTTCGCGTGAAATCCGGTTTTCTACTCCTACGATGCAAGTCAATATCGAAACATCGCGGCTACCAATTCGGTACGTCCCTCCACCCGGCGCTCACGCTGAGGGCTCCGATGATTTCGCTTACGCTTGGGGTTTCGATGGGCGATCATCCCGATGTCGATTTTCCGCACGCACTGTGTCGTACGAACGACTTCCAATACGCAAACCCTCAGGCAACGGTGCATCCTCCGGAATAGTCACGCAATGCACCGAAGCAACACCCTCCGCGACTTCAATCCGATACTCCAACCCCGACTCCGGGCATATCGCCATCCCGGTCGCATCAAAACTCAATACATGCCCGTGCCGACTCATCCAGCCGGAGAACCTCGCCGGAACCCCTTTCACCATGCCATAATCCGGCACATCGTCCGTGACGACAGCTCCAGCTGCCACAAAACTGTACCGACCTAAATCCACCCCACAAACAATCGTCGCATTCGCGCCGATTGTCGCACCACGCCGCAGAACCGTCTTCTCATAAATGTTCCTGCGGACCACTTGGCTCCGCGGGTTGGTGACATTGGTCAAAACACACGACGGTCCCAGAAACACGTCGTCATGCACTTCCGTGCCCGCGTAAATCGACACGTTGTTTTGAACCTTGACGTTTCGCCCCATAGTCACCCCAGAAGCGACAAAAACGTTTTGGCCAAGATTGCAATCTTCGCCCAGTTTTGCCCCGGAACTGATATGACTAAAATGCCAAATCTTGCTCCCCTTTCCGATCGTCGCACCCTCGTCAACGATCGCGCTGGGGTGCGCGTAGTACACCGCCGCGGGTGCAGACGCAATATCACGTACGCTGACGGATCTCCCGGCAGCATCGAGACTCGTTTGGGCCATCGCCAGCACCCTGAGCACTTGCAACCCCTCTTTTCCATCGGTGCGCGGTTGTCGCCGTTGCGCACAACACTCAATAAAGTGTTCGCATTCATTGCGTAATGGCTCGGACGTCACAACCTCAACAGGTTCGCCAATCACTTTCCCGGCAGTCGGAATGAGTCCATCCTGCCAAGCGATTTGATGCCGATACATCACCAGCTTTTTATCCCAGTCCAGCGTATCATCGAAAACCACCATTCCATGCGATCCGACCACGGTCAGTTTCTGCTCCTTGAACGGATTCAACCAACTCACGAAAACATGAGCCAGCACCTCACCATCGAATCGCATCGAGGTCAAGGTGGTATCGGCAACACCAGGGGTTAACCAGCCTCCACCGGTGCATTGCAACGAAACGGGCAAGCGATCCCCTACCAAGGACAGGATGACGGACAAATCGTGCGGGGCAAAACTCCACAACGCGTTTTCTTCGCGTCGGATTTTGCCAAGGTTCAGCCGATTGGAAGTGATGTATTGCAATCGCCCTAATTCGCCGCTGGCGATTAGCTCTTTGATCTTCTGGACACACGGATGGTATTGGAGCAAATGCCCCACCATCAAGATCCTCTCCAATCGACTGCTTAAAGCGACCAGTTCTTCGGCTTCGAGTACGGTCAAGCACAACGGCTTTTCTACGAAGACGTCTTTGCCATGCAGCAATGCGGATTTCGCAAGCGTATAGTGCAGTGCAGCCGGGGCGGCGATGAATACCTTGGTAACGGAATCATCTTGGAGAACGGCATCGACCGAGGTGGTCTTCGCAACCCCCTCGTAGCCGATGCTGAAATTACGGAGTGTCTGCTCGTGGGTGTCGCACAAGGTGTGCAGGACGCCGAGTGCATGGAGGTTTCGAGCAAGGTTCTTGCCCCAATATCCTCCACCGATCAATGCGACATCGCGGATGGTGTGTTCGTTCATGGAGTTTAGTTCGCGCGGAAAAAGTCTCGAAGGGCGGCGACGACTCGGTCTTGGTCGGATTCACTGAGGAACGGATGCATGGGCAAGCTCAACACTTCGCGCGATGCTTTTTCGGACTCTGGAAAATCACCCCACCGATAACCTAACGGTTCAAAAACCGGTTGTTCATGCAGGCATTTCGGGTAGTAGACTGCCGTGGGAATACCTTGGGATTGCAGGTGAGTAGCAAGGGCGTCTCGGTTAGGGACGCGGATCGTATACTGGGCATAGACGTGTGTGTTCCCAGGGGCAACCTCGGGAACGATGCAGACATCGGCCAACAATCGGGAGTATCGAGCACCGATCGCGTTCCGCTGTTCCACCTCCCATGCAAAGGTGGGCCACTTCGCCAACAAGACAGCCGCTTGCAAGGTATCGAACCGGCCGTTCATCCCGACCAAGGTATGGTGATGCCTCTTGAGGCCGCCATGGTTACGGATGGCCATGAATCGCTCCGCCAATGCATCGTTGGACGTGAAGAGCGCGCCACCGTCGCCGTAACAGCCAAGGGGTTTCGCCGGAAAAAAGCTGGTACTTGCGATCGCGGTCGCACCACAACTACGTTTTCCATGTTGGCTAGCGCCAAAACTCTGTGCGGCATCCTCGATCACGGCGATGTTGTGCTTGGCCGCGATCGCGTTGATCCGTTGATAATCCGGCATTTGCCCGAACAAGCTCACCGCGAGGATCGCTTTGGTTCGCGGCGTGATTTTCGATTCGATCTGCTCGACATCGATGTTGTAAGTGGATGGTTCAATATCAATGAAAACGGGTGTGGCGCCGACGAGTAAGACGACCTCGCTGGAACTGATCCAAGTGAATGGAATGGTGAGGACCTCATCCCCTGGGCCAATGTCGAGTGCACGAAGAGCGATCTCTAGACTGTCGGTTCCACTGGCAACGGAGATGCAGTGTGTTGCTTGGACGTACTCTGCGAGAACGCGTTCGAGTTCTTTGATCTCTGGCCCCATGATGAACTGGCCGTGACTGAGGACTCCTTGGATCGCCGCGTCGATCCCTGGCTTGAGTTGTTGGTATTGAGTTTTCAGATCGATGAATTGCATGATTGGAAGTTTGGCGACCAGCAACAAAACGTCAGTGAACTAATTTGCATTGAAAGCTTTGATTGAACGACGGCGGCCGGGTTAGATTGGTGCAAAGCCCAACTCACCAAAATTAATCCCCGCTAGCCGCGGGTTCTGGCTCCACGCTTGCGGCGGCTACTAAACTTCTAGCCTACAGCCTAACGCCTCCAGCCTGTTTCAAAACCGGCCGCCAGCGCGACGCCGCTCAAAAATACAGCTTGCAGCTTAGCCTCCAGCCGGATAGCCCCTTTTGCCGGACCCGAATAAACCTTCGTCCACGTCGGTGGCACGAATAAGTGCGATCCGATTCACCGCGATAGGGCGATTCTGAAAAGAGGACGCTCCGAAGGAGCGTGACTTCGAAGATGGTGCGTACAAAACGCCCTAAATCTTAAGACGGAAAACTTGGCAGTAAAGTTTGCGGTCCCCCGAAATGGGTGAGAACCAGGAAAGCTTTGCCGATTATTCACATTGTTGCGAAGAGGGGTGGAGTGTGTATCCAAAAGAATTTGGTTTTATCGAAAAGAACGGCTAAGCCTTCAAAAACGAAAAGACCCTCGAAAAAATTCGAGGGTCTGTTAATGTCACTACTACAAAGGCCAGAAACGCTTCGTCTGACTACTTCTTCCGAAATCGACGTGCAGCGAAACCCGCGAACCCAAGCATACCAAAAACCGCCATCGAGGCAGGCTCAGGAACGACTGGAGGGGTAGTTCCCGTAAAATCCAACTGCGACTCGAGGTAAGCTGTCTTACCTCCTTGGTTGAAGCTTGTAGGGCTTTGCGTCATCGAGGCGTAGCTCATGAACTCTACAGTGTAAGTCGTGCCCGCGGTTAGCGACCCGGAAGCACCCATCACCAATGCCCCATTCTTAAGAGTGATGTAATTCTGTGCCGAGTCCAAATTTCCCGATGTATTGCCGGCGGCGGAGGTGAAGGAGTAGTTTGTGGTAGTATCCACAACAAAGGAGAAGGTACCCGAGGTCCAAACCTGGGTAAAATCATTGGTATCTACCGTCGAGGAAATAGCGACTTGAAAACCAAGATTGTTCTTGAAAGCGACTGAGGCGCTTACTGTACCGACTCCGTAACCTACGGCAGCCCCTCCATTCGGATTGGTTGCAGTCGACTTGAGCTGATCCTGATATGGGGCGCTTGCCGACAACAAACTCGCAGGTCCTGAGAAATTGAAAGTTTGCTGAAAAACACTGGGGTCACCACCCGTAATCTTGCCAAAATTACCACTGTAAGCTCCGGTTAGAGTCGTGGTTGTGAAATTTACAACTGCCGCTTGGCTGAAACCAGAAAAAAGGCACAGCAAAGACGCCGCACAAATCAACACTTTACTCATTGATGAATCCCCTTGAAATTCGGACGTGTACCGAGATGCACGTGGGCTCTCAAAATCCACCCGGAATACATGCATTCCCGTCAGCATAAACGGACTAAACGGAACAGTCAAGCATTTTGGCCTATATTGAGAAAAAAAATATTTGCCCATTAGAGAATCGTTGGGAGGTCGCGATGTCGGGATCTTTCGCAAGATCCACTACAAAACCGGTTTCACTTAACACTTTCCAACGATCAGCCGGTCGGCGTTAGCCGCGGTTTTCGGCTGTTCAGACCCTTGGTAAACCCAATAAACCGGGGCTAAGGCCCACTCGGCGGATCAAGACTCGCTGACGGAACCGCCCCCCTCAAAATCTCCGTGATCTCTGTGCCTCCGTGTTTCGGCCAACCACGATTTCTGTGCTAAACTTCGCTGTTAGCCGTTTTTGTTACCCAACCCTTACGCCCCCTACCTCGCCATGTTTGGCTCCGTCTTTCAAAACGCCTCGGTGCTGGTCACCGGCCACACCGGATTCAAAGGAAGCTGGCTCACGCAGTGGCTTCTTCGGTTCGGCGCCCAGGTCCATGGCTACGCCCTCGATCCGCAACCCCACGAACGCCTCTTTGACCTCCTCAACCTCGGAACCCGTATAGCGTCGGATACCCGCGGGGATGTTGCCAATCGCAAACTGCTGATTGAAACCATCGAACGGGTTCGCCCCGATTTTGTCTTCCACCTCGCGGCCCAACCTCTCGTGCGACTCTCGTTTGACATCCCGGTGGAAACTTTCGCCACCAACGTCATGGGAACCGTCCACGTGCTCGACGCCATCCGCGTCGCTGATCACCCATGCACCTGCGTCATCGTCACCACCGATAAATGCTACGAGAACCGCGAATGGCTCCACGCCTACCGCGAAGAAGACGCCATGGGTGGCTACGATCCCTACAGCGCCTCCAAAGGTTGCGCGGAACTGGTCACTGCTGCCTACCGTCGCTCGTTCCTTTCAGACACGTCTAAATTTCGGATCGCTTCGGCGCGAGCCGGCAATGTGATCGGGGGTGGAGATTGGGCCAAAGATCGGATCATCCCCGATGTCTTTAAAGCCTTGAACGCGGGAGAAATCATCCCGATCCGGAACAAGCTCGCGACGCGACCCTGGCAACATGTCCTGGAGCCGATTTCTGGGTACCTGTGGCTGGCGGCGAATTTGCACAACGCATCGATCGCTCGATTCCCTGCACGGGATCTGGCTTCCGGATTCAATTTCGGACCGGCTCTTGATAGCAACCGAACGGTCGCACAAGTCGTCGAGGAGGTGTTAAAGCATGTCCCTGGAGAATGGGTCGATGGCTCTGACCCGAATGCGCCTCATGAAGCGTCCAAATTGAACTTGGCGACTGACAAGGCCTTCCACATGCTGGGATGGTCCCCCACCTGGGACTTTGAAACGACCATCGCAAAAACGGTGGCGTGGTATACGGACCCGCGCTGGGAACGCGCTGCCGAGGACTTGACGCTCGAACAGATCGCATCGTATGAACAAGATGCGACATCGACTGGGAAGGTCTGGGTGAATTAAGGGACTAGGTGCGAGGAATGACGGACGGCACTTCTTTGCCTCCATTCTCCATCTTCCATTTTTCATTCTCCCAAGCTCCAGCCCCAAGAACGAAGAACCTAATTCGCTTTCCACCGTGTTTATCCCGGTGGGAGCAACAACTGGCAGCTACACGCTTCGCTGCACTAAATCCGAGCCTTTCGCGTGGGGCGAAGCCCCAAGCGGAGAGTGGGGAGGGGGACGCGATGGGTAGCTGCCAGTCATGGCTCCACCGGCACAAGGCCGGTGGAGGCCGAACATTGCGATGATTGAAGCCTGCCCATCTCTATCGGCACAAGGCCGGTGGAGGCCCAGAAGAGCCGTAAGGT
>CAITIE010000010.1 GCA_903892355.1 uncultured Pirellula sp. | reverse complement strand
GGTCGCCGACTTGACCCGCTATCCACCTGAATTGATGGCGAAACTCAAGCAGTTAGGATATATTTCCATCCCTATTGTGGCGATATACCCCGCGGGCGAACCAGACAGTCCAATCGTACTGGAGGACCTCTTGGTGGAGTCCGATGTGGTGAGGGCTCTCGAGCGGGCTGGGCCAAGTCATTCACCAGAAAATAAATCACTCCCGACTTCCATGGGGGAAACGCAGAAAGAAGAGATCCGATAAGTTCCCTGCGAACCCATGATTAGCTCACCCTGAATATCTGGTAACTCACCCTGAACAGCTTGCCATGCCACTCGATTCCCGAGTGGACGGCAGCGACCCTTTTTTGAATACGATAGCGATCTCAATCTCGATCTCGATCTTTTACGGATCAGGCTTTTAGACGGATCAGGACTCAAAAGTAGAAGAACGCATGGCAACCTACGAGGAAACACAAGCGCAGATCGTGGACTACCTGTCGAAGGTGTGTGGTTCTACTCCCAAGCTAACCGATTCTCTGGCGGTGATTGGAATCGATTCGGTGGCCATGGCGGAATTGACGTTCGAGTTTGAGAAACGCTTCGGTATTCAGATCGACGATGGCGTTCTCGACGTCGAGACGGTCGAAGAGTTGGCTCGCTACGTCCAAGACCGCCGCTGAGGTCACCTGCCGCTAAGACCTCGATGGGCCACCATAAGCATCTTTTATGGCGGAAATATGCACACTCTGCGGATGCTCCATTGATATCCCCACGGCTGTTGGTATAGTCGTATCAGGTCGTGAAGATGCGACCCCTTAGGGATGGCTTTTGGGAGTTTGGTTTTCCAGTCTCTTTTTCATCCTTGAGCCCGCCGGTGTTTCACGTTGGTCTGATTCGAGCCTGACTTTTCTTCTCCATTGGCTTGGCAACCCCGTCAAGCCGGACCGACGTGAAGCACTTGTTTTTCTCTGGATCCTGGAGACTTTTCGGTTTGGAGTTGCACCTTGAATCGGTTCTACCAACGGATTTGATGGGCTGCGATTTGATCTACCACGCACCACCCCGCTTCGAATAACTTCCAACACACTCACCTTCTAACACCCTCAACTTTGGAGTCATTGCATCCATGAGCCAATCGGAAAATAAACAACCTGCAAATGAGCAGCCGGCAGCCGCAGAATCGCGCCGGGGCTTTCTCAAGTCGACATCGTCGATGGTTGCTGGCGGAGTCTTGGTAGGAACTCTGCCGATCGCTCGTTCGGCCCATGCCGCGGGAAGCGATACGATCCGACTGGGATTGATCGGATGCGGAGGTCGAGGAACGGGTGCCGCGGGTCAAGCCCTGGATACCAACAGCGATTCCAACCGAGTCAAACTGACTGCGGTTGGCGATCCGTTCAAGTTTCGGGCAGACAATGCGCTGAAGGAACTGAAGAACAAGCACGACAAGCATGTCGATGCGAAGACCTTCATCGGGGTCGATGCTTACAAAGAAGTGATCGCATCGGACGTTGATATGGTGATCCTCACCTCGCCTCCAGGCTTCCGTCCCCTCCATTTTGAAACCGCGGTCAAGGCCGGGAAGCACGTGTTCATGGAAAAGCCGGTTGCGACCGACGCACCAGGCGTTCGGCGTGTCCTCGAGGCAAACAAGATTGCCAAGGAAAAGAAGTTGGCTGTTGCAGTCGGATTGCAGCGACACCACCAATCCGATTACAAGGCGACCATCAAGATGCTCAAAGAAGGAGCAATTGGGGATATCATTTTGACCAGAGCCTACTGGAATGGGGACGGCGTGTGGACACGCAACCGCCAACCCGATCAGACCGAAGTCGAGTATCAGCTCAACAATTGGTACTATTTCAATTGGCTCAGCGGGGACCATATCACCGAACAGCACATCCATAATCTGGACGTGATTAACTGGTTGATGGATGGTTACCCTGTAGAAGCTCAGGGCCAAGGCGGCCGCCAGGTCCGCATCGGTGAGGATAGCGGGCAGATTTTCGACCACCACTTTGTTGAGTTCACGTATGCGAACGGAACGAAGTTGTTGAGCCAATGCCGGCATATGCCCGGATGTTGGAATCAAGTGAGCGAGTTTGCTCACGGCACGAAGGGTTGGTGCGACATCAGCGGTGGAAAGATCTACAACACCAAGAACGAATTGGTTTGGAAAGCACCTGCGGGTGAGAACGGTTGGGCTCAGGAGCACGTCGATCTGTTCGAGCTAATCCGCAAGGGTGAAATTCCAAACGAAGGTGATTACGGTGCGCTCAGTACCATGACGTCCATCATGGGCCGGATGGCTACTTACACGGGTAAGGTTCTCAAGTGGGATCAGTGCCTCAACAGCAAAGTCGCACTTGCGAATTTCGATGCGATCGACTCGTTCGACGATGAAGCACCTGTGGAACCGGACAGCAATGGCAAGTACTGGATTCCTGTACCTGGCCAAGACCCAGAATTAGTGGTCTAGTCGACGCCGAATCTAGCTGTTTCTACAGCCCGTGTGGCAGCCTCTCTGATCGCCAAAATGGAGGCGAACTGCCATACGGGCTGTTTTCGTGCGCGGCTGAAAATCTCCAGTTCCTGCGGGGCTCAGCGGTGTATAATTCACCTATGGACCCTTCTGACCCAACCTCGCAACAGCCCTACGCGCCGCAACCCGGCCAGCCGACTCCATCGCAAGCCGGGTCCAAATTGCTTTCTAAGTATTCCGACACAGAGCATCTGCTGGTGCGGAGCGGAGCGGCTCCTGTGGCGAGCACCTCGAGCAAGCCTGTCATACCTCTTCGAAGGTTTCAGGAACTCGAACAAGCCATCCGACACGCTCCCGCGAACCCGGAACCGTATGTGGAGTTGGGTCAAATCTATCTCGACCAGCAGCGTTGGGTGGATGCCAAACGGGTTTTGGACACCGGGGTACAAAATTGCCCCGAATGGGAGCCGTTGGTGTTGATGCGAGAGGATCTGGTTCTTCATCTCGCCAGTCAAACACTCGATGTTGCTCGCACGCAGCACGCGCAAAACCCTTCGGAGAAAACCCGATACGACCTCGATCAAGCGGAACAGAATCTCGCCAATCAACGGATCCGTGTCTGCGGCGATAGGTACACGAGGCGTCCTGACGAGAAAGAGATCTTGGTGATATGGGCGGTCGCACTGAGGCAACTCGGTAGGCACGATGAGGCCATCGACATGCTGACCACCGCTGCTGCGGAGCCAGAACTGCGAGCCCGTGCCAGCCTTCAATTGGGGATGTGTTTGCAATCGCTACAGCGACCATTGGAAGCGTTAGCCGCGTTTCGCAAAGCGTCGATGTACCGGTCCCCTCCACCCGATCCCAAGATCCAGCAGCGCGCTCTGGAACTAGCGACGGATGTTGCCGAGGAGAATCGTCTGATCGATTCGGCTCGGTTCTATGCCCAGCAATTGCTCGCGATATGTTCCTCCAGCGAGCGAGAGTCGGTAAAACGACGACTCTTTCAATTGCGAGAGAAAGAGCTGTAGGCGGTTCGTTCGAGCGATGTAAACGGCTCATCGAATCGCCGTTTTTTCCTGAATAAGTGATGGTTGAAGTGGATCCCATGCGGTGCGTTTGAGGCTAAAATCAGTCCGCTCCCAAGAATCCATTTCGGAACTGTTTCCGAAACCCACTGGGACTCTTTCCACCCCTTTCAAGTTTGCATCTTATGAAACTTCTAACACTTCACCGATGGTGTTCGCGTTGCCTTAGGCTCGGAACACTTGCCATGGTATCTACAGCACTGTCCGTAACAACGGCAACCGCCGAAGATCAAGCGAACCAATTGACGCGTGCGGAATCGATCAGCGGTTGGAAACTGCTGTTCGATGGAACAACCACGACCGGCTGGCGCAATTATAAAAAAGACAAGATCTCCGACGGCTGGAAGGTCGTGGACGGCGCGTTGGTACGCGAAGGAAAAAACGCTGGCGATATCATCACCGATCGCAAGTACAAGTACTTTGAGTTGTCGCTCGATTACAACATCTCTAAGGAAGGGAACAGCGGATTGATGTTCCATGTGACCGAGGACAACCCCGCCCCGTGGCAAAGTGGTCCCGAAGTCCAGATCCAAGACAACATCGATGGTCACGATCCACAAAAGTCAGGATGGCTCTACCAAATGTTTCAGCCCTACCCGATGCGATGGGCCGGCGAAACCGAGACACCCGACGCAACGCGTCCACCTGGACAATGGAATCAACTGTTCCTTCGAATTTCGCCCAAGGGTTGCGAAGTCTCCATGAATGGAGTGGTTTATTACCAATTCCGGTTGGGAGATAAACGCTGGGATGAACTCGTTGCTAAGAGCAAGTTCGCTCAGTTTCCTGGCTTTGGAAAAGCGGGCGAAGGTTTTATCTGCCTCCAGGACCACGGCAATTTGATTTCGTTCCGCAATATCAAAATCCGCGAGCTCTCCGAAGATGGTTCGATCGCTTCTCCCGTCGATGGAAAACTCGCTCTAAAACCCGCGTTGGCGTTCCCGAAGTTGAAATGGGATGGATGGCAACCGATTGATGAAGATGGTACCGCAAATCGTCCCATCCGGATCTTGGAGTTGACCTATGCTAAAGGTGACGGGAAGCGACTGTTCGCTCTCGATCAAGGAGGCGTCATCTACACGTTCAACAATGACCCAGCTGTAGAAAACTCAAAGGTATTTCTCGATCTGCAAGGGCGTATCAGCCCGTGGAACGGCCCGGGGGGCAACGAACAAGGTTTGCTGGGAATGGCGATGCATCCCAAATTCATAGAGAACGGGCAATTCTTTGTTTATTACACCAAACCCAAAACGCACGAGTCGGTCATATCCCGCTTTCGAGTCGATCCCACGGACCAAACCAAGGCGGATCCGGAGTCGGAAGAGGTGCTGATGGCTGTTCCGCAACCATTTCAAAATCACAACGGAGGTGCGATTGAATTCGGACCGGATGGGTATCTATACGCTGCATTTGGTGACGGCGGGGCCAGAAACGATCCGTACGGGAACGGTCAAAACCGCACTCAATTGCTCGGTTCGATCATCCGAATTGATGTCGATTCGAAAACCAAAGATTTGCCGTATGGAATACCCGCCGACAATCCTTTCGTCAATGTGACCGGAGTTCGACCCGAGGTCTACGCCTACGGCTTACGAAATCCATGGCGGATTGCGTTCGACAAATCGACAGGCAAACTGTTCTGTGCGGACGTCGGTCAAGACCTGTGGGAAGAAGTGAACGTCATTACCAAAGGTGGTAACTATGGTTGGAGTGTGCGGGAAGGGAGCTACTCGTTCGGAAACCGTGCTCCAGGCCCAGACGCGGCTGCCGCAATCGATCCGGTTTGGGCCTATGACCACGGGGTTGGCAAGTCCATCACCGGCGGACGCGTTTTCAATTCCGATCGCGTTCCGAGTTTGAAGGGCAAGTACCTTTACGCGGATTATGTATCTGGTGGTGTGTGGGCTCTTACGGTGGTCGATGGAGTCAAGGAAGCGACTCGCAACGAAGAGGTCGTCGCAGGTGGGCTTCCCGTACTCGCCTTTGGGGAGGATGCGGCGGGCGAAGTCTACTTCATGATGGACAGCGCTCGAGGCGAATCGATTTACAAATTCGATCCACAGTGATCGTAAGGCAATAACGGTTAGTGAATAAAAACACAACGGGCCGCGAGGAAACTTGCGGCCCGTTGTGTTTCAGTTCGGACACGTCGAATGATGTTTACGGAATGAACCACGGATGACGCACATGGCAGGGATGCAGATGGCACGGTGTTGCTCAATGTTAAATCGGTGATATCCGTGCTTTCCTTGGTCCATCGACTTTCGTCATTTGGTTGGTTAGATCGGATTCCCTTTCCAACGTGCAAATGCTTCGAGGGCAAAGAACTCAGGCAGTCCGATCCGGTTGTAATTGTCGGCGGTGCCGCGATTGCGGTCTTCGGCACGTTGCCAGAACTCGCGAGGGTCGCTTCCAGGGAAGAGGGCTTTATCCTTTTGGCTCTCATGCATGAAGATCGCTTGTCTCTTGAGCGCCAACTCGCTGGGGCTGATGGGAACTGCGATTTCGATTTCGTGCAACGGATATTCTTGCCAGGCTCCGCGATAAAGGAGCACGTCCGGCAACGTTTCGCCTTGGGCTTTCCATTGCAAGAGTACTGTGAAGATAGCCTCGGCACAGACGCGATGGGTTCCGTGGGGATCTGCTAAATCGCCGGCGACATAGATTTGGTCCGGTCGAACACGCCTCAACAGTTCGTCGATGATAGCGATATCCTCCGGGCCAACGGGCTTTTTCGCGATAGTGCCGGTTCGGTAGAACGGCAGGTCGAGGAAGTGAAGGTTGTTTTCTCTACAGCCGATGGCGAGAGCTCCAGCGACTGCTTCGTTCTTTCGTATCAATCCTTTGATATTGAGAATAGTTTCAGAATCGGGCTGGCCGGGGCGTTTGTCGTGGATGGAAGCTCGAACCTCCGCAGCGAGTTTTGCCGACTGTTCGGTATCGATGCCAAAGATCCTGTTGTACTCGGCCACCAAATCGGCCACCATTCGCGCGTCGTGATCAAAGACTGCGATATTGCCGCTGGTCATGTACGCGATGTGGACTTCGTGCTGGTCATTGATCAGCCGGATCAATGTACCTCCCATGCTGATCACATCGTCGTCCGGGTGGGGGCTAAAGCAAAGGGTCTTGCGAGGTTGGGTTCCCGCAGGATGGTAGTCGATGGTATCGAGCATCCACTGGAAGACTTTTTGGCAGATGCGTTCCGATGGTCCGTGATGCCGGAGCAACTGATGCAGATCGTGGGCTCGAAAGTCATCCGCATCCAATTTGAGAAGCGATTTGCCGGTTCGGTTGCAGAGCCAAAGGGCGGCGCGTTTGATCAGCTCGTCGGTCCATTCCACGTTCCGGAGGAGCCATGGGGTTGAGGCTCCCTTGAGCATCGTAGCGGCAGGGGTATCGAGCAACGTGCGGACATCGCCATGTTCTTGAAGGAAGGACGCAGGTACCCGTTCGGTCACGGATCCTTCAAGGGTTTCAACGACGATCTTCGCTTTGTGCTCGCCAATAGCGAGAAGCAAAATTCGACGGGCTGCGAGAATAGGTCCGAGACCCACCGTGAGGGCTTGTGTCGGGACGTTGTCTTCGCCAAAGAAATCACTTGCGACTCCACGGCGAGTGATCGGATCGAGCGTGCACAATCGAGTACGGCTTCGTCGGGCCGAGAAAGGTTCATTGAAACCGATGTGACCATTCATTCCAATTCCGAGGAGTACCAGATCAAAACCACCTGCTTGCTGGATCGCCTCGTCAAAGCGGCGGCAGTGGAGTTCCACATCGCTCGCGTGAACATTGCCATCAAGGCAATAGACCTGTTCCGCTGGAATATTCACATGTTGGACCAATTGCTCATGAAGCCAAATGCGGTGTGATTGCGGGCTACCCGACGGTAGACCATAGTATTCATCGAGCAGGAACAACACGACGCTGGATAGATCGAGCGACTCTTCGCGATGCAAACGAATCAATTCGCGAAAGGTAGTCAGTGGGGTCGAGCCCGCAGGTAGGCCGATCACTGTTTTCTGTCCTAACGCTGCTCGTTCTCGGACCAGACCTGCAATGATATGGGCCGCGTAATGGGCCAATTCGTGAACGGTTTCAAAACAGAACGCCGGGATTTGGGTTCCGGGAATAGGGCGAGCCTTGTGGCTCTTGGTCTGAGACTCCATGGAAAATGGCTTTTACGGGTACAATGAGGTTAATCGCTGGTGACTGCAAACGCTTCGAGGAGATACTCCAGTGTACATGAAATTGTTGGAATTGCGGGATAAGTTGCGAGCAGGACAACAATTGCTAGTGCTGGCCGAAAGCTGCACCTGCGGGCTGGTGGCCTCGGAACTTGGTCAAATCCCAGGGATTTCCGCGTTTTTTTGCGGTTCAATGGTGGTGTATCGCAACGATTCAAAATGCCGCTGGCTCGGCATCGATTCGGAACTTCTCGAATCTCCAAGTGTTGGTCCGGTCAGCGAGACGGTGACCGTCCAGCTAGCGCGTTCCGTCCTTCAACGAACTCCAGAAGCCACCTTGGCAGGTGCAGTAACGGGGCATCTCGGCCCAGATTCACACTTTGGAATGGATGGTGTGGTCTATTTGGCGGTTGTTAAGACGGACGTCCCAGGCGGTCCGATCGCTATTGCTCGACGCATTCATCTGGATTCCCCGGCTCCTCGCAACGCTGAGGATTCCTCGAGGCGGGTTGCTCGCCAGCGCGAGGCGGCCGAGCGACTGCTGGACTTTCTGAATGAGTCCTTAAGTTGAGGATTATAACCTCGGTATTCAGGATTCCATTGAACGTGAGCAATGCTAGTTGGGATCTACTCGGAACCGGATCCGGTCTTGCATTTTTTGACTAGACCGCACGAGGCGCATCCCCCGCTGCTTCCGCATCCGGACTTGGCTTCGGTGCCGCACCCAGGTCCGCATCCGTGTTCTAGAAGCTTTGCAAACCCCGAGTGGCTTACCTCTTCTTGGTAGACTTCTGCCAATTGCTGAACGCATTGGTTGGTGGCATCGGTCGGTTCACCGAGAAAATGAAAGAAGAGCGTTTTACCGTCCAGCAGCGGTTCGACTTCGAGTAGAACATCGGGGAGACCTGAATCGCTGAGATACCGTTGACATGCATCCGAGGCGCTTTGGCTCAATTCCAGCAATTTGCTCCAAAGCAACTCATCCTCGGGACCTGCGTTGCGAACCCATCGCCCATGCTCTACATCGAGATCGGTATACGTTTCACAAAGGACGTCGCCGATCTCCAAGCCGCGCGCGGTACGGCACACGATTCGTTTCCCTCGTCGTAAATTCTCCATTCCGACCGTAATCGTTTGATACCCGCTCCGCGTGCCGGTGCGAACGAAATAAACGGGCTGGGATTCGGCTTGTGTCATTGGTTGGTTCAGGTCGGTGTTGGTTTCTTGCTCGCCGGAGTTTTGGCTATTGCGAAACACCAGCGATGCAGTCATGGGATAGTTGTTCGCCAGCTCGCGATTTTTGGTCGAGCGATTTCAGGACAGCGATCGCGCGAACCATGGCCGAGCGATCGACCTCGTGCACCGATAGGCTTTGGCCAACGCATCGGAGCATGGTCAGGGTCAAGCGTCCACCCAAGTGCTGCCGGAACTCTTCAAGTCCGTCAAAGACGAGATCGGTCTCAAGCATAGGATCGAAAATGGGTAGCCCGAGGTCGATCAAGGTTTGCACGGTGGTGACGGCATCCCCGGCTTCGAGTCCATGGACCAAATGGGAATAGATCGTGTCGAGCGCTACCCCGATCGATACGGCTTCGCCATGCCGCAGGCTGTACTGAGTCATCTGCTCAAGCTTGTGTGCGGACCAATGACCGTAGTCGAGAGGCCTCGCTTCCTGCATTTCAAAGGGGTCGCCGCCATGGGTAATGTGGTGCAAATGCATCAAGACACTCGAGCGGATCGCGGGCATCACGGCCGTCCAATCTCGACCGGCGATGTCCTTCGCATGCTGGCTGAGGAACCGAAACGCAGATTGGCTTTTGAGCAGCGATACTTTGACTGCTTCCGAAAAACCAGCTCGGAAATCCCTGTCAGGCAAATGGCTCAGCAACGATTGATCATTGACCACTCCCCAGGGAACTGCAAACGTTCCCTTCCAGTTTTTCTTTCCGAAGGCGTTGATGGCGTTCTTTACGCCAACACCGGAGTCGGCTTGGGCGAGTGTCGTGGCTGGAAAGCGAACCAATCGGATCCCGCGATGAGAGATGCCAGCGGCGTAGCCGACCGCATCGAGCAACGCACCTCCTCCGACGACGACGATGTATGACCTGCGATCGAGGCCATCGCGATCGATGGTACGAAAAATATGATTGACGGTTTCTTCATCGTTCTTGGCTTGCTCCCCACCCTCAATGCACTGCACAGGTGATACGAGTTGCAGCTGACGGGATGATTCATCGAGCCGCTGTTGAAGATTGCGTAGGATGGCGGGGTTTGCATCGGCTACCGAACGATCGACCCAGACTTGAAGTCTCGCAGAACCGGTCTCGCTTCGAAACATGGACTGAATGCTATCCCAGTCAGCAGCAAAGCAATCACGGGTGAAACGCAACCGTAGGACTTGAGGTACCGAGAAATTAACGTCGAGAGAATCTTCGGAGATGGACCAAGGAATCGAGGACATGGGATGGGAGGGGATAATTTCAGGAGGGATCGAAACAGACTCTATTCTAGCCGGTATCGGAGTGCATGCCAAAGCAAACGGGGGAAGGATTTTTGGTGCAAAAAAAGAGAGCCCAAGAATTTCTTGGGCTCTCTCTGCTTCTTGGGAGGATCTCAAGCGTTACACGCTTTTGGATACTCTTTTTGGAAAAATCGATCAGCTACAACCTAGGCTGTTTCCACAGTTGTGGCAGAGGTAGCAATTCCCGTTGCGGACGGTAACGGAACCGCAATTATCGCAAGCGGGTGCATCGCTTTGGAACTTGGCAAACTGATTGTCGCGAGAATCCTCTTTTGGTGGAGCCGACGACACGTTCCAGGTTGGAGCGCTGCCGAGCCCGACGAAACGAGCCGCGGTGTAGTTGCTCGTCGTTTGGACTTCCGCACCGTTACCGTTTACTGGAGCGGTGGTCACCGCAGGTGAAACTGTCTTTGCCGGGGCTGCTTGCTTCTCTTTTGCTTCGCTTCCTGACACCAGTTCCGCTTTGGCCTTTTGCTCTTCGCGGTAGCTGTCCAGGAAGGTGAGCCCAAGCCAACGGAAGATGTAGTCCACAACGCTCTTGGCGATGCGAATATCTGGGTTGGTCGTGTGTCCGTTGGGCTCAAAGCGGGTATGGCTGAACTTATTCACCAAAACTTCGAGCGGAACTCCGTATTGGAGCGAGATCGAAATTGCGGTGCCGAAACTATCCATCAATCCGCCGATCGTGCTACCTTCCTTGGCCATCGTGATGAAGACTTCGCCTGGACGTCCATCTGGATAGAGGCCAACGTTGATATACCCTTCATGTCCAGCGATGCTGAACTTGTGGGTGACCGAATTGCGAGTGTCCGGAAGTCGTTCGCGGCGAGGTTTCACGACGATCTTTTCGGTAACCTTGCCAGCAGCAGCTTCTTCGCTCTTCTTACCTTCGGACTTGGTGTTGAGCGGTTGGCTTTGCTTGGATCCGTCGCGGTAAATCGCAATGGCCTTCAAGCCGAGTTGCCAGCCCCAGAAGTACGCATCGGAAATGTCCTTGACGGTGGTGTCCTTGGGCATATTCACCGTCTTGCTGATAGCACCGGACAAGAACGGCTGTGCGGCGGCCATCATTTCAACGTGTGCTTGCCATCGGATGCTTCGTGTTCCATTGGCAGGCGTGAACGCACAATCGAATACCGGCAGGTGCTCATTTTTGACGTGAGGTGCACCTTCGATGGTGTCCTTGTCATTGATGTACTTTTCAATATCCGCGACTTGCTCTGGCGAGTAGCCGAGATTGAGCAGGCCGAGGTGAACGGAGCCGTTGATGATCTTAAGAACACCGCCACCGGCAAGTTGCTTGTACTTGACCAACGCGATATCTGGTTCGATCCCAGTGGTGTCGCAATCCATCATGAAGCTAATGGTTCCGGTCGGAGCCAGAACGGTTGCTTGAGCATTGCGGAACCCGTTCTTGCGACCGGTTTCCAAAACGCGATCCCACACTTCTCGAGCGGCGTCCTTGAGGTACTGAGGCCCGGCGCTGTCGATTTGCTCAACCGCGTTGCGATGCATTTGCATAACCCGCATCATCGGTTCCGCATTTTCGTCGTACTCTGCAAATGTACCGACCACTCCTGCCATTTCGGCGCTGGTCAGATTCGCAGCTCCGTGGAGCAGTGCGGTCAAAGCGCCGCATAGTCCATGGGAGACTGGCGAGTCATACGCTGCACCGCTAGTCATGATCAATGAGCCCAGGTTGGAATACCCCAATCCTAGCGGACGGAACAAGTGACTGTTGTGGGCGATACGATCGGTCGGATAAGCCGCGTGGTCGACGAGGATTTCCTGAGCGATGAAGAACAATCGGCAAGCACTCATGAAACCGTGATAATTGAACTTGCCGTCGTCTTGACGGAACTTCATCAAGTTGATTGAGGACAGATTGCAAGCGGTGTTATCGAGGAACATGTACTCCGAACATGGGTTGCTGGCGTTGATGCGACCACTGTTCGGGCAGGTGTGCCACTTGTTGATCGTCGTATCGTACTGGACTCCCGGATCGCCGCAGTGCCATGCGCACTCGGACATTCGGTTCAGGACATCGCGAGCTCGGTATGTTGGAGCCTCTGCGGTGCACTTGTCGGAAACCCAGCGGGTCTTCCACATCTTGTCTTCCGAAACCGCTTCCATGAACTCATCGGTGAGCCGGACAGAGAGGTTTGCATTCTGGAACATGACTGAGGAATAAGCTTCCCCGTTGAAGTTCGATTCGTAGCCTTCGCGGATCAACGCGTGGGCCTTTTGCTCTTCCTTCCACTTGCACTCGATAAACTCCATCACGTCCGGGTGCCAGACCTTGATCGATTGCATCTTGGCCGCACGACGGGTCTTGCCACCGGATTTTACAACCGCGGCGATCTGGTCGTATACTCGCATGAACGAAAGAGGACCGCTCGGTCTGCCACCACCTGAAAGCTTTTCTCGGCTCGATCGGATCGTGGAAAGGTCGGTTCCGGTGCCCGAACCAAACTTGAAGAGCATCGCTTCGCTGGTCGCCAAACGCATGATGTCTTCCATGTTGTCCCCAACGCTCTGGATGAAGCACGCAGAGGCTTGAGGGAACTCATATGGGTTCTCTGGTTGCTCCAACTCACCCGATTCCACGTTGTAGTGCCAATTGCACTTGGTCCCGATGACGTTGTACTGCTGGTAAAGACCAACGTTGAACCATACCGGTGAATTGAACGAGCCGTATTGGTGCAGGCACAACCAAGTCAAATCGCGATAAAAACGTTCGCCATCCTCAGGGGTATCAAAGTACCCGTCGGCAACGCCCCAATCAGCGATGGTCCGAGTGACGCGGTGAATCAGTTGTCGCACCGAGTTCTCCCGCTCCTTGGAATTGTTGGGATCCCCGTAGAAATACTTGCTGACCACAACGTTGGTCGCCAATTGGCTCCACGAAGCTGGAATCTCGCAATTGGTTTGCTCAAACAAAGCCTTCCCGTTCTCATCCTTGATCGCCGCACTACGCAGCTCCCACTGGACGGTGTCGAAGGGATCTGCCACTTCGTTCGGGCAGAACTTCGATTCAATTTTGAGCCCGCTGCGATTGCCTCGTGCTTCGTGCGTCGTTCGTGTCCGCGTGCGACGTTCACGCCCCATTTCTACGGTTGCCATTCGCTCGTGCGACTCCTTGCGATTAGTGGATGAAATAAGTGCATGCAGATAACGAAACGTTAATCTCTCCGGAAAATCGGATAGAAGTCCCCGTTTGGCTGCTTGCTGGTGAAAAGAAGAATCCATGCGACCTGTGGGTTTCGTACCCGGTTCGGATCAAGCCTCCGACGCATGTCCGCAAGCTACTCTGCCCGGTCGCATCGGCAGCGCTTGTCGAGTACCACGTATACAATCATTATCGGCAAGAACCACTACAGGTAGTAGTTTCTTTCGCGTGATTGCACAACATGTTGCGTCATGGAGGAAGCAGTTTATCGATTCGAAACGGGATGTCAAATTTTTGGTCGCGACGCGCGCAACACCCGCATGGCTAGGGATTTGGGAGTTGGGTAAGAAATCCTACTACTGGATTCCACGCCCCGGGTTGGCTCCCTAAATCTCGAGCCAGACGTCATTTAAGAGAATGTGAAGATGCCCAGTGACACGTCTGGTCTTGGTTCCAAAAAATCCAAAAAAGATTTTGGCAAACTTTCCCGATTGGGGGGAGTATATCACCGCGTGTGGACACCCTCGCAGATGTAGCCTGTTGCAGGTAAGAAAGGGCAAGCTGCGTCTCTGGGATGCACCTAACCTCGGGGATGCACCAAACAATGGAACTCGCTCCCGTGTTCGGACCAACTCACGCTGAGGTTGAGAATGGCCAGTCTTAGGCTAAGACATCATGAATGACGCTGCCATGAACGTCGGTGAGTCGGAAATCGCGCCCCCCGTATCGGAACGTCAATCGCTCATGGTCGATCCCCAACATGTGAAGAATTGTCGCATGCAGATCGTGAACGTGAACTTTGTTGTCTCGTGCATAAAATCCGAAGTCGTCGGAGGCCCCGTACGAGATGCCAGGTTTGGCTCCGGCACCCGCCATCCACCAAGTGAAAGCGTGGGGATTGTGGTCGCGGCCGTTACCCCCTTGGGCTGTGGGTGTTCGACCGAACTCGCCACCCCAAACCACCAGCGTTTCGTCAAGCAATCCTCGTCGCTTGAGGTCGGTCAGCAATCCCGCAATCGGCTTGTCGACTTGTCCAGCCAATTCCGCATGCTTTTCCTTCAACTCATCGTGCTGATCCCAATACGCATGCGATACCTGGACGAATCGGACCCCTGCTTCGCTCAAACGTCGGGCCAGCAGGCACTGCCGACCGAAATTATCGGTTGCACCTCCGTCGATCCCATACAGCGCCTGTGTCTCCGCTGTTTCATCCTCCAGCTTGAATTGCTCGAGAGCTTCGCTCTGCATTCGAAACGCAAGTTCAAACGATTGCTCGCGAGCGGTTACAGCTGAATGGAGCAAATCACCGTCCTGAAGTGGGTCGGGTTGCCCGTGATCGCTCGCGGGTTGCCCGCGATCGCTCGGATGGCGATGCGTACCGAAGTGATGACGATCGATGTCCTTCATCCAGTCGAGCTGCAGCCGCTGCAATCGAGCCGAGTTCTTAGGAACCAAATTCTCGATCTTGGCATCTTTGGCGGGTCCACCAATACGCGTCCCCTGATGGATCGGCGGCAAGAATGCGGAACCGAAATTGCGTACGCCTCCATGACCAAGGGTTGGATTGATCGTGATAAAGCTGGGCAAGTTGGCGTTTTCGGTTCCCAGCCCGTAGCTGATCCACGCCCCCATGCTGGGTCGGACAAAGGTGTCCGAGCCGGTGTGGATTTTCAAAAGAGCTCCACCGTGGGCTTCGTTGGATCCATGGATAGATTTAAGCAATGTGAGATCATCAACATGTTGGGCGACATTGGGGAACAGATCGCTCACCCATGTACCCGTTTGACCGTACTGCTTGAACGCCCAAGGGCTTTGAAGCAAATTTCCTGTTTGTGCGAATTGAATTCGAGGTTTCGGGATGGGAAGGGGTTGTCCGTTCAACCGGATTAATTCGGGCTTGTAGTCAAAGGTATCGACGTGGGATGGGCCGCCGTGCATGAACAAGAAAATGATCCGTTTTACCTTTGGCGGAAAGTGTGGTTGCGATAGCACACCGGGTGAGCCCACACGATCGCGATCGACTCCTCGCACAGAGCCTGAGAGCAGATCGGTCAGCGCGATGCCAGCCAGTCCGCGGGTAACCGACCGCATCCAGGCTCGACGACCGGGATTCTCCGGGCAATTGCCGAGGGAGATGGAAAAGGGATTCATTCGGTTCATCGGATTGCTTCCGAAACGGGTTTGAGGTAGTTCGCCTCAAGTGTCCACCGGATTCACCGGCTATGATCGTGAGACGCTCGCGGGTGCGATTCATTCGATCCAACTTTTATTCGATCCAACTGAACTCGCGACTTGCAATCAAGGATCGCACAAGTGCTGCAAGAGCTCTCGGTCGAAGTTGAATACGCTGTTCCTCGTTGGGCGGTGTACTTGGTCCGGCGCTTTCCAGATGGATTGCATCGGTACTCTGCTGAATCAAAGCTACGCTCCGTTCGAGCTCAAAGTCCGTCGGAGACCGTCCGAGAATCGCGACGAATGCAAATCCAATGGCTTGGTGGTCCTCGTTGGATCGTTCGGCTAGTTTCTGGCCGAGCCACTCCGATGAGTTTGTTACAAGATCGCTGTTGAGGAGAAACAAGGCTTGGCTCGGCACAGTTGTCACCGGTCGCTGTTCGATGTGGCTGGCTGGATCCACGTAGTCGAATACGGAAAACATGTCGGCCAGTGCCGCTCGATTGATGGAGAGGTAGATGGTCCTCTTAGGACTTTGGATCGCTTGGCCGGGCCCCCCCATTCTCGCATCCAATTTCCCACAGCATGCCAGAATCGAATCGCGAAGGGGTTCGATTTCCATCCGCTTGGTATTTTGACGCCACCATAGTCGGTTTTCCGGATCGGACTCCGCGTAGGTCGCGGCGTTGGAGTCCGTGCGATTGGACTCCATGCGATACGTTGACGAAAGTAGGATTTGTCGGTGGAGCCATTTCATGCTCCATCCGCGCTGGATCCATTCCGAAGCGAGCCAATCGAGCAGTCCTGGGTGCGTGGGCGACTCCCCGCGCATCCCGAAATTGGAAGGTGATGAAACGAGTCCTTGGCCCATGTGCCACATCCAAATTCGATTGACCATCACGCGGGCAAACAAAGGATGGTCGGGATGGGTTAGCCACTGCGCCATTTGGAGTCGCCCGCTTTGATCGCTCGGTATCAATGGCAGCGGGTTTGCTTTGACGAGGATTTTCGGAACGCCGCGCGGGATCGGATGCTCGCCAGGGCGAAGGTGGTTTCCGCGAATATGGATCGGCATATCCGTCGGCTTGTTCTCTTCGACCGCCATCGACATGTCGAAAGCCGGCATGGACTTTTCGAGAGCCTCGATCTCTTTGGTCAGTCGCTCGACTTCTTTTTGTGCCTCTGGAGGGTAGAGGGCCTTTGGGTCCTCGGGAATCTTCTCAACTTTCCCTTCGGCCAATAACCTACCGTTCGCTTCCTCCTTCAACATAGCGAGCTGCTTTCTGGCAGCATCGATCTGTTGCTGGTGGCTTTGGCGTTTCTGGGTAATTTCGTGGGAGGGAAGCGGACGTTCCATCCATTTGGAAACAAACGCTTCATCGGCCATCGTTCGAGTGCCCATCAGAACACCGGCCATTGCGAAGTAGTCCTCTTGAGTGAAAGGATCAAATTTATGATCGTGGCACCGTGCGCACGACAACGTCGCGCCGAGCATGGTGCGCGAGAATGTATCGATCTGCTCATCCACAATATCGATTCGCATTTTCGCTTTGTCTTGCTCCGCGAGCATTTTCGGGCCGAGGACCCAGAACCCGGTAGCGGTGATCAATCGTGCTCTATCTGCTTCGTTTTCCGGTTGCGGTACCAAGTCGCCGGCGATCTGCTGAATCGCGAATTGATCGAATGGCAAGTCCTCATTGAGCGCGTTGGTAACCCAGTCTCGATACCTCCAGGCGTTGGGCATATCATGATTTTCGTCAGCGCCGTTGCTATCTGCGTACCTGACGCAATCGAGCCAATGCCGAGCCCATCGGACTCCGTAATCGGGGGAAGCGAGCAACCGGTCGACAAGCCGTTCGTAGCGGTGATCGGGATCGTCCGCGAGGTAGGCTTCGACTTCTTCAGGGGTTGGGACCAGTCCCGTCAGGTCCAAAGTCGCGCGCCGCATTAAGACCGCTGGGGAGGCGGGTGGAGCTGGCAGCCAACCCTTTTCTCGCAAGGGTACCCGCAGGAATTGATCGATGGGACTCTGGGCAGCATCGCTTGCGTCGTGCACGTCCGGTAGGTCGGTGGGTGCTCCACTAGGAATGTTCGTTTTGGGAATGCTCACGGAACGTGGTACGGACCGAAATGCCCAATGCGATTCGATAGCGACAGGATCTCGCCACGGTTTGTTCTCCGGCTCGTTTGAGCCCGATGGAGACTCGCGCGGATCGGTGGCGCCATGGAGAACCCATGTTTCAAAATCACGCAGTATCGTATCGCTCAGTTTGCCGCTCGGTGGCATTTGAAGCGTACCATAACGAAGCGATTGGATGATCAAGCTCTCGTCGGGGTTACCAGGGACGACCGCTGGACCGCTGTCGCCGCCGTCGCGAACTCCTGGCTTCGAGTCCAATCGCAGGTTTCCTTGGACGATTTTCGATTGTCCGGAGTGGCATTCATAACAGTGCTCGATCAAGGCAGGTCGGATCCGAGATTCGAAAAACTCGAGATTCGCTCGATCGGGCTCCCGGGAGTCTACTGTTGCTTCGACCGTAGTCGTGGTCGGGGGTTCTTGGGCCGTGGCGTCGGGATGGAAGGCAGTCGCAATGCAAAGTACGGCGAGGAGCACTGAATCAATCGCGCCGTATCTCGCGGCGTATCGCTCATTATCGCAACTGCTCCCAGCAGGCTGGATGATGCGGAATGCCGAAGTAATCGATAACTTTGGCGGAGCGGCGAGCCGTCGAGGCTGGGTTGATTCCAATCGATAGGATGATTTCAAGAGAGTCCGTCTCGACAGGGAGGGAACGGGGGGGGTATGGTGGAGGGAGGTGGGATGAAACGGTGCACCCCGGTTCTTAATTTTAGTCGAAACTTCCCCGTTAGGGGACTGTAGAAATCTGTGCGTGATCCATGACAGCAATAATCACCTTGGCTGTGATCGCTTTCTTTTCACTCTTAGCGGTCCGAGTTGCAACAATCGCGCTCACGATGACGGGGTTGAGTTACGACACGGCGATTTTCCAGAGTTACTCCGCATTTTTCGGAGTTGGATTCACCACCAGGGAAGCGGAATTGGTGGTGAACCACCCGGTCCGGCGGCGGATCATTCGCGATTTGATCTTGGCTGGTAATGTTGGGCTAACCAGCGCCTTGGCAACGACGGTGGCTTCGTTGCTGCAAAACAGCCATGTGTTGCATCCGATCGTGTTGTTGGCGTCGGTAATGTTACTGATTTACTTGATCACCTATGTGGGACGGATTCAATGGGTCCGAAGGTTTTTGGACTACTGGATCAAGGCTTCGCTGATGCGATCTGGATTGGTGCGCGCCATGGACTACGAGTTAATGCTGCGAGTTGATCATGGATACGTTATCTTGGAATACTTGCTCGAAGATCGAAACCCACTTATCGGCCGCACGCTGCGAGAGTCTAGGCCTTGGGATTCAGGAATGGTCGTCCTGGCGATTCGACGAAATAATGCGATGCTTCCTGGGATACCCGGTCCGGATGCATTGCTTCAGAACCTTGACGTACTGGTCATCTACGGCCACGAGCATGACCTTAAGAAAGTCATGACACCATTGAGCTAACCGTTTTAGGTGAGCTAGCCGTTTTAGGACGCAAGCGTACGCCCGTAAACCGGGATCGCTTGTCCGAAACCCAGCACCAGTGTTCCGTCGCTCGGTTTCAATTCGATCAAGCGAAAGTCGGGCAAGGACCGGAGCATCTTGATAGTCGGTCCAAAGCGGTCCTCCATCTTCGTGAGGACAGCGTCAGCCCGACGTGCTTCCGAGTCACTTTTCGTTTTGCCGTGGATTTCTACCACGATCGCATCGCAGTTGTAGCTCAATCGCTTCCTTGCAAAGACATTGACGGTGTCTTTCTCGTCGGTGATGAACAGCGCGTGGCAGCACCCCGTCGAAAGTAGATTGCCTGTGTGCTTGGCCAATCCACTAACTAAGACATAGAACGAACCATCGTGGTCGACGAAAGGTGCGTAACTAGCGTTGGGTAGTCCATCGCTCGACGCTGTTGCCAGGATCACCGTCCGGCAGCCATCGATCAAGGATTGAAGTTGTTTTTCGATGGAGTGTGAATCCGCCATGATGCCTTCCAAGACGCGAGTTTACCGCTTCTCTTGGGTTAATTACCCGCGATTAATTACCCTCGACCATGACGACACGAAAACCGATGTCGTTGATTTTCAACTCAGGTTGGTCGCCGAATCGGTGCGAGGACCGACAACTGCTGGCTTCATCGACCCATCCACCACCCCGGTTGACACGATAGGTTCCCTTGGAGGGACCCGTGGGATCTTTGACATCGGTCTTCGGATAATCACCATAGAAGTCTTGGCACCACTCCCAAACGTTTCCATGCATGTCGTAGAGCCCCCAAGCGTTGGGCTTCAGGGACCCTACTGGATGGGTTTTTCGCTCCGAATTGGATTGGAACCAAGCGTAGTCGCCGAGCGATTGCTTGGAGTCGCCAAAGGAGTAGGCTGACGATCCGCCAGCGCGGCAGGCCCATTCCCATTCTGCTTCGGTTGGCAATCGATAAATTCGCTTTGCAGCTTTTTCCTTTGGGGTGTCGCTGAGTTTCTTGCAGAACTCAATCGCATCTTCCCAGCTAACTTGTTCGACGGGGTAATTGCCGCTGTTGTTTTTTCGAATCACCCGCTTTTGGAAGTGACTCGGATTGTTCCCCATGACCTGTTCGTACTGCCCTTGGGTTACTTCGTGAGTTCCCAGATAAAAAGGCTTTGTAATGGTCACTTGATGTTGGAGCTCATCATCTTCGGAATCATCCTCGGTATCTGCAGCCCCCATTGTGAATTTGCCTTGTGGGATCAAAACGAACTTGGCGTCGATGCTGTTGGTGACTTCCTTTGCGGATTGGCCGAAGGAATAACTCTGGGAAAGAATGAGCACTACTATGACTACGGCGAAAGGGCGGAGTTTCATGGTTGAAAGGAGAGGGAGAGGGAGAGAGGGTGAATACTGCCGAAGAACAATGCGTTACTGCTCAGACTGAGAATCGTCACTCAACTTCGGTCTTTCATAGCACTTAAGCGTAGTATAAATCGTCGTGCGCCTTGGCGGCAGCCATTTTCTTTTTTTAAAGCGATTCCATCTTACTCCGAAAGAGACTCAACCCAGGTATCGAAATCGGCATCGCTGGGCATTCGCCAATCTCCGCGAGGAGAAAGGGATACCGTACCCACCTTGGGTCCGTCAGGAACGCAGCTCCTTTTGAACTGCGCATTGAAGAAACGTTTCAGGAACATTTCCAAGGTCGATCGGAGTTCGGAGTGGGAGTACGGCCGGTCGAAGATCGCGTGCTGTGCGAGGAAGAGAATCTTTGCCGGCGACGCCCCGCTGCGGACGAAGTGGTACAGGAAGAAGTCGTGCAGTTCGTAAGGGCCGATGGTTCCTTCGGTGCTCTGCACGATGGATTGGTCACTCGATAAAGGTAGCAATTCCGGCGTGATGGGTGTCTCGACAATATCAGTAAGGATCTTGCGGATCTCTTTGCTGACCAGATTCTCGGCAACGTGACGAACCAAGAAGCGAACGAGTGTCTTTGGGACCGAGCAGTTGACGTTGTACATCGACATGTGGTCTGCGTTGTAGGTGCACCATCCCAGGGCCAGTTCGGACATGTCGCCGGTCCCTAGTACAAATCCTCGATTCATAAGCAACAGCGTACGCATCCGAGCTTGGACATTTTCAAATACCAAGTCATTCCGATTGTCGTTGGGGAGCGATTCCAGTTTTGATTGCAGCGTTTGAATGTCCGTCGTTGAAACATCAATCCCAAAGGGTCGATGCTGGAGGCTCTGAAAGACCCTCAAGCAACTTTCGCGGATATCGATGGTTTCGGAGCGGACCCCGAGCAACCTCATCAATGCTTCCGCATTCGACTTCGTCTTTTGAGTGGTTCCGAAGCCAGGCATGGTAAGCCCGACGATTCGATCGTGCTTCCAACCAAGCATATCGCACATTTTGACAGCGACGAGTAGAGCAAGCGTGCTATCGAGCCCCCCGGAGACTCCAATGGTGAGGGGCATCGACGCGGGTAGACGAGTAACGCGTTTCGCGAGAGCCGAGCACTGGATCTCGAAGACATCCGTGCAACGCTGCGAGAGCTCGCTGCTCGACTGCGGGACGAAGGGATGGGGAGCGATGCGACGAACCAGCGGCGATTGCGTGAGTGGCAACTGGAACGGGATTCGGCGGAATGCGACTTTTGTGGACGCGTTGGCCGATTGGTGCATGGTCTGGAACGCGCGGCGGTCATGCTGCAGCCGATCGAGATCGATATCTGTGGTGGCGTGGCTGGTAAGGCCGTCCAAGTTCGACTCTGGACGCAAGCACAATCCCGTGCCGACACGTTGCGACTGAGCGAGGAGCGAGCCGTTTTCACAGATCAAGCAATGGCCACCAAAAACAAGATCCGTCGTCGACTCGGTGGGACCAGAGCTCGCATACGCATACGCGGCCACGCATCGTCCCGATTGCATGGCTACCAATTGCTGTCGGTAGCTTGCCTTGCCGATGGTTTCGTTGCTTGCCGATAAATTCAAAAGAACATTCGCACCCGCGATGGCTTGGGAACTACTCGGTGGAATCGGAACCCATAGGTCTTCGCAGATCTCAACGCCAACCACGGCGCTCCCGCATGTGAAAAGCAGATCAGCCCCAAAGGGCACCGTTCCGAAACCGTCAAGCTCGATTTCTTTTTCGGTCGCGGTCGATCCGCTATGGAACCATCTGGCTTCATAAAACTCGTTGTAGTTGGGGAGGTGCGTTTTTGGAACGAGCCCCAGCAACCTCCCGTTACCAAGAACCGCAGCCACATTAAAAAGTCGACCTGAGACCTCCAAAGGTAGTCCAACCACCACCAGCTGCTGACCGACGGAGTGGGCGAGTTGGCGAAGCTCATGCAAGCAACTCGTTAATAGCACACGCTGCAAGAACAATTCACCGCAGGTGTAGCCGCTCAAGCACAACTCGCCGAATACGATTACATCGGAGTCGGGCAGATTTTTTAATGCCAACTCGATCGCCTCGCGATTTGCCGACGGGTTCGCAACCCGGATCGGAGTTGATGCGGCGGTGACGCGAAGGAAATCGAGTGCGTGCATTTCGGTCTCAAAAGGGGCGGTGGTTGAAGACCGCAATTCGTGGTGTTAGCGGGCTGGGCTACGATGGAAATGAACGTGCTTCCATTTGCCCTGCTGGCGGTGCCAGACCCGAGTTTCTTCCATGGCGGCGGTGATCGGTTTGCCGTCCGCAATTTTTTGGGTCAAACGGACGTAGGCGATCACAGCTACGTCCCCCATGATTCTGATGTGCGGCGCCACAATCGTTGACTGTACAGGAGTGCTGCTGGCTGGCAAGTTAAAATAGTATTGGTGGAAGTCCAAGCCATCGACCAAATTCCCGAGCGCCTCAGGTTCAAAGCAGGTCAACGAAGGGCAGCAAAGTTCCTTGTACGTATCCCAATCACCGCGGGTGATGCAAACGAGAAGTTTTTGGGTAAGATCGAGAACAGCATCGCGATCGTCTTGCAATGACATTGAACAGTCTTTCTGCGGATGGGAAGTTAACGCGATTTTGAAGCAACAGTAGGCTCGATTTTAATCGTGGTCGACTTTCGTGGGACCGGCCCTTCCGAACAATTCTACCGGTAATGGTTGTAGGGATTGTGAGGGTCGGGAACTCTTCTGCGAGCCTGCACGCTGGTAATGGTCGATAACTCGGACACGCGAAGCCCGATTCGCGGCGTTGCTGATTCATGTCGCTGCTTCGATGCATGCAATCTTTTTCCCGCTGTTGATCCACCGGAAATGACAAAACCAGACGCCATCGAACTGTTTCTCCGCCAAGAAGTAGAATCTGCTAGCCCGGCCAAGCTGCATTTTCTGCTTCTGCAGAAGGCCCATGGCTTGAGCATTTTGATCGGCGATTTATGGAGAAAGCAGGATTACAGCGGGGCGGCACAGTGGGTGATCTTGGTCCGCGACATCCTCTCTGAGTTGTTGGCCGGAATCGTGGATTCGTCCCATCCATTGGCTAAACAACAGTCGGATCTCTACGTTTTCCTCTCCAAGTTGCTCATCGCAGCGGAACTCGATCACGACGTGATCGCGGTCGACAACATGCGAGAAATCCTCGACATCGAGAAGACAACTTGGGAGATGCTCGTCCGACGCGAGCAACAACAAGCAGCCCCGCCAACCGTTTCGTCGAATGCTAGCTTTGGGTCATCATTCGACTTCAGTGCGTAATAACGCTGTCTCCCAGTGCGTAATAACGCTATTTCTACGACGTCGACTTTCAATTCAAGCGTCATCGCTATCCAAGCGTTATTGATTTTGACGGTTGTCCCGGCTATGAGGTCTAAAGAGCGAGTGCCGCGTAGGAAACTTGCGAGGGGAAGACCTTGGCGAGGCGATTCGCGGGGTAGGCTTCCTGGACCGTAAAAAGTGGGTTTCTCTGGGCGTGCGTCGAAGAATTGGTCTGACGATCGGTTCCACGCTCTAAGAAATCGATTTGAGCTTGCGGTGCACGGTGACGACAGATCTGGGATACCCTCCCGACGCCATTGTCGTCTTGTGGAAAACAGTCATCTCAGACGCTGGGGTTGTTGCATGTGCGGAATCGTCGGTTACGTAGGTAAGCAAGAGGCATGTCCATTCCTTCTTTCAGGACTCCGTCGATTGGAGTATCGAGGATATGACAGCGCGGGAATTGCCACCTTAACAGGCTCATCCGGGTTCCAGCTCCATCGCGCGGTAGGTCGCATCGATAATTTGGCCGAGAGGATCGATCAAACGCCAATGCAGGGCAGCACGGGCATTGGGCATACGCGTTGGGCGACGCATGGTGCAGCAACCGAGGAAAACGCGCACCCGCACATGGGTGGTCACGAGATCGTCGCCGTTGTCCACAACGGCGTGATTGAGAACTACCAAGTCCTCAAGGAGATGCTCCAGGAGAAAGGCTATGTGTTTCAGTCTGCTACCGATACCGAGGTGGTCGCGCATCTCATCGCAGAAAACCTGAAGACCTTGATGAACTCACCGGTAGCAACCGGGGGCCGAAGCTCCGGAGGGGCTGACAGCCGCTTTGCAATTTTCGTAGAAGCGGTTCGCGCGTCGTTGCCATCGCTGCGAGGAACCTACGGATTGGTCGTGATGTTCCGGGACCGCCCCGACTTGCTGATCGCTGCCCGTTGTGGCAGCCCGCTCGTCTTGGGTGTTGGTCGCGGTGAGCAATTCATCGCGAGCGATACGTCACCATTGGTTGGGCATACCGACCGTATCATCTATCTGGCAGACCATCAAATCGCCGTTGTTACCAAGGATTCCATCCAAGTCGTCCACCGGGATCAAGGTCGCGTGCGGCCCGAAGTGCGGGTTTTGGAGTCGACCGATCAAGAGGTCGGCTGCAACGGATTTCCTCACTACATGCTCAAAGAGATTTACGAGCAGCCTACGTCGCTTCGAAACGCGATGCGAGGAAGATTGGACCGAGAAAACGCGACCGCAAAGTTCGGTGGTCTCAATCTGACGCCAGCTCAGCTTCGCGGTGTGAACCGATTGATCCTGACTGCATGTGGCACCAGTTGGCATTCCGCTTTGGTCGGGGAGTACCTGATCGAAGAGTTTGCGAGGTTGCCCGTGGAAGTCGAATACGCTAGCGAGTTGCGTTATCGAAATCCGCCCGTGGACCATGACACCCTGATTTTCGGGATCACCCAGAGTGGCGAAACCGCAGACACCCTAGCGGCCCTCCGCGAGATGAAACGCAAAGGGCACCACACGCTGGCGATTTGCAACGTCATTGGAAGCAGCATTGCGCAAGAAGCCGACGGCGGAATCTATTTGCATGCTGGTCCTGAGATCGGCGTCGCATCCACCAAAGCCTTTACTTCGCAGCTCTGCGTCCTTTCGATGCTGGGGCTCTATTTCGGACGGCTCAGGCATTTGAGCTTTGAAGCTGGTCAGCGCATCATCGACCAACTCGAGGCATTGCCCGATGTCGTCGAGCAAGCGCTCGAATGCAGCCCGCGAGTTCGCGAGGTGGCGGATAAGTACAAAGATGCTACCAACTTCCTGTACCTCGGCCGCCACTACAACTTCCCCACCGCTCTGGAGGGTGCCCTGAAACTCAAGGAAATCAGTTACATCCATGCCGAAGGTTACCCGGCTGCTGAAATGAAACACGGGCCGATCGCACTGGTCGATGAACACACCCCCTCGGTTTTCCTCCTCCCACGTTCGCACGTGTACGACAAAGTCATGAGCAACTTGCAAGAGGTGAAAGCTCGCGGTGGGCCGGTCATCGCCATCGTCGATCAGATGGATCGCAAACTTGAGTCGCTGGTGGATGACATTATCGAGGTGCCCTACGTCGAAGATTTCCTACAACCGGTTGTCGCGTCGATCCCGCTGCAACTTTTGGCGTACCATATCGCGATCGCTCGCGGTTGCGACGTCGATAAACCGCGAAACCTTGCCAAGAGCGTTACCGTTGAATAATGGTACCGTTGAATAATGTCACCGTTGAATAATGTCACCGTTGAATAACGTCACCGTTGAATAACGTCACCTTCGAATGGCGTTAAAATTTCCGGGATGGCGAACGGCGATGTAGACAGAATGGCGAAAAGCAGCGATCGAGGGCTCGCAAATCTCGACTACGATTCGGGCACGTTGCTCCTCGATGCATGGACCGAGACCGCCATTCAAAGGATTTTCGGGCAGGGGATTTGGGTCTGGGACTCGCGGGTTGGGCGATGGCGCACCGATGCGTGCAATTACCGACTCGTACGTGATGTCTTGGCGACCAGGAATTATGGAACGATCGATCGAGTTCCCCAGTGGCAGACGGTGAATTGGTCGAAGATTGAGATCCCACCGTTGCGGCCCGAGCAACAGAAGGCCGTCGACGCGTGGCAGCAGACTCGTCGTGGGATCGTGGTCATGCCGACGGGTACTGGCAAGACCGAGGTTGCGATCCAATTGATGGCCAGCGGTAGGTGTAGCACGCTGGTTATCGCCCCGGTACGGGATTTGATGTACCAATGGCATCGAAGGATTTTGCGAGCTCTAGGGTATGATGCGGGTATTCTCGGGGATAACCGGTTTTCTGTGAAACCGATCACGGTCACGACGTATGCGAGCGCTTGCATCCATCTCGCGGAGTTGGGAAATCGATTTCAGTTGCTCGTGTTCGATGAGTGCCATCATTTGGCGGGCCCGTTACGAAGCGATGCGGCGCGATGCAGTATCGCATCGGATCGGTTGGGACTGACGGCGACATGGAATCCCGACGTGGTGAATACGAAAACGGCGGGAGCCGTTCGATGGGATGACATTCTCGGACAGGTCGTGTATGAGTTGGAGATCCACGATGTTCGTGGACGGACCCTTGCTGAGTACGAGGTGGTCCGCATTCCGGTGGCGCTCAGCGACCTGGAACGGAACCGTTACGATCAGTTATCGGAGCATGTCTCCGACTATGTCCTGCAGCGCCGCACCGACGATCCAGGGTTCCGTTGGCAAGATTTATGCGCGGAGACTCAGTCGAGCCAAGTCGCATCGAGGATTCTTCGGGCATTCCGTGAAAAGCAAGCAATTGAGGAGCGTGCCGAAGAAAAGCTGAGAGTGCTCGAGGATCTCTTTCGGCTCCATCCTGGGGAGCGAATGATTATTTTCACTGGCTCCAATGCGATGGCTCGAGAGGTGTCGCTCCGATTCTTGATTCCATGCTTGTTGAGCCATTGCGGCAAACGCGAAAGGCTCGATTATTTGGAAGGCTTGCGAGATGGGGTCTATCCGGCGATCGTGGCCAATCAAGTTCTCGATGAGGGCGTCGATTTGCCGGAACTCAAAATCGCGGTCATTCTCGGAGGTAAAGGTTCGACGCGTCAAGCCAAGCAGCGATTGGGACGAATTTTGAGGAGGCAAGGTGAGGCGAAAGCGATTTTGTATGAAGTGGTGACCTCGAACACGAGGGAGGTAGAACGATCTCGCAAACGGAGGAAGAACGATGCTTACGAGGGAACTCGCCATCGCAAGGTTCGAAAACGGCCTGGTGCTTCCTGATCGCCTGACACGGATCAAGGATCAAGCGTATGTCGAGTACGCTCAGCAGTTGTGCGAAGTGTATCGCAACGGAATCGGCTGGACACGCAAATCGCTTCACCAAGCTGTGCAGCGTGTTCTTGAACAAGATCCCGAGTGCCCTGTGCGCCGGATCGGCGCGTTCTGCAAACTGCTGGACGAATGGTCTCAGTTTGATCGCGGTAATCCACGAAAGACAGCCGAGTTGCGGCGAGCTGTGTTTCGTCGAGCGGCTTCCTTCCATCCGCTGGTCGAGGTGGCGGAGTCCATACTGGAACACGCTGAGAAAGCTACTAAAGGGACAATCGCGAGTGAGCTTGGGACCGAGTGGTTGCAGCTAAAGGAGGATTTGTTCGCGGACTTGATCGAGAACCATCGCTTGAAGACATTTGATGAACATGGGAGCCCGCTCGAATTGCTCGCGCGTTACAATGTAGCGCAGACACAGGTGGCGCTCCTGGATTCCGTACGTATGGTCATCGATGCAACGGCGGAGTGGAAAACGATTCTGAGGTATGCCAAGCTGGCTGGTTTGATGCACCGGATTCTGAAAACGGAGACCGGCTATCGGTTTGATTTGCAAGGTCCGGCTTCCGTATTGCGGCGTACCCATCGGTACGGGGTTGCCATGGCTCGATTTCTACCCGGCCTGCTCTCGTGCCGCGGTTGGACAATGACCGCATTCATGAAACGCAAAGCTGCTCGCTTCGCACGGCCTGAGTTCGACTTGCGGTTGGAACTGAGCGACCGTTCTGGATTGGTGAGTCCGGTGCAACCTCCCGAGGATTTTGATTCCAACGTGGAGTCGCAGTTTGCATCGGACTGGGGGGACGAGTCCCGAGGCGGCTGGCGGTTGGTTCGAGAGGGAACCGTTCTCCACGTAGGACAGCGAGCTTTCTTTCCCGATTTTTTGCTGGAGCGCTCCGATGGGGAATCGATACCCCTCGAGATTCTAGGTTTCTGGACTCCTGAATATCTCCGTAGCAAAGTTGAAACCTTGCGATTGTTTCCCCAGCACCCAATTCTGTTGGCGATCCCCAAGTCGACGCGCGTGGACCTGGAAGGGATTGCTTGGTCTCCGAACCATCGATGGATCGAATACACGAATAAGCTGGAAATAGGTCCGGTTCTGGCACTCCTCGAGGAGATGACGAAACGCTGAGAATCGAGCCGTCTCCCCTGCGATGATTTCCCGTTTCAAGGATGTTCTCGACCGAAATGCGCAAGGGTTGAGACTTGGCCGAAGGTCGATTTTGGACCATACTTCAGTTATCCTAAGGTGAGATTCTGCGGGTTCCTGCGATACGACTTCGCGAATGATCCTGCCGGACTGAGTTTTACTGGCATACGCTCCCCCCTCGAATATCCCTCCCATGCTACTTCGCAAAGCCAAGTTCACGATTCCCGCCATTTTCTTCTTGGTCCTGCTCCGGCTGGCCATCGGATGGCATTTCTTTCAGGAGGGGGTTTCCAAAGTCCGCGACGGAGGATTCTCGTCGACCGGCTTCCTGTCGGCAGCAAAAGGACCGTTCGCGAAGAAGTTCCAGTCCATGATCCCGGACTACGACGGCTCGCTTCGGATGGATGCCAAGAACATGTCCGATCTGTGCAAGGAGTTCGGTGCCAAGGCGGTTGAAACGTTTGGCTTGAACGAAGCCCAACAAAAAGAGGTGAACGACATCCTCGCCGAGTTCGCCGCCAAACGAAAAGAAACGTACGACGAGTGGAAGCCTCAAATCGAGGAATACAAGAACGGACTCGAGCGTATTGATAAACTCGAAAGCGATATGACGCGGTCCAAAGTCGAATCGCTGAGGAAACAGCGCGACGAGATCGAAAGCAAATGGCGAGCTCTCGGCCGGCCTATCCTTGCGGAAATCGATCAGACAATTCCAGAGATGGTGGAGCGAATCAATGCCGTCCCAACCGATGAACAAGCCAACCCGGATCCAAAGAAACCGATCGCCAAGGATGCCAAGGGGAATCCGATCCGCAAACAACTCGAGTTCAAGTTCCCCGGCGAGGGGCCGATCACGGTCCGCCAAGTCGATAAGATCATTCCGATCTTCGATATGGTGGTCGGAATCCTGTTGCTCGTCGGCCTCCTGACACCGCTGGCGGCAATCGCGGCTGGGGTGTTTCTTCTTTCGGTGGTCGCTACCCAATTCCCAGGGGCGCCGGGTTCCCAACCGACATACTATCAAGCGATCGAGATGCTGGCGTGTTTTGTGGTCGCGTTCGCGGACGCAGGACGTTACGCTGGTCTCGACTTTATCCCGTGGAGTTTCTGGAATCGAAATGCCAAAGTGCGTACCGATTCCTGATCGTAGCCTCCTTGCTGTTCCTGCCCCACCCTAAATATCCAAGCTATCCCCTTACTAAACCGATTCATTCCTCACTTATAGCGTTTGATCCTCGAGGCATTCCTTATGCGTACATTGAGCCCGGAAGACAAAACCATTGGTCAAGACAACTACCACGAGGCCGTTGGATTCACGCGGCGCGAGTTCCTGCAAGGCGTAATCGCGGCCGGCGCCGTGAGCGGTGCGGGTCTCGGAGCGATGTACTTTGGCTATGAGAAATTCGCCGATCCAGTGCGGGTCGGGGTGATCGGTACCGGAGACGAAGGAAGCGTTCTTATCGGCGGATGCACGCCGGAATATGTCCAAGTCACCGCCGTGGCAGACATCCGTCCTTACAGCATCTATCGCGCGTTCCACGGAGATTGGACAACGCCAACCCGGCCTGGATTGATCAAGCAGTACAAGTACGCGAACGAGGACGAGGCAAAGAAGAACGTCAAGGTGTACGATGCGAGCAACGGCGGTATCGATGCGTTGCTCAACGACGATAGCATCGAAGCGATCATCATCGCCTTGCCCCTTCACCTGCATGCGCCGATCGCAATCAAAGCCATGCAGAAAGGAAAGCACGTTTTGACCGAGAAGCTGATGGCCCACAACGTGGCCCAGTGCAAGGTCATGGCGCGGCTATCCAAGGAATTCAAAAATCCCACTGGGCAGCAGATTTATCTGGCCACCGGACACCAACGGCATTACAGCGTACTCTACGATAATGCCGTCCATTTGCTCAAATGGGGTATGCTCGGGCAGCTGCACCATATTCGTGCCCAGTGGCACCGCGGAAATCTTCCCGGGAACGATTCGTGGCAACCTCCCATGGTCGGCGGTGATCCCGAGACCAAGGTGGACAAGATCAAGACCGACTACGAGAAGTATGTCAAGGAGTTGGACAAGGCAAAGAATCCAACTGAGATCGAGCAGCTCAAACGGAAGATCGCTCAGCAGGAAGCATGGATGGCCGACCAAGTCGATGCGGCTCGGTTCGGTTATCAGGAAAAGGCGATCGGCAAGCGAACGATTTCTGCCATGGAAGAGTTGGTCCGCTGGCGGTTATTCGATCGGACCAGCGCGGGTCTTATGGGTGAGCTTGGCAGCCACCAATTGGATGCTGCGACGATCTTCTGCAGCGCATTGCGAGCAGACGGCAAAAAAGCCCATCCGCTGACCGTGCATGCGGTCGGCGGTCGCCATCTCTTCCCCGCAGACCGCGATGCGGATGATCACGTTTACTGCACGTTCGAATTTCCAGGTCCTGAGTACAGCGAAAAGTTTGATCTTGGGTACAAGCAACCAGGAGGGATCAAAGGCGTACCGGGGTACGACCAAGACCCCAACAAGAAGATCGTGGTCACATACTCGACGATCAATGGAAACGTCTATGGTGGTTACGGCGAAGTCGTCATGGGGACCAAGGGAACGCTCGTGCTCGAGAAAGAGCAAGAGGTCATGCTTTATGCGAAGGGCGATACGAGCGCGGCGGCAGGGGTCAAGGCTGCCGGGTCCGGATACGCTTTGGATACCCAGGCGAGCGGGGGTGCTGCGGCTCCAGTATCCAAGGCAGCTGCGGGGACGGGTACCGTCAGCCGAGGCTACACGGAAGAGATCGAGCATTGGGCTTATTGCATCCGAAACAATGCGCCAGAAAACAGGCCTCGATGCTACCCCGAAGTGGCCATGGCCGACGCCATTATTTCCTTGACTACCAATGTGGCGCTTCGCAAGTCGGCTAGCGGTGGACCCGGATACGTCCAATTCCAAGAGTCTTGGTTCGACGTCGACAGCGATGATACGCCGGACGGAAGCGTGGTCGCGGACGAAATGCAAAGGCTCAAGGAATACAAGATCCCTACGTAATGGATTTGAACAAAGTAACTATGGACGCAATGAATACCGTGGAGCCAACTCATCGAGTTGGTCCACCGCACGGACTGAGCATTCGCGGCCGGTACTTTGTCGGACCCTTCGTGGTCGGACTGCTAATCCTTCTCGCAATCACCCTTTCGATCGCGTTGCAATTCCAAGCCATCATGAGGCGGCTTGATGAATCGAGAGCTCTTTGGCCCGCTGCCTCTTCCGAATTGTCCCGGCGTTACGCCGAATTCGATCGTTCTGTCGCTTCGAGTCCCTCGGAATCGGGATCGGAGTCGGGATCTGGCGTACCGATAGCACCGGCCCTGGATCGAGGGAATTGGAGTGCGGAGTATGCGGCATTCCGTGAAACGACCCAATACGATCGGCAATGCCCCCACGCGATCAAGTTAGAGCGGTTCGTTCGTTCCACAGCATCTTCGACAAACGCCACATCGGTATCCCCTTTCCCTCACTCCGAAGCCATCGATCGATTTTTGCAATCCGAGAAGCGCAGGACCGCGGCCCAAACAAGCACCATCGGGCGATGGACAATCTTCTCATTGAGACTGAAACTCCCTGAAGCATTTTCAGAGGAAGGATGAGCGATGGACTGGCGCACATTCGTCGGACATCATCGTCAGCGAGGATGGTTTGCCAATGCGGTTCATCAAGAACGACTGGCCAGCACGTTCCTGATGGTTGGTCCGAGCGGAATCGGGAAGCGGACGTTTGCGAGGCTAGTGGCGAAGTCGTTGCTGTGCACGAAGTACCAACCTACCGAGTTTGCAACGTGCGGTACGTGTGAAGCCTGCGTTCAAATCGAGGCCGGGACCCATCCGGATCTGATCGAGATCAAGAGAGAAAAAGACAAGTCGAATCTATCGATGGAGCAATTGGTAGGCAGCGATGAGTCCCGAATGCGCGAAGGGTTGTGCTATGAAATCCGAATGCGACCCTATTCCGGCAGGCGGAAAATCGCCATCGTCGACGATGTGGATACGCTGGCCGTCGAAGGAGCCAACAGCCTCCTGAAGACCTTGGAGGAGCCACCCCCGGGCGCGTTGATCTTTTTGATCGGTACCTCCGAGCAACGGCAACTGCGCACGATCCGATCTCGCTCTCAAATCGTACGATTTGCACCGCTCGCCGAGGACGAGTTGGCGATTCTTATTCAGCGACATGGTCTGGCTGACAATCCCGCAGACGCGTTGCGTTTGGCTCAGCAATCGCACGGCTCGCTGCAATTGGCGGCACAGGGGCGAGACGAGTCGATGAGCGAATTCCGGACGCTGCTAATCGAGTCGCTCGATTCGAGGCCGATCGATTTCCCTCGCCTGAGCAAGAGTATTAGCGCCCATTTGGATTCGGTTGCTTCCGAAGGACAAGCCCGACGCGATCAATTGAAATGGGTATTGGATATCGCGATCGATCTCTATCGTGAATCGATGCGCCAAAGGCTCGGTGTTACCTCATCACTGGATGCGGCCATCCGTCAACCATCTACCGAAAGCGACGCTCCAGGAAATCTACAACAACTGGCCCCTGAGATCCTAAGTTCTCTGATCCAACGGACTCAGCAAGCCCGAGAGCAAGTCGATCGCAATGTTAGTCCCGCGGCACTTGTTGAGGCTTGGGTCACCGATGTGACTGGAATGTCGCGAGCGTAATCTGTTTCTCTTTCGCTCCAGCACATTGTGGCTCCACTGCTCACACGCGACTGCAGTTCTACGCGGGCCTGTCGAAACCATCGAATCTATCTTACGGTAAGACCTTCGTTCCGACTCTGGATCCATATCCGTATCTCGGGGAGTCGACCGTAGGCATAAGCGAGCAATGCGAGTGGATGAATCGTTGGTTTATCGACCCCTTGTTCCATTTGCAGCTTGCACGATGTGCATTCGGTGCTGCCGATTTGCGATGTGGTCTGCTGCATGGCGCTGATGAGTCCCCAGCCAACGCGGAGCGAGGTTCGGTAGGCTTCACGTTTCAATCCATAGGTTCCTGCCATTCCTGAGCATCCCGCATCGGCGTTATGGACGGTAAGGCCCGGAATCAGGCTCAGCAGTTGCATGCCGGAATACTCTGGGTTCATGGCACGAAGATGGCATGGGGTATGGTAGATCACCGACATGTTCAACGGTTTGAAATCGAGTTCAAGTTCGTTGCGGGTGTGCATTTCCCACAAATACTGTCCAGCTTCAACCGTATTTGCCGCAACGAGTTTGACATCCTCGCCACCGATCAGTTGTGGGTATTCATGCTGCAGGCATAAGGCTGCGGTGGGTTCCGTTGTTACGATGGTGTAGCCTTGCCGAACCGCGTCAGCCAATTGTCGAATCTGAGGAACGATCAATTTGCGAACTCGGTCGATATCCCCCATCGCGATCTTGGTCATCCATGTGACGCTCTGCCACGTCGGAACGTAGACCTCAACCTTCTGATGCTGCATGACTTGGACCAAGGCCATGGCGACGAGGGGATTGTTCCAATTGGCGTATTGGTCGACCACATAGAGGACCTTGCGACCAGCACCTCGATTCGGACGGGTCAATCGATTCTTCGAGGCCCATCTCATGAACGACTGTCGTGCGATTTGCGGCAATCGGCGGCTGAATGCAATTCCCGTGGTTTTCTCAAGAAGCCATCGCATAGTACGACTTTCCATCGACCAATTGGCAAGTCTCGGGAAACGGCTTGCAAGGCTCGTTAAAAGATCCATTCTAGATAGCAAGCGATCGGTTGGAGAAAGCCCATGGGTCGCAGTATGCTGAGCCTTGAGTTCGACCATCATGCGAGGGATATCGACTGAGGCTGGGCATTCGACCCGACACTGATGGCAATGGAAGCATAGATCTGCGATTTTTCGCATCTCATCGCTTTCCGCATGGCGAACCGCGATCCGACCTGAAAGGAGGCCTCGAAGCAGATTGGCTTTCGCCCTCGGCGATGCTTCTTCGGCGCGTGAGGAGCGGAACATCGGACACATGCGCTCATTCGGTGCTGTGGAGCGGCATCGTCCACAACCATTGCAGGAGTTTGCCGTAGCATCAAGTGTTTGCGATTCACTCCATTCGAGGATAGGTAGGAACGTCGAATTGGGTTTGAGAGAAGTTTCGACGTCGATGGATTTGGTGGCGACTGTCTCGTCGGCAACTGAATCGTTGGCAACAGTGCTGCCGCTTAAAGAAGTCGATGCGGTCGATTCAACTTGCGATTTCGATTTCTTCGATCGCTTGTCGGTGCCTTTCTTATCGAGCCTCTTTCGATCCAGGACCCGTATCCCTTGAGAGATGGTCAAGGTCGACAGGGGACGGAGGTTATCGGTTGGCTTTGGAGGAGCATCGGTAATCAGTTTTCCGGGATTGAGGATCCCTTTCGCATCGAACAATTCTTTCACACGACGGCAAATGGGATAGAGCTCGCCGAGTTGCTGTCGAAGGTAACTGCTGCGGCTCAAGCCGACTGCGTGTTCACCCGAGATGACACCTCGGAATTCAATCGTCTTTTCGAAGAGCTTGTCAGCGATGCGTTGCAGTTTGCCGATATCCTCGGGAGATTTCGGGTCTAGAAAGGGGCGAATCTGCAAGTGGCCTTGGGCTGCGTGCGCAAAGAGTGTGGCGGTCACCCGCTCCGCCTTGAGCAAGTTTTGCATTTCGACGAGGAACTCGGGCATGCGATCTGGGGGGATGGTAATGTCGTCGATAAAAGGAAGAGGGCGTTGGGTGCCCGCCAATCGAACCAATCGGGGAACAACGCGCCGGCTCAGCTTCCAGATAAAGTCCCGTTCGTTATCGTCGACAATGATACGAGACTGCTGGGTGGAGGGCGCTCGCCGGACGATTCGCTGAACCAGTGACGTCAAGCGTTGTCGGACTTCTCCCGCATCCGCCCCTTGTTGCTCGATCAGCAGGAGGGCTTCGGCTCCGCGAGGAAGCATGGCTTCGTAGCGAGGATCGAGTTCCCTTGCGATTTCGATCAATCGACGATCCATCAAATCGCACGCCGCGACTTGGTCGCGCCTCGCATCGATGGCAGCTCGGGCTGCGAGTTCAAGCCGTTCGAAGAATAGCAAGACGACGCCGCGCGCGATCGGCATCGGCTCGATCCGCAAGGTGGCTTCGGTCAACACCGCAAGTGTTCCCTCAGCTCCAGCTTGGAGGCGCGCTAAATCGACGGTGTCATGTTCGCAGATGGCTTCTAGACGATAGCCGCATCCACGCGCCACGCCTCGCCATGGTGGGGATTTGATCAAGCCGCGGCTGGCGTTGAGCAATTGACCTAATTCGGACGCGATGTAATCGAGTTTGGGACTTCCGGTATCCGGTTCTAACCAGCGTGTTTTTCCAAATCGAACGATCTCGCCATCGGCTAGGACTCCTTGGGCGGATTGAAGTGTCTCGCCGGCAGTTCCGTATTTAAGGTAATGGCTGCCGAGCGCATCGATCGCTAGTAAGCTACCTACAGTGGTTACCGCTCGGGTAGGCGGGTCGATCCCTAAGATAAAGCGATCGCGATGGAGCGTTCGGTTGAGGTCGGCGAGGGTGATCCCAGGCTGGACCCGAACCGTCATGTTGTCTGGATCGATCGCGATCAACCGCCGCATGAATCGGGAGAAATCGAGCACGATGCCGGGTCCCAAAGATTGTCCGGCGAGTCCTGTGCCACCGCCGCGAGGGAAGACAGGTAGAGAATTTTCAGTAGCATAACGCAAGCATTGCGAGACATCACCAGAGTGCCTAGGGCGTACGACCGCCAAAGGTTGGATTTCGTAGAGACTAGCGTCACTGGCGTAAAGCTGTGTGTACAGGGGATTGCAATGGACTTCACCGTCGAGGATCCCCCGGAGATCCGCCTGCACTCGAGCTTGCTCAGCGTCCATGAAACTCCCTATTGAAGCTCAACGCGGACGAGGCATCGAATCGTCGCCTGGTCTGCTGCTACTCGGTCGACTAGTTCGTCGTATCATGACCGATCTTGCTGTGATGGTATCCGTACACGAAGTAGATCGCCAACCCAATACCCAGCCAAATGATCAGTCTCATCCAGTTTTCCGATGGTAGTGACAGCATTAGAGCTACGCACAGGAGTACTCCAAGTGCTGGGACAGCAGGGGCCCCTGGACACTTGAAGGGTCGATTTCGTCCTGGATCGACCACGCGGAGGATCAAGACCGATGCGCATACGAGGGCGAATGCGAAGAGAGTCCCGATGCTCGTCAGGTCCGCAAGGATGTTGAGCGGTAGAAGGCTCGCTCCGGCGGCTACGATAAAGCCGGTCAGAACGGTGGACTTCCATGGCGTCTTCCACGTTGGATGGATGCTCGAAAAGAAGTTGTAGGGGAGGAGCCCATCCCGAGCCATCGCCAAGAAGATCCGAGGCTGGCCCATCATCATCACCAGAAGGACCGAGGTGATGCCCGCGATGGCGCCGACGGTCACGATGAACTGAGCCGATGCGAAACCAACCTTTTCGAACGCGCTAGCGATTGGAGCATTCACGTCGATTTCTTTGTAAGGCACCATACCGGTCAACACCGCAGCAACCGCGATGTAGAGTAGCGTGCAGATGACCAGAGAGCCGATGATACCGATCGGCAAATCTCGCTGCGGGTTCTTCGCCTCTTCGGCTTGGGTGGAGACCGCATCGAATCCTAGGTAGGCAAAAATAACTCCTGCGGCACCGGCCATCATCCCTTTGTCACTCCCACCCAAGATCGGGGTACCGAACAGCGTCAGTCCACCGTAGCCATAGGGTGCAAAGTCGTTTGTCCAATTGGCAGGTACGACGTATTTGATCCCCGCGAAGATCACGAATAAAACCACGCTGACCTTCACTGCAACCATAATGGCGTTGGTGAACGCGCTTTCGGAAACACCGCGGACCAAAATCGCTGTGACGATCATGGTGATGACGACTGCGGGTAAATCGAAGAAGAAATTGGTAGCAAAGAAGCCCTTTTCGGGGGTGAAGTCAAAGGGCGCGTCCGAGAATTGCGAAAGAAAGCCTCCGGGTTTAAACCAGTCGATCTGCAACTGGCCTAGGAGTTTCTGAAAGTACTTCGACCAACCATGCGCGACGGTGGATGATGCGACGGCGTATTCCAGGATCAAGTCCCAGCCGATGATCCATGCCATCAATTCGCCGAGTGTGGCGTAGGCGTAGTTGTAGGCGGAACCAGCAACCGGTGCTAACGATGCGAACTCGGCGTAGCACAAGGCTGCGATCAAGCATGCCAGGCCGGCGACGACGAACGATAGCATAATGGCCGGTCCAGCTTGATTGGCAGCTGCCTTGCCGACCAAGACGAAGATCCCGGTACCGATGATCGCTCCCACTCCTAATGCCGTCAGAGAGATCGGCCCGAGAGCTCGCTTGAGCCCGTGGCCTCCCTCGGATTGGGATACCATTGCATCCAAGGATTTGGTGCGAAACAATTGATTCTGGGACATAGTCGCTCCAGGTAGCAGTTGGACGGATTGTCGGAAAAGGAAGGTGTTGTGCTCGAGCGGGAGGAGAACGGATTCTAATTCAAATCTTCCGAGATGGCACCTGAGGATTGGACCGGTGCGTCAGGATTGCCAGAGGATTAGGCTGGTCGGTAGACGGGGATCACGTATGGCCCTTCCGGAATGACGGCCACCGAGCGATCCCCTGATTTTTCAACGCTTTCCTGGATCGCTGATTCGATCGACTCGATCATTTCAACGCAGGTTAATTCCCGATCTCGACCTTGGATCCCCTCGCTGAAAAGGCTTACTTTTCCAATGGAAAGTGGCCTTAAGAGCATATGCGTCTGCCAGCCATCGATGTCGGCCAGCGGCATTTTGCGAATCCGGTCGGTGAAGCCTTGGTCGCCGAGCTGCTTGAGGTGTGCTTGGGATTCCCGATATTCCGGGGACCCGAGCCCTTCTTCGCAGCGGCTGGCGATGATCATGTTGCCTCCCTCGGCCAAAACTTGGAGCGGGGCGACCATCCCTTTGACGGTTTGGTAGTACGTTTTGTCGAGCGGGTAGCCCGCGGCGCTGGTGACCAAGGTCGAAAATTTGCGATCCAAGGGAACTTCGGCGTACTGCCGAACGAAGTCGACGCTTTCGAGGTGGCTGGCGACGCAATCGCCGAAATTGACAAAGCTCATCCGCCGCTCCTCGTCGATGATCGTATTGACCGCATAGGTGGGTCCGAGGACCTTCAAGATCTCTAGCTGACCGCGGTGCAGCGGGTTGTCGACGAGGTTAGTATTGCAGGCGAGAGGATTGGACATGAACCGAAAGTTATGGAATGTCCTAATCGTTTCTTCACCCGCAACCCCTGGCGCGACGACTTTACGTCCTCCCGAATAGCCTGCCATGAAGTGAGGTTCCACCAGCCCCACCACGATCCTGAGGTCCGCATCGACGAGGTGTCGGTTGAGGACGATCGGGATACCGTCGGTTGGCGTATGTCCCAGGTCGACCATCCACGCGGTATCGCGGGCGTAATGGTTTTCAACGCGGATATTATCGAAAACCCATTTATCGCCGATCACTTCCAACATTTCATGCCCGAGGTTGGGCCGATGCAATCCGGTTGCCAGAAGGATGGTAATTTGATCATTGCGAACTCCCGCCCCATTCATTTCTTCGACCAAACCGCGAAGGATAGGGCCGTTGGGTACGGGGCGTGTGATATCGCAGATAACAATGCAAACCCGTTTCGCGGATTTCGCGAGCTGTGACAATGGAGCGCTGCCGACCGGATTCCGCAGCGCATCGACGATGGACGTTGCGGGTTGATCGAGGAGTGGCATGGCAGGCTTTCGGATCACCGTCGGTTCGCAACCACGAGGCAATCGTACGTGCAGTTCCCCTTTGCCATATCGAATATCAATCGTTTCAGTCATCGCATCGCAACCTTAGAAACTATCTTCGCAACTATCATAACGGGAAAAACACGCCGCCAGATCATAACCAATCGCATGCCTCGTTCACAGGGTCGCGCCCGGGAATGCATGCCTGGATTGTACGGAGCCACGCATTAGAATCGGCGTTCAGAAACCGTCGTTTAGGACATTTCCATGTTGCACAGCATGATGGATTCGAGCCAATCCTTCCATTGCCGCTTGGAGACTGGGTCCATGACCGCCTCGCCGAGTGGGGGGGCTACCCATTGTTTGTTCCCAGCGAGCCAAGTGACGGTTCCTGTCCAGACCCCGCTCTCATCGACCTCGATGCGCAATTGTAGAGGATCGGCGGTGGTGCGTCCTTCAAAGCAGGACTGCAGGTCGACTTGGGACAAGCGATTCCAGGTCGATGCCCCCAGTCGCGTTCCCTCGATGAATTGCAACATCGGTTGCGGTCTTCCTTCGCGGGTGAATCGAAGGGTTTTGCTGACTTGGTACCCAAACGGTGTATCTTTCGGGATCAGGATCTTCGGGGGCGTTGGTCCGCTTTCTTCTTGGATGACGATTCCAAGGTCGTAGGTGGTGGCGCCATGCGCGGAAGGTGCTTTCGGATCGATGGGGGGCATCAGCAGTCGTGCTTGGATCGCAGCTCCACGAGCAAGGTCTGCGGAGCCCATCGGAACCAAGCTTGCATTCGGTTTCACAAGCCGTTTGAGTTGGTCTTGGATGTCGGTGAGCCAGCGCACATCGCCGATCATCAGGACGGTATCGATTTCATGAGGATCGATACCCGACCTTTTGATCGCTTCGTTTGCGTAGATGGTGCAATCTCCAGCCAGATCTTCCACCCATTCTTGGATGCTATCGCGTCGGAGTGCGCTTTCAAATCGCCCCTTCGGCAAATCCACAGCGAACGGCACGATCGGCGACTGCTGAAGTTTTTCGATAGCCCGTTCCATGGTTCGTTGGAGTTGCGAAGCGAGGCTGAGATTGTCGCGAGCGCTGAATCCGTATTGCTTTTCGATCAACCCCGCGAGTCGTTTCGTGGCTCGATCGTGCCAACGCAGCATGCCTCGTTTCCAGTCCCCGACGAGCGCCAACGTTTGGGTCCGCTGCGCATCGGCCCGTAGGACTGCGGCTTCGCACGCGGAACCGCCAAGCATCACTACGAGCATATTCCGCTGGTACGATTGATCTCCACGAGCTTGAGCGAGCCTCGATTCGATCTCCACATGAGCTAGCGCCGCGGCGAGGGGCTTGTCGAGCAGTTGCAGGACTTCGACACCCGCGATTTCGCATGCGGCTTTGGTACTGATGCGGTGCATCTGATCGTAGCAACCCGGAATCGTAACCACGGCGTGAGACGCATTGGGTTGCTTGCGCCGAGCGGATACGGCCAGTTGACGGATGACACTGGCGACCAGAACTTCGGGCGGAACTCGTCGACCTCCGAAGGGACGTTCCAGCAGTGGAAGGCCATACCAACGCTGCAAACCATAAAAGATTTGATCGGGATGTTGGACGCGTTGCTCGACGGCTGCGTAACCGATGGAAACACGCTCGTGATCGCTGTAAAGCATGTTTCGAAGCTCTAGCGATTCGCCGTCGATTGGTATTTCCTCAACCTTGAACTCCGAGTTGATGTAGCTGACCCGAGAGTACAGCATCCCAAGTTCGATACCGATGGGCGCGAAAGAACGGAGCGAGGTCGATGTGCCTCGTCCGAGACTGGTCGGGCGCTCCAGCGATATGCCGGGAAGACCGTTGCTTTTTTTCGAGCTGGCGGGTGGAGAGCTTCTTTCGATAAGGTTTAAAGAATAAAGTTTGTCGAGCAACTCATGAGCAGACTGGCATCGGTCGGTGACATCCTTTGCAACCAGAGACTGAAATACTGAATCGAGTCTCAAGTCGATATCGCTGCGGACTTCATAGAGCGCTGGAGGTTTTCGGTTGACTTGGGCGAGCGCCGTTTGAACGGCTTCCCCCGTGAACATCGGCCGGCCGGTTAGCAGGTAAAAAATGGTCGCACCGAGCGAGTAAAGATCGCTTCGGTGGTCTACAAGTTCCGGAGTATTGATTTGTTCTGGAGACATGAACTCGACAGTTCCCATCAACTGATTGGTACCGCTGTCGGTAGTGTTCTGCATATCTCGAAGAACGGCGAGTCCGAAGTCCAGAATCTTAAGTACTCCAGCGTGTGTCAGCATCATGTTGCCGGGCTTGATATCCCGATGTACGATTCCCATCGAATGCGCATATTCGAGTGCCGCCGATGCTTGTTTCAAGATCGCTAGCACCTCTGCGGTATTCATGGGGCCCTGGCTTGCAATCCGGCTTGCTAACGACTCGCCATGAATCAGCTCCATGACCAGGTAGTGGACTTGGTGACGCCCGGCGTGATGGCAACCCGCATCGAAGGCAGTGACGATATTGGGGTGCATGAGACGAGCTTGGGCCCGGACCTCAGAATAGAACCTCTCGACGGCAAAGGGATCTTGCGATAAACGCCTAGGAAGAATTTTGACGGCCACCTCGCGGTCCATGGTCCGATGCCGAGCGCGATAGACTTGGCCCATACCCCCGGCGCCTATCCGATCGAGGATAACATACTCACCGAAGATAGGATTCTTGGTTTTGGTGTCTGTGTTCTTGACGGAGGCTTCGCCGGAAATATCAAAATCGAGTTCCTCGGCGTTCTCCGAAGCGGAGACGGCTTGGGAATCACGCGTGGTATCCAGCGAGAAAGCTCGCGTAACACCGAGTGAATTTTGGTTTCTGGCTGGGTTCGGGTCGTTGTTCATGCGAATGCTTCAAATGCCTCGAGTTGAAAAAGAACGGAACAACTCGGACTTGCACTTTGGACTCTACTATAGAATAGTTCAATCCCGTTGCGGTGGTCTAGTTTCAATCGTCTAGTTTCCCCCTTCGATTATTTAAGAATGCCAAACAATCCTTCTGAAAAATCTGCCATCATCGAGCTGGATCATGTCAGCTTGGTGCGAGGTGCGACCCGAATCCTCGATTCTGTTTCGTTCCGGATCGAACCAGGCGAGCATACGTCGATCCTCGGACCAAATGGATCGGGGAAGTCCACCCTGCTCAAGCTCTTGCTCCGAAATCTATACCCTTCGATTGTGGATGGACGAGCTGGTACGGTCCGAATGTTCGGAGATACCGAATGGAACGTCTGGGATCTTCGGACCAAATTGGGTTTCGTCAGCGGGGAGATCGATCATCATTTTATGATGGGGCGTTCGGGGCGGTTGACGGCCAAACAAGCGGTACTGACCGGTTTTTTTTCGTCGGAGCTGGAACCGGATGAGGCTTGGATCACCCAGGAAATGCTCGACAAGGCGGATGCCTCGATCGATCTAATGGGGATGTCGGCCTTGGCGCAGCGGCATCTCGGACACATGTCGACCGGGGAGCGTCGGCGGGTCATGCTGGCACGTGCGATGGTGCATCGGCCAATCGCCCTGGTACTCGACGAGCCTACCTCCGGACTCGACTTGCGAGCCCAAGACCAATTGCTCAAGCAACTCGAGGTTCTGGCATCGATCGGAACGACGCTGATCTTGGTCACTCACCACATGGATGAGATTCTGCCGTGCATTGGACGCACGTTGCTGCTCGGCGATGGGGTGGTCCGCTTTGACGGTACAACCGACCAAGCGATGCAGGCCGACCGGCTATCGCAAACCTTTCGTTGCCCACTACGGGTATCCCGGAACGCTTCGGGCTACTGGCGCGTTGAGATGATCCGCTACGGCTGAGTCGCTGGGGCAACCACAGAGTCAAGCGTTTGGAAGGCCTCTTGAGGTCCCTGGGCCTCTTGATAGTTGAGCGGCATTTCCACGTTCGGTGACCCGATGGTATTGGGCACTCCGACTTGGGTGGGATCAAATGGACCAGCGCTGACCGGATTGCGTACGATTACCTCCTCTGGGCTCGTGCGAGGCGTCAGGTGACGTCCTCGCTCGTAGGCTCCCACCAGCATCGATCCATTGAGAGCATCCTCGCTCAAGTTGACTTGATTGTAAGTCAACAGCGAACCTTTATCGCGATGGAAATCTCGAACGGCCAGGTTGTAGTCGACCAATGATCGGAAGAACGCGCTAGTGCTTGCTGCGAGTTGCTGTTGTGCTTGGAGCAAGAAGTTGATGTTGATCAAACCGCGTTCGTAGCGATTCCGCAAAACCTCAACCTGCAGTTTGTCCGCTTCGATTCGGTTATAATTGATCTGCATTTGCTCGTAGCTACGCGACATCGCTCGAGCGGATGAGCTAAGGTCATGCGAGATTCGCAGTTGTTGTTCCTTGAGCAGCGCGACATCGCGAGCGAGACTTAACTGGGCGTGCCGAACCGCTGCTGAGGCTTGGCGGAGCCCCACTGCATAGTTGAGTTCCAAGCCGGATCGCCATTCCTGGTAGGTACCAGTCCCGAGCGTTGTGAAGAAACTATTGTATTCATCACCTGGATTCGATGCACCGATCAAGTGATCGCCGAATCCACGGTAACGATATTGGCTGAGGGCATCCAAGCGGGGCCTGCGATTCAAGCGAGCGGCGATGACTTCGAGTTCACGGCGTTTAATATTCCACTCTTGGCGACGGACTTCAACGCGTCGATTGATCGCATCGTTGAGCGCTGATTGCCAGTCGAACATCACTTCGGCTTGAAGCGGGTCATCGGAGGGCTTGATCAAACGTCCATCGGTCGCTTGGAACCCGATCATGTAACGCAATCGTTGCTCGGAGGCGTAGATCCCTTGGAGCCCTGCAAGGGCTTCGTTGAGCTGGGCCGCGAACTGATAGTAGTTGGAACGGGCTTGGGCTTCCGCGTCAGCTTCGCCACCCCTCGCACCCGCCTTCTGCAGTTCACGGATTCGCTGCCATGTTCTCAAGGCGCTTTCGCGACCGCTGATTTGCGCTTCCAAGGCCCGGTAGGCGAAGTAGAGTTCCCAATAGGCCGTCTCCACGTCATTGACCAAACGGATCACGTTGGTCTCGAATTCTGCGAGCGAAATATCGGTGTTGATCCGCGCGATCAAGACACCGTTGTACTGACCGACACCTGAGTTAGGACCGGCGATCCGGTTGTAGGTGGTGCCCGAACCCTGCATCATCGGTTGACGCCATTCGGCTTCGATGAACCCAGAGAAATCGCTTGGGAACAAACGGAAGGCGTTCGACGCGGCGATTTGATTTCGGTTGTACAGGACATTGGAACGCAACGCGAACGTGGCACCAGTCGCGGTCCGTTTCTGGATCTGATTAAGATTCACCGCTTGGGTGGATCTCGACTGACCAACGAAGAATCCACTCAAGCCTGGAACAACTGACCTTTGGTTGATCGGTTGGTCAGTTTTCTGCCAATACAACTGCGAGCTGACTTGAGCGTCGAACTGTGCCAGGGCCGCTTGCGTCCCCCCAAGCGGATTGAGTTCAACCAAAGCAGGGTCGTATTCGGTGGCTGTGCCCGCTGGGGCTTGCACGACCGTTCCACCGATGTTTCGGAGGACGTCGCTGGACTCGAGCGCCAATCGGATCGCATCCTGGAGTTTGAGATCCATCGTCGGCAGTTCCGACGGGTTCTCGATCGACAGAGGAAGCATCGTCTGGGTGGCTTGCGGGTCGACCGATGTTTGAACGTCCGGAAACTCAATCTGGGTCACGAAGTTCTGAAAGTACGAAACTTCCGAGGTGTCGCGCCAGGCACGGAACTTATCAACCGGCTTGCATCCCGAGAACGCCACGCTTGCGATGCATCCACTGATGATCCAACGTTTGATCGATGATCGTGTAATCCTGCTCATGCCAGCCTCAGTTGTGCTCCGACGGCTCGCGCCGACGAACTCGGTCTGTCGCTCGAAACTTAAGCTTTCCGCGATCGAAGCCAGCAACTACAGCTAGCAAATATGCGCAGAACGCTTTTTCCGCAAATGCGTCTCAATCGAGATATCGGAACCCACCTGTCGTGGACTGAATGATCGTAGGAATTGCTACCAGACAATTCATGGGCACGAACGTTAGAACTGGAATCCGCGGAGAGGATTGCCTGGCTTCGCTATTTTGACAAAGCGGCCCATGCGAGCCTTAATTGTCTTCCATCGAGTTGATTTCACCGCCGGCGCGTGTGCCGAAGGCTTGCCAAATTTCAAGTTGAATTGCGTTCGAGATTGCTCGTATGGATCCATCCATAAAGAGTGTCTGAACAAGCCCCGCATGATAACTTCGGCTGGTGACCGCAGCATAGGTAGGGACTGAATTGGAACGCCCCTCTCGCATGCTGTTGAAGTCGATATCAAACAGCTTTCCTTGGTAAGTGAACAGGCACGGGGTATTTGGACGGAACGTGGTCGTAAATCCGGTCTGATGGATCCTCGCATCCACCCACTCGGTGTGGCCCGAATCGAGCTTGAACTCACCCCCGAATGCAATCATTTCGGCTGGGCTCTTCGGCACCGAGGCTTCATTGGACGGGTTGCCCCCATCCCTCAAGTAGGGCGTAAAGGCCTTGACTTCGGCCACACCGAGGGTGTTGCTGGTCCCATCGACGATGTCTCTCAGTCGTTGCGCGTGGTTTACCGTAAAAACACCAGAACCTGTGCCGATTGCCATCGGTGGCGCGTAGATTTTCCATAACCCCGCATTGAATCCGTAGTTGTGCGGATAGTGGGTAAACGTAGGGCCATCCGGTCGTTCCCGATCATTGATTTCACTGGGGCAGAGCAGGTGCGGAATACGGAGTTTGGCAACGTGAGGTTGCTGGTTAATGGGCAAGGCAAAGTTGATCACATTGTAGACTGCGGATTGCTCGCAATACGGAAGTAGCCTCGCATGGATACTCCAATAGACGGTGGTGCCGCTGGTTTGATAATCACCCAGAGGAGGCAATCGCTTTGTGGCGGCTTCATGATTAAATAGCGAAAGCCCAACCTGGCGCATGTTATTCCCGCATTGCATTCGCCGACTCGATTCTCGGGCAGCCTGTACGGCAGGCAATAGTAGGCCTACCAAGATTCCTACGATAGCAATCACCACCAAAAGTTCGACCAATGTGAATGCCGTGCGTCGCATATCCGTTTTCCGAGGGGTTCATCGAGGCGAACGAGAAAGATGCATCGGATTTTACTCCAAGGGGGGGCTGGGTCATTAACTCCTTGCAGCGATGGGTCTTAAGTATTTATGAAGAATGAAAGCAGCGAAGATGCACGGTTCTTGTGAAAAGCCTCGGCTCGTCAATCTCGTCGCGATCGGCAAGGTTTGCTCAAGCTGTGCGTTTTGACTGCCGATGCAACGATTATGGGTAATCAGCAGACTTCCATCCACGAATCCCTAACAGGCCGCTTGAATGCTGGCTTTGTGCGGGTCGCAAATGCATGGGGCAACGTGGTCATCCAAGGAATCAATACCTTGGGGGACATCTCGCTCTTTGCATGGCGGATGATCGTTTGGATGGTTACGGCTCGGCCGCGGCGCGAGACGCTGATGCCGAATTTTTATGCCGTTGGAGTATTGAGCCTACCCGTGGTAGCGTTGACTGGCACATTCATTGGAATGGTGTTGGCGATCCAAAGTTATCATCAATTCAAGACGATGGGATTGGAATCCAAGCTAGGTGCTGTGATCACGATGTCTTTGGTCCGCGAGTTGGGTCCGGTTCTAGCAGCCACCATGTTGGCGGGACGAGTCGGAAGCGCTATGGCGGCGGTGATCGGAACCATGCGAGTGACCGAGCAGATCGATGCTTTGGTGAGCATGGGGGCGAACCCTATCCACTACCTCGTGGTCCCACGTTTTTTAGCATGCGTTCTCCTGATCCCCGCCTTGACCATCATGGCGGATTTCATGGGGATCGTTGGTGGGTATTTTTTTAGCGTGGTGGTGTTTGGAATCGATCACGCGCAGTACCTCAAGAACAGTCGAGACTTCGTGGGCGGGTTTGATTTCTTCACCGGGATCTTCAAAAGTTTCTTTTTTGGGGCAACGATCGCCATCGTTAGTTGTTATCGAGGATTCCATTGCCAAGCGGGAGCGGAGGGTGTCGGGCGCGCAGCGACTGCGGCGTTTGTCCAGAGCTTCGTGATGATCCTGGCGCTGGATATCGTGTTGAACATGTTCCTCGATGGAATCTATTACGCACTCTGGCCAACGAGTGGGACGAAGTTGCTGTAGATGGACGATGCATTGGTTTCACAACTTGCTCTCGATCAGCGCCCGGCGAGTCATTCGCTGGTGCAGACGGAGAACTTGTGCATCCAGTTTGGTCGCCAGGTGGTGTTAAAGGATGTGTCGATCGCGATCCCTCGCGGCCAAACGGTTGCGATCATCGGGGAGAGCGGTTGCGGAAAGACGATGTTCCTGAAATCGCTGATGGGATTGATCCCTGCGACCAGCGGCCGAGTCTTGTTCGACGGCAAGGATATCCATTCCTTGTCGGAACAAGAGATGACAGCCCTGCGGAGTCGGTTTGGATTTGTATTTCAGAACGCGGCGCTTTTCGATAGCATGAATATCCAGCAGAACATTGCGTTTCCCCTCGAGCAGCATGGGGTGCCGAAAGGGCGTTCCTCGAGGGATCTGATCGAACAGCGGTTGCGTGAGGTAGGACTACCCAGGAATGTGCTTCCCAAACGTCCATCACAGCTTTCGGGTGGTATGCGCAAGCGTGTTGGCTTGGCGAGGGCATTGATCCTGGAACCTGAGTTGTTGCTGTACGACGAACCCACCACGGGCTTGGACCCGATCATGAGTGATGTGATCAATGAATTGATCCTGCGTACACGAAGAAAGTATTCGGTGACCAGCATCGTGGTAACGCACGACATGCATTCGGCGAAAAAGGTCGCCGACCGAGTGATCATGCTTTATCCTTACAGTCGCCTTTTGCCGGGCGAGTCGCAAATATTGTTCGATGGAACCCCGGAACAACTTGACCATACAAAAGACACACGCGTGCGTCAGTTTGTTCGAGGCGAAGCGGGCGAGCGTTTGATGGAGATGCTTGCGAGCCAGACCAATCATGTTGAAGAAACACCTCATTTGCACGATACCATCGCACGAAGGGAGGCTGATCGTTAATCATGGACGATAACGGCTATCGATTTGGTGTCGGCGTTTTGGTTCTCGCATCGGCGATCATCGGCGTGCTGCTCATCGCATTTTTCGGAGCGGTCCCCAAATTTTGGGTGGAGCGTTACCGGTTTACGGTGAACTTTCCGAGCGCGCCCAATGTCGGTGTCGATACACCCGTGCGGAAAAACGGAGTCTTGATCGGTCGTGTTGCGAAAGTTGAACTGCGGCAGCAACGCAATGGCGGTGTCGATTTGCTTTTGGAAATCGATCGAGAGTTTGAATTACGGGTGGGAGAAACTGCGAGGATTAAAACGGGTTCGCTCATCAGCGGCGATTCGATCATCGAGTTTGTGGAACCGGACGACCGTGAGTTGCTGACCCGCTTTGATGGCTGGTCAGGCTCCCCGCGCGACGGAGTGCTCGACGAGAAAGAAGCAGCCGCTTCACAAGCCATCATCGGAGCGCAAGATTTCGTCTCCAAAGGGGAAGTGGTCCCTGACCCGCTCGAGGCGGTCGGCGATTTGGTCGGATTAGCGAACTCACTACAACGCGTCGCTGAGAAACTCGATAACGTACTGACGGTTGCCCAAGATGCTGTTGGCGGAACCAACACTCCGATCCGCGAAGTTACTGAGTCGTTCCGCGATACACTCGACAACATTAATTCGACGGTAAGCACCATCAATCGCATCGGAAGCCAAGTCGAGCGCGCGGAACTGCCGAAACTAGTCGCGTCGGCGCTCGATGAAGTCCCAGTGCTTTTCAAGAGAGCCTCGGACACATTGGTGCAGTTGGAACGAACTCTCAAAGGTTTTGAGGAGTTCAGCGTAAGCCTCGAGGGATTAGGGAAGGAATTTGACGGGGTTGGGGATTCGGTTCGCTCGGCGCTCAAGAACGCCAATGAGGCAATTGAAAATATTGCGGAAATTACCGAACCGCTCAGTCAGAAGAGCGATGTACTCACCGACAATGTCGTAAAGGCTCTTGCTAACATCGAAGCGTTGGCCGTCGACCTGAGAGTCTTCGCAAACCGACTCAATAGCAGCAATGGAACCATCGCAAGGCTGGTAGACGATCCCACCATGTATGGTAAGGTGAACGATACGTTGGACGCCATTCGGAATGTTTCAGGAAACGTGGAGCTAGTCTCGCGCAGGTTGCAACCGGTGATCGAAGACGTAAGGATCCTCGCCGACAAAATGGCTCGGGATCCGGGACAGATCGTTCGAGGTGCTTTCAGCGGACGTCCTGTGGGAGCGGGGGTGAAGTAAGCCATTGGCGGAACGCTGGCTCGTGCCGGAACGCTGACTCGTGCCGGACCGCTGGCTTGGATCGTTGCATCGGTGAAGTGGAAACATCATGAAATTGCATTGCCTAGGAACAGCCGGTTATCATCCGAGCGAAACCAGGCATACGGCTTCTTATTTTCTTCCCGAGTGCAGTTTGCTCCTCGATGCCGGGAGCGGCATGTTTCGCTTGCAATCTCTTATCGAGACTCCTGAACTTTCGATCCTGTTGTCGCATGCGCATTTGGATCATGTGCTCGGATTGACATTCTTCTGGGATTTGGTGAGCGGTACCCCTCTCGAGCGAATCCATGTCTACGGTGAGCGCCAGAAGATTCGGGATCTGCAACAGCACCTGTTCCATCCGTCGCTCTTTCCCGCGAGGCCACCGCTGGTGTGGCACGCACTCGAAGAATGCGGCGAGTCCTTGGAATTGGGCCAGGTCCAATGCAGTTGGTTTCCACTGGAGCACCCAGGGGGGTGTGTCGGGTACCGATTGCAGCTTCCCGGGGTTTCCCTAGCTTACGTCACCGACACAACTTCTCGGCCCGATTCTCCGTATTGGCAATCGATCCAAGGTGTCGATTGGCTTCTTCATGAGTGCAATTTTGCGGACGCCCAGCGAGAGTTGGCGATCCAAACGGGACACAGTTGGACCAGCGCAGTGTTAGAAAATGCCGCCATGCACGGGGTTCAACGGTTGATTCTCGCCCACGTGAATCCACTCGCAAACGATCCCGATCCCGTGGATTTGGCGGGTGCCACCGCTCGGCTTGGCAAGAATACGCCAAATCAGATCTTTCTGGCCAACGATTCCTCCGTGATCGACCTTTCAAGCCTTTGAATTACACGATCGCTCCACCTATAATCCACTGGCCCAGGATCCACCGGCCCAATTCCCACTGGTCCGAAGATGTGTTGAACGACCACGGCCGGTGCTCTCAGTAGCGAGGAAAGACAGCAAGAATGAATCCATACGGTGCGCTGAGTGATGACTTTTACGCCAACGTAACGCTGCAGACGGAGATGGATTTGCCCAGCGGGCGAGAATCCGTTCTGCACTTCTTTGAGCAGATGCAGCGTCGCTTCCCCAAGCTGCATCATTTTTACCAGCGGGAGCGTGGCGAGTTTATTCTCGAAGAGGAAAAAGACCACGGTGCCTACCGATGGGTCGCGGTCGAATCCAAACGGATCAGCAGCGGTGTGGTGAATCCCAACACGCTCGATGAAGCGATGGAACAACACCATGAAGTCCTCGACATGGCGCCCTACATGCTCTCGGTCAGCCGACTCGACTGCGAAGCGTTGAGCCTCATGTATGGTTTCGACTTTGCTTACCGAGGCAACCACAACCAACTCCTGGCTGACGCGATCGGATTGCCCACCGGCTTCGAGTCCATCGCACAACGGGCTGGCTCCCAATTGATGTGCTATGAACCGGTCCTTCAGATTTCGCTCGACGACGTCTTTCGAACCCACGCTCGGATCAACTTTGAACCTAGAACCGGCTCCTTGCAAGCACGCGGGCCTGAATACCCGGATGAACTGCTCAGCGTCTATGTGACACTCCGTCGCTTCGATTCCTTGGCCCCCGATGAGTCGTTCTCGGAGGAACTCAAACGGCTCGATGTCCTCATGCGAGAACTCATGGACAATTACGTCGTCGAGCACATTCTCAAGCCCCTGCAGAACTCGATCGCAATCCGCTGATCGTTCACGAGCAGCCAAAAAGATTGTGACGCGATTGGCTAATGCTATCGGCTGATGCTATTGGTTAATCTTGAGGATCAGCACGGGGCATTTTGCTAGTCGCACTATCCTCTCGGCGACACTTCCCAACAGCAGTCGGCTAAAGCCACTTCGGCCGTGCGAAGGAACAATGATCAGTTCGGCATCGATCGCTTCGGCGCGATCCACACACACCATGCCAGGGTCGCCGATCAGAACTTCGCGAGGGATCGACGCAAACCGAGAGTCCGCGAACTCTTCATGGAGCGATTGCTGAGCAGCTTCCAAACGGACACGGTCGTCGATAGCTTCGACTGGAAAGCCTTCCGGCGCCAATGGAATAAACGTCGGCAACACATGGAGGATATGGATCAGCGAAGGAGACTCTACCAATTCCAAGGCCTTCTCAACCGCGAGGCGAGAGTGGGACGAGAAATCATAGGGAACCAGAACTGGTTTCGTGACAGTCCAAGCCATGATGGAACCTTTTTCTACAGAAGCGTGTGAGGAATGCATGAAACGTTTTGCAGTCAAAACGAACCTGCTCCCTTCATTGTAGCGGTCTTCACGATGGAAAAAGAAGCATTTCGTCGCACCCGCCGAGAAAGTCTCGCGCATTTCGGAGCGCCTGGGATGCCTGCTCTGCTCCGTGCTCCGCATCACCACATTCAGCATTTTTGCGCCCGAGAACTCGGCACTAGGAGCGAAACTTATCGTGGCAGTGCGTTCACAGGGGTAAGTGAGGCTCTAAGGTTGGTTCGATGAATGATTTGTTTCTCTGGCAACTGTGCGAGCTTCGTTGAGTTGGTTCGGAATGTCACTTCCTTTACCAAAGTATATTTCATCGGGCGTCTGGCCCTCGAACGCCGAATGGGGAATGACTCAGTTGTGCTGGTCGACGTAGAAGGCTGTTTGCTTGCGCACATCTTCGAGCGATTCAAGCCTGTTCAAGTACAACCAAGAATGCTTCAGCATTTTCCACTACGATTCGATCATGCTCTTCGAGAATACAACGTCGACTTGAGCCAGGACGCGCTGGATCGTACTACTGCTCTACGTCACCACGTTCAACACTTTTGAACAAAATCACGTCAGCCGTACCGTGCCATTCGTGGGTGGCACGTAACTACCCGGAATGACCGCACGATCTTGGAGTTGCTATTTTTCCCCATCCTTTGGCCGATGCGTTATGCGGTAGCTGACGTTATTCATCCAATTCAAAGCAAATACATACATCATGTTCCATAGTTGGTGGCGAGAGCGCAGGTCTCCCTGTAAAGAATGTTGCATGGGACGATGCTGTCGAGTTTTGCAAACAGCTGTCGGAATTGCCCGAGGAGAAACAAGCGGGTCGAATCTATCGTTTGCCCACTGAAGCAGAGTGGGAGTACGCGTGTCGCGCTGGATTATGTTTCAAGTCGTATCAAAACATGGAAATCGGCGAGCGTCGTATTTCGCGTCGCGCGTGGGTACGAAATGCGCCGTTCCCAGGGATTTTTTAGGTTGTTCGGTTCCCGTCCTGTCGGAAGGACTGCTCTACTTTCCACTTTCTACCCCATTGGATGCTCTGGTGGATGCTCTGGTTTTTCGAATTTCTGGCATATGGCTTTGGCTTCAAATAGCGTGCATACTGCCTCCATACCTATTGAAATCCAGCGGTACTTACCGTCGCTATCCGACGTCAAGCCAACTCCGCAGCATGGTGGGCCACCTCAATACTGGGTTTTTGAATACTGGGTTTTGCATCCCACCCAAGCACCCCAGCTCGGAACCGTCGAGGGGTTAGAAATCGAACGCGTTGGACAAAGATTTGGTTAAACTAATGTTAGGCAACGCAGCCCTTCATAGGCTTGGTCTCGTTGGACTTCGCTGACTGCTCACCTGGACATCATGAAACGCCGACAAGGTTCTCTATCCTACCTACCTCTCACCCCTACCTGACAGTTTGCTATGTTTCGGACAGATGCTACCGCCCATGGCTTATTGGCCCTGATCTTGTCACTTCTCCCCTTGTCCAAGGCATCGGGTGAGACGCCGTCGACAAAAATCCTCGATTTCAATCGCGATATCAGGCCCATTCTTTCCAATCGATGTTTCCGCTGTCATGGTCCCGATGAAAATGAACGCCAAGGTGGTGGCAAGTCAGGATTGAGGCTCGATATTCCGGAAGGAATTTCCGAGGACCTAGGAGGCCATTTCGCTGTGGCTCCTGGAAAACCAGAGCAAAGCGAATTGATCGCACGGATTAAATCGCAAGATGCTTCCAAAGTCATGCCTCCTCCTGAAACGGGGCTCCCATTAAATGAAACCGAGATCGCTTTGCTGGAGCGTTGGGTTCGCGAGAATGCGCCGTACGCTATCCACTGGTCCTACCGTGTCCCACAGCGACCCGACCTTCCCCAACTGACATCCGAGCAAGAGAAAAACTGGTTGAAGAATCCCGTTGATCACTTTGTACTGGAACGCTTGCGTCGTGAAGGACTCACCCCCCAGTCGGAAGCAGATCGTTATGCACTCGTCCGCCGAGTGGCTTTGGATGTGACCGGATTGCCGCCAAGCCAAGTTGAAGTCCAACAGTTCATCGAGGATTCATCTCCAAACGCATACGACGAGATGGTCGATCGCTTTCTGGCGAAAGAAACCTACGGTGAACATTGGGCGAGGATGTGGCTCGATATGGCGAGGTATGCTGACTCGTCAGGCTACGCAGACGATCCCGCGCGAACGATATGGCTTTATCGCGACTATGTGATCGGTGCTTTCAATCGTAATTTGCCCTTCGATCAATTTACGATAGAACAGCTAGCTGGTGACCTGCTCCCGAATCGATCTGCGGAGCAACTGATCGCAACCGCTTTTCATCGGAACACGCTCACCAACAATGAAGGGGGCACCAACGATGAGGAGTTCCGCAACGTGGCCGTCGTTGACCGCGTCAATACAACCTATGCAGTTTGGATGGGCACGACCATGGCCTGTGCTCAGTGCCACAGCCATAAGTACGATCCAATCAGCCAACAAGAATATTTTCAGACCTTCGCAATCTTCAACAATACGGAAGACGCTGACCGCGGTGACGAATCGCCACTGTATGAAGCTTGGACCGACGAGCAACTGAAACGACGCGCTGAGCTCAACGAACAGTTCGCCGCCTATGTCAAGACTCTCGATACGATGACACCCGAACTGGAGGCGTCAAGAAAAGCGTGGGAAGCAAGCTTGGCAAAGCCCTCGACATGGTTGATTCCCAGCGTCGCGTCCGCAACAAGTGAAGCCGGCGTTACACTGTCGATCGATCCTGCGAGCGGTATCATTCGCAGCGCTGCGGGCGCCGGGAAAGACAATTTCCAAATCGATCTTGATCTTGCCAATATAAGAACCGCTGGCACATCGCAACTTGCAGCGATCCAGTTAGAAACTTTCGCCGACGATAGCCTGCCAAACAAAGGTCCGGGTTGGAACAATGGCAACTTTATCCTAACTGAGTTGCGAGCAACGTTGGTGCCTCCCCGAGGCACCAACCTCAGCGGACGCTACGTGCGTGTCGAGTTGCCTGGCGTGAATAAGATTCTCTCCTTGGCAGAGGTCGAGGTGTTTGCTAAAGGAGAGAACATCGCTAGGAAAGGGACTGCCACACAGAGCAACGTCGCCTTCGACGGAGCGGCCGCTCGGGCAATCGATGGAAATTCCAACGGGAACTACTTCGAAGCCAACTCGGTAACGCATTCCGATGTTAATGCGACTGATCCTTGGTGGGAGGTTGATCTCGGATCGTTGAAACCGATCGACAAGATCGCAGTCTGGAATCGAACGGACGGCGGACCCGCGACATCCGAACGCCTGAAGGGTGCAGTGGTGAAAGTACTAGGGGAAGACAAAAACGTTCTTTGGGAAAAAAGAATCGATGATACCGCAAGGCCCGATGTGGCATGGGACATCGACGGCTCGCGATCTATTGCCTTCGCCGCTGCCATCGCGGACTTCCAGCAAGGGGACTATGTTGCCGCAAATCTCGCCACCAAGAAGATCGATCCCAACAAGGGATGGGGTGTAGGTGGTGGGGCGGGTCGCGATCACCGTGTTACATTGATCGCATCGGAGCCGATCGATATTCCCGAGGGGGGGCGACTGCGAGTCGTGCTGAGTCATCAATCGCCTCATACGCAACATATTATCGGCCGTTTTCGTTTGTCCGTGACAGGTGATGATACAGCCCTCAAGTGGGCCAATATTCGAAAAGATCTCCAAACGATCCTGCAAACGGCCGAGGGGGAGAGAACGGACTCGCAGAAAGCTATCGTCGCAACCTTTTATCGCTCGATTGCTCCTGAACTCGCAGACGTTCGAACCCGATTAGAAGCGACACGAGTCGAACTCGCTTCATTCAAACCAACCACCACCGTACCGATTCTACGCGAGCGGGGTACCGATCGTCAGCGTGTCACCAAATTGCAACACCGCGGCAACTACCTCGACTTGGGTGAAGAAGTTAAACCCGGTATCCCCGGTGTCTTCAAAGCAAGCAATCAGTACGTAAATAATCGACTTGAATTGGCCAGATGGATCGTTTCCAGGGACAATCCGCTGACAGCCCGGGTGACCGTCAATCGTTACTGGGAACAACTTTTTGGAACGGGCCTAGTCGCTACCGCAGAAGAGTTTGGTTCACAAGGCGATTTACCAAGCCATCCGGAATTGCTCGATTGGTTGGCAGTCGATTTTATTGAAAATGGTTGGGACATGAAGCGGTTGTTGCGAACGTTACTTTTAAGTGCGACGTATCGTCAATCGTCGAAGGTTACAACGGACGTGGTGCAGTTGGATCCAGATAATCGATTGCTCGCGCGCGGTCCGCGATTCCGTCTACCCGCGGAAACCATTCGCGACCAGGCTCTCGCCGTCGCGGGAATACTGAGCGCTAAGATGCACGGCCCGCCTGTGAAACCGCCCCAGCCATCGCTCGGCTTGTCGGCGGCGTTCGGTTCTAGTACCGACTGGACTACGAGTGCCGGTGATGACCGCTACCGCCGTGGTATTTACACGACATGGCGTCGATCGAATCCCTATCCATCGATGAGTGCTTTCGACGCGCCCAATCGCGAAGTGTGCACGCTTCGCCGCGTGCGCACCAACACGCCTCTGCAAGCTCTCGTAACACTCAATGATCCTGTCTACATCGAAGCAGCCCAATCGTTGGGAAGAAACATGTTTAAAGCTGCCAAAACCAATGCAGGTCGGATCGGATTCGGATTGAATGTGGCCTTGTGTCGGCCAATCCAACCGGAGGAAATCGAAGTCCTGCAGAATCTTCACGAGAAGGCATTGGCGATTTTTAAGTCACAGCCCGAGGCAGCGATCAAAATGGCGACGGAACCATTGGGAGCTTTGCCCGAAGGACTGGATGCTGCGGAAATGGCAGCATGGACAGTGGTCGCCAACTCCATCTTAAACCTCGATGAATTTTTGATGCGGCGATAATTGCGATCACTGTGTCAATGCATACCTTAATGAAAATCAACTAAGTTCGTAGAGGCCTAACCGAAATCCTATAAAACCGCGGCTAGCGCCAATTCGGTACATGGTGGTTCGGATGAGGATCTCACTCAAAATGTTTGGAGAATACGATGACTGCGAATTGGAATGATCCTCGTATCGAGCGTTTCGCATGGCAAACTCGGCGTCACTTCTTGAAGGATTCCTTCGGTGGCATCGGAGCCCTCGCGCTTGCATCGATGCTCGGTCAAGGAGCGTCCGCAGATCTACCTGAATCGACGTCTGGCGTAGTCAACCCGTTAGCTCCCCGCAAACCTCACTTTGCGGCAAAAGCCAAGCGAGTGATCTATATTCACTTGACTGGATCTCCACCTCACTTGGATATGTATGACTACAAACCAGAATTGGTAAAGCGTACCGGTCAGGATTGCCCGGACTCCTTTCTCAAAGGACGTACGTTCGCATTTACTTCGGGGGTCCCAAAGCTTTTGGGAACACCACATCAGTTTGCCCAGTATGGTTCCGGTGGGACTTGGATGAGCGATGCGGTACCGAACTTCCATGGGATCGCCGATGAGATTTGTGTTGTCAAGTCGATGTTCACCGAACAGTTTAATCACGCTCCAGGGGAACTCCTCCTATTTACAGGTTCTCCGCGTTCGGGTCGTCCATCCTTGGGCTCTTGGGTCACCTATGGCCTGGGTTCGGAAAATGAAAATCTACCTGGGTTTGTCGTTTTGATCTCCAGCGGAGTTCAGCCCAATGGTGGCAAGAACTCCTTCGGCAGTGGCTTTTTGCCGAGCGTTTATCAGGGAGTTCAATGCCGATCGCAAGGGGATCCGGTTCTTTATGTCACCGATCCACCGGGTATGGATCGAACGATACGGCGTTTAACTCTCGACGCGATCGGTGAATTGAATCAGAAGCAGGCAATCGAGATGGGGCATCCCGAGACCGCAACGCGAATCGCGCAGTACGAGTTGGCTTTTCGTATGCAAATGTCCGTTCCAGAAGTTATGGACATTTCGAAGGAGCCAGCGCACGTCCTCGAAGCTTATGGAGCTAAACCAGGAGCGTCGAGCCTCGCCAATAACTGCCTACTTGCGCGTCGCTTGGTGGAGCAGGGTGTTCGCTACGTTCAATTGTTCGACTGGGGATGGGATTTCCACGGCACATCACCCGGTGAAGATATTCGCGACGAACTGAGCAACAAGTGCAGAACCATGGATAAACCGATCGCAGCACTCATCAAAGAACTGCGGCAACGAGGGTTGCTGGACGAGACGTTGATCGTGGTTGGCGGCGAGTTTGGAAGAACACCATTTCGCGAGGGTCGCACCGCCGGGGGCAACGCTCTTGGCCGCGATCATTACCCAGATTGCAATTCCATGATTTTGGCAGGCGGTGGAATCCGGGGAGGCATCTCTTACGGGGAAACCGATGAACTCGGGTTCAGCATCGTCCAAGATAAGGTTCACGTTCATGACTTGCAGGCAACCATTCTTCACCAACTCGGATTCGACCACACGCGATTGACCTATCGATTTCAGGGACGCGACTATCGGTTGACCGACGTGCATGGAGAAGTTGTTAAGGGCATTATCGCGTGATCGGTCGCGGTGCTCCGCGTCACAACATTCAGCACTTTTGCGCCCGAGAACTCGGCGAGCCGCTGCGCGGCTAGAAAGTAGATTTTAGAGAGTGGAAAGTAGAGACGGGTAAACGTCGCAGCGGCCAAGAATATTTCTGTTTTGGTCGTTTTTACGTGGTGCTGCGCAACTGCTGTAGCATGTCGTCATCCTGTAGTGTTTGCTTGGAGTTTTGGACACCTTTTAATCCTTGGGTCGAGGGTTCGAGTCCCTCCGCTCTCACTCTTGATTTTTCCACAGTGGCACGACGCTCCGCCGTCGTGTTTCCCACAGCATCTTCTTGACCAGTTTGGCACGAAAAGCACCTCGCGTGTCAGCGATTCCGCGGTAGTTGTGAGGGGTGGAATCCCAACGGCGGCGAGGCCGGAGACATGCTGTCGCAGAACCCTTCACGACAAGGGACTGTCGTGCTACTTTGGGCCGCAATGTAGAGCAGTTGTCCTCAACTGCTCTCGCCAGGAGCTAAAAACGATTACGACAATCGTTCAACATCAAGCTTGCTCCCTCCGCCCAAGTCCGATCGCAGCCAGGCTCTTTCGCAAGATCCACCACACTCCTTTGCATCCTTGCGCCTTCGCGTGACGATGATCGGAGAACATCGTGGCACGACGCTCCGCCGTCGTTTTCCCAAAGACTATTCGCCTTGAAATGATCGAGGGGGTTCAGGCCAGAGATTGCAGAACCCTTCACGACAAGGGACTGTCGTGCTACTTTGGGCCGCAATGTAGAGCAGTTGTCCTCAACTGCTCTCGCCAGGAGCTAAAAACGATTACGACAATCGTTCAACCACTTGGGTTCAAGGCTTTCCCTTCGCGTCTTCGCGCCTTCGCGTGAATTAGATCAGGAGCAAGCGATCAGAAAGCAGTTCATGGAAAGTAGAAAAATGCGTGCCACCCACGAATGGCACTGTACGGCTATCGTAATCTGTTTCACTCAAAGGAGTTATCTCCCTTGCTGAGCCTGTGTCGCAATTTGTCTCGGGGTTTCATCAGCAGCGTGTACTGGTCCCTTCGTCGCTTGCCGTATCTGGTTTCGAATCTTCCCGGTCTACGACCGACTCGGCATTGCGATATGCAGCGGACAGTGTCATTCGTGCCTGGCACTTGTTGTGCGGCGCGTCGGATCGCGTGACGGGGAGTCGCATGATCGCTCACTGGTGCACCGTCGATCGGTCTATTTTCTATTCTCTACTGCTCCACTCTCTCGACGCAAAGCGTCGTCGGGCGTCTGGCCCTTGAACGCCGAATGGGGAATGACTCGGTTGTACTGGTCTACGTAGAAGGCTGAGACTCGCAGTAAGGACGTTGGGCAACGACCGTCGGGGGCCGCATCGTCCTAAGTCCACCCGGGACCCAGGGCCGCCGGAGGCGGCTAGAGAGTAGGCACGAGAGAGTTTAGAGTAGAACGAACGAAGGTGCCTTAGACCGCTTGAGTCTCTGCGAGACGGTCGCATCCGCTGTCCCAACAACAAGAAAATATCCGCTCCGGCAAACCGACGCTGATGCAATGCTAGCGAATCGTTATGCTGAAGGCCCGGAATCGGGTCCGAATCGGCATTGACCCTCGTTCTGGCTTCCTCGATACTCCCGCAAAAGTATTCCGTGCGCGGCTCTCCAATAATGGCATTTATGTCCTCTTTAAACTCCCAGTCCGATTTGACAAACCGGAAGAACCCTCGTGGTTCCGAGATGGTGCACGAACCCGATGAGGAATTGCTGTCCTATTGCCGAACGCTCGGTGAACTCGCCAAAAAAGCGTCGTTATCGCTGCTGGACTGCTCGACCGCGGCAAAGAATAAATGGCTGCATTTGGCAGCCGATGAAATACTTGCCCAGGCGGATTCCATCGTAGAGGCCAATGCAAAGGATCTAGCCGCTGCACCCGGATACAGCTTGAGTCTGGCTGCCGTGGATCGCTTGACCCTCACCCGTGAACGGATCGAAGGAATTTCTCGTGGTTTTCGCGAGATCGCATCGTTGCCAGATCCGGTCGGTGAGTTGATCGGTGGTGGAACACGCCCCAACGGATTGCAGGTCCAGAAGGTCCGAGTCCCGATCGGCGTGATTTTGTTCATCTATGAGTCCCGGCCGAATGTGACTGCCGATGCGGCTGCGATCGCGATCAAAAGCGGTAACGCAATCATCCTGCGCGGTGGCAAAGAGGCGTTTCATAGTTCCGTAGCGATCGTGCAACTATTGCAGCACACCGCAATCCATTGCGGTATTCCCGAGGGAGCCATTCAATTGGTGGAGACGTTGGATCGCGATGCGGTGGGTGCCTTGTTACGGCAATCAAGCACCATCGACGTGGCGATACCACGCGGCGGTGAAAGCTTAGTGCGACGGGTTGTAGCGGAAGCGACAATGCCCGTGCTGAAGCATTTCGACGGCAATTGCCATGTGTATGTCGATCGCCACGCCGATTTGGAGATGGCGGTTCGAATTGTCATGAATGCAAAGACTCAGCGCATGGGCGTTTGCAACGCTGCCGAATCGTTATTGGTCGACGCTGCCATTGCCCCGGTGTTTCTCAAGCTGTTGGAACCGGGATTGAAAGAAAAAGGGATCGAGCTTCGAGGGGATGTCAAAACTTGCAGTTTGATGCCATCGGCGGTGAAGGGAACGGAAGAGGATTGGTCCAAAGAATACCTAGGGCCGATCATGAGCGTTTGCGTTGTGGATGGAGTCGATGCTGCAATCACGCATATCAATCGCTACGGCTCGAAACATACCGACGCGATTGTGACCAATGACTTGCCAACCTCGCGACGCTTCGTCCAGCGAGTCGATTCGGCGGCCGTGATGGTCAATGCATCGACGCGATTCAATGACGGTGGTGAATTGGGATTGGGTGCGGAGATAGGAATCAGCACCGACAAGATTCATGCGCGAGGCCCATGCGGCCTAACCGAATTGACGACGTACAAGTACGTCGTCATCGGCGATGGTCAAATTAGGGAATAAGATTCGATACGGATCGAAAAGGATTTCGACATGTCCGAAGAAGTACTCAGCCGTAACGATGTGGAGAGCTTGCTGAAGTCCCTTGAAGGGGGTAGTGCCGTTCCAACGACACCTACCCCTGCGGCCGCAGCGAAAGCGGATCCGAAAAAGCCTGCGTCCAAGGTCCGTATCCTCAATTACGATTTCAAACGGCCTGAACGTGTTGGTAAGGAACAGATGCGGGCGTTGCAGTCGTTGCACGACGGGTTCTCACGGAACTTTGGAGCGTCCCTGTCCGCGATCTTGCGAAGTATTGTCGAAGTTCGACTGATCAGTGTCGATCAGCTCACCTATAGCGAGTTCGTCTATTCGCTGGAAATCCCCACCTGCTTCAACTTGCTCAAACCGTTGCCGCTCGAAGGGAATTGGGTTTTGGACATCAGTCCCTCCCTCCTCTATCCGATTATTGACCGGATGCTCGGTGGGGCTGTTAGCAGTGATTCTTCGCCGAAGCGTCCGCTATCCGACATCGAGCTTCGGCTGGCCTCAAGAATCACCACAGTGTTCTTGCAGGAATTGCAAAACGCATGGAAGAATGTTGTCGATCTCAACATCGAAGTAGAGAGGGTGGAGAGCAATCCACAGCTCGTTCAAATCGTGCCACCCAACGAAGTCGTAGTGATGGTCAGCTTTGAACTCAATATGGGTACCATTCGGGGCACGACGAACTTGTGCATCCCGTTCAATACCATTGAGCGGGTTGGTAGCAAATTGACGAGCAACAGTTGGGTTGGCTACACCGCGGCTCGAACCAATGAGAAAACCATGTCCCAGCTCAGTTCGCGGTTGGATGGGTCGCTCGCCGATGTCGTTGTTACGTTGGCTCGTTCGACGATCAAAACGTCGGAGTTGTTTGGGCTCGAAGTGGGTGACGTGATCTCTACCGACAAAGACATCAATCACCCGCTCGAAGTTGAGATCGCCAATCAAGTCAAGTATTTAGCTTCGCCTGGAGCCTACAAGGGTCGGAAGGCGATCAAGATTGAGAAGCTGGTGCGTACGGACAACGCGCAGTAACGAATCGTATCCCTCGTTTACGCCGAATCAAATCCACCGCTTACGTAGAAGCCGCTCTGGCGCTATCGCATGTTCCGCAGTGTCCTTTGACGAGGACTTCGCTGATGCGTGAAATGTTCAGCGAGCGACGCAGGGAGGGACTGGGCAACGCCATCTCGTCGATGCAGGAGACGGTACCGCAGTCGGTGCAAACAAAATGCGGGTGACTGCTTCGATCGTGCGATGGGTCGCGGAGCTCAAACCGCCAAACGTGATCGCCCAATTCGGTTCTGAGGACCAGCTCAGCTTCGGTCAGATCGGTTAGGTTTCGAAAAACGGTGGCCTTGTCAAAGCCGAGAGGTACCAATTGATCTGCGAGCTCCGCATGAGTTTGAGGTTTCGTGGATCGTTTGAGTGCATTGATGACGGAGATTCTCGCTGGGGTGCTGCGCAATCCCGACTCGCGAAGCAGCTTTCGGGCTTCGTTCACTTCATCGATACTGTTTTTTTTCTTGGACATGGTTTGGCTCAGGCGGCGCTTGTTCCGAGGAATTTGGCGAGCTTTTGATGTGTTTCAGGTTTGTTGAGCTCTAATTTTCCGAAACCCAATTCAGCCCCCAGCGCCATAGCTTGCTGCTGATGTTCAGGGTAGTTCGTAATTAGCATAACAGGGATCGACGCATAATTCGAATTGGACTTGAGATATCTCAGAATCTCAATCCCATCGCTGTAGTCGATATCCAGCTTTCGGTTGATCAGAATCAGGTCGACCGGTTGGCTTCCTAAGCAATTCAACATGTCTGATTGCTGATCCGCGCGGAGAATCTCTACTTGGAAGTGACGCTTCAACATCGCGGTAATAGCTGCATGATCAGGATTGCAATTGCCGACATCGAGGACCGTTTTCATTTATTTCCCACTCTTCTTGTCGGCGAGTTTTACTTCCAGTTCCCGAACGATGTCCTCTTGAAGGTAGTTTTTCATCAAATCGCTGGTCGTGCCGAGCATTTTATTGATTCGTTCTTTGACAGGCGCTGGAATAAAACCGTTCTCGGTCGATTCCGCGCGGCGTTCGATATTTTGGATTTGCGCCGAAAGGCCTTCATAGCTCCGAACCTTTTTTAGTTCATCAAGCAACGTGGTCGCTTCATCGAGTTTCCCTTCATCAATCTTTTTGCGGATGCGTGCGTCCAAGATCTTGCGACGAACAACGAGATCCAAGATTTCGCCTTGGATCCCCTTCAAGAACGCTTCGGCTTGCAAACGTCGGCGGTCGTCTGACAAATCTGCTTTTTCCGATTCGCGGTAGCCGGTAATGATCGGCAAACGGGCCAGAAGTGTCTCACCGTTTTTGATGTAGTACAGATACAGTGGAAGTTTGATTTTGATGGTGCTTGTAGGTGGTTTCTCCATCCGCTTCCGCAATGCTTCTTGCTCGGCCGCTGCTTTCGCTGCCTCATCGTTTGGATCGGCTGGGGGAGGGCTCGCATCGGACGGTTCTCCCGCTTTGGCTTTGAGCGAGGCCGCGGTTGTGGCCCTCGCCTTGGCGATGATCTCAAGACCACTCGAGGTGGGTTGATCGTAGATTATTTCTGGAAGTTCGGTTCGTTGGAGATCGATCACTCCGCGCCAATCGGAACGACCCACCATATTGAGGTCATCGGAACCGGGGGTTCGGATGTAGACCTCCACGCCGGGAACCGCGCTGTTGGGAGAACCACGAACCCCCAATTTCAAGTCGGTCTTTGCGAACTGCGGCTTGATTTTAAGAGCGACCCGTTTCGTTCTGCGATTCTTAGCGGCAACCAAGGCACCTCGACTGGCCGCGAAGATCGCCCCGTAATACCTGGCTTCGTCGATCGGCTCGGTGACGGCGATGTAGGTGAACGCCATGTTCTGCAGAAGGCTGGGGTTTCCATTCAAGTCATCTCGGCGAATGTAGGGAGCGAGGACATCTCCAACATCGATGCGGACCGGGGAATCCGGTGCGGTCGCGAGCCCGCTGGCTCGAACTCGTAGGACGGCGGTCTTGTTGTCATTCTCCTCGAGCCGAGCCATCGGCGTGAAGCAAGCTCGTGAAAGGTAAGCGATAGCATGTGGGATTTCGCTGGTACTGGTTGCATAGGTTGTTTCCATCAACCCGATGCGTCGGACGAAGGCATCGAGTTCCTTCACTTGGATTCGAATCCGTTCTCCCTCGCGGTCGACGGAAACCAACATCACTTTGTCCTTGTCGCGAAGCATCGCCTCGGGTTGCCAAGGAAACCGTGTTGGAATCGTCCGAGAGACTTCCTTGATCTTTGGAACATCTGTCTTTGGAACCAACGCGGCAAAGTACTTGCCGGTATCCAAGTCCGCCTTGAGTTGCGAGAGGGAGCCTTGGTACTCAACGATTTTTGCTTTGAGTTCGTTCCAATTCTCGACCTCGCGTTCCTTGCGTTTGAGCGGTTCTTGGAGTTTGTCGATCTCGGACTTTAGTTCCTTGAGTTTGGACTTCAACTCCGCTAGCTTTTTGGCTTTATCCGAATTTGGTTGGACCGTATTTCCACCGACCTTGGATTCGGTTTCAAGCTGCGTATTGAGTTCGATCTCTTTTGCGAGCAGTGGTTTGACTTCCTCACGCATGCGCGGAATCTCTTTGTCGACTAAGAAAGGAACAATGTCCCGAGTGAGGGCGTTGTACTGCAGTGAAGGGATCGCGATTTTTGGAATCCGCTCCACAGCGGAGTCGAAGGTTCGGATGCTGTTGAGGCTCAGCGCTCGCATCTCTGCATCTTCTTTTGCCTTGAGGTCGGCTTCCTCTTTGGCAGACAGTTTTTTCTTAGGGGCCGACGGGTCAACTTCGGGCACTTTCTTAGGCTGCATCGCAAAAAATGCATCTTTGGCCTGGTCGGATTTCGCGAGCATCAACACCAACTCGCGCGACAGAAGTTGTTCAATAGTTAGGTCGTCGAGGTGGTAGAGTACTGACCCGAATAGGGCGTCGGGGGTCTCGAGCACATCGACGTTCCAAGTCGCCCCGAATTCAATTTCGGAGCATTCGAGAACCTTGCGATAGATCTCCTGTTTTGTTTCTTCGGAAAGCCCCAGGGTCGGGGAGATGCTGGTCCAAACGCGAACTTTGTAGGGGGAATACTCCCATACTTCTTGGGCTTGGAGCAAGGTCGACAGCAAAACGAGCCAAACCGCATTCAAATGGGCGAGAACAAGAAACGATGTTCGTGATTTCGTCCCATTCGCTCTGAAGCGATCGCGTGTGAATTGAGAATAAATATTGGCTGGAGAAGCGATCATTGCGCTCTGTTTCTCCATTTCTGGAGGTCTTGATAGAGTCCCAGTGGTTTTTGAGTGACGCCCGATACATCGTTCCGATAGGCGAACGATTCGCTCACTTGCCACAGTGGCAGGATGGGCAGGTGTGCCGCCACCAACGCGTGAAGATCTTGGCAGCTTTGCCGAACCTCGCGCCAATTGCGAGACGCGCTCAATTGGCCGAGGATTTGTACGATGAACTGGTTATTGGTTTCCGCGGGGGCGCCGATCCCGAACAATCGCTCGGCATCGGTGGCTGGTTCCCAGATGGATGCCGTCAGGTAGAGGATATCGACCGGTGACTCATCTTTGGGGCCAGGGACTTTATCGAGAACGATCAACTCAGCGGGCACGTCGATGAGTTTCCACTGCTCGATGATGGCTTGTCCTGCGACGCGTGCAGCTTCGTAATTGGGAACTCCCAAACGAATTTTCGGAAGAGTGGGGACTGGTTCCTTCCGCTTCTCATACATCATCTTCAGTTTGCTGTTGGTGATCAGCATGAGGACCTTGGCCAACCGTGGATCGTACGCTTGGTTCTCGACACTGTTGTTGTAAGCGTAAGCGATTGGATCCTGTTCCGAAGCGCCGCGAGGGAACGGACCACTGATGACGCGACTCTGCTCGGATTCGGTCCCTCCGAGGATTTCCCCTCGTAAGATTCCTTCTCGATTGATTGCGTACAAAAGGGCACGTCGGAATTCGCGGTCATCGAGATAGGGATTGGATGTGCGAGGAACGAGCATATGGACCGTGGGTAGAGCGTACGTCGCCACGTTGATCGTCTTTGAGACAATCGACGCTTCCAAACGCTTCGCATCGGCAGGGAAGAGGCGATCGATGATCTCGATTTCACCGCGAAGCAAGTCGTTGATGGCTTGGCTAGGATCGGTGTAAAGCGTTTCGTGAATTTCGATTGGTTGGTAATCTGCGGCCTTGTTCGGCGACGCCCATTCGAACCGTTTGGTATCGCCGTCTTGGGATTTGAAACGGTACATGACCCCAGGCGGCGGTACGTCTTCAACCTGCGTTTCGATAGGCCACTGGAGGAATGCTTGAGGCAGAACGTGAGGGCGACGGAATCGAACTTTCAGTCGTTCTGGACCGAATACCGACACCGAATCAAAAATGGCGGCCCAACCTGGTACATAATCCACGTTCCCCACGGTTGCACGGCGAAGGAACAATTGGGATAAATTCAAACTGTTGGGGATCGCACCTAGTCCAGGATTCTGGATGGTCATATCGAGTTCGAGCCGATCGTCGCTTTGCTGAAACGAGCCAAGGGTAAATCGGTACTGTCCCCCTTCCGGTCCTGTACTTCGGAACTCAAAGAGCGGACGGCTGATCAATTGCCCAGAACGGAATGCTGGCCAATTGGCCAGCGCTGCGGTATCTGGGGTGTCCGCGGTTTGAAAAACGCCAACCCGCGTGATCGGAAACTCTTTGAGCAAATCGTTGAGGAGTTGGCGACCACCTTCGATGTTGGGCTCAATCTCGAGCATCTTCGTCGCTTCACGGCGCGCGTTCATGAAATCTTTTTGGTCGCGGTACGCAATCGCTCGATCGAAGTATTCCCTAGCGAGATCGAGGAATTTGCCTCGCCATTCTTCCACGACAGGGAGTGGATCCTCTTTGTAGTCCTTTTCGAGGCGATTGATCATCGTCCTAGCAGTCGCTAGATCGTTTTTGTCGAAGTACGACCTGATGAGCTGGCTCGAGACGCTGGTGATGTAGCCGCGCACTTTTTCCTTTTGGTAGTTCGGAAAGCTTCGTTGAAGTTCCTCGAGCACTGCCAATGTATGAGCCAGACGTTTCTGCTTGACCATTTCGACGGCGCTGGCGAACAGGAATTCCTGCCTCAGGACTTGAAGGCCTGGTGTTTGCGGGTAGTTCACCAGCAGAAAATTGAGGTGCTCAAACGCTTCACCAAAGTTCTTCTGTTCGACCAGTTGCTTGGCTTTGGCCAGGATCATTTGCTCGTAGAAAGAGACCTTTTCGATATCTTTCCAGAGGACTTCGTAGCGACGGGAAGGGAAAAGCAATATCGTCACTTGGAGTTTATCCGTGTCTTTGGTTGCCGTCGGCAAACGGCGATTGGGAATCTCCACCGGGGCAACTTTGACGCTCCGCCCGGTCGCTTCGGGCTTGAGCGTGATGATGTCAAATGGTTCTTCGTCGAGAAGGGAAGTGACTACCTCCACCTCTTGAAGAATCTTGTCATAGCTGTCCTGCGCGGACGCTGGGTGAGTGAACGCCGAAGCAACGACAATGGCCGCGAAACACAAGAGCCAACCTAGGCTAGATTGGGACAAGGATTGCTTGGAAACTGAGGGGTTCATTTTTGCGTCGCTCCACCGTCTCATTAGCGATTGCCTGTCGGATTGGAGCTCGATTCCGAGGGAAGCGGCGCATTGATGATGGTTCCCTCGTCACCGGGTATGATTAAACCACTGGCTACCATACGGGGTGTCCCCGCGATGGGTTCCCCTGCCGTGCTTCGAGCGGTCTCTTTGCCATCACGGCTCGAGATGCGAATCAACTCACCCGTGGTGCTCGACAAAATGAGATCGGATCCGCTGGTCAATGGAGCGCCCACCAAAACGACTTGCGGGAGCGGGGTCGACCACAATTGCTTGCCTTCGGAGTTGAATGCGACGAGTCCTTCGATATCGCTCAACGCCAAACCGATGGTGCCTGCATCGGTTTCCGCCGCGAAGGGCCCCCATGCGAAACGGCCTTCGAAAGTGAGGGACGCGATCTTCTTGAACTCGCCACTTTCATAGAAGTCCATGATATCTCCGGACGCACCTGGCGAGATTCCAACGATAACATCGTTCAGCGAAGCCAACCGCCCTTTGATCGATTTTTCAAGAGGCTGCGAGTTGAGCAATCGAAGCTGCTTGCCGGTCGATAGCTTATAAAGGTTCCGTTTTTGATCCGCGATGACTACCGATTGCTTGTCGGACAGGAGCAGCGGATTTAGCCATAGAGGGCGTTCACCAGCAGCGATGGTCGGTTGGAACGCCGTCCCAATCTGTTTTCCGCTCTCTGGATCGATCATCAGTAGCTGGGAGTTTTCGAGTGGGATGATAAGGGAATTTCCAACGGCGATCGGAGAGGTGATCGGATACGAATTGGCGAGATCGAGATTGACCAGTTTGGTGGTCCATCCTGCTTTACGGCTAGGATCGACGAGCAGGAGTTGGCTTCCTTGGGCGGAGTTGAGCAGCACGCTGCGTCCATCCTCGAGTTGCGTCGAGTTGGCGAACATCATTGAGCGTTGATTGCGGCCCATGTTTTCAATCTGCAAATTGGGCTTTTGAGATCCGAAGGATTTCGAGTCGATGCTGAATGCAGCTCCTTGGGAAGTAACGGCGACCATCGAGTCACCGACCGGTGAGATCGAGGCGACGGGAGTGCCGATATCGGTTTCCCAGAATGGGTTGCCGGTCTTCGGATCCACGGCGGCGACACGAACTCCGCCGGTACCGCGGACGATACGGCTGTGGACGATGGTTTCCGCGATTTTGGTAGGTCGGCAGGTGAACTCATCCAAGTCATCCTTGAGCCACATCGAGTTCAGCTTTTGGCCGGTAATCTGTATTTGGAAGTAGGCTAACCGGCTTGAGGCCAACCACAAATCGGTCCCCGACATCAACGGCCAAGTCACTTTGGGTGCCGCTTCGTTGGAGACCAAGTTCACCATTTTGAACACTTTGTCACGCGCGTTGGTGACTTCAACGTCGAGGATTGCGATTTCACCGAGGTTGGTGGCAACCGCCAATCTTCGGCCTTCGACTTGGGGTTCGACCACGACGTGCCCCTTGAATCGGACCGGCCCTTGGGCTTGGGTCAACTGCAGACCTTCATCGTTGGTCGTGTAGACCCGCATGAGGCAGTGATCGGGCCCTGCATTTTCAAAGAGGATCAGTTGATTGAGCACCCAAATTGGCGGAACGACGATGGTTCCAGGATTATGGCCGACATAGACGACTTCCTCACATTCGCCATTTCCTCGGCTCATGACGTAGAGGTTCGAATGATTGCCGAGGAGGTATCGTTTGCGTTTACCTGCCGCACCACCCATCCCCACGTCGATCGGTTGCGGGATCTTCTTCGCCCATCGAGACTGCCCCGAGAGTGCGTCCAAGCAATACACATTACCTCCGACGGTGCAGACAAAAACATCGTCACCATCGACCGATGGTTCAAGGATTCGTTCCGAAAACTTACTTTCCCAAACGAGGCTGCCATCCTTTGCGGATAGTCGGCTCACCGTGCCTCGGGATGCGACTGCGATGATCGGATCGCTATCGCTGGTTGGTGCAATGCGCTGCGGTTCCGAGTTCCAGTCACGGCCGATGTACTTTCGCCACAGGACGTCACCGTTGGATACTTGGATCGCGACCACGGATCCTTTGACGCGAAGGAATGCAACATCATTGCTATTGCTATCGACCGTATTCCCCGTCCGACTGGTCAGCAGCGCCGTGGATGTATCCGGGAGAGTCGCAGGCTCAGCGCTGACACTCGGTGCTGCGGCTGATTTGGCTACCAATCCCTTTTGAAGATCGGTTGCGACCTGCATCAATTCACGTAGCTTTTTTTCCGGCTCGAGCGGTGGATATTTACGGATAAGTTCCTTGCGAAGGTCATAGGTCTTCGTAACGTCCTGCGCATCGATCGCTTGCTGCATGTTCGCTAACGTGGTCGCAAGGTCTTCGCTCTGCTGGATGTCGCGAATCACACGCTGCTGGCCTTCTTCGATCGTCTTGATACGCTGTTCGTTTTGGGTTCGTTCTTGAGTGCCGACGTATCTTGGGTCACGAATGAGTTCCATTTGTTGGTTCATCATGCCGATCAGATTTTTCCGATCTTCGGTCCCGCTCATATTGTCCGCTTTAATCACAAACTTCTCAGCGATCCGGAGGAGCGTGTCGGTTACATCCACGCGCATTTGCGTCAAACCGGGCTCGTTCACAATCTTTGGGAGTTGTTCCTGCGCGGTCTTCAGAGCGATGGTTGGATCTGCGTTCTTTTCGGCATCCTGACGAACACGGGCGATGGAAGCTTTGACTTTGGCCACGCTGACGTTTTCATCGGTCGTGAAGGTGCTGGCAAAAGTTTCGTACTGCTTGATCGCCCTTTCGTAGTCACGGTTTTTGAAAAGCTCTTCCGCGATGTCGAATGACTCTTTTGCGGAACCTCTCGCGAACCAGATGTAGAGGGGTACGAAAAAAATCAGAAGGAGGAGAACGATGAAGGCGACACCCACGATTCCGAACGATTCCCAAGGGCTCTTGTTGGGCTTCTTGGGTTTTGGGGCTTGAGCGACTTTGACCTCGGAGATTGGGTCTTCAACGAATGAGGATTTCTTTTTTTTCTTCTTTTTCGAGGTGGGTTCTTCGGTCGACTCCGCCTCGACCACCTCCACGATTTCGGACACAGGATCCTCGATCACTTCGGTGACTTCGACGACTTCGGGCTCATCGGGTGGCAAGAGGTCTTCGACGGAATCTCCTTTTTTGGGCGGAGGGATTTCCACAGAACGTCCACCTCGCAGAGCTGCCGTTGACGGATCGGTTCCCGCCGCACCGATCATTTCATTGAGTTCGGTGATCAGTTTGGTGGCTTGAAAGCGGGTCAATTGCCCATTATCGACCAGCAATCGAGCGATGGCTTCCGGCGTGACACGGACTTTCGATTGCTCCACTTGGTTGTGGAGTTCCTGAATGATTTCAGGGTCGAGTAGGCCTTTGCTCTCGAGCATATTGATGAACTGCTGTGCGCTCATTGGCTACTCAAACTCCTCCACGACCGTAACACTGAAACTGTTGAACCCTTTTTCGCGCCCCGCATCGAGCGCCGCGACGATAGCAGCGTGGATGCATTCTTCATGGGCATCGATTAATAACTTGAGGTTTTCATCTTCCTTGCCCGTCGATACTTCGGCGCGAGCTTCGCCGAGAGCCATGAGCAAGTCTTGTTTGCTGCTGGCTTCCCGTTGGTCACCGGTTGGGAAAATGACGGTGTACGCGTTGAACTCATCGATCTGAACTCGAACGCTATCGTAGACCTCCGGCGGCTTCTCCATCGGTTTGGTGCTTGGCGAGTCCGACAGCGGAGGTGGCTTTTCGAAAACTTTTTCGCTGGAGAACGAGGCGGTGATCATGAAGAAGATCAGCAGCAAGAAGGTCACGTCCACCATCGGCGTCATGTCCATGTCGTCTTTGGGAAGTTCCTTCTTCGCAAAGGTGACTTGTTCCGGCTCTTCCTCTTCGGCAACGGACAAGCCGGCTGGTACCGGTGCTGCCGCTGATGATGGTGTTGCTGCCGATGCTGGTTTGGAGGAAGCGTTGGCGGTACCGAGGGTTGGCTGGGCCTTTGCGAGGGGTTGCGCGTTGCTATCGCGGGGCGTTGGAGTCGCCGGCGGTTGGGATGCTGAAGGCTCGGTTGGTTTCGCCGATCCTTCCTGAATCAACAGCGACTCATCGGCACGGAATGGCTGATCGCAGGTCGGGCAACGAATTTCTCGGCCGAGGACACGCGGATTGACTACGCGGACGACGGCGCAATGTGGGCACCGGATGCTCAAGCTCATTTACCAGCCTCCGACACGGAGAGGTTGATCAGTTTGCCCTCTTCGAGGACTTCTGCGACTGCCTGTTCCACCTTCTTTAGTTGCTTGGCCGTGACATTCCCCTCAGCTCGAATCAAAACTTCGGTCTTGCCACCGGTTTCCATCTGCATTTGCACATACTCCGCGATTTCAGCCGATTGCTGCTCGGGATCATCGGAAAAGACCGAGCCGTCGGCTTTAGCAACGATCGGGGTGTCGCTCACACCTCGCGTAACGCTGAGCATGACGCAGCTTTTGGTCGCGATCGAACTGCCGTGCTTTGCCGGTGGTACCTCGTACGATTTTTCACCGGTCATTTTGGAGGTCAAGATAAAGAAAATCAGGAGCAAGAACGTCATGTCGATCATCGGCGTGATATCCATTTCATCGTCCATAGGAGGACGTGGACCGAGTTCGACTTGCTCAGGCTCTTCTTCCGCTCCGACAACGGGGGTTGCGACTTTGCCCGCATCGAGCAAATCCGCCTCCCGTGCATCGAATGAATTGGAATCTTTGTCCATAAGTCAACGTACCTTCTCTGGACCTGTACTGCAGTTTTACGCACTCGAACCGATGGCCAATTCGTTAGGCGCTTTGCCGCGCACCGCGCTGCTCTTCGCGAGCGAGACCAATTTTGAAGGCTTCGAAAATTCGAGCTAATCCGGACCCGACCAAATCTTGCATGTGTCGGATTCGGTTGTGGATGCTCGCCATCGCCATAACCAACGGAATGGCGATCGTCAAACCGATCGCGGTCGTTTCGAGAGCGACGCGGATGTCCCCTGCCAAGTCGGTCGGGTTCACATTCGTTGCCGATGCCAGCTTGCCGAACGCACCCATCATCCCTACCACCGTACCGAACAAACCGAGCATCGGCGCTGTTTTGATCACCGTCACGATCCAAGCGATACTGTAATCCAAATCGGCGATCACGTCGCGCTGGAATCGATCGAGCGTCAGTTGACGTGTTTTCTGATAACCGAACGAACGATGCTTGCAAGCATAGGTTATCAGCATGGGCAAAGCTCGCTTGTCCCCTTCGCAAGCGGTCAGGACCGCATCGAAATTACCTCGCTTCAAATCATCCTCGATCGAATCGATAAACTCATCTTGCAGCTGCTCTGTTTTGAATCGTTTTGCATTCACCCGAGTGAAAACCAGAACCACGTAATAGGCACCCCACAACGCCACCGCAGCCAATGCAACGTAGGAGAGCTGTCCGACGATGTTGAAAACATCAGACGCGTCGGCCAACACAAGAAAACTATTGGACAGAGTGAAGTACGTTGCCAAGTATTCGTGCATGACGTCAGTAGGTTCTATGAGTTAGCGGGTGAGTGATGAGTGGACGAGAGGCCTGTGGAGCCCGAAATCGAGCGGCGGCTTGCGATTCGATTCCGGGGGTGTCCCGCCGTTGGCGTCCAAGGGAACTTCCCAAATATAACTGAATGGCCCCCGTTTGAGGACAGACTTCCTCAAAAAGGAGCCATTCGCTTCGGATTACGGCAACATCGGAATCACTTCGCCACCGTTGATCGTCATCAATGCCCGAAGAACATCCTCAGCGAGCTCAGCGGAAATCCACCGGACGGAACCGTCGAACATGCCGACATTGGCTCCTCGGTCGCTCATCCAGCTGGTACCTGGATTTTCGTCGATGTCTAAATCGTCAGGTGCCGTCCAGGGAACCGCCAAGTAAGGTGCGACCTCGGTCAAGGCAATCGTGCTGGAAGTCCCATCGGTGATCGAGCGGAAATCAAATTTCTCGCCAGGCCAGCCGCAATCCTCTCCGAACGGGGCCAAGTACACCGTGTGCCCGGGACGGACATCGAACCTCGGATTAGCGTACGTTTGAGGCATCATTTCAACCAGTCGAATGTTGTGCGGGCTGTCCCATGGTTCATCGAGATGGAACTGGTCGTAGAGAGCTTGTTGCTCGATGTACGGGAGTATTTGAACTCGCCAGCTCAACAGTGGCTGACCATCTTTGTCCCGACTCATCCGAAGGGGAAGTTTTCGGTAGGCAGATTCGTAATTGTGAAGTGCCAACATGATTTGCTTCATGTTGTTGCTGGAACTCATTCGACGTGCGGCGTCCCTGGCGGCTTGAACCGCAGGTAAGAGAAGCCCGGTCATCACACCGATGGTCTGATAGCTCGCCATCATCGACGTTTCGGTTTTCAGCTCCAACCGATTTTCCTCGATCGACCACATCGAGGCATCGCCAAACGTTTCCTGCATTCGGTCCGCATACTTCGATGCCGCTTGCTTCATGGCGTCCGATATCGATGGCTCCGAGGCCAGCTGCGACTCGACCGATTCCCGCGCGAATTGCAAACCTTCAGTGCGAAGTCGTTGAAGCGATTCCTCCAGTTTTTCAGTCGATTCGCGGCCAGCCGTTCCAAAGCTGACACGAATCGGTTTGGAATCGGAAGCTTCGAGTTCGACCAGCAAATTGTCCGTCAACTCGATCACGCTCTCGATATCACCCCGAAACATTTCAGGAACTTGCTGCTCTTGGGTCATCCACAGACCCAGGAGGAGATCTCGAATCTGGACCAAGTTGATTGCAACCCTGATATTGGACTCGCGAGAGGATACCAGTTCGACGGTTCTGCCCCCCGTCTTGATCCGTTGGCTCATCATGCGACGGAGGGTTCCTTGGGTGCCGACCAAGACCCGATTAGGATCTTTTTGGGCGATCCGCAGCATGGGGAACTCATAGAGTCCTCGAAACCGCAAGCTTTCATCCTTGGGCGATACTTCGATTCCCGTTGCAACGGTATCCGCGATGGTCGCAATGTCGAAGGGGTTCGATGTTCGGATCGAAAACCCAAACTCCGGCTCGCTACTGGGCATGGAAACAGTGGCATCGATCGTCTCAATGTCATCGAGCGCAAAACCGAATTGCTCCATGCAAGCGACATTCAGGACTTCCCAAGGCCACATACGGAACTGAGGTGATTCTTTCAATTCTTGGAAGTCGATCGACGCAATCGCAACCGAGTCGGCTGGGATGTCGCCGTACCGTTCGACCTGCTGGCCCATTGCACCGCTGGATACAAAAATCGCCCAAGCCATCGTCGCGACGAGCAATCGATGAAGCCATAACGCCGATCGGACTTGACATGCCTCCGGTATCGAACGCGCGGGGGAAGGACTAAACATGACTGATTGAACTCCTGAAAAGTAGGCAGCCTCTGATCAAAAGCTCACGCAATACCGCTCAGCCCACCCAGTTCCAGAAGGGTTGGGGCCTTGGGAGCCTCTCTTGGCCCGATAGTTTGGCGGTTGGAATTCCACCGGTCAACCGATTTCACAGAACAATGCCGTAATCTCGCACAATCGTCACAATCCTTCCTTTTTTTGCGTGTGAGCTAAATCAGGGGAAGTTTTCCTCATGCTCCGAGGAGCCGCTTTCTAAGGGTGGGTTAGAGTCTAGGGGGCAGCGAAGGCGTGCTGCTCGCATCGGAATTTCTTACTGGGGAAACTGTGCGGGTAGAAAAATGACCAAATCGAAAAAAGCAGGCGAAGAAATCGTAACCTTGGATCGTCGGGCAAATGACCGTCGTGCCGATGAACGCCGAACCGGCGATCGCCGTGTTGAAACACCTAGCGAACTGCAGATTAAGCAGATGATCGCGAAGGAGAAGCGGAAATCTAAGGTCCAGCGACGTCGTCAGATCGACCCGACCACCTGCGAGCGGGATTACTCCGGGGACGAAATCGAGTTCATGGCTGCCATGGACGAATACAAGCGTAAAAACGGTCGTATGTTTCCCACCTGCAGCGAAATCTTGGAAGTCATCCGGTCGCTTGGGTACGAGCGAAGCGAACGATCGGCGACCATCGCTACCGCCACCGCACAAGACGACATCGACGAGTAGCTCTTCTCGGGGCCAGCTCTTCTCGGGGCCAGCTCTTCTCGGGGCCAGCTCTTCTCGGGGCCAGCTCTTCTCGGGGCCAGCTCTTCTCGGGGCGAATCGCCGCGAACACGGTCCACACGTTGACGTGCAATCGCGAGGCGAATGCCTCGCGTTTTCAATTACCTCGGTTCGAGGTACACTTCGAGCCCAGCTGAGCGATTCGCGAGCGATTGCTATCCAACGAGCGTCGGAACATCAACGATTCTCTTCGGCGAACTTTATCGCGAACTGAATCGACTCTCAGCGGCACCTAGCAACTAGCACCTAGCAACTGGGTATGAGGTACGAGGACCGAGCATTGAAGGCTGCTGCCGATGAAAAATCCCACCGATCGACTCGTTGAATTGGAAGTCCTTTTTACCCATTTGCAGAAAACGATCACTGACCTCGATGGGGTTGTCGTCGACCAAGCGCGTAAAATTGACCAGTTGCAACGCGAACTGAGAATCCTGGCGGGGGACGTACGTTTAGTCCGCGAGTCCTCCCGCGAACAACGGCGGCCGGAAGACGAAATACCACCTCATTACTGATTCGCTGGTGCATTCCACTCCGAGTCGAAACCTTTCGCTCCGAACTAGATAAAACCCCCTTGCGAGTTATCGGCAGGGAGTCAACCGCATGAGTTCCGATCAAGCCAAACCTCAAACCGGTTCGACGGGACTTGCGATGGCGCGCAAAAGTCGATGGCGCGAGATATTCTTGATGGTATCGGGGCTCGCGTTGCTCGGCCTCGGGCTTTGGATCTGGCAACCTTTCAAAAAGCCACCCCCGCTCCGACTGCGTATCTCGGCCGGGAGTGCTGCTGGTCCTCGCCACCTAATCGCGCTTTCACTAGCCAGTAATTTGGCCGAGCAAGGGATCCAGATCGATGTTGTTCCGTCCAATGGTTCCGAGGAATCGCTGGAATGGTTGGAAACGAACAAAATCGATTTGGCTCTGATTCAAGGAGGTCTGGTACCGACCAAGCAATCCAGAGTGCGGCAGTTGTGTCCCTTGATGACGGAACCGTTGCATGTACTCGTCAAAGCAGCTCTCGGTGATGAGATCCGTAAAAGCAATTTGCTAAGCCTAAGAGGCAAAAAGGTCCATCTCGGTACGGGTTCGAGTGGCACGCGACTGCTCGCCGAAGAAGTATTGGACTTTCTCGAGTTGCAGGTTGTCGAGGGTGAACCCACGGGTGATTCGAAAGACTTCGTTCGTGCGGATCAAATGTCCCACGAAGAAATTGAACATGCCCAAATCGATGATATGCCTGATGCGATCTTTGTGGTCTCTACGTTGCCATCTCCGCTAGCGCATCGTTTGATCGAAAACCACGGATACCAACTGGTTGGAATTCCATTCGGGATTGCTTTCTCGCAATCCTCGACAAACGATGATGCTGCGTCACAATCGCGCAAGATCGATCGACATTTTTATTCACCGTGCATTATTCCTTCTTTTAGTTACGGTGTGGATCCCGATACCCCCGAATCGGACCTGCCGACCATCGGTTCGCGCATGCTCCTGGTGGCCAGTTCGAAAGTCCCAGATGCTGCGATCGAGCGAACGCTAACAGGCGTTTTCAACACAGACTTTGCTCGCAACACAATCCCCGGACTGGAATCTTCATGGCTCGACTTACCCAATGAGTACGTGCTGCACTCGGGCGTTCAGCGGTATCGCGATCGAAACAAAGTGCTGATCGCAAGCGATTTGATCGACTACCTAGAAAAACTACTCGCGATCATGGCAACACTCGCTGGGGCTGCGTTCTTCTTGTACCAATGGTATTCGGAGCATCGACGGCAACAACGCGAAAATCGATTCGGCGAGTTCATGATGCGCGTTATCAAGATTGAACAGCAGGCGCTGGAAAGCGAACTCTCTGCGAAACTGCAGTTGGTGGATCTGATCCGTTTGCAACAAGAGCTCGCTCTCTTAAAATCGGACGCCGTTCGAGGCTTCGTGTCGGGTGAATGGCAAAGCCCTACGATGCTCAATGGATTGTTGGCGCTCATCAATGATACCCGAGAGCAAATCACTCGCCTCATCCTGCACGAACGTGAGAATATCGAGCAGGACGCAGAAAAGAAACATGTACAACCGGACTCGCTGTGGCGCAAAGAGCTGGACGCCCCCAAGTCCACGGATCCGTAGTCCTCGGCATACCTCTCGGCGATCCCTAGCCCTTGGCTAATTGGCAAACAGCAAGCTTATTCGCGCCAGAAACTTGGTGGGCTGTCGTTCTTGTACGTCACCTTCATCTCCGGTGTCTCGTAACGTTCCCCATTTCTAAATAGAGACTCTACGCCGCCGATGACCATTCCCGAGGTGAGGAGTGTCCGCTCCACGGGATAGGGGGTCTTTCCTTCGTTGACCAATGACTCAATGTGCCTGGCCAGCGGGTTGAAGAAATCGGCGGTGGTGGAACCATGCGTGGGCATGGGCAAATACATTTGGCACGAGATGATTTCCCCATTGTCCGATCGCATTCCCGCATAGTTGAAGTCTTGGATAGGGCACAAGAACATCGTGGTCTTGAATCCATCCCGGTGTTCGATGAAGTAAGCGATCGAGCCGTTCATGACTTTCTTGCCCCATTCGTACGTGACTGGATCGGTTGGAAAGCCACCTTCGACGGGCAGATTATGGCTGCGCGACATCGCAGCGACGAAGAGCTTCCGTGTGTCCTCGCGGGTACTCTTTTCCATCTCCGCCCAAAGCGCATCTCCTTTCAGTGCGGTCACGGATGCGATTCCGACCTCTCCCCCTCGCCTGCGCTCCGACATGCATTGCGCCGTTTCCAAACCATGAAAGTCGTAGCTATCCACGCCGCCATAGCAAACGCATACGCTTTCCTTGAGCGGCGTGTCGACCGGCATGTCGATCGATGGAAATCGCCAAGTCACAGGCAACGAGGATCCGGCCAGGAATGGGAACTTGAGACGCTTCGAATCCTCGACCATTTCGACACACTCCGACCAAACGGTCGATAGATGCTTGTCATTGAAAACGGGGACGCTCCGACCGCTCTGTTCGAAAACTTTTACGATCTGTTTGAACCAGTCGTAGCGAGGGTACCTGCGTTGCCCTTTTTCATTGGTGGGGTAATCGCCGTGCTCGCCGATCATCACCACCCCGTCGACCGCAAGCTTCGATGTTCCCAAAGTCAATGCATCGGCGATTGTCGAGTATTGTTTGAGTTTGTACTTGTCGATCCTTTGTTGCGACAGATCGCCTTCCTTCTGCTGCTGTTCGATATACACCGACGCAACGTCGAAGCGTGGAGATTGCCAGCGCCCGCCCCAGGTGTATCCCATGCAATGCCGATCCAGGAAATGCTGCGCGTGGGAGTGTCGGAAAACGACGGTGCCTAAGAAAGCAATCTTCTTACGAGGCCCATCGGCTGGTCCAGCCCCAAAGCCCGATGATGTGAACGCGGATGGAATCGCTGCGGTGGTTGCCGCCAGTGCAGCGGATTGACTGAGGAATTGACGGCGAGGCAACATGGTGGGCACTCCTTGGGGAATGAGTCAAATCGGAAGGTGAATCGTCAGGAAGGCTACTGCGAAGGGTTCGGGGACCGTCCTTGCCGAGCATCGGGTTCTCGAGGCCAAAAGTAGTAGAGGCACGCAAGGGGCAGGATCGGAAGGACGCTCAGGAGAAAGATACCCAGGTCATAACTTCCTGTTCGTTGTTCTAGCCAGCCGAACCATGGCTGTGCATACGACGAAGCCAACCAGCCACCGGTCGCGGCAATCGATGTTACTTTGCCTTGGTGACGCGGCGATACGTCTTGGGCAAAGGAATAATAAATCGGAAAAATCCCCAACGCACCGGCTCCGGAGATCAGCAGTACTCCGAGCATCGTGAGCCGCAACGGATCGAGCGATAGAAATTGCGTGAATAACCCCACTGTTGATGAGGGAGATGAGGGTGACTCAACGGGAGTGCTGGCGCCTACCGTCGATGTCGACTCAGGTAATTGACCATTCAAAAAAGGGACGGCGATCAGTGTGGCAAAGAGAATCACGCACAGCGTCAACGACAACAAACGGGACCCGACGATCGACCAGCCGCGACCAGCCATCCCGGAAGCGATCACACCGGACGCAAAACATCCGATGTCTGTAAAAATGTACCAGATCGAATTGAAGACCAAGGTTTGTTTTTCATTGAAGCCGTAATTCTCTTGCATGATCAACGGCAACCAAGCTCGCATGACTTGCCACATGGTGTTGATGCACATCACCATCAGCAAAACGATCGCGAACCGGCGAGTGAATACGTCATGCCACCAACGATGTTCGACTCCGTAATTACCAGGAGTAGCACCGAACTGGATGGCGTTTCCGGGAGGCGCGTACGGGTTGAAGGGAGCACGCGTATCCGAAAACGCATTTTCTAGGAGCGGAAAATCATTGTTGGGTGGGGTTTCGAACGAATGGGGTTGGGCCTTAGTGGATTGGGCGGTAGTGGGTTGGGGATCGACCGCGATCAAGTCGCTATCACGGACTACGTATAGCCAAAGGAAAACCCACAAGGCACCCACGACCGCGATGCCTTGAAACCCGATCCGCCAGCTTCCTGGCTCGCTAGTGAGGATGCTGAGCATCACGATAGGGGTCAAGATAGCACCGATCGATGTGCCACTTTGAAGCACGCTATTCCCCATCGCTCTCCCCTGCTGGCTGAGGAGGGCTTGGGTTGTCTTTAACCCGCACGGCCAATGCGCCGATTCGAAAAATCCCAGCATCAGTCGGCACCAGTAGAGTTCGTCGTAGTTGTTGGCCCAGCCGGTAAGAAAGCCCATGGCGGACCAGCCGAGCAGTCCGATTGGATAGACCCATCGGACCGAAAAACGATCGACGATGAATCCCCAAAAAAGGGAACCGAACGCAAAGCTGTAACCGAAGATGGCTTCGACGCGTCCGTATTGGACATTCTCGAGTTGGAACTCGCTCTTGATCCGCGCCGAGGCAACCGCCAGCGTTTGGCGATCCATGTAATTTACCGCGGATGCTAATAGCAGCAGCAAGCAGACGATCACTATGCGTTTGGATCTCGGATTGGACCAGTCGATCGATCGTATGGAAAACACGCGTTGAAGCCCTCTGTTACCAGTACCGTTCGACGACATAGTGCCCCACTTCGTTCCGCTTGTGCTTGCGCATCCCCCGGGCATTCAAGATAGCCTCGACATCGTCGAGCATCAGCGGATTGCCGCACATCATGACAGCACTGCTATGCGGTGATAATGGGAGATCGGCGATTTCCTCGAGGGCACCCGACTCGATCGCGGTTGTGATCCGACCGTGGAAACCATGTTCTGGACGATCTCGCGAAACAACAGGGACGAGCCGCAAACGTCCGTCGCTCGATCGAACCAAGGACTCGAGTTCATCGGTATACGCTAGATCCGTCACGTGACGAACACCATGCACCAGAACGATGTCTCGATAGGAGTTCCATATTCTGGAATCGCGAAGCATGGCAATGTAAGGTGCCAATCCGGTACCTGTTGCCAGTAGCCAGATCGCATCCGCCGCCGGCGCATGCTCCAGCGTGAACCCACCGGTGGCTTTCGAAGAAATGTCGATGGTGTCCCCGAGGTTCATCTCCCACAGCCGAGGTGTGAGTTCTCCATCGGCGACTCGGACGATGAAGAACTCAAGTTGGTCGCCATGCGGTGACGCCACGGAATAAGGGCGATGCAGGTGTTTGTCGGCAAGCGGAACTCCGACTTGCAAGAACTGTCCGCATTCAAAGGGCGCGACGCCAGGACAGTCGACCGTCAAGGTGAATAGCCCTTCGTACCAAATCTGTTTGCGCACGATGTGACCATTGATCCATTGGATAGCCATGACGAGACAGGTCCAGTCGTCGCGAGAGGGAAAGGGAAAGAGGTAAAATAAAGAAGTACGTGAGGGAGCTACTCGAAGAAGTGCAACAGTAAACTTTAGGCAGGATTGCATATCTTAGCAGATCGCAGACCGCCCCTGGCGTTGGCGAGAATGATTTCATCGAGGACCAAAAAGAGACGGGATTCAACATCGAAGAACCCCGAACGAAGAACCCCAAATGAAGACCCCCGGTACGCTCAGGCAAAGACGCCCAGATCACGACTCAGGCAGCCGATCGCCGACACTAGTCCGTTGTCTTCTGTTTACCGCAGCTATTTCTTTAGCCGCATCACCGCGCCGGAGAGTTGGTCTGCGTAGGGAGTGGAACCATTCACGCTCGGCGGATCAGCTTGGGTTTCTTTCCCGACACGGTTCGGCGTGTACCAAAGGATGGCAGTCTCACCCTCGATGCGATAGCCGAAGGGTTTAGGACCGATGGTAGGCCAATCCTTGCTGCGAAAGCCTATCTGGCTCAGCGCTTCGAGAGAGTCAGGAAACGCCCCATGTTCCTGATGGTTTTCTTTTAGCTGGTAGCGTCGAATGGCGAGCCCATGCATCAGAAAATTGCGTTGGACTTTTTCTTCTGCAAAGCTGGATACGATAGCTGCGATTGCTGGAGCTGCCACACCGGTCACGATCCATCCAGGTGCGCCCAATAAACCCGCGTTACGGACGTTGCGCATCAATTCCTCTTCTGATTTCTCAGCTTGGGCAATGGCTTCGTCGAGCGACTTCGTGTCGATGTTTGAAAGACTTTGGATATGCTCGATGTAGTGGGCTATGTCGTTGTACCTGGCTCGTCTCGATCCAGTCACCAACGAACGGCTGAATCCATTGGATCCGTTCCCTGTGTCATCTAAAACGTACTCGTCGAGGTTCATGAACATCGGTAGAGCCCCCGCCATTTCGGATTGGAAGGTCTCCCGCAAGGAATCGAACGCAAGCGATTCTTCCGTCAATAGCGTTGAGAGTGATTCAATGGCGGAGTCGTCGAGGAAGCCTTGTTCGATTCCTTTACGGATCGATGCGTACGCCATCCTGCGAATCGCGGAACAAACCAATTGCGACACCACAAACGGTTCGTGGCGATGAACCTCGACCATATCGAAGTGCGTTTGTACCGCAGAGATCAATCCGATCGAGTCGCGGTCGGCAATGGCGACGTCGCACTCGACATCCAGGAGTCGGGCAATACCCCGCAGCAACTGCATGTGCGCCAGGGTTGTTTGGAACGAATTGAATCGGATGCGGTATCGCACCGGGATGCGATTACGGCTCAACGTTCGGATTTTCTCTCTCAAGACCACGGTGTCTTTAAGAAGTCTCCGCGCGGCAGCCTCGGCCGGCCAGCCGTCTGGCGTCCATTCCGACTCCTCGGGGGTTTTAGGATCGAATTGCGGGACACCTTGGGCGAGCGTCACAAAGTCGGACGATTCAACGAATTGGCCTGTCTCCATCCATTCCCGTGCGTCGGTAGGGTCGGTTCGTTCTTGATACCACGTATCCAAAGACTCATTGTCGACAGGAAGCCCCGCTTGTCGCATCCGCTCGATCTCTTTTTCGACGAAGGGGCGTTTGCTGTCAAAACTTGACAACCAGACTCGGTACGCCAGCCACGGAAAGAAAATGAGTGCGGCGACCGCGATGAGAATCCATGTGACTAGCGTGATTCGATTGCTCATGACCGGAGTTGTCCTTATTGCCCGCCTCTTTGGTTCGCCCACCTCTTTGTCGTTATTCGCGGGGGGGACTTTGGTTTTTAATTGGGTGCGTCATCCATCCATCGAGTCCCTGGATACGGGGAACGCATGGGACAGGGACAAAACGCTACCGAGAAGATGCTCCGAACACCGACAAAAATCTATCGTGCGCTAAAATAGTAGCGGAAAAACTGAGGAAGGGAGAGGGAATCCTGGCGGTGCCTTCGATTGACGCACTTGGGATGAATCGATACTCTCCAATCACGCAAAACTTGAGAAAATGCGTAAAATGCATGCATATTGATGCGCGGGGGGTCCCCTCCGACCCCCACTCCTATACCAACGGCTACCGAAAACATGGAACTGCTCGAGAAAATTTGGGAAGGCACCACCACCGCAGTCAACGGCGTACTCAGCGGATTGGACCGAGGTCTGACCACGCTGTTTGGATCCGCAAACTCTCGCCAGTTAAAGCGTTACGGCGAATTGGCCAAGCACATCGGGGAGTTGGAACCCCGGTACATGGCGATGAGCGACGCGGAGCTCAAGGAGCAAACGTTCAAGTTCCGGAAGCGGCTGGCGGATGGCCAAACCATTGACGATGTCTTGGTCGAGGCGTTTGCGACCTGCCGCGAGGCAGGACGGCGTTTTATGCGCATGCGGCACTACGATGTCCAATTGCTCGGGGGAATGGTTCTCAACGGCGGAAATATTGCGGAAATGATCACCGGGGAAGGAAAAACCTTGGTGGCGACCCTCCCTGCGTACCTGAACGCCCTCGAAGGGCGTGGGGTTCACGTAGTCACGGTGAACGACTACTTGGCTCGACGCGATATGGAGTGGATGGCTCCGCTCTACATGGGTCTCGGCCTCACTGTCGCGAACATCCAAAGTGGCATGGAAAATAGCGAGCGTCAAAAGTCGTACTCAGCGGACATTACGTACGCGACCAACAACGAGTTAGGCTTTGACTATTTGCGTGACAACATGCGGATGGCAGCACGGGGTGACCTTCGCTTCCCCAGCCACATGCAGCAGGTCCAAGGCCCCTTGCATTATGCGATCATCGACGAAGTCGACAATATCTTGATCGACGAAGCGAGAACCCCCTTGATCATCTCTGGTCCGGCCATGCGGGACTCCGGCAAGTACATGGATGCGGACCGCGTCGCGATGGGACTTAAACGGGAAGAGCACTTTGTGGTCAACGAAAAGGATCACACGGTGAACTTGACCGATGCCGGGATTCGCGAAGCCGAACGCTTGGCAGGTGTCGAAAGCTTCTACACCGTCGGCAATATGGAATGGCCTCACTTGCTGGATAACGCGCTCAAGGCCCATCATCTCTACAAGCGGGATGTCAATTACGTCAGCAAGGATGGTCAGATCATTATCGTCGACGAGTTCACCGGACGATTGATGGAGGGACGCCAGTGGAGCGATGGTCTTCATCAAGCGGTGGAAGCCAAAGAGCGGGTTCAGATCAAAGAAGAAACGCAGACACTCGCGACGATCACGCTGCAGAATTTCTTCAAGCTGTACAAGAAGCTTTCTGGGATGACAGGTACGGCGATGACCGAAGCTCAAGAGTTCAGCAAAATTTACAACTTGGGTGTTGTTGCTGTTCCGTCCAATCGCGGTTTAAAGCGTATTGAGTTCGCCGACGCGATCTATCTGAGCGAAAAAGAAAAATACAACGCAGTCGCCGATGAAATCGATCGCGTGAACAAGCACGACACGATCGAGTTCAAGGATCGCAAACGTGGGTTTTTGGTCGGGAACATCCAATCGGAATCGGACCAAACGGTCGAGTTGAAGAAGGCGGACTCGAAGGAACTCGTCGAGGTTCCTACGGAAGAGATCGCAACCATTGAACGAGCTGGACGACCGATTCTGGTCGGTACAGTTTCCATTGAAAAGAGCGAACAACTCTCCCATCTGCTCGAGCAACGTGGTGTCAAGCACCAAGTTCTCAACGCCAAAGCCCACAAGCGTGAAGCGGATATCATCGCTCAAGCGGGGCGGCTCGGATCTGTCACCATCGCGACCAACATGGCTGGCCGCGGTACCGATATTATCCTCGGTGGTAACCCCGAAACGATGGCTTGGGCTCAACTGCAGCACAAGTACGCGACACGGCTCGATGTTCCCAAAGAAGAATGGGATGCGCTCGTTAAAGAGATCGACGAGACCGAAAAGATGCGCGAGCAAGGGCTCGTGGTTCGGGACTTTGGCGGGTTGTATGTGATCGGAACGGAACGCCACGAGTCGCGGCGT
>CAITIE010000009.1 GCA_903892355.1 uncultured Pirellula sp. | reverse complement strand
GACAACGGCTCTACATTGCGGGCCCAAAGTAGCACGACAGTCCCTTGTCGTGAAAGGGTCTGTGATCGCGGATTTTTAGCTGCTCAGGCCGGGATTGTACCCCACCTGCCTACAGCGCAAACTACATCGCGCAGGGTGCTTTTGGGGGTAAAAAGGTGCCAAAGCGTGCTGTGAAAACAGCTCGCGGGGGTGTTAGCACTGCCTACGAAAAAACCCCAGATCCTTTGGAAGAACCCGGGGTTTTCGTGGAAAAATCAAGAGTGAGAGCGGAGGGACTCGGAGCCTCGACTCGAGGATTAAATGTCTGTCGGTTCGCCAAAACTTCCTTTAAGAAGCTTGCGACCTAACACGGTGCTAAATGGCGTCCACGGATCCCGCGTGCGATCTTGTTGGACCAATTCTCTCGCTGAATTGAGCTTGGCATCCAATTCATCAAGGTACTGGAAAGCGATGGCTTCGAGGGTCATCGGGACCTTCGGGCTGCCATGCTCGAGCGTTCCGTGGTGGCTGACCACGATATGCTGCAGTCGCAAAAGTCGTTCGCCGTCGACTGGAGTTCCTTTTTCGTGCAGTCGCCTCGCGATCGTATCGAGCATCACAACGCCTTGGACGAGATGCCCTAGCAATTGCCCTGAATCGGTGTAGCTCAGTTCATTCTCGAAAGCGAGTTCCTCGAGTTTGCCAAGGTCATGGACGAAGGCTCCAGCGACCAGCAAGTCGCGATCGATATCCGGATAATGCTGGGCGATGCCATCGGACAATTCCATCAGCGAGACGACATGCTCCAGCAAACCTCCTGGATAAGCATGATGGGCTTTGATTCCTGCGGGAGCGAGTCGCAATCCGGCGCTCCAGCGAGGGTCGGCGACGATCTCTTCACAGATCGCTCGGACGGTGGGATCCGACATGGAGTTAACCAACTCCACCAACCGTCCCCACAATCGGTCCGATTTCGAACGGTCCAACGCATCGAAGTCCTCCATGGTGACTTGCGATCCGTCGATCGAATGCAATTGATTGACAATCAATTGCAAGTTTCCATTGTGCAGTTGCGAGACACCTTGGACGCGAACGTACGACCCCTTCGCAAATCGTTCTACCAATCGCTCATCCGCATTCCATCGCATGGCCGAAATCACGCCAGTGCGATCCTGCAGTTGCATCAAAAGGTATGAGTTCCCCTGTCGATTCGCTCGTAGTTGGCGATCGGCAATTCGATAAACTTCGTCGACTTGAGCTTGAGGTTGGATATCGCGTACAAAAAGGCGTGGCATGGTGTCGGATCGTTGTAGTGTTATGTCGGACTAGGGAGGCGGATTAGCGTCGTATCGGTTTAGAGTCGAATCAGCGTAGCCTCGAATCAGCTGCTGGCGCTCGCGTAACTGCGCAACGCCCTTTGAAAAACCCAGCGACTGAAGATGAGGGATGCGATCGTAGCGGCAATCGCGAAACCTGCCAGCCCCCACTCCCAGCCTTGCCGGGGTACCAATGGCTGCGCTAAAAGCCTCGCCGGTACATTGATGATTACCAAGATCGGAAGAATGAAGGTGAAGATGTACCACAGCGGTAATCCCCAGCCCGTTTGGTAAATCTCCATGGGGTAACGCGAAAAGTTGGTGATGTAGAACCAAAAGTCATACAAGCTCTGGTTGCGACCCAGCCAAATACTCGTTGCGGCTAGGCAGACGATCAGGCTATAGAACAAGCACACGCCGCATACGATGTAGAGACCGTACAGCAGCACCAGGCCGAGGTGAAGCTCCCACGGGGGATCGACGCGGTAGCTCAATCGAACCATCGCAACTACTAAGATAACGAGTCCAGCGACGAGATTGCTGAGCGACGCCCATTCAACTCGCCGGAACGAAATCAAGAATTGGGTGTCGATCGGTTTGAGCAGTGCGTAGTCGAGTCCTCCCGTCCGTATCAGTTCACTGAACTCTTGTGCGTTGGGCATCAAAAACGACTGGACAATCGAGTTGATGATCCATGTCGTCGCTAGGAATACGTAGAACTCGTTTGCCCCCCAACCGGTCGCCACCCCAATACTGCGGACATGGAAGAAGATTAAAAGGTAGAACCCTAGGTTCATCAGTAGCCACGCAAGACTCGATACGCAGTCGAGGAGAAAGTTACCCCGAAAGGTCATGTCGCGAATCAAACTGTTTCTAGCGAACCCGAGAAATACGGCAAGATAATTGGGGTTTTTGTGTGCAGGAGTCATCGGTTCCCGGTCTTAAGTGAGCCTCTACAAGCCTGAGCACGCTGATCATCGAGCATTATGTTATTGGAATTTCAGGAGAGTTTATCATTTGTATCACCATTCGCGTCAAACCCAATCGCAGCGTGGAGTCCATCGAGGAGCAATCCGATGGGACATGGCTCGCCAGCGACCTGCACATGACGTTAGTGAATAGCTACGTCTCAATCCAAGGATTACCCCGCGTCGAAAAAAATAGCACCGAAGTCGATCGGCTCAACCTCGGTGCTATCATTACGTTTGATTGTGGAGTTCGCCGCTCACGTCAAAACGTGATTGTTCTCAATCCCGCTTGGTTGCTTGTACGGTGAGTCTCCCAACAGATATTCAACGACTATTCAACGACTAGTGATCACGATAAGGGCGTTTTCCGCCATCGCGTCCGCCGCCGTAACCGCCGCCATCGCGTCCACCGCCGTAGCCGCCGTCACGACCGCCACCACCGTATCCGCCGCCATCGCGACCGCCACCACCATAACCACCACCGCCGCCGCCGCCGCCGTAGCCGCCGCGTCCGCCACCCGAGGGTCGCTCTTCTCTCGGGCGAGCTTCGTTGCAAGAAATACGACGACCCGCGACTTCTTGCTCATTCAACCCATCAATCGCTGCCTTGGCTTCTTCTGCATCGGGCATCTCAACGAATGCAAAGCCCCGTGAACGGCCCGTCTCGCGGTCCATCACAATGCTCACTCGTGCAACTTTACCAAAACGACTAAACGCTTGCTTGACCTCATCCTCTGTAGCTTTGAAAGAGAGGTTCCCTACATAAATATTCGTCACTGACTCAAACCCTCGCAAACATACGGCCCCAAATCACTGTGCCAATTCACAGGGCATGGGAACCAACCAACAAACCTTTTGACAACCCTTCGACTCTCGAGCCTCAAAAACACGTTGAAGCCGCCAGCGCACGAATAAGATTGTTCCGAATAGCCAAACCGAGAAAAAACAAACCGTCTCTCGAAAGCCTACGTTTCGCGACGCGACCACCGAAATCCTGCATTGTTACCCGCGGAATAACAAAACGATTATCAGAGATCGAATATGCAGAGTCAACGCGGGAATAAAAGTTTTCTCAGGGTTGCAATCCACGTTGCTTTGCCCCTGGAAATCCCCCTCGTTGAGATGGTGAACTGCCGACCTCCCTGACACGGAAAAGCTATCGCCAATGGGTGGGGCTGGGTTGCGGAGAGTGCGAGGAAGCAAGTTTTTCGGGGATTGCGGTCACGCCCTAGCGACAGGGTTAGTGCAAGTCATCCGTACCCTTGATGCTGAATGCTTCTAACCAACGCAGGTCTTTTTGCATGGCTTCGGTGTTTCCCAAGGCCTCATGGATCTTCATGCGGTGGTAACGTAGTGTAGGCAAGTCCATCACGGTGGGTAAGCCACGTGCAATGATGGGGAACTCTTCCAACAGTTGCACCATCGCCCAGCCGGACGAGCGTTTGGTCTCCATTCGAGTTTTCTGACCCGCCGCTCGCTCATCACCCGCAGTTCCCGCAGTTCCCGCGGTTCCCTCGGGGGTCGCGTCGGGGGTCGCGTCGGGGGTCGCGGTTGATTCGGCTGTGTCAAGATCTGGATCCGCTACCGCGCTTTGGGTTGCTTCCGCCACTTTTGTCGAGTCGTTCGCTTCGGAAGGATCCGTCGAACCTGACGGGCTGAGCCCCTCCTCGATCTTGATCATCGCGGCAATAAATGGCTCGATTTTCGTATTTGCGCGCCATTTGCCGATGAGCATGGATAAGCTTTCGTCGATGATTGGCAGGGCTTCCTCGTTGCGGCCGAGTTGATGCAGCACCCATGCTTTCGTATCGAGAAAGGACTCATTGTCAAGCTGTTTGATCGCTTGGTTGATATCCAGCAATGCTTCTTCTAAATCGATCTTGGCAAGCGATCGCATGTAGGCAATTTGATTGTTCTGGACTGCGTTGCGATCTTCCCTGGGGGGAAGGTTGTCGACCAAAATTCTTGCGGCAACGTCGAATTGCCTGCGATTGGAGAGGAGATTGGAGACTTCCAAGGCTGCCACGGCACGCTGCTCGGGATCACCAACCCGACCGACCATGTCTTGCCAGATCTTGCTGGATTTGGAGGGGCCCGACGTGTCCCCTTCGATCCGTTCGAATTGTCGCCAGAAATTCCCGTCCGTGACGATATCCTTCGACAAGTCGTACGCCTTTTGCAAACTCTCCTGCGCTTGGGTCACATTGCCCCGGTCGTACTGATTCGCAGCATTCGCTAGTAACCATCTCGCGTAGGTGCTGGGGCCAAAGTAGTCGCTGAGCACAGGTGCGACTGGCAATGCAATCGTCGCTAATACGAGGAAACGGTTGACAATCGAGGCTTTCACGGACAACTCCTGAGGGTTTGGACGACCAACCCGACCACGCGGTGAACCTTTCGCGAGTCGATTTCGGTTGCTACGATTTCGGTTGCTACGGTTTCGGCTGAAACGTGTCACCTGATGCTGTTTCGCTCGTCACTCCAGCCCGCTACATAATCTAGCACGTTGGATCCGTACGCGAACCGCAGTATCTGCAACGCGAAAGCCCGACCGAAACTTTTCCAGCCGCAACGGAATAATTCCATGCCACTGTTCGAAATCGAAACAGACTCGCACATCATTATAACATGGGCTGCGGACGAAGCTTCGGCAAGAGCCGTTTTGGCGGATGCGTACCCCAACGACTCGGTGGTGCGATTGACCAAGCGTCCCCGTGATTCATGGGTCATCTCAAAAGGAGCATTGGGGGTTGCCGGAACGTCGAACGACATTTGTGCGACGGCCCGCGATTGCCTTTCGAAAGCTTCGGGTGACAAACTTCACGCAATCCGCCTCTACATGTCCGAAACCGGTGTTGATCTTGAAAAAGCCCGCCGGGTTATCGAGTCGAACATGGTCATGGGCTGGTAAGGGCATCGCTCGGTGGTCGCTCGACGAAACTCGCAACCCTAGAAGATGTCGATTTTGGTACCATTCACACCCGCATCGATTCCTCGAAAACCTCGCTCCCAAAAAAGATGATGAATTTAGCTCGAAGCAAAAGTCTCGCTGCCTACGATCGGGCTCGCAAACTGATTCCCGGTGGTGTGAACTCGCCTGCTCGCGCCTTTGGCGCCGTGGGAGGTCATCCGTTGTTCATCGACAGGGCTCATGGCCAGTATTTGTACGATATCGATGGCAATCGCTATCTGGACTATATCGGTTCCTGGGGCCCGATGATCCTGGGGCATGCCGAACCGCGGGTGATCGAATCGATCGTTCGCGCTGCTGAACGGGGGACGTCGTACGGTGCACCGACCGAGAATGAGTCTCGCATTGCCGAGTTGATTATCGCTGCAGTTCCAAGCATCGAACGAGTCCGATTGGTCAGTAGTGGAACCGAAGCCACGATGAGCGCGATCCGGGTCGCGCGCGGTGCTACAGGAAGGTCTAAATTGATCAAGTTCTCGGGCTGTTACCACGGGCACGTCGATTCGCTCTTGGTCGCCGCCGGTTCCGCAGCAGCAACCCTCGGCGTACCGGATTCTCCAGGGGTCACCACGGGGGTCTCGAACGATACGATCGTCCTCGAGTACAACGATACCGTCTCGTTGCGACAGACTCTTGATTCGCTAGGCCATGAAATCGCCGCAGTGATTTTGGAACCTATCGTCGGAAATATGGGAACGGTGATCCCCACCCAAGAATTTCTGACGACCCTTCGAAGCGAAACGAAACGGCATGGCGTGGTCTTGATCTTCGACGAAGTCATGACCGGCTTTCGGGTTGCCTACGGTGGGGCGCAAAGCCTCTTCGGTATCGAACCCGATATGACGACGCTCGGCAAGATCGTCGGCGGGGGCTTACCCCTCGCCGCGTACGGCGGACGCGCGGATATCATGGATCAAGTCATGCCGGCAGGGAAGATCTATCAGGCGGGCACACTTTCAGGAAACCCATTGGCGACCGCAGCCGGCGCAACCACGCTTGAAATCCTTCGCGATGAGTCTCCCTACGAATACTTGGAACAGCAAGCGGATCGACTTGGGCAAGGCCTCCTCAAGGCTGCAAATGCCGCTGGTATCCCCGCACAGCTTCAACGCGTCGGCAGCATGATGACTCTCTTCTTCAACGACGGCCCGGTTGTCGACTGGCCCTCGGCGAATCGCTCCAATCGCCAACGATTTGCCAGGTACTTCTGGGGGCTCATGGACCGAGGGGTCTACATGCCTTGTAGCCAATTCGAGGCACTTTTCTTCTCCCGCTGCCATACGCCCGACGATATCTCTACAACGATCGCTGCCGCTGAGGATGTCCTGCGCTCGATGGATCAATGACGATCGGCGCAATCTCCAAGCAGCAAGGCTCTCCTTCGCTGCTGTTTTCTATTAGCCTACGGCGCAGTTTTCTATTCGCTTACGGCGCGGTTTTCTATTAGCCTACGGCGCAGGTGGTTGCTTGGGTTTCGGGCTTGTGTTGAATGAGCTCGACAGCCAAGCCTGCGCAGAGAGCTTCAGTTTGTCCTGCTGCTTGGCCAGTGAAGCATTGATTTTTTCGACCAGCTTGTCGTTTGCTTCCGATAGCTTGCGCTGAAGAACTTTTTGGATTCCCTTCCCAAGCCATTCTGCTACCTCGCCATGGATCTGACTGATCTCGCTTACGTCAAATTCCTGAAGTTCAACCTGGGCGCGTGTTACCGAAGGGTGAAACTCGATATCTGGCGGAAATACCCGCGGGTTGAGCTTGATCGCTACATCGCAGTCAATTTGCATCGCGACAACAGCTTCGGCTTTCGTGGAGACGCTTATCCATTGAACGTCCCGCTGGAATTGGCTCACTCGGCCAAACAGTTTGAGTGGCGTGGTGATCATCAGTGACGTCGAAAAGAGGCGTCCATTCGGTTGCACCTCGAGTTTTGTGACGTCGATCTTCAGACGTTCCGCAGGGTCGATGAACTCGATGAAGTAGCGAGACCATGTTCCGTGCTTGACTGTTTTCCATTTGCGCTTCGTGTCGACACGGAGTCCGTCGAGGCTCAGATGGAACCCGTCGTAAACGCTCTTGGTACGCCCCCATTTGCGATTGTCCTCAACATTAGGGGGCAAGTTCATCAGGGTGATGGAGCGGACCCACTCGCTCAGTTCTTTGAGCTCCTGGCGCGTGGGGGAGTTGTTTGATGCATCGGCCGTGGATGGTTCGAGTGTCGTTGGTACAGGAAATGCTCGAGGGCGAGGACGCTCGTCCACCGGAATCGTTTTCTCGATCCATGATGGCGGCACTGCTGGCGATGATTCTCCCTCGAATGCATCTTGGGCGGAGTCAGGAGCAGTCCCTACCGATTCCTTGTCCGTGTCAAAGTCGAACCACTCCCCAATATTCTCCCAGATGGCGGATGACGTGTCCGACGAGGATGACTGGGTTTCTGGGCCCGAGGGTGATTGTCCAAGTGTGACGTCACTGCACACGTAGGCAACAAAAAGAAGCACCAGGATAGATCGGGCCAGCGATTCGGGTTTGGTGGCTCTCTGGTGCCTGCGCGGTGCTACCGTTTGGTTACAATGCTCACGTCGCGATTTCATCCGCACCAACTCCGGTATCCATCCGTAACCCCACCCCGATCGATTCCCATGAGACAACTTGTATCATCGACGTTCCCCTTTGGCAAACTTGTGACCAGCTCGTGGGTTCTTTTGGAAAGTTTGATTTTCTGGAGCTTCCTGGTCCGAATTCTCTCAAGTTGCGTCGGGCGAGGAGGTCGCCTCGCGGTGCCAGCATCGTTGGTGTTGTTGCCGATCCTAGTGCTATCATTCGTGGGGCCAGCGGAAGTGCGAGCGTTCCAAGATGTGCCCGCTGAAAAGCCTTTCTCACAAGCGGCCGTCGAAGAACTGGTGGTGAAAGCATTGAAGGAAGGGGATCCGGAGCGAGGCTTGAACATCTTTACGCGTGCAAATTTGGCTTGCTTTTCCTGCCATCGTATTGGCAATGCTGGTGGGGTGATCGGACCAGCACTCGATCGTGTGTCTCGAACGCCCAAAGAACTCGCGGAGAGTTTGCTATGGCCAAATCGAACCGTGGCAAGAGAGTTTCAGCCATTCAAAGTCCTCCTCGATGACGGCACCGTCCTAAGCGGTTATATTCCAGGCTCAACCGAGGGCGAAACAGTCGTCGTTGTGGATCCAGCGACCCGTGCCGAGCAGATCGTCCAGCGGTCGGCAATTGAACAAGCAAAGTTGTCGGCTTCGCTGATGCCTGCGGATCTGTTTGTGGCATTGCCGATCGACGAACAAGCAGACCTGCTTAGTTTCTTGATTGGCCTCGGGCAAGGCAAACTGGATCTGGCAAGTGTCGAAGCTCGAGTTCGATCGGCGAGCACCCACGAACCGACGCGCTTCGAGTGGGCCCTTGGTCCCGTCGATACAAAGAGTCGATCGCATCACGCTCATCCGATCAACCGAGATCGTATTTTTGACTTCTACACCAAACAAGCGATCCATTTTGCACCGATGACGCCGCGGGCAACTTGGATCGAGGAGTTTCCAGGTCTGGACGGTACCAAGTTCGGGCATTGGGGGAATCAGAACGAAGAGGTGTGGAAGGGGGACGCCTGGGGCCGCATGGATTTGGGGTCCTTGCAAAGCAATGTTCTCGTAGGTGAACCCAAAGTCGTTCCTCGAGCCGCCGCAATTCGATTTGGAGATTCGCTCCGCTATGCCGCTTGTTTCAATACGGACACGCTTGGCTACGAAGCGGCGTGGCAAGACGGTTTCGTGACATACTCAAACGTGCGGCACGGATACATCGACGGTTTTCGGATCGACGGGAAAAAGATCGAGCTCGGGGATTGGGCCCAGCCATTCCGAACGGCTGAACGGACCAATGCGAGATATCGCGGTTTTTATCGCGATGGTTCCGATGTTGTCTTTGCTTATGAAAACGACGGGATTCTATTGCTCGATTCATTAGCGGTGGAGAACGGACAAGTCGTACGGACGATCGCGCCAGCCACCGAGCATCCGCGTCGCGATGTTCTCCGCGGAGGATCACCGCAATGGGCAAAGGATTTTCCGACCGCGATTCGACGCGGCGTCGGCGAAGGCTTTGTCGTGGATACGATCGAGTTGCCGCTCGATAACCCGTGGAAGACCTTGTTGGCTTGCGGGGCGCATGCGTTCCTGAGCGATGGCCGTGCCGTCGTTGTCACGATGCAGGGAGACGTGTGGCTGGTATCGCATTTGGATTCGGAGAAAGCATCCTGGCGACGCATCGCCGGTGGGATGCATCATTTGTTAGGAGTAGTCGTGCATGATGACCAAATCTATACCTTGGGCCGCAATCAAATCACCCGATTGCATGATCTCAATGGGGATCAGGAAATCGATTTCTACGAATGTTTCTCGAATGCCTACGTTACATCCCCCTCAGGTCACGATTATCTATGCGGATTGGAACGAGATGCCGATGGTTACTTCTATTTCGCGTCGGGCAACGAAGGCATCGTGCGAATTTCTCCCGACGGGAAAACGTCGATGGTCGTCGCCACAGGCTTTAGGAATCCGGACGGTCTTGGCCTGCTCGATGACGGGACGATTACCGTTCCGTGCTCCGAAGGAGAATGGACTCCGACCTCGATGATTTGCCAGATCGATCCTTTGGCCGGAACCGATCCTGCGACGCGATACGCGACGCAACCGGCTCCGTTCTATGGCTACCGTGGACCTCGTCCCAATCAAAAAGCGGAACTGCCACTCCTTTATCTACCGCGCGGAGTCGATAACTCGAGCGGTGGTCAGCTGCAGGTCCGAAGCCCAAAGATGGGACCTCTGGACGGTCAACTCGTGCATACCTCTTTCGGGACAGGCACTATGCATTTGATCCTTCGAGATCGTGTGGGCAACCAATGGCAGGGAGCCTCGGTACCATTGCCTGGCGATTTCCGTTCGGGGGCTCACCGCGCGAGGGTAAACCCGAAAGATGGATGGATCTACGTGACGGGGATGCATGGTTGGGGTACGTACACCCCCGAAGCGGGAAACTTTGAACGGGTCCGTTTCACCGGTGGGCCGTACCAGTTGCCTGTCGCTTTCCATGCTCACTCCAACGGAATGGTGGTGCGATTCTCGGAGACCGTCGATCCGATCGCAGTTGCGGATTTGAGAAAGCAATTCGCCCAAGCGTGGAATTATCGTTATTCGCCTGGTTATGGTTCGAAAGAGTATTCCGTGATCCATGCCGGAGCGATTGGGCACGATGTTCTTACCATTCGCTCGACCCGAGTGCTTGAAGACGGCAAGTCCGTCTTCTTGGAAATCCCTGACCTGCAGCGATGCAGCCAACTCCATCTTTGGCTTCATGTCGGTGGGAAACACCCCTCGGAATTGTTCGCGACGATCCACGAAATGGATGCGCCCTTTGAGCACAAAGGGCTGGTTGCGCGATCGGTCAGCACCAAACTTCCTCATCCCATGGTTCGGGATTTGGAATGGCTTCAAAAACGGATCCCGAACCCTTGGGAAAAGAAAATCGCAGGTGCGAGGGAAATACGATTGGAGGCGCGGGATAATCTACAGTTCTCAACGAAATTGCTAGAAGCCAAGGCAGGCGAAACGCTAAAGTTGACGTTTAAGAATCCCGATGTTGTCCCGCACAACTGGGCTCTGTTGCAACCTGAATCGCTCGACAAGGTTGGAAACTTGGCCAACCGGATGATCGGTGCGCCCGATGCCTATCTCAAGCAATACGTGCCGGAGAGTGACGCGGTGATTTGCTACACCGATATCATCGAGCCAGATGCAGAGTTCTCGATCTATTTCCAAGCTCCTGCCAAGCCTGGCCGCTATCCGTACTTGTGTACGTTTCCTGGTCACTGGATGGTGATGAACGGCGAGTTGGTGATCAAAGAATAAACTAGGACATTCGCACTGAAAGTTGCTTCATGAAGATTTGGATTGATGCGGATGCGGCTCCTCGCGAAGTGAAGGAGTTGGTTTTCCGCGCTTCGAAACGACTTGAAGTCGAAGTAGTCCTGGTCGCCAACCAATCCATTTGGTTGCCTCCGAACAGTCGGTTGATCTCTGGGGTCACCGTCCGAGACGGTGCTAACGTGGCCGACCAATACATCGCTGAAAAATCGGTTTCGGGCGACGTAGCGATCACAGCAGATATTCCTCTTGCGGCTCAATTGGTCGAAAAGGGGGTGTTCGTACTCGATCCACGTGGGGAAGTGTACGACGATAGAAACATCGGTTCACGGTTGGCGACTCGCGATTGGATGGATCACGCGCGCGGTGCTGGCATGGAATTGAGTGGGCCACGACCTTATAGCCAACGCGACCGCAATGAGTTTGCATCGTCGCTCGATCGCGTTCTGACTCGAGCCATCAAAATCAGGGATCGGAGGTCACCGGCCCAAAGTGCCAGCAGTCCTGACTCCGCCAGCAGTCCTGACTCTGCCAGCAGTCCTGACTCTGCCAGCAGCGATCCAGCATAACGATTGACGAGTGTGTCGTTCTCTTCGCTGGGTTAATAACTGTGGGGACGATGATCGCACAGCCATGCGTCGGCGAAATAACCCAATCACATCAACAATTCGTTGACAACGCGGCAGGGTTCGACGCCGGTCAAGCGGCTATCGAGGCCTTGGAACTTGAAGCTGAATCGTTGATAATCGATCCCGAGTTGGTGCAGGAGTGTGGCGTGGATATCGTGGACTGACACGACGTTGTCGACGGCGTGGTACCCGAATTCGTCGGTGGCGCCGTAGCTGAACCCCGGTTTGAATCCCCCGCCGGCGAACCACATGGTGAACCCGGCAAGGTGGTGATCGCGGCCGTCGCCTTGGGCCATTGGCGTCCGCCCGAATTCGGATCCGAACACGATGATCGTATCCTTGAGCATATCCCGCTGCTTTAAATCCGTGATCAACGCCGCGACGCCTTGATCGACCTCTTTTGCTGTTCCTGCGGAATGGTCTTTCACCGCTCCGTGATGATCCCAGTCGCGATGGTACAACTGGATGAATCGGACGCCCCGCTCCGCCAAACGGCGAGCCAGCAAGCAATTCGAGGCAAACGATCCGTCCCCTCCCTTGGTTCCGTAGAGATCAAAGACATGCTGGGGTTCTTCGGCGACGTCCATCAGCTCTGGCACGCTGCTTTGCATTCGGAACGCGAGTTCGTATTGGCGTATACGGGTTGCGATTTCCGGATCATCCAACCGTTTCTCCGCCAATCCATTAAGGGATTGGATCGCATCGACAACTTCGCGCTGCTGGCTGGTTGAAACTCCCTTCGGATTGCCGACATACAGGACCGGGTCGCCGGTCCCCCGGAACTCAACACCTTGGTATTGGCCAGGCAGAAATCCTGAGTGCCATTGCCGCGCAGCAATCGGTTGCTTCTGACCGTACTTGCCCGTTGAAACCATCACCACAAAGCCCGGCAGATTCTCTGATTCAGCGCCAAGACCATAGAGAAGCCACGAACCCATCGCTGGTCGCCCGTTGATCATCGAGCCTGTATTCATGAACGTGTGGGCAGGATCGTGGTTGATCGCATCGGTATGGAGCGATCGTACGATGCACATGTCGTCTGCGCATTTCGATGCAAGGTTTGGCCAGATTTCGGAAATCGATTGGCCCGATTGCCCCCATTGCTTGAACGCGTGTTGCGGTGCAAAGCAATTCAGTTTTTGTCCCTGCAATTGTGCAATCTGTTGGCCTTTGGTCACCGATTCTGGCATCGGTTGGCCGTGCATCTCGGCCAGTTTGGGTTTATGGTCAAACGTTTCCAAATGGGTCATTCCACCCGCCATATAAAGCCAAATGATCCGCTTGGCTTTGGGTTGGAAATGAAGTGGGTTTAGGATCCCCTTGGAGGTGCTCTTCAAGTCGGGTTCCATGGAAAGCCCGCTTCGGGCGAACAGGGAACCAAGGGCCATGGATCCCAGACTGATCCCAGGGCGTTGCAAAAACGTGCGGCGTCCGATGATATCTGCGTTGTGGTTCATGGCTTATTGATGCGCGGCCTGCAAAGGGGTGTTTCGAGTTGTGTGTAGTTTATGATTGCGGGATGGTCGCTACGGCTGTTTGCCGGCTGTTTGTTCAGTGCGGAGGATATTTCTTGGTCGACCTCCATGGAGCGTCGACAGGAGTGGATTCGCGCGGATTAGTGCGGATTAGTACCGTGCGATGGATTCGTGCAAATTCAGGAGGACTCGAGCCACTGCCGTCCAAGCAGCCAAGGTCGCGGTATCGATATCGACTGGCAGCGGCCGTGCGCCTACTGAAAGAAGCTCCTTCGCGGCGAGCGGTTGCTCTTTGTACTGCTGGAGTTGCGCGTGGAGCAATGGCATCAAAACGGTAGCTTCCACGTCGCTGATCGGTCGAGACAACGCGCGTTGGTAAGCGTAGTTGAGTTTGGAGCGATCGTCCCCTTCGTGCCGTAGGACGAGTTCCGCAAAGGCTCTGGCTGCTTCGACGTAGGTCGGGTCATTCAATAGCACGAGCGACTGTAGCGGGGTATTCGACCGCGGTCGATCCGCGGTGCACTCCTCGCGGCTAGGGGCGTCGAAGACGAGCAAACTCGGGTGAAGGTACTGACGCTGCCAGTGGGTGTACAATCCGCGGCGGTACAGGTCGTCCCCGTTCCCGTTTTGCCACTCCCGTTGCGGGAAATTCAAATAGGCCCAATAGCCGGGTGGTTGGTAAGGCCGCACGCTCTTTCCACCTAGTTTGTTGACCAGCAATCCGCTGATCGACAGTGCGTTATCGCGGACCATTTCAGCATCCAATCGGAATCGGCTTTGCCGTCCCAAGTAACGATTGAATGGATCCCTTTCTTTGGCGTCGGCATTGGTCGCCGACGATTGCTGGTAGGTCTTCGACATGACCACGGACTTGATCCAACGCTTTAGATCCCAATTCGAGTCGATCATCCATTGGGATAATTCATCGAGCAATTCAGGATGGCTTGGCCATTCGCCTTGGGCGCCCATATCATCCAGTTTCTTGGAAAGCCCAGCACCAAAAAAGAGCTTCCACAATCGGTTGGAAAGAACTCTCGCCGTGAGGGGATTGTCGGGTTCCATGACCCATTTCGCTAGGTCCAAGCGGTTCAATCGACGATCCGCTGGAGGTTCCGTTTTACTGAGCGAAGCGGGAAAAGCCGGCGTGACGACTTCACCGTTTTCATCCATCCAGTTCCCCCGAGCGAGGACACGCACCATGCGGGGCGTCACTTGTTCGGTCACCAGCGTTGCTATCATCGACGCTTCGAGTTCCGCAAGGCTCTTTTCCAGTTGGGCCAGTTCCAGGCGTTGGGGTTCGAGTAGTGGGGCAATCCCTCGATAGTATTTCAGCAATTCCTCCCTTTGGGCATCGGTGCGTTGTTCCTTGGGCATTCGGACGATCTGTTCGATCGCGGGAGGAAGCGAGTTGGAAACTTGAACAGGGCGAGGCGAGGTCGAGGCCGAGAGTCGGAATCGACCGATGGTATGCTGAGGGTTGTCCAGGTTTTGCCACAACCCGATCGAGATGGAATCCCCTTCCGCGAGATTCAAATCGCTAGCCGTTTCAAAAATCGCAGCATGGGGCACGCCGGCTTTTTCCATGATTGCCCAACCCCAATTTCGGCCTTTCGCATCACCGTCGAGGGTGGCGGCGATGCTCCATTTGCCATAAGGATTGCCACCTGCCGCGCCGGTTTGCTCGTACGTAGCGCTAGGGCTTTGAAGCGCGATTTGCGTGGTCTCTCCGTTTGCTGGCCGCAAATGAACCACGAACTCCGAAAGAACAAAGTTTCCGTTTCCGGCTCGTCCCGGTCCTTTGCGTGGCAACGAATCATCGGGGAGAACTTCCAATCGAAAAGCCGTGATTCCTTTTGGGATATCGCGAAATGTCAGCACGTAGGTGTCGGTGGCTGGGTTTTTGCCACTGGCGAGAATCGAACCGTCAGGCAGTGATTTCAACGTTACCCCCTCCACGGAAACGACGGACTCGGGTTTCAGTGGCACCCAAGGAGTTTGAGCCGATTCCCATATATCCATGGAGGCGAGTAACTCAGGGGTGGTTTGATCGAGAATCGCGCGGAGCGCCTTCAACTGGTTTTGAAGTTCGTCACGTTTAGCTTCTTGGTCAGCTGAGGGGACTTTGATATACGATCCCCAAATGCCCGATTGGTCGGATCCACCGTACAAGCCTTGTTCCTTGATATCGGCGAAAAACGCACCGAACCGATAAAAGTCCTTCGTGGACAATGGATCGAATTTGTGGTCGTGGCATTCGGCGCAGCCGAGCGTAATTCCCAACCAAGTTCCGGTGGCATTCCGCACGCGCTCTGCCATGTACTTGGCCAGGTATTCTTTGTCCTGAACGCCCCCTTCGGCACTCATCATGCCTAGTCGGTTGTATCCCGACGCAATCTTTTGCTCGCGTGTAGGGTTCGGGAGCAAGTCCCCTGCGAGTTGCTCGATGGTGAATTGATCGAATGGTTTATTGGTGTTGAACGACGAGATGACGTATTGCCGGAATGGTGAGACGCTCATCTCTTGATCGCCGTGGTATCCGACGGTATCGGCATAGCGAACCAGGTCCAGCCACCACATAGCCATGCGTTCGCCGAAATGTGGGGAGGCGAGGAGTCGGTCTACCAGACGCTCATAAGCACCTAGCGAATCATCCTTCAAAAACTCCTCCACTTCGGATTCGCTCGGCGGCAACCCGAGAAGATCGAACGAAAGGCGTCGAATCAGCGTGACACGATCGGCCGGTGCGGAGGGAGCGAGCCCTTGTTTTTGAAGAGATTCGGCGACACGAGCATCAAGCCGATCTACGGCCTGTTGGTCTTCCGACTTACCGCTAAGAGAACCCGAGTTGGATTGGCTCGCCGTAGCATTCCTCGGTAAAAACGCCCAATGCCCTTCAAACTCCCCCCCTTCTGCAATCCAACGCTTCAGCAGTTCTTTATCCGTCGCCGACAAGGCTTTGCCACTTTCCGGAGGAGGCATTTGCTCGTTAGGGTCCGTGGAAAGGATACGATGCACCAGCGCACTTTCGTCCGGCTTGCCTGGGACCAGGACCCCTGGATTACCACCCGTCCCATGAAGTCCGTCGCGCGTGTCCAAGCGAAGATCCGCTTGGCGTTTGTTTTTGTCAGGACCGTGGCAATAGAAGCAGTTGTCAGAGAGGATTCCTCGTATATCGCGATTGAATCCTACCGTGCCGGAACCGATAGGCTTGGCCTGGGGGGCCCCGTTTTGCCCATAGCTCGTTGCGTGCACGCCGAAACAAATAAAGGCGATCGCTGTGGTCGCCCATCGAGCGGCACGGGACGGTGAGGCTTTATGGAAACGTAAGGCTTTATGGAAACGAACGGCAAAACCAAAATCCGTTGGAAGCGGGTTCATCATGGAGCGGATAGGCATCATGGAGCGAATAGGAGAGTGCATGGGGAATTGCAAGGCTTCTCGGGAGCGAAGAACGCAGGTGGGAGGCCCCCATTTTAAACAACAATGCATGTTGGTGGTATCGGATGCCCAGGAATCCACGCCCCGGAAGTTCGCTCGCGAGAAAAGCAGGGCTGCTGCTAGGATTCCATATGATGCTTTTGGTGAACGGGTTTCACAGCGCTGTTGGCCAGGAGAGCGGCGACGAGCAGCATCGCCATCAGGAACATGGTTGTGTTGTATAGGGTCGGTGTGGGATCTTGCGTTCCAGGTGGCACCAACTCCAACAGTTTTGCGATAGTGACGGTCTTATTTTTCACCAGGAGAGGTAGTTCGGAAAGCGGAGCACCAAAGGCGCTTTGAAACTGTTCGGAGGGAATTTGATTCGATAGCTTGGCGATGGCGTCATGCAGTGATTTCTCGCGAAGCGCGGTGATCGCAACCGGGCCTAAGACACCAGCGACGCTCCAGGCGGTGAGGAGACGGCCATGGATGGCTCCCACATTTTGCGTGCCAAACAAATCGGCGAGGTAGGCAGGGATGGTCGCAAAGCCTCCACCGTACATGGTGAAGATCAGCATCGATACCGCATAGAAGGCAGCTAGCCAAATCCAGGTGGCCGATTCGGATACTTGCCACGCGATCCATGGGATTGAGCAATAAAGCAACGCGCCTGCGCCAAAGAAGATGAAGTAGGTGTTCCTGCGTCCAATGGCGTCAGAGACAGAGGCCCAAAAGAATCGGCCGATCATATTGAAAACGCTGGTCATCAACACAAAGGTTGCAGCAAAGGTGCTGGTGACGATGCTTGGAAGCGCCGTGCCGAATATCTCCGTCATCATTGTTTTCGCAACGCCGAGAACACCGATTCCCGCGGTCACATTGAAGCAGAGCATGATCCACAGCAAATAGAACTGAGGTGTTTTCAGCGCTTGATCGGCATCCACATGATTCGCGGAGATCAAACTCGTCTTGCTTTTGTTGACGGACGCTTGCGATAGACGGCCGGGATCCCACCCCGCGGGCTTCCATCCAACCGCGGGTATTCGATAAAGCATTGAAGCGAATACGATAACAATGAGATAAAAACTCCCGAGCACCATAAAGGTTTCTGCGGCACCGACGCTCCCTGTTCCCACGACATAGATGCCTGGCGACATTCCCGGGCCCAGTTGGCTCGCTTCGGATTGGGTGATCGCAACGATCTCAACACGTGTCGACCCTCCGGTTGCTGAATTGGTTGCTGAAGGGTTGGCTGATGTCGAGTTGATATCTGCAAAGCGTTTACCTTCGACGGTGGATAAGGAGACCGAGTCGATGGTTCCTAGATACGTCGGCGTTCGAGCGAAACGTCGCATCAACAATTCCTGAACCGGAGTCGCGAGGATAGCGCCACCCCCGAATCCCATAATGGCCAGCCCTGCGGCCATCCCCCGTCGATCTGGGAACCAACGAATCAAAGTACTTACAGGGGAAACATAGCCTAGTCCCAACCCGCATCCACCCAGGACGCCATAGCCCAGATAGAGAAGCCACAGTTGGTGCAGCCAAATGGCAACGGCACCGAGGATCATCCCGCCACCCCACAACACTCCCGCTACGATCCCGACAGTTCGGGGGCCGACGCGTTCAAGCCATTTCCCGGCGATTGCTGCGGAAAAGCCCAGGAAGACGATCGCGACGGTAAACACCCAAACCACCTGCGACAACGTCCAGTCTTGGGAGGAACTCGCCACCACACCGCGTAGGCGTACAAGAGCTGGATTGAAGATGCTCCACGCATAAACCGATCCGATGCACAGATGGATTGCAATCGAGGCAGGAGGGACACGCCAACGATTATAACCTTCGGGAGCGACGATGCGTTCTTTTGAAAAAAATCCGGAGCTCAGCATCTGTCGCTATTTGGTTGGCGGGAATGAGTAGGACATGGCGGGGTGTTCAAAGTTTACAGTATGCATTGAGTTAGTTGACTACGTTTCGAAGCGGCTGACCGTGGAACGCTCGCAGAATCTCCTGAGCGCCTTTCCTTCGAAACTCAGCGCATCCCTCGTCGCAATAGAACGCCGTATGGGGGTTTAGCAGAAGGCGATCGTGAGCTGGGTGGCTGGGGTCTCGCCAAGCCGACAAGATCGGACTATCGGCGGGTGGCGGCTCTTGTTCGAGAACATCGATCCCTGCTCCAGCAATTTGGCCGCTCGCTAATGCATCGATAACCGCCATGGTGTCAACGACACCACCACGCGCCGTGTTGATAAGGAATGATCCTCGCTGCATCCAACCTATCTCTTCGGGACCCAGTATGCCTCGCGTTTCTTGGGTCAGCGGTGTATGGACACTCACGATATGCGACGTTCTGAGCAAATCTCGAAGACTCTCCACGCGGCGAATACCTAACGCTTTGTCGACCCCATCACGCAGGTAAGGATCATAAAAGCAGACGTCGAATCCGAACGCTTTGGCACGCATAGCGACAGCTGTTCCAATCCGTCCACAACCTACGATTCCGAAACGTGTGCCTCGCAACCTCGCTATCGGCAACGCTTGGTCAACATTCCACTGGCCAATGCCTCGTTTGAGGCGACTGTTGAGAAAATGAGTCCCTCTCGCCAACGCGATAGCCATCCCCAACGCGGAATCGGCGACTTCTTCCGTTCCATAGTCAGGTACGTTGCATACCGGGATACTTCGTTCTCGCGCTGCAGAGATATCGATACCATCGTAGCCAACCCCCGGTCTTACAATCACCTTACAGTTCTCTAGCCTAGCAATGCTCGCGCGCGTGAACTGAAAGTAGTGGTAGACCATGATGGCGTCGGCGTCTTCGATGCGTCCGACCAGTTCCGATTCTTTCATCGCGTCCAAGGCGACGACTTGAGCAATATTACCTAGGATTTCGCGTTCATAAACCAATGGCTCTACGATGAGATCGGTGATGACGACCTTCCACGGTTTGCTCATTATGGCTAGCTCTTCGTTGAGGGAATGGTGCGGGATAATGTCGGATGCAGGCTTCTCAGGAGGAGCCTATCGTATCAAAACAAGGGGTTTGCAGGCCCCAGCTACTTGTCGACGTACCGAGAGGCCCCTCGAGTTCCCTAGGGATGTTGGGCGAACGGTCGGCTTCGACGAAGGGGGTTAACGCTAGGTTTAACCTTGAATTGAGGCGGTCGGAACTGCGGCCGCGTAGACGGGGGGATGAATCGGAGGGTACAATACAGCAATGCGATTGCAAGATAGAGGTTATTGGGCCGAGAATACAGTCCGGTGAGTCCGTTCGAACATCAAGGCCCAATTCTTCGCTCCCTTGGATCGCATTCCCACCTGATGCAACCCGTTTTGCGGGTCGCCTTCGAGAAACTCCCTCCCCTAGCAATACCTATGCGATGATGGTTGACCAATGTCGGCGACATTGCACTCGGTCTCGGCCCAACTGGTTTTTTGCCAATCGGTTTCCTGCCGCATCGATGCTATTGTGCATTATCGGTTGCCATCTCTTCGTTGTCTTTGTTCCGAGTCCGCGCGTCGTTTCGGCGTGCATGAACGAGGATTCGTCGGACGCTCCTCGGCCGATTAGTTTGGTCAACGACGTTGTTCCGGTCCTTACCAAATCGGGTTGCAATGCAGGGACATGTCATGCCAAGGCGGGGAACGGCCAAAATGGATTTCAGTTGTCGTTGCTCGGGTTTGAGCCCAAAGAAGATTTCTCGCATATGGTTCTTGAAGGTCGCGGTCGGCGATTGTCACTCGCTGCCCCTGAGCAGAGCCTGCTCCTGCTCAAGGCGACGGGTACCGTGTCGCACGGCGGAGGGGCGAAAATTCCGGTGGATTCCGACCGCTATCGAACATTGCTCGAATGGATTCGGCAAGGTGCCCACGACGATATGGCTACGGCTCCAAAGTTGCTCTCGCTCGAAGTGCATCCCAACAAAGGCAGCTTGGCCGTAGGTGGCGAGCAGCAACTCAAGGCGATTGCAAAATACTCGAATCAGACCGCAATCGATGTAACCCCTCTAGCTCTGTTTGAATCCAACGACTCCGCGATGGCCGTGGTTTCCGAGTCAGGACTGGTTCGAATCCTCGATATCCCGGGCAAGGCATCGATCATGGTCCGCTACCAAGGCAACGTCGCGGTCTTCCAAGCTTCAGTGCCGCAAGGTACACCGGTAGCTTTGGTTCCTCCCTCCAAAAATTTCGTCGACGATCACGTTTTCGAAAATCTTCGAGAACTCGGTATCCCACCTTCGCCTGTTTGCGACGACAGCACTTTCCTCCGCCGCGTTTCGCTCGATATCGCTGGACGCTTGCCCAGCGACAATGAACTTCAAGCGTTCCTGAACGACCCTTCCGACCACAAACGCGACGATGCAATGGAACGCTTGTTGCAAAGCTCCGAGTATGCGGACTTTTTTGCGAACAAGTGGACGGCGATGCTCAAGAATCGTCGCGATGACGCCAGCGATATCACTTCGAATTTTGCATTCTATTCATGGGTGCGGGATAGCTTGCTGGCGAATAAGCCTTATGACCAAATGGTTCGCGAGCTGCTCGCTGCTACTGGAACTGTTATCGCAAACCCTCCTGTTGCTTGGTATAAGCGAGTCAAAGAACCGAAGCAGCAACTCGAGGATGTGGCGCAGCTTTTCCTTGGTGTACGCATGCAATGCGCTCAATGCCATCACCATCCCTTCGAACGGTGGAGCCAAGACGACTACTACAGTTTGGCGGCGTTCTTTAGCCAAGTAGGTCGTAAGCCGACCGCGACGCGCGGTGAAGACATGATCTTTCACAAGCGAGGGATGGCCGGTGCGGCGAATCTCAAGACAGGGGTGACTCTGCGTCCGGCCCCCCTTGGGGAGTCCACAATCGCAATCGCACCGGATACCGATCCACGGCTCAAGCTTGCAGATTGGATGGCTGCACCCAACAACCCATTTTTTGCAAAGGCTCTCGTCAATCGCTACTGGAAGCATTTCTTCCGACGAGGTCTGATCGAACCCGAGGACGATATTCGGGATTCCAACCCGCCTTCAAATCCCGAGCTTCTGGCTGCCCTTGAAAAACATTTCATCGAGAGCCATTACGATTTGAAGGAACTCGTTCGAGTTCTGGTACGATCCAATACGTACCAATTGAGTTCGATTCCTAATGAGCATAATGCGAGGGATGAACAGAATTATTCGAGGTACTATCCGCGACGTCTCCAGGCGGAGGTGTTGCTGGATGCCATCGACGATTTTGCGATGACCAGAACTGATTTCCCGAATCTTCCCAGTGGTACACGGGCGATCGCGCTCCCGGATAACAGCTACAACAACGCGTCACCGTTTCTCAAAGTTTTTGGACGCCCTGAGAACGAGAGCGTCTGCGAGTGCGAACGGATCCAGACGTCGAGCCTCGCGCAGAGTCTTCACTTGATGAATGCTGGTGATGTCAAAGGGAAACTATCCAATGGCAATGGGCGTGCGGAGCTACTTGCCAAATCGGATCGGCCGATGCAAGATCGCGTTGTGGAGTTGTATCGAGTTGCCTTTTCGCGTCAGCCTTCGGCAGAAGAACTCACCACCGCTGTCTCGTACTTGAATGAGCCCCGATTCGATGCGCAAGGCAATCCGGTTGATGCCGGCAAATCGCTGCGCGAGAATTTGCACGATTTACTTTGGGCGCTGATCAACACCAAAGAGTTCCTCTTCAACCACTAAGCGAGCGCACTTATGATACGGTCCATCCCCATCATTCAGCCCGCCCGAGCCGTCGCGACGTGGTGGCTGCTCTGTGCCTCGTGGGGTACGCTAAGCAACGGCATCGTGTCTGCTCAATCGGTTTGCCTTCCCCTCCCCAGGCTCCTATCGATCATGCCGATGGGAGGCGCTGCCGGGACCACTATCGAAGCGACGATTACTGGTGAAAACCTTGAGGAAGCAGGAGATCTGTTGTTCGATCACCAGGGGATCCAAGCTACCGCAAAACGTGATGCGAATGGCAAGCTGGAACCCAACAAGTATTTGATTGCAATTGCGCCCGATTGCCCTTTGGGATTGTTTGAATCCAGGGTCACGAGTCGCCTAGGTATTTCGTCAGCGCGGATTTTTTCGGTCGGGAATCTAAGCGAATCCATTCCATCGACGCCCAATACCACATTGGCCACCGCAGCCCCTCTCGCCGTAAACTCCGTTTGCAATGCGGTTGTGTCGTCGCGCGCAGTGGACCATTACGCGTTCGAAGCCCAAGCTGGCAAACGCTACATCGTCCATTGCTGCTCCCGTGGCATCGACTCGAAACTCGATCCCGTTGTGATTTTGGCAGATGCCAGTGGCCGAGATCTCAAGGTGGAACGGACCGGTAACACGCTTGATTTTACCGCAATGGATTCGGGCAAGCACATCATCAAGATCCACGAATTGACCTTCAAAGGTGGCCCGGGTTACTTCTATCGATTGGTACTCCAAGAACTCGCAGTTGACGCCCCTGTTCCGGTCTTCCCCTCGACGCAGTCGGTTAGCGCGTTCTCGTGGCCACCAGCGAATCTTCCCGAGGCACCATCGGTCATGGAGGAGGAAAATGTGGAGAGCCAGACGATCGCGTTGCCATGCGATCTCGCCGGACGGTTTTTCCCCGCCGCAGATGTGGATACATACCAGTTTACGGCGAACCAAGGTGACGTGTGGTGGATCGAAGTTGCTTCGGAGCGATTGGGACGCCCCACCGATCCATCGATCGTGGTGCAGCAGTCGCAAGGTCAAGACGCCGAGCAAAAATGGGTTGACCTGACGGAGCTCAACGACATCGCAAGCCCAGTGAAGGTGTCGAGCAATGGCTATGCGTACGATGGCCCTCCGTTCGATGGCGGGTCCACGGATATCCTCGGCAAACTCGAAATTAAGGAAACCGGCACCTACCGAATTTTGCTAACGGACCTTTTCGGTGGCACTCGCAAGGACCCGCGGAATACCTACCGTTTGATAATTCGCAAAGCGGCTCCGGATTTTGCGGTCGTTTCATGGGGGCTCCATATGGAACTCAGGAACGGTGATCGCAATGCATTGTCCAAGCCCCTAGCGCTCCGCGTTGGGGGAACAATCGCTTTGGAGGTGGTTGCGGTTCGTCGCGATGGATTCGATGGAGAAATCCATCTTGCCATGGAGGGACTACCTCAGGGGGTATCGGCCCATGGCCTCAGGATCGCGGCTGGCAAATCGCGAGGTATTGTTCTTTTGACCGCGAGCGAATCGGCCCCGCAGTCACTTGCTCAAGCAACATTGATCGCATCGGCGACTATCAATGAACAATTGGTGGCTCATCCAGTTAGAACCGCACAGATGGCGTGGCCGGTCCCCGATGCCTGGAGCGAAATCCCAAGCCCTCGGTTGGTTCGCGGGCTACCTGTTTCGGTCACCACTTCGGAAACAGCCCCGCTGACGATCTCCGCTACCGAACCCAAAGTTTACGAAGTCAAAGTGGGTGAAAAGCTCAGCATTCCGATTCGCCTCACCGCGCGAAGCGAGTTTTCCGGTGCGGTTCTGCAACTGAAAACATTCGGGCCTTCGTTCGAGGGAAATCCGCCATTCGATATTTCCCTCACGAGCCCAACAGCCGAAGCAATCGTCAATCTCGCTTCGATCAAGCCTGCGCCGGGTGATTATACAATCGCTTTCTATGGAACCGCCGTCCCGAAATACCGATACAATCCACTGGGGGTGTCCCTGGCGGAAAACGAAGTGAAGAAGGCAGAGGCCGAAACAAAACGAGTTTCCGATGAGTTGGCGCAGCAAGCGCAAGCGTTAGCGTCCAGCCCGGTCGAGAAGAAAGCAGAAGTCGAGCAATCCATCGCAGCGCTGAACGCCCAAAAGCAAGCCGCCGATGCAGCGCTCACCGCCGCCAATGCAACGTTGAAAAACGTGACCGCCCAAGCCGCGCCGAGAGACACTGCTGAAATTGTGATTTCAGAGCCTATCACGATCCGTGTGAATCCTTGAGGAACCTCTGATGAGCGATCCATTTTACGCCTCCTCCTGCCAACATGCACAAAGCCTTCCTTCGCATCTCGGTGCCGGGAACGGCCCATGCTGCGGACCGCAAGCGTTTGGACACGCTGGGCGTCGTGGCTTCCTGCGCATGGGACTCGGCGGATTCGCCAGCTTGAGTTTGCCAGGCCTGTTCCGCCTGCAATCGGCCTTGGCAAGCGACGGCCAGAAATCGCCCCGTGAAAAAACCGCGATTATCATGGTATGGAAACCGGGTGGGTGCTCCCACATCGATACCTATGATCCTAAACCCGATGCGACGAGCGAATATCGAGGGCCATTCAGCACCATCGCCACCAAGGTTCCTGGGCTGCAATTCACGGAACTACTTCCTCGACAAGCCGCCATTGCGGATAAGTTCACGGTCCTGCGTTCCATGCGACAAACGGCGCCAGGGCACCCAGCGGGTTCCATGCAGATGCTCTCTGGGGATCCAGACACGCGGGACAAACCCAAGCCGAAGTATCCGGATTGGATGACTGTGACGAATTTTCTCCGCTCCCAGCAGGAGGCACGAACGAATCCGCTGCCTCGCTATGTAGGTATTAATCCTCCTCTCGAATACAATGGGCCGGCGTACCTTGGAGATATGTACTCGCCATTCACGGTGATGGGGGACCCCAATGCACCGAATTTTTCGGTTCCTAATATTGGACTCTCGGATGCCAGCGAAGTTCAGCGTCTGGATCGCCGGTCTGGCCTCCGCCAGAAACTCGACACTCTGACGAGAGCGTTTGACCGCCAAGGGGAACTCGGTGCTCTCGATCAGTTCGAGCAACAAGCCATCTCGTTGCTTACAAGCCCAGCCACCAAGGAAGCGTTTGATTTGACCAAAGAGGATGATCGCACGCGTGACCGCTATGGAAGAAACGCGTGGGGGCAACAACTGCTGATGGCCCGTCGCTTGGTGGAAGCGGGCGTTGAAGTGCTTACCACCAGTCTTAGTGGACAGCTATGCGGTCGGGTTGGGAACTGGGACGATCACGCAGTCAATCATCACGTGTTCGACGCTCTTCGATTCCGCGCTGCTGCCTACGATCAAGCGGTTACGGCGTTGATCGAAGACATCTACGAACGCGGGCTCGATAAACGGGTGTTGGTCGTGGTCACCGGTGAGTTTGGACGGACTCCGAAGATTGAGTATTCGCCGAGTACCGGTGAGGGGAACGCCAGCGCACCTGCAGGTACCATCCAGCCTGGTCGCGACCATTGGCCTCGAGCGTTCTCGAATGTCTGGGCCGGAGGTGGGATTCGCACCGGACAAGTCATCGGGGCTACAGATAAACGAGGCGAAGATCCGATCGAGCGAACATGCTCAGCAGGGGATTTCTTGGCAACCATTTATCATCACTTGGGGATCGACGCATCGACGACATTCATCAAGGACTTCAATGGCCGCCCCACCCCGATCGTCGATCATGGCAAACCGATCCCTGAGTTGATCGGTTAATACAGAAAATGCAGCCTTAGCCAGCCTTCATCGGCAGAGCACCGATGAAGGGCTCCCTCGCCACCCCCGCTATTTCTCCTCGGGAAGCCACTCCCCTTTTTCGACGCTCCAGTCATTGCCGAAAAATCCGAGTTGACGGATCGCGGAAACGCCATCCTTCAAGTACTCGGGAGATGCGATGATGAGATCTGGAAACGCAGTCCCCGACGAGAAGATAGGTAGTCGTTGCGACGCCATCATTCCTGCAAGGTCCGTCCCGCCGATGCACCCCACCGAAGCGATCGCACTTCCCGCACGCGGCCGGATGAATCCTACCGCGACGGATTCGCTTTGCGGCGAGTCCTTCCCCAATTGCCATTGGCCTCGTTCTACCAAGCAGGGACTGTCGGCTAACAACTCCTTCCACGCGAGGTTTACCGTACTGTTTCCATAGACGATGACGTTTCGATCTTTGCTGGCAACCTCGCGCCACTGACTGTCTGGTACCAAATCCACGGAACCGTTACCTCGATACCAAAACGTTTCGGCATCGTAACGGGCTTTGGCGAGCATCCAGTCGTTCTCTTGCTCGGTGCCCTGCGTACCGTAGACGAGCACAAATCGGTTCTTAAAGGCATCTTTCAACAAGCCATTGCGATGTGGCCCTTTGTTCGCATCGCTTGGTGCTTGAGCAATGGTCCAGGAATCAGAGGTTCGCTGAAGCCAAAGTGTGCTGACGCCCGCGATGGGAATACCTTCTAGCTTTGTTCCGTCAATGTCGCAATCGAGCGCACTAGGCGATTCCTCTGCGGGGTCTCGAATGGCATCGATATCGATTGCTAACAACTCGACGTTTTCGGTCGTGCCCGAGATGCTCCAGGGGTTACGAGCTAATTTTAGGTCGAGTCGGCTGAGTTCACAGGCGCGGCGTTGTTGGTGCACGCGTCCCCAGAAACAAGAGTCCGACACGCCCGGCGTCGGTGTCGCGAACTCCAAGTGATTGACTCGGAACGCATCGGCAATGCGATGGCTTTTGAAAAATTCGATAAGCGGTGGCCAATCGCAGCATACATTGCCCCACCAATGCCCAGCACCCGGTTGCTCCTTGTAGACGAAGTCGGGATGAAAAGCGGCTAGCTCCGTCCGCATGGTTCTCGCTTGATCAACAGGAACATTGTCGTCAGCATCGCCATGCAGGATGTAGACACCTTGGTGCTGAAGATTCTTTACACGCGCGACCGTGTCACTGACGAGCATCGGTCGACGCAGCAACAGCGAGGTCGGGTCCTGGTTTTGTTGGGCACCGCGTCCCGCATACGTCGAAAACGAAATCCATCCGGCGCTCGGTCCGATGGCCGCAAAACGATCGGGGAACAATGTTCCGATATGCCACGTCCCATGACCACCCATGGAGTGCCCGGTCAAGTAGGTTCGTTGTGGGTCGGTGCCGAATCGAGCTTGGGCTTGGGCGAGCACCTCCAAAGCATCGGCTCGCCCCCAATCCTCCCAGTCGAAACCGAAACTACGTCGATTCGTAGGAGTTATGACGTAAGTATTCGGCTTGGGGGAGTAAACGCCCGCTTGGCCCGCTCCTTCGACTCCGGCTCCATGCAACGAAAGGATCAATGCTGGTTTTTCATGGGCAGCTTTTTCATGGGCGGGCTTTTCGTTGGCAGTGCTTTCGTCCGACGGTGTGGCATTTACCAAAGGAGGTACGACACCGTAGTACTGGACACTCCCCTCGATTTCGCTGATGAATGTCCTGCGATGGGTTTGGTTTGAGTTTCGCAATTGCAAGGCAAGCGACGATTCATCGATGACCTTTTCTTTCTCGCCGCTGGAAACCAATTTCACGAGGACACTCAATTGATCGCTATCGGGTTTATCCGGCGTTCCATTCCTCGGATCGAACCGGAATGGAACTTTTCGAACACTCAGCGGAGCTAGGAATGGAACGGTGGTTTCGACGGGATCTTTCCCGTTGCAGCTGGTAACGATAGCAAGGTTCCATTGAGGCAATTGGCTGGCATTGACGACCAGCATTGCCCCCAAGAGAACTTCGGGTTCGTCCATGAGGACGGTGGGAAGGGTCGTGTCGCGCGTGCTCAGGAAGACCGATTTTGTCGCGGGTTTTAGTTTGGCTGCGATGCGACCACGCCCACTTTGGAAAAGTAGGTTATTGGTTCCTTTCTTCAGCAAGACTGGAAGTTCCACCGAACCGTTCGAATAAACATCGCCTGTCCGGGGCGTCCCGTTGACCTTGACCGCACCATGGCCTTGAGCGTCGAGCAACCAAACACCGTCGGCATCGACATCCACGTAGGTTGCCAACCATCCGCTCATGACGTCTCGGCCCGTAAAGCCACCTTGTTCATCCGCGGTCGCTTTCTTCCAAGCCTTGATTCCTTCCGCCGACGGGGACTCGTCAAGCGAGCGATCCGGGAGTTTCAAATCTCCACGGATCCACGCATGTTCGAGTGGATCGACCGGCAGGGAGGAGCGACCGCGTGGTGGTGGCCCTGCCGAAAGAGTCCATCCCTCTCGGATCCGGATTTCTTGAGGATGGATCTCCTGGGCTGTTGCCGCGGACATGAAAATCGTCGAGGCACCCAGGATAAAGGTACCGAACGAAAATTGGCTAGACCTGTGTTGAGGTGCTTTGCGAGCATCCATCCGACAAACCATACTTTCTATTTATGAGACCAGCGTTTGGAGAGGAAACGTTTTGAGTTGAAGCGAGTACGATCGTAGCGTGCGACGTGCTTGGCGCACAGACACTAGGATAGACGAACACGGCGTGCTTTGTAGATTGCACGAGTAATTAAGTGGTGAAACGCAAATCTGAGCCATGCGTGTAAGCAAGTGGAAACTGGACGCGCTAAGCCGATCTTCCCCGACGCTAGTCATGATCGAAAAATTGTTTCAAACAGCGTCATCGCTCCTCCGTCTGGCAATATCGCGTATGGCTCGGATGATTCGAGGATCGAATTTTGTTGGGGGCTGGTCGTAGCTAACTATTTCAATAGGCTCGTGGGGCGATCCTTGATGATTACGTCTATAATGGAATAGACCAACATGCCTACCTTGACCATAGGACTATGGCTCACCAAACAACGACTCGCGAATCCACCGCAACAGAGAATCGATGAGGACAACATGAAACGGACGAAGGCCCCTACGATGTTACGCGGAGTTCTCATGATCGCCGCCCTGCTGTGGTCCACTACGTTGATAGAAACTCAGGTCGCCACCGCGCAAGACACCAAGCCTGCATCGGGTGGCCGCGTGATTTTGGAACGCTCAGGGGCATCAGCAAATAAATCCGACACTGAAAAAACGTCCGACTCTAAAACGAGCGCACCACCCAACACTTCGCCGGACACCGGCGAGCAAACCTCTAGCCCCATTAAGTCCAGCAAAAATCCTTCCAACCTCCCCAGCCCTCAATTCGCTATCTTTGGGGGCGGATGCTTTTGGTGCATCGAAGCGGTCTTCGAACGCGTATGGGGCGTGGAGGCCGTGGTATCCGGCTACTCGGGTGGACAACTTCCCAATCCTAACTACGAACAAGTGTCCACCGACCAAACGGGGCATGCGGAAGTTTGCCAAATCCAATTCGATCCCAATATCGTCAGCTACGAAGAACTCCTGATGATCTTTTTCAAAGCGCATGACCCGACGTTGGTGAATGAACAAGGTCCCGATCATGGGACGCGGTACCGTTCGGTCGTCTTCACCACCGATGATGCTCAGAAAGAGGCTGCGCTCCGCGTGATGGAAGAACTGAAGAAGAAGCGAATCTTCCGAGGGAAAATCGCGACGGAGATATCGCCCCTCAAAAAATTCTATCCCGCGGAGAACTACCACCAAGACTACTTTGCGAAGCATCCGGACCAAGCCTATTGCGAAATCAACATCCGGCCAAAGATCGGAAAATTTGAGAAAGGATTCAAGGAGAACAGCAAGCTTCAAAAGGCAAAGGAGGAAAAAGCCAAGAAGAAGTAGCCATCTACGAGTGACGATGACCGATGGCTCCTGCTGGACAGGCCCACGTTCCAAATCTCCCTACCCGTTACTCAAAATCCAAAACCTGCTTGGACTCGACTAGCACCTTTTTCAGATCCTCATAAGGCACCGACTGCACCGCTTGGTTTTGATCGATAGCGAGCGAAGCAATCGCAGATGCGCTTTCGCCAAGGACCATGAATACTGGCTCCATGCGGATGCTTCCATAAGCAATGTGACTGGCGGACATGCATACCGGAACGAGCAAATTGGAACACTCATCTTGCTTGGGACAGATACTCCGGCGAGAAATCGGATACGGCTTGGTAGGTATCTGCACGTCCCCCTCGTTTCTCGCAAATCCCTCAGGCGTGACATAGCGCTGCGTGTTATGGCTGTCCATGTTGTAAGCTCCCATGCCTACGCTATCGCTCACCACCTCAGCCCTCTTGCAATTCTTTTCGCTCATCACGTAGTCCGATACCATCCGCCGAGCTTCTCGGACGTACAGTTGGCGGGGCCAATGGTTGTTGTCGACAAACTCATCTTTCGCCAACCCATTTTTCTGGAACACCTCCCGAATTTTCGCTGGAACACGGGGGTGGTTAGCGAGCGTCCACATCAACCCTTGTTGGTAACGCACGTGGTCGGCCACGATATCCGCACGGCGTTGATAATTCGCTTCGGGGTAGTCGTAATTTTTTCCGATGTAATCGGTGCTGAAGGCAAAGTTGTTGTTCACGTCGGTCTTTCGATTGGGCATCCAGATCGGCGCCCAAGGGACGCGTGAATCTCCAGCTTCAAAATTCCTGAGGAGGAGTTCGTACTCCTGTTGGTCATAGACTTCTGGCTTTGGCCAATCTACTTTGTTCTCAGGAACATCGGTCGTGCACATCCGGAAGTTATACGCTTGAATGCGGTGATCGCCGTCGCCGTCTTGACCATCAGGGCCCATCGTGATATTCGGGAGCAAGCCGCTCGACGGATCCCCCGGGATACGAAACGGGTCGACTTGCTTGACAAATTGATGATGGATCGTCTTCGCGACCTGCAATCCATTGATCGTCTCTCCATAAAGCGCGTTAGGTTCTCGCCCGACGTGGTAACTGACGTGAGCCCCGGCCATCAGGTCCCCTTCATAGGATGCATCGATGAAGACCTTAGCGACGACCCGCAACCCGCTCTCCATCGTGATGCTCTGGATCGAAAGCCCGTCTTTCTCCACTCCGTTTGCACGATCCAATCGTTCCCCGTAAAGGATTGTTACGTTCGCTTGCTGGACCATGTCTTGAAAGATTCGGCTAGCGACGTGGGGCTCGAACGTCCACATGGAATCCTCATTCTGAGAGTTGACCGTGCGGCCTTTGAAGTACGCCGCGCGGGTTTCATGCATCCAACGCTCTGGCTCTTGGTAATACGCGTAAATGCGGCGATAGAACTCGCGAGAAATCCCTCCGATGGCTCGTTTGTTTCCAATATCTGTGGCCCCTAGCCCCCCCGTGGTCAATCCACCGAGAAACTTCGTCGGCTCGATCAACAAAACCGACTTGCCCATCCGAGCAGCCTTTACCGCGGCAACCACCCCACCGCTTGTTCCGCCATAAACCACAATGTCGCTGGACATCGTTTGACTGCTATGAGGCGCGGGTTCTGTCGCAGAACTAAGAGCAGCATTCAGCAACAAACCCGCCAACCAAGTACCAACGAACAATCCGACGGGAAAATTTATTGCTCGGGGTCGTGACACCCACGACACCTTCGATACCTTCTCAAATTCGCGTAGAAAACAGTTCATAGCTCACCTCACCTAAAAAGGTCGCTTCGAGGACTTGTCAGTGGTGGGAAAGTCCTTCGGGATCTCATCGTGCGCAACGGCGCCGGTGGCAGCCCATTCCGTACCTCGCAACAGCACCGTGATGAAACCGACGCACTCCATTGAATAGTCGCCGTGCCCCATCGGCGTGTGAAAGACTCGGCCTTTCCCGTAGTCGATGGTCATGATCATCGGTTCATGTCGTCCCGTGCCACCTTTGTCTTGTGCAGCGTACGCAGTGGCCAGTACCTTCATTTTCACCGCGGGCCCTCGCAATCGATCGTACAGTTCGTCTTGTGAGTGCAGCCACATCTTCGGCAACCCCTTGGTGATCGGGTGCTCGGCATCCCGGACGATGATCGGAAACTCATGCTGAGCACCGTGGCTACCACCGTTACCTGGCGAGTTATCGCGAACTTCTTTCTCGTCTTGGTTGAGATAGACGTAAGGCCCTGATTTTTCGTTCCGACCTCCCCAGCCTCCCAATCCGATCATCTTGTTGAACTCCGTCCAATCTCCGAAGGAGTTATCCGCTGCGTGGAGTACGACGAATCCACCACCTTCCCCAACGTACTTTTCGAAGTCCTTCTGAGTCGCCTCAGGCCACGGGGCCGCGCCGTAGCCGAGGTTCGAGATCACCACGTTGTACTTCGAAAACTCAGGGTGAAAGTTCGGATCGGGTTTGGATTCACCTAACGCTTCGTGCGCGATTCCATCGTTGAGAGGGTACTTTTCAAACCACTCGGCTCCTTGCCAGGTGTACTTGGTCCGTGCGATATCGACTCGGTAGCGCCCTGTGTCCTCAAGATACTTCTTGATCATCATTGTGGTTTTCGGCCAAACCCCATGATTGTTCTGGCCGTCGATGATCAAGGCAATCATCGGATCTGCGTTTGGCGATGCAAGCGGCTCCGTCGAACCCGTTCGAGTCGACACGGCGACCGGGAGGTTCGCCTGCTGAGCCATGGCGTTTCCTGCAAGCCAGAGGCTCGCGAAGGCAAAGAAGCCGCCCAGTGCGTGACTCCATCCCTTTTGGATCGGGTCGATCCCCCGGGGATGTAGATTCGCGTCTGTGGACCGAATGGTGGGTACAAGCCGAACAAAACCAGTTGCAAAAATCATGCGAAACCTGAATGCCACATCAAGGCGAACGGGGTTAAACAAACGAAACTGAGGCCAACAAAACCAAGCTGTAAGCCTCGAGATCGGCGTACCAGCCATGCACCACCGAAATTGTAACGAAAATCGGCCTCCGTTTTTTCGGCAATGCACGAAAGTTCCCTTCGGGCGAGCAGTTCGGAGGTTCGCGACCTGTACGTTGCACGGTTTCTCGGCAACAATAGTCAAAGCTAGAGACGTAATCGGGCTACGCCTTAATCCTCCACGGTCTGCTCATTCTGGGTTGGCACGTCCAAATGGGGATTCGATCCGCCCGATCTGAGAAGACACCAACGATCCAACCAACGACCGAGCTTGACGGTGAACGAACACAATCACGAAGGTAATGGCGAAACGGGGGATGAAAAATACACCGTCGTTGCGCGCCGTTACCGTCCCAAGACATTCGGTGAGTTGGTCGGTCAAGATACCGTGGCTCACGCCCTTTTACGGGCGATCGAAACCCACCGAGTCGGACATGCTTATCTGTTCACCGGGGCACGAGGGGTGGGCAAGACGAGCACGGCTCGCATCTTTGCAAAAGCCCTGAATGCCTCCGATGATGGCTCAGGAAACTTCGATCCCGATTCCGAGATCGCCTTGGCCATTGATTCCGGTGACGACATGGACGTCATCGAGATCGACGGGGCCAGCAATCGCGGGATCGACGAGATACGTCAGCTCCGGGCCAACGCATCGATTCGCCCGACCCGTTCGAAATACAAGATCTACATCATCGACGAAGTCCATATGCTCACCACCCAAGCGTTCAACGCTCTGCTCAAGACGCTGGAGGAGCCACCGGGGCATGTGAAGTTCATCTTCTGCACCACCGATCCGGAAAAGATTCCGATCACGGTGCTGTCGCGTTGCCAGCGTTTCGATTTCCCTCCGGTTCATACCGATCAAATCCTCGGCCGATTGCGATTCATCTGCGACACCGAGGGCACGCAAGCGGATGACGCTGCATTGCGATTGATCGCCCGTCGCGCCGCGGGATCGATGCGCGACAGCCAGTCCTTGCTCGAGCAACTCCTCAGCTTCGGTGGGTCTCGCATCACCGTCGAGGATGTCCATGCGATGCTTGGTACGGCCGATGAAACCCGGCTGGCTTCGTTCGCATCATGCATGATCAACCGCAACCCGAGCGCCGCGTTGGTGGAATTGGACCAAGCCGTCAGCGCCGGCGTGGATCCGGGACAACTCGCGGAACAATTGCTAGGTTATTTGCGAGACATGATGGCCGTGTCGATCGGTGGTCCTGCTGAACTGATGCGAACGGCGAACCCCAATAGCTTCGACCAACTGCGAGACGCTGGCAAAAGCTGGGGAACGATGACCTTGCTCTCCGCGATGCAATTGCTCGATGAAACCATCGTGCGGATGAAGCACAGCGTTCAGAGCCGCATTCTTCTGGAAGTGGCTTTGGTTCAGATCTGCTCGTTGGTCGACCTCCAAGCCTTAGCCGATGTGGTGAAAGGCCTCTCGCAGAATCAAGTTCCAGCGACAGGGGCACGCCCTGCGACGCGACCTGCGCAATCTCTTTCACCGCCGGCATCCACATCGCCAGCATCGAATTCCGCCCAAACACCGACGGGAAACTCGGCCAATTTCAGTTCGGACGATTCAAAAAAAAAAGATAACGTAGATACCTCCCCCCCGACATCAGCAAACTTGGCATCTGCACAAATAGCGCACGTAGACGCAGCCATCGAATCGAAAGACGATAGTGCGGCTGAGCGGACAAACTCGGTTCGAGAAACCAACCCGCGGGCTGCTCATACTCCGGCTGAAATCAATTCCGTTGGTATCAATTCCACTGAATCCAACCGCATCTCAGAAGCGGTTGCGTCGAACGTCGCATTGCATGGAAACAGAGTCGCCCCGCAGAGCCCTGCACCGGTGAGCTCCGCTCAAGCGAGCACTGCACGAGCGAACCCTTTACCGGAGCCATCCAAAGCACCATCGGCGGCCTCCCAAGCCGCAGCGCAGTCGGCAGCAGCGTCTGTAACGCCTGCAGCTCAACTGCGAGGGGATCGAAGTGCACTAGATGTATTTCGAGAGGCCGCATTGCGACTCGACGGCCTTGTGCAGCAATGTGGCGTCATGGCATTGGATGTGATCGAGGAATCGGCGACGCGTTGGCGTGTTTTGTTGGCCAAGGAAGCTGCCTTTGGATTACAACATTTTCGGTCGACTGAAAATGTTCGACGATTATCGGAAACCCTCAAAGAAACCATCGGACAATCCTTGGGCTTTGAGTTCGTGCTGACCGACCGAGGATTGCCTAACGAAAAATCGGGGGATGGATCGACCGCAGCCTCGCTACCCGCTCCGGTCGCTCGACCTTCTGTCCCTCAGAACCAAAAAATTCGAGAAGCGATGACCGATCCGTTGGTGAAGCGGGTGATGGAGTTGTTCGATGGACAAATCCTCAGGGTGGACGAACCACCGGCACTCGCAAAAACGATCACAGCGCCTCACATTGCTGGAGAAACCACCGAGGTCGGATCCGCCGAAGACATCGCCGAAGCGACATAAGAAACGCCGTGGAATCACTCCATTCGTTCCTTAATCACGAGGTCCTCTAGTCCGACATGTGCCAAAGCGGTAAGTTCCGTTACTACCACCTCAACCCTGAGTTCTACACAAAAAATGCAACCGCCAAATCGTTGGACTTTGGGTGCTGCAAGTTGAACATCCGAGAGTGAAATGGTATTTCAGGTGCGGCCGAATCCTCCGTCGCTGTCGCCTTGGCCGATGTCGCGGTTGCCGGGATGGGTGGATCGAGTTAACAAGCCAGTGAGTGAAGCGGAATTGGCGGCAGTCCGTTTATCAGCCCAACGCGGCAAGCGACTGGGAGACGATGGTCGGGTCGAGTCAATTGCCCGCCGCCAAATTGCCGCCGGCTCACGCTGGAATCAACCTTGCGTCCGCGCGTCCGCAAACGGATTCGATTCCCCAAAGTGACGCTCGGTGTAACTCGGGATTCAAAACAGCCAAGGCTCACGCGGAGACGAGGGGGCGCGGAGAGAAGGGACGAACAAAACGGTCCATCCGGGATTTGAGTGGGTAATGGTAGAGTCTTCGGGGAAAGGAACCCCCAATGCAAGACAAAGAACTCTACCAGCACATTCTTGGCCTGCCCTCTCCATGGACGGTCCGTGAGCGTTCCTTGGGCGGAACCCTCGCCACATCAACCGCCACGAACGCCATGCGGCAAATGGGATCGCAGTACCAGCCCGACGCGCCAGTTTTGAAGTTGCGCTATTTGGCTTTTTATCCTGCTCGTGCTCAATCCGCCGAGGCGGATGGTGCTCGTGCTCGTCATCGAACGGGCTGACTCGAGCACGATTACGAGCAGGAGCACGAGCACGAAAAAGCCAGCGAGCACATGGATTCCAGTTCTCTGAAACTCGAACTGCGCAACTTCAAAACGCGCCAGCGAGGGAATCCACCTCCATCATTCCGCCACCGAAGAACCCTTGCTGGCGCGACGGGCTGGTAATGCACTCAGATCGCTCTTGTGAATCGCCGCTTCCCCTGCGTTTTTAGCACTTTGCGTGCCTCAACGTGACTTGCAAGCAATAGCGATTACGAACGAACATTGCAAAGGATCGGCGTACCTACCCCCTTTGGCAAATTCCATGCGTGCATGCCACTTCACGAAACCCCAGGAACCGAAGCGAGCGAGTCCAAGCAAACAGGTGCCGAACGATGCGACTGCGACGCGGAGTCGTCCAGTCCTTCTCCAACTCACCTTTCCACTTTCTGAACTCAACTCTCTAGCCGCCTAACGGCTTGCCGAATTCTCGGACACAAACGTGCGGAATGTTGTGACGCAGAGCGGCGCGAGAACTTCAGGAAAGCGATCTTCTTCACCTGCGATGGATTGGATCTCTACCCACGGTAATGCCGGATGGACGAACAAAAATCAGAAAAATCCTGCGACAGTCCCTACCGTACTAGGGTTCTTTATCAGCGAACATTAGCGTTTATTCGTGGTTCAAAAACGGGATACGCCCGCAGTTTTCGCAGTGCTAGCAAATCGCTGCCAGCCCCACCCGACACGGATCGTCCCAAACGAG
>CAITIE010000008.1 GCA_903892355.1 uncultured Pirellula sp. | reverse complement strand
TCGATCACAGCGTGAATGTACACTTTCGCTCCGCCCACCAAGCGAATCAGGGTCATGTCCACATGCCAGATCTCGTTGGGTTTCGTGGGAAGTTAAGTGCCACCCACGAATGGCACTGTACACCTTACGTAATTTGTTTCACTCAAAGGAGTTATCTCCCCTGCTCCGCGTCACAACATTGTGCACTTTTACGTCCGAGAACTCGGCACTAGCAGTCGAGCTTATCTTGTCAGCGCACTCACAGGGGGGCATTGGTCTCACACGTGGTGTGGATGACTGATTTGCTCCTACTTCGATGCTCGTTTTCTGCTCAAGCATGCTGTCAACATCGCCGTTTTGCGACCCGTGCGCAGACGTTGAGACAGTTGTCCTTACGAATCGAATTGGGTTATGGCTTGGTCTTCAATCTTTTATCCAGTCTCGATCGGCTTGTTTTCGATCTGAATGATTGGTTCATTGGAGGCACACTTGAAGCAAGTTACTGCGCGGTTCGCTGCTAATCTTGCTTGTCTGGCAACTGAGCGAGCATCGCTGAGTTGGTTCGGAATATCACTTCCTTTACCAAAGTACATCTCATCGGGCGTTTGGCCCTTGAACGCCGAATGGGGAATGACCCGATTGTGCTGGTCCAGGTAGAAGGCTGTTTGCTTGCGCACGTCGTCGATCGAATTGAGATTGTTCAAGTACAACCACCAGTGCTTCAGCATTCTCCACCACGATTCGATCATGCTGTTCGAGAATACGACGTCGACTTGGGCCAGGATGCGATGGATCGTACCACTAGCAACGAGTGCATCCACATGTGCGTTGAGGTTCTCGCCCCCGCTGTCCATGAACACCTTCGGGACCACACCATCCAATCCCTTGGCAGCTTCGATCAAGAGTTTGTTAGTCGAGAACCGTCAACGGATCTTGCGTCTATATGGGTCAGTCGTTCGACGTGGTTGGCAACCGCACGGAGCTTCGGGCCAGCGGTTCCGGGACCCTCGATTTCCGGAATATCTACAGCTATGATAAACTGAATCGATTGTTGGAAGTGGTTCAGGCCAACCAAGTTGGGGGCAATCAAGTGCTCCCGAAACGGGTATCCTTCACCTGCAATTCGTTAGGTCAACGGACCCGGATAGCACGTTTTCAGAGCACCGGCACCGCTAATCCTGTGGCGACTACCGACTTTACTTATGACTTTGCAAATCGGCTGAGCGGCATCGCTCACAAGCAAGGTACGACCAACCTGAATACCTACTCGTATACGTACGATCCGTTGTCGCGTTTGACGAGTGTCAATTCGACCCTCGAAGGATTGAGTTCCTACACCTACTGGCAAAACGACCAGCTTGTGGGCGTCACCAATCCTGGAGTGTTACTCCTCATCGCCCTGTAATTCAACAGCAGGGAAAGGATCCGCTAACTGTTCCCAAAATTCCGGTCCCTGTACGAACTCCAGGTCTGTCACCAAGCAGGACTCGAGAATGTCCCGGATCGCTGACTCGTCCATCTCGCGACCGATGAAGACCAACTCTTGTCTTCGATCTCCGTAGTAGCCCGAGAACATGGATCGAATTCTTTCGATCTCCGACTTCTCCTCCGGCCATTCCTCCTCGGGGGCAGAAGCCCACCAGTACCCTGCAGGATCGATTCGAATCGAGCATCCTGCTTGCGACCAGTCGTATGCCCAATCGTGTTTGGACGCAATCCAAATGAGACCTTTGCTCCGCAGTACACCGGTGAACATGCCATCGTTCAGGCTTTCGTCGAGCGCATCGGAGAGCCGTTGCGGGTGAAACGGACGGCGGCTTCGGTAGACGAAACTGGAGATTCCGTATTCCTCGGTCTCCGTCATCTCCTCTCCACGAGGGACCGCTAGCCATTCTGGTTGCTGCTCTGCTTCGCTTAAAGAGAACAGCCCAGTCCCGAGAACTTGATCCAACGGCACTCTTCCCTCGGTGGTTTGGATAATACGCGCATTTTCATTCAGTTCCCGAAGGAGCACGGCTAGTTGCTCAAGATCGTACGGAGTGACCAGGTCGGTTTTGTTGATGATGATAACGTTGGCGAACTCCACCTGGTCGACCAAAAGATCAACAATATTGCGAGTATCCTCGTCGTTCAGCCCCATGCCCCTATCGGTGAGGTCGTCGAACGAGGAGTACTCCTCCATGAAACGAGCGGCGTCAACCACCGTCACCATCGTATCGAGATCGGCGAGCGTCGAGAGGCTATTCCCTTCTTCATCTTCGAATGTAAATGTCTCAGCGACCGGCATTGGTTCACTGATCCCCGTCGATTCGATCAGCAGATAATCAAACCGGCCTTCCTCTGCTAATTTCCGCACTTCGATCAGCAAATCTTCCCGGAGTGTGCAACAGATGCAGCCGTTGGTCATCTCAATCAATTGCTCCTCTGTTCGCGATAAGTTCGCTTCACCATTTCGGACCAAAGCTGCGTCCACATTGATTTCGCTCATGTCATTCACGATGACCGCGACTCGCAACCCGCTTCGATTGGCCAAAACGTGATTTAGTAAGGTGGTCTTTCCGGCACCGAGGAAACCGGAGAGGACTGTGACGGGCAATTTGTTGATCGGCTTCATAGATTTCATATCGAGGAACTAATTTGGTATCTCAGGCATGGAGGAAAGAAGAAAGACAATCGGTTCGTATTTTTTGAGCGGCCATGGCGAAACTGCTCGCGAAGAGGCGGAGCGATCTGACGCAAATTGACTGGGATAACCCCTTGCATTTCGAGTTTCTCCCGAAACATGGCTACGAAGGTCGACTCAAATGACGGGTCGAACAGGAGATAAGATGCATTTCGCAACGCCAACGCTCGGGCGTTGAGCGCCTCGTAGGATTCGCCCTGGTGATGTTGCAGCACAACGATCCAGACGCTCGGGACTTGGGCCGACACTTCCGCCGTCAAGTCAGGGTCCAGCGAGATCATCACGACCTGGATCGAATCCGTTGACGGTCCGAACCCTGGGACAATCCCAACCCCGATCCAGCCTAGCAGCCGAATTACGACGACTTTGAGCGATCCAACAAACAACCCCACCGCTACCTCCAAAAATGATTCTGTTGCTATAGTGCAGATGCAATCCGGTTGCAACTGCTGGCCGGCTCGACTTAAATCAGGGATGGGACGGTAGGAGATATCGAGACCTGCGATCGATGCATCGACCGTCAGAGGTGACTACGCAGTAATGACGCGAACTCTCGACTTGCGAAGAAGGAGAAGCAACGCACGAGAAGCAAGGACGGGCATTGCGTAGTAGCTAGTCACGTACTGCTTTCATTATCGTGGTCGCGCATTCAGAAGGATGAAAGCCATGTGCTGCGTCAATCGCTGTCACATGTCGATATTACGTTGTGTTTTCTCGGGGTATCTTCGACTTTATTCCTTGGGTCGAGGGTTCGAGTCCCTCCGCTCTCACTCTTGATTTTTCCACGAAAACCCCGGGTTCCTCCAAAGGATCTGGGGTTTTTTCGTAGGCAGTGCTAGCACCCCCGCGACCTGTTTTCACAGCACGCTTCGG
>CAITIE010000007.1 GCA_903892355.1 uncultured Pirellula sp. | reverse complement strand
GTGTTCAAAGCAAACCCACTCGGATTTGTGGTTGCGCCAGCCGATCATGTAATCGACTCGCATCGATCGCGGTGCATCGTCGCTGGCCCCACGCTTGAGATGGCTGTAGTAATGCGTGTCGGTGACTTCGTAGCGCGTGTTGGTGATTTGGCCAGATAGGATCGGTGCTTGGGTCGCTTGGGCTTCGTGGTTCTGTTTTTCAGGTGGGGGAAAGGTAAAACCGCACTCTGGGCAATTCGCGTACCCCATCGCGATGAGTGCGTTGCATTTGGGGCATTGCTTCGCCGGCGCTTCTCCAGTCGATTGGCTCCCTGCAGGTTTGATCCGCAGGCAATCGACCGGCCCGTGCCTTAGAACATTGCCACCAAAGTCGAGGACTAAGCAGTTCTGTTTGCTTGGATGAAGCCTGAAACCTCTCCCGACTGCCTGGTAGAAAAGACCAGGAGATGTTGTCGGACGTACCAATGCCACGCAATCGATGTTGGGTGCATCGAAGCCGGTGGTCAGCACATTCACGTTGCACAGGTATTTCAGTTGGCCGCTTCGGAATTGCGACAGCAATCGGTCTCGATCCTCCGAGGAGGTTTCGCCAGTAACGAAACCGCACTGGATGCCGTGCTTATCGCGAAGGGTATCGACGATGTGGTTGCCATGCCGAACGCCGCTCGAGAAGATCAGCACGGCGTTGCGGTCGGCCGAGTACTCGACGATCTCACGGCATACGGATTCGACCAGCGATTCGCTGTCCATGAGAGCTTCGACTTCGTCGGCTACGAATTCGCCAGCGCGAATGTGGAGCGAACCAAAGTCGATTTGCTCTTTGCCAGATTTCGAGATCAATGGACACAAAAACCCATCGCGGATCAGTTCCTTGATCCCAACCTCGTAACAGATCGTGTTGAGGATGTTTTCAGGGGAACAGATCTCGCCGTCTTTGAGTCGAAACGGAGTGGCCGTGAACCCGATGATGCGAAGGTGAGGGTTGACCTTCTTGGCATCTGCGAGGAATTGTTGGTACATTCCCTCGCCATCGACTGGGATCAAATGCGCCTCATCGACAATAATCAGATCGAACCGATCGAGCTCACAGGCACGCTTATAGATCGATTGGATGCCGGCGATGATGACGGAATTGTTGGTGTCGCGACGCTTCAGGCCTGCCGAGTAGATACCGAAGTCCACCTCGGGGCAGACTGCGGTTAACTTGTCGGCTGTTTGCTGCAGCAGCTCTTTGACGTGGGCCAGCACTAGGACGCGACCTTGCCAGAGCGTGACCGCATCCTTACAAATCGTGGCCATGCATGGAGTTTTCCCCCCCGCTGTCGGAATGACCACGCAAGGATTGTCATCGCGATCACGCAGGTGGTTGTAAACCGCATCGACGGCCGCTTGTTGATAGGGTCGAAGTTGCATGGTGTTACTCCCATCTCAGCATCGAAAAGCCATCTTCCAATCGGGACTCAAACGTTCGGTCCGGTTCCACGATGCAATCGCTATCGAGGTCGATCCCTACTCTTCGCCTGCGCCGCTTGCGATGCGAACGAAGCAGCCGGCCACACTCGGGGCATTCACGTTTGTCGCTTGTGACAACGACCCCACAGTCGCCACAAGTCCGTTGGTCTAAACTCTCGTTCATCATCACACTTCCGAACATTTCGAGATTCGAACAAAAACCATGCCGCCAGGGATCGGTTCGCGTTTCCAGGTGTCTAGGTGGATGATTTGGCTGTCGTCGTGAT
>CAITIE010000006.1 GCA_903892355.1 uncultured Pirellula sp. | reverse complement strand
GCAATCGGAACAGATATACCTATAGCATTCAGCCATTCGAAATCTCTACCCTTCTAGTTATTCAAGAATTTTGTTTCAACGCTCCGAAGGGTGCAATCTCGTCCTCGATTTCCGGGACTCCCATGAGTAAACCGCAGTAATCGATGAAACACTGCGTCCAAGATGATTTCCATTGCTCGTCGAGGACTCCAGGGGTGTTTGCGAAATTCGCAAGATCGAAAAGATCCGAGAAGAACTGTAGGATCAGCATCTGCACTCGTTCCTTCGGGGATGTCACACCCATAGGAAGCTGCGACACGATCCATTCGTCTATCTTTCCGGGTTCATTCCACCCGGGCTCTGGAGCGTAATTCGTATTGTTGCCAAGAAAGATATCTGCGACTTTGCCCGCCAGCTCAAGGGTCCAGCCTGCCAAATCTGTTCCCTTGTTTTTGGGGTCATCGTAGTGACTCAACAACTCATCGGCCACGTCCCGCAGCACTTCGAAAACGACAGGTTGAAAAGCGAGACTGTTCTGCATCATTATTCCGATCACCATAGTGTGTGTAAGAGTTTTCTGTGAATTAGTAAATTTAGGGGGGAGGCATACCGTCAGTCGCTGAAACAAGCTGATGCGTCAGGTCTGTACCGCCAATGCGACCTGCCGAAGGCAACGTAGAACCCTAAGGAAGTATTCTCGGGAGTTCGCGTGACACGTTTGGTCACGACCAAAAAACAAACCAAAACTTTTTTAAGAAGAGCATTCCGCTTAGGTGGCAATGGTCCCGCTCCGGCGCTGCAAGACATTCTGGAAAAATGCGTTCGATAACTCGGCGCTATGGGTAGAGAAGACGACAGTCTACCGCACCGTCACAGCGCCTGTTCAAAAAAAGGTTCGAATCGGCTACTGACCTGTTGGTTTTTGGATAGCAAGTCCTTATCCTGCAAAGAATGGACGCCAAATCTGATATCGCTGAACCGACGCCCTCGTAGTCGCGACCGATCGATTTCTTCAGCCATACCGGGTGCTAGCGTGCAGTGCCTCGCGGCTCTTTCCCCATCAGCCGGTTTTGGCGCTAGCCCCGGTTTCCGCACGGTACTCAACAATATCCAACCGCGGCTAATGCCATGGGGCGAATTGCAGTTAAGCTGCAGCATTATGCCGATGTTTGCAACTGATCTCCTGGTGCTTTATACTAGAGCCCATGATTACTTACCTAACTCCAGATCAAGCGTCAGCACTGCAAGCAGGCGGAAACGCCCCGATGCAGATTGTCGATCCGACTACACGTCGCGTTTATTACGTGATCGATAGTGGTTTGTTAGCCGAATTGGAACGCCGCTCCGATTTAGATGCTATTCGAGAAGGAGTCGCTGACATGCAGGCGGGACGTTCCGTTCCCATTGATCAGGCGAGAACGACTGACCGAGCTATGCTAGTCGAGCGTTTTGCTCAATGAATTATGGCTTGGTCCTAACGGCTCGGGCAAGAGCTGACATTCTCCACAACGCAGAATGGTGGGCGGAAAATCATTCGCCGGATCAGGCTATTGCATGGTTTGACTCGATCTATGAGCAACTTGAAAGCCTTCGTGTGATGCCCGAACGATTTTCGCTCGCACCTGAGAATGGTTCAGTCGAGGTTGAAATTCGAGAAATGCCTCTTGGCGTTGGTAGTCGTCCAAGCTATCGCGCAGTCTTTACGATCAAACCGCTTGAAGTTCATGTGTTGACCGTGAGGCGTGCTAGCCAAGATGCGGTAACATCTGAAGACATTGAATCCTAATCGCTTCGGTACGCTATCAACTAACCAAAGTGGAAACGAAAACACCCGCGAGCCAGAATTGCGACCCGCGGGTGTTGAGTTTCAAGTATACCGCCGTGGGACCGTTGCCCAACTCGCGTTACAGTTCGATCGCTTCAACTTCAGCGACGAATCGCTGGTTGTTGTCGGCGAGGAACGCACTGATCACGTTGAACACGGCGTCACTGAAGCCACCGATGTTCATAATGTCAGCTCGCTCACATGCCTGAACCGTCTGGTACGGTTGCAGATCGATGTTGACCAGCTTCGGGTTTGCTTCCTTACCCGCCAGCTTGCGCTGGTTGGCAACGAATGTTTCCCAAGCCGTCATCACACCGGTCGAACCGTGCCTTCCTGTTCCGACCCAGCTCTCGTTATCGCTAACGAGAACAATGCCGGCGAACTTACGGTTCGCATACTTTTGGTTGGTAGCTACCAGCGGCAGCGAACAATCTGTTCCACCTCCCCCGTACTTTGCCAATCGGTCAGCAATGCTCAAGATCGAATCGTTCGGATCGATCTTGGCATCGTAAGCCGACGTATCGAACGGAATCACAACGCTGTCCGGGTTGCGTCGCAGGATCGCTGCGGCGAACAGGGCTGCCACGTCGATGCATCGCATCTTGGAAGTTGCACCTCGTCCACGGTTACCCGTGACCGCGCTGCTCATCGATCCAGACGTATCCAGGCCAATAACCACCGGTCCCGGCAATTCCGGTACGTTTCCACAAGCGATCTCGGCTGCCTTTTGCAGCGCAGTCTTGATCTTCTGCGGAACATTGTCATCCGCGTTCAAGTACGCAGCAAAGTACTGATACGGGAACTGCTTCGATCGTCGGACCTCCGACTCGTCAGCGATCCGGTCAGCAACGTAATCAACCATATTGTAGAACGATTGTCCAAATCGTTTATCCGGAATTTCTCCTGGATCAGTTGAGGACAACTGATCTACATTGAACACATCGTGTCGCAGCAAAGTGTTCAAGTTCATACGCAGTGCCTGCGGCCCCATCTTGCGAGCCAGCGCTGACCAAACTTTCGGTCCTTTGGCAGCATCCGACAATAAGTCCCATCGGACGTTGTCGAGTCCGCCAGCGATCACGGCCTGTGCTTCTTCGCTTTCCGAATTGCGGTAAGCGATCAGCGACTGAACTTCAACCGGCAAGTCGGCTTCCGTTGCTGGTGCCCACTTCTCGATACTCTTATCAGTCAACCAACCGAACATCGCTCGGCGAGCATTATCCTTCGGCGTCGGTCGAGCCATTCGGAGGATGTCCCGCAAGCTCGGATCGTTACCGATCGACGCGCTCAACAGCTTTCCTACCGAAGCCGTGTTCAACCAGCCCTGGAACGCTCGCTGCACAGAGCTCGACAAACTCACGCGAAGGCGCGAAGACGCGAAGGGTAACGCGAAGAGAATGGTAGTGGATCTCACCCTCAAAACTCAATTTGATCTTGTAATTAAAACAGGGTAGTAATTGCTGCAACATGGCGGATGTTCGATACTCCGCGAACACTCAAAGTTTTTCTGCCGTCTGCATTGGAAGAAACATTCGGTCAGATAAATTCGGTAGCGAGATAAACCCGAACTTCTCATAGAAACGCGTTGCGGCTTCACCTTTGGAATCGACAACGATCAGGCTTGCCGCGATCTCACTTGCCACTCGGACACAACGTGTAATGGCGTCGGACAGAAGTAGCGCGCCGACGCCAGGATGATTCACGTCTCGTGCCAATCTTCCAACCAAGATTGCGGGGATTTCGGGATAACGCGGAAGTTTCCTCGTGAGCACTTCGGGTAGCTCAGCAAGGGCTATCGATGTCGCGCACAGAGTATAAAACCCGATCACTCGCTTCGGCTGTGCGCGCTCGACTAGAACAAATACTGCCGACGCCTTTCGCTTCACATCTTGCTTCGCATATTTGGCGAGATAATCGTTGAGAACTGACACTCCACAATCGAATTGCGTTCGATCGTGGTGATTGCCAAGCGGCTCACAAACGTAGTCTTTCATCGGCTTTCGACCTGCTTGCGATAGTCCTCCATAGCAAGCTTCAACTTCTTGTTTGGCTTCTTGGGAGCCAATAATGCGTCGACAAGTATCCTGCTTTGCACTTGGTCTAAGTGCAGTTTCTCATGCTCGTCGATCACCTTCTTAGCAGCGACTTCAACATGAGTAAGCACAAATTCGGAAACGGTCCGACCACTGAAGGCGGCAGCCCGCTCGATGAGTTTTTTCTGCTCTTGAGACACTCGCGTTTCAATTCGAGCTGACTTTGAGGTGCTATTTGCAGTTGCCATCATTTGCTCCTTGATTCGCTCAATTGTACGGCATATTGCCGTACGAGTCAATTTGATTCCATTTAGCGGCCAAAGCTCAACGCCACATCATCCCCGTCGTCGCCCCTGCATTTCCTTGAAACTCAAGCGATTTCCTTTTTTTGGGATGTCTCGATCGGTACCCAATAGCACAACGCCTAGCATGGATGCCGCGACCGCCGAGCCGACTAGGCCGTCGAGCCAGTGGTTGATCACCCTGTCGAAACCCTCCACAGAAACAGATCGAAGGATCGTGTAGCGTTACCTCAGTCACGAGGAGTTGGCCAGGAGATGCTGGGGGAAACAGGACGGCGGCGCGTTGTGCCACTAAGTTCTCCGACCAACCTCACGCGAAGCCGTAAAGAAGAGTGGTGGATCTTGCTAAAGATCCCGTGCGCAATCCCTTTCAAGCGTAGCGACCAACCAATTGTAGAACGATTGTCTCAATCGTTCCCGCTCCTGGCGATGAGCAGTTGAGCAGTTGGGGACAACGGCTCTACGTTGCGGACCATCGTGGCACGACAGTCTCTGTCGTGAAAGGGTTCTGCGATCGCTGGTCCATAATCCGCGAACAATCGCACGCAAAGACGCAAAGACGCGAAGGTGTAACGCGAAGAGACAGGTAGTGGATCTAGCTAAAGATCTCGGCCGTAATCCTTTTCAAGCGACGCGACCAACCAATTGTAGAACGATTGTCTCAATCGTTCCCGCTCCTGGCGATGAGCAGTTGGGGACAACGGCTCTGCATTGTGGCCCCATCGTGGCACGACAGTCCCTGTCGTGAAAAGCTGCGCGATCGCTGGTCCTCAACTCCCGATCGATCTCACGCGAAGGCGCGAAGACGCGAAGAGTAAGTAGTGGATCTTGCTAAAGATCCCGGCCGTAATCCTTTTCAAGCGTAGCGACCAACCAATTGTAGAACGATTGTCTCAATCGTTCCCACACCTGGCCAAGCCCCGTTGGGGACAAATGCTCTGCATTAATCCCGTCACCGCCAATCCCAAGAGCCATCAGTCACACTTGACGGACATGTTCGATCACAGCTTTCCCAAAAAATCAAAGTAGCCTCATCGCCGTTCGGAAGTGGCATGCACCTCAACAGAAAAATCCCAAAATTAAAGCTCTGCGTGAGACCAACCGAGTCTCGCATATTGGTATCTTTTTGGACTCAGCAACGACGAGTCCTATCTCGGGTTTAACGCGACGAAGAAGCCTCACACGATGCAATTCGCCGATCACTGGACAACTCACGACTAAGCTGAGAGCCACAGTTGTTTTTGACCTTAGACCACATACCATGAAGTGATCGCAGCATGCCCGGAAGAATTTATCTCTTGCACGATAACTCGGATCTGATGGCGATGGAGGAAGCTCCCTACGATTCAGAGAGACTCCTTCAAGAGATGATTGCCAAGCATCCCGACCTTCTGGCTGGCGAGCAGATCAACAGCGACGAGCCGAGGCGATGGTTGCTGGTCACCCGTGAAATGGTAGTGACAGGAGAAGATAGTGATTCTCCCCGTTGGTCACTTGACCACCTGTTTCTCGATCAAGATGCCGTGCCGACGCTGGTCGAGGTAAAGAAGGGATCCAACACCGACATCCGCCGCAAGGTCATTGGGCAGATGCTCGATTATGCCGCCAATACGGTCGCTTACTGGCCGGTAGAAGAAGTCCGAGCGAAGTTCGAAAGTCGCTGCGAGAAGAACGGCGAAGACCCAGAAGAAGTGCTTGCGTTATTCCTTGGCGAGGATAAGGAGATCGATGAGTTCTGGCTGCGAGTGAAGACGAACCTGCAAGCTGGCCGCATTCGCATGGTTTTTCTTGCCGACTCGATTCCTGCCGAACTGCGTCGTGTCGTCGAGTTTCTGAATGAGCAAATGGACCCGGCTGAGGTGCTGGCCATCGAGGTGAAGCAGTTTATCGGTGAAGGGATGAAGACACTTGTTCCTCGAGTTTTGGGGCAGACAGAGACCGCACGTCAAAAAAAGTCATCGGGAGCGAAGGCTGGCAAGCAATGGGACGAGGCCATGTTCATGGCCGCTTTGGAGGAGCGATCAGGGCAGGCTGTACGCAAAGCCGCCGAAGGAATTTTGCATTGGCTCACGCCCCAAGTGACATATGTTTGGTGGGGAACGGGTTCTAGCGAGGGCGGTATCATTCCGACTATTCAGCACGGCAGTACCAAATACCATGTCTGTCGGATGGCAACACAGGGCTGGTTCGTTTTCCGGTTCGACTGGCTTTATAAAAAGCCCCCCTTTAGCGACGAGTCCGTTAGGCGGCAGCTACTTGCGAAGATTAATGAGATCCCCGGCGTCACATTCGGTGAAGAACTCCTCACCACGCGTGTACGTATTCCAATGGAGAAGTTGACGACGAGCAAGGCACAGGACAAGCTGAAGTCAGCCTTGGCGTGGCTCATCGATCAGGTAAGGACGGAATGTGGGAACGAAAGCGACACGCAATGACACTAGGACGAGTCCATATCGGGAGCTTCCGCGATATCAAACCCGCCTGTTTCCATCAAGCCAATCAATGCGATCTGATCGCCGCGACTACCTCAAACCACGAGCGGTAGAAACTCGTATTTGAAGTTGCAAATGAAAATAATGTTTCCCTCGACAAGCCGAAGGAGATCCGGGATAATTCGTCTACGCATCTTTTGAAAAAGTTACTGTCCCAAAAACAGCTCTTCCATGAACCGTATACTCCACGCCACGGGATTTGCCGCTGAAAAGCATAAGCAACAGCGTCGTAAGAATGCAGACGCTACGCCATACATCAATCACCCCATCGAGGTTGCGGAGCATCTGGCTCGGATAGGGGGGATTTGCGATGAAGATGTTCTTATTGCTGCGTTGCTGCACGACACGATTGAGGACACCCATACCACCTACGAGGAACTCGTGGATCATTTTGGGAAGCGAGTAGCGGATATCGTTCTGGAATGCACCGACGATAAAAGCCTCGAAAAAGCCGAACGTAAGCGTCTACAGATTGTGAATGCACCCAAGAAAAGCTCCGAAGCTAAGTGTGTGAAGATCGCTGACAAGACCAGCAATCTCAGTTCGATTATTTCTGATCCGCCGCGAGACTGGGATATCCAGCGGAAAAAAGAGTACTTTGAATGGGCCGAGCGTGTGATTGACGGTTTGCTCGGTGAAAATGATGCATTGGACGCTTACGTCAAAGAGGTTCTTGCCTGTGGCAAGGCTTCCCTGTAAACGATTCAAGCCAAATCAACTAACGCCGCCGAGTGCCTTCTACTTCTTGACTACGACGGCACAGGAACGTCTCTAACAGTATAAAAACTAACCTGTTGCTCGATATACTGGCGCATGTTCGTTACCGATCTGAGTACATTACCGTGACTGCATAGAAACATTTCTCAGATTATACTCGTATTGTTATAGACTGAACGATCACGATTTGGGACACGCCTTTGATGAATGCCGTTAGTGACGAAAATCTGCTGCGTTGGAACCAATTCTGGGAGCTGTGCGCTCACCTGATCACAATCTACCCCGATCGACCGGCGACTATTGGTACGGATACGGATGCAAAGCAAGTCGAACGGAGACTAAAACTCCTCTCGCAAGAACTGGTCCCCCTGCTCGTCCCGAATGAACATTGGCTGACCGACACTTCGGTCGGAAAAGGAAACTGGGCTACGATTCCCTGGGTCGGAATCTTTGATTCTCGCGAGTCGACCAGTGCTCAACAAGGAGTTTATCCCGTAATCCACCTTTCCCCCGAAACCCCGATCGGGATTCGTATTGGCCTCGGTGTGTCAGCAACGGCCTGAGATCGTTATTTTCGTCCCCAGATTTCAGAAACTACTGATGCCTTCTACATTCACATGGCTTGATTACTCCGAGCACGAGCGTCGCAAGATGCTCGATGTCATCGATTTGTTTGGCGAAAAGACAACGCGAGACGAGCTTGGCCTTGGTGGTGTGCGGGATGCATTTGCGGATAGCTGCGGCATCTCTAACCATTCATGTTCCTGATGAAGTTGACGCGCGGAAATGCTTTGCGATTATACCACGCGAAAAACACAACTTTCTAAGCTGCCCCCTTCGTCCAGTCGCCCACTTTGCGTGTAACCCTACAGATAGGGAAGCACTGCGTGAACGGGCATTGGGTGGCATCAAACGGCGCTGAGTCGCGTCCATCTTGAGCTTGGCCATTTGCTCTTGGCTTGAAAAGTGAAGATTTGGAAGTCGCTTCGGAATCATCGGATTCTACTGGCAATCGGCCTGGACTTTTCATGCAAAGTGATCCTCCTGTGAGTCCCGTGAATGACGGGTTTTTCGTAGTCGAAAACGACGCAAAACAGCAGGAAAGGACTAGAACCTGATGCACGAACATGCATGTGATGATCAACCATGTTTGCTGACCAGCAAACAAGCAGCAGCACACCTCAACATTTCAACCCGCAAGCTGTGGGCACTCACCAATTCCAACAAGCTTCCATCCATCCGAATCGGACGATGCGTTCGGTACGACTTGCAAGACCTGCGAGTATTCATCGACAAAAACCGAGGAAAGGTGAGGTCCTAACGTATGGCAAGCATCTTCAAGAGAACAGGAAGCAAGAACTACTTCATCGCATGGCACGATCACCAAGGAAAGCGATGCATCCGAAGTAGCGGTACATCT
>CAITIE010000005.1 GCA_903892355.1 uncultured Pirellula sp. | reverse complement strand
CGCGCATGAACCTCCAGGTCGGAGCAGTTCGATTGCTCTGACCGTCATTCCCGCAAACAAGTCACTCCTCGCAATCGTATAGTTTCGCTCGTACCAAGTCGACTCTTGAAGCTTATTCGTCCCCTGGTAAGGCGGATTGCCAACTACAAGTTCGTAAGTCGCTACTTTCAGCATTCGCAGAAATCGAACGCCGGCTGCAAACTGCTCACCGCAAAGCCGTAGCCCAAGCTCTTCTGCCGACGAATGACGCGCTAGAAACGTTTCAATCGCAAGAAGCAAATTCTTCTTAACTCGTTCTTTCGGAAATGGTAAGCTCTGCTGCTCAACACGGCCATCTGAAAACAGCTTCAGTTGCTTTATGTTCTCGTCCCCACCCAGTTCGACTTGATAGTCGTCGATCGTCTTTTCGATTGCCGCGTCGATCTTGAGGAGACTCCCTAAATGGTCGGCACCACGCAAGGCTTCAATGATCTGGTTCGTTAGTTTCGCTGGGACACCAGTATCGTCTTCAATCGACTTTCGCAACTCGACAAGCGAAGGGTCATTGTCAGGTAGTCGACTAATTCCAAGATTCGAAGCTACTAGATTGACACGCGATGGACGTGAGTCGGCGCAGACGGTTCGTGACTTGATCCATAGTGACGCAGCCGCGATTTGTACCGCCCGTGGATCAAGATCGATGCCATGCAGATTATTCTCTAGAATGGACTCAACGATGGCTTTGCCAGTCCAACGCCCATCACCTTTTTCATTGCGGTGCGTTGCCTCTTCCAAATAAAGAGCGAACAGCAGGTCAAAGGCGACGACTAGGAAGTGCCCAGAGCCGACTGCGGGGTCGAGAATTTTCAACTCCCGAACGGACGCGGGTGCATGCTCGACAGCGTCTTCAGCAATCTCTTGCGGAACGTAGTACGCCCAGCGGCGTTCAAAATCGTTATTCAGCGGCATCAGTTCCGTTAACTCGACTTCACCAGCGTCTCGTTTGGCTCGCCACTCGATCCTCCGTTGCTCCAACACATTGAGCGTTCCGGAGGACTCGGCCAGTGAAGTCCATCCATGCTTCTTGCACATCGCTAGCCACATTGGTCCAAGGCTGTTCTGTAACAGCCAATCGACCATGTATCGCTCGGTAAACATCTGTGTCTTGCTGGCGATTTCGTGAGGCTCAATCTTGCCACCATCGTTGATCTTGGCATCCAGTGCCTCGCGTTCTGGATCATTCCAATACTGGTAGACCCATCCGAGCGTCATGTCGTCCGTCCAGCAACTTTCTAGCTCCGGATCCCCAAATGCATCGACAACGGCTCGCAGCGTTTTGGTTGGAACCGGAATCAGATCTGAAATACCTGCATTTCCGTAAAGACCTGGCATATCGATCGCCAAATCATCAAAGACCATCTGCAGCAATACAGAGTAGCCTTCAGATTCTTCGCCACGTACGATCTCTTGTGAGAAGAAACGAAAGCTCTTGTATGCTGCACTATTCCAGCCTTTGGCAATCAAGTCACCACGATGCAATCCCATGGCCTCCATTAGCCTGAGGATCAGCATGCGATTCAGCAGGGTGTAGGCGGCCTGCTTCTCAAGATCCCGACGAAAGTCCTCAGCGGTTCTTTTGGTTTTTTTGCCGGCTTCACCTCGCACTTGCTCTGCAATCCATTCCTCGATCCGCCTGCGACGCGTGGCATTAGCTTCACTTAACTTTGCCTGATCGATTCGTCGGATCGAATACTTGAACGTCGAGTCATTGGCAGACTTGAAGTCTTCCAGCAGTCGAGTGCGTAAGGCACGGATCGTTTTGGATAGTTGCCCTTTGGCTTCCGGTGTCATTACCATTGGTCGATCGCTCACATTATCCGTATCGTGATGTTGGCTTCTAGTTGATTTAGCAGCTCTTTGCGTATCTCTTCGACGAGCTTCTCAACGTCATCAGGAGTGCTGATGATTCGATTGCGATAGTTCAAGTTGACCGGTCTTACGATCTTCTTATCCTTCTCGCTCAGAATCTCATCGAGTTTCTGATCCGCAGCAGCTTCGCAACGCTGCAGCCGGACTTGAAACGCATCTTTGAGGTCGAGCAAGGGAGGCGAGATCGCTTCAGCACTCGTGTTGGTTTCGGCACCATGAAACTCGCGAAGCACGGCTTCCGATTGCTCCGATGTGAGTGTGCTGTAGCCAGCTCGTTTCTTGACGCGTCCGCGCGCTAACTCAGTCTGTTCCTCTTGCCAACCCAGAAGCTCGGATCGCTTGCTTCGATAGGCCTCCTTGACGGCCGCGACATCGTTGTCAATTTCACCGATGTCGAGCCAAGGGCGGTCGGCTTTCAATTGACTGCGGATGGCATCAACTGAAGCAACGTACGATGGATCGTCGAATTCAATGGCCTCGAGTTGCTTCGTTTGGTACTCCAGCACTGAACTAGCGTCGTTCACCTTTTTGACTAGATCGTCTTGAAGCTCTGATGAGAACAATTTCAGTGTCCTGATCCCGTCCCGTAACGCGTCAAGGTTCTTTTTCACTTGCTGAACGGTTGGCTTGGACTGGCGAACCTTGGCAAGGCACTTTTCAATCGCGGTTTTTAGTGAAGCGAACTCGTCCGGGATTACGACCGGTGTCGGCAGCTTCATTTGCTGCAATTGCGTCAGGACCTCGGTCGCTTGGCGATTTAAACTATGAAAGTGCGTTTCCACAGCGTCCGCGATCGCTCCCATGTCTCGCTCGAGCTTTAGATTGAACTCCTCCTCAAAGAACTTGCGGATCTTATTGATCTGGTTCGGATTGATGTCGCTTTCGTCGGCTGGGAAAAAATCTGCACGACGGAAGTCGCGATCACCACTGAATAGAGCTTGAGTTCCAACATCTCGAAGCGAGTTAATCTCAGCTCCACCATCCGACATCTGCACCTTGATCTTCGATGCCCGTATTAACCCAGCGACACATGCTTTAACGACTTCCGGACGGTATCCATACGGTGGCCCGCCAAAGTGGGTTAACAACGCGGAGCCACTGACGCCGCCATCCCCTCGTATCTTTTCGTTGATCCGGCTGGGCACAACGCCACTGCAAGTCGGCTCGTACCGGCCTTCATCTAGATCAAGGATGCCAAGCTCGTCACGCATGAACTTTGCGGACGGTCCAACCAAGTCCTTTTGCAGCAGTTGGTCGATCTCGGCTGGGCTAACGATCGTTCCATCAAAGTGATTGAACAACTCCTTTAGGATCCGCACGGCTGCGCGATTGGCAGCGGTTGAGAATGCGTCGCCTTGCTGCTTGGCTTCATATCGCTCGCCACGGAAGTAAAAGGCTCCAGACTTCCAGCACTCCGCAACTTTTTCCTTTACCTTTCGCAGACCTTCTTCAAGCTTGACCTCTTCTTCGTTCAAGCACGACTTCTTCTGTGCGCTCAACGAGTCGCGCCGCGGCTTGTACTTATTGACCATCCGCTGTGATTTGGCTAGTTCACTAACCTGCTCTTTGACGACATCGTTCTCGCCGCAGACCCAGATCAATCTGTTGCGCAACGCCGACTCGTCACTCTTCTTTATCCAAGTCGATTCACCACGATCCTCCGCTGGCAAGAATCTGAAATCGATAACCACAGATGCGGGATCGCGAGGATCCTGAACCTTGGAGTCTTGTTGAACTCGCCCATCGTTGAATAGACCGGCCAATGGGAATGGGCGATCGCTTAGCTTCGGTCGCTCCACGTCTGCCAGCAGTTCTTTGAGTGCCTCTAGTACATGCTCACTGATTTTGTCTGGCGTAGCGCCACCGTCTCGACGCTCTCGCTCCCACTCTTCGCCGGCCGAGGACTGGATCTTGTAGCCTAGCTTGTCCGAGTATCCGAGCAGCCCCTGGGAACGGAGCAGCTCCAGGGCTTCTTTGACTTCGGATACTTGATCACCAACACCCAAGCGATCGTATAGGCACTTGGCCACAAGCTCGGGGGTTGTTGGTTCCGCTTCCTGGATCATCTCCAACAATGCGACCGCCTTAGCCGCTCGCAGTGCGAGATCCTTCTTGAGCTCGGCGCATTTGTTCATGATTCGAGCCATGCTCGACTGAGTATCTGAATCGAGTGCTGTATGTTGGATCTCGTAGATCTGATCCAGACTGACGACTCGACCGAATTCATCGTCGGCTAACTTCAGGTCGCTGAAGAGGTCACCGAGTAACTGCAATAGACCGCGAATGGCCTGATCGTCGCCTTGAGCTCGTGTTGAACGTGTGCGAAGTGCTGAGGTGATTTGAAGTACCAAGTCGATTTGACCAGGTAGCATTGGATAGATTTCGATGAACTCGTCAGCCGTTACTTCGCTGCAGCCATAGGCGTAGAGCTGAAGCTCTGGCCGATGCTTGTTGAACTCTTCCTTGAGCATCGCGATATGTTCGCTTTTCTTTTGAAGCAAACGACGATGCACTACATCCCGAATATTTGTGGCGGCAAGGTGAACTCGCAGAGAAGGAGGGAAACGGTCACGTGCCCAAACGAGCACGGAGTCATCGGCTCCTTCGTCCAATTTCTGCTGGCCAAGCGCAAGCATCCACGCTTTGCCACCGAGTGTTGAACCTAATGCTGTGGCAAAGGCTCGCAGTTTGTCAGTTCGGTCTTTGTTGAACTGGCTGTATTGTGAGACTTCGTCGATTACGAAGAAGACAGTCGCGTCCTTCTTGCGGAACTTCAGCATATCGCCGATATCACGGGTCGCTTCCTCGGCTGATTTTCCTGGAGGTGCTTTACCGGCATAGGCCATCGACCAAGACAGAGGATCTACGTGCTTCTGTCGATCGAGATGGTGCATCGCTAGAGAGAAATGCTGGTCTACTAGCGAGCTATCCTTGAATTGTGCCCACGGTTTGCCGAGTTCCTTCTCAACAATCTCCAGGAACTTTGCATACAATCCTTCTCTTTCAAGCTTCAGCTCGAACTCTGCGACGACTGGATCTTTGCCGCAGTAACCTAGCCGCTGCTGGAGCTGTCGAACGGCTACCGCGTGGACGTGTTCGTTGTCCCTAGCAAGCGCACCTACGTCGAAGACCACTGAGATTGGGTTGACTTTGCTACGCAGCTCATTCCATGCGTCGATCATTTCTTGCTTGCGTTGTGACCGATTGCGAGCAAGCCAAGCTTGTGAGAGCGATGTCCCGTCAGGAAGAGTTGCGCCGTCGAGCGATAGTCCCAGAAGCTTTGCAAAACTCGATTTACCCGAGCCATAGAATCCAGATATCCACACGTTCGGAAGATCCGGACCGCCATCTTTGTCCATTTCCCGTGCTATCCCACGAAGCAGCTTCACGTACTGTTCATGAATGCCATTCGGAACACGCCTGTGGTTTGGATGGTCTTCATTCCAGCCACCCGTGATGATGTACTCACCCACTTCAGCCGCGAGAGACTCGGGCGATTGCTGGTGAAAATAAACGACGGGCGGAATACTCCGGGTGACGTCTTCGACGAATAGTTCTCGGATCTTCATCTTGGCTCGTTACGAATAGATTCTGGGTCGATAGTCACTGTCGGCGTTCAGTACGCCCATGAACGAAAGGCCGGTGGGACCTTGTCTTTCGCCTGGGTACAGCAAGACGACGGGGACGTTTTCTGTGTTGCCATCCAAGTGTTTCAAAAGCGCTGACGAACGGTAGAACGGGTACAGTGCACCCGCGCGACCAATCATGGCGACCGTTCGGTCCTTTTTCTCTGGGTTCGCTTCAACGAATTCAGAGATGATTTTGCTGCAATCGGACGCGATACCATCAGGCCCTTCGATCAATGGCCCAACGCGATCTTTCAAGTACTGGAGACCGCGGGCTGGGTCGTTGTTGAACAATGCCTTCTCCATTTTGATCATGCTCTCCGCCCACTCTTCGCCTTGTGCTGTGATCCGATCCAGGAGGAGCTTCTGAAGATTGATGGAAAGCACATGCCAGCCATGTTGGCGCAACTCGTCAGTAAGCCGACGAACCTCATTTCGCAAATTGAATTCTTCTGCGGGATCGTAACAGAGGATGGCAAATCGATAGTTGCGCATCGTACTGATGCGTGGACCATCCTTTTGGATCAAGTCCTCGCGTAGCGCCTCAACGACATCGGTGAGTGCTGAATGGTTGAAGAGGGGCATACTCATTGTGAGACTCCTTCAGCTACTGGAGCATCAACAATCCCAAAAGCAGCTGCCCAATCGAGCATGGTCGGGTACTGCCACTCGAAACTGATCAGCTCGCCTTGACGACGAAAGCTGAGGTGTTCGATCTTGCGCAGGCGTCGAATGGCTTCCTCTGAGTCGATTCCTACTGAAGCTAGATACGGATTGTTGATGGCGGTCCCTGTGTACGTGACCTCTTTCAGTAAGTACATAAGATAGGTCAAGGCGAGGTCGCTAACACGTGGAAACTTGATGGTCCTCGGATTGCGATTCGAAGAGATAATCCCTGCGGCCAACGCGGAGGTTAGCATTTTGCTGGCGATTTTGTTTCTAGTTGGAATTTGCCAGCGCCCCGGCACAATTACCTCTATCCAGCGAGATGCCAAATCGTTGTCGACGGTACCGGACGGACCTTGATAGCGCTCGACGAGGTACTCGCCCGTAAATTTGCGATAGATCGGATCCACAAGCTGTGTATGCCAATGACAGATCAACACGCGGTCGCTGAGTTCCATCGGATGCCACTTTCCGAGAACTTCCAGAGCAAATGGAAACTCATCGTAGCGATGCCGCATATCGGCCATTAGCCTGTCAACTCGCAAAAAGCTCTTCGATCCAAAGACTGCCTTCTCAAAGGCATATTCCTTTGAAACGGGTCCGCCGTAAGATGCGCATGCCTGCCAGTACGAACGCGACGGCTCTACTTCAAGGGTACACCTAGTCATGCGTGTATGCGGTTCGACGGCTTCGGAATACTCCATCACTTCCCTTCCTGTTTGAAGTGCGGCATCGGGTACGTGTCTGCCAGCGGTGCTAGTCCAGCGACCAGCTTTCCTAGCAGCGCGTGGATCTGTTCTGGTGGCTGACCTTTGAGCCTCCGCCCTGCAGGAACAGTTGTTGTCAATTCCTTCCCATGCTTTACAACCCAAGCTGTGAACCGGTCGAGCGACCAACCGCCGTTGATCAGCGAAGACACATCGGGAAGCACTTCTTCGATCGCCTTCGAATTCTGCTTGAACTGAACCAGTCGTTCGTCGACCTTTTCATCGATCTCGAAGCCAAGCGAGTACAGCGTCAGCAAGCGATCCGGATCGTGGTCTTTGGCGCGAACCGACGCATCGTGGATTTTGGCTGCATGCCGAACAGCTTGTAGCATCCCCCAGCGCCAAGTGTTTGGTAGCAAATCTTTGAATTCGTACTCGGCACCTTCACCAACGAGGTTCGTTTGCCACCATCCTAGACGCTGGCTTGCTGGGTCCTCCGCATCACCTTTTTCCCCTGCCCATGCGACGATGAGTTGCGCAGATAGCAATGAATCGATGTCACGCTGACTGACTCGATCATTGCGTTTAACTGTGCTGGCTAAGCTCGCATCGCTCATCGTAAACCACGCCCCCGGGTATGTTGACCTAAAAGTGCAGGTAGTTTACGCTATCTGCGAAGGTCACACAATCACAGCTGCTTAAACGCATTGCGGGAGCAACCATGCAATTCGGCGAGAAAGTTCGGGAGCTACGCGTTCTACGCGGGCTGACGCAGCAAGTCATTGCTGACCGAATGAGCGTCAGCGTGTCGTACATCAGCAAAGTCGAGAACGGAAAGCTCCACTTCGGCGACTACCCGTCCGAGAAGTTCATCCACAAGCTCGCTGGTGAATTACAAGCGGATGAGGATGAGCTGTTGCTGCTCGCCGACAAGGTTCCGGCATCGATACGAGTTCGAATTCAACAACGCCCCGATTTGTTTAGGAAGCTGGCAAAGATGGATAAGCGATCACTCGATGTTCTTGAGCACTCGATTGATTCGTTGCAGTAGCCTGAAAATGGATTTATTCATGTAGATTCTCAATTTTGGAGTCCGAGCCGTGAGCGAACATTATGAAACACTGGAGTTCGTAGATGCTCGCTCATTTCTTGATGCGCTTCGACGCTCAAACCCTCTTTGGTTGCAAAGTGGAGCCTCACTTACGCCCTGGGTGTTCCGAGGCCAAGGCAACGCCGTCTGGACGCTGGCACCTTCAGCGTGGCGAGCAACAATTCCCCAATCATCATTCTTCAAAAGGATTCTTGCGGGTATTGACCAGAAGCACGCCCAGAGGGTGATAGATCATCATCACGGGTTACCGACCGATTTACAAATCGACATTGAAAGAGTTCGTCATCAGATCGCCCAGCGAAGGTATGAGTTTTTGCAAGTTAATGCCTTTGTCTCTCTGGCCGACGAGCTTGGGATGAATGTTCCTGGTGGATTCCTTTCAAACCATATCCCAATTGATTTCGTTCCCCATGATTCGATTTGGCAGCATCCGCATCCTGCGTACGCACTAGCGCAACACCACGGGATGGCGACTCGCTTGATTGATTGGACTCAAAATCCACTTTATGCCGCGTTCTTCGCCGCTGAAGCTCCCGATGATACCAGCGGTCAAATAGCCGTCTGGGCTTTGGATTCGATTTTCACGAATCTGCATCAACTATCAGGTATGCTACGGCATGATTGGCGTGAATTTCGGGTACCACGAAGCCAAATCGGCTTCTTGCATTCGCAAGCTGGGTTGTTTACCTATCACGGCTCAGCGGATTTGTTTTATGTGCTGAATGGCGATTGGCCGAGCATGGAACGACAGATTGAGGAAGGGGCGTTGAAGAAACTAATTCTTCCATCTAGTGAGGCAGCGGAGCTGAGGCGACTCTTATTCGCAGAAGGAGTATCAAGGGCTCACTTAATGCCAACTCTCGACAACGTTCGCCACACGCTTCATTCGCATTGGGAAGAAGCCGCCTCTGCCGAGTCAAGTTCGTTCAAAGATGGTTTAGAGGATTAGGCGAACATGCCCTCGACATTCACATGGCTTGATTACTCCGAGCACGAGCGTCGCAAGATGCTCGATGTCATCGATTTGTTTGGCGAAAAGACAACGCGAGACGAGCTTGGCCTTGGTGGTGTGCGGGATGCATTTGCGGATATGCTGTTCCCAGGTACGACCACGATCCAAACGGTAGCAAAGTACTTTCTATTCGTTCCATGGATGTACCTGGACCTGGAACGCAAGCAATTTCCGTCAAGCAAGGTCGCCGAACGAGCTCGCAAGTTCGAGATCAACTTGGCAAAAACGCTCGGCGATGCTGATGGAGTCATCGGCAAACGAGCCAAGGATTCGCTTAAGAGACTACCAAGCAGTGTGTATTGGCAAGGGCTGATGGCATGGGGCATTCGAGTCTATCCCAAGTCCCAAAGTGAATATCACAAATCGCTCGATCTCCACTACGCTAGGCTGAAAGGACGGGATGCGACTGCCACTGATTTCGACGGTGAACCGGAGCCAAGCGAAACCGAAGAATTGATCTCTGGGGCCAGTGGTGACGAAAATGCGAGCCCGCAACCTTCCGCACCAGCGCTGGTGGGACTTTACGCGAAGCTCTACGTTTTAGACTACGGAAGGGAGGCAAGCGTTTTTACAGGCTCTGCGAATGCAACACACGCCGCCTTCAACCGAAACGTTGAATTCCTCACCGAGCTTCGTGGCAAGAAAGGCAAGGTAGGCGTGGCTCCTCGTATCTTCCTAAAGAAGTTAGTGGCGGACGTTCTTGATCGCATCGATCTCCACGAGGGTTTCAATCCTCGGGCAGACTATCAGTTAACGATTGGAGACGTTGAGCTCACAACGATCGAACGACACGCAGCGGCTGGCACATCGGTAGATGAGATTGAGTTGGAACTATGAAAGGATTCGACCATCTCCATCCAGCGTTGCAGTATCACATCGTCAACAGCTTAGGCTGGCGAGAACTGCGCCCGTTCCAGGACCTTGTGATTCCCAAAGTGGTCGCAGGTGACCATTTGATTATTCTTGCGCCTACGGCTGGTGGAAAGACGGAATCGGCTTTCTTTCCAGCGCTATCGAGAATGCTGACCGAGAATTGGTCAGGTCTGAGCGTTCTTTACGTCTGTCCAATCAAGGCGTTGTTGAATAATCTCGACCATCGATTGAGCCGATACTGTGAGTTGCTAGGAAGACGATCGGGATTGTGGCACGGAGACGTTGGACAAACTGCAAGGAAGCGACTCCTAAGAAATCCACCGGATTGTCTGCTTACAACTCCGGAATCTCTTGAGGTCATGCTCATATCAAAATCCGTCGATGAAGAGAGGCTGTTCAGCGGATTGCGAATGATCATTGTTGACGAAGTACACGCGTTTGCTGGGGATGATCGCGGTTGGCATCTATTAAGCGTACTCGAACGAATCCAGAAGCTTGCTGGCAGAGAAGTCCAGCGTATCGGACTTTCCGCTACGGTCGGTAATCCGGACCTACTTCTTCAATGGCTCGCGGGAAACTGCAAAAATCCAAAAGGTGTCGCACTTCCTCCTCCATCTGCTCAGGCTCCTGCTGACGTTCATGTAGATTTCGTCGGTTCCCTGAGCAATGCTGCCAAGGTGATTTCGCAAGTACACCGCGGAGAAAAACGACTTGTTTTTCTGGATAGCCGGTCCGGGACCGAAGAGCTTGGATTGCTGCTACGAAATCTTGGAATCAAAACCTTCGTCACCCACAGCTCGTTGAGCCAAGAGGAAAGGCATCGTACGGAAGCTGCATTCGCTCAGGAATCGGATTGTGTAATTGTTGCGACGAGTGTCTTGGAACTCGGTATCGATGTAGGGGATTTGGATCGAGTGATCCAAATTGACGGACCAGCAAGCGTCGCTGGATTTCTTCAAAGAATGGGGCGAACAGGTCGACGATCCGGGACTATACGAAACTGCCTGATGCTTGGACTGAAGCCACAAAAACTCTTGCAGGAAGTTGCACTCGTGGAGCTTTGGGAGCAAGGTTTCGTTGAACCTATTCTGCCGCCGCCAGAACCCTACCATATCCTTTCCCAACAGCTAATGGCTCTTGCCCTCCAGCAAGGGGGGATTGGTCGAAGCCAGTGGTTTGAATGGGTAAAAGATGTATACGGCTACAGTCAATTCCCCACTCAGTCTGTTGCGGAAATGGAGTCTTGGATGGTGGAGAAGGATATCCTTTCCAATGATGAAGGACTCCTTTGGTTGGGTGCTCAAGGGGAGTCGACGTTTGGGCGAAAGAATTTCATGGAGCTTTTCAGTGTGTTCACATCCCCTCCGATCTTCCATGTCTTGCACGGTCGAAGCGAGATCGGACAGGTCGATGAGTCAGCACTGTTGATCAAGCAAGACGGTCCGCGATTGTTGTCCTTAGGAGGGCGATCGTGGGAAGTTCAGCATGTAGATTGGCAACGCAAACATGCTTATGTCCAACCGAGCGAGCTGCTGACTCGCACCAAGTGGCCTGGTGCTGGAATCGGGCTTTCGTTTCGAATCTGTCAAATGATGCGGGAAATTCTCTGCAGCACGAAGGTTTCGGAGAGATGGTCGGAGCGTTGCAAGACACAGCTTGAAAATTTAAGGACCGATTTCCATTGGCTGCATCCCGATGGACTCACGATGATCAACGAGGATCACGATCGGTTGGCCTTATGGACTTTTGCAGGTGCAAGAGCAAATAGTATCGTGGCATATTACTTGGCACAAGAGATCAAGTCTCAGGTGACAAGCGACGGATTTAAAATGAAATTTGACAGAGAGATTCACGACGGAGAGATCCGATCAGGGCTGCAACGATTGTCGGAGCGAGGCGTATTGGAGCTAACACCAATCCCTGCAGATAACGCGATTCGAGGACTCAAATTTTCTGAATGTTTACCACCGCGTTTAGCGGGGCTAGTGGGTTCCGCTCGGCTGCGTGACGATGAAGCGGTCGATTATATTTTGCGAAGCACCATTCATAGTGTTGTTACTTCGGACCCGGAACGGGTTGGGAAATCGCTTGGAAGCCGGCGCACCGATCGATCAAATCCGATGGGATCAACGCCTCCGGATTCGAGTGAAACTTAGTCATGTCGAAGGAATCCTCCTTACTCTTCTTCGAGATCTAAAACGATATTGTCAAGTTTTTGGATACCTGCGGCCTCACGTTCGAGTTCGGAAAGTTCCGACGGATCAATCCTGAGCGAATAGTGTTTTCGCGGGTCAAATTCCTCGAATTGATCGATCCGATCGAGCAAATCCGCTACCAGTTTTTTCAAAAAGATCCGAGGCGCTAGTCCGACTTTGACACCCAGTTTCCCAGCGACACTTCCGGCAAAGTCGCGAACAAACGTATCATCGCAGAGGGTGCGTATACGCTCTGGATTACCGCATTGGCCTTCGTAGATTTCCCGAATCCGATGGCCTATTTGCACCAGTCGGTCCATGTCGAATTGGGCCAATCTCATTTGCACGGCACGAGGGTTGTCAAATCGCTGATCTGTTTGGAAATCCACGTGAAGTCGCTGTGCAAGCGGCTCCAATCTTTTTATTCCTAATTGGCCATCGAAAAATGCAGGGGTTCCTGTAATGAGCAGATATAGTCCTGGAAATCGACCTCCATCGATCTCATCCATCAACTGCCTGAGAGCATTGAGACTTTTGTCTCGGATATCGGAACGCATCCGTTGGACCGTTTCCACTTCATCGAGAACGATCAAAAGGCCAGCGTAACCTGAGTCTCTTAGAATCGTCAAAATCCCTTGTAGGAATGTCAACGCAGCAAAATGGTCAATATCCCCCTTTATTCCTGCATAGCGTTTCGCCTGTGCGGCAATGTTGGGTTGCCCTGCAAGCCAGGCGGAGATTGCGTCTGCGGTTGGCAAGTCATTTTCGAGTTGAGCTCTGCGGTAAGCCCGCAGGGCGATAGAAAACGTTTGTGATTTCTCTCCTAGAATCGACAATCGTTTTTCCATCAGATCGTTTGTGGCTGCGATTAATGCATGCTCATCTGAGGGATCGATATCTTTCTCGCGAAGTATGTCACTCTCTAGAGTGAAGAACCAGGAATCCAGAATGTTACGATAAGCGCCTTCTGGGCAATCCGATGTTCCGATACGCTCACTGACTCGTCGGTACACTTTCTCCAGACTGTATAAGGGAGTTTCGGTTTCAGATATCTGCACTTCCGACGTGGCGAACCCCAGTTCCTTGGCTCGCTCCGAAAACCAGCGAGCAAAGAATGTTTTTCCACAACCGTAATCGCCTCGTATGGCTTTGAAGCACGCCTTGCCTGATTTGACATCCTCGAGCTCATGGTCAAGGGCTTCTCGAAAGCCATCCAAGCCCGTCGCAAACGCGTCCAGGCTGTTCTTGGGAACTGTCCCACGACGGAGAGCATTGATGATGTCTTGGCTGCGCTGTTTACTGAGTACCACAATTCACCATTTCTATCGACAAACTAAAAATGTAATACAGGTTTCACCAAACCTTACTGTGTCAAGAATTCCTGCCGCAGCATCGCATCATTGAAAGCTACCGTATCCGATGAGCGTTCTACGTCGAGAATCGGCTGTCCGTCGATATTGAGGATCCGCTGAAGGGATGCTAGTAGACCACGAAGTCGAAATACGGGCAAATCAGCATTCTCGCCGAGGGCGGTGACGGTCATAGTGAATCCGTTGGTACTGAGAGTATCCAAGATCAAAAGCAATTGCGATTCGTCGGGTGTCACTCTACCTGCGCTGCTCTTCTGAACCAAATAAACGGGAGACTCAAGCAACCACGAATATTCAGACCTAATGCCTTTGCCTTGTGACTCTCTTACTTGAGTGGGAGCGGTTGGGTCCTTGTCGGTACTCGGCGTGGCCTCGCTCCGCGCAGAAGTATAGGGAGTTTCAGTGTGAAGACCTTTCATCGACTCCGACTCGAACTCCACATCAACAATATCATCTGAATCGTCAACTACGACACTTGGATTCTTCGAGAGAAATACAACCGTCTTCGTTGTTTCCTGCAACGACTCCCAGAAAAACAATGCCGATTTGCGAATGTTCTCCAACTCGACCATAAGTCGTTCACGCTGAGCAACCTTGCCAGTCTCTGTCAAGCTGTTTGTCGCCAAACGAAGTTCAGTTGCAGCAGTACGACCAAATTGCTGAAGATGGTCAAGGACAGAATCCCCAAGTTTCGTTACTGTTGATTCGACCATGGATGAGACCTGCGTCCACATTTGTGCAAGCTTGGTATCGCTGCCTTGAATTAGCTTCGCAATCATTCGTTGATGGCACCCGCCACCGGCTTCCAAGGCGATACTCTGGTAGACTGGGATCATCGAAGTTCGGACAGATTCATATGCGGGTTGCCGAATGGATTCCAATTCCTGTATTGTGTTGCCAACTTCTCTCCGTAAATAGTCACGGTGCGACCTCGCAATGGAGGATAAATTGGATGCGATTGCATCAATGGCATCCGTTGCCTCTGGAGCGTCCGACTCGCTTGCGGCAGTGTCTATTTCCTGTTGCAACGTTTGTGAAATGTCCTCAATCAGCCGTTCGATACCGTCGTGCACAATCGTATCGCGAAAGGTTGTCCAACTCAAAGAAACATCGTCTAGGAACAGACTGCAAATATCGTTATTGAAATCGATATGACTCCCTTGGTAAGTCATGTGCACGCCATTTTTCCGTCCCACCGCTCGCAGGGAGTTCCAGTGCAGGAGCCTCCATCCGGCTTGTTTTCCTGCCAGTTTCTCTTTGAGTTTAGATTGATTGCTTCTAAGCTGATTGGTGATCTGTGACGAAAACGATTTCGAGGATTTGCGGAATGATTCGACTCCATGGTCAACTTTTGTTTTGAGCGAAGGGATAATCCGCTGGTCGAGTAGTTTTACGAGTCTCGCAATCGCATTACTTCCGCCCGAAAGCTCGGCATTAAGCGTTGTCCACTGTTGTCGAAAAAATCGGACCAATAGGTCCACCTCCGTTCTGAGCCGCCTTTCGATATCTTGAAAGAAGTACTTATTCAGATACTCGTCGGCTAGCTGGTTTGAAAAACGTTTTAGAGCGGGAATACCGGTTGCCTCGGGATCATCGTGAAAATGCTCTGAGAGCTGTCGCTTCGTTCTCGCACCCGCTTTCAATCGACCCGCGAATGCTTCGTGGGCAAGTGCAGACACAAAAAACACATTGATCCCGTTGATACGCGCAACCATTTCATCGCGCTTCGCCCGCTCTTCCGGAACTGCACCGAGAGGAAGTAGCGGTGTCGCGATGTTCCGAAACATCTCACGGTATGACTCTGTTTGCTTGCGCTTATGAACGGCGATCGCTTCCTGCATCAAGCGGTCCTCGGATTCATCGTCGTTTTCGTCAATGAGCGACTCGTCGATTTGGGGATGATACGCATCAAACTTAGTTCGTAGGATAAAGAGATGTTGGCGAGACTGCTCGGATGCTTCGAGAAAGTCCGCGAGTACGCTTGAGTTGCGTAACCACGACTGAATGTCAGGCCCCAGATTACTATCACTTGTGCATATAGCAACTGCTTTCGCTGTCTTCCGAAGCCTGTTTGTGATAGCAGTCCTGTGAGGATCTGTATCATTGGTACCAGGTACATCGACAAGCTTCAAATTCGGATGCCAATCAGTAAACGGCCCACTGATCTCACAAGAATCGACGATGGTCCAATAGATGTCTTTGGTGGACAGGTACTTTTCGACGGTGTTCTTCATTTCGTCGAGGTCTGCGGAGCGAGGTTTAGCTACCTGACCAAGAAGGCGTTGAATAATCGGCGGGATTTCAGTAGTCTCGATCGTCCGAACAAGGTCTTGTGGGGGCAAATTAGGATCTATCCGGAGCAATTGGATGAACCTTTGCAGGATGCTGTAGATGTACTGAGGATCGTCTGCTGACTCCGACGATTCGAATCTTCTGGCGACACGATCCAAATACTGATACGCATCTTCAACCGCCTGTTTTCGCTCCAATAGCAGCCTGCGTTGATCGATGAATTTGAGTTCAAATCCCCATTGCTCCGCTCTCTTCAAACTGACGATTGACGCCGTGCAGGGTTTGATGTCCGACATCGGCAGAATATCGCACTGGGCGAGCGCGTTGAGTAGCGTGCTTTTTCCGTGCCGACTTGGTCCTAGTAGAGCAACGCTTATCGTGGGGACTTGCGTCAATTCGCGATCCAAATCACCCAATCGCGTCATTAACCGGGAAACTTGCTCCTCCGCACCGCCTACGCCAGCGATGGACGTTTGAAACTGGGGGGACACGAGCGATTGCACAATAACCGCAATTCGTGCTCTTATCGTAGCTACTCGATTCACGCGGCTATCGATCAAAAAACCTGAGTCTAAATTAGGTGACGGAGGTAGGTTCGCCAATTGCCTTGACTCAGGGACGTTTTTCTTCTCGTTGGGCATAACCGCAGGTGCTGTTGGTTCGGGATAATTTAGTGGTTTTGATGTGCTGGTCGAAAATTGCACGGGTTGATATGCATCACTAACGCGATCCAAACGAGCAATCGCAGATTCGATTTCCTCCCGCAACTTGACGGCAGTTACCTTCTCTGGTTTCCCGTTTTGAATTCTACGGGTCTGTCGCTGGACAAGCTCCTTATGAATCTCGATCAAGTTCTCATTGCAAAGATTTCCTTCTCGAAAAATCTCCCAAAGTTCCTCCAGCGTGGTACCCGAGTAAGGACTCATGTTGGCGTTGATTGGGCAGTAATCGTCTAATCTTTGCAGGGGGGCGACGTAACTCAGTTGTCACGGCTAGAAACTGAGAACTACGAACCAATTCTAATGGAACACCCATCGTTTTTGAACTCACCGTTTGGGCTGAGTGGGGAAGAATTTCGTGGTAACGTGCGATAAAACCTTTGGTTCATCCTCTCGGCGATCGATTACGTGCCTTCTGCGGAACGAAGCTCACCAGCGGTTCGGTGGATTACTTCACACTTCGGGTTGTTTTCAAATGCCAAAGGATCGATACCACCGAGTGAGTCGAGGGTCATTGGGTTTCGTGGAGTTGAGCATGGGATTGAGGTCAGATGAATTGAGTTTTCTGTCCGTGAGGCTGATAGTGATCATGTACTGGTCAAAACGGAGACGGCTTAAAAACGACGAAAGGCATGATGGCGGTATGGACAAACCGCAGTCGTCGCTTGAGTCTCGATCTAGACATCTGCGATTCCGAAGGCCACACTTTCGCAGGTAATTGTTTCGTGTGGTGGCTTCAACCGTCTTACAAGAATGGGGACATATGAAACGCTGCTAAACCAAGCGATTGAAGCGTTCGTCGTGGAATTCCCAACCACTCAAGTTCCCAGTGATGCCTTTTTCAAAAAAAGGATTTCTATGTACTTGCAAAGTTTCGTTTTCATCATCCAGGCATACTGAACCTTGATTCGAGGTAAGCAAGTACACCGAAGTCTTCAATTTTTTGATGGCATAGGCAATAATGACGGTTCGATAATAGCCAGAGGCTTCGACACGTTTGGGTAGTTAGGCCACTTTTCCTGAAACAGGATTTTGTGACTGTTTCTGAATTGGTGACGGGATTGATAAAAAATGACGCTCGTTCTTCCCGCCCTGACCGCTTTCGATCCAGAGACTAGCAGCGAAGGTACACTCGATCCGCTCGGCCTGTACTTGATCGCCGATCAGCTTGCGACGAAGCTGGTGCCGGCAGTTCGCGAACGGATGCAACGAATCCGGTTTCTGACTGTCATGGCAGTTGGGGCAGTTCTCAGCGAAGAGCTGGAGTCGAACGCCGAAAGTAATGAGTGTGAACCTTGGCTAGTATGGGAATGGCTGGTGGTGGAGGCTTTGCTGCGATCACCTACCATTGCTCCAGAACTGCGTGGGGTGCCGGGTACGCTTGTGACAAAGCGAGCGCTGACATCGCATCAGTATCTCGATGAGCTTAGCTACTTGAAGACGCCACGGATTTTTGGCTTTCACGGTGTCTACAAGCGACTGGCAATTCATCTTGGATTGGTCGACGTTCAAATGAGTCCGCTGTCTAGCGCGGAAGAACTCGTACAGGCGTGGGCTCGCGATCACGGCTGGCTCACTCGGCAAGATGCTGACCAAGTATTCGACGTCTGGAGAACTGGCTTGCGTCGTAGTTTGGAAGCAACTCCACCGCGCACGTATACTTACTGGAGCGGCGAAAAATGGGAGCAACTTGCGCAGGCAATGCGACCCGACGGTGCCGGCAAACATGAAAAGAAAGTGCTCAGCCGGCTGTTGCTGAACAACGACCACCGCTCACTCGGTGCACTATCCACCATCTGGAGCCTTCAAGAAGAGTTTGATGATGACAACTATTGTGAAGAGAGTGTGTTTGCCGAACTGAAGGCGCGTCTACCAAACCTGCTCCCATTGCTTGATGCCATTACGTTCTACGAAGCGTTCTGTCGCAAATTGACCGATGGGTTTAATCTGATTCGTAAATACGCTGTTTATGCCGATATGCGAGGGCTCAAGGTTACCGAACTTGGCGTTGAGTCGAAGTTTGTCACTGCTGTCGCCGGAATCTCGTCAGCATTTGAGTCGGCGTATGCGACGCTTCAGGCATTCGACAGAAGACTGGCAATCGAATTTGACGAGAGGTTCAGAGCGTTCGCCGAACCGATGGAGTCATCTGAGACTGCTGTTGCCTTGTGCGAACATCATGAATCGATTCAACGAGGAAAGAGTGAATCGGGCAAGCGAACGTGGTTCGATCGGTTGGGTGAGGACCGCATTTACCTGCGTCAGCAGTATCGCGAGAGCATCTCTGAGCCGATGCCCGATCGTTTCGTTCATGACTACAGGGCGCGACCCATCCGCAACTTCTACAAGGACCTAAGGTAATGGCAAAGAAACGCAAGTCCGACTCTGCCATCGCCATGCTCGAACTGTGGCGAGCGCCTGCGGGGGCCGGTGAACCGATCGGCTGTCTTGCTACGACATTCACATTTCTGCCTGGGCTATTTGAGGAACAATGCTTGGCTCGCTTCCTGCAAGTTGATTCTGATCCGCAGAGAGAGGAGTTGGCTTATCTGTTGGAACGGGAGGCCAACCTTGGAAAAGCATATGCCGGCGTGCTTGTCGATCGATCGCAGGCGGGTGTCGAACATTCTCTTCGCTGGGATGTATTGTCAGTACACATTCCTCGCGGGAAGCAGCACGCGAAAATAAGCTTACTGGCATGGGAGAATTGCGTACGTGTCATTGTGAGTTCAGCGAATCTGACAAAACAGGGATATCGCAGTAATCAGGAAGTAACGATCGCCATCGACGGCAATCCGGTTGGCACCGATCAGAGAAGCGTCACCGACGCAATTCAATTCCTTGAATCGTTAATCGATTTTGTCCCCGGTAGTGACGGCGGGAGCCCACAGAAGAAGCGTGCGACAGCATTTTTAGAGCATGTGAAGTTGCTGATTCAGGATTGGCCTAAAGCCATTAACGATGCGTCAGTACGACAAATGCTGGTCGCGACTCTGCCACGAAACACCGTTCGATCTGAGGAAGCCCGGAGCGCTCTTTCTGAGACTGTGAAAGCTTGTCTCAAAAATGGAGGCCCGGAGGAGATATGGGTTGCGTCTCCGTTCTTCGATGTCGGTGACGGGGAAGACATGACGACTGCCTCGCTTTGTAAGGTATTTGCGAGAGGAAGAACACGATCTATCTATTTCGCGGTGCCCTCGTTGGACCGATTGGGAACTGATTCTCCGCGATTGGCTGCTCCAAAAAGTCTTTTGGCTACAAGCAAGAAGTACGCCGACCACATTGAGTTTGAAATACTGCCACATACAGATGCAGGGGGTAACGAGCGTCCATGGCACGCAAAGATGTTGGCTTTGCGTCGATACGACGATGAGGGAGGTTACGCTGCTTTGATGATAGGCTCATCGAATTTCACGAAAGCAGGTATGGGGATCGACGGCGTTGCTAACGCTGAATTGAATCTTCTAACAATTGTGAAGCTCGGTGGCCAATCCAAAGTCTCCAAGCAACTGGATCAAGTGTGGCCGGAAATGGAGACTGTTGGAAATCTGAGCGAAGACTTACTTCGAGGGCCAGAACACGAGCTTGAGGAGGAAGAACGAACCGGGGTTACATGTGTCCCATTGTCCTTCGTGTCTGCCACTTATCGTGCGGGATCCAACCCAATGCTGACCATTGATCTCGATATAATAGATCTACCCACGGACTGGTTGTGTCAGTCGCTGCCTCAGACACATTGGTTCGCTCTTCGTGCGGGTGAGTGGATGGCGTCAGGAAGCAAAACGAAAGTTGAAGTCGAATGGCAGCATGCTACGCCTCCCAATCGTTTGCTGGTGCGTTGGATTAGCAACGATGGCACATGGAGTGAAGGCTTCTTGCCCATCAATGTCGAGTGCCCAGATGATCTTCCGGCACCTACCGAGATTCAGAGCATGTCGGCCGATGATCTGCTGATGATCCTCGCTGCTTCCGATCCAGGAGCAGCCCTGCGAGTTTGGACCAAGTCCTTACATCGAAGTGAAGACGGTTTTGATGAAGACTTAGACTCGGCTCAACCTGCAGACTTGGACCCGCTGAGGGCATATTCCTTGGCAAATACCTTTCTGCACCGGATTCGGAATCGGGCACGAGTGTTTGCAAGACTTCGGCAAAACCTGGAACGTCCAGCGCGTACGAAGCAAACGCTGCTTTGGCGACTGGAAGGGTTTATTGGTGTCAAGGCACTGGCTGAGCGATTGTGCGCCGAATCCATGACGAGCTCGACCAATGCCGAAGAGGCCCTGTTGTCGCTTATCGACCTCATCATTCTGCTTCGCGAAGTGAACTACTCGGATGAAGTCGGTGCAGTAACGCGTGAACAATTCGATGGCATCTATCTGCCGTTCCTAAGCAATTTAGTCCGATTATTGGACCAACGCGTACGATCTGACAGCGCAAGATTTGGAGAAGATCTGCTCGCATTTTGGGGAAGGACAATCATGCAATGTCAGTAGTAGATACCTTCCAAATCGTGGACAGCTTGGTGTTGGGCTCAACGCAGAATGAGCATGTTCCCATTGCAGACCAAGATCGCCAAAAGCGTGAGACGATAGAGATACTCAAACGCCTGCGACTTCAACCGGGTGTCGTCTTGGCAGACGAAGTTGGGATGGGCAAGACATTTGTTGCTCTAGCAGTGGCCTATTGCGTTGGATTGCAGAGTAAGCGTGGACCGGTTGTGGTGATGGCTCCGCCCAACTTAATCGATAAGTGGGCGAATGACCTAAGGACATTTTGTGAACTCTATGTCTCGGGGCACAACCCGATCGATCGAAACCAGGCGACTCCGAAAGAGCTTCGTGCCAGCGATGCGTTTCGATACGGTATAGCGAGAAGTAGCGTTGACTTCTTGAAGTTATTGGATGACCCGGCGAGTGTCCGATGCCATATCGTCTTTCTCGCACAAGGCTCGATGGCGAGGCGTCAGTCGGACAAGTGGGTCCGATTAGCGCTGGTACGAGAAGCCTTTCGGAGGCATGCGCGAGGCAAATCAGCCTTGGTCAAGGTTCGCAAGGTTGCTCATCGATTCATGGCAGAGTTGTTGCAAGCACTGGGAGAGCAATCCGCAAGTGGCTGGAAGGAACGTCTCTGGGATGATCTATTGCACAAAGATCCAAGAGAATGGAGGGATGTTCACAACGCTGAGGTAGGCAATCAGAAGCGTCAGCTCGCGGATGATCCGGTGCCAGAAGCAGTTCTAAAGGCTTTAGAGAAGGGCAAGCTTGACCTGCGACCGCTTGCCGAAGCACTTGAGCAAATGCCACTGCGGAAAAGTGAAAACCTATCAGCTCGGCTCACGGTGGTCCGACGTGAACTGAAGCGAATGGAGGATATTGCGTGGCGAGAGCTATTGGCTAAAGCTTCGTGGCGCTCGCCATTGCTGATCATGGATGAAGCTCACCATCTGAAGAATCCATCGACCAACCTGGCCCGACAGCTTCAATCCCCGGATTCAGATCAGGATTTGCGAGCAGGCGAAGGGGCGCTCTCCCGCGCGTTTGATCGTATGTTGTTCCTTACAGCAACACCATTCCAGCTCGGACATCAGGAACTTATTCGGGTTTTGCGGAGGTTTGGCGATATTCACTGGGATAATCACTCTGAGTGCATGGCGCCAAGCTTTCTGCATCAGAAGCTTGATGAACTAGAAAAAGCACTAACTGAGAGTCAAAGAGCCGCTATCCATTTACAGAAGTGTTGGCAGCGTTTGGGGCCAATGGATCTGCCATTAGATGTTGAGCCAACGCAATGGTGGCAAGGGATTCAAGAGAAGGATCTTCCGTCGCTGACTTCGCGCCAACGGTCATTGCGCGAGTCTTTTGAAAAGTGCCTGCAGACTCGGAGTAGTGCGGAAGAGCAACTTCGCACTTGGCTGATTCGCTTCAACAAGACGGACAATTGGGCCAACTTGCCAGTGAAACGCAGGATCCGACTTTGCGGCGCAGCAATCCATAACGATCAAGTTTGCGAAAATGGATTACCGGTGCCACCAGATCAACTCTTACCTTTCTTTCTCGCAGCACGGAGCGCAGCCTCGCCCGGTAAGGAACTGTTGGGTGAAGCACTATGCTCATCGTACGAAGCGTTTCGTCACACTCGACAACACAACCAGCATGGCCGCGACGAAGAAGAGACGCAAAACTCGCTACCGCACATTACCGACAGCACGCATTCAGACTGGTACCTCCAAGAGTTCGATCGTGCGCTATTATCTGTCACGGGGGCAGCTCATCCGAAGATCGCGGCAACGGTCGGGCGGGTCGTTGATTTGTGGGAGCAGGGCGAGAAGGTCCTCGTTTTCGCATTCTATCGTCAGACCTGTAGAGCTTTGAGACTGCACATCAGCAATGAAGTCGAGAAACGCAGCTATGCGTTAGCTCGACGTCGACTGACGGCCGCTGGACAAAAAGGTGTAATCGATGAAGCGATCGACGAGCTCGTGGCCAAAGTCCAAAGGAGCTACTTCGACGACGTGAAGACAACCGGCCGGCAAATATTGGATGAAGAGCTGTCGCAGATAGTTTATTCTAAACTTGTGGGGAATCGTGGCGAGGCGATTTCGGCTTTAGTGCGCGATGAGCTTGTTGACATCATGCGGCGTTTCATGCGAGTTTCGACAACCTTGGTGCGAGCATTTCCAATTCACCAACTTGAAACCGTGACTCCTGCGCAAGCTGTTAGAGTCATGCTAAATCATGAAGACGGCTCAAAATTTTCCTGGCGTCGTAAGTTCGGAGCATTCGTTGATTTTTTTGTGCGACGCTGTTCTGCGGCAGAGCGAGAAGGGTTTCTGGAGGCAGCGCGAAGGACGTCCACGGGTGCTATTCGAATTAAGGTCGATGAAACGCTCTCTTCAGAGCAAGTAGAAGTGCAGGACGGTTTCATGATGACGCTCGCAAATGTTCAAGAGGCAACTGGAATGACGGATCGCGACCAACGTACACGTCTGATGCGGGCGTTCAACACGCCATTCTTCCCGGACATACTGGTTTGCAGCGAGGTCATGGGGGAAGGAGTCGACCTTCATCGCTACTGCCGAAATGTTATTCATCATGATTTAGCGTGGAACCCCAGCCAGATTGAACAGCGAACCGGTCGAGTCGATCGCCTTGGCTGTAAGGCTGAGAATCTCCATTCGATTCATGTCTACTTGCCATATGTTGCAGGTGCATCCGACGAGCGGCAGTTCCGAGTGATGCGAGACCGAGAACAGTGGTTCCGCATTGTGATGGGACAAGACGAAGTCACGAAATTGATACCCAGCAATGACTCTGGATGCCGACCCAAACTCCCACAACAGTTCGTAGAACAACTGAGCTTCAGTCTGGAGATCTAGCTCCATTGAAGGCCATGCCGAAATCACTATTTAATCAGGGTACGATAATGGCTCTTTTCAAACTCAAGGGAATCAGCTCCGATCCGCAGGTTGCGGAATTGGAACTTGCAAAACCCGCGAAACTGGCACTGGAAAAGCACCTTGAGAATTGGCTCGAGAAGAATCCGTGGGCACTTGCAGAAGAACCGTTGCTCATCATAGGCCGCCAAACCTCTGCAAACATCGATGCAGGTACCGTCTTTCCCGACTTGCTCGCGTTGGATAGTGAGGGCAATCTAGTGATCATCGAACTCAAAAGGGCGCAAGCACCTCGCGAGGTTGTAGCTCAAGTCCTCGAATATGCAGCTTGGGCAAATGAACTATCCGAAGACGACCTAGTCGCGATTGCGGCAAACTATCTCGGCTACGCTTCAGACCTAGCCGAGTTTCAGCTTAATGCAAAGTTCCTTGAGACCTTCGAAGTTGAGTTACGTCCAAAGCTCAAGTCTCGAATCCGGCTGTTAATCGCCGCAGAGTCGATTCCGCCGAGCGTATCGAGAATCTGTAGGTTCCTTAGAACTCAGCACAGCATAGACATTAGCTGCATCGGATTTTCTGTATTCGAGACGGGTAGCAATGACATTCTGGTCACGACCGAGACACTTGTTGGCCATGAAGAGACAAATAATTTGAAAGTGTCCTCTGCGAAATGGTCTCGTGACAAACCAGTCCGACAGGTCGTTTGGGAGGCAATCCAAGCCTTTGTTGCCGGTGATCTTACGCGGACGTTCACTCCAAAGGATATTGCTGAGGTGATCCTCAAGCGTTATCCGAGTTTCAATCGCTCAACCATTAATTGCCAGATTATTACGGACTGTGTTAACCATCCTTCAAGAGGCCATTATTCAGGCTGTGAAGATAGATACTGGAGAATTGCGAAAGGGGTATTTCGGCTTGTCCAGCCATCAGACATCGAATGAGCGACCGTCTCAATCACGGGTGCGATGCTTGACGCCGGTGTCACGATTTGCTCAATTAAGATTCCATAGAAAAGAACGTTGCGGGTCGTTATTCCGTAAACCGGTTTCAACCGTCTGAAAAGAATCGGAACAAACGAATCTCTGCTTAACCAAGTGATTACCGCGTTTGCTGCGTCATCTCCAACCATTCATGCTCCCGATGAAGTTGACGCGCGGGGATGCTTTGTCATTACCCCACGCGAAAAACAAAACTTTCTAGTCTGCCCCCTTCGTCCAGTCGCCCACTTTGCGTGTAACCCTACAAATAGGGAGGCGCTGCATGAACGGGAATCGGATGGCATCAGACGGCGCTGAGTCGCATCCATCTTGAGCTTGGCCATTTGCTCTTGGTTTGAAAAACGACGATTTGGAAGTCACTTCGGAATCATTGGATTCTACCGGCAATCGGCCTGGACTTTTCATGCAAAGTGATCCTCCTGTGAGTCCCGTGAATGACGGGTTTTTCGTAGTCGAAAACGACGCAAAATAGCAGGAAAGGACTAGAATCTGATGCACGAACATGCACTCGATGATGAACCATGTTTGCTGACGAGCAAACAAGCGGCTGCACACCTCAACATTTCAACCCGCAAGCTGTGGGCACTCACCAATTCCAACAAGCTTCCATCCATCCGAATCGGACGATGCGTTCGGTACGACTTGCAAGACCTACGAGTATTCATCGACAAAAACCGAGGAAAGGTGAGGTCCTAACGTATGGCAAGCATCTTCAAGAGAACAGGAAGCAAGAACTACTTCATCGCATGGCACGATCACCAAGGAAAGCGATGCATCCGAAGTAGCGGTACATCT
>CAITIE010000004.1 GCA_903892355.1 uncultured Pirellula sp. | reverse complement strand
GAGCGTGCTGCGATCATGGAGCATGATGCCGGAATCCCCCGATCTGATGCCGAGCGGATGGCACGGATGGAGGTGACGGATGACACCCCCGAGCCCATGCCTGAAGGAGTGATCTGTCCGTGGTGCCAAGGCCGGCGATTGATGGATTCCTCAGGTGGGCTGAAATGCTGGGATTGCCGGCGGTTGGCTTGGGTTAGTGTGCCCGGTGCGATCGTGAGAGCGGATGCCCAGGAAATCGACCTCGGCATTTAGCGTGAGACTGACGATCGAGAGGTGGGCTGATGTTTGGATCGATCAGGTTTTGAGCGATTCAGAAAGCGTTTTGCAGCGTTTTAGGGAAACCGTTGCATCGTGATGCCGATACAGGGTATGGTGATGGTCCACGGCTAGGAAATCATGAGCCGAAAACCGGATACCCATGCCGGCTGCCGTGGATTTTGTTTCTTCATGGGTTCAACGAATGGGAGTTGAATGATGGCTGATTTGAGGAGAGTGGAGTACGGCGGTCGAGACTGTTGGCGGCTGCGGGTTTACATTCGGAAGAAACGGGAAACGATTGGCCTTGGTTCGATGGATGATGCGGATGCGGAGATTGCCAAAGCGCATATTGAGCATCTTGTGGAAGTGATGCATCGGGATCGGCCCCCCAATCCGAAAACCCTGCGTTGGCTCGATGATTTGTCGTCGGATGTGTTCGATCGATTGGCCGAGCTAGGATTGGTCGAGCCCCGAGCGATTCAGGATCACCCGAGAACGGTGCTGGCCTTCATGCGAGCCTATATCGAATCTCGGACGGATTGGAAGAAATCCGTGAATCACAAGCAATCGGTGGATCACCTTGAAAAGTATCTTGGTCGAGATGTGGCACTGCGAGCCTTGACCAAGGGGGATGCGGATCGATTCCATCGATGGATGATGAATGACAAGAAACTGAGTCCCAATACGGCCGGCCAACATATCAAGCGTTGTCGTCAGATGATGCGATCGGCGGTCGATGATCGGCTGATTGAGGTGAATCCTTTCCAGGGGATTAGGATCGACCTTCGAAGCGACAAGAGCAAGAATCGATTCATCAGTGCGGCCGATGCGAAAGCGTTGCTATCGTGTTGCCCGGATCAGGAATGGCGGGTTCTGTTCGCGTTGGCTCGGTTTGGTGGATTGCGGTGCCCCAGTGAGGTTCTAGCACTGCGTTGGTCCGATATTGCGTGGGATCGTGGTCGATTCAAAGTGCGATCCTCGAAAACCGAGAAAGCTGGCAAGGCCGAGAGAATCGTGCCATTGTTCCCCGAGTTGCGGGAGGAGCTGGATGCGTTGTTTGCTCAGGTTCAACCGGGGATGATGGTGCCGGCCAATGCCTATGTGATCCAGTCCTATCGATGTACCGAGGTAAATTTGCGTAAGGCCTTACTGTCGATTGCGGATCTTGCCGGCGTGGAGCGTTGGCCCAAGCCCTTCATGGCGTTGCGATCCTCCCGGCGAACGGAGCTGGAGCGATCCAAGCGGTTTGCCAATCATGTGCTGAATGCATGGTTCGGACACACGGAAAAAATTGCCGATGAACACTACCTTCAGACGACCGAGGATGACTACAGAGAAGCGACCGATTCCGTGATCCCATTGGTGATCCCATCACTAGGGAATCAGGAGTCCCCTAAGGGAATCAAGAAATCGAAAAACCCTGGAAAAAAATGGGTTTTGATGGATGGTGATACCCCCTTAGGGGCATGCCAATACACCCATCTGGATTCGAACCAGAAACCTTCGGTTCCGTAGACCGATGCTCTATCCAATTGAGCTATGGGTGCGAATGCTCGGTAGACGACCAAAGATCTTCGAACGTTCGCTCGCAGATCCGGAGTCTCTCATTGACCATCTATGGCAGGATTGTAGTCGTTTTGGCTCCGTTTTGAAGGCCTATCAAGGACATTCTCAAGAGAGCATCAAATCCTTGGGTGTTCGCACAATTCGGACCGAAACCGCAAGTGTTCGATCTGAAAAAATCGGGATTGGTGAGCCCCTCAGGCCCCTGGTCGATTTACCGATACGGTGAATGGAAATAACCGTCCGTCTGAGGCTGGTATTGCGGTGCCTGGGGATAGTACTCCTCCTGAATCGGACTCATCGCATTCCCTGGCCCTACGCCAAATTGCCCCGGACCTCCGTACGGCGGCACGCCATACGGCCCGTAACCTTGGGCAGGATAACCGCTTTGCGGGTAGGCCGGCGGATAACCTGATAAACCTGGTGGCACCCCTAGCCCTGGCCCACCCATTGGGCCAGCACCACCCATCGGCCCAGCACCCATCGGCCCAGCACCCATCGGCCCAGCACCCATCGGCCCAGCACCCATCGGCCCAGCACCCATCGGCCCAGCACCTGCACCACCTGCAGCACCCGGTCCAGCAGCAGCACCAGCACCACCACCCGCACCACTTGGGGCTCCTCCTGGAGCACCGGGATGCGGACCTGGATGAGGGTGTGGCCAGCCACCTCCGGGTCCCATCGGACCAACCGGACCACCCCATCCCCAACCCCCTACGCCGTTGGCGACGACGTTGGGAAGCTGTGGACCCCATGCACCGTAGGGGACCGAGTACGGCCGATTCGGATAACGCCATTCTCCATACGGACGCTGGGCTGCACCCCAAGCTTGAGTGGTGTGGTAGTGGTCGGAACTAAATCCAACTTGGAGTGAACTTCGAGAACTTCGGAATCCACTGGTTACGAAATCCGCTCGCTCGTTCGACTCGGGCTCCATAGCTCGTGTGTGTTGATCGATCCGTTGGCCGGTCGCATCATGCGTGTACGTCGATGCCATCGTGGTCCAGTCCACGGCCGGCGATTTCGGTTTGACCCGTGCCGATTTTTGGACCGATTTGACTTTTTGGGTCGGCATGGATGTATGCGGATTGGGCAAGCATACCTCCGACGATGACTGCGCACGAACGTCCGTTAGCTGGACTGCGATGCAGGTCACCCAAACGAGAACAAAAGCAGAGCAATGGCGATAGGCGATGGAGCTTGTCATAGCTCTCAGACTAATCAGCCGCTGGATGACTTCTAGAAAAACAAGGATCGAACCATTCCGACTCTGCGAAGCTGAAGCGGTTGTGACGATTGTAGGAAGAGAAACGCCTGCCTGCCCTTCAGCAGAGCTTTCGACCAGTGCTTCGCCTTAGGGTTTCAAGTCCCGCGGCGGTTCCCGAACCAATGGATATGCTGGCGATCGCACAGGCGCAAGTCATGATCGCGGCACCACTTTGCCAACCAACTCGTCTGCAGTTTCAACTCTTCGTCGGTCACCCCGCGAGGCATCAGCATCACTCGCTCGCGATCCCAACCCTTCAAGACTTGCAGATACTCTAAGACCTCTTCGGCATCGAGGATCGAGCCTACCACGAATTTGAGCTGATACTCGCCTCGCGCCATCAAGCGTTCCACGATCTCGGGTGTCGCACGGCGCTGATCATGCTGACGAACCCACTCATCGCTCGCGTACCCCACAGGGGTCGAATTGCTCAGCTTCGGGCTGATCGACCAAAGATCGCACAAGACGTCTTGATCGACCGTCCCAGCCGTCTCAATTGTGATGTGCTTGCCAGCCGTTTTCAGCCCACGGCACAACTCCGGTAGGTCTTCGAAAATCATCGGTTCACCACCGGTGATCACAACATGTCCGGTAGGCCATCTCCGGACGGACTCCAAGATCCCCTCGACCGAAAGGCTGTCCCCTTCCGGTTCCCAGGAGGCGTAGCGCGTATCGCAGAACCAACAGCGGAGATTGCAACCGCTCGTGCGCACGAAAATGCTCGGGGTACCGGTCAGGATCCCTTCTCCTTGCACGCTGTTAAAAATCTCCGAAATCTTGATCAAATCCCAATGCTCCTGCTGCATTCCTGGAGGTAAATCGGGGCCTAAAATGCGTCTGTTGCAATTAAGATCCGCTGTTAAGATATTCGCTATCGAGCGGTCAGCCAAGGATCGGCGGCCAATTCGAGGGTCTGTTCGTTAGCAGTCCCACCATTTCTCCTAACATCACCAAAGAGCATCGGGATCCGAACGTGTCAGGAACTCCATTTGTCGATCAGTTGGAATGCTTTGATAATTCCTACCCCAACCGAGACTATCAGATCGAAATCGTTTGCCCGGAGTTCACCTCCATCTGCCCCAAAACGGGTCAGCCCGATTTTGGGACACTCGTGTTCCGTTATGTTCCCGACGCGAAGTGCGTCGAGCTGAAGAGTCTCAAGCTATATCTGCAACGATTTCGGAACGAAGGCATTTTCTACGAGAACGTCACGAATCGGATTTTCGACGACTTTCTGGCGGTTGTCTCGCCTCGTACTGCCCAATTGGAGAGCCGATGGGGAGCCCGCGGTGGCATCACATCGACGATTACCGTCTCGTACACGCAATCCAAATAACGCCTAAACCGTGTAAAAAAGGTCCTCGTCTGGATCCAACCGCTTTGCGACATAGGGGCGAGATAAGGAGTAAGTATGGCGACGCACGAAACCCAGAAACCGGTACTGCTCGGTGGTTTGGCCGATGAAGCGGCCAATCAAAAAACTGCCATGCAGCAGTTCTGTGCCTTTGCCGCGTTAGGTTTGCGGTACTACACCTTGCGATTCATCGACGCGGGGGCCGGCATCCAGAACGTGATGCAACTCGAACCAGCCGCTATCGAGCACATCTTAGCCATGCAGCGCGAGTATGGATTGAGCGTGTCGAGCATCGGCTCGCCGATCGGCAAAGTAAAGCTGATCGATGCCGAGGATGGTACGACGAATCGCTACGTTTCATTCGAAGAGTATTTGGCTCGCGACGTTCGACGTGCGTGTGAATTGGCAAATTCCTTTGATTGCAAGTTGATCCGAGGCTTCTCGTTCTATCATCCGCGAGGCTCCGGACCAGAATCGCATTTGCAACAAGCCATCGATCAAATCGGCGAGATCGTTCGCGTCTGCGACCAGCATGGACTGACGTACGGTTTGGAGGTCGAAGCCAATCTCGTTGGCCAGACTGGAAAGCTCTTGGCGAAAATTCACGAAGCGGTCGCAAATCCGGCGCTGGTGCTCGTCTTCGACGGCGCGAATTTGGTTTGTCAAGGAATGTCGACCGATCAAGTTTTCGAAGAGTACCAGGCCATGAAGGCGGGGATGGGTTGGATCCATGTGAAGGATTACAAACGCCCCGCTGTCCGATCGTCGCATGTCGACGAGGAATCGTTGAGAGCTTTTGTCCCCGCAGACCTTGGTGATTGCGGGCATGAAGCGATCTTCCGCGATATCAAGCGATCCTATGCGGAGATCCATGAACGGTTGACACGACGAGGATTGCCAGGTTTGTTCGTCGATCTGGAACCGCACGTGAAGGGTGGTGGTCAATTCGGAGGCTTCAGCGGTCCGGATGGATTCGGTGTGGCACTGCGTGGTCTATGCAAAGTCCTCGACTATGTTGGCCTGCCTTATTCGTTGCGAGAGTTCGAAGATATCCGGCCCGATTTAGCATCGAGTTCGCACTGATGCAGAGCACCGGCGAATCCTGGCGTAAACTCTATCCCTTCGCCTCCCACTACATGGAACTCGACGGTGGCGTGCGCATGCACTACGTCGACGAAGGATCCTCAGGACCGGAGGACAAATGCATCGTTGCGGTGCATGGCAATCCGACATGGTCCTTTTACTACCGCTCGATTGTCGAAGCCATGCGAGGATCCCATCGCGTGCTAGCGGTCGACCACATCGGGTGCGGTTTGAGCGACAAACCGCAGAAGTATCCGTACTGCCTTGCGACGCACACTGCGAATTTAGTGCGTTGGATCGAGAAGCTCGATTTGCGGAACATCGTCATGGTGGTTCATGATTGGGGTGGAGCGATTGGACTCGGGGCAGCCATCGAGTGCCGAGATCGCATCGCCGGCCTTGTGGTGCTCAATACAGGCGCGTTTCCACCACCCTACGTGCCATTACGGATCGCTGCCTGTCGGATTCCGATTCTAGGTTCCTGGGGCATGACGCGGTTGAACTTGTTTGCCCGCGCAGCGACCACGATGGCAATCGACCGACTGCCTCGATTGGATGACGATGTACGCGATGGATTGTTGGCACCGTATGACACGCCAGAACATCGCGTGGGCATCGACACCTTTGTACGCGACATCCCTCTTTCGAAGAACCATCCAACGTATGGCGTGTTGGCGAAACTGGAATCGCGGCTCCCTGATTTGTCAGAGCTACCGATCCATCTCGTTTGGGGGATGAAGGACTGGTGCTTCACGCCGACCTGCTTAAGGCGATTCCAAGCCGCATGGCCTGGTGCGGTAACTCAGGAGCTGAGCGATGTTGGGCATTATGTGATGGAAGAATCGCCCCAGGATGTCATTGCGCATGTCGGACAACTGGTTTCTGCATCGTGAAGCAAAGCGACCCGCCCTTTTTCGAGTGATTGCTAGCAAACGGGCGATGTGTACGATTCGGTTATTTGTCCGTGAATTGGACCGCAATCCGGAGTCAGGACGGCGACACCTTCTTGACCATCCCCCATGAGGTTGCCCATAATTCCGCAACGCCCTCACGATAGACAACATGATTTCCAGGAGGGGTGAGCATGCACGGACGCATGGTTCTGATTTTCGCGTTGACGCTTTCAACGATTCTCGTCGGGATGCTGCGTTCTAGCGGCGTGTATGCTGCGGTTATTTTGAGTCCGACGAGCGGCAACTCCCAGGTTTTGTTCGACGGTCCTTCGGACGAAATCGACTACAACCTACCATGGTCAGCTAACGTAAATCTACGAACCAATTTCAACGGTCGGTTATTTGGAAAGTCGGTCGGAGACTTAGGTGGGGACCTGTATGCCACAAGCCTAGGTAACGTCAATTTCACAGGAGACCTTTCCTACAATACGACGAGCGGTTCTTATCGCATCGCGCCTTTGTGGGATGACTACGTGTACTTTCCAGATAGCGTCTTGGCCGGGGGAGGGCTACCGACGAATAGGATCCTTTTCCACGACAGTCCAGGTAGCTACATAGGCGTTACGTGGCAAAATGTGGTTTTGTACGTAGAAGCAGTCGGAAACTGGCCGATAACCGACCGGACGGTTCAGATGCTCTGGTTCGAGGGAGACACGGTGCTTAATGGATTTCAATTCCATCGTGATGACATTGCGTTCAGCTACATTGCCAACACGGCTGGCACTACCGATTTCGGTGACATGCTAAGTTTGATCGGATTGGATTCTGCCAGCGACGGTTCCGTGCTCGCCGATCCGAAACGAAGTGATGGTTCGATGTATTTTCGAGAAATCGACGGCGACAAGATGCCGTGGCAGGCTGGTCAATTTTTTCTGTTCCGGCCAACATCACCGGGTGCATCGACGTACTCCGTAACACTCCAGCCTATCCCGGATCCGCCTCAAGTACCATTGCCTGGTACCGGGATCATCTTTGCAGGCTTGGGATTGGTGGTGTTGGTGCGCAAGCGAATTCAAGCATACCGCGGTTCGCGATCGCTCTGCCCCCAGTGAATCCCAGGGTTGATAATTACGCGTGGTGGAAAGGCCTGCCATGGTTCCTGTGAACAGGTCCGATTGCGGCCTATGAGCACTGACGATTGCGACGATCATGGATCATTCGCATAGTGCGTAGCGTAGAGGTGGGTTCATTCCTGTGCCGCACAAGCATGAACCCGGTGGTTGTCGGTATGGCGAGACGACTGCGACGCAAGCCGCTAGTTTACTTTCCTCGCGCTATCGGTTGAGACCGGTTTCTTGTCCGCGGCGTCGGTGAGGTCCGACACGACGAACTCTTGTTCGACGACCGCGGGATCGCCACCGGTGATGAACTCGCACTTGAGTTTGTAGTTATCCGGTGGGAGTGGAAAATCGAGCCGGAAGGCGATTTGTGCTTTTTGCCCAGGCATCACCCACTGACCGAATCCCCCGAGGACTTGATAGCGACGGCCCAGCTCGGAGCTGATCGTCAGCCGAGCATCGACAGGGAAGTGAAGCGTACCTGTATTTTCCAACGTGGTTCGGAATGCTGGGTATTTACCGTTGGGATCCCATGCGAGCGGAGACACATTGATGTTGGTCTCGCCACCTTTCTTGTAGAGGATCGCCAGCGGCAACCGTCTCGTATCTCGAAACTCCTTCCGATCCGACTGAGACTCGATAAGCACATGCCCGTAGGCGAATGCATGGTCGCTGTGCCCGCCGATCAAGGTCATCGCGATTTTTCGCGAGGCACCGGGAGCGAGCTTTACGGTCGAGGGTTGGAAGGTAACACTTCCCAATGGAAGTTCATCTGCGCCAATCGCTTTGAGTTGTATGGTCTTCTCCTCTTTGCCGTGGTTTTTTAGGAGGAGCGACACACGGCGACTGCCACCGCGGAGCTGGGAAAGTTCAATTTGTGCGGGGGAAACTTGCAGCCCGGGACCGACTTGTGCGATGACCACTTCCTGAGCAGGGAAATCCTCCGCATCGACGTCAATAGAGATGGTTTTCTTCTTGACGGCCCGTTGGTCGCTCCAGACTTCGAGATCCACTTCGTATTGCCCGCCGGCTATGGCTTCGGGCAAAAGCTCTTCCATCCGAATCCTCGACTTACCGAGAATACGTCCGATCTTGCGAGAGTCGTCTTCGTTGGCAGCGCGAATAGGCATGACCAAGCTGACTTGTTTGGCGGTCCGATCGCTCGGCGAGGAGCGGAGCCGAGCTCGGAGCTCAAATTCAAACGTGGTGTCCGTAGGATTAGTAACGATTGCTTGAAGGAGTGGTCGACCGTTGCGCGGTAGGATCGAAGCTTCCTCGATCAACAACTGTTGGACTTGTTCACCCCGGTTGCCGTCGACTTCGACGTCGAGACGTAGAACATATTGGGTCATGAAACGGACGCCCGCTTGGGTCTTTCGTTTTCCGCTGGGGTCAAATGACGGTGCAAGGTTGTTATCGCTTCCGATATCGCGGACCATGATTCCATAGGAATGGTGCTTGGCTTCTCCACGAGGAATCTTGACGAGCCCTTCGATGTACGCCGATTTGTTCGCTTCGAGCTTTAATGTTTGCGGGGTAAGGATCCGAATCGTGTCCGAGGTTTTCAGATCGGTGTTGTGCAGAACCTGCCCCGAGATGTCTTGAGCAAGTCCGATCGGAACAATTTCGACCGTGGTATCGCGATTGGCGGACTCGATATTGAACTTGAACGGAAGTTCTTCGTTGCCTCGGCCATTGAGTCGGTTTACGAGGGGCTCGATTCGAAACGTGGGTTCAAACGACTCGCGAACCACGATTTGATTGCCGCGTCCGGCTTTCTGAGCCAACGCTGTTTGTGGAGCAGCAGCGCATGCCACGAACAGGACCATGCTAGCGGTGAAAACTAAGGAGTAGATTCTGGACATAGGGAACCAACCGGTACAATTCTAGGGCAGATAAAAATAGCCACTTCCGCATCCTGCTCTTGCTTCTCGATGCTCTCAAATAGCTTGCCCGCGATCGGTATGCTGCTAAAGAATGGCACTTGGGCGATTCGATCCACAGTTTGACGTTGGACTAATCCGCCGATAACGATTGTATGGCCGTCTCGAACCATAACTTCAGTGGAAACACTGCGACGATCGATGATTGGATTAACCATCCCGCTCACATCCGCATTACCCGTTTGTGTACGAAGATATTCGCTAACCTCCGCTTTACCGATTTTGACGCTAACCATGTCGTCATGGACCCGAGGGGTGATTTCAAGCGAAATCCCTGCTTCGACTTTTTGGATGCTCTGCTGAAAGAAGACGCTGCTGTTGTTCGGCTGTAAGCTAAAAAACGTTTCACGATTGATCGAAATATGTGCTTTTTCGCCATCTTTGGCCGTTACACGGGGTTGAGCCCGTATCGTGATGTAGCCCTCTTGAGCCAAGAGTCGAACGAAAGCCGAAGTGACTGCGAAATCAGAGAACATATTTCGTGCACCATCCGCGCTTACAGCGGACTTTAGGCCCAGATTGTTCATCGAGACATTGAGATCCTCGGATTCTGCCCCCCCAACACGATGGCCCCAATCCAGGCCGAATCGGAAGGAACTGTCCGGAGCAACAACGCATACGATGGCTTCTAGCTCTACCTGTGGAATTGGTTTATCCAGTTCCAGCAATCGCTCTTCGATTTCCTCAGCGATTCGATTCGGAGCGTCCACCATGATCAGGTTTCGCTCCGGCGAGATCTGGTAATACTTCTTGTAGCGCGTCGGGAGCATGGTCGTTAAGCTCGCTGTGTCCTGAAACTTTGGCGCGTACAGGCTGCGTTTGGCGATGTAGGGATACAGTGGAGAATCGGGGTCTGCTGGGGCAATGATGTACCTATCCCCGTCTTTGGCGTAATAGAGTGCGAGCGGTTGCAGCAACGACTTAAGGGCTGACTCGAACTCCATGTTGATAATCTCAGCGCTGACGACGCCACCGATCGTGTCGTCGATAACCACTGACTTTTTTCCTTGGGCCGCGATGATATTGAGCGCCTCGCGAATGTCGGTTTGATCGAAGGACTCTGTAATCCCCATGTCGTCCATCGTGTCGGAGTCTGACAGGGGATCTTGCAACTCACCAGGGGCGGAAACGACGACAATACGTCCCGTATCCCGGAACGAAGCGTGAACGACCTCAGGTTTCTTAGGGTTGCTACGGGACGTGGCCTTCGAGTTTTGCTGATCGAGCTTTGAGGATGCTTTTCGCGCACCTGCAGTTGCTTTGGAAAGAAGCTGCCGATGCTTGCGAGTCGACACCGTCGACACCACCGGGGGATCCTGATCCTCGATGAGGTTTTCGTCCTCGGAATCCAATTCCTGCTTATCGCGTTCGAGCAACGGAAGAGGTTCTTCGTCGGTGGCTTCGAGTGCATCCCTATCTTTGAAACCACTGCTATCTTTGAAACCACTGCTGTCTTTTCGCGTGAGTTCGTTCTTTACGAGTTCCTTCTTGGTGGCAGGTGGAACCCGAGGAACTCCAGATTCCGTTTTCACCGACGAGGAAATGGAACTACCTACGAGAACGTTCGATTCAAGCGGAAGCGATGGCTCCAGCATCTCAATTGGAATCCCATCGCAGGAAAGGGAGGGGACTCTATTACCAGCGGCATCGAACTGTTCGACGCCATATTCCGGGACCGCAGGGCGCACGAACTCTGGTCTCTCCGCCGCCGACTGGAGAGCTTCCTGGTACAGGTCCTGTACCGTTCGCTTGACCATCTTGTTTTTGCCAAGACAGCCCGAGGAGTTTACGGCTGCAATCAGCAATAGACAGAAGATCCGCGAAAAACTCAACGATGAAAATCGAGTGATGAATCCAAACTCCCGAAACTAAAAGATGCACTTCACGTTTTGGGAAGGCGTTTCCCGGCAGAGGCTTTTACTCACTGTGTGAGCCTAAATGCAATAGACGTTGAAGTATCTTTCAAAGAAGAAATCCCTAAATCCTACGAGGGAAACGCTAGCATTAAAGCAAAAACCGCGGACGACGCTGAGCGTCGCCGCGGTTTTGATTCTTCGGTACGATTGACAGTTACTGTAGCGTATATTCCACCGCTTGATTTAGTTCGCTGCGACGGTGCCGGTGATGACCGTGGAGTATTCGCCTGCTGCGAACAAACCATACTCAACCGTTTGGAACTCAACAGTCAAGTTCAGGTTGGCACGGCCGACCCCGTTGGACGAAGCGGTGACCTGTGCGACTTCGTCATTCTTTGAATAGTCGGTGGTGTCGGACGGATTTCCAAGCGTCCAGGTACCTGGGCCCGCGGTATCACCGATGGCAAGAGTCAGCTTGGCATCTCGCTTCTGGGTAGCATCGTCCTTGTTGACGAATGCTGAGCCCGTTGAGAAAGACACATTCACGCCTGACTTGGCATTCCCTTTAACCACCCATTGCTGAGCGGGGAAAGCTTGTGCTGAGTTCGTTTCGTTGTGAGTGATCGTTGCAGCAGATGGTGCCGAGATGCTGACACTGGTTGGAACAATAACCTTGAGGGTTTGGGTCCCGGTGGCTTGGCCAAAAACGGTGTTGCAAGTGAAAACAGTGGCAAACGCAAATGCAACGGTAAGAAAACGATGAAAACGCATTCGAAACGAACCCTTAAAAAAATGGTGAATCTGGGTGTGACTCTAATGTTGATTCGCATGGGGCGAAAACCCTCGGACTTCGATCCACCGAGGAACAGTCAAGACTGCATGCTGAAGGTATCAGCGGAGCAGCTCTGGTTGATTGGCTCGATGGTTTGTTGTCCGCAGCGGCTTTTCCCGTGGCGACAGCAAAATGTAGGTTGCGATTTGCGAGCGTCGGTAACTTTTTGATTTTTTTTGGCTTGCGATCCCCAAAAACCACTCCCATCAATGATTTCATTGGGGAAAAACTGTGCGACGTTTCGTCCCCACCCCCTTTTAGCAGCCCGAAATCCCCCCAAGTGACGGGATTATTGCGAAAGGGCATGCATAACCGAACGTTTCGCCTCATTGAATTTTGGGTACCCTCGTGTTGGGTACCCGAAGATAGGAAAGGCTATGAGAGGCTATTAGGTCATGCTCGAAGTATGTGTCGACAGTGTGGAGGGGGCTCGAATTGCAGCATCGGCCGGTGCGCAGCGGATCGAACTCAGCGAGCGGCTTGAGGTGGGTGGCATCACTCCATCCCAATCGCTCATTCGCCAAGCGATCGATTTGCAGGAATCCCTTCGCGCCGATCTCCAAATAACCAAGTCGCAATCGCGGCCGATGAAGACCGTTGCGCTGATCCGTTGCCGCCCTGGGGACTTCTATTTTGGCGACGTGGAATTGCAACACATGCACGATGAGGCTCAAGCCGCCATCGATTTGGGGTGCACCGGTATCGCCGTGGGAGCCAGTGTTCAAGGTAATGGTTTGAACTGGGATTTTTTGGAATCGATCGCACATCGCTTCCCGAACGTGGAGCGGGTCATCCATCGCGTCTTTGACCTAGTCCCGAACCCCATGTTAGCCATCCCGAGACTCCTCGATTTGGGTTACTGCCGCATCCTATCTAGCGGTGGCGCGGAACGTGCTGAAGACTCTACGGAACAACTTCGCGCATGGCAGGAAGCATTCGGTGAAAAAATGGAGATCCTTCCCGCAGGTGGGATCTCACGACTCAACGCGACGGAGATCCTAAACCGCACCGGTTGCCGCCAGTTGCACGGTTCCTTTCGCGGAACCTCGTTGGATAGCCAACAGTCACGCCTGCCTGCCGCTGACGAAATTCGCGCCGTGCGATTCCTGTTGGATCAGTGGCTGGCGAGCCATCGTTAGTCTGTATTAAGAAATTCCGTGTTGAGAAATCCGATCTGGGAAAAGTATCGCTCGGAACAATTCACAGCGAGCTTGTCGAACAAGCTGCTTGGATCCATAGCCGAGTCTTTTCCGTGTTCTCCCAAAGATGACGACCCAGACATGCCGGGTACAGCCACGCGAACCTCTCGTTTTCCGAACCTTTTACCGGAGCCGGTTCGGATTCAGGGATCCCGTTTGGAAATTGACTGGGTTATCCTATGTAACGAACCCGAAATGGCAATTTGCGAATTGTTTTGATTGTTATCTCGTTGTTACCTCGCCGTTTACCAGAAAGAATCAACGCATGTCCGTTCGATGGAGTCATGTTCTCTGTTCCTCGGTCCTTAGTTCCTGTTTGTTCGCGTTCGCTGGATTCCTCGATGCAACCACAGGGTTAGCCGGTGATACATCAACGAACGAAGTGTCCGATGGGGACGCTGCGGCTGGGGATTGGGGGCGCATGCGTCCGATAATGCCTCGAGGCGTCGTCGCGCTGAGGACCAAAGCACCCATTCAGGTCGATGGCAAATTGGATCCTACGGAATGGGCGCATGCGGTTTGGACCGACGAGTTCATCGATATCCAAGGCCCTTCGCTCCCAGCACCGAAGCATCCCACGCGAGCGAAACTTCTTTGGGATGACGAAACCCTGTACATCGCCGCCCAACTTCTCGAACCTCACTTGCAAGGCAGCATCCGAGAACACGATGCGGTTATTTTTCAGGATAATGACTTCGAGGTCTTTATTGATCCGGATGGAGATAATCACCGATACGCCGAACTGGAATTGAACACTCTCAACACCACTTGGGATCTGTTCCTGGATCGCCCCTACAAGGATGGGGGCAAGGCGGACAATAGCTTTGAGATCGCCGGGCTAAAGACAGCAGTGCACCTTCAAGGGACCCTCAATGACCCTTCGGACACCGATGAAGGATGGACGGTGGAGATTGCAATTCCATGGGCCTCTTTCACGTCGCTCACGCACGCATCTGCCCCACCCAAGGATGGTGATTACTGGCGTTTCGGGTTTTCTCGCGTGGAATGGGAGTTCGACATTGTCGATGGCAAGTACCAAAAGAAGCCGGGACGGCCTGAGGATAACTGGGTATGGTCGCCGCAAGGGATCATCGACATGCACCGTCCTGAGCGATGGGGTTTCGTCCTGTTCAGGAACTCCACGGACTCCGAGGCCTTCGTTTCCGACGCTCGCTTGACGCTTCGCGATCAATTGATGGAAGTCTATCACCGTCAATTGGTTCACCGAGGAGCTCAGGCGCAATTCGCAGATTCGTTCGAGGCTCTAAAGTGGACCCCCAATATTGCAAACGGGCTGAAGTCACCAGCGATCCTAAAGACAAACTCGGGCTATCTCGCGTCGATTGCTCAGCCTCAGAACGAATCACCCCAGAGCGAATCACCTCAGAGCGAATCCACCGCGGGTAGCACCACGTGGTTGGTAGCAACTGTCGCTGAAGACTCGCGACTCGCAGTTCGAACATGGAGCAGTGACGTATTGAACGCGCTCGATGCCGCCGGAGACAACCGCACAGAGCTTGAGCAACTCCTTCGACTTGTTCCCGACTCGCAATTCGAATCCGCTGAGTTTCTGGTCGCGAATATGCCCCTCCGCGACTTGAAATCGCTCAAATCCGATTTCCTGTTTTCCGAAATCCAAATCGCTCACGAGACGCTTGAAGAAGCCCCGTGGGGAAAGCAAATCCCCAAGGAGATCTTTCTGAACAACATTCTTCCGTACGCGAACATTAACGAACGCAGAGATGCATGGCGAAAGGATTTTCGAGATCGTTTTTATCCGTTGATCATCGGGGCGACGACGCCTGCCCAAGCGGCAGCGATGCTCAATCAAAAGCTTTATCCCATGGTGAAGGTGAAATACTCGACCAAACGGGCCAAGGCCGACCAGAGTCCGTACGAATCGATGGATTCTGGGTTGGCTTCTTGCACTGGATTATCGGTGCTGCTGATCGATGCTTGCCGAGCTCTGGGTATTCCAGCCCGATTTGTCGGTACCCCTTTATGGTCGGACAACAGTGGCAACCACTCGTGGATTGAAGTGTGGGACAACGGATGGCATTTTACCGGAGCGGCAGAACCGAGCGGTGATCAGCTCGACCAAGCCTGGTTCATCGGCAGGGCTTCGACGGCCAAGCGGGATGATCCAAGGCATGCGATTTACGCGGTCAGCTTCCAAAAGACGCCGCTCCGATTTCCGCTTGTCTGGGATCGATCCATCGACTACATCAGCGCGGTCAACGTAACCGACCGTTACACCCAAGTCGGGTTCAAACAACCCGAAGGTACTCAGATGGTTTCCTTCCGCGTAGTGGACCCCAAAACACTGGCAAGGACACAGGCCAAAGTCTGCGTGAAGGATGAATCCGGCGCGGTGGTGCTCGAAGGAACCACAAAAGACGAAGGGTTCGACTCGAACGATCATTTGCTTCAGTACCTCAAGCAAGGCTCTAGCTACACGGTTGAGGTGCAAGTCGGAGAACGCCGCTGGTCGGATGGATTCCAAGTCGGCGATCAACCGCGATTGATCTCCTGGAACGTACCGAGCGAACAACCGCAACCCAAGCCGAAACCAAATCCGATGCCAGAAGGGGGTGACAGCAATGCCGCCATCCAAGGCCTCGAGAAATACTTGGCCATGGATCCGGGCTCGCGCGGTGCCATCGATCAACACGCGTTCGCGACACTCCCGCTGAGCAAGGAACAAGCGATCGCTGCGGAACGGTTATTGGTCGAGGACTTTCAAAGGCGTCAACGCCAGTCCAGAATCGACGAATTCGAATCGAGGCAACTCGTGATCGGTGAACTCAAAATGCCGTTTGCCTACAAAGTCTACGGGGATATGCCCGAAGGTGGTCGCAGCCTCTACATTTCGATGCACGGAGGTGGTGGTGCTCCCAAAAAAGTCAACGACTCTCAGTGGGAAAACCAGAAACGGCTCTACCGACCGGAAGAAGGTGTCTATGTCGCACCGCGCGCGCCTACGGACACGTGGGATCTTTGGCACCAGTCCCATATCGACGCCTTCTTCGACCGTTTGATCCAAGACTTCGTTCTCTTTGAAAACGTCAATCCGGACCGAGTCTATCTGATGGGTTACTCAGCCGGTGGCGATGGTGTCTATCAAGTCGCTCCGAGGATGGCTGACCGTTTCGCCGCCGCATCGATGATGGCAGGTCACCCCAATGAAACGTCACCATTGGGCCTGAGAAATCTACCGTTCACGATCCACATGGGTGCTAATGACGGTGCATACAATCGAAACAAGATTGCCGCCGAATGGAAAACGAAGCTCGCAGAACTGCATGAATCCGATCCGGACGGATACAACCACTATGTAAAAATCCACGAAGGGAAAGGGCACTGGATGGACCGTCAAGACGCTGAGGCGATCCAATGGATGCACCAGAATACACGCAACCGATTTCCCAAGAAAATCGTATGGAAACAGGATGACGTCGTCGAACCTCGCTTCTACTGGTTGAGCACGGACCCGGTTTTTCTTCGCGATCGTCCACTTGTTATCGCCAAAGCGGTTGGAAATGAAGTCGTGATCGAGCAGGCCGAACTGACACAGCTCAATATTCTCCTCAAGGACGATCTCCTGGACATGAACGCCCCCGTCACCGTCCGCATTGGGGATCGCGAAATTGTGAAAACGAGTGTCCCTCGCACCATTGCGGTGATGGATGAAACATTGAGCGAGCGTGGGGATCCTCATGGGGTTTTTTGGGGCATGCTGCCCATTGAAATCCCCGATACGAAATAATAGGCCACGGCTCCTCATTACAATCGATGAATAGGCTTTCATCTTGAATGCCTCGATTCTGTCGTTCTTTCTATCCACTTTCCAACGATCGGCTAGTCATGATGCATCTTGAGAATCCATCGCGTCGTTCCATCTTGTCTGTAGCGGCGTCTTTAGTTGGTACGCAGGCGGTCGCTCGGATTGGCACGAGTGCCGCGGTTGCATCGGGTGCGAGTGACATCGCTAGTCGTCCATTACTCGCTTATATTGGAACCTTCAGCTCACCTCTTCGTGATGTGCTTCCCACCCAAGTCGATTTGCCTCCTGGGAATGGTCGAGGGATCCATCGGTACTCGGTTGATCGCGAGACCGGAGCACTGAGCGCGCTGGGATCGACCGACATGGGGACCAGTCCGAGTTGCTTGGTTGTCAACGAAGCTGGCACGCACGTGTACTCGGCCAACGAAACAGAGCATGTCGGCGAGAACAAGGAAGGAACGATCAGCGCGTTCGCCGTAAGCTCGAGCGACGGTGATTTGAAATTGCTCAATTCCGTGAAGTCGGGTGGAGCGGGACCGACTTATGTCAGCATCCATCCCTCCGGCAAGCATCTGTTCGTCGCTAATTATTTCGGAGGCTCGATCGCCGTCCTGCCAATCCTAGGTGATGGAAAGCTGGGTGAAGCGACCGATGTGAAGAACGACACAGGAAAAATTGGTCCGACCCGGGCACAAAACGCGCCGCCGGGAAGCTTTGCCTTCAGCGGCCATGACCGGACTCATGCTCACATGATTTCTGCCGATCCGACAGGCCGATTCGTTGTCCACGTCGACTTGGGTTTGGATCAGATTTTCATTTGGCGGTTTGACGAACGGACCGGAAAATTGGAAGCGAATGATCCGCACAGTGTCTCATTACCCCCTGGGGACGGACCGCGGCACTTTTATTTCCATCCGAACGGAAAATGGTTCTACTCGATCCAAGAAGAAGGCTCGACGATCGTCCTATTCGACTATGACGCATCGCGAGGTAGGTTGTCGCCGCGACAAACAATATCGACCTTGCCACCCGGATTTGCAGGTAGCAATTTTTGCTCCGAAGTGATGGTGTCGGGGGATGGCAAGTTTCTGTACGCTGGCAATCGACTTCACGATAGCATCGGAATCTTTGCGATCGAAGCCGATGGAACGCTGAAATACATCGGTGAGGAATGGACTCGCGGTAATTATCCTCGGAGTTTCAATTTGGATCCCACGGGGCGGTTTCTGTACTGTTGCAACCAACGTGGAGACAACGTAGCGGTGTTTCGGGTCGATCGCGACAAAGGAACACTCCAATTCACCGGCCAGTATGTTCCTGTTGGAAATCCATCGATTGTTGTGTTTCTGGACTTAGCCAAACGAGAGTCGTAACGTTTGCATTGCGACTGGAGCAATTCCTAGGAACAACGGCGAGGCCGCGTGACTTATTCAGCGGCAGCGTTTGGTCAGTGCGAAAAGAAGTGCAGGCTTTATGAATGAAAAACGGCTCGGAGAAAAACTCCGAGCCGTAGTCATTATCGATTCTCGCTTGCGATAATCGCGTTGCGATTACAGTAGCTTTGCCAGTCGCGAGCAGAGGTCAGCGGTTCGGCAGCTGTAACCCCATTCGTTGTCGTACCAAGAAACGACCTTGACGAGCTTGCCCTTGTCCCCGAGGACTTGGGTGAAGTCGGCAGCGAAAATGCTGCTGTGCGGATCGTCGATGATGTCGCTCGAAACGATTGGGTCTTCGGTGTAGCAAAGGATCCCCTTGAGTGGACCTTCTGCAGCAGCCTTCATCGCCGCATTGATATCCGCGACGGTCGCTTCCTTCTTGAGGTTCGCGGTCAAGTCAACCACGGAGCCGGTGGCGACAGGAACTCGCATCGCGATCCCGGTGAGCTTGCCCTTGAGTTCAGGAATGACCAATCCGACGGCCGATGCGGCACCGGTGGTGGTTGGGATGATGTTGAGGGCGGCAGCACGAGCGCGGTACGCATCTGCGTGAGGCAAGTCCTGAACCTTTTGGTCATTGGTGTAAGCGTGCACGGTCGTCATCAAACCAGATTCGATCCCGAAGGTCTCATTGAGAACCTTGGCGATCGGAGCCAAGCAGTTGGTGGTGCACGATGCATTCGAAATGCACTTCAAGTCTTTGGTCAACTTGTCGTCGTTAACACCAAGAACGCAGGTGAGGTCGGCTCCATCCTTCGCCGGGGCACTTAAGACAACTTTCTTGCAACCAGCGGCCAAGTGCGAATCGTAGCCTGGCTTTCCATCTTTGGAACGGCCGGTGAAGAAACCGGTGCTCTCGATCACGATGTCGATCTTGTTCTCAGCCCAAGGAAGTTTGGCAGGATCTTTTTCGGCCAATGCGAGGATTTTCTTGCCGTTGACGATCAGATGCTTATCGTCGTACCCGACGGTGCCATCATAACGGCCGTGAACACTGTCGTACTTGAGCAGAGTTGCCAACATTTGGTTGTCGGTCAAGTCGTTGACCGCGACAACCTCGAACTCGCTCGATCGGCTCATCAGATTACGGAAAGTCAATCGGCCGATACGTCCAAAACCATTGATCGCGATTCGAATAGTCACAGCAAAAAATCTCCGCCTGAAACAATAAAACCAACACAATGACAAAGAAAACCCAGTGCCGCCACCGGTCACGACCAGCCTTCGCGACCTAACCGTCGCGACCTCGCCGCACCCCGCACAGAGAGCACGGGAAGAGAATATACAAACGCCAATCGATGTCTTCAATGACTTGGGGGATCCGCGGTTTCCGCACAATCCATGAAACAGGGGGAGAGGCATGCCTCAAAAATCCCTAGATAACCGACCACCCCCGCTTCCGAGAACGAGCACGGGGAGATTAGGCGTCGTTGGGATCGCCTTAACGCCGATCAACCATCCTTCGAGACTTCCCTTCGCTCTTGGAAAGTGTTCCTTCGGGGACATCGACGACATCGACTCGCAGTTGCAATTGCAGCAATAACCGCTGTGCGATTCGCGTCGGTTCGTGCTTTCCGTCTTCGACTTCCAGTCGCAGTTCATCCAAGGCGCCGTTCCGGAGCAGGATCAGTCGGTATTCCCCCACTTCGGGAAACTCTCGAAGGATCGCCTCGACACTGCTCGGGAATACATTGACACCACGAACCACGATCATGTCGTCAGCCCGTCCGAGGACACCACCAGCCAAGCGTACAAAGCTGGACTCGGCGCTGGGCCCGGCGGAAGCCACCTCCGCGCTACCCACCTCCGCGCTACCCACCGTACGAGCAACACCCGTTAATCGATCGGCACCGGAGCGATCGGCACCGGAGCGATCGGCACCGGAGCGATCGGCACCAGAGCGATCGGCACCAGAGCGATCGATGATTGGGCATACGAGATCTCCGGTTCGGTATCTCAGTACTGGAGCACCGACCCGCCCTAAACTGGTCAGAACCAATTCAGAGACGTTGCTTACTATATCCACAGGGATCGACGCGTGGTTGGGGATGAGTCCCCGAAGGGAATCTCGCTGGGCGTTCGACAAGTCCACTGGTAAGTACTCTGCGATAAACTCGCTTTCGATTACATGCATGAAACGTCCGTCGGAACTACCAAACCCCCATGGGCCGATTTCCGTCGCACCGACATGATCCATCACTTCCGCACCATACATGGCTTCGATCGACGATCGAATGCTCGGAACACTCCCCCCAGGTTCACCCGCCACAAAGACACATCGGATCGAGGAATCACGCAAACTCATTCCATGCTTCTCTGCGGCTTGGCCGAGGTGAAGCGCGTAACTCGGGGTGCTAAACAACACGGTGGGGCGTGACGACTCGATCAATTCAAGCCTTGCCATCGTCGACATGCCACCCGAAGGTATCACCATGCACTGTCGATTCAAGCATGCATCGTGGGCGCTCCAAAATCCGATGAATGGTCCAAAAGAAAAGGCCATCAGTACACGATCATGCCGGGTGATCTGGCATGCATCGAGCACATATTGCCATGTCGATACCCACCACTGCCAGTCGGAATCCGTATCCATGATCACCATCGGGTGCCCACGTGTACCGCTGGTACGGTGGTAACGGCGGTACTGATCGATACCGTACGAATGATGTTTTGCGATACCCGTCGGGTCATTGTTGATCCAATCGGATTTAGACATCAATGGCAATCGCGAAAGTTCTGCAAGGCTACTCAGTTGCAGTCGATCGGTACCGTAATACTTGCGGTAAAACGCATTGTCTCGAAGGACTGTATCGAGCAACTGGTTCAGTCGATCGAGTTGGAAACGTTCGAGCGTTGCCCGATCCCACGTTTGAAGTTCACGGCGCAACGTTATGTCGGAATCGGGATTCATGGTTAACCATCGTTCTGGCTTCGGACGCTTGATTCACTGCTTCTTGTCGACAAGATTTCAGTGCTGGGGCAGATTGTACTGCTGGGGCATGCATGAATCCACTTCTTGCCGGGCGCAGATTCTACTGGCGACGGATTCGTTTCGAAAATTCCGGATTGTCCGCATTCAGTTGAGCTAGCACGTTGATCTTGGCATTCTCTCGAGCATATTCAAAGCGGCCGTCGATATCGAGTAGCCCCAACTCGTAGGCTAAGCGATCTGAGTGGCCGGGCAACAGCACCCGAACGTCGAACGGAATACGTCCAGGACGAAGTTTATTGACGTGGTTGACGAGGTTTGTGGTGCAATTATTGGTGAAGGAATCGTAGAACTCAGGTTCCCTTTGGAGTTTATTTACACGGGCCAGCATATCGACCAACAGATCTTGGACTTGTCCCGGTTCCGCTCGTCCGGGGTACAAATAGACTTCCACATCTCGGATCGAAGTCCGCAAAAGAATCAAGTCCCGCTCGTCGCCGATGATGTACATCAAGGGAAAACGACGTCCGGCCCCTGCGACTGCCGAGTAGGATTCTTCCACGCCGAGTCTCGCCTCGACCGAGATCACAAAATGCCTTCCATCAGCGAGTCCAAAACTGAGCATCGTATGCGCTAACAGACTCGATTCTTTGAAGGGGACGACGATAAAATCAATGGTTTTCACATCGGACAATTGGAAACGCATGTCGTAGTGACGTACATCGTAGTCGTCTTCGCTCCGATACCGGCAATCCCGGACATGATGGATGGTGATCTCATCTCCGTCGAAATCGACGAACGGGAGCATCGCCAAATCCGCACGAAAGTTTTTCGAATCCAAATTTGGCGTGGTCTTAGCCAATTTCCCCGATTTGACGAACCCTGCTACCGCACCTTCGTTGACACCTTTCATCAACCGACTCGAGCATCCAGTGAATGGCCAGACGAGGATGGCTGCGAGGAGTAAGCCCCACTGCAATCCCGCGGGGATACGAGGGTTCATGCAACATGAGTTGGAATGCATCGTGCGGGCCCTGGGGTTTGATCCGTTCGTACCTGTACCAACCGCCACCCTCAGCCGATAGGCATTCGCCCCGGTTTACGCGGAACTCGGTAAGCGTCTCTGACCAGCCACTCATAGCAAAATTGTCCATCTGGCAAAAGATCGTCAGGGCCGAATCATGCCATTCGCAGAAATGCTTCCAAAACCCGTTGCCGTCGAACCTTGCGAACGGTGACGCGAACATTTTCAACGGATAGCTCATCCCCTCCCGTAGGTAAATGCCCCAATTGCTCAGAAACCCATGCATTGAGGTTTTTGGATGGTTCCATTTTGGGCAACTCAATTCCGGTGACTTCTTTGAGTTTCTGAAGCGAAGCACCTCCGCCGATGACCCAACCGTTTCCAGAACGCACCACGTGCACAGGGAGTAAGTCGTATTCGTCTTGGATATCTCCCAGAAGTTCTTCGACGATATCTTCGAGCGTGATCATACCGGATATTTTGCCATTGTCGCGAACAACCAACGCGATGTGCGTATGCTCGCGCAGCAGCCGCTCGAGGGCAACCGAGATCGCCAAAGATTCTTGGAGTCGAGGGATCTCTCGGAGGATCCCTTTCAAGGTCGCTTCTCTGGGGTTGATGCGCATGACCGAAACAATGTCCTTGAAGGTGACGTAGCCTTCGATGGACTCCGGGTCCCCTGGGTTTGCAGCGACAGGAAAACGTGTGTGCATATCCATATGAGCTGCAATCAAGCATTCGCCGAGGGAGTTATTGAGAGCTAGCGAGTGGATTTGTTCCGCGGGAAGCGCGATTTCCTTCAGCGAACGGCTGGCGAGTCTTGCCGCCCCCAAGATGATATTCTCCTCCCGTGACCCGATAAGGCTGGAGGTTCTCGCCAGGCTCGCGATCGCTCGCAACTCTTGCAACTCAATCGCTTCGGCTCTCGAATCTGAATGGATTTTTGGACTCCATAACCGTTCGAACACGTCCATCAATTTCGACGCGGACGCCTCAAGCAACCAAACCAGTGGCCATGCACTCAAGGAGAACCAGCGCATCCAAGGGGACAGAGTCAAGCAAACCCACTCCTTGTTCCGCAGTGCGAACAATTTCGGGACCAGTTCTCCGATCACAATCGTGATCATCGTCAACGGTACGACAAAGATGGCGATCGCAAAAATCGCAGCAGCTCGTGGACTGAAACCTAGTTGCACCAATTGAGGCGCGATATCATCGGTAGCACTGGCACCGCCAGCAGCGCCCGCGGTAATACCCACAAGTGTGATGCCCAATTGCACGACTGCGAGGCTCTTTTCGATCCCGGTTTTCATGGCGATTGCCGCCGCAGCACCCCACCGACCATGACCCGCAAGCACTTGCAACCGGGATAGCGAGATCGATGCCAACGCGATTTCGTAGGATGCGAACAATCCGTTGACGAACACCATGAAGGCGACTACCAACAACTCAACACTTGCCACGCCAATCCCTACCTATCGCGAATGTAACAATTCAAACATGCGGTTATTTAAGATAACCTGAGTATCGCAGCGAGATCACCCTATCAGCTTGCAACGGCTACTCGTATTTCGGAGCTGCAATGACCGTTGTCCATCCTAACCGATCCGTGAACTCTGCGGACAATCGATCGACGGTGCATTGTACTTCGATTTCTATTTCGTAAGATCGGAGATGCCAACCGGCTCTGATGTGTTACGACTGGTGCAATAGGGATAACCGGCACCCCTCTTCTAGCTGGTTGTGCAAAGTAGCACACTGGATTCGAAGGATTATTCATAGCGTGGCCTACAGTTCCCATGGGATTGCTATTTGTCGGAGCAAGGCATTTGTCCTTTGGACATGCATGTGTTCCCAGCCGCAGGCCCCTGATCGCCCAAATCCTATTCCATGATCGATCCCGAAGGCACAAAACGATAGTCTTATGTCCTTTTGGCCATGGGTGAGATGAACTCCTTCAAAACTCGTAAGCCATTTCAGCCTTTTCCAGCAGGTGAGTGAATGGCACTCAACGACCATCATGCGGGCGAACCGGGTTGCATGCCAATTTGAGCTTTCTTTTCCAGACCTGAATAGGTTTGGCTTGCTCATTCAAATCCACCCCAGCCCGATCCTTGCTCCCCCGATACCGTTGGATATGCCGACGATTAACATCGGTCGCGACCACGCAAACCACGTGGTGATTACCGACGATTCGGTTTCGCGATGCCATGCCGTGATCATGCGTGAGGAAGATGGACACACCATCCAGGATACTGTCAGCACCAACGGAACTTATGTCAACGATGAAAAGGTCGATAAGTCCAAACTCCGCGCTGGAGATCGCATACAGCTTGGCAACCACATCTTTTGCTACTTGCATCCCCAAGACATTGAATCTCAGTACGTCGAAACCATGTTCCAAGCCATGACGACGGACGCGTTGACTCGGACGTACAACAAGCGATTCCTGCTCGACTCCTTAGATCAAGAGATCGCGGCTAGCGTCCATACCGGCCAGACATTCTGCTTGATGTTCATTGAGATGAACAATCTGGGGACCATTATTAATCAGTATGGGCCAATCATCGGGGATGCGTTTTTGACGGAGTTCGCGCGGCGGGTCAAGGCTCAGCTTAGCGTTAGCGATTTGATTGCTCGATTCGAAGAGAATCGTTTCTGTGTCGTCTATCGGCCGTCGCATTTAGTGCAAGCGATCGCGATGTCGGAACGCGTGCGCAACGCCACGTGCAAAAGAGATTTCGTTTGGGGAGAACTGGAGCTAGCGATAACCGCAAGCGTGGGCGTTTCGAAATTTGATGGCCGAAATCCGATGGAGGCCAAGCAGCTCGTGCAGGAAGCTCTGTTGATTCTCGAGGAATCCAAGCGGAACGGATAGCGGGCACTCGCCTCTACAGCGATGGTGAGATTCCCCACGCAAACGGGTCCTGTTCATGGCAGAGTACCTGAAGGTCGGCGTTGACAAATGCCCGGGAGGTGATGCTTGGAGCTATCACACCGCGGGATTCGTCCTGCCACTGAAATTCGGCGTCGAAGCTGCTGCCGATGTAACTCTCTTGACGCCAAATCGTATGGGGTTGGAGTTTCTTATCGGCGGCCAAGCATGCGAGTTTGGCGCTGGTTCCCGTCCCGCACGGAGAACGATCGTACGCGCCGCCAGGGCATAGGACAAAGGACCTGGAGTCGCAATTCGGGTTCTTGGGAGGACCAAACAGTTCCACGTGATCGACTTCCGGATTGGTTTCTCGAACAACGGCCAAAATGCGTTGGCTCAACTCGACCAAGTCAGCAGCCGAACCATCCAACCACATCGGATCAGGGCATTCGATCAAGCAAAACCAGTTGCCACCCCAAGCGATATCAGCATGCAACGCGGGGAGTCCCTCGACCGAAAGAGGCATCCGCTGGATCACTCGATAACTTGGAACATTTTCCACGGTGACCCGATGGTCCTCATGGAGTCGCACTTGGACAGGGCCAACACACGTCTCGAGTGTCTGTCGGCCGGGTTGCATCAGGCCCAGGTAGCGAAGGGTCTCGACAACCCCGATCGTCCCATGGCCGCACATCCCAAGGTACCCCACGTTATTGAAGAAGATAACACCTGCTAGATTGGCGGGATCTTGTGGTGGCACAAGCAACGCTCCGACCATCACATCCGAGCCTCGCGGTTCATTGACCAACGCGCGCCGGTAATGATCGAATTTCATTCTCATCACCTCAAGTCGCTCCTTGACGCTCAATCGCGTGCTTGGTGCGGCCAGCGGGGTACCGGAACCGATGTTCCCCAATTCCTCAGCAACCCCAGACACAATCGTGCGCGTGGGTTCACCAGCAGTATGGGAATCAATCACACGAAACGTATTCATCGTCTTGTCCTTGCTGGAAATTGGCCTGCTAGATGAGTTTGGCTACTGGATGAGTTGGTAGATGGACTGGCTGGGGAGGGGCGAACGGGTCTGCAATCGTTGGATCGTGTCGGCTCATTCCTGAGTACCAATTATTGCCCCAGCGTTATCGAACCGGACTCGAGGGCCTTTAAAAAGTCGGGCATGCTTCCGAGCAGGTCGTCTCGAAGCTTCAGCTCATGAGCCTCCAACCAAAGCACCTCGGCGACCTCTTCTGGGTTTGCAATCGGATCCTGGTTCCGATCTCGAGAGCAAAAAAGCCATTCAAGTCGAGTTCCCCAGCGTGTGATGCTTGTCCACAAGTGCTCGTGGACTTGGACCTGTAGTTGCAATTCCTCCATCAACTCGCGCCGTACTGCGGTCTCAAAGTCCTCGCCTAGTTCAATCCCGCCACCAGGAAAGCAGATCAATCCTGGTGCGCGAACCAAGTGCGAACGGCGAATGACGAGGAATCGATCGTTCTCATGAAGGATGCCTACGACCGCGTGCCGTCCCTGATCTCGCGATTGGCTTTGCTCAACAGGTTCCGCGGATGTCTTGGTGGACGCATGATGGTCCACAACATCGCCCTTTCCTGGATCTCTATAGTCCGTTCCCACACGCCACCTATTCCTATCTGCTTCCTATTAGCCTCAGCCCAACGTTGTTCAACCCTATCAAGTCCCCAGTACCCCGAAGTTCCCAGTACCCCGAAGTTCCCAGTACCCCGATGATGGGGCTTTGCTGCAGTAAAACCCCGATCGTGAAATTCCCGAGCGTTAAATTCCCGAGCGTTAAATTCCCGAGCGCGATTCTGCGCGAACCATCTCGATCGCAAGGAGTCTACTCGTTATCCTGAGCAGGGTCCGCATCCTCCGCGGTATCCGCAGCATGGTATCCGCAGCATGGTATCTTTAGCATGGCCATCGATCACCGTGGTGCTCGAGAATTGTATTCAATATCGTACGCGATACTTTGGATTTCATCGATCCGATCTTCGAGTGCAGCCCCCCTTCATCGACCACTTAGGTCCTTTTTGTGCATGACGCCCCGACCAGACTTGTATCCTAATTCAACTCCTGACAAGCAATTCGCGCATGATGTCGTGCGTCGATTGGTCGGAAACGGTTACGTCGCCTATTTCGCAGGTGGTTGCGTTCGGGATGCCATTTTGGGAAATGATCCCCACGATTTCGATGTCGCGACCAACGCTACCACTGATCAGGTTCGGTCGGTTTTTGGATCCAATCAGACACGCGCCGTCGGCGAAGCGTTCGGTGTGGTTCTCGTCCACGGTAAAACCCACGGCAAAAAGTGCCAAGTCGAGGTGGCTACGTTCCGCAGCGACGGGGTGTACTCGGATGGGCGTCGCCCCGACTCTGTGGTCTTCACTTCTCCGGAGCATGATGCCCAGCGCCGCGATTTTACGATCAATGGTCTCTTTTATGATCCGATCGAAGAAAAGATTATCGATTACGTCGGAGGACGAGAAGATCTCGAACGCAAGGTGCTGCGGGCCATCGGAAACCCTGAGGCAAGGATCCGCGAGGACAAACTCCGCATGCTTCGCGCGATCCGATTTGCGGCTCGGTTCGGGTTTGCCCTCGATCCAAAGACCCAACAAGCCATCGCGCGGAATGCAGAGCAGATCCAAGTTGTGAGCGGGGAGAGGACCGGTGTCGAACTGATCAAAATCCTGGAACACCCTAGCCGCTATTGGGCCTGGGAAAAACTCTTCGAAACGGGGCTTACGCAATACGTGATCCCGGAACTGCATCCTCGCTGGAGCGTAGCGAGTCAACGCGACGAGGAACTGAGCCTTCTTAAGCGGTTGCCGGAAATACCCGTCCCTTTTCCAGTTTCTTTGGCTGCGATCCTACACCCATGGTTCCGCGATGCTTCCGGTCGACAGGCGGAGTGGGAGTCCATGTCGTTGGCCATCCAGGAACGCTGGAAACTTTCCAATATCGAGATGGAAGCGGTTCAGTTTGCACTCCAAAACGCGGAGGTCTTGATCCAAGGCTCGACGCTTCCATGGTCCCAAGTCCAACCTGTCTTAACCTCCAAGTTTATCGAACCAGCCCTGGCATTAGCAGAAGCGATTGCAAGCCTTCGAACGGAGGCGTTGCACGGAATCGATTTTTGCAGATCTCAGCTTCGATTGCCGGAATCGGTTTGGAATCCCCGCCCTTTGTTGGATGGTTCGGATTTGATCCGAGCCGGACTGAAGCCAGGTCCAGGCTTTGCAACGCTGCTCGAGAGAGCCAGACAATTGCAACTCGATGGCAACCTGCGTTCCAAAGAGGAAGCGATGGCTTGGATGAAAACCATGATCGACACGAGCAATTAGGCCACAACTATCTCTAATACAGCGACTTGATCTTGCCATCGCGAGTGCTTACCGCCCCCTAGGGAGCCTGTTGAAAAATGGAAGCGGCACGGCGCGAGCCGACCGGTAAGTCTCACTTTATTCTGAGAAACCGGGCAGCTTGTGCTGCACCGCTACAGGTTCGATCGTTTTTCAATGGACTGCTGGAAAGCCGGTGCCATGCCGAGCAATACAGTGGATCAGCGAGAGACGAGGGTACTTCTGTCCTTTCGCTGTCCAAGGATTGGCGTAGAATCGAGGGGACTTTGCACCGGCTCCAAACGGAGCTACGGACGACTCGACATTGGACGGAAACGACTGAAATAGCGATGGGAAAACGACTTTTTAACTTTTCGGCAGGCCCAGCAGTGCTGCCTGTTCCCGTGTTGGAGCGGATCCGCGACGAAATGTTGTGCTTGCCTGGATGCGGCGCATCGATTCTGGAAATCTCGCACCGTAGCAAGCAGTTCATCGAGATCCAGGAAACGGCCAAACAGCGACTGATCCGCTTGTTGAAGATTCCGGATTCCCATGCGGTGGTATTTGTGCAGGGAGGCGCTCGGCTCCAATTCTCCATGGTCGCGATGAACTTGCTCCGAGGACGCTCGCAACCCGCTCAGTACGTCGTTACGGGTACTTGGGGTAAATACGCCGTAGGAGAGGCCAAAAAAGAAGGCCCCGTCGAAGTGATCTACGATGGGGCTTCGCACCACTATTCCAAGCTTCCCAAGTGGAGCGACTTGGGAATCTCTCCAGACGCATCGTACGTTCACTTGACGAGCAACGAAACCATCCAAGGGATTCAGTTTCAGAGCGACCTGAGTGCGAATTGCCCGGTTGTCAGCGATTGTTCCTCCGACTTTATGTACCGACCGCTCGACATCTCCAAGTACGGCTTGGTGTACGCATGTGCCCAGAAAAATGCTGGACCAGCAGGCGTAACGGTTCTGATCATCCGTCGCGACCTCCTCGATCGGTCCAACGACAGCATGGCGGGCTATTTGAATTATCGGAACCACGTCAACGAGGATTCGATGTGGAACACTCCACCTACGTTTGCCATCTACACCCTTGGACTCGTCGCGGAATGGCTTGAGGATACGATCGGTGGCCTGGACGCAATGCATGCGATGAACCAAAAGAAAGCTGGCATCGTCTATTCGGCCCTCGATCGCCATCGCAATATGTACTCGGGCCATGCAGCCAACGAAGACCGCTCCCTGATGAACGCAACATTTCGGCTTCCCAGTGAAGAACTCGAAGCGGCATTCCTGAGCGAAGCCAAAAAACGTGGGTTGGATTCGCTCAAGGGGCACCGGAGCGTCGGTGGTATTCGCGCGAGTATCTACAACGCCATGCCGATCGCTGGCGCTGAGGCACTGGCCACCCTCATGGACGATTTCGCGTCACAAAAGGGATAGTTCGGTTTTTACCAACGCACCTCGAGCGTTTTACGCTCGCTTCAATCGCATCAAACCCATCATCTCTACGCACTTTTGTAAGAAATCTTCACCGACTCATGACCTACCGAATTCTGGTACTAGATCCCATCGCCAGCGAAGGAATCGACATGCTTCGCTCAGACTCGCAGTTCGAGTATGAGGAGCGGGTTGGTCTCAAGGGTGACGAACTGCGAAAGTCTCTCGCCGAGTTCGATGGGGCAATCGTTCGAAGTGGAGTCAAGATCACTGCGGAATCCCTTGAAGGAAACAAGCGGCTCCGAGCGATCGTCCGCGCAGGTGTCGGGACGGACAACATCGACAAAAACGCCGCGACTCGATTGGGCATTGTGGTGATGAACACGCCTGCTGGAAATACCCTGAGCACCGCCGAGCATACGTTCGCATTGCTCCTCGCATTATCCCGTTCGATCGCGCCGGCCTACCAAAGCTTGTGCGGAGGCAAATGGGACCGAAAGTCCTTCATGGGGACTCAATTGGCGGACAAGACGCTCGGTGTCATCGGCATGGGGCGAATCGGTCGCGAGGTGGCGATTCGAGGCCAAGCGTTTGGGATGCGGGTCATCGCGTTTGATCCGTTCATGTCGGACGAACAAGCGACCAAAATGCACCTTGAAAAAGCGCAGACCGTGGCGGAGATGCTGCCCAAAGTGGACTACCTTACCGTCCACACGCCACTTACCGAGGAAACCAAATACTTGGTCGGTATGAAGCAACTCAGTCAATTGAAACCTGGCATTCGCTTGGTCAATTGCGCTCGCGGGGGCATCTACGAGGAAGCTGCTTTGGCGGAGGGGCTCAAGCAAGGAATCATCGGTGGGGTCGCACTGGATGTATTCGAAGAAGAACCTTGCACCAACAGCCCTCTGTTCGGGATGCCTGGTGTCGTATGCACGCCGCACCTCGGAGCCAGTACCGAAGAAGCTCAGACGCAGGTGGCGATCGAAGGCATCCAGTTGCTGATGAATTTCTTTAAGACGGGGGAAATCCGTCACGCGGTCAATGTCGCGGCCCTCGATCCTAAGACGCTCGATTCGCTCCGCGGCTATCTCGATGCCGCTCACCGACTTGGATTGCTCATGGCCCAATGGCAACCGGGATCGGTAAGCTCATGCCAATTGCATTATCGCGGCGAAGTCGCCGACAAGGATACCAAACTGTTGTCCGCTGCGTTTTGTGCGGGATTGCTGGAACGAGCGATGGCCGATGACGTCAACATCATCAATTCCGAAATGCTGTTGCGAGAGCGGGGTATCGAACTCATGGAACATCGCAATCGCGAACTGGGTGCATTCAGTTCGTCGATCACCGCGGAAATGGTCGTCAGCGGGCACCCGATCAAAGCGGGTGTGACCGTGTTCGGCAACAACATGTCCCGGTTGATATCGATCGATGATTATCGGCTCGAGGCCTACCTCGATGGGCACATGCTATTCTTCACCCACTACGATGTTCCTGGGATCATCGGTAGGGTTGGTACTGTATTCGGCCGGCACCAAGTCAACATCGGACAGATGTCGGTGGGGCGCGCCGCTCAGCACCCTGGGGGTACCGCGATCGGAGTACTGAACCTCGATTCTCGCCCCCCACACGCCGCACTCGAAGAACTCATGTCGATTCCCGAAGTGGAAAAAGTGCAATCGATCGAGCTACCGGGTCTCGGGGTTCTGCCGAACTGGCTTTCGCAATAATCGCTCGTGCCCACGAATAACCAGGAGACCAGCCAAGCCAAGCTATTCCGCTGGGCCATCGTGGCGCGATACTAGTTCAGGCCTGTGCCATAGCATGCCTGTGCCATAGTATGCCTGTGCCATAGTATGCCTGTGCCATCGCATGCCTGTGCCATAGCAGGGCAAGCGTGGTTTCAGCGTGACGAATGGCGGGATCGCTTTTTGAAGGCTTCGTAGTCCTCTCGGGTATCGATACCTCGAGGGGACCGAGGAACGATTCCCACTGCGATGCTCCGTCCTGACTGCAAGAATCGCAATTGCTCAAGTTTTTCGATTTGCTCAAGTGGGCTTGGGAGCAATTCGTGCAGGGAAAGCAGGAACGAGCGGCGGTAGGCGTAAAGCCCAATGTGCTGCAGGTAGTTCGCGGGCTCCGATGCGAGTAGGGAGTCATCCCAGGATCTCGGGTAGGGTATCACGGATCGGCTGAAGTAGAGCGCCAGGCCCGCATGGGAGCGAACGACTTTGACGCAGGCCGGATCCTCGAGATCCGATTTGGAACGGATCGGCGTTGCCAAGGTTGCGACATCCGCGTTTGGGTTTTGTTCGAGCAATTGGATCGCTAGATCGATCGAGGCGCCAGCGATCTCTGGCTCGTCTCCTTGAACGTTGACAAAGACATCCACATCAGGTCGGGATCGCGCTACCTCAGCGACTCGGTCGGTCCCCGACGGAGCATTCGGATCGGTCATTTGAAATACCGCTCCAAAGGCCTGAGCGGCACTGGCCAAGCGGTCATGATCGACCGCGATGGTGATTCCGACGGCCAGCACGCTGCTGCGTGCGGCTCGATGCGTGTGCTCCAAAACGGTCATCCCGGTCTCGGCAAGGAGCAGTTTCTCTGGCAACCTGGTGGAAGCGAGGCGAGCGGGAATCACGATTTCTGCACGCATTTGCGGTAAGACTCCTGTTTCAAAGTGAAGCTGCAGGCATCCGTTCAGTCCATAAAAAAACCCCGAGAAGCATGTCTCGAGGTCTTTTTTTGAGAGGCTCCGGTGGGAGTTGAACCCACGCGTGGCGGATTTGCAATCCGCTGCCTTAGCCACTTGGCTACGGAGCCATGTACGTCATTGGAGGAGCCGTTTTAGTGAACTTTTCCAAGGAGGTCAAGACGAGTCAAGTGGTTGTGGATTACAGAATCCCGGAACGAGCAGCTAAGTAGTCGTGCTTATTGGTCGATGGATGCCGAACCAGTACCGCTGTTTCCGTTGCCTTGAGCAGGTTGGCCGGGCTGTCCCGGTGCACCGCCTGGTGGCTGTCGCCCTGGAGGTGCAAATCCCCCTGGAGGTGCGCCAGGCCCGCCAAATCCCGGAGGCCCGCCAAATCCCGGAGGCCCGCCAAATCCCGGAGGCCCGCCAGCGCCGGGTCCACCGGCCATCGCTCCCGCGGCGGCAAAGAGAGCCTGCAATTCCTTCAGTGTGCGGTCGAACTCCTCTTGGGTTTTCGCATTCTTCAGATTGTTGATAGGTGCATTGGCAAGCAGCAGGACACTTGAGACAGCTTGGTGGATTTGATCCGGGTTCATCACCGCGATCAGCCCCTTGGCTTGCATCATCGTGGTATCCCAATTCCGAACCAAATCCTCTGGTAGCCATCGGCCATCGACAAGCGTAATTGCAAGGGGTTTGTTCTCGGCCCCTGGAGGCAAATTCTCGACCTCCATGTTCACCTCGGCTCGATCCGATTGGATGTTGTCAACACTGTACTTTGCACCAGAGACGCCGAGCTTTTTCGCTTTCTCATATTCCTCGCGAACAGGATGCCCTTCCGGGAAGGATTGCGCGAATGCTTCGCCGCTCTGGTTTGCTTTCTTGAAGTAGGGATCCAAGAGGCTTCTCAAATCACCGCGTTGGAGACGCTTTCCATCAAGAAGATCTTTGGAGATTACGCTATCGGCCAATTCCACGGCCGCTGGATAGGACCGGGCGAAATCCTCTCGCATTTCGGAGGGAATCTGCAGTACCTCGCTGTTCAGGATAAAGTTCTGTTGCTTCTTGAGGATTTCAACGACGCTGTTACGCGTTTTGCGGACCATATCGAAGGTCCGAGAATCGAGGCGTTTTGCGAAGCCGCTGACGACCTCTTCGACTTCTTGTTGCTTGTTGGCCGGGAACGCATCCCACAAGACAATCATGTTGCCTTTCGACAATTCCCCGAACACGGCATCGACGAACTCTTTTGCCCCCATGTTGTCGCGAAGCGCTACAGCCGTGTTACCAACAGGCGAGTTGGCTGCAGGCGCAGGACTCGAGGGACTGGGCGAAGCCCCTGATTTAGGGACCGACGACCCGGCGCTACTCATCTTCCTGGCTCGGGCCTCGCTTTCGGCGCTCAAACGATCTAGGGGAACTTTGATCTCTTTGCCGTTGTCGCTCCGCTTGAGAACGACTTGTTTCCCCTCGATGCGCACAAACTCGGCTTCTACTTTGTTCTTGCCTGTATTGTCGATCCACTGGGTTGCTCGATCCTGTGCCCAGCAGCTGCCGAACGAAGTGAGTCCAACGAGCGTGCCACCAACCATGAGCGTACGGATCGTCGAGCGAGCTGAGCGACGCTGTGACGAAGGACGGAAAAACATAAAGTCGACTCCAAAGGAAAGGAAAATGCCGCGTAGCGAACCCCTCATAAGATAACCAAAGGCCCCTTGTTTTGCCTCGGTAATCAATTCGCTCTTAAAAATTGTTCTTGGTTTTTTAAGGCGCTTTTTTTTCGCCCACTCCGGGAGACGCATTGGCCTGCCAGTGGACCGGATCGCCGTACTCAAAGAAGCCGCTCCCGGTCTTTACCCCCAATTTGCCTTGGTCTACCAGAGGCTGCAGGATGGCCAAAAGCGGGGCCCAAACCTCGTCCCCCTCGACGAAGCGAGCATGGGACATGGTTTGGAAGATGATGTCCAACCCAATCTGATCCATGATGCCGAAAGGACCGACCGGCATGCCGGTGGCTTTTCGCCATGCCGTGTCGATATCTTTCGGATTGGAAACACCTTTCTTCACCAACTGCAATGCAGACTGAAGAAGGGACTTGAGCATCCAATTAAAGACGTACCCCGTATTTTCCACGCGCTGCACCAAAGGCGTTTGACCAATTCTATCTGAGAGCGCGATCAATCGATCGACCGTATCCTGACTGGTCTCCGGAGCCGTCGCAACATCGACCAATGTCGCGATCCAAATCGGCACGTGGAAGTGGAAGTGGGCGTATCGCTCGGGAAAGCGAAGGTGCTTTGAAAACGTCGAGGGAACAAAGTACGAGCTGTTGGAAGCGATGATGGTTTGCTCGCCGTACTTTTCGGAGTACCGCTTCAAGACCCTTCGCTTGAGGGCGACTTGTTCAGGAATGCATTCCAAGACAATCCCTGGTACGAGGAGGCTCTCCGCTGGGTCCTCACGAACCAATTCCAGCCGTTTGGAAGCGTCTCGCCAGTCGCATTTAGGCCAGTAACCTTGTTCAAAAAACGGCCCCAACTGCGCCTCGATCCATGCCCTGGACGCTTCCAAAGCCTGATCGCTCTGATCCACCAATCGAACTCGCATGCCATGCGCGAGCATCTGGCCTGCGATTTGGCGGCCCGTCCAACCCGCACCCAGGATCAACGCAAAATCGATCGGTGCACGCTCGTTTGGCAGACAACCTGTTGGCACACCACTAAGTTGCTCCCCGTGTTTTAGCCCGTGTTGTTCACAATCCGGTTTCTGATCGTCCATGATCCAGCTCGTGTCGAACCAGTGCTTGTCGGGATCCCAAAAAGACATGCAATTGAAATGCTCGGTGCATTCCAATCGGGGATGACCACATCACCTCCCGAAGGGCTGTATCATACCACGCAATGAGGAATCCGAGCAGACGGCATTGCTCGCGCTGAACCCCCAACAGTTGGCCGCTTCTCCATGCATTGCGCTCAAGGGCCTAACTCTGTGTGGCTAAATCCTCATGCCTATTTCCACTTGTCTTTGGCTGGTACAAACGGATCGATCGCGGTCAACTCATTGCCATTGACCGTGGCCCCGAAGCGAACCCCAAGATCATGAATTTTGTTGGCAGCCTCTTCGAGAGGAGCTTGATTATTGAGCTTCAAAGCCACCCCGGATGCAACTTCGAGGATACTTGCCAATACAGGGTGATTGACTTTGGATTGCGCCGATTTGATACGATCGATCGCACGCGAGGTGCGCTGGGCCGAGGTGATGCCAAAGGTCGCCTTTTCGGTCGCTTTTGCTGTGGCTCGCATGCTAAACTCAAGATCCGCGATCATGCCTGCGATGAACATTGCCCGAATCCGTTCAGGGACTTCTTCCGCGTTCGACTTACCTTCGGTTCGGACAAAGTTGTGCCGCACTGTCCCTTGCGACCAGCTGACCAATTCGAAATCAAGGCTACCTGCGTTGTGCCCTCCGACGTTGACCAGTTTCTCATCGGGCACGGTATGGCATCGGTAGCAACTTTGGGCCACCAGGTACACGTTCACTGGGTTTCGCATCCCGAGTTCGATGGACTTCCTGAATCTTTCACCGCGATGCTCGCTGGTTTCTTGCCACTTAGTGATGCTTGGGCCGCCATAGTCGTTATGGACAGCGACCCAGTCTTGGGCTGCCCCATGGCACGATTCGCATGAAACACCTGCGATCGCTTCGAGCCGGTTTTCAGTGTCGATATGGTCCATGGTGTAATGGCACTGAATGCAATTGGAATCCGCTTTGAAGTTCTCAATCCCTAGCTTCGAAGCGATCTTCTGTGCTTCGGGCTTACGATGCAACGTAACGAAGGTCTCATGGTGAGGCGTTCGCTTCCACGCCTGGATCTCCATGGCGTGGCATTTCTCGCACGATTGGGCACCGAGTACTTTGTGGGGATCGACTGCAACTTCCCAGTGCTGATCCCGAACATCGCGTGACTCCTCCGGCACCCAAACCATTCCGGTACCGACGGAAACACCGACGAGAGCGATCGCCAGGCAGGCACCGCGAACTAAAGAACGACGAAGAGACTGCGTACGGTATAGATTCATCATCGAAATCGACAACAACGCTTTGAGGAAGGGAAAACGAAGGCTTTACACTCGGTGAAACCCTACTATCCAGTTTTAGGCAGGCTTTCCCTACCCTCGTATGCAGCTTCATTTTCTCGAACCCTTTCCTCCTGCCCGATTCGCACAACTGCTACAATCGTCACGCCCTGAACTTGTCCATCTCCGCGCGAACCGTCACCATTCCAAAACCTCGCCCCATCCCAATGGCAGACGGCTCGCTCAAAACTCCCAACGAGATAAACGCCACCCGAAACGCAGCGACTGCAACGACGATGAAACGCTCCTCTCGCCCCCGGACAACCAAGCCTAAGTCAGCGGGGAACGAGCCCGGCAGTAACCCCTCGGCAAATCCATCGGCAAATCCATCGGCAAATCTATCGGGCCACAAGTCGGAATGCGAGCCGACTCACGGCCAAGCTGCTCTCCGATGGCAACTCGAGAGGGTCATCTCCGGTGGGCAGACAGGCGTGGACCGCGCGGCGCTGGACGCAGCGATCGAGTTAGGGATCCCTCATGGAGGCTGGTGCCCACGAGGGCGGAGGGCCGAAAACGGGGTTATTCCATCACGTTACCAACTCAAAGAAATCGCGGGGATCGATTATTCAGAACGGACTCGGAGAAACATCGTCGAATCCGATGCCACTTTGATACTGACCTCCGGACCACTTCAAGGCGGGACGCTGCTGACCTTCAATCTTTGCGTCAAACTAAGTCGCCCAGTCCGGGTTGTCCAGCTTCCACTCCAGCCTGGCCTTAATCAGCTACCCGTGCACACAGGCACCAATTCGGACCGCTTAGATTCAACCAACCCTAGCTCCCCGGGCGAATCCAACACGGGCGAATCCAACACGGGCGAATCCAGAGCGGGCTCGCTTCCGGAATGGTTGGCCAAATCTCACGTCCGGATCCTCAATGTTGCTGGCCCGAGAGCTAGCAAATCGCCTGAAATCTATCAGCTCTCGAAAGCCTACTTGCTGGCGAATTTGGGAACGGGAGAAGCAAGTCCAGGTAGATAAAGATCCGCTTTGGTTTATGAGATTCCGCATTCGGGTGGCTCAAACTCAGGTTCGCTGCGGTCGGTCATGCCTTGATCCCCGTCCCGGTGGCCAATTGCGTGAAGACATTCTTCGGATCGGTTTGCAGGGAAGTGTGCAGGAAATCCCCGGGGATGCTTTCGAGGTGGTTTTCTGCTTCTATGTTGGGGAAACTGCCCATGAATTCCCGGTTCCCAATTGACGAAATGCCGAGAATCGCTGTAATTTGCGGATCCTATCGGGTCGGATTCTCGGGAACAGAGGTTGTTCCCATGGGCTCGAGGGACTGAATTTTGATTTCCATGCATTGCCGAAGGCCTTCCTGCAAAGGCCTGTGCGGTGAGGTTGTTTGCCGACACTCACTAGTATGGCGGGAAATCCAAGAAACGAGGAGACACCATGGCAAACGAATTGGTTAGCAAGCTTATCGAAGCAGGCGCGCACTTTGGACACCGCGTAAGTCGCTGGAATCCAAAGATGGCTCCGTACATCTACGGGCGCAAGAATCTCATCCACATTATCGACATCCGCGAAACTCTCCGCGGAATGTTGCGAGCCAAGAAGTACCTCAGTCAAGTCGCATCGGGCGGTTCGTTGGTGCTGTTTGTAGGTACCAAGCGACAAGCATCCGAAGTGATTCAACGTGAGGCAACCCGTTGCGGAATGCCTTTCGTCAGCGAACGATGGCTCGGAGGTTGCTTGACCAATTTCCGGACCATTCGCGATCGAATGGGACGTCTCGAAGAACTCGAGAGCATCATCAATAGCGAAAAGATCAACGGTTACTCGAAGAAGATGCAGTCGGCGTTGAACCGAGAGTACCGAAAAATTTATCGTAACTTGAACGGTATCCGGACCTTGAACCGCATCCCTGAGTGCTTGGTCATCATCGATCCAAAGAAAGAAAAGAACGCCATTCGTGAGGCAAAGTCGCTCGGTATCACCACCGTAGCCTTGATTGATACCGATTGCGATCCAACTCAAGTCGACCTGCCAATCCCAGGTAACGACGACGGTATCCGATCGATTGACTTGATCGTGAAACAACTCGCAGATGCGGTTCTTGCGGGCAAATCAGAAAACCCTGAATTGATGAAGACGGTCCCTCAAGCTGCAGCGGCAGCCGGCGCGAAGGACACGGTTTCCGAAATGGCCGCTATGGCTGAAAAAGAAGCCTTGGATTAATCCCATCCAAGTCGCTGAATGTCTTTTTCGAAATCAATTCACCCATTCGATCAATAACGTTTTTTAGAGGAATGACATCCATGTCAACCATTTCAGCAAGCGATGTGGCCGAGCTCCGCAAGCAAACCGGTGCAGGTCTGATGGATTGCAAGAAGGCCCTTCAGGAATCCAACGGCGATTATGACGGAGCTCTCGAGTATCTTCGAAGAAAAGGTCAGCAAGTCGCTGAAAAGCGAGCTGACAAATCCGCCACCGAAGGGTGCGTGGTAACCGCTTTGGATCCGACTAAGTCCACCGGTGTCGTCCTGGCACTCTGCTGTGAGACCGACTTCGTGGCTAAAAACGAAGGCTTTACCGATCTAGCCAATCGATTGGTCAAACTGGCCCTCGAAAACGGGGTCGAGTCGGCCGAACAGCTCAACGCCTTGACCATCGACGGGATGACCGTTGCCGAGAAACTGGTCGACCAAACTGGTAAGACCGGCGAAAAGATTGTCGTCTCCGAACTTTACAAGCTCTCCGGGGACAAGCTTTCGAGCTACATTCATGCGGGAAGCAAGATCGGCGTTCTGCTAGCCTTCAAGGATGGCGGTAAGGCTGGTGCTGATGAGTTCTTCCGCGGTGTCGCGATGCACATCGCTGCCATGAAGCCCTCCATTTTGCACTACTCCGAATTCGACTCGGCTTTCGTAAATAGCGAAACCGAATCGATGCAGGCTCGGATCAAGACGCAGAATGAGGATTTGGCCCGGTTGGGCAAAACGCTCAAGACGGTTCCCCAGTTCGTCAGCCGTCTTCAGTTGACCCCTGACGCGATGAAGGCCGCTGAAGATGCCATCAAGGCGGAACTGAAAGCGGAAGGCAAGCCTGAAAAGATTTGGGACAAAATTGTACCGGGCAAACTAGATCGGTTTGTCGCTGACAACACCCTCCTCGATCAAGACCGATGCTTGCTCAACCAGTTCTTCGTCTTGGATGAAGCCAAGACGGTGGAAGCCGCCGTCAAGAGCTTTGCCGAGAATGCTGGTATCATCGCTTTCCGACGCGTTGCGATCGGCTAATTCGGTATCGATCACCCGCTCGACAGGTAGCGGTAATCGTTCCGTCGAAAAATTCGAAATGGGGCATGAGTGTAACTCGTGCCCTTTTTTCGTATCCTCGCGATGAGCTCCTAGTCGTTCACAAGGCTTTTATTTTCCTAAGAGTGAACGAACATAGTTCGAGAACTGAAGGATATCTCCAGGTGCGTCGGGACCGATCACCAGCGGACTTTGTTCCGGGCGATTTTGCAATCCGTGGCTTCCACCAACCAGGGTTGCATCGAGTGGAATCACATCCATCCGATATCGGAACCCCAGTTTCTTTTGAGCCACTCGAAACAAGGCGCGGGCTTTGGAGGTCATGAACAGTTCGGTCGGGTCGTAACCCGGTTTGCGGTGAATATCGACGGTCCGAGCAAAGTCCGGAGCCTTATCGTCGTCCATCCAGTAGTAATAGTTGAACCATGCGTCAGCGTCCGAGAGGGCCATCAAGTCCCCGCTGCGCGGGTGGTCCAAACTTACCTCGGCAGGGTCCAGCACATGGGCAACTCCGTCGACGCGCTGAAGCAGTGATCGAATTCGTTCCTTCTCGGACTGTTTATTGACGTAGACATGGGCCACTTGGTGATCCGCTACCGCAAATGCTACGCAATCACCAGGGATGAGCATTTCGCCGAACGGCCCATTCCGAACCGAGAGGAGGCCATGCTCTCTCAATGTTCGATTCAAGGAAACCGATCGTTGCACCGGTACCAGACCATATTCAGACACGATTATCGGAATCGCATCGATCTCCCTCGCGGCATCGATAACCACACCCGCGCATCGATCCACCTCGGCGACTCGTTCCATCGAAGGCGTTGCAGAGCGTTGAAAGTCGTAGTCGAGGTGCGGAAGATACACGAGCGTCAACTGAGGTCGATTCTTCCGCAAAACGATCGCAGTCGCATTGGCGATCCATTCGCTTGCCGGTAACCCAGCGTTGGGTCCCCAAAACGAAAAAAATGGAAAGGCTCCCAGCTGATGGACCAAGTGACACTCGGTGTTGTCGATAATATCGAACACCTTGGATCCATCGGAGCCGTAATGAGGCTTTGGTGTCGCACTCCAGCGAACGGGTGCATGCTGGTTGAACCACCAAAACATCTTGGCGGTGTCCACATCGCGATAAAGCAAGTCACCTTGAATCAAGTGATTGGACTGTTGCCAGAAACGGATTTCTGCCGAGTCCCGATGGTACCATCCATTCCCGACAATCCCGTGTCGGTTCGGCATCGTACCGGTCAATAAGGTCGCTTGGACAGTACACGTCACCGCGGGGATGGGAGGTTGCAAGTTTTGGTAGGGACCTAGACTCGCAATTCGAGGAGCATAGGGCAAAAGCTCGGGGGTCAAGCCTACCACATTGATGATACAAACCTTGCTCACGTTCGATCACATTTTAGAAAAGGGAATGGGCACGCTTGAACCATCGACTTCATGATACGATACCACCGATGGTTCGTCATGGCCTATGGCAGTTCTCCTTAGCATCTGCTCGGCAGGATTCAGAGTTCACTGCATGAGGGCAACGCGTTCCGAAAGTTGTTTCACTGTCGGATCGTTTGGCAAACTTCTCATCAACTGTCGAAGCGAGTCCTTGGCTCCGTCTTTGTCTCCTTGTTCGATCAACCGCTCGGTCAATCGAACCTGCAACGAACTGTCTTTTGGATAGAACTGAATACAGACCCGGAGGTTTTCGATTTCAACGCTTGTATTCCCAGCTTCTTTTGCAGTATCCGCCAACCAAAGACTCTTTTTGGCGATGGGCATACGCATGGTTTTCCCTGCGTTCAAGCCTTTCTCGAGGATCAGTGCATGGGTGATCGGGAATGCATTCTTGTCAAAAACTTGCGCCGCGAGATTGCGTAAGACTTGGGGTTGAGCTGGAAACAGATCCACCGGGACAGAAGCATCGTCGTAAAGGGATGCTACCAAGCGGCCAACTCCGAGCGCTCCCGAGGGACTGGTCCGGATAACGGTTTTCCAAAGGGGCATCAACTGTTCGCGGGAGAGGGCTGCGCTCATGAGGATCGAGGCGGAGGTCAGCGTTTGCGGTTGGTGTCCGGCGGTTCGGTGAAGAACAGGTGTCATCCGAACCAGGTCTACCAAAGGGCAATCGATGGCCGTAGAGGTTCTCCCCCAGATCAATCGTGAGTCGAGCGGAGAAAGGGATTGTCCGAAGGTATACCAATAACTGGCCCGGTTCAGAGTGCTGATCGTTTTCAAACCACCGATGCTCGCAAGGAATCCAGCCCGCTGCTCGTCGGCAACTCGATCCTTGGCCAGTCGCAATACGAGAGGCGAAGTCTGTAACCAGTAAGCAGACGGATCCACATCTGCAGGACGCAATTCCCAGACTGAGCGACGCACATCGGCAACAATCGAATCTCCGAGCAATCGAAGCCCCAACGCAGAATCCTCGATCGTTCCTCCGAGCTCTACCATGCGGTCCACAAGGTGCTCGACCCGATTCGGAATCCTCTGTTCGATCTCCCGTTTATCATCCTGTTCAAATTCTCGATAAATTCGATCCGCGATGTCCAACGAATGAATCGACTGACGACAGTAGTTCAATGCGACCATACAAGCCACCGACAGGGATACGCCACTGATTGCGATCAAGCTTCTTCGGAGTCCGGTCTGAGTTTCTGATCCGGAGGCCAGCCGGGATTGACTCCCTTTGGACTTTAGCTTGGTAATAACCCGATTGGATTCCCAAGGTGCACGCACGACAGCCCCCAGCATGAGGATTGCCGGTATGAAAATTCCGGGAAGGATGAGCGCAAAATCAACTGCAGCGTGGAGAGCTTGACTGATGATCAAATACCCTCCCACCAGTTGCAAGGCAGCGAAGTCGCGGAACCGCTCGGACACATACGTTTTCCAAACCGCCCGCAAGCTCCAAGCGATCCCGCACACAACGCAAACCAAAACCAAATACCCCATGGTGACCAATATTTCGGCGTACATGCTCTCAGCGTGGTAATACCAGCCTGTCGAAGTGGGTTCTTGGAATGGTAACGAAGCGAAGTGAAATGTCCCCAAGCCGCTTCCAAGCCAACCATAAAACCTCGCCGCTGACCAACTAACTCCCCAGATGTAGAGACGTCCCGCACTCGATTCGGATTCCAAATCCACCTCGCTGATGCTCTCGAGCCGATCGAGAACACGATCATCGAGCTTCAAACCAACCATCACACCTAAGCAAACGGTGATCGCTATTGCGCCGATCAAGAAGGCAGTTGCACCCGCTGTTGAATGACGTTTTCGGCCGATCGAATCCGTGCCGGAAGATTTGGATAGTTGCGTTGCCAACAATCCCAAAGTGGCGATGAGACCTGCAGCGCCACTGACTGCCGCCCCACGGCATAAACTCGCCAGCAGTGAAATTGCCAACAGTAGAAGGGCAAGGAATGCCGCGATCTGAAGCGCATCGAGTCTCGCCAAAAACTCAGCAACATGACGTTTTAACTGGATACGCCAAGGAAACTCCTCGTTGCGATGCGATGAACTTCGCGTAGCCCGATCCTTGGCGCGATTTGCAGCCCATAAGCAGACACCCAGCCCCGCTGCGATGGCCAAATTCAAGTAAGCACCCGCAGAGTTTTTGGATACGAAGACGGAGTACGAACCGCCGTACTTGAGCCCCAAGAAGTTTTCTGCCTTTGGTCGCACCGCACCATATAAACCATAAGCGGCGACCATCGCCCCAACCACCACGATCGCCCCAAGCAGTAACGGATAGCTATCGCGCTGTCGAAAAACAGCACCTCCAATCCACGAAAGAATTGCGCACAAAAAGAGAGATCCAGCAGCAGCCCTTGTCGTCACCGGATCGACGCTCAGCGACAAGTATCGCACTGCATCGGGAATCTTCTGCAATTCGCAAGTCAATGTCGCCGATGTCTCCGACGTCGCTTCTACCGAATCCCCTACCACGACATCCGCTTGAACGCCACTAGGAACAGATTGCAACCCGAGCGCCCATCGTTGTATTTGAATTGAAGGTGGAACTGAAGAGCTTGCTCCAGACCATGTGTACCGCGGCTGCGCTTGCAATAACGAAAACCCGGCAAGTCCCAGAAATAGCCAGGTCAGCCAATTCGGCTCCCAACCCTTATCCCCTTCCGCGATAGCAAGAATGCTGTGAAGGGCTAGCAAACCCGCCATGGAAATGCCGACGATTGCCAAAATGTGCTGGGATTGCCAAGTGACAGACCCATACCACCAAGGAGTTGCTATCACCAACGCGATGGCGAGCAGCTTGAGAACCCAACCGCTGATCGTGGATGGCTTGATGCGGGCAGGCTCAAAAAATCGCATTTCGCTGGGTGGCTCCTAAAGCCGATGGACTCTGAATACTCGCGTGGAGCGACGTGCTTCCGAGAGGACAGTTCTAAACGGACCGCATTAACAACCTTAATCGACGGCACTTCCCTCAACAATCCGGCGTGCGTGAACGAAGGGCCCGAGCATCATTGTTCGACGGTATCTTCGGCATCTCCGTCGTAGGCTTATCTAACGAAAAAGGCAAGAAACCTGTTGCCGTCCGAACAATCATTAAATTCGACACGAGCTGATGGGCGATAACACGAGTCAGGGATACGTCTATCCACGCCGCTGAAGGAGTGCACCTGCTATGCAAGCATTCCTTCTGCCAATTCGTCCATAGGGGGGAATCGTCGATGTCCATCGACCGACTCAAATGCATTCCGAAAACCCGTCGGCAGCAGTCTGTAAGACGCCGATTGGGACTTACAGCCTTGATATTGCTCGGGGCTGCGTTTGTTCCTTCAGCAGGTTGCACCGCGCTGACGGGAGTCAATAGCAGTTGGCAGTACAACAGCTATTGGAACAACGGCATGATGTACATGCGGAACGGCTCCTTAGCGATGAAGGCATGGCATAGCCGCAAACATTGCTTTGCCAACCAGCAACACTTGAAAGACTTCCATCGTGGGTTTAAGGCTGGTTACATGCAAGTCGCCGATGGTGGTGACGGGTGTACACCAGCGTTTCCACCGCGTGAATACTGGGGTTGGAAATACCAATCGCACGAGGGGCAAGGGCGCGTAGCTGCGTGGTTTGCAGGTTTCCCGCATGGAGCTCGGGCGGCAGAAGAAGATGGTATTGGCAGTTGGTACCAAATTCAAACCAGCAGCAACATTCAAAAGCAGTACGCCGAACATGGACTGCTTCCGTCGGAATACAACGGCATCTATCCGGTGCCGAATTTCGATCTTCAGCGAAGCGGAATTGCGAATCAGGCGCCAGGGGTAGGGGCTGCGGCTCCCATTCCGATGAACGGCCAAGCGTATCCGAATTATCCGGCTCATGAGGTGATTGAGACGGAGGTCATCGAAAATGAGGTGATCAAAGTTATTCCTCAGCCGGCTCCAATTCAAGAACGAATTGGCTTGTAACGAACACTTAGTCCGTATCACGCAACGCGACGATCGCGTTGCGTGACACCACACCGATACACAAACCATAACAGCCCAAACTGAATGCCGATTGCGGTTTGCGAGGTAATTGAAATGTCCCAGGACCGGAACACTACGCCAAACAAAGAGACCATGCAGGTCATGATCGCTCGCTGGATGCGCCGCTTGACCTGCTCCGGCCTGATTGCTTTGGGCAGCCTCAGCGCTGGATGTGCGGCGCTGACACAACCGCTCAACGGCATCCCAGCCCGTAGGTTGCCACCGCAATTCCTAGCTCAATCCAAGAACAATCTGGTTCCGCTCGATCCTTCCCGGTTAGCCCAAGAGCCCCCGCGAGATTACTTGCTCGACGAAGGGGACATCCTTGGTATCTACATCGAAGGGATCATGCCTTACTCGTCACCTGATAGGCCTCCCGAGCCACCACCCGTTCACTTCCCCGAGCGGGACAGCATGCTGGACCCATCGCTCGGCTACCCGGTTACTGTCATCAATGATGGCACCATCCAATTGCCATTGCTCGAACCGATCAAGGTCAAAGGGCTGACGATTGAACAAGTCCGCGATCTGATTCGAAAATACTATCTCGACGCCAAGATTCTCACGGACGCCAACCAATTGCGACCGATCGTTACCTTGATGAAGGAACGCACCTACAACATCGTCGTGGTTCGCCAGGATATGGGTGCTGGTGGTGGCAATCAAATGGGTAGCGGAATGGGGGGGCGCGGCGGCTTCAACCTCGGCTCCGACCAGAGCGCGTCGGGAAGCATGATCAAGCTCCGTGCCTATCAAAACGACGTTCTCAACGCGCTGATGGCCTCCGGCGGATTGCCAGGGGTCAATGCCAAGAACGAAATCAAGATCCTTCGTGCCTCCAAAGCCGACCAACGCAAACGGGATGAGTTCGTCCAGCAGTTCTACCAACAGTACTACTGCAACCAAGACCCATGCGGGTGTGCTCCGCCACTTCCAGATGATCCATCGATCCTGAAGATTCCTTTGCGTCTACCACCAGGGATTGTGCCTAGCTTCCGGCCTGAGGATATCGTCCTCGAAGAAGGAGATATCATCTACATCGAGTCGCGTGAAGCCGAAGTCTTCTACACCGGTGGCTTGTTGCAAGGTGGTCAGTTCATGATCCCTCGCGACTACGACCTCGACGTCCTCGGTGCCCTCGCACTCGCTGGCAGCGGTGTGTCATCGGTTGGAGCACGAGGAGGCGGCGGTGGAACCATGGGTGGGATCGGCGGCGGCGCTTTCGTGCCTCCCGGTGCCTTGTTCGTCCTCCGCAAGACTCCTTGCGACGGTCAAATCACGATCGAAGTGGACCTTGCCAAAGCCAACTTGGATCCACGCGAACGGATCCTCGTCCAGCCCGGCGACATCCTCATCATGAGATACAAGCCTTGCGAAGAAGTGCTCAACTTCGGGGTCGCAGCCTTGTTCCTCTACGGCTTCCAATACGCTCTCCGAGGGGGCAACGGAAACTAACACAGATCATCCTTGATGATGCACAAAGGCCCCTGAAACTCAGGGGCCTTTTGCGTTTCTTCATCGAAGCAGTCTTCGTCGAGCTATTTGCCAAACATTCGCTTGGCCTGCTGCATGATGACCAAGCATTCTCGGCGGTAGCTATCGTCGCCAACACTTTCTTGTGCCCGCGATATCATCCGGTCCCAGTCGATTCCAGGTGCGAGTTTGCTGTGCCGCAGTAAGAGTCCGAACTCCGCAACACTCACAGCCCAATCCATATCGGTCCGCTCACCCGAATAGGTTTCCTCGGCCAATTCACCTTCCTTCAGTACAAACTCTTGCTTGGTGCTTTCGGTCGCTTCAGGCTGCTTGGACCGAATCTTGAGCAACATCCACTCATTCGCTAATTCGCCTGCCTGTTCGGTTTCATCGATCGTCTTGGGAGGTGCCTCTGGTTGTTTCTTGCCATAACGGAGTTCGCTCGCTGGGCTTCCAGCACCATCCTTACCAACCGGCACGATTTCGTACAACGCGGTAACTCGGTGCCCAGCCCCGATTTCACCAGCATCCTTTTTGTCGTTATCGAAATCCTGCGTAGCCAATCGACGGTTTTCGTACCCGATCAAGCGATACGAAGCCACCTTTTGAGGATTGAACTCGATCTGGATTTTGACATCCTTAGCGACCGTCATCAGCGTTCCCGACAACTGCTCGACCATGATCTTGCGAGCTTCCATCTCGCTATCGACCATGCCGTAAGTTCCATTCCCCTTATTGGAGATCTGCTCCATCATCGAGTCGTTGTAATTGCCGATGCCGTATCCCAGGCACGTCAAGAACACGTTGCTCTTGGCGTTCTCTTGCATCATGGAAACCAACTGATCGGTACCTGTCACGCCGACATTAAAATCTCCATCAGTGCACAGAATCACTCGATTGACACCCCCGTCGACGTAATTCTCCTTGGCGATGCGGTATGCCAGTTCGATTCCTTGTCCACCATTGGTCGACCCACCCGACTGCAATTCTTCGATCGATGCCATAATCCGATCCTTCGATGCCCCGGAGGTGCTCGGCAGAACGCAACCCGCCGCACCAGCGTAGACAACGATCGCCACACGGTCTTGCTCTCGCAACTGTGATGCCAGCAAGGCCAACGTTCGCTTGACCAACGGAAGCTTGTTCTCCTGTGCCATCGATCCGGAGACATCGATCAAGAACACCAAGTTCGAGGCGGGGCGTTGTTCCGCATCTACTTTTTTCGCTTGGATCGCCACGCGCACCAAGCGGTGTTCCGTGTTCCATGGGCATATGGCCATCTTCATGTGAGCAGCAAACGGAGATCCATCTGTCGGACCGGGATAGTTGTAATCGAAGTAGTTGATCATCTCCTCGATTCGAACCGCGGTTGGATTCGGAACGACGTTTTTCATGACGTACTGCCGAAGCTTGCTGTAGGATGCTGTATCGACATCAATGGAAAAGGTCGATTGAGGCGATTGCGTCACCTCGGCAAACGGAGTCTCCACAATCGGATCGAACCGATCCCCACCCGCGTTTTCTGCCGCACGTCGAAGGCTCGGCACGTTGGCTTTCAGTTCATCCGGGAATTGGTATCCAAGATCCGACTCTCGCGTTTGCAAGCCTCGTGCACCACTCGGTTTAGCGGGCAGCGTGCCGCCCGAAAAGCCCATGCCCCCCCCCCAATCCCCCACTAGCTGGGCCACCACCAGCTATACCATCCAAACTTGGTTGTGGTGCAGAGGCGACTCGATCGGCGAGTTCCTTCGAGCGGAAGTCCATCGATTCGCCAGACTTAGCCTCTGACTGCATCTCTTCATACCTATAATACCTAGACCTGGACTCCAGACTGGTATTTCGTTCCGGCGTGCTCCCAGGAGCAGGCGTCCGCCGAACAAGCGATTCGTTGGGTTCGATTTTCGAATCGATGAGCGATTCAGTGGCATCTTCCGCCCCAAAACCTGGAATTTCGCCGATTATCGATTCATCACGACCCAAGCTCAAGCTCTTCCGCGTAGCCGCCGAACTTTTCACAGACCCACTTGCAGCGACCCCAGGACCAGGGCCAGCGGGCCCGCCATTGTTTGCCTCGACAGCCCCAAGTGGAACTCCCCCGGAGTCTTTTCCGGAATTGCCGCTACCTGCTAAATACCCCGACTCATCCGCGGACATGGATTGCTTTACAACGATCCCTTCCGATGATTCTCTATCCGTGACCTCCGCCATCTGTGTTGCATTTTTCAGGACAGGTGGGATGTAGTCCGAGGATTCGGTAACCGCCTCCTCGGTTCTCGCTGGAATGTTGTAAACCGACTTCGTGCCAGAGAAGATTTCGACTCGGTCGGAATACCCTCGATCGGAATACCAGGGAGACAAGCGGAACGCAACCAAGGATGCTGCTATCCCGGATGCAATCAGTCCCATCGTTCGGAAACGTCTGAATCGCTTCATGCGCACTTCCTCGTCGTAGCTCTTTCGCAATTGGACCGTTGCCGTGCCTGTGTTTCGTCCAGTGATCTCCTGGAGCACTTGTTCGGATCGTCGGTTGTCCAGCCCAGCATTCAAACTCGATGAGGCCAACTGCTTTTGGATATGGGTCGCGGTGTCGCGAATCGATTGAAGCTCTGCGGCTGCAGCGGGATTCTTCGAAATCCACGATTCGACTTCAGCGTGGGCTTCCGGATCGAGTTCCCCAAGTGCGTAGGCAGTAATCTGCCATGGCTCAATACTCACAGGAACCTGGTTTGATGGTTTCGGAAGGGGATTGTCGGAGTTCGGTTGGTTGGTATTCATGATCGATGATTCTTTCGGCCATATAAGGTTTGTGTTCAGGAGTGGTATTCGCGTTCCGACATGGCGTCGCGTAGTCGCGTTAAAGCTTGATGGAGCAGAACACCGACGTGGCTCACGCTCAAATCCATCACTTCGGCAATCTGTTTGTAGGAGAGGCCTTGGCCGAGCCTCAGCAGGACGATCTCCTGCTCGAGTCGGGGCAGGTCCGCGATACGCTGTTCGATCTCGTGTTGCTGTTCCGCCAACATGGCGATGCTTCCCGGATCTTTTTCCTGGGAGGACAGCGATTCGATCGCTGCCGGTTCGGTTTGGGTTTTCATGCGAGCCTCCATGCGATGGATATCCATCGCTCGATGACGACAAGTTTTAAAGAGCCATGCGTCGACATGAGACTCGATCCGTTCTCGCGGCTCTCGGCACAAACGCACAAAAGCTTCCTGAACACAATCCTGAGCCAAATCCCAATCCCCATTGAGCAATTTGCACGCATACGCCAACAGCGGCCGCTGCAACCGATCAAAGACCGATCGCAGCCACCCCGTGTTGTCCAGCGAATCCGATGATGGCTCCAGGGACTTGGGGAATTGGCCCAATGTCGCCGGTAGCGATGGATCGTCGCGAGTCAAATTGCCCTCGAGTTCTGCATGGTGGAAAAGGTGCCGACATCAGGTAGACGGAACAGTCGCGATTTTATTAGGGCTTTTTCAAAAAAAGGTTCAAGAAAACCAAAGCCGTCCGCGGCGGCATAGGATTTCGTTCACTTTTTTGCAGCGAGGCACCACGTACCTGAGCCCGCCTAGCCTATCGGGGCTCGCGGATTCCTTGGATGTGAGTACGATCTTTGGTCCTGTCCATGGCGGCTTCTAGCCTGCCTGGCAACCGTAGCAGTGGCCGTAGCAGTGACCGCAGCAATCGCCGCCGAACTCTCTTAGCATCCGTTTTAATCCCACCTCCTTCGCACCCTTTGGAGATACTGTTTCATGACACCCCTGAAAGACCAAGTCGTCATTGTTACCGGAGGAGCTACGGGGATCGGCTTTGGTATCGCCGAAGCATTTGTCGCCGCGGGCGCGAAAGTCGCTATCGGATCACGGCGGTCAGATGTGGTTCAGTCCGCTGTTGAAGCTCTCAAAAAATCAGGGGTAGGGCAAGTCATCGGGTTTCCGCTCGACGTCACCGACCGCGAGAGCGTTCAGCAGTTTGTCGATTCGGTCAAGAAAGCCTTTGGACCCATTCAAATCTTGGTCAACGCAGCTGGAGTCAACATCAAGAATCGGACGATCGGCGAAATGCTCCCCGAGCAATGGGACCAAGTCGTCGCGATCAATGCGACCGGTGCCTACAATTTGATCCACGCCACGCTTCCTGAAATGCGCAGCCGCAAGTCGGGAATCATCATCAATATCTCCAGTGTCACTGGCAAGCGGGCTCTCGCGCTCGGTGGCGTTGCCTATGCCGCCAGTAAATTCGCAATGACAGCGCTTGGGACATGCGTGGCCAACGAAGTCGGTGTAGAAGGGATTCGAGTGACCAATATTTATCCTGGCGAAGTCGACACGCCGATTTTGGAGCAACGTCCGGTTCCTGTCAGCAAGGAACAACGAGAATTGATCCTGCGACCTTCCGATGTGGGAGAGGTGGTTGTCTCGATCGCCTCGCTCCCTCCGCGGGTGCATATCCCCGAGTTGGTGATAAAACCAGTTCACCAATCGTATTTCTAATGCGTGTTCTGTGGCTGCGATAAAATGCAACCACCGATAAAACGCAGCTACCATCGATGGTGGACGAGTGCACGGATCGAAACATCGTAGATCTGTTTTATCGAAGCCATCATCGCATCGGACAATGGTGCAATATCCACCGCCGACACATTGTCGTCGACCTGATTGGGCCGCCGAGCCCCCGGGATCGCACACGAAACTGCGTCGTGCATGAGTATCCAACGCAGGGCGAATTGAGCGAGGCTTACTCCCGGTGGAGCGATCGATTTCAATTCTTCGACAGCCTTCAACGCGGTCTCGAAATCGACCCCTGAAAACGTTTCACCTCGATCAAACGCCTCGCCGTGCCGATTGAAACGACGGTGGTCGTCCTCCGCAAATGCAGTCGTTGCGGAGATTTTTCCAGTCAGCAACCCCGATGCGAGCGGTACCCGGGCCAAGACCCCCACGCGGCGCAATTCGGCTTGTTGGAAAAACAATTCCGCAGGCCGCTGCCGGAATAGATTGAAGATGATCTGCACGGTCTGAACATTCGGATACTCAATCGCTTTGATCGCTTGCTCGATTTTCTCGACACTCACTCCGTAGTAATGAATCTTGCCGGCGGCGACAAAGTCATCCATGAAGCCGAACACTTCGGGCATGTAGTAAACATCGTTGGGAGGGCAGTGCAATTGGACCAAATCTAAACATTCCGTGTTTAGATTTTTCAAACTCCGATCGATCCAGGATGCTAGGTTCGCTCGGGTATACCCTTCGGGCGTTTGCTGTGGCAATCGCCGACCCACTTTGGTCGCAACCACAATGTGCTCACCCGGTCGTTCCGAAAGCAGTTTGGCAATTAGGCGTTCGCTATGACCATCACCGTAGACATCTGCGGTGTCGATGAAGTTGACCCCTAGGTCGATGGCGCGGTGCAAGGCCGCCATCGACTCGGAATCGTCGACAGGCCCCCACGCGGCTCCGATGGCCCAAGCTCCAAAACTGATTTCAGAGACCCGCCAAGGGGTTCGGCCAAGCGTTCGATACCTCATGAGCATTCCTCTCGATACACCATTGTGTTTAGGCCAATATCGGGCAGAGCCCCGTCTAGACCAATATCGGGCAGAGCCCCGTCTAGACCAATATCGGGCAGAGCCCCCAGGAGAAACCTCCCTGACCCCTTAGATAATTGCATAAAAAAACGCTGGTTTCCCAGCGTATGCAATTTTGAAATGCCCCCGCAAGGGGTCGCACGTGGCAACGAATCGATTGGCGAACTCACGGTTGCACGGCCCGGCGCACGGCAACCCAAACATTCCCCCCCATTTAGCTATCATCCCCCAAATGGGTGGGCGGGCTTACTTACCTGACGTCAATTTGAAT
>CAITIE010000003.1 GCA_903892355.1 uncultured Pirellula sp. | reverse complement strand
CTCGTTTGGGACGATCCGTGTCGGGTGGGGCTGGCAGCGATTTGCTAGCACTGCGAAAACTGCGGGCGTATCCCGTTTTTGAACCACGAATAAACGCTAATGTTCGCTGATAAAGAACCCTAGTACGGTAGGGACTGTCGCCGGATTTTTCTGAGTTTTGTTCGTCCCTTCTCTCCGCGCCCCCGCGTCTCCGCGTGAGCCTTGGCTGTTTAGTTTGGATGGGCGCATCGACATGTTCAACGCGATCTTTAGTGTCGTGCAACGAGCAAAATCAGCTAACCGCACGTTGAAAAATGATCGAAATGGTAGCGGTGCAGCGCAAGCTGCCCAGTTTCTCCTTATACAAGGAGACTCACTGGACGGCTCGGGCCGTTCCGCTTCTATCGACCGGCGTGAATGACGTTCGGCAGTAGCACCTGTGGACGTCGGACACGGAGGTTGTTTCGGTCCGTTTTCAGCGGTCCCTGCGGCCCCTATTTCTGCTGTTCGTACTTGGTTTTGTACTTCTCGTAAAGTTGTGTATGCTTGCTCGAGAGATCCACCTTGCGACCTTGAATCCAAGCCTTGGTGACTTGGGTTGGTGTCTCCAGGATATCTCCATTGCATAGAAATAGCGTTGCGTCTTTTCCCGCATCGATCGAGCCAACCCGATCTGCAACACCGAAGATTTCCGCTGGCGACAGGGTGATCGATCGGATCGCATCTTCGGGGCTCAATCCGAATCCAGCGGCCGTGGATGCATGGTAGGGGAGGTTTCGGACTCCCGATGCACCGAATCGTCCATCGCTTGCGATGCTGAACTGGATTCCCGCTGCACGCAATTGCGATGGAAACGTATAAGCCGAATCGTAGGGGGCATCGCGTCGGGAGGGTAACCGGTAAACACCGGAAACGATGACGGGGACCTTGGTTTCGCGAATCAATGCAGCGCAGTGCAATGCATCGTTCGCACCCATGAGGATCAGTTTCAGCGAATGCTGTTTGGAGAAGGCAATCGCGGTTTGGATTTGTTTGACGGTGTTCGCATTTACAATCATCGGAAGGCGTCCTTCGGCAACCGGAATCATGGCTTCGAGCCGCAGATCGGTTGGAAGGTTTGGATTGGCTGCTTTTGCTGTCGCGTAAGCCCGGGTTTCTCGAAAGAGAGTGTGGAGTGGAGCGAGGCGATCGGCGCTATCCGCGTCCCCTTCGGTGGCTTCGGCTGCTTGCCGTCGTCCACCGCGTCCACCGCCACCACCACCGCCAAAGCGAGGCCAGTTGACCATCATCCCTACGTCCGCTCGTAGCGTCATGTCTTCCCATGTCCATCCATCCATCTGCAGCAAGGCCGCTCGTCCGGAGACAATTCCTCCGGTTGGTCCGACCATCGAGAGCAAAACCCCATTGGCCCGTGCCACGGGGATCGCTTCGCTGTCAGGGTTGACGGCAACAGCGGCTCGTACGTTGGAGTTGACGTTTCCCATTTCCGTATTGTCGATCGATGCGCGGATCGAATCGATTTCGACCAGCCCAATGGCAGAGAAGGAATCGATCAAGCCCGGGTATACGTGTTGGCCGGTGGCATCGATCACTTCCGTGTTTTCCGGTGACTGAATGTTCGCGCCGATCTCAGCGATCTTGCCATCTTTGACCAAGATGCTTGTGTTGGGCAATGTCCCTTGAGTGACCGTGTGCACGGTGGCATTCTTGATCAAGATCGGACTTTTTTGCTTGGCACCGGGTACTTGGTCCGATGCTATGGCAAATGAAATTGAGAGGATCCACACAACGCCGAAAGTTCCCAGGAGGAATGCCGGTAAAGCGATAACGCGTTGGAGCGAGGCTGGTTGGTTCATGAGATGTGTTGGCTGTTCAGGTTGATAATGAATAGATTGGCTTGAGTTTGTTCGTCGATGGAATGGGCTACTCATGATCATGGGCCTCCTCCATCGTTACCTCGAACCATTCATTGTCGTGCTGGTGGCTTTCATCATCGTGATGATGGTGGCAGTATTCATCGTGGTTAGGCCACAGTCGCGAAGGATCATCTGCGAGCGAGCTTCGTTCCCCTGCGGATTCGCCGCTATCGAGAATCTTTTGGACCAGTTCGCGATGGAGTTGGTCGTCCCGCAACCGAACTTCCGCGTCTTCGCCACGGTCAAAATACTTACGACCGTCGATCCAGGTCTGTTCGCATCGGGAGCGTGGGGAAAGGGGGGAGCCGTTCCACATTGCAAAGTCCGCGTGCTTGCCGACCTCGAGCGACCCTACATACTTGTCGATACGCAGTTGGATGGCAGGGTTCAGTGTCACGAACTTGAGGGCGTCAACAGGATCAACGCCCCCGTACTTGATCGCTTTGGCGGCTTCGTGGTTCATGTGGCGTCCCAATTCCGCGTCATCCGAATTGAAGGAAACAACAATACCTTGGTTGTGCATGATGGCCCCGTTGTGCGGGATGGAATCGACAACTTCGAGTTTGTAAGCCCACCAATCGGAGAATGACGAAGCGGTACCGCCGTGTTTTGCGATTGCGTCTGCGACCTTGTACCCTTCGAGGATGTGTTGCAGAGAACCGATCTTGATTTTGTACTCTTCGAGCACTCGCAAGAGGCCGAGGATTTCGTCTTGGCGATAGCTATGGCAGTGAATCCATCGTTCGCCGCGTAGGATCTCGCTGATCGCGTCCAATTCCAGGTCTCTGCGAGGAGGTAGTCCATTGGGTGCTGCGTTCCATGTGTCCCAATTCTTTTGGTATTCCCTCGCCGCATTGAAACGGTCGCGGAAAATTTGCTCGACGCCCATTCGACTTTGAGGGTATCGAGGGTTCGTAACTTCTTGCCAGTTGCTCTGCTTCACATTTTCACCCAGAGCGAACTTGATCCCTGCGGGGGCTTCTTTGAATTTCAAGTCGTTGTAGTTGCCGCCCCAGCGGAGTTTGATGACTTGGTTTTGACCACCGATGGGGTTAGCGGATCCGTGAAGGATATTGGCGGCGGTCAATCCGCCAGCCAGTTGTCGGTACATGGTAACGTCTTCTGCATTGATGAAGTCACCGATTCGAACTTCCGCTGTGACCGCTTGAGTTCCCTCGTTGACCCCGCTGTCGGTCGCCATGTGCGAATGGCAGTCGATCAAGCCAGGGCTGACCTCGAACTTGGAACCGTCGATGATTTTTGCACCTTCTGGTACTGGCAGATCCACACCGATAGCATCGATGATCCCGTTTCGGAGGATCATGTCCGCGTCGCGAAGAACGCCATTGGGCCCGCAGGTCCAAAGCGTCGTATTCTGAATGACGACCAGTGGATATTGTTCCGGTAACGAGGTGCGTCCGAACGAGGCGAATGGGTATCTCCAGCTCGAAATAACTTTGGGGTCCCCCTTCGGCTTTTTATCTTCTTTGCCAGCATCTGACTTACTGGATTCAGACTTGTCTTTGCCGTTTGCTGAGGAATCGTCTTTCGTGGTTTCTTCTTTTTTCGGTTCGTCCGCTTTGCGGGTGGCTCGAATGATCTGTTCGGTTCCGTCAGGCCAAACGATGGAGCCAACGAGATAGGGTTGAGACAAACCGGATTGTGGCAACCATGCGAGCGAGAGTTGAGCGACTCCCGTTTTGTCCTTGTTGAAAGTCTTGCTAGTTAGGCTTGCGCTGAGCGTGTTATCCGACCAGCGAAGTCCATTGAGTTTGGCTTTATTCTTGTCTTTTTCTTTGTCCCTGTCCTTTTCCTTGTCCTTGTCGCCATCGCGTTGACCTTGGCCTTCGGGCTTGGCATCCTCTTTTTTCTCAGCTGGTTTTTCTTGATCGGTGGGTGCCGTAGCGACATCACCTTCTTTAGGAGGATCCGGTTTCGGGTCTGGAGTTGTGGTTCCTTCCGTTGGCTTAACGCTATCCGTCTTCGCTTCTGGTACTGCAGGTGCAGCTGGCTCGGCGGGTGGGGCTGGCAATTCCAGGATTCCCGAGATCTTCTTTTCGGAGTCCTTCAGAACGAGCAAGGTTTGGGCTGGCCATACGGAGGGTTGGTTGTTGATAAGTTTGTTCTCGAGGACTTGGACTTCCCATGTTCCGTCGATGTTGGTGGTGCTCTTGTAGGCGGCGGCTGGGCGCGAGCCACGAACCCAGACTTCTTCAATTTTGGTTTTTTCATCCCAGAGGTCGCCGGAGGTGATCACCAGGTTCGCCCAATTGCCGATCGCAATTTTTCCGACCTGGTTGTCCACCTCGAGCAGCGATGCTGGGGTGGTGGTGATGGCTGCGAGGGCTACGTTTGGATCCAATCCTCGCTGGATCGCTTTTCGGATTTGCGGGATCCATTCCGAGCTATCGGAAAGGCCTTGGCTGGTAAGTACGAACTTGACCCCTGCTTTGGCGAGTCGTGCGGGATTCTCCGGTGCCAACTCCCAATGCATCAGTTCTTCGAGTTCTGCATCGACCGCGGCTTCGAGGGTTGCGACATTGGGGGGCTTTGGAAAATTGACTGGAAGGATGATGGTTCGGCCGGTACGGGCAATTGGATCGAGCAGTTGGTATTCTTGACCGGATCCGCGGAGGACGGCTTTGAGCCCAAACTCTTTGGCAAAGGCATCTGCGCGGAGTGAGTATTGCTCATTTAGTGCGTCGAAGATGACGAGCTTGCCAGCAGCCGTGTGTTGCAGAATCGTATCGAGGGCTGCGTTCCACTCGGGCTTGGGCAATGTCGTCGTCGCGCGATGGGCACGCCATGCGTTCTCGTACCAGGTGGCGTCCAAAAATGTTTGTCGCGCGAGCGCGACGGCGCCCATGGGGCTGGAGGGGTAACTATCACGGCCTCGGCCGCGGGAAACGGTAAGGCGAACGTGGAGTGCGGCGTTTGGACGGATGAGTGTCGAGGCCAAGTCACCATCGCTGGTGAGGACAACCGCACTGGTACCCTTGATGATTCCATCGCGTGGGGCCAGCAGAGCTGTCGTGATCCCCGATTTTCGGAGTTTGCTGACGATGGCCGTGGGGGCCGTCGAGATCTCGGCAACAGATCGGTTTGGCGTGATCTCTGGACTCCAGTGAGGGGAACCTCGAGTGGCATCGATTTCGGGGAGTTCCATTTCGATGCCGGCGTCGATGAAGCCTGGGTAAATGGTTTTTCCCTTCAACTCGATCCTTCGAGCACCGGCTGGAACATCGACTTTTTCCCCGACAGCGACAATCTTTCCGTCGGAAATGAGAAGCTCGCCGGATTCGATGATCCGGCCTGGTTCGAGGACGATCCGAGCGCCTGAGAGGATAAACTCATCGATCGGATGTTCTTGGATTCCGATTTCAGGCTTCACGTCGGTTTTTTGACCGAACGCGGAAAGATCGGAAAGCGCCAGAAGAGTCAGCAATGCCAAAGGCCAAGAAGCAAGTGTCTTGATCATCACCATTATCATTCGTAGAGAACCGTAGAAGTGTGTCACAGAGGATGTGGTTCCGATTGTAAATAGAGGAATCCACGATTGGGCTTGGGGAGCCGGGAAAGTTGGCCAACAAAATGACTTTCTTGCCGGATTTAGGGAATGTGACGGCTTGGAATTACTGCTGCATCGAACAGACGAGCAGGTATTTCTGTTCCTGGAGAGGTGGTCGTCTGACACGGATGGATGGCTGTCGCGGACTAGCGGATTAGGAGTTGCGTCGGAAAATTTCGTAAGTTCTCTTTTCGTAACCGAAGGATCCGAACGGGCGAAAGATTGGTCGAGTTCGTGTTGCGTGGTATGATAATGTCCTGGTTGTACTTTCAGCCTCCCATCGCTCAGTACATCCGGTTTGCGGTGGGTACTTTTTCTCCATGAGCAGGATTGAGATGAGCAGGATTGAGATGAGCAGGATTGAGCCTGAACATTAATCCGATCCGTTTCCTAGCAACTTAAGGGGTTTGAGGCATGCCAATTTATGTTTACGAACTCCTTCGTGACGATGGTGCGGAGGGGGAAGAGTTCGAAGTGTTTCAGAAGATGTCCGACGAACCATTGACCCATCATCCTGTGACCGGGCAGAGGGTTCGACGGATACCTGCCCGTACGGCCATCGGCGGGATGTGGTCGGAGGGAGCCATGTCCAACTCGGTTTCGGACGACAAGCTGAAAAAGCATGGTTTCACCAAGTATGTCAAAACCGGGGATGGGACGTACGAAAAAACCGTCGGTTCGGGGCCTTCGATGATTTCGGGAAACGACCTTCCGGGTTCTTGAGCCAAGACTTCTAGTGGACAATTTGAGGTTCTGATACCAAGACATTTCGAGCAGCGGTGTGGGGTTCGGAGAGATGGGCCGCTTTTGCAGGGATCCAAAACTTGGATTTGTCCGGAAATCATCGTCAAGCGGCTTGAAGGTATCCCGGTGGCTTGGGATCATCATCGAACAATCTGCGGTCGTCAAAACCTCGGTGGCTCGACGACCCGCCCGTTACGTTTCCCAGGACGGTTTTGCACATTATTGAACGCGGGCGATGGATTGCGGGGCGATTGAAGCATGCGATTGGCATGGTGCGTTGGGTACGATCCTGCGGTGTGAGGGTGCTCGGATGGGGCAAGACGAATTGTTGAGACCGACACAAGCGAAAGTCGGTGTGATTATGGGTTCCCAGTCGGATTGGGAAACGATGCGTGAAGCTTGCCGTGTGCTCGACGAGTTTGGCGTGGTGTATGAAGCCCGCGTCGTATCGGCCCATCGAACGCCGAGGTGGATGGTGGAATATGCCGAGAGAGCTTCGGGGCGGGGGATTCAGATCCTCATCGCGGGAGCCGGTGGCGCAGCGCACTTGCCGGGAATGGTCGCCTCTTGCACGGCGTTGCCAGTGTTTGGTGTGCCAGTCCAAAGCAAATCCCTTCAGGGGCTCGATTCCCTTCTGAGTATCGTTCAGATGCCGGGTGGAATTCCGGTAGGAACAATGGCTATCGGAACCGCGGGGGCCAAGAATGCAGGGCTGTTAGCGATCCGTGTTCTGGCGTTGCACGATGATGGACTTCGCACCCGACTATCGCAGTACATGGAATCGCAAACTCAAAAAGTGCTCGATGGGGCAGTTCTCGAAGAGAGGGACTTCCGTTAATGGCAATCCATCGCAATAAGATGATCCTTCCCGGAGCGACGTTGGGCGTTTTCGGTGGTGGTCAATTGGGTCGGATGTTCACCCACGCCGCCCAGCGATTGGGGTACCGCGTGGTGGTATTCACCGACGAAGTCGATTGCCCCGCGGAACAAGTCGCCAACGACACCGTACATGGTGACTATCAAGACCCATCAGCGGTCCGTACCTTTGCCGAGAAAGTCGATGTTATCACCTTAGAATTTGAAAACATTCATCTTGAAGCTGTGCAAAGAGCCGCCGAAGTAACTTTGGTTCGGCCCAGCGTCGACGTTTTGGCAATCGCTCAGCATCGATTGAAGGAGAAAAGTACGTTGAGGGATTGGGGCGTCCCGGTGACACCATTCCATGAGTTGAGGTCGTATCAGGAATTGCCGGTTGTCATCGAGCAACTCGGTTGGCCGTTGGTAATCAAGACCACCAACTGGGGTTATGACGGAAAGGGGCAGCGTAAAGTTCAATCGATGATTGAAGCGAACGATGCCATCGAGCTTTTGGGCCCGGAACCATTGATCGCTGAGAAATGGATACCGTTCCGAGCCGAGGTTTCGGTGTTGGTCGCGAGGAATCCGAGCGGGCAAATCGCGACTTATCCCATGTTCACCAATGTCCACTCCAACCACATACTCGACATCACAACCTGTCCAGCGGTTGGCGAAATGGAACCGATAGCGATCAACGCACAGGAGATTGCGCGGGGAATCGCGGAGTCGTTTCGTTTAGAGGGTTTGCTCTGCGTCGAGTTCTTTGTCGGTCGCAACGGGGAGTTGATGGTCAATGAATTGGCCCCGCGGCCCCACAACTCGGGTCACTTGACCATGGAAGCGTGCCGTACCAGCCAGTTCGAGCAACAAGTGCGAGCTGTTTGCAATTTACCTCTGGGCGACACGTCGATGATTCAGCCAGCGGCGATGGTCAACTTATTGGGTGACGTCTGGGGAGGGCATTTCCCGAGGTTTGAGAATGTCCTGAGTGAGAGTCGAGCGTACCTGCATCTCTATGGTAAGAAGGACGCCAGGACTGGGCGTAAGATGGGGCATATCACAGTTCTCGACGATTCCGTCGAGATGGCCTCGGAGCGTGCGAAGTCCATCCGCGAGCGAGTCCGCTGGGCGGAGCAAGGGTTGTTCTAGAGAATTGCCCTACCGCGAATAACCCGTCCACGGATTCCGTTGTTGGGCTTGGAGTTCGTTCCGCTTAGGTTCGGGGAGAGGATTAAAGAATCCGGGGGGACGGCCCCCGACCACTGCTGGCCCTATATCGTTCAGCGGATACGGATCGAAATCGGCGGCTCGGGCCTTTTGGCTGTCGATCGTGCCGAATCCATAAGGCTTGCTGTATTTCGAGCTTTGGCAACCGACGCTGAACACGGCCGCTGCAAGGCAGATCGACGCAAGGATTCGGAGCGATTTCAAGGGACACCTGCGAAAATGGAAGGCGATTGAGGGTCTAGGCACAACTGTATCGATTTACCGTTGTTGCTTGCTAGACAGATTTAGTAGACCAGTCCTAGAGCTGGGCCAATTTCACGGGCGAACGCATGCCCTATAGGGCGAATGCTGCTAATTCTCCCTTTTCGGATTATGCAAGGAAAACGGGCCTTTGACATCGGTTTAGACCTGATGGGCAGGTTGGGGCGGTTGGCGATCTTGATAACTGGTAAATCAGTGCTGGTTCGGCAATTTTTGACTGTTGTGGCGACCGGTAGGAATACGATCACTCCAAGCGACCAGCCCAGGAAGAGCGCCCGGACGCTCCTGCATCAGCAAGTGCTTCATCAAGATTTGTCGACTTCAACGTTGACGGCAACGGGTATGGCAAAGCGAACGGTTTTCGAAACAGTGGGACTTCTCTCGAGAAGTTCGCTGCGTACCATGAAATTGGTAATGCCTGTATTGGTGAAGACACTATGCCGATCCTGAAACACGAACAAGACATTTGGCCAAACAATCTTTTAATAGAGGGCGGCGAGGGGATCGTCGCGCAACCTTGGTGGGCGATGTACACGCTCCCCCGGTTTGAAAAGAAGCTGATGCGGCAGTTGGTGGAGCAACAGATCCCATTCTATGGGCCGACCATAGGTCGGAGGTACCGATCCGCCCAAGGCCGAATACGCAATAGTTTCGAGCCTCTGTTTCCAAATTATGTTTTCGTCTGCGGCGATGAGATGGCTCGGTACAATGCCGTCTCGACGGGGAGCATTAGCCGTTGGTTGCCGGTACCTCGCCCCGAAGAATTGGTCAACGATCTTCGGCAGATTTTCGAATTGATTCAGACCGACATGCCCCTCGCTCCAGAGTTGAAGTTGCAACCTGGGCAAAAGGTTCGTGTGAAAACTGGAGTCTTTAAAGGGTTCGAAGGAGTGGTGATCCGCCGCGAAAATGAAATCCGGTTGCTCATTTCCGTGCGGTATATGGGGCGTGGGGCCAGTGTGGCGTTGGATGACTGCCAACTAGAAGCGATCTAGCTGGTTGATGCCCCAGGCATGTTCTTTACGAACCATACTGAAACGTTGTCTCTGCCCCGGTGGCAGCTCTGTTCCATCAGATAATTTTTGTTCTAACGGCAATTTATTGTAAATCCGCACATCGTTGAGTTAGGTCGCGCGTCATGATGAAGGTAGGAGTGATCGGGCTTGGATATGTCGGACTCCCTTTGGTTCGAAGCTTTTGCCATTCGGGATCGCATGTTTGGGGGTTCGACGTCGACGCGAAAAAGGTGTCTAGCTTGCTCTCCGGCCAGTCTTACATCAAGCATCTTGATGCGTCTTGGCTGCCGAATGCCCTGGCATCGAAGTCATTTCAACCCACTGCGGATTTACGGCGTTTAAGTGAGCCGGACAATATACTTATCTGCGTTCCGACCCCTCTGAACCGGAGTCGCGACCCCGATTTGACGTACATTGAACGAACAAGCGAATCGATTGCGGAAGTCATGCGACCTGGGCAATTGATCGTTCTGGAGAGCACCACCTACCCAGGTACGACACGGGATGTGGTCAAGCCTATCCTGGACCGGAGCGGTCTGGAGTGTGGCAAGGATTACTTCCTAGCGTATAGTCCTGAACGCGAGGATCCAGGCAACCAGCAGTTTTCAACGCAATCGATCCCTAAGGTTGTCGGTGGGATGGATCCTGCAAGCTCTGCGCGGGCATTGTCGCTGTATGGAGGAGTTATTGAGCACATCGTGCCTGTCTCCTCCTGTGAAATCGCCGAAGCATGCAAGATTTTGGAGAACACTTATCGCAGCGTCAACATTGCCATGGTAAATGAATTGAAGCTGCTATTCATCAAGCTCGGATTGGATATTTGGGAAGTGATCGATGCGGCTAAAACAAAGCCTTTTGGATTCCATGCCTTCTATCCGGGACCCGGATTAGGGGGGCATTGCATTCCAATAGATCCTTTTTATTTGACTTGGTTGGCGCGATGCCACGAGATGCCGACTCGTTTTATTGAGCTCGCTGGTGAGATCAATACGGCGATGCCTTTATTCGTCGTCGATCGGGTGGCCGAGGCGCTCAACGACGCAGGGAAACCGATCAAGGGTTCGAAGGTTTGCGTTTTGGGAGTTGCTTATAAAAAGGACATCGACGATCCTCGGGAAAGTCCCAGCTTCAAATTGATGGAATTGTTGTTGCATCGAGGGGCTAGTGTGACTTATAGCGATCCGCATGTTCCTCATCTGCCCCGCATGCGATCGTTTGATGTTCCGGAGTTGTCTAGTCAAGAACTAACGCCGGAATTTCTCGGCGGCCTGGACTGCGTCTTGATCGCAACAGACCATTCCGCATTCGACTATGGTCGGATTGTGTCCGACGCGAATCTCATCGTCGATACGAGAAACGCGACAGCAGCGTACGCGGGTCGCACCAAGGCAAAGATATGGAAAGCGTGACCAGACGTCATCACGACGTGGCGGAATCATTTCAGTGAGGCTGCTTCGATGCGATCTCGGTTCATTTTCCATAGGGCGAGGATCAAGGCGATGATGGAGACTACCCACATGGTCATCCAGAGAAGTTGCGGGCCGTTACCGTTTCCTGTGGTCCACGCCGCAACGAGTGTCGCTGTGACGTAACCCAACGATTGCGCCAACGTCATCGACGCAACTCCCATGATGCTCGGCTTCATGCGATGAGCATGTTCATTGGCGGAGACTTGGAACGGGCAATTGAGGGCGAGAGCCAGTGCGAAATAGCCCATCGGATACCAGCCTGCAATCGCCAATAGGCAACCGGTGAACAAACAGATCCAACCTAAGGGGCCTACAAATAGCAGACGCTGCTTCAATGCGTTAAGCCGCGGCATGGCTAGAAGGAGTCCGATCTCCATGGCGATGGCAGTGGCGAAAACAAAGTATCCCCAAGCACCGTACGTCGAGGTCAAGAATTCGTGAGAATAGAGGCCATACGACATTTCGCACATCGCAATCATCCATACCAGCGCGAGCAAGCACCACCATTCCAGCGTATGGGAATGGGACGCTCTCGATGGAGTTGCTGCGGTGGAGACTCCAGTTGATGCTGTGGGCGCATTTGGGGAGGATGAATCGGTAGGTAAGTGCGATGGGGCCGGTGTCCAGCGTACGAACAGGAAGCTCAGAGCAGCGAAGATCGCATGGATAGCGCTACAAGCGGACCCGACGAAGAGATGTCGTTCTGAGACCTCAAGCTGTGAACCGCCGAGGAGACCCATCAGCATCACTGCCACCATGTAACCAGCGGATCCAGCGGCACGGACGGTGTATGCATGGCTTCCCATCGCGGCGACACCGATATGGTTGAGGACGGTCATGCAACTCGATTGGATGCAACCCAAAACGAGCAAGCAAGCAGCGACATCGATGGCCGGCCCGATCCAATAGGATTGACCGGATACCCAGTGAAGCTTCATCCCGAGGGTGGCTTGCATGATCGAAAGGGCTGAGGCCAGCGTGACCAGCATCCATTGCGGGGATCGGGTCCAGCCTCGAGCTTCTGCGAATCGGAAGAGAAAGTAGGTAGAGCAAGCGGCGATCGGAACGACGCTGGCAACCAAACTTGCCGATGTTGGTGCGAGGACCTGCCGCAGATGTGTTTGGAGAGGGAACGATGCGAATCCCAATGCCAGGAAATGGATGAAGTACGCGCCACCGCTGAAGAATATCGACGACGCCGAAGGCCTCGTGGTTGACGATGAATGCGGTTCCATGCGATAAGCGATCGCGCTGGAAACGCCAGGGCGATGGGTGGTAGTCGACGACGGGTTCACGGGGGGGCCAATAAAGAATAATGCTCGAGGACGTCCTTGTCCCGGCTATCTTGCACAATGGACATCGTCGCGTCCAGATACGAAAACTTCAATGTGCGGAGCGAATCGGCTTTGTACATCGATGTGAAAAGAGTTTCTCGGTCCTTGGCATCCATGGTGCCATCGCGTGTCTCTCGATCGAGTCGGTCGTAGTTGGCTTGAACAACTCTCTCTATCTCGGCAATTTGGGTGTTGATCTCCGCCTTAATCGCTCGGCTGACAATCTCGTCGCTGAAATGTTCGTCGGATGTCAATCGGACGTCGATTGAGATTTTGCGATTTAGAATTTTTTTCAGCAGTTTTAATAATCGAGGGTCGGTACTGATGGACACATGGTCGAACTCATGTTTCATCAACGGCGATTTCCATGGATCTCTCGGATTGAATCCCGAGCGAATAGAAATCTCGTGTAGGATTTCGACCTCAGGGACAATGATTCGAGCGTTGATCTTTGCGACATACCCTCCGTCGTTTTTGGGATCGACCCGAGTGGATTGCTGCGTGTACAGATAGCGGTAGTCCGCCTTGATTTTGAAATGGGTTAAGGCTTGTTTGCGCGCTTCATCGAGACGCTGATCATCGATTTTTATTTGGACGCGGCCGAGCGATATCAGGCGAGCAAATGCGGGAGGAGCGGTTTCGATCCACGGATGCGGGGGTGGATCGGTTGGCGACGCGGCGCTGGACGATTGCGACTTGGGGGCGGATTCATCCTGGCCGAAGGTATTGGATCCGCGGCAGCAAAATAGAACAACGAGTAGGGTTGCATGGAAATACGAGCATGCTGCGCCGTTGATTTCACGCGCGTTTCGCCATCGCGACCCGGACCGTATCCTCTCCCAAAGCGGAATCTCGGCGTCAAACGGAATCCCGGAATCAAACAGAGTGCTACTGGCTAGTGATTGACGCATGCGAGGGTAATTCAAGGGGCGGTAACTCACAGGCTTGGTTGGATTCAGGCAATGGGGTCTGCTAGGCAAATGGGGGATCGCCTAGTAAAACTGGGGACACATTGAGGAACGAACCGGAGGAAAGAACGATATGGCAAAAAAAGCGAAGCGAACGACCGACGAGGAAGAAGACAAGGAAGTGCCGATCAAGGGGAGGGACATCGAAACGATGGCCAAGCTCCAGAATCTGGCCGGTGCCGTTGTCGAGATCGCAAAAAAACGTCGAGATCCTTATTTGGACGTCCCTTCGCGCTCCCTCTCCAACAGCCATTTTAACCGCAAGAAGCGGCTCATCGAGATGGGGGAAAAAAAGAACCGTCGCGAGTTGTTCAATTTGAACCAAGCTCGGTCGTACATGCAGACCTTGCTGGTCGGCAGCGGTTGCACTCGATTGATTCGTCAAGGGAAGAATACGAGCATTCGGGGCTTGTACTATATGCTTAAAAAGACGATCGACGGAACCAAGGAGAACACGTTCGAGGAGCAAGGCGAATCGGATACGGTGATTGAGGATTTGGAAGTCATCACGGGGGCGATGCGTGAGGAACTGCACCTCTACGCCGAGCCAAAAGGGGCGCTTGCCGGTCCGATTGTCTTCGTCGATGGTGAGAATGAACTCGACGCTGCACGCATGGGGGCTGCCGGTTACCCGATCCCGAGCATCGTGGAGCCGGATCGAGTCCGGATCAAAAAGTGCGAAGCCAAATTCATCCTGCATGTCGAAAAAGGTACTGTTTGGCAGCGATTCAACGAAGACAAGTTCTGGAAGAAGCATAACTGCATTGTTTCGCACGGCGGGGGGCAACCTTCGCGTGGAGTGCGACGCATGTTGCATAGGCTGCATTACGAGCACAAGCTCCCCGTTTTCTGTTTGCTCGATAACGATCCATGGGGATACTACATTTACAGTGTTATCAAGCAAGGCTCGATCAACCTGGCCTTTGAGAGCATGCGGATGGCGATTCCGGACGCGAAGTTCATCGGTCTTCGGAGCATTGATTTTGAACGTTGTCAGTTGAAGGACAATGTTACGATCAAATTGGACGAAAAGGATCGTACGCGGGCCAAGCAAATTGCGTCGTACCCTTGGTTCGCCGACAAGAAACCTTGGCAAGCCGAGATCAAAAAGATGATCGATAATGGCTTTAAGTTGGAAGTCGAAGCGTTGATTAGCCGCGACATTAGCTATGTCACCGAGCAATACGTACCAGAACGTCTACGGAACAACGACTGGCTCGATTGACGACCTGCACCGTAGTGTGATCATTCCCAAAAGCAAAAGTGTGGACGAGGGGATCGTGAGCTTATGACAGAGTCAACATGGATCGGCCCAGCCTTGGATTTGGGCTTGGTCAAAGGGGTACTGACCGATCTGGGTGGGGTACCGCGCGTTGCATCGGGAGCCGATCGCTCTGAGTGGACCGTCGACGACCCGAAACTCGTCGAGGCGGCGCTGACCATTGCCAAGCATCTCCAGGAGAGAGCGTCGCAGTTGCAGACACCGCAGGAGCGCAGGCAGCAAGCGGAACTCGATCGGATGCTGCAGCATCCCGAGGACAAAGCGACCTTGACCCAGATCACGGACCAAAGCTTCCGCAGCATTTCTCCGGGCCGGGTGGTGGACCAAATGGTCCATATTTTAGACGTTCAAGGCGTTCCGAGATTTTTTAGCGTGTTTGACCAAGCGCTTCTCAAGGGGTTTCAGTCGTTCGGTGAGTTTCTCCCCGGGGTCGCGGTCCCGATGGTGAAGGAGAAGATGCGCAAGGAAACGTCGAACGTGATCTTGCCAGCAGAAAAAGACAAACTGGCTGGGCATCTTCGCGAACGAACCCGCGAAGGAGTGCGGATGAACGTCAACTTCCTCGGCGAAGCAATCCTCGGGGAACGCGAATCGCGGCGGCGATTGGATCGTTACCTTGCGATCTTGCAATTGCCAGAAATTGAATGTGTCTCGATCAAGATCTCCACCCTCTACTCCCAAATCTCGGCTCTGGCGAGGAAAAATACGATCCGAATGGTATCCGATCGGCTGGAGTTGCTGTACCGAGCTGCTGTGAAGGAGATGTTTGTTCGACCGGATGGTTCTCGCGTTCCAAAATTCGTGTACTTAGACATGGAGGAGTATCGCGACCTTCATTTGACCGCAGAGATTTTCATGCAGACTCTCTCTCGCAAGGGGCTTGAGAAAGTCCGAGGCGGGATCGCGTTGCAAGCCTATATACCCGACTCATCGCTGGTTCAAGAGACCATTACGGAGTGGGCGATCGAACGGCACAAACGAGGTGGTTCGCCTATCACGATTCGCATTGTGAAGGGTGCCAATATGGAGATGGAGCGTGTTGAAGCTTCGCTGAAGGGCTGGCCACAATCGCCCTATCGCACCAAGATCGAAACAGATGCCAATTACAAACGGATGCTCCGGTATGGGATGGTTCCTGCCCACAATCAAGCGGTGCATCTCGGGATCGCGTCGCATAACCTGTTTGATCTTGCGTATGGAGTCGTGTTAGCCGTTGCCATGAACGCAACTGGTCGCGTGCAGTTTGAAATGCTTGAAGGGATGGCGAACCATCAGCGCCGAGCCATGTTTGAATTGGCTCGGAGCATGCTCCTTTATGCTCCTGCATGCCAGCGCGAAGAGTTCATCAATGCCATCGGTTATTTGATCCGTCGCCTCGACGAGAACACGGGACCCGATAACTTTTTACGACATGCTTTTAAAATCCAAGCCGGTAGTTCGACGTGGACTAGGTTAGAGAACGGTTTTTTGGAATCCATTCATAGGATCGGTGAAGTTTCGAATCGGCCTAGAAAGACCCAGGATCGCCATTCTGTTCCTGTGGCTCCACCAGAATCCCCCCAATGGCAGTCGTTCACCAATGAGCCGGACACCGATTTCAGTTTAACGACCAATTCGCTTTGGGCGCAAGAAATCATCGATGGATGGATTGGGCGCTGCGATACCCATGCGACATCGATCCCTGTATCGATCGGCGAAGGAGAGGTTGAAGGAGCCGGGCCTCTGACCGAATCGCTGGACCCCTCGCGTCCGGGGGTGGTCGTGGCGAGGTACCATCAGGCCAGTGAGTCGCAGATCGAGCAAGCTGCCCGATGGGCGGTTGAGGATCCGTCGCAATGGCGAACATCATCACCCGTGGATCGATATCGGATCTTGCGACAAGCTGCACAGGAATTGCGGATAGCTCGAGGGAATTTGATCGGTGCGGCTATCGCGGATGGAGGCAAGACGATCGCCGAGAGCGATCCTGAGGTGAGTGAAGCGATCGACTTCGTGGAGTTCTACGCACGATGCGCGTTGGACTTGAGCCAGAGCCGTGAAATCACCATGCGCCCAGCCGGGGCGGTGGTGGTCATTAGCCCCTGGAATTTCCCCATTGCCATTCCATGCGGTGGGGTTGCCGCTGCTTTGGCTGCTGGCAACACGGTGATCCTCAAGCCTGCGTCGGATACGGTTTTACCCGCCTACTTGATGTGCCAATGTTTTTGGAAGGCGGGCGTGCCGCGACAAGCCCTTCAATTCTTGCCGGCTAGCGGATCGCTGGTAGGTGAAAAGATCATCAAAAGAAACGATATTGCGAGAGTCATTCTAACCGGTGGGACTGAGACGGCATTGACGATGCTGGCTTCCAATCCAATGTTGAAACTGCTCGCCGAGACGGGTGGCAAGAACGCCACGATTGTCAGTGGTCTGAGCGACCGTGATTTGGCGGTAAAAAATATTCTCCATAGCGCATTTTCGCACTCGGGACAGAAATGCAGCGCAACGTCGTTACTGTTGCTTGAGCAAGAAGTATTCGATAGCGAGGAGTTTCGCGAGCAGTTTTCCGATGCCGTCACCAGCTTGAAGGTTGGTTCGGCGTGGGATTTATCGAGCAAGATGGGACCGTTGATCCGTCCACCGGCGGGCGAACTGCTGAGAGGCTTGAAGGAACTCGAGCATGACGAGCATTGGCTCGTGATGCCAACCCAGGTCGGTGACAATCCCTGCCTTTACACGCCCGGGGTCAAATGGAATGTTTCTCCGGGGAATTTTACCCACATGACCGAATTGTTCGGACCGGTCTTAGGAGTGATGCCTTACAAGCGTCTCGATGAGGCAATCGAGATAGTCAACGATACCGGTTACGGACTGACCAGTGGCTTGGAATCGCTCGACGACCGCGAGCAGCAGGTGTGGCGGCAGCGGATTCGGGCTGGGAATCTTTACATCAATCGCCCGACGACCGGCGCCATCGTGCTCCGTCAGCCTTTTGGAGGGATGGGCAAGAGTGCCTTTGGGCCTGGGACTAAGGCCGGCGGTCCGAATTACGTAACCATGCTGAGCGAGCTTCAAGATAATGAATCGCCAGATACTCCGGCCGCAGACAGCAAACCGCAGTTGCCCGTCCTGCAGAGCTTGTGGGAGCGTCTGGATAGCGAGAGCCGGTCCTTGATGGGGTTGCCCAATGCTGGTATCGAGGACATCAATAAGATTCGGGCAGCGTTGTCCCACTACGATCGATTTGCGAGGGAGGAGATTCTCGTAGAGCACGATCATTTCAAATTGGTAGGACAAGACAATCACCGACGGTATTTGCCTGTTTCACCGATGCGAATTCGTGTTCACGCAGGCGATAAGGCTTGGGAGATCGTTACTCGATGCGCTGCAGCGGTTGCCTCTGGTTGTCGAGCGACCGTATCCTGCGGCTCGGAAACCAGCCAGCAGTTGATTGACGTGCTCGAACAGTTGACGTTGCCATGGGCAGGTCGTATCGAGTTTGTCGATGAATCGGACAGCGAGTTGGAGGAGGCGATTCGAGAAGGCCGTGCGCCCCGTATTCGGTACGCATCCTCCGATCGTGTGCCTGAATCCATTCGGCGCGCTGCTAACGAGAACTTTGTTTACTTAGCGGACGCGCCGGTACTCGCATCGGCTCCGGAACTGCTTTGGTATGTTGTCGAGCAGAGCATCTCGTTCGATTATCATCGCTACGGAAATTTGGGACCGCGGGCGGAAGAAAAGCGAGCCGCAATCCTCTAGCGATCATGGCCTCGTAACAATCGCTACAGACGACCTCGCACGGAATGCGTTTCAGAATCGTTACATTCGCTAACCTGCGATGTTGCGGAACGGACCGCATGCGTTTTGTCCGGTGATAGCAATCAATCAGAAAACCATTGCGAGCTCGTGTTGCATCGATCCGAGACAATAGGTGGCGACATCCCTAGTGAGGGTTGTCGTGAGAACGCCTCTATCTGTGGTGCAATGAAAGTGATGATGCTCAACCAGTCTCGCTCTTGGAAAAAGACATCCCGATGGCTATTCGTGGCGATCGGTACGTTGGGCGCCGCGGCATTTCCCCAAGAGCTCGTTGCTCAAGATTTCGGTACGGTTTCCCGCATGACGGATCCAGCGGCAGGTGGTAAATTCGCGGGAAGTGCCAACCCATCGAATATCCTTGGCAATCAACCCGCGAATGGGGGCAATCAACCCGCGAATGGGGGCAATCAACCCGCGAATGGGACAGTCCCTTGGAAGCATCGCGACGAACAGTACGAGCAATTGGCTCAGGAAGTGACGCTTCTCGAGCGTCAAACGATGCTCTTGCGACGGGCTGTTCGGTTGGTGACGCCGACCGTCGTTCACATCGAAGCCATTAAAGAGGATCATTCACCAGATCCGCAAGGGGTTACTGCTGGTCCAGGGCGCGGGAAAACGGAATCCAGGAAGATTGAAGAAGCTGGATCAGGGGTGGTGATTCAGATCGGGCGCGGGAACTATGTTCTTACCAATCGTCACGTCATCCAGTCCGCAGCCCTTCAAAATATCCGGGTTGAAACCTTTGACGGGATTCCGCTGCATGTAGCGAGAATATGGGATGACCCGTCGACCGATCTGGCCGTGATCGACGTCGAACGAGCCGATTTGCCGATCGCACGTATGGGGGACAGTCGGGCTTTGGAAGTCGGGGACCACGTCTTTGCCGTCGGCAGTCCGTTCGGACTCAACCACTCCGTTAGTTATGGAATCGTTAGTGCTAAAGGTCGTCGGAATTTGGAATTGGGCACCAAGTCGATCGTCTACCAAGACTTCATCCAGACCGATGCAGCGATCAATCCAGGGAACAGCGGCGGCCCGCTGATGAACATGCGAGGTGAGGTTGTCGGCATAAATACCGCGATCGCCAGCAACTCGGGAGGAAACGAAGGGATAGGCTTCTCGATTCCCATCAATATCGCTGTCAATGTCGCGACCCAACTCGTGGAGCGCGGGGAACTGCAGCGGTCTTACCTCGGCGTCAGCGTCGAACGAGCGTTCAACACCGAGGCGGGAGTAGGGAGCACATCGCAACGGCCACGGGGTGCGTTTGTGAAAGTGATCAAGCCGAATAGTCCAGCTGAGTTGGCAGGGCTCCGATATGGTGATGTGATCCTGGATTTCGACGGTACTCAAGTCGAGAACGATGAGCATCTAGTTCAGTTGGTGGGATTGTCCGCGTCCGGGCGCAAGGTCGACGTCATTGTTCTCCGCGAAGGAAAGAAGGTCCGTATACCTGTTGAGCTTGTGGCTGTACCATCGGTCCACTAGAGGGCTTGCCCGCCGCCTTCCCCGCTCGTGTCGGCCGACTTTTGTGTGCCGACTGCTTTGAGTGGATTTACTTAATCGCGATCCTTCGTTGAGTCTTTGATAGTTTTGGTTGCGGTTTCTGCGAATCCCCCTGAGGTGAGTTGACGGGTGAGTTGACTGAGCGACAAGCCCTTTCTCGCGGGTGGATTTGCTTCAGGTCTGGGGTTTAATGCGCGTCCCCCATAGTCCAGGATGGTGTGGCTTGGGAGTGTCCTTAAAATGCGACTTTGCGGGGAGCCACCGACCCCGTGTTTTAGGCTGATTTTCCTACCTTGGGAGACCTTGGGGTTGGAATGGCGTCCTTTTCTGGGTTACACTTAGAAAATTGCGGAACTCAATCCGATCGGTTGTGATCCAAGTTTAGGGTGAGTTCGTTGTTTTCCGATTCGCACGACGTATCAATTCATTAATTATTCTTGAAGGGTTCGCACTATGACTCGACGTCACAGGTCGGGCTTTACACTGGTTGAATTACTAGTGGTCATCGCCATCATCGGTATTTTGGTGGGGCTTTTGCTGCCCGCCGTGCAAGCTGCCCGCGAAGCGGCTCGACGTATGTCCTGTTCGAACAACATTCGACAGATGGGGCTTGCCGTTCTCAACTATGAATCCGCTTACAAGCGTCTTCCTGCTGGCCGCCAAGGCCCATGCTCGTACAACCCTTGGAGCGTGGATGATGAAGACCTCAACGTAGGCCGTGTCGGTGTGAACCGATACTCACTGTTCGTTTCGGTATTGCCGCAAATGGAACAGAACGCGTTGTACGATCAGATCCAAACACAACGTCCGTTCTTCCGATCAACTTGGGACATGCAAGGCAACTTCACACCGTGGCGTACTCAGATCGCGACGCTGCGATGCCCTTCGGACCCAGGGAAACTCAATCCTGATGCTAACTGGGATTTTGACGGTACTGGGCGAGTCAACTATGCAGCATGCTATGGCGATACCGTCGTCAACGTAAATGCAGCTTGGCATCCTGCTGCAAACCGCGGCGCGTTCCAAGGCCGTTATGCGCGTCGATTGGCCGAATTGACCGACGGTACGGCTTACACCATTCTGCTCGGTGAAATCGCAACCACACCGTCGCAGAACCTAGGAACAGGGGCGGGTAAGTTGCGTATCCAAGGAGCACGTTGGGAAGCTGCGGGTCAAAACAACGTCAAATTCCCGATCGGTTGCAAGCGAGTGCAACTCGGCGATCGCTACAACCCAGCGATGGTGAACAACGGGGATCTTTGGCACTCCCAAGGGATGCGTTGGCATGACGGTGACTACAACCACGGTTCGATCCAAACGATTCTGCCGCCGAACTCCCCGTCCTGCAACGAATCGCTTTGGTCGTGGGGGGTTTCCTCTGCTTCCAGCTACCATGGTTCGGGTGCCCACGTTGTCTTCGCGGACAACAATGTTCGCTACATCCCGAATTCCGTGGATGCTGGCGATCCGTCTCGCGAAGCCCCTGAAGGGATCGACGGAGTTCGATCGAACTTGCCCAGTCCCTACGGGGCATGGGGTGCGATGGGAACGAAGGATGCCGGCGACAACTGGGATGCTAGCTCCATCGAATAGTGCCTTGACAGGCGAACGGGATCCTGTCGCATAGAGCGAGGTGTTCGGGTCACCAACGCAAAAAACGAAACGAATGATTGAGGCTGGGTTGGACAACTGACCCAGCCTCAGTTCGTTGATACACCTTGCGGGTAGTTACGATTGCTTGGCTGGTCAAACCAAGGTAGGCTTTTGGGAACGTCTAGTGAGAAAAAGCCACGGCTGAGAAAGAAAGCTTCGGCCACCGCAGCGGTAGGCCGTAAGAGGCTAGTGGCGTGACCAGAAGCGACGAATCGGCCGGTGGCATGAAAGCGTTAGTATTTCAAATTGATGCAACCTTGTATTTCTAGGTCTTCTTTTAGGGTGGATGGTTTTATGGAAGTGGATGTTAGTACCGTAAAACGATGGCTGGATCGTGGGCTCGACGACTCGGGGGTGCCTATTTGCCTTATTGATTGTCGAGAGCCTGCGGAATACCAAACCGCTAGTATCCATGGCGCGACGTTGGTGCCGATGAGCCAGTGGCCTCCTTCGCAGGAATTGATCGATTCGTGGCAAGGAAAACATGTTGTAGTCCATTGCCATCACGGTGGCCGATCGCTGCGTGTGGCCAATTGGTTTCGCCAGAATGGTTTTCCAGATGCGCTCAGCATGGCGGGAGGGATCGATCAATGGAGTCTCGAAATCGATCCAAGGATTTTACAATACTAGCGAACTCGCATTTGCCAGAGACTGTGCTAGAGGTAGTTCTGAGGGATCTGGGGATTTGAAATTCGAGTTAATTCTTCGTTCCGTGTTGCCTCGATCTGCTTTCTCACGCGTTCCATCGCCTAGGATAGCACTCTTGTTGATTGCATCTTAGCAATACCCTTTCAATTGCATCCCCAGCCTGAGGCGTTGTTGGACCAGGTCCGTTTGTCCGAAAAAGTAAATCATTGATGAACAAGAAACTTCGAAACGCTTGGTTGGTGAGTTTAGTCAGCATGCTCGCATGGAATTCGGGGAGCATTGGGGTGGGGCAAGACAAATCCATGGAACCACCGCCCAAGCCTGAGGAGGTGGTGATTCCCGAGGGCCTCGACTCTGTGGCACGGTTGCAGCATGTTGCGATTACTGCGCTGACGGCGGATTGGGGATATTGGGGATATCGCCCCAGCAGTTATAGCAGTTGGACAAACCACTCCAACCGCCTCATCCCGATCTACCTGTTCGGCGATAGCCTTCAGCCTTATATCAACGAAAACAGTATTTACCGAGACGCGGAGCGACTGCAAAAAACATACGGTTTCCTGCCGATCAATACGGTGAACCCCAAGGCGAACTATGCGGACCAGACCGATGTTTATCGGATCCAAAAACAAGCCATCGAAAGTGGCAAGAAGAAGTATGTGTTTCTGATTGTGTTTGATGGTATGGATTGGCAGACCACCTGGGCCGCGGCCATCTACAAAACGCGAAAGATTCCCTACGAGTCAGGGCGAGGTACAGGGCTTCTCTTTCAAGATTACAATCGCTGCCCAACCGACTTTGGTTATTTCGTGTCATCGCCGTTGGGCGATGAGGTGGAAACAGATGTGGATGCTCAGATCGACAAGAAGCCAGCCACGAAATTGGGCGGCTACGATTGGCGGTTTGCTGGTAGTGCTCCATGGGAGAAAGAAGCAGACGTCGAATATCCCATCGGACGCAATAAGCAATCGCCACACGCGTACACCGATTCTTCATCCTCAGCGAGTTCGATGACCTCGGGTGTGAAAATTCTCAATGGTGCTCTCAATGTGTTTCCGGACCAGCGGCACGCGGAGACGATTGCACATTGGGCTCAGCGAGAAAAAGGATTCGCAATAGGGGCTGTGTCCAGCGTCCCGATTTGTCATGCGACCCCTGCTGCTTCATACGCAGTCAACGTTAGCCGAGATGACTACCAAGATATCTCGCGAGACATGCTCGGTCTGCCCTCGGTCTCCCATCGCAGCAATCCTTATCCGGGATTGGATGTTTTGCTTGGGGCAGGATGGGGGGAGATGACGGACAAGGGAACCGGTCAGGGTGAGAATTTTGTGCCCGGAAACCGTTACCTTGCGGATGTCGATCGCGATGCGGTGGATGTGAAGAAGGGAATGCCTGGTGCTAAGTATATCGTTGCCGAGCGAACTCCAGGAAAACTTGGACCGGACGTTCTCAACGCTGCAACCAATGAAGCGGTCGCTGGCGGGCATCGTCTTCTGGGATTTTTTGGCACTGTTAATGGGCATTTGCCATTCCGAACTGCCAACGGGGATTATCGCCCTGTAGCGACCGTCAAAGGGCCAGAGGTCTACAAGGAATCCGATATTCGAGAGAATCCGACCCTCGCGCAGTTAACTTCCTCTGCGATCGAAGTTCTCGAGAAGCGAGATCAAGGATTTTGGTTGATGGTGGAATCGGGTGATGTCGATTGGGCGAATCATGGAAACAACATCGACAGTTCGATCGGCGCTGTGTTTAGCGGCGAGGAAGCCGTTGAGACTGTCTTTAACTGGATCGAACGAAAGAAGGCTTGGGACGAGTCGCTCGTGATTGTAACGTCCGATCACGGCCACTTCTTCCATTTGGTGAACCCCGAAGCATTGATCCCAACGGATTGATGGATGGTATTTTTCACGAATCGACTGGAGAGTTTTGGTGGCCGACCGGGAAATACTGTTTGAAAAAAATGTCGGGTATGCCGACGCGAAGCATTGTTCGCTAGCCTTGGTATGGATTCCGTAGAAACTTTGTCTCTGGGGTAAGTCTCTTCAAGAAAGGCATGAGTAAACGCTCGTTGTTCTGAGCGGCTCGGTCGTTGGAGGTCGGAAGAACATCGTTGAGCACAACCTCTTCGACGACCAGCCCATGCCCAATCGCGACAGAAACGGTCGCCAAGATCTGATGAACCACTCCAAGCCGATTGGGGGCTATGATCCATAGTGGGTAACCGATCTGGCGTGCAACATCTGCATTGGTTTGTTGCCAAGAGATCGGCGAGAGCAGTCCGCCTGCTCCCTCGACTAGTAGAAAATCGCAATGCCCGCGCCATCGCCGAACTCCGTCGACGAGTAGCTGGTCGTCGACGGTTTTCCCTTCCCATTCAGCAGCGATTGGTGGAGCTAACGGCTCAGCGAACGATTGAGGGTTCACCCAGTCGATGCTTTGAACTTTTCCGATCGCGGACCACAATTGGTACCCATCGCTTTCTTGTACTGATGGAGCACCGCTGGCAGCTGGCTTGTAAGCGCCCACGTGAACGCCTTGAGCACGGAGTTCCCGCAATCGCTTGGAAGAGAAAAACGTTTTTCCTACTTCGGTATCGGTTCCGGTGACGAAGACACCTCGCGGCGGTTTATCCAGATCAGTGAGCATGTTCATCAATTCTCGTCGCAACAATCGCAAGATGTTTGGTTCCGTGGCGAGTGAAGAGGATCGTTACCCGTTCCTCGGAACCATGGTTCGTTTCGAGTTCCTTAGCGGTCTTGTCGAGGTCGACCACAACGCCTCGGCTTTTCAGCTCCCAGTTTTTCGCTTTTCGCGCTCGTGCATACGCTCGCAGTTTTTTTCGGTCGAAGGGCAAGACATCGTCGATCTTAAACCAGGTGAGCATCGGGTGGAACTGAGGTTGGTCGGTAAGGTAATACCCAGACTCTCCTCCGAGCAGCGACGCATCGATTCGCAGAGCGAATTGGGATACAACATTCGCGGCCCGAAGTACGGGGTCTTGGTCTGCGATAAAAATATTCTTTAAATTTGAATCTGGATCTATCGATCCGGCATGGGATGCGATGTTGTCGGCTGCAAAAACCTCATGGTGCCAATTCCCTTGCCGAGTCAAGCAACTGGTGATAATCGCATTTTCGGGCCAGCGTTCAACGCGCCAGTACCATCGCTGCTGTCGGACAGTGCCTTGGCGGGAGATCCATCGTCGTGCACTTGGTGGACCTGATGGCCCCCAGTCCAGATGGTGTGGGAATTTAAGTCCGGGCGCGAGTTTTAATGAGCAGCTGGCACTGTTCGCGATAATCGGAGAAAGCGATGACCATGCTGGCGCCATGTGTTCGGGTTGAATAGTTCGATTTCCGGTGGCTCTGCGATCGGGATCCACATGGAGATGGAATCGTTCCGGCAGGGATGTCGACTCGATAGGCCCGCAGAGAACTTCAGGTTTGAGACGATGCGACTCAAGATTTGCATGGGTTAACATGCACGCGACCGGGGCCACATCGATGGAGAGTGTGGGGCGCGACTTGGTGCACAGCGCCACGGAGTCGGCCCCGGCACCACAGCAACCGTCGACGACTTCTTGTTGTGGTGGGAAGTCCAACGCTGTGTCATGGGCGACTTGCTCGTCGGAGGATTGCTCGAATAGTTGCTGTGTCCAAAACCAACGATGGGGTTCCGTAAATTTTCTTCGGGCGTTTCCGTCAGCGATACGCATTTGCTCCAATAGGAGCCGGGCGTGGGATTCATCACCCGCGGTGAGTCTCTTGATGGAGCCCAGTGAAGCGGGTGCTTTTTCTAGCTGCAATTGCTCCCAGGCACGTCGCCCGGACGGGGATGTGAGCCAGCGATAGTCCTCGAGGGTAAACATGACATCGATGTGTTGCCGTTTGGGGAGAAGAGGAACGAAAAAGCGGGGCGAGTATTCAACTCGCCCCGCCCGATGGATCGATTTCAAAAATCAATCTGGACTGTTTCTGGGACTATTCCTCTGCCACCGGTGAATCGGATGGAGGAGCAATCTCAGGGGATTCTTCTGGAGCTTGTGGCTTCGGTGCTTCGTTGAGCAGCGGGAAGCTTTGTTCGGCTGCAGCTGTACCACGATTGACGAGGTCCTCGAGGGCTTCTTTGCGGTAGCTGACTTCGGAGTCTTGGAAGACTCGGAATCCGGTACCAGCCGGGATCAGGTGTCCGAGGATCACGTTTTCCTTGAGACCCACGAGTCGGTCCACTTTACCTGCGAGTGCAGCTTCGGTGAGAACCTTGGTGGTTTCCTGGAAGCTAGCAGCCGAGATGAAGCTATTGCTTTGGACAGCAGCTTTGGTGATACCAAGAAGTTGGACTTCGGCGTGAGCAGGTTTAGGCTTCTTGCCCTTGGCAGCCTTGCCACCAAGTCCTTCCGACTGAGCGTTGGACGCGTCGAATGAGTCTTTTGGAACGATCGCACCGATAGCAAATTCCGTATCGCCTGGATCGGTGATTTTCATGCACTTGGCGGCGTGATCGTTATGCTTCTTGAACTCGAATCGGTCCATGACCAAACCGGACAGGAGATTGGTATCTCCCGCGTTGGTGATTTTCACCTTTCGCAGCATGCGTGCAATGATGATTTCAACGTGCTTGTCGTTGATTTCCACCCGTTGAGAGCGGTAGACTTGTTGGATCTCATGGAGCAAGTACTGTTGGACGGCTTCTTCTCCGCTGACACGCAAGATGTCGTGCGGAACCAATGGGCCTTCGACGAGTGCTTGTCCAGCCTTGACGATATCGGCGGTGTGAACCAAGAAGCGTTTTCCTGGTGGAACCAAATGCTCTACCTCTTCACCGCTTTCGCTGCGAACGATGATGGAGCGTTTTCCACGCTTGCGGTCCTTCGAGATTTCTACGGTACCGTCGAGTTCAGCGACGACCGCCGGATCCTTTGGCTTGCGAGCTTCGAAGATTTCGGTGACGCGAGGCAGACCCCCGGTGATGTCTTTAACACCGGTTGCTTCGCGAGGCATTTCAGCCAGTTCGGTACCCGCATTGACTTTCTTGCCTTCTTGGACGTTGATAACGGCCTTGTCGGGCAGATAGTGAACGTCAACAGCCTTGCCTTCCGCGTCTTCGATCACGATCTGCGGATGGTACTTTCCGCGCGAGTCTTGGATACGACGACGCAGGTTTCCACTCGGATCCTTTTCGACCTTGAGCGTTTCGCCGTCGACGATGTCGACGAAGGCGACCTTACCGCCGACGGTGGAGAGAATCGGAACTTTGTGAGGGTTCCATTCGCAAAGGACTTGGCCCTTGGGGATTTCTTGGTCTTCTGCGACGAGCAACCGCGCACCGGCTGGAACTTCGTAGCGTTCGAGTTCACGGCCGCGATTATCGACGACTGCAATTTCGCAATTACGGGTCAGAACCACGTCGTGTCCGTCGTCGTTGCGAACGAACCGCATTCGGATGAACTTGACCAAACCGCTCTTCTTGGACTTGATGTCGCTTTCTTCGACGGTCGTACCGGCTGCACCACCGATGTGGAAGGTACGCATGGTGAGCTGAGTTCCAGGTTCACCGATACTTTGAGCAGCGATGATACCGACGGCCATTCCTTCTTCGACAAGGGAGCCGGTGCTCATGTCCATCCCGTAGCACGTACGGCAAACACCGAGCGGAGCATCGCAGGTCATCGGCGAACGGACTTGGATCTTCTCCAATCCCATTTCTTCGATCTTGCGTGCGATGGTTCGGGTGATCATTTGGTTTTCTTCGACGATTGTCTCTGAAGTGATCAAGTTGACGATGTTTTGTCGACTGACTCGTCCCGTGATCGATTCGGTCAATCGGACTTCGACCTTTTCGCCTCGGTAGATAACACCCTTGGTGATGCCTTGTTTGGTTCCGCAGTCGTTCATGGTGATAACCACGTTTTGAGCGACGTCGGCGAGTTTTCGGGTCAAGTAACCCGAGTCGGCTGTCTTGAGTGCCGTGTCGGCTAGACCTTTACGAGCACCGTGAGTCGAGCTGAAGTACTCGAGAACCGAGAGACCTTCGCGGAAGTTCGACTTGATCGGAGTTTCGATGATTTCGCCTGTGGGTTTTGCCATCAACCCCCGCATGCCCGCGAGTTGTCGAATTTGTTCGATCCCCCCCCGTGCACCGGAAGACGCCATCAAGAAGACCGGGTTTACGTACCAAGTACCCCGGTGCTGGTCGGTTTCCATGGCCGCGAGCATATCCTTGGTGATCAATTCACGAGCGGCGGTCCAAGCATCGAGGACTTGGTTGTAGCGTTCCAGAGCGGTCATAACCCCCTTGAGGTAGTTCTTCTGGAACGTCATCACCTTCTTGTCCGCTTCAGCGATGTGCTTGGACTTCGAATCGGGTGTTACCAGGTCGTCGGCACCGAAGGAGAGCCCGCTGTGGGTGGATTCACGGAAACCGAGTTGGTTCATGTCGTCGAGCAGTTTGATGGTTGCGCGTCGACCGAGCAACTGATAGCAGTCGCTGATAACCATTGCCAAATCGCTCGACTTGAGCGATTGGTTGTAGAAGTCCATCCCATCGGGAAGGATCGAATTGAACAGGATTCGTCCGTAGGTTGTTTCGACCACGCGACCGAGTTTGGCATCAGCCTCATCGCTCTTGAGCTTCCTGTTTTTGGGCAGGCGGACTTTGATCTTTGCGTGCAACGCGATCTTGCCCGAGCTGTAGGCATAGTCGGCTTCCATAGGCGAGGAGAAGATCATGCCTTCACCAGGTTGGTCCGCCAGCATGATCGAGATGTAGTTGCAACCCATGACCGTGTCTTGCGACGGACTCATAATGGGCTTGCCGTTGCTCGGAGCGAAGATGTTGTGCGTGCTCATCATGAGCGTATGCGCTTCAACTTGGGCTTCGATCGACAGAGGTAAGTGGACTGCCATCTGGTCACCGTCAAAGTCTGCGTTGAAACCTTTGCAGACGAGCGGGTGCAAGTGGATCGCGTTTCCTTCGACCAAGGTCGGTTCGAAGGCTTGGATACCCATCCGGTGGAGCGTTGGAGCACGGTTGAGTAGGACGGGGTGATTGCGGATCGCTTGTTCGAGAATATCCCAAACCTCTTCGTCCTTTCGTTCGAGCATCTTCTTTGCAGACTTGATGGTGTCGGCGTGGCCGAGTTCCTTCAGCTTGCGAATGATGAACGGCTGGTACAGTTCCAAGGCAATTTTCTTGGGGAGACCGCATTGGTGGAGTTTCAGTCGGGGCCCGACCACGATGACGGACCGCGCTGAGTAGTCGACTCGTTTTCCGAGCAGGTTTTCACGGAAACGACCTTGTTTCCCTTTGATCATATCCGTGAGGGATTTGAGAGGCCGGTTGCTGCTTCCGAGCACAGGCCTTTTGCAACGACCGTTATCGAACAGCGCATCGACTGACTGCTGCAGCATCCGTTTTTCGTTGCGGATGATGACTTCCGGTGCGTTCAAATCGACTAGCTTTCGGAGTCGATTGTTTCGGTTGATGATTCGTCGGTAGAGATCGTTCAAATCGGAGGTCGCGAAGTTGCCGCTATCCAACAGAACCAGAGGACGAAGATCGGGTGGGATCACGGGGATCACGTCGAGGATCATCCATTCAGGACGATTTTCGCTATCGCGGATCGACTCGACCAATTTCAATCGGTTGATCAGTTCCTTCTTCCGTTGCTTGCTACTGGTCTCGTGCAGTTCGGTGCGAAGTTCCTCGGATAGTTTCACCAAATCGAGGGCTTGGAGCAGCTTTCGGACCGCTTCGGCACCCATGTCCGCTTCGAAGGCATCACCGTACTTGGCGCGTGCAGCTCGGTACTCGTCTTCGGTGAGAAGTTGCTGTGCTTCGAGGTCGGTCGTACCAGGATTTACTACCACGTAGTCTTGGAAGTAGATCACTTTCTCAAGACTGGTGGTCTTCATTTCGAGCAAGTTACCGAGTCGGCTCGGCATGGCTTTGAAGAACCAAATGTGGGCGACGGGAGCGGCCAGTTCGATGTGCCCCATCCGCTTGCGGCGAACGCGCGAGTGAGTCACCTTCACACCGCAACGATCGCAAATCATCCCCTTATACTTCATCCCGCGGTACTTGCCGCAAGCGCACTCCCAGTCCTTTTCAGGGCCAAAAATCCGTTCGCAGAAAAGTCCATCCTTTTCGGGACGATACGTACGATAGTTGATGGTTTCCGGTTTCTTGACCTCGCCAAAGGACCACGAACGGATGTCCTGTGGGCGAGTGAGAGAAATCTTGACGGAGGTGTAATCGTTTACGCGATCGTAGGTGGCTTCGGTAGCTGTGGCCATGTACGAGTTGCTCCTGGGAACACTATGAGTGAAATTGTCTTGTTTCGGATTGCGTTCGGAGTCTGGAGACCGCGAATGCTTTGAAAAATCGGATGGCTAACACGGAGTGGTTGCTGCGAGTCAGCATTGCTGGCTCGCAGCTCTCTTGGTTCGATGCCGAGAGGGCGGCTTACAAGCGTCGTTTTTCCAATCGCATGTTGAGAGCGAGTCCTCGGATCTCGTTTGTCAACACGTCAAAGCTCGCGGGCGTGCCAGCTTCGAGGGTGTTTTCTCCCTTGACCATCGATTCGTAAATCTTCGTTCGGCCTTCGACATCATCGCTCTTCACCGTGAGCAGTTCTTGAAGGATGTATGCCGCCCCGTACGCTTCGAGCGCCCACACTTCCATTTCCCCGAAGCGCTGTCCCCCGAAGCGTGCTTTGCCGCCGAGTGGTTGCTGGGTGATGAGGGAGTACGGACCAGTGCTTCGTGCGTGGACTTTGTCGTCGACGAGGTGGTGCAGTTTGAGCATATAGATGTAACCGACGGTGGTTTCCTGTTCCATCCGCTCACCAGTTCGGCCGTCGTACAGTCGGATCTTACCGTGCCGCGGCAATCCTGCTGCTTCGAGAGCATCGTTGATGTCCGTTTCGGTAGCACCATCGAACACAGGCGTGATGGCTTGGAAGCCAGAGGCGGCTCCTGCCCATCCCAAGTGCGTTTCGAGAATCTGACCGACGTTCATCCGGCTAGGAACCCCCAGCGGATTGAGCATGATTTGGATGGGTGTTCCATCGGGCAAGAACGGCATGTCTTCGACCGGCAGGATCTTGGAGATAACCCCCTTGTTGCCGTGCCGACCTGCCATCTTGTCGCCGACGCTGATAACCCGTTTCGTCGCGATGTAAACCTTGACCATTTGCAGCACACCACTTCGGAGCTCATCCCCTCGCTTCATGCTGTTGAGTTGACGATCTCGGATATCGAGCGATTCTTCGACCGAAGGCCAAAGGTTCTTGTAAACCTTCTTCACTTCGGCGTGGAGTCCTGAATCGAGCCGGTTCAACAACCTCGACAAGTTGAAGGTTTGCGCCTTTTCTGCGATGTACTTGGGGTCTTGGCCACCGGTCAACGGCGTCCCGTCTTCATCGGTGAGTTTCCCACCGATGGCTTTCTCCAGTTCCTCTGCGAACGCTGCGAAAGCGTTCGAGATTTCCTTGTTCCCTTCCGTTTCAACTTGCTTGAGATCCCGTTCAAAGTTCTTTCGCTCTTCTTCCGAGAGGCTCATACGGCGAGAGAACTTCTGGGTGTCTATGACAATACCTTCGACGCCCGAGCTGACTTCGAGGGAGTCGTTCTTAACGTCTTCACCGGCTCGTCCGAAAATGGCGTGGAGCAGCTTTTCTTCTGGCGTTAGTTCGGTCTTGCTCTTTGGCGAAACCTTACCCACGAGGATATCACCGGGTCGAACATAGGTACCGACGTTGACGATACCCGACTCATCCAAATTGCGAAGTGCTTTTTCGCTGACGTTTGGAATGTCTCGCGTGAACTCTTCCCGTCCGAGTTTGGTTTCGCGGATTTCGACGTCAAACTCTTCGATGTGGATCGAAGTGTAGACGTCTTGTTTCACCAACTCTTCGCTGATGATGATCGCGTCTTCGTAGTTGAATCCATCGAACGACATGAAGCCTACAAGGACGTTGCGACCGAGAGCCAATTCTCCGAGGTGCGTCGAAGCACCATCGGCGATGATCTGACCTTTCTCAACCTTGTCCCCGATGTTGATGATCGGACGTTGGTTGAGGCAAGTACGCTCGTTGAGCCCTTGGTACTTCTTCAGGTGGTAAATATCGTTGCCGATTTCGATTCGAGTGGCATCGACAAAGGTAACTTTGCCGGCGCGTCGAGCTCGCACCACCATGGAACTGTTGGCGGCGACTTCTTTTTCGAGACCGGTACCGACGATCGGTGGTTCCGCGACCAGCAGCGGAACCGCTTGCCGTTGCATGTTGGAACCCATCAGTGCGCGGTTCGCGTCGTCATGCTCCAGGAACGGAATCAAGCCCGCAGAGACCCCGATCATCTGACAAGGCGAAATGTCCATGTACTGGACCACTTCCGGTGCAACGATTTCAAAGTCGCTTCGGTGGCGAGCGATCAAGCCCGGTCCTGGAACGAGGGCGGAGTCTTTCACCGCCAAGTCTGCTGGTGCAATGTATGCATCGGACTCTTCGTCGGCGCGAAGCCACAGGACTTCATCGCTGACCTTGCCCCCTAGAACCTTACGATAAGGTGTTACCAAGAACCCATACTCATCAACTCCTGCATAGATCGACAGGGAGCTGATCAGTCCGATGTTGGTACCTTCAGGGGTCTCAATCGGGCAGATACGACCGTAGTGAGAAATGTGCACGTCGCGAACTTCAAAACCAGCACGCTTTCGGTTCAATCCGCCAGGCCCAAGAGCCGAAAGGCGACGTTCGTGCGTCAGCTGAGAAAGCGGGTTGGTTTGGTCGACGACCTGCGAGAGCTCACCACGTCCAAAGAAGTACTCGATGGCAGCGCTGATGCTCTTTGGGTTGACCAACGACCGCGGCGTCATGTCTTCGACTTCCTTCAAACTCATCCGCTCTTGGACCGTGCGACGAAGCTTGAGGAAGCCTTTGCGGAGTTCCTCGCACGCGAGTTCGTCGATCGTTCGCAGTCTGCGATTGCCCAAATGGTCGATGTCGTCAAATCGAGCATCGGTCTCAGTGTCGAACAAGTTGATCAAGTAGCGGATCGAGGCCATCAGGTCTTCGGGGCGAAGCGCCATCTCGTCTTCGGGAACATTCAACCCCAGTTTTCGGTTGACGCGGAATCGGCCGACTCGACCCAATCGATAGCGATTGATGTCGAAGAACTTCTCGTGAAAGAGCAGCCTGGCTTTTTCTAAGGCTGGCGGATTGCCCGGCCGAAGCCGTTGGTAAATCCGCAGCAACGCTTCTTCGTGGCTGCTGGTGTTGTCTTCCGCCATTGAGTTGAGAATGTAAGGAAATTTGGGAGCTTCCATCACTTCGACCGACTTTACGCCGCAGGTGCAAATCGTCTCTGCGACTGCTTTGCTGATCTTCTGACCAGCTTCAATAACGATCTCACCCGCCCGTTCATGCTCGGGTGGAAAAACAACGTCGTCGCACGCAATCTTGTTCTCGACCTTGATGATGCTTCGCCCATCCGTGATCTTTTCGGTCTTGATCTCGTAGAAGGCGCTCAGCAAATCGGTGTCCGTGCTGAGCTTGGGCGACATCGCTCGCAACAAAGTGATGACCGAAAATTTGCCCGACTGGTCGATCCGAACCGACAACGAGTCTTTCTTGGTAACGTTGATTTCAATCCAGCTACCACGCTCTGGAATCACGCGGCAGGATGGAAGCTTGCGATCGGATGTGCCTTCGGATTCCTCAACGAAATCCACTCCAGGCGATCGGTGCAACTGGCTGACTACAACCCGCTCTGCACCGTTGATGATGAACTCACCACCCCCGAGCATCACAGGAATATCACCGAGATACACTTCTTCCTCGAGTGGCTGCTCGCGGTTAAGCCGCAGCCAGACCTTGAGTGGCTTGCCATAGGTCAAGCGGAGTTGCCGACACTCTTCGGGCGTGTATCGGGGCTTGCCCAACTCAAACCGAAGGTACTCGAGCGAAACCGTACTGTCGTAGCTGCTGATCGGGAAAATTTCCCGGAACACAGCTTCAAGCCCCTGATTCTTTCGCTTGTCCGAAGGAATGTCTTCCTGGAGAAAGGCTTCGTAGGATGCCGTTTGAAGCGCGGTCAAATTCGGGATAGGAAATTGGCTGCGGCCAGACCCGAAAACACGCGTTTGGCTGGTTTGGAGTCGTCGCTTTGAGGATGTTGCCATAGGAGACTAACGCTGGTTAAAAGTGACGCGGATTGAGAATGATGGATTGGGTGGATTTGGTGGGAGCAGATTGATTGGTGAGCCGAATCAACGGCGACGTCATCAATTCGTCCCTCGAGCCTTGGGCACCGACGCGGCAAACGTCGGATTGTGGGGCAACGGACCCGAACGCCCCCAAAAATCGATCGGCATGCCGAATGGGAACTTGGATCGCAACGAGTACTGAAGCCCTACCGCGGACTGAGATTCCGTGGTGCGAAGTGGCAAGGTAAAGCGTTTCAGGGCGCTGCTCTTTGGGGTCTGGCAGTGTCCAACCACGGGTGGACACCATGGAGTGAATTGCCGGAAAACAGAAACGGTTGGGAGACAGTGAACGGCAAAAAAACTGTCCAAAGTACGTCCCCCAAAAGGCCAAAGAAAGAGCGAGCAACGCAAACAAATGCAGCGGTCGTACGACAATCTGCAGAACTTTGCCCTCATCCACGTCGCATAGTGTAGCGAGGTCGCACGCCCCAGAAAGGCCAGTTGGATGGAAAATGGGGGGATTTTTGGAAATTACTACCAAAATGGCACTCTAGTAGCTTAGACGCGAGCTTGGGAAGCGGTTTGCTTGGCCGTAACTCCTTGTTATCTATGGGGATGCGGAACGGATCGGGCTTGTTCGAATCATCGGGTCCAATCGGTGGCAGAGGCGAATCGTTTGGCTAAAGCCGAGATTTCTTGTTCCATTGCGGATGAAAGGGGAAAATTCATGGCGACGGCGGTTTCTTCGATCTGCGACGGTCGCTTGGCCCCGACCAGCGTGACATCGATCCCGGGTTGGGCGATGTTCCAGGCGAGCACTAGTTGGGCAACGCTAATCTTCTGCTCGGCAGCGATTCGGCGGAGTTCATCGAGGAATTGTTGGGCCAATTCCCATTTTTCACCGCGGTAAATAGGGTAGTTGAGCCTTCGGTCCGCGGGGTCGAAACGGTGTTCGCGGGGCATTGTACCGGCAAGAATCCCTTTCATCAGAGCCCAATAGGTCACCATCGAGACCGTATTCGCCCGACAGAAGTTACGAAGTTGCTGGACGCTTTGCGGCTGAAGCATGTTGAAATGGGTTTGGATTGCGACAAATGGGCATCGAGCAAAAATCGTTTCGGCTTGAGACGAGGAGACATTGCTTACCCCGAGCCAGCGCGCCCAGCCTCGGTTTTGGATTTCGCGAAGCGCATCGGCGGATTCCTCGATGGGTACCTGAGGGTCGGGGGCGTGCAGGTACATCAAGTCGACGCGGTCCAGTTCAAGTCTCTCCAGGATTTCGCGAGCTTGGGTGATCATCCGATCCGGGCGAGCATCGTTCTGCCATTTGCCATGCGAGTCTAAGCTGGCCCCGACCTTGCTCGCGATCACCGGCACATGGGCTGGGCCTTGAGCGTCGGTTGTCGCTGAACAGGTTGTCGCTGAACAGGTTGTCGCTGAACGCGGCGTTAAGCTACCGGCGATCGCTTTTGCGAGAACCCGGTCGCTTCGTCCGTCGATCCCGTACGAGTACGCAGTGTCGATGAAGTTGATCCCTAACGCGATGGCCCGTCGGATGGTAAGGACGGACTGTTCGTCGTCGGCGCCGAGGGTGGTCAAGCCAGCCATCGGCCACGTTCCCAGTCCCAAAGGGCTAACCATCAAGTCGGATTTTCCAAGTCGGACGCGAGGGGGTGGCAGCGTTGAGCCTTGGATTTGGGGCGGGGGGATTTGGGGTAGGGGGATTTGGGGTGGGGTCGTCAAGGTTGCTTTCAATGGTTTGGCGGTTCTGAGGCGTTTGTCGCCGGAGTGCTGGGTGGATGCTGGAGTCCGGCATTGCTGAATGGAGCAGCGCCTAACGGGATAAAGCCCCAACGGATTCAGTGCGGGATGGATTGGGTCCGGAAAGTGTGACGATTGCGAGGGAAGAAGTAAGCGAATGTTGAAAATCGAGCGAGAGTCTCGATTCGAAGTGTGTGGTGGGCCTGTTGGAGGGTTTGCGGCTTTGGGATATGATTCTAAGGGTTCCTGTTCCTGAAAAGTCTTCCGCGAAAACCTCAGTGTCCCATGACCGAAATTGTTGTTCCAGCCGTCGGCGAAAGTATTTCCGAAGTCCAGATCAGCCAATGGCTCAAGAAGGAAGGAGAGTGGGTCTCCGCCGGAACCGACTTGGTCGATCTAGAAACGGAAAAGGCATCGGTTCAAGTATCCGCGCCGGTGGATGGGTATTTGGTCAAGATCCTCAAGCCGAACGATCAATTCGCGACGGTGGGAGAAGTGATCGCTGAGTTTCAGCCATCGGCCAAAGGGGCTGCGGCTTCGACCGGTGCCACGGGACCGGCTGTCTCATCGGCACCGGTTGGCTCATCGGCACCGGCTGGCTCATCGGCACCGACTGCTTCGGTTTCCGCACCCGCAGCCACCGCACCGGCGGAGGGCTCTCCTCGTGTGATGCCCGCTGCGAAGAGGATGATGGAAGATCAAAACGTATCTCTCAACGAGGTAACGGCGACGGGCCCTGGTGGGCGCGTCCTCAAAGAAGATGTGGCCCGAGCGGCCTCTGCAGCGCCAGCCTCTGCAGCGTCAGCTTCTGCAGCGCCTATTGCAAAACCTGCCGCAACCAGCGGCGCGCTCGAACCTGCGTCGCGGCCAGTGCCGACTGCAGTTACCACGACCACCGTGAGTCCGACCACCGTGAGTCCGACCACCGTGAGCCCGACCACCGTGAGCCCGAACAATACGGGGTTGCAGCAAGGAACACCGAACCGCAGCGAAGAAATCAAGCCGATGAGCATGATTCGTCGGACAATCGCCACGCGTTTGGTGCAAGCACAACACAATGCGGCGTTGTTATCGACGTTCAATGAGATCGATATGCAACCGGTCATGCAATTGAGAAACAAGTACCGCGATGCCTTCAATGAAAAGCATGGCGTCAAATTGGGCTTCATGTCGTTCTTTGCGAAGGCGGCGTGTGAGGCGCTCAAGCGATATCCTTCGGTGAACGCTGAGATTCGTGGAAACAATGTGGTCTATCGCCACTACTATGACATCGGGATTGCGATCGGTGGTGGCAAGGGATTGGTCGTGCCCGTTTTGCGAAACGTCGAGCGGATGAGTTTTGCGGACATCGAGCGAACCATTTCCGAATATGCCACGCGAGCCATGGCCAACAAGCTCATGCCCGAGGATTTGGAGGGAGGGACGTTCACGATCAGCAACGGCGGGATCTACGGTTCGCTGTTGTCGACCCCGATCGTCAATCCACCCCAAAGCGGAATTCTTGGCTTGCACGCGATCCAAGAACGTCCCATCGCGCTCAACGGCCAAGTGGTCATTCGCCCGATGATGTATGTCGCTTTGACGTACGATCATCGCATCATCGATGGCCGGGAAGCCGTCTCGTTCCTCAAGACGATCAAGGAAGTGATCGAAGATCCTTCGCGTTTGTTCTTGGAAATATAGGTTCCTATGATGCAATTGGGATTTGTCAGCGCCATCGTCCCCGAGTTGACCTTGGACGAGGTTGTCTCGCTCGCAGGTGATATTGGGTACTCGTGCGTTGAGATCATGTGCTGGCCGCCGAGCAAAGCGGACCGACGCTATGCTGGTGTGACGCATCTCGATGTTGCCGATCTGAGCGATGATGAAATCAACTCGGTTCGAGCGTCGCTTCACGAAAATGGTGTAGCCATCAGCGGATTGGGCTACTACCCGAATTGCTTGTCCCATTCCGAAGAAGAAGCTGAACGGAATGTGGAGCATCTGAAAAAAGTTATCTCCGCGGCTCCGAGGTTAGGGATTCACCGGGTCAATACATTCATCGGCCGTGATCACACCAAGAGTGTCGACGATAACTGGCCTCGCATGTTGCGGACATGGAAACCGATCGTCGATTTAGCCGAAAAGTTCGGCGTACAGATCGGCATCGAAAACTGCCCGATGTTTTTTACAGCGGACGAGTGGCCCGGCGGTAAGAACCTCGCCACGTCACCGGTCCTGTGGCGCCGTTTGTTTTCGGATCTAGCTAGTCCAAATTTGGGGCTCAACTACGACCCATCCCATATGGTGTTCCAGCACATGGACTACCTCAATCCAATCCGCGATTTCATCGATCGCATATTCCATGTTCACGCGAAAGACGTGCGTGTCGATCAGCACCTGCTCAACGAACACGGGATTTTTGCCCATCCAAACCTATACCATTTTCCCAAGATCCCGGGGCTTGGGGATATCGATTGGGGCAATTTCTTTTCGGTGCTTGGGGATGCAGGCTACACGGGGCCCGTGTGCGTCGAAGTCGAAGATCGCGCCTACGAGAAGAGCCTCGACGATCGCATTTCCGCGCTTTCCCAAAGCTACCGATATCTCGCTCAGTTCATGCCGGTATGAAATCGCTGGTAGGAGGTCAGGGTGGCTGGATCCTTGGATCTGCTGGCTAGGTTTCCTTCGTTTTGTCATCCATGTTTCGTCGCACTTCTTTCAACAATCGGCTCGCTTATCGCTGGGCCTTCCTCTCCTCACCCTCCCAGAAGCAACTCTCCATGACCACACCGAACACTTCCAAGCAAATCGCTAACGTGATGAATGAAACGCGGGTGTTTCCGCCTAGTGCTGAGTTTTCCTCGCGAGCGGCTATCGGGTCGATGGATGCGTACCAATCTCTCTACGATGAGTCGATCGCCGACCCAGTGAAGTTTTGGGACACTCAAGCGAAAACGCATTTGCATTGGTTCGAACCGTATACGCAATGCTTGGAATGGAATGAGCCGTTCGCGAAGTGGTTCGTGGGTGGCAAGACCAACGTCTCCTACAACTGTCTCGATGCGCATGTTCGGGCAGGCCGGGGAGAGCGAGTTGCTTTTTTCTGGGAAGGTGAACCAGGCGATAAGCGAACGATTACCTATGCCCAATTGCTTGAGGATGTCAGCAAGTTTGCGGCCGCACTTGATCGTCTCGGGATTCGCAAAGGGGATCGAGTCAGCATCTACATGCCGATGGTTCCTGAACTCCCTGTTGCGATGTTGGCATGCGCTCGGATCGGCGCTATCCATTCGGTGATCTTCGGTGGATTTAGCGCCGAGGCGATCGCGGATCGGAACAACGATGCACAAGCCAAATTGATCATCACCGCTGATGGAGGCTGGAGGCGAGGTAAGGTTCTCAATCTCAAACAGACGGTCGACGAGGCGTTGGCAAAAAGTCCATCGGTGGAGCACTGCGTGGTACTTCAGCGCGTCAACAAAAACCCTCCTATGAGTTCAGGACGCGATGTTTGGTGGCATGAATTGGTCAGCAAAGAGACCTGCGATTTCCCCGCGGTACCACTCGATAGCGAGGACTCTCTTTTTATCCTTTACACCAGTGGTTCGACCGGAAAGCCGAAGGGGGTTCGGCATACCATGGGTGGATACAATTTGTACGCGAAGCGGACCTTCCAATGGGTGTTCGATTATCGCGATGAAGATATTTTTTGGTGCACTGCGGATTGCGGTTGGATCACCGGCCACAGTTACATTGTTTACGGACCTCTTTCGGCGGGGGCAACCCAAGTCCTTTACGAGGGAGCTCCGAATTGGCCTGAGGAGGATAGGTTCTGGGATATCATCGAGCGGTACAAAGTCTCGATCTTGTACACCGCGCCCACGGCGATTCGCGCTTTCATCAAGTGGGGTGATCACCATGTCGACAAACACGATCTGTCCTCGTTGAGGCTGCTCGGTAGCGTCGGCGAAGGGATCAATCCGGAAGCGTGGATGTGGTACTACGAAAAGATTGGTGGCGGCCGCTGCCCCATCGTCGATACATGGTGGCAGACGGAGACGGGTGGAATCATGATGTCTCCACTCCCAGGAGCGATCGCATGCAAGCCCGGTTCCTGCACCCGTCCGATGCCCGGAATTGTCCCCCGCATCCTTCACTCGGATTTGACCGATGTCGGTACTAACGAAGGTGGAATGCTATGCATCGAGAAGCCTTGGCCGGGCATGCTCCGAGGGATTTGGGGCGATGACCAGCGGTATCAGGAAGCCTATTGGGGCAAAGTGCCCCATATGTACTTGACCGGTGACAATTCTCGCCGCGATGAAGATGGGTACTATTGGATCATGGGACGCATCGACGACGTCATCAATGTTTCCGGACATCGACTTAGCACCATCGAAATCGAAAGCGCCTTGGTCAGCCATCCATCGGTCGCCGAAGCCGCTGCAGTTGGGCGACCGGACGAGATCAAGGGTCAAGGGATCGCGGTTTTTGTGACCTTAAAAAACCACGAGCCCAGCGATGCTATGCGGGATGAGCTCAAGAAGCACGTGCGGAAAGAGATTGGGGCGTTGGCCGTTCCCGATGAGGTTCGATTCACGACCTCTTTGCCTAAAACTCGGAGTGGTAAAATCATGCGACGCTTGCTCCGCGATATCGCTGCTGGCAAAGAATCAGCCCAGGATACCTCGACCCTCGAAGATTTCAGCGTCCTGGCAAAGCTTCGAAGCGACGAGGAGTCGTAGGCCCATCAGCGAATCGTTCAAAAACTGTTTTTGCAATAACGAATGTCGGGTGAGACCTCGTTGAATCGAGGCTGATTGTGGAATACGACCAGTCGTGCAGCGAGGAATGCGAAGAGGAATGCTATGACAACGGCCGTCGAACCTGGCAATGAATCCGGCAGTGAGCCCGGTCTGGATTTGGGCAGTGAAGCTGTGAGGCTGATTCCCGATGCGATGCTCAATGCAATCCATCAAGGTGATTGCGTCTCGCGAATGCGCGAGTTACCCGGTGAGTCGTTGCAGTTGGTGTTCGCGGATCCACCCTTTAACATCGGGTACGAGTACGACGTCTACAAGGACTCCATGGAACGCGAGCAGTATTTGGCTTGGAGCAAGGCGTGGATGACCGAAGTGTACCGGGTTTTAGACGCCTCAGGAACGTTTTGGCTTGCGATCGGTGATGAGTATGCCGCGGAGTTGAAACTGATCGCACAAGAGGTCGGTTTTCAGTGCCGAAGTTGGATCGTTTGGTACTACACGTTCGGTGTGAACTGCAAATCCAAATTCACTCGTTCTCATGCGCACCTCTTTTATTTTGTAAAGAATCCGAAGCGATTTACGTACAACGCCGCGGACATTGCTGTTCCGTCGGCACGGCAGTTGGTCTATGCGGATGCGAGGGCGAATCCGAAAGGCCGAAATCCTGATGATACTTGGATTCTGCGACCGCAGGACTGCACCGAGGGCCTCACCCCCAATGAAGACGTGTGGTACTTTCCTCGGGTTGCAGGGACATTCAAAGAACGGGCTGGTTTCCATGGGTGCCAAATGCCCGAACAACTTTTAGGTAGGATCATTCGGGTCAGTTCCAATCCAAAGGATATCGTTATGGACCCGTTCTCGGGAAGCGCTTCGACGTTGGTCGTTGCCAAGAAGTTGGGTCGCAATTACCTCGGGTACGATTTGTCGAACGAGTATGCTCAGTTGGGTACGGATCGATTGAGTCGCGTATTGCTCGGTGAGATGCTCGAAGGGGCACCGGAACCGAAAGTCAGCGCGCCATCAACCAAGGATGGAAAGCAACGAACGGGTGAGGGCAGTGGAAGCACAGCGAGAAAACGGACTAGAAGGCCCCCTGCTTCTCCGATGCTACCATTTCCGGAGGAACTATTAAGCGAAAGCGAACAATTGCTCATAGCCTTCCAAGAATCCCATCGCGGTGCTAGTCCGGACCGAGTGATTGTGGATCCCTTCTTGAACGAAGCGTTCCAAAAGACATGCGATTCATTGGGAATTCCTGGAAGCAATGCGGAACGCAACCGATTCCTGCTCCGATTGCGGAAATCTGGGAAATTGATCGGTATGGAGATTTCCAGCGAGCAATTGATGGTTCCGAAATGGAGTGAACTCGATCGCTATCTGCACGCCTCGGAGATCGCGTGGCGTCGAGTTGCCGATGCGTACCTTGCGGATCTCGATGAAATCCTGTGTGAACCGCGCTTGACAGAGCAGTTCGACCGGCTCGCTGCCGATCACGCACCAGGACGAAGTTCGCTCGAGTATCGCTGGGGATCGCTTTTAATGCGGCGAGCTTTGGCGGGAGTGCAAGCGTCAAACGCAGCGGAAACGGGCGGCGGCGTTGATGCGTTCGATTGGGATCGCATCGAAGGCATTTCGGCGGATCGTTTGGAGTTGGAGGGGATCCCCGATTCGTCAGCTCTCTATTCCATCGGGACGGAGGATACGGGAGGAAATGGGCGTCGCTACCTGTTCGTCGGTGAGACGATAAATTTACGAGAGCGTTTGAGGGTGCAGTTGGAAACGGCAAAGAATGCGACCTTCGAAGGACTTCCTTCGCGGCGATTTATCGTCCAGTACAAACCGCTGGGAGAGCTGGGAGCCGTGACGCAATGGCACCGCTGTAGGTTGGTCGAAAAGCTTCGGCCTGAGTGGAATTTGCTCTCAGCCCCCTAGGCAAACCGCTAATCCCCATAGCAAGCTGCTAATCAAACAGCGACCTACTCGCAAGCCATCGAGCGGTTTGCCGCGGTTACTCTTCGTCTGCGATCCTACCGCGACCAAACGCGAACTCGAACTCGCTGAGTGCCGGGATCAGCATTGCTGCGGTTGCAAACGCGTACGAAACCGTGATGGTACTAAACACCGTGAGTTCTTGATCGCGAAGGATAAAGCTGGTGATTGCGAAAAAGGTCAAGAAGGGGAGCAAGAACGAGGTGACGGTGATCGCAGGGGAGGGATTGCGATTCCCGAGTGCAACATAAAGGCCTGTTCCGCCGCCCAAGATGATCATTAAGAACGGGGCGAGTTGGCGGCCAAAGGATCCGCGGAACATCAGCATGATGAGCATGCAGGTCGCAACCCCAAGGAATAGGAAGAAAACGGTGCCCAGACTCGTTCCTATCGCGACGCGACTTTGGTAGTAAATCATGCCACAATGAATGCCGAGCATGGCGACAAAGATATCCATGACCATCAAGCAGATCACGGTGAACACCAAGTTTTCGGTGGTTAAGCCTCCGCCCCACCAAAGGTAGATGCACAAGAGGATCGGCATCAGGACCATTTCCTTGGTAGCGTAAAGGACGCCGAGGATTTTTCCAAAGAGGAATGAACCGGGCGTGATTTCTGTGACCAGTAGCAAGTCGAGAGCTCCGGCGTCACGCTCATTGGTGATCGAATTGACCGCGAGAGCGTTGATCATGATCAACGATAGAACGAAGCAAGGAGCCAAGAGCGAAACCGTCGTGGGAACGAGTTGCTCTTGGAAGCCCGAGTCGGCGTATGCGGCCCCCGATTGGAGTGTTTGGTACAAACCAAAGCCAATGAGGAGAGAAAAGAAGATGTAGGCGACACGGATGAAAAGGATTTTTCGGCCATAGGCCCAGGTCATCATCTCGCGCCAGAGGATGGGGTTGTTCCACATCGCTCTCGGTTCGCGGCTTTTCCATGATTTGACCACGCGTTCTTGTTCCGCTTTGGGTGCGATCGCTGCCGAGGTATCGGCAGATGTTGAGTTCTTCGACGGCGAGACCGCCATTTGAGGAGAATCCTCCCACTCTGCAACAACGTTTCTGCGTTCGCGGGATGGGTTCCACACCCGAAGCTTCGCGATGGATAGAAGGGACAACAAACCTGCCAAGGCGCTCATGAAGATGCTGGCCAAGATCGCATTCCCTGATCCTCCAAGACCTGAAATGACGGAGGTCGATGGGATGGGTTGGGCGATATCCCAGACCGCCCGAAGTGGGCTGATGATGGAGCCGATCGAACGCGGAACACCGGGGATGATGCCGGCCGCGATGATTTCGCCGAGAGCCAACCACAAAGCGATCAATAGCGTGGTCACCGCGATCGCTTGAAAAGTTTTTTCCCGCCAGAATGCGACTGTCGCCCCGAGGGAACAACTAGCGATCAACGTGCATGCGGTCACCACCGTACACGCTATGACTTGATCGAGCGACACACCGCCCAAGATCGGCAGAAGAAAGACGATCGGGGCCGAGGAGAGGAAGGCGTTCATGGTTGCTAAAAGTCCGGCGCCGATTTTACCGACGACAACCTCCACATCCGTAAGCGAGGTCATCAGCAAGAGCGTTAGCGTTTGTTTGTCCTTTTCGTGGCTGACGGCTGAGGTTCCAGCCAAAGCGGCCATGAACAGCAGCACCACCATTTGGAAAGGGGCTAATAGTTGGAAGATCAACACCCCGAATCGGGCGAGATCACCGGCGTTTTGGACCGGTTGTACCCCTGCTAACAGTAGCCAAGTGGTGCAGATAATGGCGAACAGCATGACCAGGAAAACAATCCGCGCGATGAAGTGCCTGGGCCGTCGAGGCAGTGTGCTTAGTTCGCGTTGGAAAATCGGTCCGATCATAGGATGAAAGTTTACTCCGCGGTTCTACGAATGCCTATGACGGATCGTGTCGGAAGTCAAACTTCAATGAATCCCCCGAAAAACGAGGAATATCTCGGTTTTCGAGTCTACATTTGCTGATGATTCCGGTCGTGCGTGGCCGAGAACACATACTACGGAGTTGTGTGCCGTTTGGTTCTCAACTGTTGATGGTTCTCGACCAATTTGAGGAGCCGCTATGAGCTATCTGAGGCATTGGAAACTGTCGCGGTCACCCTTTGCCAAGCCGAATCCGATCTACGACTATTTCGTAGCAGGGAGCGTCGAGGAAGCCTTGGCTCGGAGTGAATTTCTCCTCACCCATCGCAGAAAACTGGGGTTGCTGGTCGGCCCGAGCGGGGCTGGGAAAAGCCTCTTTCTCGAGCATCTGCGACTCCGGCGTCTGACGAAAGCTCCCGAAAGCATCGCCACGGTGGACTTAGCCGGTGCCTCTCCATTGGCCGTTGCGACTCGGGTCCGCAATGCTGTTCTAGAGACTTCTTCCGACGAATGCCGACGCTGGCTCGGCGTAAATGCGTCGATCGAGGAAGTGCTTTCGTCCCAGGTGCCCGCTTGCTTCTCCAGGGTTCTTGGCGAAATCGATGATTTCTTGGTGGCCTCTTCCGCCATCGGTCGCAGGGTTACGTTGTTGCTAGATCACGCCGAGCAGCTTTCGGAAGAATCGCTACAGGCATTAGGCGTGCTACTTACTCGGCCAGGCAAGTGGAGCTTGATCCTCGCGGTCGATGACGAGTTGCTGGTGGGCCTACCTCGCCGCATTTTGGATTCCTGCGAGTTGAGGATTGATCTGCCACCTTGGGATTTGGGGCAGACGGCGGACTATTTCGAATTCGCGTTGGATCGCTGTGGGGCGAGCCAGGACATGTTCACGGCCCAAGGCATTACGCGGTGCCACGAGTTGGGGGACGGATTGATTCGACGGATCGTTCAACTGGCCGATTTAGCGTTGGTGGCTGGTGCTGTTCGCGGCCTAGATCGGGTGGATGCGGACCTCATCGATCAGGTTTTTGACGAGTTTTCGATCACCTTGGGGGCTAAATTTCAGCTAATGTAGGCAGGTTTGCCGCGGTTCGAGATTGAAGGGGCAGGATTTCGAGCAAAAATAGAAGTAGAGGGCTAAGTTCCCTTTCGAACTACGGAAGTGAACTTTTCGAACTCGAAGGTTGTCGGTATCGTCACTAGGACCTTATCCCGATTCCAGCGATGGACGATCCACATGAGCGCGAAAGCAACCCCACAAACCGTCTTTTCGATCGAGCAAGCCCGCTCGATGTTGCCGTTGTTGCGCTTGATCGTGACCGACATTTCGCTGTCGCACCGCGAATTGACCGAACGACGATCCAATCTTCGCCGGATGCTCCGGAACCATCAAGGGAACTCGAAGTTCAAGGTATACGACCAAGAGATCGTCGAAATTCAGAACGATCTGAAGGTCGAGACAGCACACCTGGAGGATTACATTAGCGAGTTGGAGCAATTGGGGGTGATCCTGCGTTCCGCCCATGAGGGGATTGTCGATTTCCCTACGGTGATCGATGATGCCCCCGCATTCTTCACTTGGCAGATGGAACAGAGCGATGTCTCCGAGTTCCACTGGGCCAACGAATCGACTGCCGACCGCCGGCGGTTTGAGGCAGGAATGTCTACATGAGCGAGGTGGCGTCATGAGCGATGTGGATCGGGAGCTGTCGTTACGGGAGCTTCAATCCACGGTTGACGCATGGATCCAATCCATCGGGGTGCGTTACTTCTCCGAGCTGACCAACTTGGCCGTATTGATGGAGGAAGTCGGGGAGTTGTCTCGGATTTTCGCGAGAACTTTCGGCGACCAGAGCTTTAAAAAGTCGGATGCGGCCTACAATCTGTCGGATGAAATGGCGGACATCCTGTTTGTCTTGGTCTGCCTCGCGAATCAAACCGGCGTCGACTTGCAATCGGCCATGGTGGCAAATCTCGAGAAAAAGACCCTGCGAGATCGGGATCGTCACCGCAACAATCCGAAGTTAAACGCCGATGCGAACGATCCTGTTGTCAACGCAACCGAAGAGGTTGATGCAGGCAGCGAGGCTCGGGACTCGCACCTTGGCGATTCGAGCGTTCCATAACCGATCAAAGGAACTACGCGATGGGTTTGACGATCATGCGCCGCATCAAGTTTTGTGCGGGGCACCGACTTTATAAGCACGGCGGAAAGTGCGAGCACTTCCACGGGCATAATTACGTTTGCGATTTTTTTGTCACCGGCGACACCCAAGACGCCGTCGGCAGGGTGATGGATTTTTCCGAACTGAAATCCCGGTGCAAAGGTTGGCTCGATGAGCATTGGGACCACAGTTTTTTGGTCTCGCATGAGGATGACAACGCGATCGAAGCGTTGCGGATGGTCAAGCCATGCCGGTTGTTCATCATGCCGTACAACCCAACTGCCGAGAACATGGCGAAATATCTTCTCGAAGAAGTCTGTCCCAAAATTCTTGCTGGTACTGGCGGCGTAGCGACACGCGTGCGCATTTGGGAGACGGATGAGTCGTTTGCGGAAGCGGCCGTGGATTCCAAGGATGGCGTGTATGTCGCCACTTTCGAAGCGGCGACGAGTGGCGATTGAGCCAACTGCCTCAGGGATTTTCGATCGTAAAGTCAGTACCATGAAGATGTTGATGGCGGTAATACAGCCGAACAAGCTGCAAGCGGTTCGTGATGCATTGCAACATATCGGGGTAACCCGAATGACCGTGCTCGACGCGGAAGGCTACGGTCGGCAGAAAGGCCACACGGCTCTTTACCATGGCGTTGAGTATCGAATCGATTTGCTTCGTAAAGTGATGCTGGAGATTTGCGTTAACGATGACTTTCTGGACCGAACCATCGAGGTCCTTACGTCGATTGCGAGAAGTGGCATGGAAGGAAGCATCGGGGATGGAAAGATATTTATTCTGCCGATGGAGGAAGCCATCACGATCGATGATGGCGGTCGCGGTCCCGGAGCGGTTTGAGATTTTCGGCGTTGTTGTCTCGGGCGCCTTGGTAGCTATTTCTACGAAACGCCCAACTGTTCAATGTTCGCAAGGGCGATCCATAGCATGAAGATAGTTTTTTTTAGCAGCGACTTGATGTTTCAATCCAGGGTCAGCTCTGTGGTTCGGCAAGGCGGGAATGAGTTGATCGTTGTGCGCAATGTCGATGCGTTGCGAGAACGAAGCATTCCTTCGGACGAGCTTAAAATCGCCGTTTTGGATTTGTCCCTCAAGTCGGTCGACCTCAATGATGTTATCGGTGCTTTGAAGAACGACTACCCGGCGTTACTTGTGGTGGCGTACGGCGCACACGTCGATGTAGAGGCTCTCGAGAACGCACAGCGTGCCGGTGCGGATGTCGTGCTTACGCGTGGTCAGTTTGATCGTGACATGGCACGCATCCTTGCAGTCGAACCTAATCCGCATCAGTGACTAAGGAGTTGTAGGGCATGAAAGCTAGTGCTTCGCTATCGATCGGTCCGGCAAATGCTTCGTCGCATCACGAGGCTATACGCGATGCTGTGCGCGATGCGATGAGTACTGCAAAAGAATCGCTAGGGATGGCTCCAGACATCGCGATCGTGTTTATTCGTGACGATGCCTTGTTACCCGCGGATGCCGAGCGATTGATCGAGACTGTACTAAGACCGATGGTTGGCGATGCGATTCTGTTTGGAGGTGTTGTCGATAGCATTGTTGGGACAGCACAGGAGGTGGAACATGGTGTCGCGGCCAGCGTATTGTTGCTCGGAGAGATGCGGGGTGCCGCGAGGGCATTCAGCATGGAGTGCGTCGAGACCCCCGACGGTTGGTCCGTGATGGGGCTCGATGAGGATGTTCATCGAGATGCTATCGCATGCGGTGGTCTGTTAACAGTCGCTTGTCCGTTCACCTTTTCCGCTGATATGCTCTACTCTTCCCTGGAAGCGTTGGCTCCGATCGATGAACGTCCAGCAAGGGTTTTCGGTGGCAACATCAGTCGCATGGCCCGTCGAGGTGGTGAGGCTACGCCGTCGATGATGTTTCTCGGGGATCGTTTGGTGACCAGTGGCGCTATCGGTCTGTTGTTGCCCGATTCGGTGGAGTGGTCTGCAGTGGTCAGTCAAGGTTCTCGGCCGATTGGCGAGCCTATGATCGTGACCGAGGTTCGAGATCGTTCCATTGTTTCCTTGGGAGGTAAGCCGGCTTTGGAGCAATTGAGAGATATGTTTCACGTGCTGCCTAATCGCGAGCGGGAAATGGCGATGCGGTTGCTGTTGATCGGCCGAGCCATCTCCGAATACTCGGAGACTTTCTCACACGGAGAGTTTTTGATTCGAAACATCACAGGAATCGACCAAGAAACGAAAACCATCCAAGTTGCAGATCGGATGAAAGTTGGCCAAACCGTCCGCTTCCACTTGCTCGATGACACTGCGGCAGACGCCGATCTAAAACAATTGACGTCAAGAGCACGCACCAGCGGTATGGAACCGGTCGCTGGGATCCTATTCAGTTGCAACGGGCGAGGGGCGCGGATGTTCGGAGACTCCGGGCATGATGCAAAGGTGGTTGAGTGTTACTTTCCAAGTTTGCCTCTTTGCGGGTTTTTTGCGGCGGGAGAGTTCGGGCCAGTTGATGAGCAGAATCTTGTGCATGGTTTCACCGCTGTGGTTGCATTTCTGTGCAATCGTGCAGCTCGTTGATCGCAGCGATTGAGATCACGCGGATTGCATCATGCGGAGACGTTAAGGCCCAGAGAGGCGTAGGACCCAATGCCCGATTCATGGCAATGAGGACTTGGTCACGCGAGGATTTCGTGCAGGTGAAAGTGGTGGCGGCCAAGTTTACCTCCGTAATTTCCACCGGTGATGCGTCGGACGCCGCAGGACGGACCGACGTCGCATGCCGCTAGGATGCCTTGTCGCATCGCTTCGCGAACAGCATCAGGTGTCAGTCCATCGATGACCAGTTCGAGGGCCGCGCTTGTTTCCGAGAGCACTTGGGTGCTGACATGCACCGGAAGTGTTGGGCAGAAAGCATCGTTGGTGGATGCGGTTAAGGATTTGTATTTCGAGCCGACCTTCGAACCGCTGCGTGCGACACCTCCGGGGAACGGAGTAATGCAACCCCGGACTCGCTTGATCGCCCGAACTGCGGAATCGCATGCATGCAATGCACCGTGAATCGTTTCAGCGAGGACGAGGAAATTGCCACCACCGACCGCGCTGGTGCGTGATACGGAGTCTTGGCAGACGAACTCACCATCCATAACAGGGATGCGCCAGTACCGCTCGGAGCCAATCCGTTTTGCGATTTGATGACCGTCACCGAAATAGCGCAGTCGCGAGCCCATCGCAATTTTTTTCTCCGTTTGTAGGCCGGAGAATACCGAGGTGCTGGGGCATGTCAGAACGCACTGTCCAACCCGTCGCACCAGTTGCTTTTCCAGTTCAGCCCCGCTGATACTGAACATTAGTACCGCCACCCCTGGTCGTCCATCCGGCGTATGCTCGCCATCGAGGAACTGTTCGATACCCGCTTCGACACCGCACCCGATGACGCTGGTTGCGAATCCTGTCATCGCTTCGGCGGCTCGGCGCGCCCAAGCTGGTTCGGTGGCTGTGATAATAATCCGCGTGGCAGTCATGTCGAATGCCTCTGCGAACGTGTTTTCGATCTCGATACCGTTGATTTCCATTGATTTAAACGGGCTACTTACGGCCAAAAAACGGGTATGCCATCTGGCACGATCTGAACATGGTAGTCCATAATGTACTGAAGGTTGTGGACTTTGACTGCTCGACCTGTGACTTCTCGATGCGATCTTCGACTTCTCGATTGCGAAACCAAGGCCATGTTGGGAAACTTTGAGATCGGATTCCAGTACCCGTGGCTGCTTAGCTTGCTCGTGCTTATTCCCATTTCCTGGTGGATTGGGTCACAGTCGTTGTCGGGCTTGGGTCCGGTCCGGCGTTGGTTGGCTTTGGTCCTGCGATCGCTGGTGCTGCTTTGGATTGTGATGGCGCTTGCGGGGATCCAGTGGATTTGGTCGAGCGAGCGGCAGACGGTCATTTACGTTCTCGATCAGAGCGACTCGATTCCGAGTGCCAAGCGGCAATTGATGCTTCGGTATGCGATCGAGAGTGTGAAATCGCATCGTCGCGAACGCCGCTTCGACCGTGCAGGGCTGATTGTCTTTGGCAAAGAAGCGTCTATCGAGATTCCGCCGCTGGATGAGAATTTACCACCGTTGTCGAAACCAGAAAGCTACTTTGGGACGACCGATGCGACGAATCTCGAAGGTGCGATGAAACTTGCCGCGGCGAGTTTTCTGGAGGATTCCGCGAAACGGATCGTCGTATTGACCGATGGGAATCAAACGTTGGGGTCTGCGGATAACGCTGCGAAACGATTGGCGGAGACCGGTGTGGGTATCGACGTTGTCCCGATCCGTTTAGACACATCGACGGAGCTATTGGTCGAAAAGATCGATATTCCTGGTTTCGTGAGACAAGGGCAAACGGTGGATGCTCGTGTTGTGATCCATCGGTACCAGGAACCGGGGCAACCGGAGAAGGATGTCGATGGGCGGTTGCGCGTCGTGCGTCGCATCGGCAACCAAGTCGAGGTATTGGTGGATGCTCCCACCACCCTCGATCGCGACATTAACATTATCCCTTTTCCACACCGCATTGAGGAAACGGCGGGCTATACCTACGAAGCGGAGTTCATCGCGAGCGATCCTTCGGAAGATACGATCTCGCAAAACAACCGAGCGACCGCGTTCACATATGCCCGCGGTCGCGGTCGCGTCATGTTGATCGAAGACTCGGCCAATATCGGGGACTACGAACCGTTGGTCGATGCGCTCCGGCGCAATGATATCGAAGTCGATGTCCGTTCGGCGCCGAACTTGTTCTCAAGCTTGGTGGAACTTCAAAGCTACGATTCCGTGATTTTCGCGGGAGTTCCACGGAGCAGCGGAGAAGAAGCTGCGCAGATCGTTTCGATCACCGATGATCAAATCGAAATGTTGGTGCAAAGCGTCCAGCAATTTGGCATGGGGCTCGTGATGCTCGGTGGGCCTGAAGCCTTCGGTGCCGGGGGGTGGACCAACACCAAGATCGAAGCCGCGATGCCAGTGAATTTTGCGATCAAGAATTCCAAGGTGAACGCGGTCGGGGCATTGGCCATGGTGATGCACGCATCGGAAATGGCGGAGGGAAACTACTGGCAGAAAGTGATTGGCAAGTCTGCGTTGGATGCGTTGGGTCCTCAGGATTACTGCGGCGTCGTGCAATACGATATGAGCGGCGACAAATGGCTGTGGGGAGATTCCTCCAACGGTCTGGCCAAGGTTGGCGAGAACAAGCAGATGATGCGATCCCGGATCAGCAGAATGGTCCCAGGGGATATGCCCGATTTTGACTCGTCGCTGAAATTGGCGATTAAGTCGCTCAAGAAAAACGATGCTTCGGTCAAGCACATGATCGTGATCAGCGACGGTGACCCGACTCCGGCATCCAATGGAGTGTTAGCAGACTTCGTCAATAATAAAGTCAAAATATCGACCGTGGCCGTCGGTGCTCACGGCTCTGTGGGGACGGCGGAACTCAAAAGGATCGCGAACCGAACGGGGGGCAATTATTACGTTGTCACCAATGCTGGCGCCCTCCCGAAAATTTTTATGCGAGAAGCCAGACGGGTGGCGAAGCCACTTGTTTTTGAACCCCCGGGAGGCATTGCCCCGATTATTCAGATGCCGGGCCATGAAGTGATGTCCGGTATCCGTGGGCAGTTGCCGACGCTGAGAGGATTTGTATTGACTGAGCGCAAAGATAGCCCGTTGGTTGAGATCCCGATTATCTCGCCACAACCCCAAGAAGTTGAAACCGCAAATATCTTGGCGACATGGAGCTATGGACTGGGAAGAACCGCCGTCTTCACCAGCGATGCGGGAAAACGCTGGGCCGCGGATTGGGTCGGCTCAGCCTACTACGATCAGTTCTTCTCCCAGTTGGTTCGATGGACTATGCGCCCTTCCAACGATGATGGGAAGTACTCTGTGGCGACACAAGCGAAAGACGGTCGGGTGCAGATCATTGTCAATGCGTTGGATGCGAACGATAAGTTCTTGAATTTCATGGATATGAGCGCGACGGCGATCGGTCCGGATCTCAAGCCCATTTCGGTTCCCCTCAATCAGCAGGCACCGGGACGGTACATCGGTGAGTTTGTGCCCGAATCGGCAGGTAGCTTTATGGTCAGTGTGAGTCCAGGGGCTGGCAAGGCCAATATCACCACGGGAGTCACCGTTCCGTTTTCTGATGAGTACCGAGTTCGACAAGCCAACATGCGGCTGCTCGAACAGCTCGCGGAACAAAAACCGAACGGTGGGGAACCAGGCGAGCTGGCTCCGGCCCTCGAACAGGGAAATCTGGAAGAGCTGGTTGGGATCGACACCTACCGACCCGGGTTGCCTCCGGCCAAATCCCTCAAGGATATTTGGCCCCTTGCCGTCTTGATCGGTTCCACCCTCTTTTTTGCAGACGTGTTCGTACGGCGTGTGGCTTTGGATTTGGGGGCTCCGCTCCGAGCTATCGCCCAATGGTTAGGAAGGTCCCGAACCAGTGGTGCCGACCAGCAGCGTCAAAAGAGTCTCGACCAACTACGGAAAAGCAAGTCCCAAGTATCGGGAGATTTGGAACGCCAACGCTCTGCAGTAACCTTTGAAGTCACGGAGGTCGACGAGGGTCCTGGGCGAAGTTCAGCCGCGTTTGGGGCCGAACCGAGTTCTGGCAAGCCGAATGTTGCGGCCACTGCGAAGCCGAGTATGCAAACTGAGGATGATCAGAGCTATACTTCTAGGTTGTTGGAAGCAAAGCGCAAGGCCAAAAAGAATAACCCATAAGCGACGTCCTGTTTCGATCCTCCCAAGTGAAAACCAACTACGCGAAAGAATCAATATCGATGAGTAATGTTGCGGAAACGATGCAGCAAGAGGCGGAGAGGTTTCGCGATCGCTACCAAGCCGTACGAGCGCATATCGGACGTGTGATCGTTGGTCATGACGAGATTGTCAACGGTGTGTTGACCGCGATATTCGTCGGAGGCCACTGTCTGCTCGAGGGTGTCCCGGGACTTGGGAAAACCATGCTCATTCGGACCTTGTCAGAGACCATGGCACTGGATTTTAATCGGGTTCAGTTCACCCCGGATTTGATGCCGTCCGACATTCTCGGTACCAATATGATTGTCGAGAACGAAGGCCGCCGCGAATTTCAATTTCAGAAGGGGCCGATTTTTACTCAAATCTGCTTGGCCGACGAAATCAACCGCGCTACTCCGAAGACCCAATCGGCATTGCTCGAAACCATGCAGGAAGGGACGGTTACCGTATCGGGGATAAAATACGAGTTGAAGAAGCCGTTTTTTGTGCTGGCGACCCAGAACCCGATCGAACAGGAGGGAACATATCCGCTTCCCGAAGCGCAGTTGGACCGATTCATGTTCAAGCTCGTGGTCGGGTATTCAACGCGGGAAGAGTTGAACACGATCATCGATCGGACAACGCGCGGCGTGACCGTAGTGCCCGAAAAAGTAATGGATGGTGAAGAGATTCTGCATTGGCAGCGATTGGTGCGGCAGGTGGTTTTGGCAAACCATGTTCAGGACTACATCGCTAGGCTGGTCCTGGCGACGCACCCCGGTGGAATTCTGGCACCGGATGTCACCAATCAATACATTCGCTGGGGCGCCAGCCCTCGCGGTGCCCAAACCATCGCTTTGGCATCCAAGGTGCGTGCGTTGCTCGATGGGCGGTACAACGTCAGCTTCGAAGACATTCGTCGCGTCATGCTCCCATCCCTGCGGCATCGAGTACTGCTCAATTTCGAGGCCCAAGCCGAAGGGGTCGAGGTCGACCGTGTGTTGCTCGACATTCTCGAGAAAGTCAATGAACGCGCCGATGATCTGTAGCTCGCGTTTCGCTGTTACTCGTACCATGGCGATGGGAATCTCTGATCGCGATTCCGAATGGGATCGCCATTTCCAAGGGTGCTGTTTGACTCGTCGCTGGCAACGTGCAATCACTTTTTTTGCCATCGCGGTCGTTTTCCTGTTTGCGACATCTCGGAATGTGGTCGCGCAGGAGGCGTTCCAAAAGGATGATATCGATGCTGCGGTAACCAAAGCGATTGGGTATTTGCTGTCGCAGCAAAAGCCCAATGGCTCCATCACTGATCGAGGGCATGACAATGCCATGACGGCCTTGGCGATCATGGCGATGGCCTCCGTGGGGCATCAGCCGTCGGACTCGAGTCCGGAGGGAGTCGCCATGACTCGAGGTTTGAAATTTCTGCTCGGGGAGGGGCGTCAGGACAAGGCGGGTTATTTTGGGGCCTCGGACGGTTCTCGGATGTATGGCCACGGAATCGTTTCGTTGATGCTGACCGAGATGCTGGGGATGACGTTGGATTCATCGATGGATCGCGATGTTCATGAGGCTTGTCAAAAGGCTATCGATCTAATTGTTCGTAGCCAACGGGTCAAGAAAGGAGCCAACGCGCGCGGCGGATGGCGATATACGCCCGATGCCGGGGATAGCGATCTCTCGGTGAGCGTATGGCAACTGATGGCGCTGCGAAGTGCCAAGAATGATGGTCTCGATGTCTCGTCATCGACGATCGATGATGCGGTTGGTTACCTCAAGCGATCGTTCACATCTCCATTGGATTCACAAGGAACCCCCAGGGATCCAAAGAGTGGATTTTCGTATGAAGCCAACGGGGGAGGCCCCTCGTTCACGATGACATCCGCGGGATTGTTGGCGATGCAGGTATGCGGCCAGTATGAGTCGCCGCTGGTACTCGGTGCGTCGGATTGGTTGTTGGACCATCCGCCGCAATGGAGTGACCGGTTTATTCTGTATGGTCTTTATTACTTCGCTCAAGGCATGCATCAGCGAGGTGGAACGCACGCAGAACGTGCGGCCAAGATCGTTTCGGAGTTGTTGCTGTCCAAGCAGAAGGCAAACGGAGCGTGGGAATCATCGGGTGGTGAGGAACAAAACGCGGGTTCCGTCTACTCCACATCGATGGCGGTTCTGAGTTTGTCCGTGAAATACCATTACCTTCCGATTTATCAAAGGTAATCGTTTGCCCATAGCCAGAAACACTACACCGCCGCGATGGGCCGCGGTAGTGCGAGGGGATTTCTCCAATTGAAATACCCGATTCGACTTAGGGCTTTAAGCAGTAGAGTCGATCCCCACGGCGGATGACAAGAGCGTTGGAGATCGCACAAGCGGCATATTGGCGTGTTCGGCTGAGCGTGTTTCGAGGGCTGTTCTCTTCGCCGGCAGTTGATTCCGTCTTCCATAATTCATTGAAGGCAAGTTTCTTAAAAGTACGGTCGGCCTCGATCACCGTAGTCATCCCGTCCTCGCCCACGAAGTAAACGCGGGAGCCGATGGCTAGCGGAGTAGCCCATACCGAATGCTCAAGGTTTTCGCTGAAGACTTCGTCGCCGGATTCCACATCCAAGCAGAAGAGTCGTCCTCGTCGGTCGACAAAGTAGGCAAGACCTCGGTGTGCGATCGGGGAGCAGAATCCGCAGGTAGCGCGAGCGGAACGCCAGATGTAGCGAGGTTGCCAGCGGCCGTCCTGCTTTTCTACAGCTACCAAGCCGTTCGATGCGACGGCTTCCTTGGTCGGTCCACCCTCGCGACCGGCGGAGGCCCCCACGAGAAACCGTCCCGGTTTTACGAATGTTGGGGTTGGAGTCGTGTTGCCTGCCAATCCACTGAGTTCCCATGCCGTTTCGCCGGTTGTTGGATCGATGCCAATCAGTTTCCCAGCGTTCGCGTTACCCGCAGCGCTTACAACCAAGTGAGTTTCTTCGCTATTCATTGGAACGATCGTTGGTGAACTCCACGAGGTTCCAGGTTCCATTTCTTTCTTCCAAAGGACGCTCCCAGTCGCCTGATTCACACATAGCAGGTAGGGTTGCTGCTCCCTTTGGACCCAGACGAAGATGCTTTTGTTCCATTGGGCTAATGAGGAAGAGAGGCCGTGTCGGGATTGGATAGGACCGTATTGGTTGACCAAATCAGCGTGCCAGAGTTGTCGACCAGCATGATCAAACGTGAACAGATCTCCATTTTCAAACCAAACCGTGACACCCAACTCCGAAACGACGGGTGTTGGAGCTGCGCGGGAAAAGTAGTCCGAGTTTTCGCTTTGGTGCGTTGTCCCGATTTTCTGTTCCCAGACTTTCTCGCCAGAAGCGATCGAGTATGCGGAAACGATCAGATTTTCCTTCATCTTCCCTTCAACGGAAGAAACATACACCACTTCGTTCCATACGACCGGGCTGCTCTGACCATAGCCCGTAATCTCTCGCTCCCATGCCACGTTTTGATTTGGTGACCATGTAAGCGGGATCGATTGTTCATCGACCGCTAGAGATTTCGGACCGAGGAAGTTAGGCCACACAGTAGGGTCTGCTGAAATCTGTGCGAAGGCCACCACAAAAAGGATCGCATGAGGTGCAAAAAGCATTATTGGTTCCAAAAGCGGGGTTGGAAAAAGCAAGTCCGAGGAATCGCCAACTCATTGGCGGGAACGCGTTAATCACCAAGTGTAACAGACTCGGCTCCATTTGCCGAAAAGGTATTTCGATACGCAAGTTCATCGACTGCATTCGCCGTGAATCGAACAGAGCCGTCCACGAACCCGAGTTGTACACCACTCCCGTGCATAGAACGGGATGCATAAAAGCCTCGTCCATGAAACCCGATATCTGGGATTGGGTTGTTCGGTGTCAGGTACCCATTGATCACTGTGGCTGAAGGTACCCCTCGGATCCAACAGTCACCCCGATTTCCGCGATAACTGTTCACCACACGAGAGAATAGAGCTTGAAGGTTGGGATTCGCGATGGTGCTGCCGCCTGTAGAGAATCCAGGCTGAGTTGCATTTTGAGTGGTTCCTTGCCAGTTACCGATTCGGCGAATCGGTTGTCTAGTCGGCATGGTCGGACTGACTTGTTTGTCTCCGAGAATCGTCTCGGCTACCAGAACTGTGTTGGAAGTTCCATCGACGCATTTTGCTAGTTTCGCGAACCCGCCGGTCCAGAACATACCGTCTGTTTCATAACGGTCGTCATAAAAGGTATCGCGTCCGCTACCGATACTGAACATGTAGTTGATTCCAGCCGTATTCCAAACCGTATTGTTCGCCAAGATGGTTGGGAATAGAGGGTCTTCTGCGTCGCTGGGGCATAGAAACGTGGGGATTTTCTGAATGATCAGATTCGCTAGAGTTGGGTCAAATCGAGCGGCAAAGACAGGTCCGGTGAGCAAAGGGCGTCCATAATCGATGCCTTGATGAAGATTGTTTTGCTCCATGTGCGGCAGGATACGAGCTTGGGGCGAATAGCTACTGCTGCCGAGCATGCCAGGAAAACGCTTGAACGCTGATTCATAGTTCAAGGTCGCCAAAACCACTTGCCGAACATTGCTCGAACACGACATCCTTCGTGCCGCCTCGCGAGCAGCTTGAACCGCCGGAAGAAGTAGTCCAACGAGGATCCCAATGATCGCAATTACCACGAGAAGTTCGACGAGCGTGAACCCATTATGAACGGTTTTCCTAAAAGTATTGCATAATCGCATTTGCATAGGCCCTTTTGTTGCTTGTGTAAACAGTGCGTAAATGCAATTGTTGTGCACAAGGAGTTTTGGGTCAAGTGCGAAGCGGAGGT
>CAITIE010000002.1 GCA_903892355.1 uncultured Pirellula sp. | reverse complement strand
CAGCAAGAACACGACGACGTGTTCAGCGCGTATACTGATTTTACGTAATGTCCTAAATGCAAGGAACGCTACCGTGTTCGACCCAACGATTGGCCGCTGGCAGACGAAAGACCCCAAAAGCTTCGATGCTGGGGATACGAACCTGTATCGCTACGTGGGGAATCATCCTACGATGGCGACAGACCCAAGTGGGTTGTTCGAGGAAGGAATTAAGAAGCCCGGTGAACAATGGCACATCTTCAATATCTTTGCTTCCAATCCAGATCAGGCAAAATATGTAGTTCGTAAGGTTGGTGGTGACGGACCACCATACGCCTCTGAAGTTGTTAAAAATGGGATCAAGTCAACAGGCCCTTCGATTGAACTACACCCGGTCGAACATGTTCTTAATCAACATCTGGGTGGACAAAGCCCATATTCCCGTGCGAGCACGTTGCGTAATGGTGCTCCAAAGATTCGAGGGACACCTGTGTGGGAGGACATTAGCAAGTTGGAGGACGGGCAGTTATTGACACATGAAGACATCGTTAAAGCGTCGAAGGAATTCTTGTCACGGAACGAACACTTGCGTGAACGATTTGAGATCTGGAAGAATAATCAAGGGAATGAGGGTGAAGTGCTTATTAAGGGAGATGTACCAAAAGAGGCGGTCTACTCGCAAAGCGCGATTCGACTGCATCGAGTTTTGAATGGTACAGGTAAAGTGCTGTTTGTCGGTGCGGTAGCGATGGATACCGCATCTTTCTTCATGGCGGAGGATAAAGCTGGCGACGCCGCGCGGATTGCGGGTGGTTGGACAGGTGCATGGGCTGGTGGAGTGATCGGTGCTGGGACGGGCGCCGCAGGTGCCGGGATCGCAGGGCAGCTTGGTCCTCAGGTAGCGATTCCTGAAGAACTGATCACTGTTCCTGTCTGTGGTTTTTTTGGGGGGCTGATTGGTAGTTTCGCTGGTTACTGGGCGGGCAGTGTGGCTGGTAGGAACTACTACGATTTCATCCAATCTGAGTTGGATAGGTACCGACAGTGATTCGAAACTATCGTAGACTTCTCGAAATATGGAACACGGACTACGGCAGGGCGGGTGGTTGGCTGATCGAAAAACAAGGAGAGCCTATCGGTGTCCTATTCGATCCTGTTTGTTCTGAGATGTTCTGGGAGCGTTACAGAATTCGGAGTTATGGAGAAAACGATAGGAACTCTGAAGTCACGTCTGAGGCATTCTGGCGAAACTTCGACTTCGCGAAGATAAAGTTTCGATCAATCGCTGTTGGAGAAATTGCAAAGAATGCAATTCCGGCAATCGATCCTTTTGATAATGAAGGACGTGTGTCGATCAGAGGACTTTACGTCAATGCGCGAGATCCGAGTTTTTGGGATCGGATGGTACTTTTTGTTTACCGATTGATGAAACAAAGGCCAGGATGTGAGTGAACCTTCCAACCTTGGATGCCTGAACCTTGATGAAGAGTTGCGTTGTCGGTGATGTTTGAACTGAAGACCGTTGGCACGATGCCAACGGAAGGTTTTAGCAGGATGCATTCCCCGGCTTGAAGCGGATTGGCGGTTGATGTCAACCAGTTGGGTTGGAAGCGTTTCCGGTTGGAATCGCTAGGGCACGTTGCGTTGGCCAGAGATGATAGAACTGAAGTAGCGAGTGCATGGACGCCGAGCTGAAGACGGGCGGGATGGCAAGGATGCCAGTCGGGCACGACGCGACCCAGCATCCTCAGTCGTATTACTTTGCGCGAGCTTCCAACGCCCCTGGTGCCGGACTTGCGCATTTCGTTATCGAGACACGTGGCTATCTGCACTGCTCCGAGCCACAACATTCGGCGCTTTTGTGTGCGAGAACTCGGCGCTATGAGCATGATTAATCCTGCACTCGCGATTGGAGTCCGCAAGGATCTGGGATCGATACTTCGATGGCTGATTTACTCGTTACTTCATGCTCCATTCTGGTCTGATCTGACCGCCTAAATGGCCATTTTGCGGCCGTACGCGGACGTGGAGACAGTTGTCATACTAAGCAAGTCATTACTCGGCTAAGGAGCAACGCAAAATGTTTGACGTCGAACCGTTATGCATGCTACATTCCTATCTGCGGCAACTCCATCCTCCAATCCGTCCCCAGGAACTCAGCTATGTTCGATCCAACGATTGGCCGCTGGCAGTCCAAAGACCCGAAGAGCTTCGATGCTGGGGATACGAATCTGTATCGCT
>CAITIE010000001.1 GCA_903892355.1 uncultured Pirellula sp. | reverse complement strand
CTTGTTGTCACGCGCGTAGGTGGTGACGCGGGCCATGGCATCAGTCACCGTGACCAAGCCTTGCATGTTGTAGGCCAGCGTCGTCACAGGGGCTGAGAGTCCTCCTGCTCCGTCTGGATCCGGATCGGTCTGTGTGAGCATCCGGCCGAGGTTATCGAAGGTGATGCAGGTCACGCCACCGCGGGCATCGGTGGTGCTGGTGAGCCAGCCCATGGCATTATAAACCCAGCTGGTTTCCGCACTGGTCAGAGGCCCGGCTCCGTCAGGATCTGGATCGGTCCGCTTGGTGACTCGCTGTTCGTTGTCGAACGTATAGGAGGTCACGCGATTGAGAGGGTCGGTGACACTGGTCTGATCCCCTCGGAGGTTGTATCCAATCAGGATAACTGGGGAACTCAGCGCGCCTGCACCATCCGGGTCCGGCTTGGTGACCTTATTCACCCAAGATCGATTGTTGTATTCATACGTGGTGACTCGACCAAAGCCTCGATCGATACTCGTCTCGCGTCCCATGTTGTCATAGCCATGGGTGACGATCAGGCTGAACTGAGAACCACTGCCATCGGCGTCTGGAAGAATCTCCGATGCCAGTAACCCTCGCGAATTGTACGTGTACTGGGTTGCGTACCCGCGTCCATCAGTAGTACAGATGAGTTCGCCAGCTGCGTTGAATGCATACGATTCCGAATAGTAAACCGTTTGGGTACCGAGCGATGGATGGGATTGAACGGTCTTGGAGATAATGCGATTAGCGGCGTCGTACCCAACCAAAATCCGGTCGGGGTACCCTCCGGAACTGGCGCGGTACGTATTTTTCAATCTCCCTGCATTGTCATAGTCCCAATTCTCGTACAAACCTGGATTGCCTGCGCTGCCGCGAGAGATAAGCAAATTATCTGTATTGAACGTATACGGCGTAGTTCCTTGGTAATTGCCGAGCGGATCGCCCTGTGAAGTCATGTTTCCAACGCCGTCATAACCGCGATTATCTTCGGCTCGAGTCAGTGGCCCTGCGCCGTCGGCATCGGGATATTTGATTTTTGAAACTTGGCCTCGATTGTTGTATTCAACGTCAATTATGTTCCCGAGGGCATCTGTCTGCTGAATAACGCGTGAGAGGGAATCGTAAGCAAACTGTGTCACGGAGGCGACGCGATCGGTGATCGAGGTCATGCGCCCCAAACTATCAAACACAAACGTCGTGGTCTTGCTCAACTCGTCCACACTGGTGAGTATCTGATCGGCGGAGTTGTACGTAAACGTCTCTGTCGAACTATCAGGATTGGTAAGCGTGATCACACGCCCGAAAGAATCGTAGGCGAGCCCAGTGACCGGGGATGTGAGTGGTCCTGCTCCATCGGGGTCGGGAGGAGTGATGCTCGTCGGTAAACCAAGAGAATTTACGGCATAGGTGGTCGTATATCCTGCTCCATCGACGCTGGTTAACTGGTTACCGGCTGTATCATACGTGCTCGATGTGGTGCGTCCCACGGGATCCGTTACCGAAAGCAATCGGTGAAGAGTACTCGAATAGCTTAGGGTTGTTACGCCACCGTCGGGTGCGATAAGGTGGGTCAAGTCCGATTGCGCGTTGTAACCGATAAAGGTCACCGAACTGCCCAATGGTCCCGTACCATCAGGATCCGGCTCGTTGACGACGTACGGATTTCCATCGGAATCGCGCATGGAAGTTCGTACGTATCCCAATGCCGTGATCGACTCTGTGATACCTCCGTAACGGTCGGTGCGGAATTTCCAAGCGTTGTTGCGTTGGTCAGTGACCGTCGCTTGCACATCGATTGGTTTCTTCAGCGTGTTACCGGAAATACCTGTCGGTAGGCCAATAGTCTCGGCAGGAACCAACTGCCACGTCTTTGCATCGGGGTAGGTAACGGTTGTTAGCCTTCCGTCATTGGCACCGTAGGCATAACTTGTTGTTTGCGAAAGAGGATTGGTTCGGCTGGTGAGTTGGCCGGACGTATATGTAAACGCAACCGCAGGGGCGGTTAATGGCCCGCTGCCGTCTGGGTCGGTCAAGGTGTAGCCGGTCAAATTCGCGCTGGTGTACGCAAGGTTCGTCGTTCGCCCTGAAAAGTGCGCGATGCTGGAGACTTTGCCCGACGTGTAGTTGATATTCGTAACGCGGCCAAAGAGATCCGTGACCGAGATCAGCTCATTGGCGATCCCATCGCTGTTGCGATCCGCATAGGCGAGGGTTGTTGTATTACCATTGGAATCGACAACGCTGATCAGCAGTCCAAGGGTAGAGAAGTTGGAGACCGTACCGGTCTTCGAGGTGACAGTGAACGTTCCGTTGACGTTCTTGACGAATGTGTTGTACTGGACGTCTCCGGCTGCATGCAGGTAGTTTGAACCTGACTTGGGAAACCACAGGCTATCTCCATTCCCTTTAACGAGGATCGCTCCGGCGGTGCTATCAACGACGCTGTCGAGCCCATCGAGCCACCAGCCAGAACCGTAGACGCTCGCGTTTCGATTGACGATCGCTTGTTTGCCGGTGAAGTTCTGGGTGTAATTGATTCCCGAAATGGTTAGGGTCACCGCAAGGGTGTAGTCGTAAACTCCCGTGGCGAGGGCAGAACCGTCGGCTTGGAGGGCAAAACGCATGCCTTGGCCGGTGGTCATGCCAGAGGTGGAATAGGAATAACTTGTTCCCGCAACACCATTGAAGATCAATTGGGCGGATACGGCGGATGGAACGGCGACTCCCGGAGCAAGCTGTGTATCGACGGCGATAACGGGTTTGACAAGGGAGTTCGATCGATAGATCAATGACTGATCGGGGCTGAGGACCTCGAGCAACTGCAGGCTACCACTTGCGGCGAGCGATCCATCTGTCCTTTGCGAGGAACCTAAAGGAATGTTCGATTGCCCTTTGCCATCTGCGGTTTCATCTTGCCTGGAAAACAAATCCATCGACTGCCCCAAAAGGGAGCGATAAAAGGTGTCGAGATTTTGACGAGCGAGCAGCTTGGTGCCAACACCGATGGCGATCGTGGCGGCAATGCTGTCGTTGGTTCCATCGCTGACTTTGTAGGTTAGTGTATCGATTCCGACAAAGGCAATATTCGGCCGATAAGTGAAGGTACCATTGGAATTGAATGAAAGAATGGTTCCGTTGGTTGGTCCGACTACGAGGCTGTAGGTTAGCGATGTGGAATCGATATCGAGATCATTTGCTGCAGGATATGCAGGAAGACTGGACGTGGTTACCACCAAATTAGTATTCGCTGGCGTGTAATACTCCATATCGTTACGAGCGATCGGATTCGCGGCCATCATCGCTCGCAATTCGAGCGATTCATACAACAACGCTCGAAACCGACGTTTACCAGCGAACGGCTTTGATCGGACTTGCAGTCGGTTTATGTGGGTAAAACGGGTGTGCGCAAGCACAGAACGGCAACAAAGAACAGCGCGGCGGAGAAGTGCGAGAGCCATAGAAATCCATTTCGAGATGAGGAGCGTATTCAGTTCGATTGGCTGACGTTGCGGGCGAGAATATGATGAGTCGCGCCTTGAAAGTCAAGAAAATTATCTGTGACTCGGGGATATTTGTAGCGAGCTCATACCAATCCCCAAAATCTTCGCTGAGCAGATACCCTTACCTTGTGGCATCCACAGCAGCGCACAGAGAGCGATCCTGACTGCTATTGACCATAGCCCCTCACGGCATCATGAATCACAGTGAACTATGCTGGTGGCATGGTTGCCTTCACACGTCCACAGAGAGCTTACGATCATCGACTGCACGAATTGGTTTATCATTCCGGACTTGATCCAAGTCATGTCGGAATTGCGATCCCACGCTCTACCCTTCACACGTGGAAATCGCGAGCCCCTAAGCCGGTCGTCGGTCTTGTCACTTCAGACAATTCGATCGAGAAACTCGAATCCGAAGTCGCTCGATTAACCTTGCAAGTGCGTAAACTGCGGTGCCTCCTTCGTCTTGTAGTAGCGATTCTCAAGCTGTCCGGGTTTTCTCTGGAACTGACGAGACTTCCTGAAGGTAAGAATAAACAAAGACTGCTAAGAGAAGTGGATCGCGCTTG